>NZ_MSDV01000024.1 GCF_001931485.1 Burkholderia sp. SRS-W-2-2016 | reverse complement strand
AAGTCACACTGCTGAGCGCCGGCCCAGGCGACCTCGACCTGCTGACGCTAAAAGCGGTCAAGGCGCTGGCCGCCGCCGACGTCGTGCTGCTCGACGACCTCGCCAATCCGGAAATCGTCACGCTCGCGCCGCAAGCGCGGGTGATCCGCGTCGGCAAACGCGGCGGCTGCCGTTCGACGCCGCAAGCGTTCATCGAACGTTTGATGCGCCGTTATGCGCTGAAGGGTGTGCACGTGGTGCGCGTGAAAGGCGGCGAAGCGCTGCTGTTCGGCCGCGCCGGCGAAGAGATCGCGGTGCTGCGCGACGCGGGCATCGCGGTCGATATCGTCAATGGGATTTCGTCGGGTTTCGCGGCCGCGGCTTCGCTCGGGATGTCGCTTACGCATCGGCGGCATTGTCACGGCGTGAGCTTTGTCACCGCGCACACCGAAGATCACGGCGAGCCGGACTGGGCCGCGCTCGCGGCAACCCGCACGACGCTCGCGATCTATATGGGCATGCGGCGCATCGAGCAGATCGCGGCCGCGTTGCTCGCGCATCTGCCGGCCGCGACGCCGGCGGCGGTCGTGCAGTGGGCGGGCGGCGTCGATGAGCGGCGGCTGGTCACGCGGCTCGACCGGCTGGCCGCCGATGCGATGAGCGCCGGATTCGGCAGCCCGGCGGTGATTCTGGTTGGCGATGCTGTCGGCGAAAGTGCCCAACAGCATGCTGAAACTGCGCACGCGCAGCCGGCGGAAGCGATCGCGTACGCGGCTTGAATTGAAACGCCGTCACCTCAATCCCCGAACCCCAACTCGGCCTCGACCTCCTGCCCGACCCGCAACCACGCGCCCGCGCCGCTCGCGATCAGCGCGTTGTTGCCGAACGTGACCGCGCCATTGAAGCGCTCGTTCGCGCGATAGCCGAGCATCGTGTCGGTCGGCTCGTTCGGCCAGTCGGGATCGGGCGCGCCGCGGGCCTGATCGACGGTCGGCATCGGGCAGCGCGAGCACAGCTTGACGAGGCGTAGCTCGACGGCGGCCTCGCCGTTCGTGCTATTCGCGCCGTTCACACCGTTTGCACCATCAGTCCCGGCCGCCACGCTCAGCGTCTCCACAAAATCCTCTTCATACGCATCGAGCCCGTCCACCACGATGTTCGGCCGGAACCGGTCGATCGGAATCGACGGCGCGCCCTTGCTGTTCAGCCGTGCGTTCAGATCGTCGAGCGATGCCTGGCCGACCACCAGCAGCGGAAAGCCGTCGGCGAAAAAGGTCGTGGCGCCGCCGGTGCTTTCCGTGTACTCGCGATCGACGATCCGCTCGCGCAGCGGATCGAAGCGCAACAGCCGCGCCGGCAGGTCGAGAAATTCGCTGAGCCACGCGGCGGTTTCGTCGCCGGTGTCGAGCCCGTAAGCCGCATCGCGCCACACCGAGGTTTCGACGCGCGGCGCTTGCGCGAGCCGGGCCGCGTCGAGCGGCGTGCGCAGCTCGCGCATGCCCGGCGCGCGGATCACCAGATCTTCGTCGCCGAGTTCGACCTTGATCAGCGCCATGCGCGGATAGGCGCGCTGCGTGTACATCGCGCCGTGCGGATCGGTGATCATCCAGTTGCGGTCGTATTCGAGGCCGGTCGCCAGCAGGCGCGCCTCGTTGAGCGCGATGCCCGCGCAGGATTTGATCGGGTAGACGAAAAGCTCGCTGATGGTCGGCATGGTGGGGGCGCCTCGCGGCACGCATGTTCTGGTCGAAACGCAATTGTAAAGCGCTGCGCGCACGGCGTTGCGGCGTTGTGGTGTCGGCCGGCGGCACGCTCGGCGCCACCGGGCGACACATATCGCAACCTGTCGGCGCGGCCGCCGCGCGCTGCACGGCAGGCCCGCCAGCGGCTGCGCGGGCCTCCGGGGAAGCCGCCGTTTCGCAGCGGCGCGCGGGGCAGTAGAATCTTCGGTTCCAACGCGCGCCCCCGGCCGCACTCGGCTTGCTCCACCTCTCGCAGCGTGGACGGGCCGGCCCGAACGGGACAGCGTCGCACGAGCGGTCATTGGCTGGAAACGGCCAAGCCCCAGATCAACGAGACAAGACAGGACAGGAAGACATCATGCTGAGCAAACCCGTGTTGAGCGTCACCGAAACGACCCGCATTCTCGAAGCCGCCCGCGCCGAAGCCGAGAAGAACAAGTGGGCCGTCGCGATCGTGATCGCCGACGACGGCGGTCATCCGCTCGCATCGCTGCGTCTCGATGGCGCGGCGCCGTCCACCGCCTACATCGCCACCGAGAAAGCCCGCACCGCCGCGCTCGGCCGCCGCGAAACCAAGGTCTACGAAGACATGATCAACAACGGCCGCACCGCGTTTCTCAGCGCGCCGCTCGCCGGCACGCTCGAAGGCGGCGTGCCGGTCGTCGTCGACGGCCAGGTGATCGGCGCGGTCGGCGTGTCGGGCGTCAAGTCCGAGCAGGACGCGCAGGTCGCCAAAGTCGGCATTCAGGCGCTCAATAGCTGAGCGCGGCTAAGCGGCCGAGCAACCGGGCGGCCCCCGCACCCCTTTAGCAAAACCCGCCGCAACCAGCCGTTGCGGCACCCCTCTCGCAGCAAGGCAATCCGTGGCATAACGCGGACCGGTGCCCCCTCATCGGTCCCATAACAGATGGAGCAGTCGATGACTCAGATGAACCCGCGCGGCGGACTGCAGGTCGCCGCCAATCTCGACCAGTTCGTTGAAACCGAAGCCCTGCCCGGCAGCGGAATCGACAGCGCCGCCTTCTGGTCGGGTTTCGACGCCCTCGTTCACGAGTTGGCGCCCAAAAACCGTGCGCTGCTCGCCGAGCGCGACCGCCTGCAAACCGAACTCGACAACTGGCATCGCGCGAATCCGGGTCCGGTGCGCGATCTGCGTGCGTATCGCGCGTTCCTCGAAGGGATCGGCTACATCGTGCCGGCGCCCGCGAGCGTCAAGGCGACGACCGAGAACGTCGACAGCGAAATCGCCGAACAGGCCGGCCCGCAGCTGGTCGTGCCGCTGTCGAACGAGCGCTATGCGCTGAACGCCGCGAACGCGCGCTGGGGCAGCCTGTACGACGCGCTGTACGGCACCGACGCAATTGCCGAAAGCAATGGCGCGGAAAAGCAGAAAGGCTTCAACCCGGTGCGCGGCGCCGCGGTGATCGCGTATGCGCGCAAGTTCCTCGACGAGGCCGCGCCGCTCGCGAACGGCTCGCATGCGGACGCGACCCGCTATAGCGTCGAAGGGGGCCAGCTGGTCGTCGCGCTGAAGAGCGGCACCACGGGCCTGAAGACGCCGGCGCAATTCATCGGCTATCAGGGCGACGCGAGCGCGCCGTCGGCGGTGCTGGTCAAGCACAACGGCCTGCACGCCGAAATCCAGATCGACGCGAACGATGCGATCGGCAAGACCGACGCCGCGCACGTGAAGGACGTGGTGGTCGAGGCGGCGGTCAGCACGATCATCGATTGCGAGGACTCGGTCGCGGCGGTGGACGCCACCGACAAGGTCCAGCTCTATCGCAACTGGCTCGGCCTGATGAACGGCGACCTGACCGAACAGGTCACGAAGAACGGCAAGACCTTCACGCGCCGGCTCAACCCGGACCGTGAATACACCGGCGCTAACGGCAAGTCGCAGGTCAGGCTGCATGGCCGCTCGCTGCTGTTCATCCGCAACGTCGGCCATCTGATGACCAATCCGGCGGTGCTGACCCGTGACGGCCACGAGATTCCGGAAGGCATTCTCGACGCGGTGATCACCACGCTGTGCGCGCTGCGCGACCGTCAAAACAAGCTCAATTCGCGCACCGGCTCGATCTATATCGTCAAGCCGAAGATGCACGGTCCGGCGGAAGTCGCGTTCGCGAGCGAGCTGTTCGCGCGCGTCGAAGATCTGCTCAAGCTGCCGCGCAACACGCTGAAGATGGGCATCATGGACGAGGAGCGCCGCACCAGCGTGAACCTGCTCGCGTGTATCGACGCAGCATCGGCCCGCGTCGCGTTCATCAACACGGGCTTTCTCGACCGCACCGGCGACGAAATGCACTCGGCGATGCTGGCCGGCCCGATGATGCGCAAGGGCGACATGAAGTCGAGCAAGTGGATCACCTCGTACGAGCGCAGCAACGTGCTGGTCGGTCTGGCCGCGGGCCTGCGCGGCCGCTCGCAGATCGGCAAGGGCATGTGGGCGATGCCGGACCTGATGCACGCGATGCTCGAACAGAAGATCGCGCATCCGAAGGCCGGCGCGAATACCGCGTGGGTGCCCTCGCCGACCGCCGCGACGCTGCATGCGCTGCACTATCACCAGATCGACGTGCAGGCGGTTCAGCAGGAACTGGAGCGCACCGACTACGCGCAGTTGCGCGACGAACTGCTGGACGGCCTGCTGACGATTCCGGTCGTCGAAAAAGCGCAGTGGAGCGACGACGAAATCCGCGCCGAGGTCGACAACAACGCGCAGGGCATTCTCGGCTACGTGGTGCGCTGGATCGATCAGGGCGTCGGCTGCTCGAAGGTGCCGGACATTCACAACGTCGGCCTGATGGAAGACCGCGCGACGCTGCGCATTTCGAGCCAGCACATCGCCAACTGGTTGTATCACGGCGTGATCCAACGCGAGCTGGTCGAGGAGACCTTCAAGCGGATGGCCAAGGTGGTCGACCAGCAGAACGCCGGCGATCCGCTGTACAAGCCGATGGCGCCGGGCTTCGACGGCATCGCGTACAAGGCCGCGCAGGCGCTGGTGTTCGAAGGACGCGAGCAGCCGAGCGGTTATACCGAGCCGCTGCTGCACAAGTTCCGGCTCGAGGTGAAGCGCCAGGGTTGAGGCCGTTTAGCTACTGACTGACGACGGCCCACGCTTGCGGCTAGCGGGCAAGGCCGGCTAAAACGACGACGGGCGCCGCGCAATGCGGCGCCCGTTTTTCATGCGCGTGTCACATTCCGTAGCGGGCAGTTTGCTGCGGTTCGTGCCTGCTCGCCGGGGTCTGCGTCGGGCGCGGAACCGCCAAAGTTTCGCCATGCCCGACACACCAGCCATGTGCCGCTTACTTCCTACGTATTTCCCGCTGATTTCCTGCGTTTTCCCGCTTTTTCCTGTTTGCCAGCCCACAGGCCACCGTCTACACTGCTCTGCACTGACGCGCCGCAGCAATGGGCCGCGCCGGCGCCCTCGCCCGCCCAGCGCATCAGCGTTTCACCGCCGTTCACCCCGCACCCCACCGTGGAACCGCCAAGGAGACAGCCGATGGAACATCACCGCGACAAGTACGAGCGACTCGTCACCTTTGCGGCGTCGCTGCCGCCCACTCCGACCGCGGTCGCGCATCCGGTCGATCACGATTCCCTCGCGTCGGTCATCGAAGCGGCCCGGCTCGGCCTGATCGCGCCGATCCTCGTCGGCCCGCGCGAGAAGATCGTCGCCGCCGCGAAGGCCGGCAAGCTCGAACTCGGCGACCTGCCGATCGTCGACGCGCCGCACAGTCACGCGGCGGCCGCCGCGGCCGTGCAACTGGTGCACGAAGGCCGCGCGCAGGCATTAATGAAGGGCTCGCTGCATACCGACGAACTGATGGCCGAAGTGGTGTCGCGCACGACCGGCCTGCGCACCGAGCGGCGCGTGAGCCACTGCTTCGTGATGGACGTGCCGGGCCGCGAGGACGCGCTGATCATCACCGACGCGGCCGTCAACATCGCGCCGTCGCTCGACGAAAAACGCGACATCGTGCAGAACGCGATCGACCTCGCGCATGCGCTGCGTTTTCCGGCCGCGCGCGTCGCGATCCTGTCGGCGATGGAAACCGTCAATTCGAAAGTGCCGTCCACGCTCGACGCCGCCGCGCTGTGCAAGATGGCTGACCGCCAGCAGATCACCGGCGGCATTCTCGACGGCCCGCTCGCGCTCGACAACGCGATCAGCGTCGAAGCCGCGCAGATCAAGGGCATCGCGTCGCCGGTCGCGGGCCGCGCGAACATTCTCGTGGTGCCGGACCTCGAAGCGGGCAACGTGCTCGCCAAGAGCCTGTCGTTTCTGGCCGGCGCGGATGCGGCCGGCATCGTGCTCGGCGCAAAGGTGCCGATCATTCTGACGAGCCGCGCCGATTCGGTGCTGACCCGGCTCGCGTCGTGCGCGGTCGCGTCGCTGGTCGCGCTCGCGCGGCGCGAACAGTTATCCGCGGCGATCGTCTGAGGGGACTCGCATGGAAGTGATTCTGGTCATCAACTCGGGTTCGTCCAGCATCAAGTTTCAGGGCTTTTCGGTGGACGGCACGACGCTCGAACCGATCGCCGGCGGCAAGCTCGAAGAGCTGTACACCGCGCCGCGGATGGTGGTCAAACGCGTGAACGGCGAAGTGATCGAGGACCGGCGCTGGCCGGACGGCGAGTCGCTGCCGCACGAAAAAGCGCTCGACTTCCTGTTCGACTGGCTGCGCACGCATGCGGGCGGCGCGACGCTGCGCGCGGTCGGCCATCGGGTCGTGCATGGCGGCGAGCATTACGGCGAACCGGTGCTGATCGATGACAAGGTCCTGGCCGCGCTCGACAAACTGGTGCCGCTCGCGCCGCTGCATCAGCCGCACAATCTCGCGGCGATCCGCGCGATCGCCGCGCGCAATCCGCAACTGCCGCAGATCGCCTGTTTCGACACCGCGTTCCATCACACGCAACCGGCAGTTGCGACGCGTTATGCGCTGCCGCCCGACATCACGGATCAGGGCGTGCGGCGCTACGGGTTTCACGGGCTGTCGTACGAATACATCGCGAGCGTGTTGCCGCAATACAGCGAGCACGCCGCGCGCGGCAGAACCGTGGTGCTGCATCTGGGCAACGGCGCGAGCATGACCGCGCTCGCGGAGAACCGCAGCGTCGCCAGCACGATGGGCTTCACCGCGGTCGAAGGACTCGTGATGGGCACGCGCTCCGGCAGTCTCGATCCGGGCGTCGTGTTGTGGATGATCGAGGAAGCGCACATGGACGCGAGCGCGATCGGCTCGCTGCTGTACAAACGTTCCGGACTCCTCGGCGTTTCCGGCATCTCCAGCGACATGCGCACGCTGCTCGCGAGCGATGCGCCGGCCGCCGCCGAAGCGGTCGATCTGTTCTGCTACCGGATTTCGCGCGAACTGGGCTCGCTCGCGGCCGCGCTCGGCGGGCTCGATGCGATCGTGTTTACGGCCGGGATCGGCGAATATGCGGCGCCGGTGCGCGAACGCGTGTGCCGCGCGGCGACGTGGCTAGGCGTGTCGCTCGACGACGACGCGAACGCGCGCCACGGTCCGCGCATCAGCGATGCGCAAAGCGCGGTGGAGGTGTGGGTGATTCCGACCAACGAGGAACTGATGATCGCCCGGCACACGCTCGGGCGGTTGTAGCAGCGGTTGCAGCAAGCGTCGCCAGCCAGCCGGGCTGGTGGCGACGCTACGCATGCGCTATACGCTATACGACGCTCAGATCGCCTCGACCGCGAGTTGCGTCGCGGCGGTATCCGCCGCCGTGCCCACTTCGTTCTGCATATAAGCCTGCAGATACGCTTCGAAATCGGCCTTCACTTCCGGGTGACGCAGCGCGAACTCGACGGTCGCCTTCAGATAACCGAGCTTGCTGCCGCAATCGAAACGCGTGCCGAAGTAGCGATACGCAAGCACCTGCTCTTCGGTCAGCAGCGACTGCACTGCGTCCGTCAGTTGCAGTTCGCCGCCCGCGCCCGGCTTCAGCGCGCGGATGTGCTTGAAGATCGTCGGCATCAGCACATAGCGGCCGACCACGCCGAGGTTCGACGGCGCTTCGTTCGGCGCCGGCTTCTCGACGATGCCCGACATCTTGATCACGTTGTCTTCCCACTCGCGGCCGTCGACCACGCCATACGAGCGGCTGTCTTCGCGCGCGATCGTTTCGACGCCGATCACCGAGCTGTGATAGTGGTTGAACGTATCGACCAGCTGGCTCATCACCGGCTTCGAGCTGTGCAGCAGGTCGTCGGCCAGAATCACCGCGAACGGGCTGTCGCCGACCAGTTTTTCGGCGCACAGCACCGCATGGCCGAGACCGAGCGCTTCGGCCTGGCGCACGTAGAAGCAGTCGACGTTGGCCGGCTTGATGCTGCGCACGAGGTCGAGCAGCTTCTGCTTGTTGCGCGCTTCGAGTTCGGATTCGATCTCATAGGACTTGTCGAAGTGATCTTCGATTGCGCGCTTGCTGCGGCCCGTCACGAAGATCATCTCGGTGATGCCGGCGGCGATCGCTTCCTCGACCGCGTACTGGATCAGCGGCTTGTCGACGATCGGCAGCATTTCCTTCGGACTTGCTTTGGTAGCCGGCAGGAATCGTGTCCCGAGGCCCGCTACGGGAAACACGGCTTTGGTGACTTTCAGCATGGTAGACATTCCCACATCGGTTAGAAGTTGATGGATTCGCGCATCCGCGGCCAGTCGCGCGGCAGGCATGGGACCGGCAAAACGCGGGCTTCACGCGCGGCGTTTTCTCCAATTTAATTCGATAATCGGCATATTTTCGTGATGCCGGATAGTGGAATAAATTGAGTAATTGTTACTCAGGCCACTGCGCGAGGCTATTGAATAAATATGAAACTCTTACATGCGGGCCGTGCCGCTGACAGGTCGCTGCGCACGGTATTGACGGGACTCGGGCCTTGCGTCATTCATTCCGCTTCGTCGACCGGCGGCAGCTTGCCCGGATTCGCGCGATAACGGCGGATCGGCTCGTTACGCAGCGCATCGCGGTACGCCGAAGCGGCGATCAGGATCAGCAGCACGGCGACGCCGGCGAGCAAATGCAGGTTCATCACGTGACCTCGGGTCAGAAAATCCGTATCTCAAATTAACATGACAAAAGCGATAAATAATTCGAAAACGCATTTTCTTATCCTCGATTACAACTCGTCACAAAATCGATAGTCCGGCTAATTAGCCGGACAATTTTTTATCGATTTTTTCCCGACTGCGATGTTTTAGCATGGAGATCGCGCGGCAACCTGTGCGGCGGCGCAATTCGTTGATCGATTGGCGCATTTCGCGGGCCGCGCGGTTTTCGCTACCGCGAGCGAGCAACGAGATG
This sequence comes from Burkholderia sp. SRS-W-2-2016, assembly GCF_001931485.1. Classification (GTDB taxonomy): domain Bacteria; phylum Pseudomonadota; class Gammaproteobacteria; order Burkholderiales; family Burkholderiaceae; genus Paraburkholderia. The sequence continues at coordinate 78,231 of NZ_MSDV01000024.1, read as the reverse complement.
TGTCCCCGCGCCGGAATTCGAATTAATTCGGCCGGCCATGTCCTGACAATCTTTAACGCTGGATCCCGCACGACTGTGGGCGCCCGCACGATTGACAGCATGACCCGGTGATAGCGTTTGCCGGTCCCCTTCTCCCGATCCCGTTCCCGCTTCAAATAAGGACTGCCCATGAGCGATCCAGTGCTGGATGCCGCCGGCTCATCCCTGCCCCTGTCTCCACCGGCACGCTCCGCGCAGCCGGCATCGTCCCGCGCGCGCGGCGACGCTCGTGCCGCGAGCGCCGGCAAGGAGCACCTGATCGACGCGATGCGCGGCTTCGCCGCGTTGCTGGTCGCGTACTTTCATTGCCGCCAGGTGGTATGGGTCGGCATTCAGGCGTTCTATCACAGCGTCGGCCGCTCGTTCAGCCCGAGCGCGCTGGCCGCCTATCTGACCTTCCCGATCGCATGGGGCTCGGCCGGCGTGCCGATCTTCTTCGTGATCAGCGGCTACTGCATCCACCGAGGCGGTGCGATGCGTCTCGCGGACAATCCCGCTTACCGGCTCGATGCACGCCATTTCTGGCTGCGCCGTTTCGCGCGGATCTATCCGGTGCTGCTCGCCGCGTTGCTGCTGACGTTCGCGCTCGATTCGCTGAGCCTGCAACTGCCGCCGGTCAGCCACAAGATCGGCGACACCGGACTGCGCACGTTTATCGTCAACCTGCTGTCGTTGCAGGGCGTCGCCGGCAATACCTATGGCTCGAACGGCGCGCTGTGGACGCTGTCGCTCGAAGTGCAGTTCTATGCGATCTATCCGCTGCTGTTCGCGCTGCGGCGACGCATTGGCATCAATGCGGTGGTGGCGGGCGTGGCCGCGATCAATGTCGTGTCCGCGTTTGTGCTGGAGCGCCATGACATTCAGTTCTTCACGTCGTACTGGTTTTCGTGGATGCTCGGCGCGTGGATTGCCGACGCGCAGGCGAGCCGCGCGTCGAATACGCGTGTAGCGGGCTGGTTTTACTGGCTCGCGGCGGCGTTCGGCGCGGCCGGTTGCGTCGCGTTTCATTTCGGCCAGTACGCCGCGTTCCAGTTCTGGGCGCTCGCGTTCGCGTGCTATCTGCACAAGGCGCTGGCGCCGCGCGCGCTGGCAGAGCGGGCGGCGAGCGGAATACGCGCGCTGCTGGACGGCCTCGCGGCTGCCGGCTCACGCATCCTCGCGCGTTTCGGCGACTTCAGCTTTTCGCTGTATCTGATCCATCTGCCGATCTTCGTGCTGCTGTCGTCGTGGCTGTTCCGCTCGTCGCTGCAGATGTCGATCTGGCCGTCGTTCGCTTATATGCTGGTTGCGGTGCCGGCCGCGTGGGTGTTTTACCGCGTCGTCGAATTGCCGGCGATGAAGTGGTCGGCGAGTTTTAAATCCAGATCAGTGAGCGCCGCGCGCCTCACGCAATAAGAGCGACAGGCCATAAAAAACGGAGCGAATGCCATTCGGCGTTCGCTCCGTTTCGCGCTCAACGAGCGGCCGTGTCCTTGTCTGCCGTTGCGTGAATGAGCTTCGTTCCTGCCCTGATCGCTCCGTAATCACGCAGTACTCCGCAGCTTTGTCGGGACCTGCATCGGTGCAAGTCCCGACGTACCTCCCGCTGCCGCCTTACGTCCGCGCCACGTCCTTCAGAATCCGCGCGACCCCATCCACATAGCTCTGCGTGCCGAACCGGCTCAGCGCGCTCCGGTAGCCGTTCTCGACCAGCTTCTCGCGCAACTCGTCGTTCGAGCGCAATTCGGCGAGCGTATCGGCGAGCGCGTGCGCATCGCCCGGCGTGCACAGCATGCCGTTTTCGTGATCGTCGATGATTTCGAGCACACCGCCCGCGCGCGCCGCGACGACCGGCCGCCGCGCGAGCATCCCTTCGACGATCACCCGGCCGAACGGCTCGGGCGTGATCGACGTATGCACGACCGCGTCGACCGCGCACATGCAGGCGGGAATATCGTGCTGGAAGCCGAGAAAATGCACGCGCTCGCCGAGCCCGTGCGCGGCCACGAACGCGTGCAATTCGACTTCGTACTGGTCCTCGCCGAACAGCGCCGCGCCGACCAGCACCGCATGCATCTGCGGATTGAGCACCATCGCTTCGAGCAGCACGTGCTGCCCCTTCCAGCGCGCGAGCCGGCTGAACGAGCCGACGAGGAACGCGTCGCGCGGCAGCTTCAGACGCTCGCGCAACGTCGCTTGCGGCACCGCGCGCAATGCGTCGAACGGTTCGGCCGAAATGCCGTTGAACACCACGTCGATGCGTTTGCTGTCGAATTGCGTGAGCTGCTCGAACGCTTGCGCGGACGCGGCGGAATTGGCGATCACGTGTTTCAGCCCCAGCCGCGCGCACCATTTGATGATGGCCAGCTGCTTGCCGCCGAAGTGTTCGGCACTGACGATATCGCGCAGATGCCAGACCACCGGGCGCCGCGCGAGCTTGCCGGCCACCGCGCCGATCACCATCGCGCGTTGCGTATTCGCGTAGATCACGTCGGCGGAGCGAGCGCGTTTTGCGGTCGCCCGCACCAGCGCGAGCAGCCCCTTCAACGCCTGGCCCTTCGGCAGCGAGCCGCCCTGCTTGCGGACGTTTTTCAGCGCGCCGGCGTCGAGTACGTCGACCGCGACGCCGGTCTTCGCGAGCGCGCTGCGAAACGGCCCGTCGTCGAACAGCACGACCTCGACGCGCGAGCGCAACGCCTTGACGATTTCGAGCAGCGACAGTTCGGCGCCGCCGAGCACGCCGCTTTGATCGACCGCGAGAATGCGCGGCAGATCAGCGTCGAGCTCGCGTTGATCTTGGCCTGGGCCTTCGCTCTGCGCGAGGCCGGGCACATAACGCACATACGTCGGCAACGTCGCGCCGCGCAGCGCCGGCACCGCCGCGCGCACGTGCGCGAACAAATGCTCGCGAAACTGCGCGGCCGAAAACTGCTCGGCATTCGCGCGGCAATCCGCGGGCATGAAGCGCTGCGCGAGTTCGTCGAAACGCTCGACCGCCGCGACGATCGCTTCGGCATCCTGCCGATCGAAGAACATCCCGGTCGGCTGCGCCTCGGACAGGTCGCGCACGGTTTCGAGCGCCCCGCCCTTGCCGTACGCGATCACCGGCGTGCCGCAGGCCTGCGCCTCGACCACCGAAATGCCGAAGTCCTCCTCGGCCGCGAACACGAATGCCTTCGCGCGGCTCATGTGGTCCTTCAGTACCTCGAACGGTTGATAGCCGAGGATCTCGACATTCGGACCCGCCTTCGCGCGAATCTTCGCCATCTCGGGCCCGTCGCCGATCACGACCAGTTTGCGCTCCGGCATCCGCGCGAACGCTTCGACGATCAGATCGATCTTCTTGTACGGCACCATCCGCGACGCGGTCAGATAGAAATCTTCTTTCTGCGTACACAGCGAGAACGCATCGACATCGACCGGCGGAAAGATCACCTGCGCATCGCGTTGATAAACCTTTTTGATCCGTCGCGCGATGAATGCCGAGTTCGAGATGAAGCTGTCGACCGAATTCGCGGTGCGGATATCCCAGTTGCGGATGTAATGCAGGATCAGCCGCGCGAGCGCCGATTTCGGGCCGCGCGTCAGCTTCGACTGCTGCAAATACTGATGCTGCAGATCCCACGCATAGCGGATCGGCGAATGCACGTAGCTGATATGCACCTGGTCAGGCCCGGTCAGAATGCCCTTCGCGACCGCGTGGCTGCTCGAAATCACCACGTCGTATGCGGACACGTCGAGCTGTTCGATCGCGAGCGGCATCAGCGGCAGATACGCGCGGTATTTGCTGCGCGCGCGCGGCAGTTTCTGGATGAACGAAGTCGTCACCGGCTTGCCGCGCAGAAAACTGCGGTCGTCGAGAAAGTCGACGAGGCTGAACAGGTCCGCGTCCGGAAAGCACGCGATCATCTGCTCGAGTACTTTCTCGGCGCCCGCATAGGTGACCAGCCAGTCGTGCACGATCGCGATGCGCACGTTTTTTTCGGCGCGCAATGGGCCGCGCGGCGCGCGCGGCTGCGAACCCGGCACGTGGGTCAATTCGTCGAGCGCGCTGCGCGTCGCGGGCCTCAACAGGTTTTTTTCAAGGACGTCGTGATTCATGCGCTTTTCCTCGGATTCAGTCGCAGGAGCAGTGAACGCGCAAGATTGCGCAAAGCGGGCGTCATCGTGATCGACCACGCGAGGTTCGCGCCGACCATCAACACGCCGGCGGCGAGCGCGAGCACGAGGCCCGGCAGGAAGCTCGCGAGCCACAGGCTGGCGAGCAGGAAAGCGAGGTGCGCGAGCATGTCGAGCACGATCTGGCGCGCGCGGATCGCCGCGAAATAAAGCAGCAGCGCGTAGTCGAACAACGCGCGCGCGGCGACCGCGACCGCCGCGCCGGTCAACCCGTAATGGCTGATGCCGAACCACAGCGCGCCGGCAAAAAGCGGCAATTCGAGCAGACCGATACGCGCGGCGGTGGCCGGATTGACCTGCGACTGGATCAGGATGCGCGTGACGTTGGCCTGACCGACCAGCCACACGGCGACGATCATGATGCGGCCCACCGGAGCGGCGACCGTCGCGATCTCGCTGCCCACCCATAGATGCAGGAACGGTTCGAGCACCAGCATCGCGACCAGCGCGACCGGCGTGAACACGCCGTTGAGAAATTCGAGCGACTGCTGGGTGATCGTGTCGGCGTCCGCGCGGCCGACCGCGGACAAACGCGGAAACAGCGTGCGCACCAGCGCGGTCGGCACGATGTTCAGTCGCGTAACGAGGTTCTGCGGCACCGTGTAGTAAGTGACGAAACGCGCACCGAGGCGCGAGCCGAGCAGCACGCGGTCGAGCGAATCGGCGACCATCGTCGTCACGCTGGCGATCAGCATCCAGCCGCCGAAGTTGAACAGCCCCTTCGCGACGCCGAGCTGCGGCGCAAGAATGCTGCGTATTTCCAGCACTTTCAGCGCCGAGCGGCCGAGCAGCACGGCCGCCAGAATGCGCGCGAACACGGCCGCCGCGAGCACGTTCTGCAGGTTCGCGCCGAGCCATAGCGCAGCGCCGAGCGGCAGCAGCTGAAACAGGAAGGTGCCGATCGTCTGGTTGGTGTTGTAGACGCCGAAGCGCTCCGCGCCGTTGATCGCGCCGGCGAACACCCACGACACATTGGCGATCGGAATCGCGACCGCGAGCCACGGCAGCGCCATATAGACCTCGTGCTGCAACTCGGGCGAGACCTTCGTGAAGTACGCGGTGTATAGAAACGCGCCGAAGTAGATGATCAGGCCGCCGATCACGCCGGTCGTCAGATTCAGCCACGTCGCGCTCCAGAACACGCGCGCGCTTTCGTGCTGGTCGCCGGACGCGCGCGCCTTCGAAATATGGTTCTGCGCGGCCATGCTCATGCCGAGATCGAGAATCCCGAAGTAGCCGATCAACGTCCAGACGAGACTGATCACGCCGTAACGCTCGACGCCGAGCAGCCGGATATACGACGGCACGGTCACGAGCGACACGAAGGTCGGCAGCACGAGCCCGAAGAAATTGATCGCTACGTTTCTGAGAATGCCTTTGTCCATCGAAGCCCTTCGGTTATGCGGTAATTGCGGGGGTATTCGCGCGACGGGTCACAGCACGTCACGGTTTCCAGCGGTACATCAGCACCTTGCCGCGCGCGTCTTCCTCGACGAACACCAGGTATTCGCCATTGCTGCGCCGCGCCGCGCTGATTCCGTTCGGCACATCGACCCAACCCGACGCGCGGCCTACTTCCGGGCCCGGACGGATCACGCCGAGTTCGCGGCCGCTGTCCTTGTCCCATACATGCACGGTGCCGACCGGCTCGACCCCGAACAGGTATTGCCCTTCGACGGTGAGGCCGATGATCGTCGCGATCGGTTTGTCCTCGGTTCGCCACGGCAGCGCGATTGCATAGCGCTGCACCGGCGTGCCGCTCGACCATTTGTCGTAGCGCACCACCACCCGCCCCACCTCTTTCCAGAAGCCGCGTTCGAACGGCGCGTCGGCGGTGTAGCCGGTCGCGTACAGCGTGTCGGTAGTCGGGTCGTAGAGCGCGCGATGCAGTTCGGTGAACGGCTGCGGCACCGGGTAGCGCGTCAGGTTCGAATACGAGTAGAGCGGGTTGCCGTGCGCGTCGAGACCGCCGAAGCGGAAGCGGTAGAGCCCCTTGTTGTCGCGTGCGCGCCAGATGTCGCCGGCCGTGTCGACCCACCAGCCCCAGCCGCCGGCGAGCTTCGTGCCGCTCGTATTCGGCGTGAATTCGTCGGGCGCGATGCGGCCGTCGCCGTTCGCGTCGCGCCAGATCCAGTCGCCGCCGGGCGGCGCATTGGGCACCTGCGCGACCGCGCGCTCGCGGCCCGCGATCAGGCCGGAAGGAATCGAGGTTTCGCCGTCGTGTTGCGGATCGAAGCGATAGATCTTCAGATGGTCCGCGTACATGTCCGTCAGATACAGAAACGTGCGGCCCTTCAGGCGCCGAGCGATCGGCAGCCCCGGATACTGGTCGGTGTGGAACACCGGGTCGTCCGGATACTTGAAGCGATTGGACAGGAACCCTACGTATTTCGAATCCTGGCCGGGCGGCTTCGACAGATCGAGTTCGAAGCGCTTGTTGCCGGTATAGACGCTGTCGGGCCGCGCGGGGTCGAGCCACGCGCCATCGACGAACAGCAGCCCCTGTACCTGCCAGTTGCGTTTGCCGCTGGGCGCATAGCTTTCGAGCGTTGCGCCCAGACCTGCGCCGAGCGGCGCGTAACGCGGACCGATGCCGTTGGTCGATACGACCACGTTGCCGTGCGCGTCGACGCCGACGCCGGTCAGGCCGTTGAAGCGCTGGGGTCCCGGCTTGCCCGCGACGCCGCTAAAAATGCCGCCGCGTTCGCCGAGCGTGCCGGTTTCGCTATAACGGCCGTCGCGTTTGCTGAAGAACAGCACCTGCTGGCGCGGGCCGTTGTCGGCGATCAGCACGCGGCCTTGCGCGTCGATCGCGAGATCGACCGCGACCGTGCCGGCCGGCAGCGTGAAGTTTTCGTCGATGCGCCGGCCGTCCGCCGTGTAGTGCGCGATCGCGGGCGCGCCATCGCCGCGCGTGCCGGTCAGCACCCACAGCGTGCCGTCGGCCGCGAGCGCGATGCGGCCCGGCTCGGGCACGTCCCACGCGGCTTTCTTCAGCATCGATTCGGTGTCGTAGGTCTCGATGCGATTGCGCGCGGTATTGGCCACGTACAGCGTCGTCGCGCTGGCCGCGAGGCCGCCGGGCGCGGCATCGGTGCCGGCGTCGGTGCCGGTCGGCACGTCGTTCGTCATCAGGAAGCCGGCCGCGAGTTGCGCATGCGGGTCGGCCGCATTGGCCGCAGGCTGGAACGGCGCGACGCGTTTCGGATCGCTAACCAGCCGCCGCGAAATGCCGAACCATTGCCTGCCCTTCTCCGGCCATATGCCAGCGCCGACCAGATGCCCCTTTTCGTTGCCGACGCCGAGCGCGACGAACACGTACTTGCGGTTGACCGCGATCGCATTGCCGCCGCTATTGCCCCAGCCATGCGTGCCGCCCGCGAAGCCGAGCATTTTGCCGTCCTGATAGACGGATGCCTCCGCGCCGCTTTCGTCCCACGGCGCGTTCGTATAGACCTTGCCGTCCGGGCTCACCGCGATCGCGGTGATATTGATCTGCGTCCACGTGCCGTCGCCGAAACCCGAGCTGTTGCCGAGCCATGACGTCGTCGCGGGCAACGCGGTTTGCGCGCGTGCCGGCGCCACCGCGCAAAGCGCCGTGACTGAGACAGCCGCGACGCACGCGCTGATAGCGAGCCAGCGGGTGGACGTAATACGGGGCAAGGCAGATCCTCCAATCGAAGAGACGCTCGGGGCGACGCACGCGGACCGGCTTTGGGCGGTGCGAAATTCGGTGATGCGGTGATGGGTTGAGACGACGCGCGACGCTGCGTGCGTGAGCCCGGTGGAAGAACAGCGAATACGAGCGAGCGCGCGTTCGTACGCGTTGCGGCGAGCGTCTACGCGCATGGCCCGACGACGGCTGGCCCACGCTGCGCGGCCCACCCGGGCACTCGACTACCCGGCTACGTTACGCGTACAAAATCCGCCGACGAAAATCGAAAATAATTCAAAAATATTCGTCGAGCCGATTTCTATAAAATAAATGATTTTAAAAATGGATAAAAACGGATTGCCGTCACCGGCGTAGTGCAATTGCATCGATCGGGCCTTCCTTACCGGCATCAAATCAGGCAGTCGCGCATTTGTTACGGATCGCTGCCGCACCCGCGGATAAGCATATAAATCCACGATGAATAGCTAAAGAAACACCCTGTTTCAATCTGATTAACTTATCCAATTCCTTCGCGTTTTTTCGCGAATTTCTTTTCCCTAGAATCGATTGCACTAGTAGCGACGCGCGCGCCGCTTCGCCCGGCCCATCCGCTTTACCTCATGGACGGTTCATGACTGCCAGTGCATTACCCCCCGCGCCCTCCCATTCCCGCATCGTGCAGCTCGACGGCCTGCGCGCGCTTGCCGTGCTCGCGGTGTTCGCGCAGCACGCGCTGAAAGCGCCGCTGTGGATGGGCGTCGATCTGTTTTTCGTACTGAGCGGCTTTCTGATCAGCGGCATCCTGCTCGAACGCAAGACGCAGCGGCAGTCGTATTTCAAGTACTTTTATGCGCGCCGCGCGCGCCGCATCCTGCCGCCGTACCTGCTGCTGATGCTGGTGTCGTCGCTGCTGTTCGGCCTCGCGTGGGCGCGGCACTGGTACTGGTATGCGTTGTTCTCGACCAATATCGGCGACGCGCTCAATCAAAGCGGCCACGACAGTCTCAACGTGCTGTGGTCGCTCGCGGTCGAAGAGCAGTTCTATATTTTCTGGCCGTTCGTGATCCTGCTGGTGCCCGAGCGACTGCTCGGCTACGTGGCGGCCGGCCTGATCGTGCTGGTGCCGGTGCTGCGCGCCGTTGCAACGCCGTGGTTCGATTCGTTCTGGCCGATCTATTACCTGACGCCGTTTCGCATGGATCTGCTCGCGGCCGGCGCGCTGCTCGCTCTCGCGGTGCGCCGCGATCGCGACGCGCTGGAGCCGTTCAAGGGGCTCGCGGTACTCGGGATGCTCGCCGCGCTCGCGGTGCTCGCGTGGCTGCATCTGCACTTTCCGCGCTTTCGGGCTGCCAATACGCCGCTGTCGAATGCGGGGCTGTATAGCGTGTCGCTGGTGCTGTGCACGTCGATCGTCGTGATCGCGCTGCAAAGCCGGGGCCTCGTCAAGCGGCTGCTGTGCAATCGCGTGCTCGTCTATCTCGGTACGATCAGCTACACGATCTACCTGATTCATCTGAGCGTGCTGTACGCGGTGTGGCCGCTGCATCTGAACCGCTATCTGAGCGCCGCGGTCGCGCTCGCGGTCACGCTCGTGTACGCGAGCATCACGTGGTTCGGTTTCGAGAAGCAGCTGATTCGCGGGGGCCGCGGCACACCCGCGAACGCGCGCGCCAACTCGAACGCCACCGCGAACGCAACCTCGAACATCAACGCAACCGTCAACGCCAACGTCGCGCGGCCGGCGCCGCAAAGCCGCGCCTGAGCCGCCGCGCGACGGCCTTCACGCCGCACGTTTTTTCCATTTCACAAAACCACAAGGCAATCCAGTTTATGAACCAGCCACGCAAAGCGATCATCACCGGCGTCTCCGGCCAGGACGGCGCCTATCTGACCAAACTGCTGCTCGATAAGGGCTACCAGGTAACCGGCACCTACCGGCGCACCAGCTCGGTCAATTTCTGGCGTATGCGTGAGCTAGGCGTGCTCGATGATCCGAATCTGCGGCTGGTCGAACACGACCTGACCGACCTCGGCTCGACGCTGCGTCTGCTGGAGAGCAGCCAGGCCGACGAGCTGTACAACCTCGCCGCGCAGAGCTTCGTCGGCGTGTCGTTCGATCAGCCCGCGACCACCGCCGAAGTGACCGGCATCGGCGCGCTGAACCTGCTCGAAGGGCTGCGCATCCTGAGCCGGAACACGCGTTTCTATCAGGCATCGACCTCGGAGATGTTCGGTCTCGTGCAGGCGGTTCCGCAACGCGAAAGCACGCCGTTCTATCCGCGCAGCCCGTATGGCGTCGCGAAACTGTTCGCGCACTGGTCGACGATCAACTATCGCGAGTCGTACAACCTGTTCGCGAGCAGCGGGATTCTGTTCAATCACGAATCGCCGCTGCGCGGCCGCGAATTCGTCACGCGCAAGATCACCGACACGGTCGCGAAGATCAAGCTCGGCAAACAGGACGTGCTCGAACTCGGCAATCTCGACGCGCGGCGCGACTGGGGCTTCGCGCTCGAATATGTGGAAGGAATGTGGCGGATGCTGCAGGCCGATCAGCCGGACACTTTCGTGCTCGCAACCGGCCGTACCGAGACGGTGCGCGACTTCGTGCGGATGGCGTTCGGCGCGGCCGGCTATCAGCTCGAATGGTCGGGCAAGAACGAGCGTGAGACCGGTATCGATGTCGCGACCGGCAAGACGCTGGTGCGCGTGAATCCGAAGTTCTACCGGCCGGCCGAGGTGGAACTGCTGATCGGCTGCGCGGACAAGGCGCGCGACACGCTCGGCTGGCAGCCGCAGACCACGCTCGAACAGCTGTGCCAGATGATGGTGCAGGCCGATCTCGCGCGTAATCAGCAACACGAAACGTTCTGATGCGCGAGGGGTGTGTGGGGTGCGTGAGGTGAGTGACGGCCGGCGTCGCTGCCGGCCGCCCCGCACCCGCGGCTTCGCTGCGGGCGATTAACCCGCCAGCTTCCTGAACGTCTCCAGCACCGCCTCGCCCTTGAACGGCTTGACGATCCAGCCCTTCACGCCGGCCGCCTTGCCGCGCTCCTTCATCGCGGGACTGCTTTCGGTCGTCAGCATGATCACGTTGACGCTCTGGTTCGCGAGTTCGCCGCGAATCTTCTCGACCATCGTCAGGCCGTCCATGTTCGGCATGTTCACGTCGCTGACGATCAGTTTGATATTCGAGTCGGTCTTCAGCTTCGTCAAACCGTCCTTGCCGTCGATCGCGGTCGCGACATCGAGGCCGTTTTTGGTCAGGAAGCCCGCGACTTCGTCGCGCACCGTGCTCGAATCGTCCACCACCAGAATCTTTGCCATAGCCATTCCCCTTGCATTGCGTTGCGGTGCGTCGAGTCATCGACGCATTGAATCAACATTGAATCAAAACAGATCGAGCTCACCGGATTCGACGAGCGCGTCGAGATCCCCGGTGTGTTCGGAAAAATCCTCCGGCGACCAGCGCAGGCTGAACACGAAGCGCTGATCGATCGTCACCGCCTGCCCGCTCGCCGCATCGCTCAATACGTATTGAAAGCACAGTTGCGGATTGTCCGAGCCGAACGAGATGTAGCGATGCTTGTGATTGACGAGTAACGGCACCTGCACCTGACTCGCTTCGCGCACGCTCTGCACGGCGAGGAAGCGGTCCTTGAACGCACCCCAGATCAGGTTGGTCAACTCGCCGAGCAGACTGTTGAGATCGCGAAAGCCGGGCTGCGCGACGCTCGTGCGGTGCTCGCACGCCGCGCGTTCGCGTTCGATCATGCCGAGCAGCGCGTCTTCTTGCGCCTGCATCAGCATGTAGCCGCGGCACCACGCGCCTTCGAGCGGAATCAGGCTGAATACTTCGCCGAAGATGATCCGGTCGCGCACCACGCTGGTCGTCTCGCGGCGCACGGTGACGCCGTCGAACAGCGTACCGAGCCGCGCTTCGGTGATCTCCGCGATCCCGCGCACCAGCGCGTGCGGAAAGTCGAGGCTGAAAATGTATTGATCGACGGCCGCCGCCAATGCGCTCAGATCCGCGGCGTCGAAACTCGCGCACACCACGTTCGCGAACGCGGGCGGCAACTGCTCCGTTGCGGTCGTGCCGTTCGTGCCGCTCGAACGCAGAATGATCGGCAGCTCGGGGCGCGCCGCGTGGATGCGCGCGGCCACCTCGGCGGCCTGCTCGACCGAGCCGCCGTAGTCGCCGGCGAGCAGAACCCCGCCGAGATCGATATTGGTGCCCAGTACGGCAGTGAGGCGACTGCTGTCGCGCACCTTCAGCGCGATCAGATTGTGTTCGTCGAACCATTGCTTCAGCAGCTGAGCGTGGGCCGGATTGTCGTCGAGCACGAGTATCTTGCTGACGGGCTGGCTGGTATTCATCGTGTTTTGCTCTACGTTTCGCTCTACTAATGCGATTGGGCTAGAAAAGTTCGAGTTCGCCTTCGGTCTGGTCGGCCGCGCCGACGCCGGCCTTGAAATCGAGCGGCGCCTGCGCGCACACGCACAGCGTGACGCCGAGCCGGGCCGCTGCGCCGATCAGCAGCTCATACGTCCACACGTGATCGGGCCGCAGTTCGTCCAGATACTCGACGCAGGCGCTGTTCAGCTCGTACGGCGTCGACATCCCGAGGTCCGGAAAATAATCGACCAGCTGCTGGTTCATGTAACCGCAACACAGATTGCCGAGTTCCATCAGCGTTTCCGCGAGCGAGCGGTTCGCGTCGCCGCCGACGTAGTACGCGCGCGTCGCCTCGTCCTTGCCGAAATGCAGCACGAACAGCAGACGGAACGCGATCGACGAAATCGTCAGCGCCATCGCGCAAGGCTGGGCCAGATGCTCGGCGCCCCACTTCGGCACCACGGCGATCTCGCAGGAGTCCCCCGCGGTCGCGGTCAAGCGCGTGCGGGCCGCCTGCTCGAAAATTGCCGCGATGCTGTGCCTGGCCTGATCGCTGATCACGCGGCGGCCTGTTCGAGTCGGGATTGGAACTGCGTGGCCAGCGCCTCGACGCCGCCGAGCGACGCGGTGATCATCTTGCCGCCAGCCTGAATGTCCTGAAACGTCGCGGCCGTGGTCAGGTCGTTGCGATGCAGGCTCTCGCGATAACTCTTCGACAACTCCTGCGAGCGCGACGCCAGCGAACGCACCTCGCCCGCGACGATCGAAAAGCCCTTGCCCGCGGCCCCCGCGCGCGCGGCCTCGATCGATGCATTGAGCGACACGATCAGCACGTGCTGCACGATCGACGACAGCTCCTGGTTCTTCTTGTGCATATCGCGGTTCTGCGCCATCAACGAGATCATCTGCTCGTGCCAGCGCTCGAACGTGATCGACAGCGTTTTCAGACGGGCCGCCTCGCCGGCGATGCGGGTCGCCTGCTGCAACCATTCGTCGTTGCGCGCGCTCACCGCGTCGAGCGAGGCCTGCAATGCGTCGCGCTCGTGCTCGCCTGCTTCGGTTTGCGCGCGCAGTTCGGCGAGCAGCGCGTCCAGCGCATCGCGCTCGTGATTCGCGTGCTCGACCAGCGCATGGGCCGCGTCGCGCTGCATTTCGAGCGCTTGCCGCGCGAGCGCGTCGACACGCTGCGCTTCGATCGCGGCGCGCGAGTTGCGACGCCACAGGTATCCCGCGACGAGCGCGACCGCGATGCCGCCACCCGCGGCGGCCAGAAGATAAATTTCAAACACAACCGACTCCTGTCGCTTCGCTCAACTGGTGAGCGCGTCCGCATCGGCGTCCGCATCACGTTCGCGCGCCGGCGATTGCGCGGCCTCGACGGCCTCGTCGAGACTATCGACCGCCCAGTTCTCCGGGAAATACACGACGGTCTGGAAACGCCGATAGTCGGCGCCGCGACGATCGTCGGTGAAGCGCAATTCGATCCGGCCATGCTCGCGCCGCACGAAATCGCGCACCGCGTCCATGCCGACGCCGCGGCCGGAAATCTCGCTGACGCTCTGCGCGGTCGAAAAGCCGGAGCGGAAGATCAGTTCCGCGATCGCTTCGTCTTCGAGCACGGCGTCGGCCTCGATCCAGCCGCGTTCGAGCGCGGCCGCGCGCAGCTTCGCCAGCGCGAGACCGCGGCCGTCGTCGCTGATCGTGATCTGCAGCGCGTGCTCGTCGACGCCGATTTCGAGGTCGATCGCGCCGGCCGCCGGCTTGCCGTTCGCAATCCGCTCCGCCGCCGCTTCGATACCGTGATCGACCGAATTGCGCAGCAGATGGGTGAACACGTTGCGCAGCGTACTGCCGACCTCGCCGCGGACCCGGTAGCCGTTGTCGGCGATACGCACGACCGGCGCCTGCTTGCCGAGTTCGCTCGCGAGCGACGGCAGCGAATCGAGCACGCCCGCCAGCGCTTCGTGGATCGATTCGGTGCCGAGCAGACGCAGCTCGCGCTGCAACGCCGCGCGCATCGACGCGAGCGCTTCCCGGTCGGCCGGATCGGCGCTGTCGAGCAGTGCCAACTGTTTCTGGATCGACTCGCGATCGACCATCAAAAAGCGCTCGACGCTGCCGCTTCTCCCCGGCCCCTTGCGGCCGAGGCTTACTTCATTGAGCGTCGCGTAGCTTTCGAGCGCGGCCTTGACCCGTTGCAGATCCTCGATCAGTTGCTGCTGATCCCATGCGTCGCGGTTCTCCGCGCGGCGCAACGCGTCGTAGCGTTGTTCGGTTTCGTGCACGATGCCGGTCAGATGCTGCAGGCTGTACGTGCGCGCATTGCCCTTCACGGTATGCATATTGCGGAACAGTTCGGCCACCGCTTCGTGGCTCGGTTCGTGATGCTGACGAATGATCCGCTCGTTCTCGCTGATAAAACCCGTCGCGCTTTCCACGAAGTGATGGAACTTCTCCTGGCTCACCGCGAGAATCTCGCCGATCATTTCGAGGCGGCGCTTCTGCTCGCCGGCCTCGGCCGCGAGCGCGCGCAACTCGGTCACATCGCGCACGCACAGCATCAGGCGCTGCACCACGTCGTGCTCGTCGGTAATGGCCGACCAGCTCAGATCGAGCGTCTTCACGCGGCCGTCCGGCAGCGGCCGGGCAATCTCGTTGACCAGCAGATGCTGATTGAACTCGAAGTTCATGCTGTCTTCGCCGATGCACGCGTCGAGCGCCGCTTCGATCTGCGCACGCACGTCGCTGCTGATACCGCTGCCGCCGAACACCAGATCGAGCAGCGAGCGCCCCGCGATCTCGCGCGTCTCGAAGATCGCTTCCAGATACGCGGAGTACTCCGGATGCACGAGCCCGCCGTCGACGATCGTCAGAATGCCTTGCTGCATGTTCTGCAACATCGCCTGGATGTCGGCGGTCTTCTGCTTCAATTGCAGCGAGCTGTGCTGGATCTTTTCGATCATCCCGTTGAACGCGACGATCGAATGACCGACCTCGTCCATCCGGCCGACCGGTAAGCGGCGCGTAAAGTCCTGACTCGATGCGATCTCGCTCATCATCGTCTGCATGTGGCTGAGCGGCCGGGTGATCTGCCGGTACAGCAGCGCGCTGATCGCCAGCAGCGCGACGATTGCCGCGCCGGTGGCGGCGGCGAGCGCGGTCGTGGTGGTCGCGAGCGCGCTGTTCAGCGCGTCGATCGCCGCGTCTTTCTGACGGTTCTTCTCGATCCGCAGCGTCTCGACGATCCCTTCGAGTTCGTCGCGGTATTGCGCGACGTTCGCGAACAGATAGGCCTGCGCGAGATCGTTCTTGCCGTCCGCTTTCAGCTTCGCGGTGTCGTTCACCGCATTGAAATAGTTCGCAAGGCTCTCGCGCGCCTGACTCACCAGCCCGGTCTGCGCCTGCCCTTGCGCGGCTTTGGCCTGCACGTCGAGCGCGGCGGCCAGCGCGGCCTGTTTGCTCTTTAACTGCTCCTGCGCCTGCGCGACCATATTCGCGTCGGGTGCGTAGACGAGCGTCATCATCGCGAGCTGAACGTCCTTGAGCTGCGATACGAGGTCGGCCGACGCGAGCGCGCTCGGCACGACGCCCTGGGTGACCTGCCTGACATTGACGGCGCTGTTGCGGGTCTGAAGCACCGCGTATCCGCCGATGGCGGATAGCGCGACCAGCATCAGAACGACGAGCAGCGTGATGCGGTGACGGATGGTCATCTGAGATTCCCCGTGATCTGAAATACAGGATCCCCCGCTCGTTGCGGGGCGCCCGGGTGTGTTTTTGTGCTTTCGGGCGCGGGGATTATCGTCGTGGATGTGTGACGCGAACGTGACGAAGGCGGCGCAAAACGCCACGTTTTAAGGGTTTACGAAATAAATTCGAAAAAGTGCGGTTAAGGGTCGATCCGGGCTCAAGTTCGCGACCGGCGTGCCGTTATATACGGCGCGAAATTTTTTGCCCGGACCGGCGGCGCCGTTTCAATGCAGCGCATCTCCCGCGATCGCCTCGGCGTACACCGCCGCGACCCGCTTCGCGATCACCGCATTGTCGAAGTGCTCCTTCGCATAGCGGCGGCATGCATCCGCATCCGGCATCTTCACGGTGCCGTTGAGTGCGCCGGCCAAACCCGCCGCAATCGCCTGCGCGCCGGTTTCCGGCAGCACCAGATCCGCCGACAGCCCCGCCACCGCTTCCGGCAAGCCGCCGACCGGCGTCACCAGCACCGGCGTGCCGGACGCGAGCGACTCCACCGTGATCAGCCCGAAGCCTTCGAGCGCGACCGTCGGCACCACGCTGATATTGGCCGCGCGATACAGCGCCGCCAGATGCTGGTCGGGCACGAAGCCGAGCAGCTTCACGTTGTGCTCCAGCCCGGCCTCGTTGATACGCGCCTGCAATTCGGCGGCGAGACGCCCCTTGCCGGCGATCAGCAGCAGCACGTCGGGCGTGCTGCGCTTGAGCAGCTTGACCGCGTCGATCAGATCTTCGAGGCCCATGCGCCGCACCAGCCGCCGCACCGCCAGCACGATCGGCCGGTCCTGCGGCAGTTGCAGCCGCAGCCGCGCTTCCGCTTGTGACAGCGGCAGATTGAATTGCTCGACATCGACGCAGCCGGGCACGACCCGCACCCGTTCCGGCGCGATCCCATAACGCGACGTGAGGATCTTGCCGAACGCATCGGACAGCACGATCAGCCGCGACGAACGCGCATAGACGGACTGCTCCAGATAACGCTTCGCGCGCTGGCCGAGCGAGTCCGCGCCTTCGACGTGACTCTCATCGGCCCACGGCCCCTGGAAATGCGATACCTGCGGAATCCCGCGCGTCACGTCGAGTCCCGGAAACGTGTACAGCGCGAAGTGCGACGAGATCACGTCGGGCCGCGCGCGGCGAATTTCCGCGCGCAGCGCGCGGCGAGCCGCCATCAGCCGCAGCGGCAGCGATTGCGCGGCCGAGCCGAAACCGTTGATCGCGCCATTGGTGTCGGCGGCCACTTGCGGCGAGCCGGCGACCACGCCGCGCACCGCGACGCCGGCGCCCGGCAGCGCGCCGACCAGCGAGTAGTACATGCGGTCCAGACCGCCCGCGCGTTCCGGAAACCAGTGCATCCCGATCTGCAGAGATTTGATTGAGCCAGTCGTCATGTTTATGTGCTCCCTGTTCGTTGCTTCTGGACAATTAGGTTGTCGATGCGTAAAGAGGAGTGAAGGCGCGAGGGATTGCGAGGAACTGCCTGGCAGTGCGTGGCAATCCGCTAGCAGGCGCCCCACTCCCGCGCTCATTCCACGCTCTTCTGTCCGGCGAGCTGATTGAGCGTCAGCGCATCGTCGTGCGCGAGCGCCGACGCCTCCGCGCGGTTGCGCCGGCGGTTTTCCTGCTGCCCGGCCAGTTGCCGGTACAGGTCGATGTATTGCGCGGCCATTCGCGCCCAGCCGAAGCCGCGCGCGAGTTCACCGGCGGCCTCGCCCATCGCGCGGCGCGCGCGTTCGTCGTTCGCGAGTCGCGCGACCGCGGCGGCGAGCGCCCTGGGGTCGTCCGGATCGTCGAGCACGATCCCGCACTCGGGCGTGATGATCTCGGCGCCGCCGGCGGTGCGTGCGGTTACGACCGGCAAGCCGGCCGCCATCGCTTCCAACAGCGACAGGCTCATCGCTTCATAGCGCGAAGGAAACACGAACGCATCGACCGAATGCATCAGCACCGGCATTTCCTTCACGAGACCGAGAAAATGCACGCGATGCGCGATGCCGAGCGCCTTCGCCTCTTCCGGATACGGACTGCCCGGCAGAAACCCGGCCACCGCGATCTGCACGTGCTCGGGCAGATGCTTGAGCGCCGCGAGCACGGTGCCGAGATTCTTGCGCGGCGTGCGCAGATCGCCGACGAACAGCAGCAGGAACGCATCGCCTGGCAGACCGAAGCGTGCGCGCTCGCCTGAAGCCGCCGCGAAGCCGCGCGTATCGACGCCGTTGTAGATCACGTCGACGCGATTGTCCGGCGTCAAACCGATCGCGCGGATTTCGTCGGCGACCTTCTGCGACACCGCGGTGATCACCTTCGAGCGCCGGTACGCCCAGCGTTCGAGCAGCGCGTTGCAGCGCGTATAGACCGACTGGTACGCGGACCACAGCCCCTTGGTGAGGCCAAACGGATAGTACTTGCTGCCGAACCAGCCGCTGTGCACGAAGTGCGAGGTGTTCACGTCGGCCGGCATCCACGTGATGAAGCCGTTCACGTGCAGCACGTCGTATTCGCGCCGGTGCGCGCGCAGCCACAGCGCGCTCTTCAGAGCGAACACCTGCTGGCGCAGCAGATTGGTCGGCCACCAGCGGCCGATCTTCACTGGCGCCCAGCGCACGTTCGGATGCGCGAGCAGCTCGGGCGCGACGTGCGACGCGACCAGCGTCACGCCGATGCCCTCGTCGAGCGCGGCGCGCGCGATCTCGTGGTTGACGCGCCCCTGGCCGTCGTTATGGCGCACTACGTGCGTGACAATGGCGACTCTCAATCAGTGCCTCCGTGGAGAAATTGCGTGCGTCGGCGGTTCATTTTTTCGTAGTGAACCGCGGAAAGAATCGAAAAAGCGCTCATGAACAGCAGCAGGCCGCCGGTGCCGACCAGCGAGTTCGTGAACACCAGCATTGCGAAGGTCGCGAGGCACAGGCTCAGGCACGCGGACACAAACTTGTCGTCGCGCATCCGCAGCGACGCGAGCGCGGCGCGCGTGAGCAGCCAGACGATCCCCGACATGTAGAGCAGCGTGCCGGGCCAGCCGAGCACGAACGGGATGTTCATCACGCCGCTGTCGAAGTTGCCGTACTGGCCGAGCTGGCCGCTGTCGCTGGACAGTTTGGTCGAGGTGCCGGTCGCGCCCATCCCTTCGCCGGCCACGTCGGTGAACGCGGTCTTCGCGAAGTTCGCGTAGAACTCGTTGCGCGCCGCGTAGCTCTGGTCGTCGTGCAGATTGACGATGGTCTCCAGTCGCGCCTGCATCCGTTCGGCGACCGGGCCGACCGCCAGCAGCGGCACGCACAGACCGGCCAGCAACACCGCGCTGCCGACAATACGCACCCGCACCTTGTTGTTCGCCTTGATCAACTGGATCAGCAGCGCGATCACCCAGCCGCCCCACGTCGAGCGTACGAGGCTCAGCGCGAACGAGAAGAAGCCGAGGCCGGCGGCAATCCAGCGGACCCGGTGCTGCGCGGCCATCACGAACACCATCGCGCCCATCATTGCGAACGCGAACGGCCCCGACGAATTCATCGTGCTGAACACGCGCACGCCCAGCGGCACCGGGTCGCCCTGCGAATTCATCTGCGAGCCGAGCATCCACAGCGCGTCCCACTGCGGCATGATGAAAAACTGGATCAGCCCGTAGCCGCCCATCACCAGCATCCCCCAGATAAAGGTATTGACGATGGTGTCGCGGTACTGCGGATACTGGCGCGTGTGCGCCATGATGTGAAAGCCGATCAGGATCGGATAGAGCCAGTTCGCGAGGTCGTAGGTGGCCGCCAGCGGGCCGCTCGACATCACGCCGACGAGGAACGCGTACACGAGGCCGAGCAGGATCAGCAGCACCGGCAGGCCGCGACGCTGGCCGAGCAGGCGGTAATAGCGCAGCAGCGACAGGCCGCTGATCATCGTGACCGCGAGCGGCGCGACCTGGATCAGACTGGTCGGCGTGAACGAGCCCTTCGACCAGTCGGCGAGGCGCCGCACTTCCGGGCTCAGGAACCATAGCCACCACATGAAGCCGAGATAGCGCGCGGGGCTCTTGAAGTAGAGCCACAGGCCGGTCAGCACCGCGAGCACCGGAAACGCGAGCGTCAGCACGGTGCCCTGATGCGCGAGGATCAGGAGCGCGGTGACGAGCCACAGCAGCAGCGGCGGCAGCCATTCCTGGCGGTTGCCAGAGAGCAGCCGGCCGCGCGTTTGGGGCGCGGCTTGCGCGGTGGCGGCGTTGGGCGCGCGGTGCGGCGGCACAGGGCTCGGGTGCGGAAGCGTGGACATTGCTTAGCAGCCCCCGCGGGTGTCCCGCGTGCTCGCGCGCTGACTTTGAGTTTGCGGCGTGGCGCGCGCGGGTGCCTGAGCGCCGAGCGGCGCGTGAGCGTGGCCTCGCGTTTCAGCGTGGCTCGGCTGGCGCAACGGCGCGCTCCCATGTGCCGGTACAGCGGGACGGGCGGGTGCGTGCGTGGCCGCGCGGGTCGAGGGCTGCGTATCGCGGGCATGGGCATGGGCATTAGCCGCCCACCGTCCGCGCCCCCGCTCGCGCAGCATTTCCTCAGTGATCCTCACATGCTGCATCGCGTAGTGCTGCGTGGTCAGATCGCGCGCGAGCAGACCGGCCGCGGCCGCCTGCGCCTGGCGCAGCGCTTCGCCCGGATCGGCGACGAAACGATCGGCGGCGTCGCGCAGCGCCTGCGGCGTGAACGGCGGCACGTACGCGGCTTCGTCGGCCGGGAAGTAATCTTCGAGCGCGCCGACCTTCGTGACGATCATCGGCTTGCCGACCGCCGCCGCTTCGAGCATCACGGTGATCCCTGACGCGTGCGAATTCGGCCGCAACGGCACGACGATCACATCGGCCCAGTCGTACAGCTCGTGCTGCTTTTTAATGCCTGAAAACAGCGCGATTTCGACATTCGACGCCCGCAGCGACGCCGGAATCCGCCGCCGCGTCGCGAGCTTCACCGTATAGCGCGGATCGTTGCCGAACGCGCGGATCAGCGTCTCCCAGTCGCGGTCGCGGTCGTTGCCGATCGCCGCGATGCGCAGCGGCGTATGCGGCTTCCACTGCGTCGGCGCGTTGACCGGAAAGTCGCGCGTATTGAGGCCATACAGCAGCGGCGTCGCATCACGCCCGAAATACTGCCCGCACAGTGCGGCGTTCTCGCTCGCGAGCGTGGTCAGCCGGTCCGCGCGCGTCAGCAGCTTGCGATATAGCCAGCTGCGCCAGATTCCATACGACGGCCACTTGTCGAGCAGCCACACGCTTTGCGCGAGCAGCAGCGGCGCCGCGTCCGCGCCGGCCTTGCGGCCGCACAGCAGCAGCATCAGCGCAGCCGACAGCCACTCCTGCTCGGTATGCGTCCAGATCACGTCGGCGCGCAGCAGCGCCGCGCGATTGCGCCACGTATGGATGAAATCGAAACCGAGCGCCGCCTTCAACGCGCGGCGCACGAGCCGCATCGGTTTGCTTTCCTGGGCGTCCTGAGAATAGCTGAGGCTGAACGCGTCGGACTCGGCGTGGTGATAACCGTACAGACAGCCGATCTCGTCGCCCTTGCGATAGAAGCGCGGATCGGCGCCGTAAAACAGATGAACGTGAACCTCGGTACGCATGCGCTGGCTCCCCTCGCTCACGACAACGCGCGGCGCGCTTCGTGCGCGCCTCCGCGTACCGCGCGCCAGCGCGACAGCCGCAGCGGCGCCTGTTTCGACAGCAGCGCGAGCGCCGCATGCGTGAGCCCCGGATAGAGCCGCGTGCCGACCAGCGTCCACCACCACCACGCGGTTTCGCGGCGCAGCGGCGGCAGCTGGTCGCGCAGGATCAGGTGGAAGTTGTACGCGGCGTTGCGCAGCGCGGCCATCGTCTGCGCGTCGCGTTTGTCGTCGTCGAAACGCTCGGCCGGGAAATGATCGACGGCGACCTGCGGGTCGTACACCAGCTTCCAGCCGGCGTTTTTCACAGCGAGGCTGAACGCCATGTCGTTGTGCACCTGTGCGCCCGCGCCGCGCAGCCGCGCATCGAAGCGGATCGTGCGGACCGCTTCGGCGCGATAGCTCATGTTCGCGCCCTTCAGGATGTCGACCTCGCGCGCGGCGCCTACACCGAGATGATGATTGCCGATGATCTTGCCGTGCGCGGTCACCTTGCCGACCAGCGGCCGCGCGCCGTCGAGCACGCGGCCTTTTTCATGCACCCAGTCGCGTCCGCCGAGCGCGCCCAGGCGCGTATCGGTCGCGAACGCCTGCGCGATCCGTGCGACCCAGTCGGCGCGCGGCGCGGCGTCGTCGTCGGTGATCGCGATCACGTCGCCGCTCGCCGCATCGAGCCCGCGATTGAGCGCCGCGACCTGGCCGGGCACGTCGACCGGCGCGATCACGAGCGGCAGCCCGTTGCAGGTAGCCGGATCGCGCAGGCACGCATGGGTTGCGTCGTCGTCGACGCGCGCGACCACCACCACTTCGTCGGGCGCGCGCGACTGCCGCGCGAGCGCCGCGAGGCAGCGCGCCAGATCGGCCGGGCGGCGATAGGTCGGAACCAGTACCGTCACTTTCATCGGGATGTCCTCGTCTGTTCGTTCTGCTTATGTGCTCAGATATTCCTGAGTCGCCGCGTAGCCACGGTCGTAGCCAACCCGCGAGCGCGCCGGCATGCCGTTGAAAATGCCGCCCTGCACGTGCACGCCGGCCGCGCGCAGACGCTTGAGCGCGTCGGCGATCTCGACCTCGCTATGCATGCCCGAGCGCATCACGAAGAAGGTCGAGCCCGCATACGCGCCGATGATCGACGCGTCGGTCACCGCGAGCACCGGCGGCGTGTCGATCAGGATCACGTCGTAGCGCTTCGCGAGGCCATCGAGGTATTGCGGCAGCCGCGGCGACATCAGCAGCTCGGACGGATTCGGCGGCCGGTGTCCGCACGACACGAAGCTCAGCCCCTCGACGCTGGTCGGGCGAATCGCTTCTTCCAGCGAGATCTGGCCGCTCAGCAGTTCGGACAGGCCGTTGTCCTGTTCGCCGCCCACCTGCCGCTCGAGCGCGCCGCGCCGCATATCGCCGTCGATCAGCAGCACGCGCTTGCCGGAGTGCGCGAGCAGCATCGCCAGATTGACGGTGAGAAAGCTCTTGCCGACGCCGGCCATCGGCCCGGTCAGCATCACGATGCGGTTGCGCGCGTCCTGCAGCGTGAACTGCATCGCGGTGCGCAGACTGCGCAGGCTTTCGATCGTCACGTCCTTCGGCCGCGCGTTCGCGAGCACCGGGCGCAGTCGTTCGCCGCCGCGCAGGAAGCTGTTTTCGAGCTGGGTCTGCTCGGCGCTGAGCGGCACGATGCCGAACACCGGCAGATGGAACGCGCGCTCGACGTGATCCGGATCGTCGATGCCCTTGAACAGATTGCGGCGCAGGAACACGAAGCCGGTGCCGGCGATCAGCCCGAGAATCACCGCGGCCGACAGAATCAGCGCCTTCTTCGGCTTGACCGGCACGCCCGGGCGCAGCGCCGCGTCGACGATATGCACGTTGCCGCCGGTGCCGGCCTTCTGCACCGACAGCTCCTGCACGCGATTCAATAGCAGTACGTAGATGTCTTCGGCGACTTTCGCGTCGCGCTGCAATTGCACGGCCTTCACTTCGGTGGCCGGCAGATCGCGGAAGCGGTCCGCGTATTTGGTGCGCTGCGCCTGCAACTCGGCCATCTGCTGACGCGCGGCGATCAGCGTCGGGTGATCGTCGCCGTAGCGCTCGGCGAGCTGGGTCATCTGCAGACGCAGCGCGGCGATCTGCTGCTCGTACTGCACGCTGCCTTCGAGGTAGACCTTCGCCTCCTCGCTCGCGTTGATCGAGCCGGACTGCCGCTGATACGCGGTCAGCGCGGCTTCCGCGCGTTCGAGGTCGCCCTTCAGGCGCGGCTCCTCGCTTTGCAGGAAGTCGAGCATGCGGCTCGCGTCGGCCTGCTTGTTCGACACGTGCTGACGCAGATACGACTGCGCGAGCGCGTTGGCGACCAGCGCCGCGTGTTCGGGGTTCTTGTCCTCCAGCGAGATCTGGATCACGCCGGTCTGCTTGCCCTGCTCCTGCACGCTGATCGCCGACTGGAAGCCGCTGATCGCGTCGAGATCGTTCGCGCGCACCACGACGAATTCCTGACCGGGCCGCGCGACCAGCGTCGCGACGCGCATCGTCACCCCGCCGCCCTGCGCCTGCTCGCCGACCCGGCCGCGCAGCAGCGGCGAGCCGTTCGGCGCGAGCAGTTCGTAGTGCTCCTGATCGATCACGCGCAGCGTGAGCTTCTCGCCTTCGAGCGCGGGCGTCACGTCGATCGAATCGACTTCGACCTTCTCGCCGCCCCACGCATACGAGCTCAAACCGAGCCACGGGCGCGCCGGCTGACCCGGCGTCGCGAGCCGCGCGGCGATATTGCCGAACAGCGGAATCGTCTTCGGCGTGACGCTGAAGTTCAGCTTCAGTTGCTGCACGACCGGCCCGACCACGCCGCGGCTCTTGATGATTTCGATCTCGGCGTCGGTCGCCAGCGACTGCGAGCCGCTCGTGATCGCCGCGCCGGTCTGCGTCTGCGTGAGCGCTTGCGACGTGTTGTCGGACTGCTCGACGCGCACGTGCGCGTCGGCCGAGTAAACCGGCTTCGCGAGATAGCAGTACGCGATCGCCAGCGAGACGACCAGCCCGGTGATCGCGAGCAGCCACCAGATGTCGTCGAGGATCACCTGCAGCAGTTGGCCGAGGACGATGTCCTCTTCTTCGGTCTTGAGCGGACCGCTCAGGTGTGGAGAGTGTTGAGTGCTCACAATTCGATCCCGTTTCGTTTGTTTCGGCGTTGCCGTCCGAAGCTTCAGCGCGTCAGCTGCTTCAGATAGAACAGCGTCTGCACGCTCGGCAGCACCTGCTGCAACACGCGGTTGAAGGTGGTCGACGCGGCGGTGCCGATATACACGACGTCCATCGGCTGCAACTGGAATTGCGAGGACAGCATGATCGAGTCGGGCTGCGTCATGTCGAGGCGGAACACCTCGGGCGTGGTCGGGTGCTCGCGCATCCCGCGCATCACGAAGATCTGCCGCGGATTCGCATCGGTGTTCAGAATCCCGCCGGCCTGCGTGAGCGCATCGGCGATCGTCAGCTGGCCCTTGAGCATCGGCATCTGCAGCGGCGTCTTCACCTCGCCCATCACGAACACGCGGCTGTCGCTGCGGTCCGGCACGTTGATCACGTCGCCGTTTTGCAGCATCACGTCCTGGGTGGTGTCGCCGCGATCGAGCATCCGGTTCGCGTCGAGCACGTACAGCTGCTTGTTGCGCGTGAGCCGCACGCGCTGGATATCGGCGCTATCGGTGGCGCCGCCCGAGCGCGTCAGCGCATCGACCAGCGTCAGCGGCACGTCGCTGACCGCGAGCGGACCCGGCTGCTTGACGTCGCCGGTCACCTGCACCTTCTGGCTGCGATACGACAGCACCCGCACGTCGACCTGCGGATTGCGGATGTAGCGCACGAGGCCGCGGGTCAGCTGCTCGCGCAGCTCGCCGGTGGTCTTGCCGGCGGCCTGAATGCGGCCGACGAACGGGAAAAAGATCGTGCCGTCGTGCGCGATGGTCTGGCCGTACGGATCGGCCTGGCCCGGCAGCGCGGCCGTATACGGCTGCTGCAGCGCGCCCGCGACGCTCTGCGTGGTATTGCCGCCCGACGACAGCGTGCTGCCCTGCGGGGTGGTCAATTCAGGGTGATCCCACACGGTGATGCCGAGAATGTCCTGCGGCGCGAGCCGGTACACGTACTGCGACGGATCGGCGAGCGGCGCCGGCGGCAACAGCTGCGGCTGGCTCGCGGCGGCCTGCGCCTGGCTGACGATCAGGTTCGCGGTGATCAGATGGACCGGATAGGTTTCGCTCGGCGCCGGATCGTTGTCCTTCAGGCGCGAGGTGTCGAGATAATTGCCGGGCGCGCTCGCGCAGGCCGACAGCAACGAGGCGAGCAGCAGCGCGGCGCCGAGCTTCGCGAGCGGGCTCGCGGGTGAAGGTGCAGCGTGGGGTTTGTTCAACATATTTTCTGTAGCCATCCCATGACCAGATGTTCGATGAGCACGAGACTCTCCCTGTAGTCGTGTTCCGCACCGCCGTGCGGATCGGCGACGTCGGTATCGGCTTGCCATTTGCCGAGCGGATAAACCTTGCCGCGCGCGGCGCGGTCGAGCGCTTCGACGTCGCTCACCTGCGCGCGCTCGGTGACCAGCACGAGATCCGCCGCGCGCACCAGCGTGCGGTCGAGCCGCCGCGCGCAATGCGGGCCGGCGACGACGCCGCGCTCTTCGAGCAGGCGCCGCATCACCGGGTCCATCCGGTGGCCGTTGATCGCGCGCAGGCCCGCCGAGTGGAACGCGATCGGCGCGGCGCCGTCGCGCGCCGCGTGCGCGTGCCGGGCCTTGAACAGCATCTCGGCGGCCGGCGAACGGCACACGTTCGCGTGGCAGACGATCAGAACGTTGGAAAACATGGCTCGTTCGCCGGCACCAGACCGTGCGCGCCGACCCGCGCCGGCGCATTGCGCAGCGCGTGGCGGCGGCCGATCGCGTGATACTCGATACCGAGTTCGAGCAGTACGTCCGGCTCGTACAGATTGCGGCCGTCGAAGATCAGCGGCGTGTTCAACGCGCGTTTGAGCGCGTCGAAATCAGGACTCTTGAAGACCTTCCATTCGGTCAGGATCACGAGGGCATCCGTGTGTTGCGCGGCCGCCATTTCATCGGCGACGAATTCGAGCCGCGCGTGCTGCTGCGGCACGTCGCGCAGATCGAGCGCGAATACGCGCTTTGCTTCGTCGATCGCGACCGGGTCGTACGCCTTCACGCGCGCGCCGCGGCGCAGCAGTTCGGCGATCAGCTCGCGGCTCGGCGCCGCGCGCATGTCGTCGGTGTTCGGCTTGAACGCGAGACCCCACACGCCGAACGTGCGGTCGGACAGATCCTCGCCGAGCCGCGCTACGATCTTCTGCGCGAGGATCTGTTTCTGCGCGTCGTTGACCGCCTCGACCGCTTCGAGAATGCGCAGGTTCGCGCCTTCGTCGGCGGCGGTGCGGATCAGCGCCTGCACGTCCTTCGGAAAGCACGAACCGCCGTAGCCGCAGCCCGCGTACAGGAAGTCGTAACCGATGCGCGGATCGGAACCGATGCCGCGCCGCACGGCTTCGATATCCGCGCCGACGCGATCGGCCAGATTCGCGAGTTCGTTCATGTAGGAGATGCGCGTGGCGAGCATCGCGTTGGCCGCGTACTTGGTGAATTCGGCCGAACGCACGTCCATGTACAGCGTGCGCTCGCGATTGCGATTGAACGGCGCGTACAGGCGTTTCATCAGCTCGCGGGCCTTCTCGCCGGGCACGTCTTCGTCGCAGCCGAGCACGATCCGGTCGGGCCGCGTGAAGTCCTCGACCGCCGCGCCCTCCTTCAGGAACTCCGGGTTCGACACGACCGAGAACATCTGCTCGACGCCGCGCGCGGCCAGCTCCGCGGCGACCGCGTCGCGCACCCGCGATGCGGTGCCGACCGGCACCGTCGATTTGTCGACGATCACCTTGAAGCCGGTCATATGGCGGCCGATGTTGCGCGCGGCCGCGAGCACGTATTGCAGATCGGCGGAGCCGTCTTCGTCGGCCGGCGTGCCGACCGCGATGAACTGGATCTCGCCGTGCGCGACCGCCGCTTTAACGTCGGTCGAAAATGTCAGGCGGCCGGCGCGGCGATTGCGCGCGATGATTTCCTGCAGACCCGGCTCGTGGATCGGCACGCCGCCGCCGTTGAGCACGTCGATCTTGCGCTGGTCGACGTCGAGACAGAACACGTCGTGGCCGATGTCGGCCAGACAGGCGCCCGTCACGAGGCCCACGTAGCCGCTACCGATGATCGTCAGGTTCATCTATTACACCTCGAAAAATAGGTTGATTCAGGAGCACGAACCGCCGGCGCTCAGTACGCGTTGCTGCCGGTGAAGCCCTTCCACAGCGTCAGCGCGACGATCTTCAGATCGAGCCAGAAGGTCCAGTGCTGCATGTAGTACAGATCGAGCTTCACGCGTCCCATCATCTTTTCGATCCGGTCGGTTTCGCCGCGATAGCCGTTGATCTGCGCCCAGCCGGTGATACCCGGCTTGATCCGGTAGCGGTGCATGTAGCCCTTGACCAGATCCTTGTAGATGTCGTCGTGTTCGAGCGCGTGCGGGCGCGGCCCGACCACCGACATCTCGCCGCGCAGCACGTTGATGAATTGCGGCAGCTCGTCAAGGCTGGTGCGGCGCAGGAACGCGCCGACCGGCGTGATGCGCGGATCGCGCCGTCTCGCCTGGGTGATCGTGCCGGCCTGCTCCTTGTGCAGCTTCATCGAGCGGAACTTGAAGATCTCGAACTCGCGGCCGTCGATGCCCTTGCGCCGCTGGCGAAACAGCACCGGCCCCGGCGAACTGAGCTTGACCAGCACCGCGATCGTCAGCATCAGCGGCGCCAGCGCGCTCAACGCGGCGAGCGCGAACAGGCGGTCGAATACGCGCTTGGGCAGCACGCGCAGATCGGTGATCGGCGACGCGGCGAGATTGATCGCGGGCACGCCGAGCAGCTCGACCATCGGCTGGTTGAACAGCGTCAGGCTGCCTACATCCGGGATGAAGCGGATGTTCACGAAGTCGTGGCGCAGATCGCTGACGAAGCGATGGATCGCCTTCTCTTTCGACATCGGCAGCGCGAGCCACAGTTCACGGATCGCGCGCTCGCGCACCAGTTCGAGCAGGCGCTGATAGTCGCGCTCGACCGGCACGCCGTCGATCGACACGGCCGCGTCGGGGTCTTCGTACGGATTGATCGTGCCGTTCTCGTCGAACACGACGACCGGCGCGAAGCCCGCTTCCGGACGGCCGCGCATCTGCTCGATCAGAAAGCGCCCATACGGCGCGCTGCCGACGATCGCGACCGCGCGCTGGTTGAAGCCCTCGCGGCGCAGCCCGCGCAGAATCGAATAGACGAGCGTCTTGGTCACGACCAGCAGCGCGATCGTCGCGACCGCCCAGTACACCAGCCACAGCCGCGACAGGCTGTCCGCGCGGTGCACGCTGAAGCTGATCAGCACGCCGGCCACTTCGACCAGCAGCCAGCCGCCGGCCACCCGCGACAGCAGATCGTAGAGCGGCTTGCCGCGCCACGACTGATAGATCCCGAGCGCCGGGAAAAACACCACGACCAGCAGGCAGCCGAACGCGAGCGACACGCTTTGCATGTCGTCGAGCCATACGGGTTCGCCGCTGTGCACGGCCGCCGCCAGCAGCGCGCCGAGCGCGACCATGGCGATGTCGATGATTCTCGCTAGAACGCTCAGCATCCGCTGTCCCTCAGTTCGTCAATCAAGTGTCATCCGTCGATTGGTTAATGCGTGCCCGCGGGGCATAGCCGCTTTGAATAAAGCGCGCCGAAATGAGTGAATACCCTTGTACAGATATCAATAAAGCGGCATTAAAATTCGCACGGCAATACCGCAAAATATCTCAAATTGTATCGGTCAAAATTTCGGCATTTTTTCCGAGTTTTGAGCGGTAAGTGTTGCCGCAATAAAGCTTGACAGGCGCGCTTGCGTAGCCGCTTGCACGATGTTTCAGCCCTTGCTCGAAGTGACTTCGAGGCAACTCGGACGCAGCGCCTTGCCCGGCCGCACGCGTCGTCCCGGCTCGTGCGGCACCGTCGACGTCATTCTTGCCCAGAATTAAGCGCAAAAAAATCCGCGCCGATTTTTTTCAGGTAATTTTTATTTTTGACTGGATATGCCGGAAATTTTTAAATCCGGATCGAATAAATTTCAGGCGGATTTTTATCGCAATTCCATTTAACGCGCTTTTATTGATTTAGCGGTTCGTGTCAAACTCGACGGCATTCTTCCAGCCTCGAGGAGTTCATCATGACCGCTCCGGCCTCGCTCACGCCTGCCGGCACCCGGCCCACGTCCGCGCCCGCTTCCCCCTCTGCTTCCCAGTCCGCCGCGTCCACCAGCGTCAAGCTCAAGGTTCATCCGGTGATTCTCGCCGGCGGCTCGGGCACGCGGCTGTGGCCGATGTCGCGCGAACAGCATCCGAAGCAGCTGATCGATCTGCTCGGCGACGAGTCGCTGCTGCAATCGACGACCCATCGGCTCGACGGCCTCGACGCCGGTTATCCGCTCGCCGCCCAGTTGACGGTGGTCGCCAATGAAGAACAGCGCTTCACGACCGCCGAACAGTTGCGCATCAGCGGCAAGCCGAGCCGGCTGATCCTCGAACCCGCGGCCCGCGATACCGCGCCCGCGTTGACCGCGGCCGCGCTGGCGATCGCCGCGCAGGACGAGGACGGCATCATGGTCGTGATGCCCGCCGATCACGCGGTCACCGACAGCGCCGGCTTTCATGCGGCGGTCGCCACCGGCGTGCGATATGCGGCGGCGGGCTATATCGTCACGATGGGGATCGTGCCGACGCGCGCGGAAACCGGCTATGGGTATATCCGTATCGGCGCGCCGGTCGGCGGCGACGGCGGCGCTGATGCTACGGATCCCGAAGCATCGGCCGGCAACGTCGCGCACCGGCTCGAGCGCTTCGTCGAGAAGCCGCATCTGGAACTCGCGCAACGCTATGTCGAATCGGGCGAATACTGGTGGAACAGCGGCATTTTCATCATGCGCGCATCGACGTGGCTCGATGCGATCCGTCAGTTCCAGCCGGCGATTCACGACGCGTGCGTGAGCGCATTCGGCAGCGCGAGCCAGGACGGCGATTTCCTGCGTCTGCAACGCGACGCGTTCAAGGCATCGCCGGCCAACTCGATCGACTACGCAGTGATGGAGCAGCTCGGCGGCGAAGCGCAGCCGAACGTGGCCGCCGGCGTGGTCGTGCCGCTGCGCGCCGGCTGGTCCGACGTCGGCTCGTGGGACGCGATCTGGGACATCTCGGAGAAGGACCCGGAGCAGAACGTGCGCCGCGGCCACGTGATGTTCGAAGGCGCGCGCTCGACCTTCGCGCATTCCGAAGGACGCCTGATCGCCTGCGTCGGCACCGAGGACCTCGTGGTCGTCGAAACCGCCGATGCGATTCTCGTCGCCGACCGCTCGCGCGTGCAGGACGTGAAGAAGATCGTCGCCCGGATTCGCGCGGAAGGCGGCGGCGAAGCGGCCAGCCATCGCAAGGTGCATCGGCCGTGGGGCAACTACGATTCGGTCGACAGCGGCGAGCGTTTCCAGGTCAAGCGCATCGTCGTCAAGCCGGGCGCGCGGCTGTCGCTGCAGATGCATCACCATCGCGCCGAACACTGGATCGTCGTGCGCGGCACCGCGCTCGTCACGCGCGGTGAGGAGCGCTTCATCGTGTCGGAAAACGAATCGGCCTATATTCCGCTGGGCGTCACGCATCGGCTCGAAAACCCGGGCAAGATGCCGCTCGAAATGATCGAGGTGCAGTCGGGTTCGTACCTTGGCGAAGACGATATCGTGCGCTTCGACGATACCTACGGACGGCAGTGAAACGAGGCGGGAACCTGCGGCGGCGCGAAGCGGCCGCGGGGCATGCCGGGCTTATCCCACGTGCGAGATGAGTTCCCGGTATGACTGTGAGAAACGGTCGGCGGTGGTGGTTTCGTTTGCGCTGCCCGCGGCACTCGTTGCGCTCGTGGCGCCCGGTCCGCTCGTGTTGCCTGTGTTGCTTGCGCTGCTCGTGACGGCGGCGCTCGCGGCCTCGCCCGGATAACGGCGCAGCGGTCCACGCAATGCGCTCAATGATGTAGCGGACGGCGTATCGGGCGAAGACTCGGACGACGACTCGCTCGCCCCTTCGAGCGGGCTGCTCAACGGGCGATGACCGGTCGCCGCACCGCTCACCGCGCTGCCGGACGACATGGGCTCCGGCACATGACGCAGCGCCGACAGCGGATGCGTTGCCGAGCGCGCCGCATAGCCGGGCGCCGTGTAGGCCGCTGCCGCCATGTTCGCCACCGCATTCGCTTCCGGCTGCGGTGCCTGTGCGGCCAGCGCCAGCGCCGCCGCTTCGGTCGCACACTCGCGATCGATCCACTGACGGGCCCAATCGAACGCGAAGCGCTGCGCGTCCGCGATCACCTCGAAACGCGGACCGACGAGGCCCGAACGCTCGACACGCGTGCCGTCCTTCGTAATTTCCACGGACCCGCGATACATCGCGTTGGGCACCAGCTCGACCACCACGTGGATCAGATAACCGCGTGGATCCTCGAACTGCATGCCGCGCGGCGCGAGCGACAGCGTCAGCGGCTCGCGCCGCTCGTCCGCGCTCGGCGTGCCGTGTGAGCTCGCGTGCGTATCTGCCATATCGGGCATCCGGTAGCCATCCGCGGCGAGCGTCGCATCGAGCGCCGACAGCGTTGCCTGCGTGACGCTAAGCGCGTCCGCCGCCGGCTGCATGGCAAGCGGCGCAGCCGGCGTCACGCCGGGCGCGTCCACTGCTCTGCCCGCCTCCCACTGCTGCGCGGCAAGCGGCTGCACCGCCCACACGGCGCGCGCGGCACCGCTCGCAGCCGCCGCCGCTGCCGGCGTAGCCGCGCGCAGCGGCGCGGCCTCGTTCGGGAGTCCGGACAATTGCCGCGTGATGTCGCCGATCGGATCGGCCGCGCGCCACTGGCTCGGCGCGCTCGATACGCGCGGCGCCTGCCACGACTCGGGGCTCTTCCACGACACGCCGCGCAAGGTGTCTTCGCGGTTAGTGCGGGTTTGCGCAACCGGTGCCGCGGGTTTGGCCGTAACGGGCGGCGCCGGTTGGGGAATGTAGGCGAAGCTGCGCCCGCTTTGCGACAGCAGACGGACCATCTCCAGCAGGATGCCGTTCAGTTGCCACTCTTCGAAGCGGCGGCGGCAGGTCGGGCCGGACGGATAGCGCCCAGGCAATCTGGACCAAGGTTCCCCCGTGGTCAGAATCCACAGTACGGCATTCGTCACGATGCGCGGTTCGGCGCGTGGCCGGCCGCGCCGGTTCAGACGGATGGCCGGCTCGTCGGAGACGAGCGGCGCCAGCAGCGCCCATTCGTCGTTGTTCAGTTCTTCGAAAAACATTGGGTTGTTCTCCACGCGGCCTGGCCTGGCCGCGGCGTTGGGCCTGCCACGGGTTCCTAGCGTTCACGACCCGTGTACGGCCCCCGGTTGCACAAAGATGTTTTGTACGGTCGGTTTGAATGGGCGATACCGCCCGGAGTTGGTGCGGTTCATCCCTGTTTCGACGCACAAAACGCGGTCTCACTCGTGCATGGGAGAATTTGTGCACGAAGCATACCACCCCATTCCGGGCCTGAATATAGTTGAGACAAGTGTTACGGATAGAAACAATATTGTCCTTTTTGCTTCGACTTCTCACCTATTGCCGTAACAGAAGCGCCGTCTTATCCGGCATCGAATCGACGTATTGCGGAGCACAAGCGCATTCATCCACCGCGAATAGTCTTTAGAAATCCGAATGAATGAATCAGTACGCATTTCGATGCGTTTTGATAGCGCACGCGGCGGCGCCGGCGGTGCTGGACCGGCCTGCCGCAACGCATGGTCGTAGTGGAATTGCCGCGCTGAAAAATGCGCGTGCGAGTGCCGCGCACGCGCGAGGTTCGCGCCGTAACCTCGCGGTTGATTCGCTGCCGCGCGGGCTTACACGCGCACTGGTCTGGCTGCGTGTTCGCCGACCACGGTCGTCCATTCGCGCACGCGCCAACTCGTCACGAGTCCGGCCAATACATACGGATCGGCCTTGGCAAAGGCTTCCGCGACCGCCGGCGACGCGCCGTTAAAGAGCAGCACCGCGCCGTCGGTCGGCTCCGCGAGCGCGCCGGCAAGCAATAGCTCGCCCCGCTCGGCGGCGGCCCACGCGAGTTTCAGATGCGCGTCGCGATGCTCGCCGCGGCGGGCCAGATAGTCGGGCACCAGCTCGTACATCAACAGGTAATGCATGGTAAGGCTCCTCGCAAAGATCAATCAGCAGGCTGTGGACGGCATGCGCCGCCGGGTCGATTCGCACGGCCTCCCAGCGCCGGATTTCAGAGCAATTTCCATTCAGTTGCATTCGCAGCAATGCAAACATTAGTCGCGATTTTTTTGCGTATCGATTCGGATATCGTCCAATACGATTTGATTGCCACTATTTGAATAGCCGGAATGAATTTATCTGCATTGCATAGCATGATTTCTTTTCACTTCCATTCGGCCGTTTCAAACGGGCAGCTGCCGTGTCGGCCGTACCCTAAGGGAAAACGAGCGCATGCGGATGTCAACCGGAACGCATCGAAAACCGTTTTCGCAGACGGCATTTGCCATAATGGATGCGCCAATGGGCACGGGAGGCCATCGAGGCCCGCGCGCACAAACGACCAAAAACGTTTTCATCACGATGGAGTGTCCCATGAAAATTCAATCCGCTATCGCTGCACTGGTGCTGGGCGCGGTGCTGGTGTCGCCGGCGTTCGCCGAGAACAGCCAGCAGACCAAGATGGCCGACTGTAACAAGCAGGCCGGCGACAAGAAGGGCGACGAGCGCAAGGCGTTCATGAAGACCTGCCTGTCCGCGAAGCCGGCCGCCGCGCCGATGACCCAGCAGGAAAAGATGAAGGTCTGCAACACGCAGGCCGCCGGCAAAAAGGGCGACGACCGCAAGGCGTTCATGAAGACCTGTCTGTCGTCGGCGCCGGCTAACTAAGCACCGGCCTCACCCGTATCGGATCACGCCGGCGCCGCGCGACGAACGCGGCGCCGGCCCTCTTCTCGCTGTATCGCTACACCGCTGCACCGCTGGATGTCCGCATCGCTCGATGCAAAAGGCGGCGTTGCCAGCCTTTCCCTCTCCCGCGTTTTCGCGCGCTCACCCGCTTTCGCAACCCGGCCGCCCATCCGGTAGCGCCCCGCTCCACAGTCCGCCCGCCAGAGCGCGCCGTTTTCTTCTATGATGACTGCGGAGACGGCCCACCCCCTAAATACAGAATCAAGATCAGACGGGCCGCCATCTTGTCGTTCGTGCTGCTGAGCATCGATCGGAGGCAAGGATGGTTTCGAAGCACAAAAACCGCTGGTTAAGGCGGTGGTTGCTGGTGATCATATTCTGGGCCGTGCCCGTGGCGATCGTCGCGGTCAACGAGATCCGCGAAGAAATGTCGTATAACGCGGTCGATCTCGATCGCGCGTTAACCACGTGGAATTTCTCCGACGCGCAACGCGCCGCCGGCGCCCCCGCGCACTGCCACGGCAAGCCCGACGCGGCCAAAGCCGCCGGCTGCCCGGCCGACGTGCTGGCCGCCAACGCGCCGCGTCAACAGGACGCGATCAACGAGTACGACGTGCGCCGCTCGACGCTGATGGCGTATCTCTGGCACGCGTTCGTCGGCTACTGGGTCGTGCCGGCCGCGATCCTGTTCGCGATCGGCGCGATCATCGGCATGGTGCGCCGCGCGTTGCGGCGCCCGCCGGTGGTTAAGAGCCCGGCGAATAACGGTTGATGCGCGGCGCTGAGCACGCTTCGGCAGGCAGCGGCCACCGCTCGCCAATGCACGGTGAGTCGCCCCACCCGTTGCGCCGCGCCGACCCGCCACCATTCGACACTATTTTTGAGCCAGTTGTCGTTTTGGCAGCACACGGCCGCCGCGCGCTGCGCAGAAACAACACTTTCAGTTCTGTTACAGACCCCGGGCCGAACCCGCATCGATCGGTAAAAACCGGCGCGCTGGACGGCCGCGCTGAAGCGTCCCCAAAATCGCCGTGCGCTGGGCGCCTCGCGCGTTTCGCTACGAGCGCAGCCCGCGCGCGACGCGCTTCGGAACCTCGCCAAACGCCGGTCAAAATTACTTGCCGGCACCTTACGATTCGCCTCAAAGCCTTGTCCTGTAAGGCTTTTCGCGTCATCGCCCGACACGCCATCCGGGCGGGCGTGTGTTATAACTCAATGGCAACCAGGCGGAACCATCCACGGTTGAGCCCGGATTCACGACGGAGAAAAACGATGCAAAGACGACACTTCATGATGAAGACGACCGCTGCGCTGGCTTTCGGTGGCCTTGCACTCGCCGGCTGTACGACGACGGGCCCGAACGCCAATAACCAGACTCCCGCCACCGACACTTCGAAGCGCCATTCGATCGACGCCAGCGTCGACGGCACGCTCTCGAAGCTGTTCACCACGGTGCCGGGCTCGCGCGAACTGGTGTCGAAGGCGCGCGGCGTGCTGGTGTTCCCGTCGGTGCTGCAGGCGGGCTTTATCGTCGGCGGTCAGTATGGCGAAGGCGCATTGCGCGTCGGCGGCGCGACGGTCGGCTACTACAGCACGATCTCGGGTTCGTTCGGCCTGCAGGCGGGCGCGCAGTCCAAGGCGATCATCTTCCTGTTCATGACCCAGGATTCGCTCGACAAATTCCGCAACGCGGATGGCTGGTCGGCCGGCGTCGACGCATCGGTGGCGCTCGTGAAGATCGGCGCGAACGGCGCGGTCGACACGAACACGGCCACCGCCCCGGTGCAGGTGTTCGTGATGACCAACGCGGGCCTGATGGGCGACGTGTCGCTGCAAGGCACGAAGGTCTCGCGCCTGAAGATCTGAGCGCGCTGACGGGCGCATTCCGGTGCGCTCGTGGCGGCGGCTCAAGGCCGGGCGTGGGCCGCGGCAGCAGCAATATGCGTGAAGCCGTGCGAAGCATTCATCGAGTGCTTCGCGCGGCTTTTTCTTTGCCGGCGAGTTTTGCGGCTGACATTCGCCGCGAGGTTCCACACCGTGGTCGCAGCGGCTCGCCGTGCATAAAAAAAGCGGCGCCGCGCATCGCGCAGCACCGCTCGTGCTTGAACGCCGATCAACGCCGATCGACCTGCGATCGACCTCCGGCCGCTTCAACTACCCGACGTATCGATCACCTTGAAGCGCGACCGCTTCTGCGCGCGAATCACCGACTGATACGCCTCCACGTATTGCCGCGCCATCCGGTGCGACGTGAAGCGTTCCTCGAAGCGGCGCCGCACGCCGGCGCGCGGCACCTTGTGCAGCCGGTTCACCGCGGCCACCGCGCCGATCTCGTCCTCGACGATAAAGCCGGTCACGCCGTCTTCGAGCACCTCCGGCACCGAGCCGCGATTGAACGCGATCACCGGCGTGCCGCAGGCCATCGCCTCGATCATCACGAGGCCGAACGGCTCCGGCCAGTCGATCGGAAACAGCAGCGCATGCGCGCCCGACAAAAATTCGGCCTTCTGATGATCGGCGATCTCGCCGATGAACTCGACATACGGCAGATCGAGCAACGGCCGGATCTCGCGCTCGAAGTACTCGCGGTCGGCCGAATCGACCTTCGCGGCGATGCGGATCGGAATGCCGCAGCGCCCGGCGATGCGAATCGCGGTATCGACGCGCTTTTCCGGCGAAATCCGGCCGAGAAACGCGAGGTACTTCTGCTCGACCGGTTGCGGCGTATACAGCTGCTCGGGCAGCCCGTGATAGACGGTGGTCAGCCAGCGCGCCTGCGGCAACGGATGACGCTGCGCATTCGAAATCGAAATCACCGGCGCGGTGTTGAAGGTGTCGAACACCGGCTGCTGCTCGGGCAGATCGAGCCGGCCGTGCATCGTCGTGACGAACGGCGTGTCCTGGCGCTTGAACACCGAGAACGAGTAATAGTCGAGGTGAAAATGCAGCACGTCGAACTCTTCGGCCTGGCGGCGCACGAGTTCCATCAGCAGCATATGCGGCGCGATGCGGTCGCGGATGCCGGGATCCAGACGCAGCGCGCGCGGCCAGACCGCTTCGAGCTTCGCGCTGGTGACGGAGTCGCCGCTTGCGAACAGCGTCACATCGTGGCCCTGCTCGACCAGCGCTTCGGTGATGTACGACACGACCCGCTCGGTGCCCCCATACAGCTTCGGCGGCACGGATTCGGTCAGCGGGGCGATCTGCGCAATCTTCATATCTGTCTCCATGAGCTGACGGCTTGCGCGTTATCGCGGTGCGCGTCGGCGACGCCGAGTATGACAGCGCCATTACATCCGGGCAATGCACGCGGCGCGTGAGCGTCGCATGCCTCATCGCTACCGTGCATTATTGCCTGGCGCCTGGGGCCACGCCGCAGGTCTTGCATTTACTCGGTGCTGTTACACCCGACTTACATCCGGGGAGAACGCGGCGCGGTGACGAGCCGTTGCGCGGTCCGTCACCGCCCGTCCGCTCACTTGTGGCCGCCGCCCTCGCCCGCCTTGCGCACCGGCACGCTGCGCAAATCGTTGAGAAAGGTATCGCGCCAGACCCCGAGATCGTTCTTGCGCAGTGCCGCCATGTTGATCTCGTGACGCCGCTGGCGCTCCGCGAGCGGCATCTGCAACGCGTGCTGCAACGCTTCGGACATGCCGATCGCATCGTGCGGATTGACCAGCAGCGCACCGCTCAACTCCGCGGCCGCGCCGGCGAATATCGACAGCACCAGCACGCCGGGATCGTCGGGATTCTGCGCGGCGACGTACTCCTTCGCGACCAGATTCATACCGTCGTGCAACGGCGTGACGAAGCCGATCTGCGATTCGCGAAACAGCGACATCAGTTTCCAGCGGTCGTACTGCTGGTTCAGATAGCGGATCGGCGTGTAGTCGAGCCCGGAGTAACGGCCATTGATTCGGCCTGCTTCGTATTCGAGGTCCTGACGAATCTTCTGATAGGTCGCGACGTCCGAGCGCGTCGGCGGCGCAATCTGCACGAGCGTGACGTTGCCGCGCCATTCGGGCGAGCGCTCCAGCAGCAGTTCGAACGAACGGAAACGCTCGACGAGGCCCTTCGAATAATCGAGCCGGTCCACGCTCATGATCAGCTTGCGCCCCTCCAGACTCTGCTTCAGATCGAGCACGTGCTGCCGGCTTTCGTAGCGCTTCGCCTGCTCGGCGATCTCGTCGGGGAACACGCCGATCCGGTACACGCCGGTGCGCAGCTTGCGGCCGAACGCTTCGACCTGATTGCCGTTGCTGAGCGTGCCGCGCGCATGGCGCGTCACGTAGTCGTGGAAGGCCTGCTGGTCGGTGGCGGTCTGAAAGCCGAGCAGGTCGTAGCACGACAGCGACTTCACCAGTTCCTCGTGCGGCGGGATGTTCAGCAGGATCTGCGGCGCGGGAAACGGAATGTGCAGGAAGAAGCCGATCCGGTTGGTCACGCCTTCGCTGCGCAGCGCCTCGGCGAACGGGATCAGATGGTAGTCGTGGATCCAGATCACGTCGTCCGGTTCGAGCAGCTTGATCAGCTTGTGCGCGAGCCATGCGTTGACGCGCCGGTAGCCCGCGTATTCCTCGCGCTCGTAACGCGCGAGATCGTTGCGGTAATGAAATACCGGCCACAGCGTCGCGTTCGAGAAGCCGCGATAGTACTGGTCGTAATCCTTGCGCGTGAGTCCGACGGTCGCGAACGTCACCGCGCCGTCCTGTTCGAGCGCCGGCCCGGCGTTGGCGACGGTCTCGCTGACCACGTCGCCGCTCCAGCCGAACCAGACCCCGCCCGCATCCTTGAGCGCGCCGAATACGCCGACGGCGAGCCCGCCTGCCGATCCCTTGGTCTCCGTCGGCGTCGCGACGCGATTCGACACGACGATCAGTCGGCCCATGTTGGATGTCCTCCTTGGTACGTGCGGCGCGCCTGGCAGCGGTTCGGGACGAGGAAGTTCGCGCGCGGCGTGTAAGCGCTACCGCATGCAACGGCTCGGCCCGGACCACGATTGCTCCCGCCGATAGCGCGCCAATGCGTGAGTGATTTAAGTATGGGTCAGCGGCCGCACACCGCGCGGACAGTCCGCGGGATGCGCGTCGTGGCGGATTCATGCGCTTCGCTTTATTTCGCGCGCATGCTTCGCGCTACGGCGGCCGGCGCGATGCACCCATTACGCGGGTGCGATCGCGCCCCGCAAGGTAGCAAGCCACGTACCCAGTCACGCTCCCAGGCCGCCTAGGCCTGCTCCTTCGCCTTGCGCGCAGCCTCGGCCACCTCCGGCCGGCCGATCCGCGTCGCCACCGGATCGGCTTCGGTATGTGCGGCGGTGCTGCTGGCCGGCGCCTGCATGCTGCGCGGCAGCCAGTCGACCGGCGAGCCGCTGCCGGGCTCCAGCTCCGCAGACACCTCGGCGCGCCCGCGCGGCAGACATTCCGGATAGTGCCGCTGAATGAATTCGACCAGCCCTTCGCGGACCCGGCAGCGCAGATCCCACGCGAGACCGGAATCGGGTGCGCTGACCAGTGCACGCAGCTGCATCGCGCGTTCGGTGCAGTCGAACACCTGCAACACCTGCACGCGCCGATCCCACTCCGGCGCGCTTTCGACGATCCGCGCGAGCTCCTCGCGCAGCGGCGCGAGCGGCATCCGGTAATCGACGAACAGGAACACGGTGCCGATGATCTGCGAGCTGCTGCGGGTCCAGTTGGTGAACGGATTTTCGATGAACCATTGCAGCGGCACGATCAGCCGGCGCTGGTCCCACAGCCGCACGGACACGTACGTGCCGGTGATTTCCTCGATACGCCCCCATTCATTCTGGATCACGACCACGTCGTCGAGCCGCAGCGGCTGCGACAGCGCGATCTGCAAACCGGCGATCAGATTGCCGAGCACCGGCCGCGCGGCGATACCGGCGACCAGACCGGCCACACCGGCCGAGGCCAGCAGGCTCGCGCCGATCTGCCGGACGTTCGGCAAGGTCATCAGCGCGCCGCCCACGCCGACGATCACGATCACGATCATCACCGAACGCGCGAGCACCCGAGCCTGGGTATGGATGCGGCGGGCCTGCAGGTTGTCGGCGGTATCGAGCGGATGCGCGCGGATGATCGCCTCGCCGATCGCCGCGGCCGAGCGCACCGACAGCCACGTGAGCGCGGCGATCAGCGCGATGCCCGTGACGTCGCGCACCGGTTCGATGAAATTGAGGGTAGTGGGCGCCTCGGACCAGATCCACGCGAGCACGAGGATCACGAGCGCAAACAGCGAAGGTTTGTCGATATAGCGCAGCACCACGCTGGTCAGCGCGTGCGGTTCGGCAATGCGCTTGACCACGCGCGCGCCGAAACGATGCACGCCGATCGTCACGATCGTCATGAGCGCGGTCACGATCAGCACGCCGAGCCAAGAGTGCAGCGGCGCGGCGGCCACCCGGCTGAAGTCGTCGAAAGTCGGCATAACGGGCATCTTCCTCCGGGCTCGAAGAGCGGCGGCGCGCCAGTGGGACTGCGAACATCGGTGGGGTTCGTCACACCTGCGCGGTGGACGGGACCCGCGGCACCCGGCGCGCGAGTCGCGCGCCGTCAGTGTTGCGCCGGGCGGCGACTACGCGTGTTGCTGCCCGGCGCGGCAAGCGGCGTCGATCAGCTGCCGCTCTTGCACGGAAACGCCTTGCCGAGACCCAGCGAGATCGCGGTGCTGGCGTTGTAGCCCGCGGCGTTCGGATTCTCGGCGATGTACTTGCGCACCGCGTCGGTCAACTGCGCGGAACGCGCATCGGCCGGCAGGCAGAAATACTGGCCGACCCGCGGACCGGTGGTGCCGCCGATCGCATCGATCGTGTTGAAGATACCGTCGGCCGCGCCTTCGATATAGGCCGCGCAGGCGGAGCGTGAAGCCACGTCCGTTTTAGTGCACAGCTTGTTGAGGTCGCCTCCCGTAAACGCGGCCGCCGATAGCGGCAAGGCGAGCGCGCCGGCGAAAATCAAAGCCCGCAGCATGGTGTTCCTTTCCAGGTTTGTTTATCACGCGGTCTTTTCGCCGCATCCGGATGGCACGCCAAAGGGCGCGCCAAAGTCGTCATTCTGCACTGTTTTACGCGACGGCAGCAGCCAGGCCTTATCGATGTCAGACAAATCGAACAAATCCATCGAGCATCGGCCAAGCGCTGGGCGAAGCGCCCTCGCGGGCCAGTTCGTCAGCGTCGTGCCGCCGCGCGTGCGATTACTTCTGGCCCTGCTGCATGCGAGCGGTCAGGCCTTCGACGACGTCCGGTTCCTTGTAGGTCTTCGCGAAATCGAGCGCGGTCATGCCGATCTGGTTTTTCACGTTCAGGTCCGCGCCGTTGTCGAGCAGCAGCTTGACGGTCGAGATGTGACCGCCGCGCGCGGCCATCATCAGCGGCGTGGTGCCGTTCGGCGAACCGGCGTCGACGTAGGCCGAGTGATCGAGCAGCACCTTGACGATGTCGTCGTGGCCGTTCGCGGCCGCGTAGTGCAGCGGCGCCCAGCCCTTCTTGTTGACTTCGGCGTCCTTCGCGATCAGCTGATTGACGATGTTCAGGTCGCCGGCGAGCGAGGCCATCATCAGCGCGTTTTCGCCGGCCTTGTCCTGCGCTTCGATATCGGTCTTCGGATTCTTCAGCAACGCGGCGGTGACCTTCTCCGATTTCTCGCGCGCGGCCAGCACCAGCAGCGGAATGCCCTGGCTGTCCACGCTGTTCGGGTCCATCCCCTTCGCGAGCAGCTTGTTGACGCCGTCGACGTCGTCGAACTTGACCGACTTGATCAGCGAGTCGATCGGCGCCGCGTGCGCGGGCACCGCGACCAGCGCCGCGCAGGCGAGCGCGGCGGCACAGGCGAGGCGTCGCGCGGGCGCGAACGCACGGGCGGCCGTCATGGCGGAGGTCGGTTGGAAAGCAGCGGACGACGTCGAAATATTTTTCATATAGTACTTTAGGAAACTTCCCTATCCATTTGATGTTACTGGATTTTCAGTTGCAACACCCAGTTCGTTACCGGGCGTTCACCGTTCAGGCCGTGGCCGGCGCCGGAATCTTGAACAGCCTGAAAAAGTTCTGCGTGGTCGCGGCGGCCAGCGCCTCGTCCGGCATCTCGCGTTGCTGCGCGATGAAGCGTCCGACATAACTGACGTACGCAGGTTCATTCGGCTTGCCGCGATACGGCACCGGCGCGAGATACGGCGAGTCGGTTTCGATCAGCAGACGTTCGAGCGGCACGCGGCGCGCGACGTCCTGCACGTCGGTCGCGCTCTTGAACGTGACGATGCCCGACAGCGAGATATAGAAGTTCTGCGCGAGCGCCTGTTCGGCGATCGCCCACGGCTCGGTGAAGCAGTGCATCACCCCGCCCGGCTCGCCGGCGCGTTCCTCGGCCATGATCCGCAGCGTGTCCTCGGAAGCCGAACGCGTGTGAACGATCAACGGCTTGCCGGTCGCGTGCGCGGCGCGGATGTGGGTGCGAAAACGCTCGCGCTGCCACTCCATGTCGGCGATCGTGCGGCCTTCGAGACGGTAGTAGTCGAGGCCGGTTTCGCCGATCGCGACCACCTTCGGATGCTGGGCCAGCTCGACCAGTTCGGCGACGCTCGGCTCGCGCATATGCTCGTGGTCCGGGTGCACGCCGACCGACGCGTAGACGTTCTCGCAGCGGCTGGCGATGTCCAGCACCGACGGCAGCGTTTCGAGATCGACCGACACGCACAGCGCGTGCGTGACCGACAGGCTGCGCATGTTCTCGAGCACCTGCGGCAGACGGTCCGCGAGTCCTTCGAAATTGATATGGCAGTGGGAATCGACAAACATGATCAGGTCCTGCGAAAAATGGGGCTGCCGGGGCCGACTACGCCAGCATGGCGGATCGTTTCGGACGCGGCAATGAAAGGCTCAAGCAAAGGTTCAGGCAAAGGCTCACGCGAACAGCGCGCGATAGCCGATAAACAGTTCCTCGAACACCAGACGCGCATTCAGCGGATGATTCTCGACCGCGCGCTGGCGCGTCACGCTGCGTAGAAAGCGCGCGAACGCGTTGGCGTCGGCCTGCGACGCGCAGCGTTCGAGCGCTTTCTGCGCCTGCGGGAAATAACGCGGCGCGCCGGCGGTGCGCTGTGCGAGCAGATCGTACATCCAGCGCTGCAGCCAGCCGAGCACCAGCGGCACCGGCAGCTTCTGCAGCGCCTCGCCGCACGCGAACGCGTCGCACTGCGCGCCGGCCGCGAGCTGCTTCAGCGTCCAGTCGCGCAGCGTGCGGTTTTCGTCGCTGGCGAGCGCGAGCGCCGCGAGCGGCGCGCCGCCCGCTTCGGCGAGCAGCGCCGGCGCGTCTTCGATGCCCTGCGCGGCGAGCCACTGGGCGGCGGCCTGCGGCGCCGGCACGCTCATCGGCCACTGCCGGCAGCGGCTGATGATGGTCGGCAGCAAGCGGTCGATCCGCGCCGACACCATCAGGAACACCACGCCGGCGGGCGGCTCCTCCAACGTCTTCAGGAGCGCATTGGCGGCCGCGACGTTCAGCCCTTCGGCCGGATACAGCACGACCACGCGCACGCCGCCGCGATGCGAACCGACGCCGACGAAGTCGAGCAGACCGCGGACCTGCTCGATCTTGATTTCCTTGCTGGGCGTGCGGGTCTTCTTGCCTTCGTCACCGTCGGCCTTGTCGGCTTTCTCGTCGGCGCCTGCCGCGGCGACCGGGCCGGCCTCGGCCGCGAGCGCCTCGGGCACGACGATCCGGTAGTCCGGATGATTGCCCTGCGCGAACCAGTTGCAGGCCACGCAGGTGCCGCACGGCTCGCCGTTGGGCTGCGGCGCCTCGC
This sequence comes from Burkholderia sp. SRS-W-2-2016, assembly GCF_001931485.1. GTDB lineage: Bacteria > Pseudomonadota > Gammaproteobacteria > Burkholderiales > Burkholderiaceae > Paraburkholderia. Next base: position 33,695 of record NZ_MSDV01000024.1, on the reverse strand, counting down.
AGAGCAGCCCCTGCGCGAGGTGCTGCGCGAAGCGCAGCTTGCCGATCCCGGCCTGGCCGTGCAGCAGCAGAGCATGCGGCCAGTGGGCGCGCAGCTGCTGCAGGCGGTTCCAGTCATCGGCTTGCCACGGATAGATCATCGTTGGTCTTTGCAATCAATGGGTTGAATACACTACTTTAGACATCGCACGAGCTTTGCAGGCTCTTATAAATTTCAATTATATTGATTGAAAATCAAAGCGTTGCGATCAATTCTTCAAGCTGTTTCTGAATACGCGCGATGCTCTGCGAAGAGTCGATGATAGCGAATCGGTACGGCGCCTCTTCCGCACGGCGCATGTATTCGGCGCGCGTGCGCTCGAAAAAGGCGGCCGATTCGCGCTCGAAGCGATCCGGATCGCGCGCCGCGCTGCGCCGTTCGTTGGCGACCGCGGGCGGCAGATCGAACAGCACCGTCAGGTCCGGCTGAAAACCGCCCTGCACCCAGCGCTCGAGCGTCTCCAGCTTGTCGCGCGGCAGGCCGCGGCCGCCGCCCTGATACGCGAAGGTCGCGTCGGTGAAGCGGTCGGACAGCACCCAGTCGCCGCGCGCGAGCGCCGGCTCGATCACTTCGGCCAGGTGCTGACGGCGCACCGCGAACATCAGCAGCGCTTCGGTTTCGAGGTCCATCTTCTGATGCAGCACGATCTCGCGGATCTGCTCGCCGAGCGGCGTGCCGCCCGGTTCGCGCGTCATCACGACGGTCCGGCCGTTGGCCGCGAGCTTCGCTTCGAGCCGTTCGCGAAACCAGCCCAGATGAGTGGTCTTGCCCGCGCCGTCGATGCCTTCAAACGTGATGAATTTGCCGCGCGCCATTATTGCCCTCGAATGTATTTGTCCACGGCCTTGTTGTGCTCGCCGAGGGTTTCAGAAAAGATGCTGCTGCCGTCGCCGCGCGATACGAAATACAGCGCGGTGCTCGGCGCCGGATTCAGCGCCGCCTGCAGCGACGCGACACCCGGCAGCGCGATCGGCGTGGGCGGCAGGCCCATGCGGGTGTAGGTATTGTAAGGAGTGTCGGTCTGCAGATCCTTTTTGCGGATGTGCCCGGCGTAGCTCTCGCCCATCCCATAGATCACGGTCGGGTCGGTCTGCAGCGGCATGCCCGCGCGCAGACGGTTCGCGAACACCGCGGCGACGAGCGGCCGGTCGGACGGCTTGCCGGTTTCCTTTTCGATGATCGAGGCCATCGTCAGCGCTTCGTACGGGCTCTTGTACGGCAGGTTCGGCGCGCGCGCGAGCCATGCTTCGTCGAGATGCACGCGCATCAGACGGTATGCACGGCGGTAGATGTCGAGGTCGCTGGTGTTCTTGTCGAACAGATAGGTGTCCGGGAAAAACAGCCCCTCGCCGTTGCCGATCGACGCCTCCGGCGCACCGATCGCGATCATCAGATCCGCATCGGACAGGCCCGCCGAGTCGTGCTTGAGCGCCGGGTTCGCGTCGAGCTCCGCGCGCATGCGCTTGAAGGTCCAGCCTTCGATGATCGTCGCCACGTATTCGTTGACATCGCCGCGCGCGATCTTTTGCAGCACGTCGTACGGCGTGATGCCCGTCTTGAACTCGTAATTGCCGGATTTCAGTTCGCTTTGCAGACCGAGCAGCCGCGTCATCAGGATGAACAGTTCGGGCTCGACCGGCACGCCGCCGCGATTCAGTTGCAGCGCGACGCTGCGCAGGCTGCTATGCGGTTTGACGGTGACGTCGAGTTGCGCGGGGGTCAATTCGAGCGGGCGGGTGGCCCAGTGATATCCAGCGGCGATAGCCGCCGCGGCCAGCACGACTACAACTGCGCCGGCGGTGAAGCATTTCTTCAGAAGGGACATGGAAACGTGACGGGGTTGGACTGAATATAATAACTGTTTGCCTTAGCCAAAGTCAGAATTGACTGTTCCCGGAATCCATGAATACACCGCTCGGCAACGCCCCCGCTAACGCATCAGCCACCCCTTCCAGCCCCGCCTCCACCGCGCCCGCAGCGGCCGCGCCGATCGCGCTGCCGGTGCTGCCGCGTCCGTCGGCCGACGAATTCGACGCGGTGCTCCAGCACGGCGCATACATGCCGCTGTCGCAGTTCGGGATCATCGACGTGCACGGCGACGACGCGGCCAGCTTCCTGCACGGCCAGTTGACCAACGACGTCCAGCATCTGGACGCCGCCAACGCACGGCTCGCCGGCTACTGCTCGGCGAAGGGCCGGCTGCTCGCGTCGTTCCTCAGCTGGCGCAGCGGCGACACGATCCGTCTGCTGGTATCGAAGGACGTGCAGGCGGCGGTGCAAAAACGCCTGTCGATGTTCGTGCTGCGCGCGAAGGCGAAGCTTGCCGACGCCAGCGCCGAACTCGCGGTGGTCGGTCTCGCGGGCGACGTGCGCCGCGCGCTGTCCGGCGTGTTCGATGCGCTGCCCGACGGCGTGCACGTGCAGGTCGACGGCGCGGCGGGCACGCTGATCCGCGTGCCGGATGCGCTCGATCGGCTGCGCTATCTGTGGATCGGGCCGAAGGCGCAGGTCGAAGCGCTGCTGCCGTCGCTCGACGGCACGCTCAAGCGCGTGTCGCCGGCCGTGTGGGACTGGCTCGACATCCGCGCGGGCGAGCCGCGTATCACCCAGCCGGTGGTCGAGCAGTTCGTGCCGCAAATGGTCAACTTCGACGTGCTCGGCGCGGTCAATTTCCGCAAGGGCTGCTATCCGGGCCAGGAAGTGGTCGCGCGCAGCCAGTATCGCGGCACGATCAAGCGACGCACGTCGCTTGCCAATGTGGCCGGTGAACTGGACGCGGTGCGCCCGGGTGCCGAACTGTTTCACTCGGACGATCCGGGCCAGCCGTGCGGGATGATCGTCAACGCGGCGTCCGCGCAAGGCGGCGGCGTCGATCTGCTGGTCGAGATCAAGCTCGCGGCGCTCGAATCCGGCAGCGTGCACCTGGGCGCGGCCGACGGTCCGGCGCTGCGGTTCCTGCCGCTGCCCTACGGTTTGCCGACCGAAGTCTGAGCGGCGCACGGAACCCGAAGCGGCGCAGCGATGCGCCGTTTTTTATTGGCGGGTTTATTCTCGTCTGATTTTTTTGGGCGGCTGGTGCCGCCGTTGCCCACGCTCTCACCGGGAGACGCGCCCCGATGTGCCTGATCGTTTTCGACTGGCGACCCGACGCGGTCGACGGCCCGCTGTTCACGCTCGCCGCGAATCGCGACGAATTCTTCCGCCGCACCGCCGAGCCGATCGGCTGGTGGCGCGACGCGCCGGCTGTGCTGGCGGGACGCGATCTGGTCGGCGGCGGCACGTGGCTGGGGCTTACGCGCGACGGCCGCTTCGCCGCGCTGACCAATTACCGCGCGCCGAGTGAGATGCGCGCCGATGCGCCGACCCGCGGCACGCTGGTGAGCGACTGGCTGAGCGGCGCCGCGCGCGATGCCGACGGCCAGCCGCACGCGTCGCCGCTCGCCTATCTGCGGCACGTCGCCAAAACCGGCGATATCTATAACGGTTTCAATCTGCTGGTCGGCGACTGGAACCGGCGCGAGCTCGCGTGGTACTGCAATCGCGGCGTCGAGCGGCGCGAGCCCGAGCTGCTCGCGGCGGGCACGCACGGGATCTCGAACGCGGTGCTCGATACCGCGTGGCCGAAGCTGGTCAGAAAGCGCGCGGAACTGGGCACGTTGCTCGCGCGCGAGCCGATGCCGCCGCTCGAACGGCTGATCGATCTGATGCGCGATCCGCGCCTTGCGCGCGACGACGAGTTGCCGTCGACCGGGATTCCGCTCGAACGGGAACGGGTGTTGTCGGCGGCGTTTATCGAATCGCCGGAGTACGGCACGCGCAGTACGACCGGGGTTAGGGTCGCCGCCTTCGGTGACGTGCTAGGCGTCGCGGTTGCCGAGCGCAGCGACGATAACGGCTCGCACCGGGTGGTGCGGCCGGGAGATTTCGAGCGCAGTTTTGCGTTTAATGTGGAGCGGGATCCGATCAGCGTGGCTTGACGCGTCGCCCGACTCGCGAGCCCGCGCGCGAGCGGCCGGATTCGCCGCCGCGCCTGCTGCCCGCAAGGCACGGCTTCCCGCGCCGGCAAGCCTCGCTCGCCTTCTCAGTCAATCCCAAACGCCGCGCGCAACGCCGCCGCGGCATCCGCGTGCGCTTGCGCAACGTCCGGCACATAGCCGCCCATCTTGAAGAACTCGTGAATCATCCCCGGGTAGCGCTTCAGCGTGACCCGGTTGCCGAGCGCGCGCAGCTTGTCCGCATACGCGTCGCCCTCGTCGCTGAGCGGATCGTATTCGGCGGTCGCGATCCATGCGGGCGCGATGCCTTCGAAATCGGGCGCGCCGCTCACGCCGTCGAGCGGCGCGAAGCGCCAGTCGTCGCGATCGCGGCTGTCGCGCAGGTATTGCTCGAAGAACCACTGGATCGTGTCGCCCGACAGCAGAAAACCGTTCGCGAGCCGCGAATGCGAGTCGGTCTGCTGATGGCCGGTCGTGCCCGGATAGATCAGCAATTGCAGCGCGAGCGCGATACCGGCGTCGCGCGCGAGCACCGCGCAGACCGTCGCCAGCGTGCCGCCCGCGCTATCGCCGCCGACCGCTAGCCGCTCCGCATCGATACCGAATTCGGCCGCGTGCGCGTGCAGCCAGCTGAGCGCGTCGAATGAGTCGTCGACCGCGGTCGGAAATTTGTGCTCGGGCGCGAGCCGGTAATCGACCGACAGCACCGCGCAGCGGCCGTCGCGCGCGAACATCCGGCACAACGCGTCGTGCGTATCGACGCTGCCGACCGTGAAGCCGCCGCCGTGGTAGTAGACGAAGGCCGGCAGCGGTTCGGCCCAGTTCGGCTCGACCGGACAGTAGAGGCGCGCGCGGATCGTCGCGCCGTCGCGGGTCGGCACCCGCAGGTCTTCGATAGAAAACATCGGCGCGCTCGCGATCTCGAGGATCGGCGCGCTTTTTTCATACGATGCGCGCGCCGCTTGCGCGCTCATCTCGTGATACTGCGGGCGCCGGGCCCGCGCGATCATGTCGAGCACCTGCTCGATCTTCGGATTCAACGGCATGTGTGAGGCGTGATCTGTGAGGCGTGATGTGAGGCGTGTGGTGAGGCGATCTGGCACGCGTGGCAATCCGCGCCGCGCTCGAACGCCCCGGTTTGGATAACAACGAACGTAGGGCCGCGCGCGATGCCGGTTCAAATACCCGGCGACCGGCGGCTACTCCGCGCCCTTCACTTCGGGTTTCAGCGACATCGGATCGGACGGCTCGCGCAACTGCTCGATGTCGTCGTGGCGCAGCTTCACGGTCGCCATGATGCCCGGATGCGTGATGATATAGAAACGCCGCGCGGCGATCGCGTCGAACGTGAGGTTCGCGACGTCGTCGGCGGTGAGGCGGCCCGACTGCACCGCGCGCTGCAACTGCTTGCCGGCGGCGATTTGCGAGCGCGTCGGCCGGCCCGCGTTGCGCAGGTCGTCCGGACGCGCGCGCTCGGCATCGGCGATGCCGGTCGGCACGAAGGCCGGACACAGCAACGAGCAGCCGACCTGCGCGCCGTCCGTGCTCTGCGCCTGCGCGAGCTTCAGATCCTGATAAAGCGTCTCGGTCAACGACACCACCGCGTGCTTCGACGCGTTGTAGATGCCCATCGCCGGCGGCGACAACAGCCCCGCGACCGACGCCGTGTTGACGATATGCGCGGGCTCGTTCTGCGCGAGCATGATCGGCGTGAACACCCGCACGCCGTGCGCGACGCCCATCACGTTGACGCCGAACACCCACGACCAGTCGTTCGCCGAGCTTTCCCACAACAGGCCGCCGGTGCCGACGCCCGCGTTGTTAAACAGCAGATGCACCTTGCCGAACGCATCGAGCGCGGCCTGCGCGAGCGCTTCGACCTGGGCGGCGTTCGATACGTCGGTCGGCACGCCGATCGCGTCGGCGCCGGCCGCGCGCAATCCGTCGACGGTGCGCGCGAGTTCTTGCGCATCGACATCGGCCAGCACCAGCTTCATGCCGAGCGCCGCGCCCTTGTGCGCGAACGCGCGGCCGAAGCCGCTGCCCGCGCCGGTGATCACCGCCACCTTGCCTGCAAATTCAAACGTCATTTTTCCAATCCCCGGTTCAGTGGCGGTGTGCCGTTGTGGTAGCGAAGTCGACGCGCCGATCAGATCAGCTTGACCAGCTGCTTGCCGAAGTTCTTGCCCTTCAGCAGCCCCATGAACGCTTCCGGCGCGGACTCGAGCCCTTGCGCGATGGTCTCGCGATACTGCAGCTTCTGCTGCGCGACCAGCGTGCCGAGCTGCTTGAGCGCATCCGGCCACACTTCCATATGTTCGCTGACGATAAAGCCCTGCACCAGCAGCCGCTGCGTGAGCATCAGCGCGGGATTTTTGAGCGGCAGCGGCTGACCGTCGTAGCCGGCGATAAAACCGCACAGCGCGATGCGCCCGAACGCGTTCATCCGCGCGAACGTCGCGTCGAGCACCTCGCCGCCGACGTTCTCGAAGCAGCCGTCCACGCCATCCGGCGTCGCCGCCTTCAGGTCCTGGTACAGGTTGCCGGCCTTGTAGTCGACGCAGGCGTCGAAGCCGAGCGTGTCGATCACGTAGCGGCACTTGTCCGCACCGCCCGCGATACCGACCGCGCGCGCGCCGGCCGCTTTCGCGAGCTGGCCGACCACGCTACCGACCGCGCCGCTCGCCGCGCTGACCACCACGGTCTCGCCGGCCTTCGGCGCGATGATGCGGTTCAGCCCGTACCACGCGGTGACGCCCGGCATGCCGACCGGACCGAGATACGCGGACAGCGGCACGTGGGTGTCGTCGACCTTCTGGATGCCGGCGCCGTTCGAGGTGCCGTACTCCTGCCAGCCGAACATCGCGACGACCTTGTCGCCGACCGCGAACTTCGGATTCCTCGACTCGACCACTTCGCCGACCGTGCCGCCGATCATCACTTCGTTCAGCGGCTGCGGCGCCGCGTACGACTTGCTGTCGTTCATGCGGCCGCGCATATACGGATCGAGCGACAGGTAGTGGTTGCGCACCCGCACTTCGCCGTCGGCGAGCGGCGCGAGCGGCGTTTCGACGAGCTTGAAGTTATCGGGCGTGACCGCGCCTTGCGGACGCGAAACCAGCAGCAGTTGGCGGTTGATCTGGCTCATCGGGTCGTCTCCTTGGGTTGATGGGGGCGACGCGGGTCGGGGGTGAACCGCGTCTGGTGTTCAGATGCTGAGATACGGACGCTCAGCCGTCGCTCGGACCGGGCTTCGCGCCGGGGTCGGTACGCAGACGCTGGCGCGCGACGTCGCGGCCCACCGCGAGGCGGCGCATGTATTTGAAGGTGCCGAGCGCCTTGGCGACGAAGTGGCCTTCGCTGTCGCGAATCTCGCCTTCGCAATAGGCCATCGTCGTCGAGCGATGCAGCACGCGGCCGCTTGCGCGCAACTCGCCGCGGCCCGGCTGCATGAAGTTGACTTTCATCTCGACGGTGACGACGCCGACGCCGTCGCCGGCAAGACTGCGCGCGGCCATCGCCAGCGCGATGTCGGCGAGCGTCATCGTGACGCCGCCGTGCGCGACGTCCCACGTGTTCATGTGATCGTGCTGCAACGGCAGCACCACTTCGCTGACGCCGTCGGCGGCGGACAGAAGCTGCGCGCCGAGACGGTCGACGAACGGGCTTTCGGGGAGCACGGGGGGGACTGTTTTTGCGGGGGAAGTTGGGTCGGTCATTGCGGTGTTCGGAATTGATGGGCGGCAACGTCGGTCGCGCGCTCGCTTTTTGCGCAGGCCGCTGCGCAGATCGCGGCGTGAAGCGCACAGCCAAAAATGATACCTGCTATCGCTGTCATGCATCGGCCCCGCCATGCCCGCTCATCCGCCTGGCAAGGCGCCCCACTCGACGCGCCGCGTCGTCGAGCCATTCGAGGTCGGTGCTCGGGCAACTGAGCCGGATGAAATGATCGAAGCGCCCGGTGTTCGAAAACACGGTCCCGGGCATGATGCGGATGCCGTCGTCCAGCGCGGCGTCGAATAATGCCGCCGACGACAACCCGCGCGGCAACTCGATCCAGAAAAACAGTCCGCCGCGCGGCGGCGTAAAGCGCGTGCCCTCGGGAAACGCCGCGGCAATCGCCAGCGCCATGCGTTCGCGCTGACACCGCAGGCTGTCGCGCAAGCGCCGCAGATGTCGCGCGTAGGCGCCCGTCTCCAGAAAACCTGCCAGCACGACCTGCGACAGCTGTTCGTTGTGACGCGACTGCGCGAACTTCAGCATCCGCACGCGCGGATGCCAGCGTCCACCGTTGATCCAGCCGATCCGCATGCCCGGCGCGAGCGTCTTGTTGAACGACGTGCAATGAATCACCGTGCCGTCCGTGTCCCACGCCTTCAGCGATCGCGGCGCGGGTTCGTCGTCGACCAGTTCGCGATACGGATCGTCCTCGATCAGCGCCACGCCGGCGCGCGAGCACAGCCCGACGAGAGCCGCCTTGTGCGCGTCGGGCATTACGCTGCCGAGCGGATTCTGCAGATTCGGCACCACGACCACAGCCTTGATGCCGGGATGGTGCTGCAGCGCAAAGCTCAGTGCGTCGACCGCGAGACCCGTGCTCGGACTCGTCGGGATTTCGAGCGCGCGCAGTCCGAGGCTTTCGAGCACCTGCAGCAAGCCGAAAAAACACGGCGATTCGACCGCGACAGTGTCGCCCGGCTGGGTCACCGCGCGCAGCGCGAGGTTCACCGCTTCGATGCCGCCGTGCGTCATGATGATTTCGTCCGCGCCGATCTCGATGCCGCCGTCGAGCGCGCGCCGCGCAATGACCGCGCGCAACGCGGGATCGCCGAGGTCGGGACCGGCCGAAGTCAGCAGCGTCGGCTCGCGCCGCAACGCGCGTATCGCGGCCTGGCGCAAAGCATCGGTCGGATAGAGTTCGGGGCACGCGGTCGCGCCGCCGAGATTGAGCGCCTGCGGGAAGCGCTGGAATTTCGACACGATCGCCGAAATCGCCGCGTGAATCCCGACGAACTGCGCTTCGCCCGGCAACTGTGCCGGATCCGGTTCGACCGCGGCCGGCAGCGCCGCCGGCGGCACACGCACGAAATAGCCCGACCGCGGCCGCGCTTCGATCAGCGCCGCGCGTTCGAGCACGCGATAGCTTTCGGTCGCCGTCGCGAGACTCACGTTGTGGCGCTGCATGAATGCGCGCATCGACGGCATGCGATCGCCCACGCGCAGCACGCCGTTGCCGATCGCGCGGCGATAGTGATCGGCCAGTTGCCGGTAAAGCGGCTGGCCGTCCGGTAAGGGGGTAGCGCGCGCGTCGCGCCGCTCGAAGGTCAGGTCGTCCATGCGTCGATGGTGCGCACAGTCGACGCGCGACAACAGATACAGATCGGCACGATGGCGACCGATACAGCGGGTCCGAATGCGTCGCTGTAGCGCTTCAGATTGTCGATGCTTGTCGCTGTTTTCACGTGAACGAACTCAATAAGCTGTGCAGCAGGAAAACGATTCGAAGGAAACCATCGTGACTCGCTCGCACTCCGCCGTGTTCCCATCCGATCCTGGCGCGTTACGCGTTGCTCGCGGCCAGTCGACGCTTGTCGATCTGCGTGCCGGCACGGCCATCGTGGCCGTCGAAGGTGACCTGGAACTCTGCTTTCGCGACCACTCGCTTGCGTGGCTCGGTAGCGCTGCACCGGTCACATCGATTACCGTCCACGAAGGCGAGCAGTTCGTGATCGGCCAACATGGCGTCGTGACGATCCGTGCGCCGCGTGCCGGCGCCACGCTTCGGGTCGCACCGGCATCGACCGGCACGAGCGCTGTGCGCGCGCTCATTCGCCGTGCCGTTCCGGGCGTCGCGAGCTTCGTTGCTCGACAGTTGCGGCGCGTCGCCTGAGCCGTCGCGCTCATCATCGCCGTCTCACGAAACCGCCGCCGCTGCGCCGGTTAGAATGCGTAACCACCTCGCTCACTGTCCGCTTCCTTCTTTCAGGTGCCGGTCATGTTCTCGTTACGCATGCTGCTTTGCAGGCCTCGTTCCGCGCTGCTGCGCATTTTCGTCATGGCCATCGCCACCCTGACACTCACCGGTTGCGCCGGCCTGCTCGGCGGCGATCCATTACGCGTGAACGTCGCCGGCATCGAACCGCTGCCCGGCGAAGGCTTCGAAATGCGCTTCAACCTGAAGCTGCGCGTGCAGAACCCGAACGACACCACGCTGACGTTCTCCGGCATCTCGCTCGATCTCGAACTGAACGGCAAGCCGTTCGCGAGCGGCGTCAGCGATCAGGCCGGTACCGTGCCGCGCTTCGGTGAAACCGTCGTCAGCGTGCCGCTGACCGTCCCCGCGATGGCCGCGGTCCGCCAGGCGTTCGCGTTCGCGGGCGCCACCCAGTCCGGCCAGGTGCCGTACCTGCTGCGCGGCAAACTCGCCGGCGCCGGTATCGGCGGCACGACCCGCTTCGTCGATCAGGGCACGCTGAGCCTGCCGGGTATGGCAACACGATAAACGTTGCCGCCAGATAAAAAACCGGCGCCGCGGGTCCGTCCTTACCACTTGCCGAACCCACGGCGCCCGCTACTGCACAGACAAACGCAAACGCGCAAACGCATTACCGCATCAGCACCCGCGTCACGCGATCTCGAACAAGCCCGCCGCGCCCTGCCCGCCGCCGATACACATCGTCACGACGACGTACTTCACGCCGCGCCGCTTGCCTTCGATCAGCGCATGGCCGACCAGCCGCGCGCCCGACACGCCATACGGATGGCCGACCGCGATCGCGCCGCCGTTCACGTTCAGGCGGTCGTGCGGAATGCCGAGCGTGTCCGCGCAATACAGCACCTGCACCGCGAACGCTTCGTTCAGCTCCCACAGGCCGATGTCGTCGACCTTCAGACCGGCCTTCTGCAGCAGCTTCGGCACCGCGAACACCGGGCCGATGCCCATCTCGTCCGGCTCGCAGCCGGCCACCGCGAAGCCGCGGAAAATACCGAGCGGTTGCAGGCCTTCGCGTTCGGCCTGGGTCGCGTTCATCACCACGCAGGCCGACGCGCCATCCGAAAACTGGCTCGCATTGCCCGCGGTGATCACGCCGCCGGGCAGCGCGGTGCGAATCTTCGCGACGCCTTCGAGCGTGGTGTCGGCGCGAATCCCTTCGTCGCTACTGACCGTCACTTCCTTCGTGAAGAGGCGTCCGCTCGCCTTGTCGGCGACACCGGCGAGCACCGTCAGCGGCACGATCTCGTCCTTGAACCTGCCGGCTTCGAGCGCGGCGGCCGCGCGCTGCTGCGAGCGCACGCCGTATTCGTCCTGGCGCTCCTTCGAGATCGAGTAGCGCTTCGCGACGTTCTCGGCGGTTTGCAGCATCGACCAGTAGATTTCCGGCTTGTGCTGGTTGAGCCAGCCGTCGGTCATCATGTGGCGGTTCATCTCGTTCTGCACGCACGAGATCGACTCGACCCCGCCCGCGACATAAACGTCGCCTTCACCGGCGATCACCCGTTGCGCGGCCAGTGCAATGGTTTGCAGCCCGGACGAACAGAAGCGGTTCACGGTCATGCCCGGCACGCTGACCGGCAGACCCGCGCGCAGCGCGATCTGACGCGCGATATTGCCGCCCGTCGCGCCTTCCGGATTCGCGCAGCCCATGATCACGTCCTCGATGCGCGCCGGATCGAGCTTCGCGCGCTCGACCGCGGCCTGCGTCACGTGACCGCCGAGCGTCGCGCCATGCGTCATGTTGAAACCGCCGCGCCATGATTTGGCGAGACCCGTGCGGGCGGTGGATACGATTACGGCGTCAGTCATGCAAATCTCCTATGTCACGGCCGACTGGAAGTAAGCGCCTCAGCACTCATTCCGGTCCCGCGAATATCGTTAGCGGCGCGCCGGCCCGCTGCCTTTTTGCAGCGTAAGCGCGAAGCCGCGCCGCTTTAGTCCTTAAATGCGCGCGGTGCAGGGACCCGGTCCAACTGCACGCGCGCTTTCTGGCTCACTCAGCCGTTGAACCCGCGCCCCTCGGCCGCGAGCTTCGCGATCCCCGGCGCGAGCTTCCACGCATCGCCGTTCGGCCGCTCTGCATAGCGGCGAATCGCGCGTTCGACGTTGTAGAGCCCGACCGTATCCGCGTACAGCATCGGGCCGCCGCGATGGAGCGGGAAGCCGTAGCCGGTCAGATAGACCATGTCGATATCCGACGCCTTCGACGCGATCCCTTCCTCGAGAATCTTCGCGCCTTCGTTGACGAGCGCGAACACCAGCCGCTCGACGATTTCCTCGTCGCTGATCTTGCGTCGCTCGGTATTGGCCTCTTTCGAGAACTCGCCGATCATCTCGTCGACGACCTTCGACGGATACGCGGTGCGCTCGCCCGCCTTGTAGTCGTACCAGCCGCCGCCGGTCTTCTGACCGAAGCGCCCCAGTTCGCACAGCCGGTCGGCGATCTTCGAATAGTGCATCTCCGGATGCTCGACATAGCGGCGCTTGCGGATCGCCCAGCCGATATCGTTGCCGGCCAGATCGCTCATCCGGAACGGGCCCATCGCGAAGCCGAACTTCTCGATCGCGCGATCGACCTGCGCGGGCAGCGCGCCCTCTTCGAGCATGAAGAGCGCCTGACGCACGTACTGCTCGATCATCCGGTTGCCGATGAAGCCGTCGCACACGCCCGACACCACCGCAGTCTTTTTAATCTTCTTCGCGAGCTTCATCACGGTCGCGAGCACGTCTTTGGCGGTGTCCTTGCCGCGCACCACTTCGAGCAGCTTCATCACGTTGGCCGGGCTGAAGAAGTGCATGCCGACCACATCCTGCGGACGCTTCGTGAACGCGGCGATCTTGTCGACGTCGAGCGTCGACGTGTTCGATGCGAGGATCGCGCCGGGCTTCGCAACTTCATCCAGACGGCGGAACACCTGCTCCTTCACGCCGAGTTCTTCGAACACCGCTTCGACGATCAGGTCGGCGTCTTTCAGGTCGTCATAGGAGAGCGTCGGCGTCAGCAGCGCCATCCGCTGTTCGAGCGCTTCGGGCTTGAGCTTGCCCTTCTTCACGGTGGCTTCGTAGTTCTTGCGAATCGTCGCGACGCCGCGCTCGAGCGCTTCCTGTTTCGTCTCCAGCAGCGTGACCGGAATGCCCGCGTTCAGGAAGTTCATCGCGATCCCGCCGCCCATCGTGCCCGCGCCGATCACGCCGACCTGCTTCAGGTCGCGCACCGGGGTATCGGACGGCACGTCGGGAATCTTGCTGGCCGCGCGCTCACCGAAGAACGCGTGACGCAGCGCGCGGCTCTCCGGTGTCTGCACCAGCGCGAGGAAGCATTCGCGCTCGAATGCGAGGCCCCTGTCGAAACCGTTCTTCACGCCCGCTTCGACCGCGTCGATGCACTTGTGCGGCGCCGGGAAATTCTTCGCGATGCCGGCCACGGTATTGCGCGCGAACTGGATGAAGCCGGCCGCGTTCGGATGCTCGATCTTGCGGTCGCGGACCTTCGGATGCGCGCCGGTTTTCGCGCCGACCTTGCGCGCGAACGCGAGCGCCGCGTCGGCCAGATCGCCTTCTACGACTTCATCGAACAGACCCGACTTCGCGAGCTGTTCCGACGGCACCGGCGCGCCCGACACGATCATGTTGAGCGCCGCTTCGAGGCCGATCGCGCGCGGCAGACGCTGCGTGCCGCCGGCGCCCGGCAGGATGCCGAGCTTCACTTCGGGCAACGCGATCTGCGCGCCGGGCGCGGCGATCCGGTAATGCGCGCCGAGCGCGAGTTCGAGACCGCCGCCCATCGCGACGCTGTGAATCGCCGCGACGACCGGCTTCGGGCTGTTTTCGACGGCGTGAATGACGGTCCCGAGCGTCGGCTCCTGGGTCGCCTTCGGGGTGTTGAATTCGGTGATGTCGGCGCCGCCCGAGAAGGCTTTGCCCGCACCGGTCAGCACGATCGCCTTGACGGCCGGATCGTTCTGCGCGCGCTCGAGCCCGTCGACGATACCTGCGCGCGTCGACAGCCCGAGGCCGTTGACCGGAGGATTGTTCAGCGTGATGACGGCCACGCCGTCGTGAGTTGTGTAGTCCACTGCCATCTGCCTGCCTCCATGCGATCCATGCAATGAGGCGGCGCCTGATGCGCCGCCTGTCCGGTTCATCGAGTCTGCTCATTGTCAGACTTTTCGGGCGACGTTTCCGGGGTCAGCAGGCAGAATACACAAAAAAGCACGCTCGTTCAATTTACTGCCGGGCGGGGTTTCCCCCAGGATCGCCCGGCAGCGTCGGCGGTGAATCGAGCTTTACCGCGGCTCAGGTGCCGGGCGTGATCGGGCAGTGGCGGGCGTCTTCGAGCGCGGACGGCAGTACGTGGTCGCGGAACAGGTCGCGCAGCTTCAGCTTCTGCAGCTTGCCGGTCGCGGTGTGCGGCAGTTCGTCGACGAATACCACGTCGTCGGGAATCCACCATTTCGCGACCTTGCCGTCGTAGAACGCGAGCAGTTGTTCGCGCGTCAGTTCGTGCCCCGCGCGCCTGACCACCACCAGCAGCGGCCGCTCGGTCCATTTCGGATGCGCGCACGCGATGCAGGCCGCCTCCGCGACCGCCGGATGCGCGATCGCGACGTTCTCGACGTCGATCGAGCTGATCCATTCGCCGCCGGACTTGATCACGTCCTTCGAGCGGTCGGTGATGTGCAGGAAGCTGTCGCGGTCGATCGTCGCGACGTCGCCGGTCGGGAACCAGCCGTCCACCAGCGGCGAATCGTCCTTGCGGAAATAGCGGTCGATCACCCACGGGCCGCGCACGTGCAGATCGCCGAACGCGACGCCGTCCCACGGCAGCTCGCGGCCATCCTCGCCGACGATCTTCATATCGACGCCGTAGATCGCGTGGCCCTGCTTTTCGAGCAGCTTGCGGCGCTCGGCGAGCGGCCGTTGACTCTGCTCCCACGTCAGTTTCGACAGGGTGCCGAGGGGCGACATTTCCGTCATCCCCCATGCGTGAATCACCTGCACGCCGTAGTCGTCCTCGAAGGTGCGCAGCATCGCCGGCGGACACGCGGAGCCGCCGATCACCGTGCGCTGCAGCGTCGAAAACTTCGCGTTGGCCTCGCGCAGATGGTTCAGCAGTCCGAGCCAGACGGTCGGCACGCCGGCCGAATAGGTCACGCGCTCGCTTTCCATCAGTTCGTACAGCGACTTGCCGTCGAGATCCTTGCCGGGGAACACCAGCTTCGCGCCGGTCAGCGGCGCCGCGTGCGGAATGCCCCACGCGTTCACATGAAACATCGGCACCACCGGCAGCACCGCGTCGCGCGCGGACAGACTCATCGCGTCGGGCAGCGACGCGCCGAACGCGTGCAGCACCGTCGAGCGATGCGAATACAGCGCGCCCTTCGGATTGCCGGTCGTGCCGGACGTGTAGCACAGATACGAGGCCTGCCGCTCGTCGAGCGCGGGCCACTCGAAGTCGCCGTCCTGCCCGTCCATCAGCGTTTCGTAGCACAGCAGCGGCGTTTGCGTGGCCGGCCGGTGCGCTTCGTCGCACAGCGCGATCCAGCCGCGTACACGCGGACACTGCGGCGCGAGCACGTCGACCAGCGCGGCGAAGGTGGTGTCGAACAGCACGTACGCGTCGTCCGCGTGATTGATGATGTAGGCGATCTGGTCGGGGAACAGCCGCGGGTTGATCGTGTGGCACACCGCGCCGAAACCGGTCGTGCCGTAGTACGCCTCCAGATGCCGGTAGCCGTTCCACGCGAGCGTCGCGACCCGTTCGCCGGGCTCGACGCCGAGCGCGAGCAGCGCCTGCGCGAGCTGCTTCGCGCGCTTCTCGCAATCGCGGTACGTGTAACGATGCAGGTCGCCTTCGATGCGCCGCGACACGATCTCGGTGCTGCCGAAATGCCGCGCGGCATGCGCGAGCAGCGATGACACGGTGAGCGGCACGTCCATCATCTGGCCCAGCAGCGGCGTCGTCATAAGGCGGGGTCTCCTCGGCTTGTCGGTGTCGGTTGGGGTGCGCGCGCAAGGTTTGAACGCCGCGCGCGGCCGGCCAGCAGCGCCGCTGGCGCGGACTTACAATATCGGCTAATCCAGAGGCGCTCAATATGTCGTTTTCCCCAAGCATTGCAGGGTCATCCGCAGCTTTGACGGATCTTTCCACCACACTCGCCACGCCCCCGGCCGACGCGTTCGCGCGGCTCGGCGCCACCTTCCTCACCCGCCTGCCCGCCGCGCCGCTCGACGCGCCGTATCTGGTCGGCTTCTCGGCCGACACCGCCGCGCGGCTCGGTCTGCCCAAGGGCATCGAACGCGATCCCGGCTTTCTCGATCTGTTCAGCGGCAACGCGACCCGAGCGTGGCCGGCCGACGCGCTGCCGTATGCGTCGGTGTATTCGGGTCACCAGTTCGGCGTGTGGGCGGGCCAGCTCGGCGACGGCCGCGCGCTCGGCCTCGGCGAACTCGAACACGCGGGCCAGCGCTACGAATTGCAGCTGAAGGGCGCGGGCCGCACGCCGTACTCGCGAATGGCCGACGGCCGCGCGGTGCTGCGCTCGTCGATCCGCGAATATCTGTGTTCGGAGGCGATGCATCATCTCGGCATTCCGACCACCCGCGCGCTGTGCGTGATCGGCTCCGATCAGCCGGTGCGGCGCGAGACCATCGAAACCGCCGCGGTCGTCACCCGCGTGTCGCCGAGCTTCGTGCGCTTCGGCCACTTCGAGCACTTCTATGCGAACGACCGGGTCGACGCGTTGCGCGCGCTCGCCGATCACGTGATCGACCGTTTCTATCCGCATTGCCGGCAAGCCGACGATCCGTATCTCGCACTGCTCGGCGAAGCGGTGCAATCGAGCGCGGACCTGATGGTCGAGTGGCAGGCGGTCGGCTTCTGTCACGGCGTGATGAACACCGACAACATGTCGATCCTCGGCCTGACGATCGACTACGGCCCGTTCGGTTTCATGGACGGCTTCGACGCCGGTCACATCTGCAATCACTCCGACTCGCAGGGCCGCTACGCGTACCGGATGCAGCCGCAGATCGCGTACTGGAATCTGTTCTGCCTCGCGCAGGGATTGCTGCCGCTGCTCGGTGAACAGCACGAGGAAAGCGTGCGCAGCGACCGCGCGATCGAAGACGCGCAGCGCGTGCTGGCCGGCTTCAAGGAACGCTTCGCGCCGGCGCTCGAAAACCGTATGCGCGCGAAGCTCGGCCTCGAACAGGCGCGCGACGGCGACGACGCGCTGGTCAACCGGCTGTTCGAAGCGATGCACGCGAACCGCGCCGATTTCACGCTGACGTTCCGCAACCTCGCGCGCGTGTCGAAACACGATGCGAGCGGCGACGCGCCGGTGCGCGACCTGTTCCTCGACCGCGCCGCGTTCGACGCGTGGGCGCAGGACTATCGCGCGCGCCTCGCCGAAGAGACCCGCGACGACGCCGCGCGCGCCATTGCAATGAACCGCGTGAACCCCAAATTCGTGCTTCGCAACCATCTGGCGGAAACGGCGATCCAACGCGCGAAGGAAAAGGACTACTCCGAAGTGGAACGGCTCGCCAGCGTGCTGCGCCGTCCGTTCGACGAGCAGCCCGAGTACGAAGCGTACGCGGGCCTGCCGCCCGACTGGGCGAGTTCGCTCGAAGTGAGCTGTTCGTCGTGATCACGGAACGCGAGACAGCTGAGACAACCCGAGACAACCGAGACAGGAACCGACCATGAGCAACCCCGACGATCTCAAGCAGGACGCCCCGGCCGTACAGAAAACCGACGCCGAGTGGCGCGCGCAACTGTCCGACCTCGAATACCAGGTGACCCGCCATGCGGCCACCGAACGGCCGTTTACGGGCCGCTACAGCGATCACTGGGAACGCGGCATCTACGACTGCGTGTGCTGCGGCACGCCGCTGTTCGAATCGGACACCAAGTTCGACGCCGGCTGCGGCTGGCCGAGCTACTTCCGGCCGATCGACGGCGAGGTGATCGCCGAGAAGACCGACCGCTCGCACGGGATGCTGCGCATCGAGGTGCAATGCAAGAACTGCGGCGCGCATCTGGGTCACGTGTTCGAGGACGGCCCGGCGCCGACCGGCCTGCGTTACTGCATCAATTCGGCTGCGTTACAATTCGAGCCCAAGTAACGCGCGAACTGCGCCGCAACGGGCCGTGGACGAATGCCCAGCTGCGCGGGCACGCGCCGCGGCCAACGCGAGCCGCCACCGCCCACTGGGCGCCGCGGCTTTTTTGTGCGCCGGCCGCCCGCCAGCGAACGTCGCGCGCCGGCTCGCCCGCTAACCAGCGCCCTTCACGGCTCGATTCACTCTCCGATTTCCCGACCAGATAATGAAATTCCTGTTCGATCTGTTCCCGATCATCCTGTTCTTCGTCGCCTTCAAGATCTGGGGCATTTTCACGGCGACGGCAGTGGCGATCGTCGCCACGCTGGTGCAGATCGCGTGGGTGGCGTTCCGCCACCGCAAGGTCGACCCGATGCTGTGGGTCAGCCTCGGCGTCGTCACCGTGTTCGGCGGCGCGACGCTCGTGCTGCACAACGACACCTTCATCAAGTGGAAACCGACCGTGCTGTACTGGGCGTTTTCGGTCGCGCTGCTGGTGTCGCAGCTCGGTTTCAACAAGAACCTGATCGAAGCGATGATGGGCAAGCAGATCACGCTGCCGCATGCGATCTGGGGCAAGCTGAACATCATCTGGGCGATCTTTTTCGTCCTGCTCGGTCTGCTCAACCTGTTCGTCGCGTATCACTACACGACCGATCAATGGGTCAATTTCAAGCTGTTCGGCGCCACCGGCTGCCTGCTGGTGTTTATCGTCGGACAGAGTCTGTGGCTGTCGAAGTACATGAAGGAAGAATGAGATGAGTGACCTGTTCATGCACGCGACGACCGCCGAGCGCGCCGCGCTGATCGAAGCGCGCCTCATGGCCGCGCTCGCGCCGGTCGAATCGATCCGCATCAGCGACGACAGCGCGCAGCACGCCGGCCATGCCGGCGCGGCTGCCGGCGGTCATTTCAGCGTCACGATCGTGGCGGTAGCTTTCGCCGGTAAGCCCCGCGTGGCGCGGCATCGCATGGTGTATGATGCGCTGGCCGACGCCATGCAGCGCGGCATTCATGCCCTTGCCATCACGGCGTATACGCCCGAAGAATTTGCTTTGTTGCCCCGCTAGGAACTTTTCGATGACCTTGAAGAAAACCCGCCTCTGGGTATTGCTGGCTGCATTCGCGGCCGCACCTGCATTCGCACAGAACATCGCCGTCGTGAACGGCACGCCGATTCCGAAGTCGCGCGCCGACGCGCTGATCGAACAACTGGTTCATCAGGGCCAGCAGAACACGCCGCAGCTGCAGATGGCCGTGCGCGAAGAACTCGTGAATCGCGAGATCCTGATGCAGGAAGCGCTGCGCCGCGGCCTGCCGAATCGTCCGGACATCAAGGCGCAAATCGCGGTGGCCCAGCAGACCGTGGTGCTGCGCGCGCTGATCGAAGATTTCGTGAAGACCAACCAGCCGACCGACGCGGAAGTCACCGCTCGCTACAACGCGCTCGTCAAGGACGCCGGCGGCAAGGAATTCCATCTGCACCACATCCTCGTCGACAACGAGCAGCAGGCCAAAGACCTGATCGCGAAGATCAAGGGCGGCGCAAGCTTCGAAGAACTGGCCAAGCAGTACTCGAAGGATCCGGGATCGGGCAAGAACGGCGGCGACCTCGACTGGTCGGACCCGAAGGCCTACGTGCCCGAGTTCGCGGAAGCGGCCACGCATCTGCAGAAAGGCCAGATGACCGACACGCCGGTGCATACGCAGTTCGGCTGGCACATCATCCGCGTCGACGACATCCGCGCGGTCACGCCGCCGCCGCTCGAGCAGGTGCGCGCGCAGATCGTCCAGCAGATCCAGCAGGAAAAGCTGCAGGCGTTCGAAGAAGGTCTGCGTAAGAACGCGAAGATTCAGTAAGTCTCCGAACTCCGGATGTAGAAAAGCCGCCCTTGGGCGGCTTTTTTGTTGCGGCGTGTTTGCAGAACGATGATGTTCTCGCCGGTCAGCGGGTCGCCATGAAGCGCGTTCGCAAAACGCGCGTCTCACGCCTATCCGTTCCTGCCACGCAGACAATAAAAAAGCCGCCCGAGGGCGGCTTTTCCTTTTGCTACGTTGTCCGGCTGGGAGCCGCCGCCAGACAGGCGGCAACTCCCTACGCGATCAACCGAGCCAGCGGCGCGCGTTCTGGAACACGCGTTGCCACGGGCTTGCGTCCGTTGCGCCCTCGCCCCAGCCTTCCGGATGCCAGCTCATCTGCACCGCGCGGTGGACCCGCTCGGTGTGCGGCATCAGCACCGTGAAGCGGCCGTCGGCCGTGGTGACCGACGTGATGCCGTCCGGCGAGCCGTTCGGGTTGAACGGATACTGCTCGGTCGCCTGACCGCGGTGATCGACGTAACGCATCGCGACCGCGACCTTCGCCGCATCGCCCTGCTGCGAGAAATCCGCGAAACCTTCGCCGTGCGCGACCGCGACCGGAATGCGCGAGCCTTCCATGCCGGCGAAGAAAATCGACGGCGAGCTCTGCACTTCGACCAGCGAGAAGCGCGCTTCGAATTTCTCCGACTTGTTGCGGGTGAACTTCGGCCATGCTTCGGCGCCCGGGATCATCGACGCGAGACTGCTCATCATCTGGCAGCCGTTGCAGATGCCGAGCGCGAACGTGTCGGCGCGGCCGAAGAACGCCGCGAACATGTCGGCCAGTTGCGCGTTGAAGCGGATCGTCTTCGCCCAGCCTTCGCCGGCACCCAGCGTGTCGCCGTACGAGAAGCCGCCGCACGCGACCGCGCCGGCAAAGTCCGCCAGGTTCGCGCGGCCCGCCAGCAGGTCGCTCATGTGCACGTCGTGCGCGTCGAAGCCGGCGCGATCGAACGCATAAGCGGTTTCCAGATGCGAGTTCACGCCCTGCTCGCGCAGGATCGCGACGCGCGGACGCGCGCCCTTGCCGATGAACGGCGCGGCGATGTCTTGCGCCGGATCGAAGCTCAGCACCGGCGTGATGCCCGGATCGGCCGCGTCGAGCAGACCGTCGTATTCGGCATCGGCGCAAGCCGGGTTGTCGCGCAGACGCGCGATCCGCCAGCTCACCTCGCTCCACGTGCGATGCAGCTCGGCACGCGGTGCTTCGTAGACCTTCTTCGCATCGCGATAGATTTCGATCACGTCGCGCTCGTTGACCTTGCCGATCACGTGCGAGCACGCCGACAGACCCTGCTCGCGCAGCGCGCCGAGCACCGCGTCACGATCGGCCGCGCGCACCTGCACGACCGCGCCAAGCTCTTCGTTAAAGAGCGCGCGCAGCGTGCGGTCTTCGCGACGGCCGCTGGTCTGCTTCGCCCAGTCCTTCGCATCGCCGAAATCGGATTCGTGGTTCGCGTCGAGCACCAGCATGTCGACGTTCAGCGACACGCCCGCGTGACCGGCGAACGCCATTTCGCACACGGTTGCCCACAGGCCGCCGTCCGAACGGTCGTGGTACGCGAGCAGCTTGCCGTCCTGATTCAGCGACTGGATCGCGCCAAAGAAGCGCTTCAGGTCTTCCGGATCGTCGACGTCCGGCACCGTGTCGCCGACCTGCTGCGTGACCTGCGCGAGGATACTGCCGCCGAGGCGATGCTTGCCGCGGCCGAGGTCGATCGCGATCAGCACCGTTTCGCCGACTTCGCTGACGCGGCGCAGTTGCGGCGTCAGATGCTTGCGCACGTCTTCGACCGGCGCGAACGCCGAGATGATCAGCGACACCGGCGCGACCACTTCCTTCTCAACGCCGCGATCTTCCCAGCGGGTGCGCATCGACAGCGAATCCTTGCCGACCGGAATGCCGATCCCGAGCGCCGGGCACAGTTCCATGCCGATCGCCTTGACCGTGTCGTACAGCGCCGCGTCTTCGCCCGGCGCGCCGCATGCGGCCATCCAGTTCGCCGACAGCTTGAGTTTGTCGAGCGACGCGATCGGCGCCGCCGCGATGTTGGTGATCGCCTCGCCGACCGCCATGCGGCCCGACGCCGGCGCGTTGATGACCGCGAGCGGCGTGCGCTCGGACATCGTCATCGCTTCGCCGCCGAAGCCCGCGTAGTCGAGCGTCGTGATCGCGACGTCGGCCACCGGCACCTGCCACGGACCGACCATCTGGTCGCGCGCGGTCGTGCCGCCGACCGAGCGGTCGCCGATCGTGATCAGGAACGACTTGCTTGCGACCGTCGGATGACGCAGCACGCTCTGTGCGACATCGGCCAGCGCGAGGCCGGTCACGTCGACCGGCTGGAAGTTACGTTCGACCCGCTTGACGTCGCGATGCATGCGCGGCGCCTTGCCGAGCAGCACTTCCATCGGCATATCGACCGGCTGATGGGTGCTTTCCGGCTGTTCGGCGTCGATCAGCTTCAGTTGGCGCTCGGCGGTGGCCGTGCCGATCACCGCGAACGGGCAGCGCTCGCGCTTGCACATCGCTTCGAAAGCCGGCAGATCGGCCGGCGCGATCGCCAGCACATAGCGCTCCTGCGCTTCGTTCGACCAGATTTCGCGCGGCGACAGACCGCTTTCCTCGAGCTGGATCTTGCGCAGCTCGAACACCGCGCCCTTGCTTGCACCGTCGACCACTTCCGGGAACGCGTTCGACAGACCGCCCGCGCCGACGTCGTGAATGCTCAGAATCGGGTTCTTGTCGCCGAGCTGCCAGCACGCGTTGATCACTTCCTGCGCGCGTCGCTCGATTTCCGGGTTGCCGCGCTGCACCGAGTCGAAGTCGAGTTCGGCGGTGTTGGTGCCGGTCGCCATCGAACTCGCGGCGCCGCCGCCCATGCCGATGCGCATACCCGGGCCGCCGATCTGGATCAGCAGCGAGCCTTCCGGCAGATCGTGCTTGTGGGTGTGCTGGTCGGAGATGTTGCCGATGCCGCCCGCGATCATGATCGGCTTGTGATAGCCGCGCACGACCCCGCCGACGTTTTGTTCATACGCACGGAAGTAGCCGCCGAGGTTCGGACGGCCGAATTCGTTGTTGAACGCGGCGCCGCCGAGCGGGCCGTCGATCATGATCTGCAGCGGCGACGCGATGCGATCCGGGCGGCCGTACGCTTCGTGCTGGTCGGCCGGATTGCGCTGTTCGAGCGGCTGCGCGGTGTCGCGCGCGTTTTCCCAGCTCTCCACACCATCCGGCAGTTCGAGGTTCGACACGGTGAAGCCGGCCAGACCCGCCTTCGGACGCGCGCCGCGGCCGGTCGCGCCTTCGTCGCGGATTTCGCCGCCGGCGCCGGTCGCGGCACCGGGGAACGGCGAGATCGCGGTCGGGTGATTATGCGTTTCGACCTTCATCAGCGTGTGCGTGAGCTCGACGCCGCGCTTGTAGTGCTCGGACAGCTGATTCGCGTCGCCCTGCTCCGGCGTGCGCGGGAACCAGCGCTCGGCCATCGCGCCGACCATGATCGCCGAGTTGTCCGAGTAGGCGACGATCGTGCCCTGCGGATTGAGCTTCTCGGTGTTGCGGATCATGTTGAACAGCGAGATGTCCTGCTTCTCGCCGTCGATGGTCCAGTCGGCGTTGAAAATCTTGTGGCGGCAGTGCTCGCTGTTGGCCTGCGCGAACATCATCAGTTCGACGTCGGTCGGGTTGCGGGCGAGCTTCGTGAATGCGTCGACCAGGTAGTCGATTTCGTCGTCGGCGAGCGCGAGGCCCAGTTCCGTGTTCGCGGCTTCGAGCGCGCCGCGGCCGCTCGCCAGCACGTCGACGGTTTGCAGCGGCTTGGCCGGCAGTTCGTCGAACAGATGCATTGCGTGCTCGCGCGACGGCGCGACGCTTTCGGTCATGCGGTCGTGCAGCGCCACGGCGACCGCCGCGCGCGCTTCGTCGGACAGCGTCTTCTTGCCGCCGAGCAGGCCGCTTTTCAGCACGACCGTGTACTCGACGCCGCGCTCGATCCGGCGCACC
This sequence comes from Burkholderia sp. SRS-W-2-2016, assembly GCF_001931485.1. GTDB lineage: Bacteria > Pseudomonadota > Gammaproteobacteria > Burkholderiales > Burkholderiaceae > Paraburkholderia. The sequence continues at coordinate 9,691 of NZ_MSDV01000024.1, read as the reverse complement.
TGGGTCAGACCGCACAGATGCGCGATATCGGTAGCCTTGCTGGCCCACGGCGACACCGTGCCGAAGCGCGGCACCACGAGGAAGGTTTCGGCCGCGCCGCGCTCCTTGCCCTCTTCGAACGGATCGCCGTAGTGCATCAACGCTTCGACCTTCGCGCTGTCTTCAGCGGACAGCGGGGTTTGCGCGTTGACGAAGTGCAGGTATTGACCGCGCACGCCGGTGATATTCGGATCGATACGCGTAAGCGTTTCGAGCAGACGGGTTTGACGGAAATCGGAAAGGGCCGAAGCGCCGGGGAAACACGAGAAGTGGGCCATGGGACTTGGACGTTGCGTCGCTCAATGATGCCGGGGAGTCGCGCATGCAGGCGACGTGAGGCGGAAAGGAAGTGCGGGATTATACCCCGGGAACGGGCCGCCAACGGGCCTCGCGGTGCGTCGGCCGGGGCTTTTCCGTGCACCGCGCCGCTGGCCCCGCGCTGCCCGCCGCGTGGCCGCGCGGGCGGTTTGACTGCTATCATGCGGCGTTTCACGAGATCGGCGCGCGCGAGACAGGTAGCGCAACGCGGCGCGCCGCATGTCACACCCAGCGGGTGCGTGCGCGAGCCGCCCGCCGGCACATCGAATCAGAGCAATGGATGTCATCGTCATCGGCGGCGGGATAGCGGGCGTCGCCACCGCTTATCAGTTGCGCGCGGCCGGCCACCGGGTCTGCGTGGTCGAGCGTCACGCGACCGTCGCGCAAGGCGCCACTTACGGCCAGGGCGGCAACGTGCTGCCGACGCCGCTCGACGTCTGGTTCGGCCCGACCTTCATGGCGAGCCGTCACAACGCGAAAAACGGGGTAATCAACAAGGCCGGGTTCAACGGCGCCGCGCGGCAGTTCGTCAAGCAACTGGCCGAGTGGCAGGAACCCGCGGCGTTCACGCGTCAGTACACCCTTTTACGGCCGCTGATCGAAGCATCGCGCGAAGCGATGGCCGACGTCGAGGGCCGCTTCGGCCTCGAATTCGAACAGGCGAGCGGCATCCTGTATCTGGTGCGCGCCGCGCAGGAATGGGAACAGAGCGCGAGCGCGCTCGATCTGCTGCGCCAGTTCGAAGTGCCGCATCACGTGCTGAGTCCGGCCGAATGCGCGGCCTTCGAGCATGCGGTGCCGACCGAGCCGGAATTCGCCGGCGGCGTGCTGTTCGAGCACGAGCGCACCGCCAACTGCCCGCTGTTCACCAAGCTCATCAAGCAGGTGCTCGATAACCAGGGCGACGTGCAGTTCATGGCGGGTCGCGAAGCGACCTCGATCCGTCTCGACAGCCAGCGCGCGGCGGTCGAACTGGCGCCGCGCGAGAACGCCTCGCGCTCGCGCGAGGTCGACGTGATCCAGGCCGACGCGGTCGTGGTCGCCGCCGGCTACGGCAGCCTCTCACTGCTCGAACGCGCCGGGCTGCAACTGCCGTTGCATCCGCTGCGGCTGCATTCGCTGGTCGCGCCGATCGCGCACGAGGAATTCGCGCCGCATGTGGCGATCGTCGATGCGGTCAAACGGATCGGCGTCAGCCGGATGAATCACCGGCTGCGGATCGCCGGCGGCGCGGTGCTGCAAAGCGCCGGCCAGGTCGACAAGCCGCTCGGCGACGCGCTGACCCGCGAGGCGCTCGCGCTGCTCGGCCAGGCGACCCACGACTGGATTCCGGGCGCCGCGCGGATTTCCGCGGCGCTGCCGTGGGAAGGCGTGAAGCTGCTGTCGCCGGATGGCTTGCCGGTGATCGGCAATGCGCTGCATCCGCGGCTGTTCGTCAATGCCGGGCACGGGCCGGCCGGCTGGGGCCTCGCGTGCGGCGCGGGCAAGCTGATCGCCGAGCTGGTGTCGGGGCAGACGCCGGCGCTGCCGGCCGACACGCTTGCGGCGTTGCGGCCGGAACGCTTCAGGTAAGTCCCCACCCCTCGCTGCGCTCGCAGCGAAACACCCGCGCAGCGCACGCCCATCGGCACTACCATAGCGATTCACCCGACTGCCCGCGTCGCCGCGGGCGCCTCGCCAGATTCCGCCATGACAGACGCCGACAACTCGCTGCCGATCCTGCTCGACCCACTCGACTCCTCCACGCCGCGCGCGCTGCCGCTGCTGACGCTGACCGATCTGCGGATCGCCGAAGCGCAAGCGGCCGCGGCGCTGCCCGAACACACGCTGATGGCGCGGGCCGGCCACGCGGCCGCGCGCTGGCTGCTCGAACGGATCGCCGCGGATACCTCGGTGATCAAGTCGCAGCAGCGCGTGTGGCTCGCCGCCGGCCCCGGCAACAACGGCGGCGACGCACTCGTGGTCGCGACGCAATTGCACAAGGCCGGCATCGCCGTCGAGGTGTGCATGCCAATCGAAGTGAAACCGGCCGACGCGCGCTGGGCGCTCGACGCCGCGCGCGCCGCGGGCGTGCCGATCGACACAGCGCCGCCCGCCTCGCTCGACGGCTACGGCTGGCTCGTCGACGGAATGTTCGGGATCGGTCTCGCGCGCGAGCTCGACGGCGTGTTCGCGGCAATCGCCAGGCAGCTGTCGCAACGCACGAAGGCCCGGCCGAGCCAGGGCGCGGTGCTCGCGCTCGATGTGCCGAGCGGGCTCGATAGCGACACCGGCGCGGTGATCGGCGGCGCTGGCGCGGCAGTGGTCCACGCGACCCATACGATCACGTTCATCGGCGCGAAGCCGGGGCTGTTTACCGCACAAGGGCGCGATCTGGCCGGTCAGGTGACGGTCGCGCCGATCGGGCTGAGCAAGGGTGTCAATGGCAACGGCAACGGTGCGGGCACTGCCGCCGACGGCGACGCCAGCGGCAGCGCTAACGGCAACGCCGGCACTACCCGCCCCGCCCCGCGCGCGGCGATCCAGCTGAACGCGCCCGAACTGTTCGCCCCGTTCATGCCGCCCCGCGACTTCGCGACCAACAAGGGCACCTTCGGCAGTCTCGCGGTGGTCGGCGGCGACACCGGCATGTGCGGCGCACCGATCCTCGCGGCGCGCGCCGCGCTTTACAGCGGTGCGGGAAAAGTCCACGTCGCGCTGCTCGGCGAAGGCGCTCCGCCGTACGATCCCCCTCACCCCGAACTGATGCTGCACCCGGTCGATACGCTGCCGCTCGACCAGATGGACGCGCTCGCGATCGGCTGCGGGATGGGCCAGCGTGAGCGTGCGACCAAGGTACTGCACGACGTGCTGGCCCTCGATGTCCCCAAGCTGTTCGATGCGGACGCGCTGAACCTGTTCGCGCAAGACCCGGCGCTCGCCGCCGAGTTGACCGCGCGCGGCGTGCAAGGCGATCCTTGCATCCTGACACCGCATCCGCTCGAAGCCGCGCGTCTGCTCGGCAGCGATGCGCGCAGCGTGCAGCGCGACCGCCTCGCCGCCGCGCGCGCGCTCGCCGCGCGCTTTGCGAGCGTGGTCGTGCTCAAAGGCGTCGGCACGATCGTCGCCGCGCCCGATGGCCGCCTCGCGCTGAACCCGACCGGCAACGCCGCGCTCGCGACGGGCGGTACCGGCGACGTGCTCGGCGGCATCATCGGCGCGCTGCTCGCACAGCATCTGCCGCGCTACGAAGCGGCGCTCGCGGGCGTCTACCTGCACGGCCTCGCCGCCGACACCCTGACCGCCCAAGGTCAGGGTCCCGCCGGGCTGACGGCCGGCGAACTCGCGCCGATGGTGCGGACCTTGCTGAACCGTCTGTTCTATCCGCTTTAACCGGGCGGCTTGTCACGCATCCCCGCTATACTGATTGTCTGCGCCGCGCGCCGGATCGATCGCCAGCATCCACCGCGAATCCGGCCGCGCAGCATCGCTCTGACTGCATCGCATCATTCTCGGCCGCGCGTGATGCGCGCGCCTTCCTTCGTGCCCCTTGGTTAGACGGACGCTATGACCCAGAACTCGCTCCCCTCCTGGTCCTCGCTGCAAACGCATTACGACAAGATTCGCGATGCGCATCTGCGCGACTGGTTCGCCCCCGAGAACGATCCCGCGCCCACCCGCGCCGAACGCTTCACGTTCGCCGGCGGCGGTCTCGCAGCCGATTTCTCGAAGCACCGCATCACCGACGAAACCCTGCAACTGCTCGTGCAACTCGCGCGCGAAGCGGGCGTCGAAAAGCGCCGCGACGCGATGTTCGCGGGCGACGTGGTGAACCCGACCGAAGGCCGCGCGGCGCTGCACACCGCGTTGCGCGCGACCGATCCGAACGCGCCGTTCTTCGCTGAAGTACAGGCCGAGCGCAAGAAGATGGCCGCGTTCGCCGAGCAGGTGCGCAGCGGCGCTTGGACCGGCTATACCGGCAAGCGGATTCGCCATATCGTGAACATCGGCATCGGCGGCTCGGACCTCGGTCCGAAGATGGTCGTGCACGCGCTGCATCATCTGGCCACGCCGGAGATCTCGACGCATTTCGTGTCGAACGTCGACGGTGCCGATCTGTACAACGTGATGCAGCAGATCGATCCGGAAGAGACGCTCGCGATCATCGTGTCGAAGACTTTCACGACGCTCGAAACGATGACCAATGCGCGCTCGTTGCGCGACTGGTTCGTCAGCAAGGGCTGCCCGGAGAGCGCGCTCGCGAAGCACTTCGTCGGCGTGTCGGCGAACACCGCCGAAGTCGTCAAGTTCGGCATCGCGAAAGAGAACGTGTTCGAAATGTGGGACTGGGTCGGCGGCCGTTATTCGTTGTGGTCGGCGGTCGGTCTGTCGATCATGATCGCGGTCGGCCCGCAACAGTTCGACGAACTGCTCGCCGGCGCGAATGCAATGGACCAGCATTTCCGCGACGCGCCGCTCGAAAAGAATCTGCCGGTGCTGCTCGGCATGATCGGCATCTGGTATCGCAACTTCTTCGGCTCACAGAGTTATCTGGTCGCGCCGTATTCGGAGGCGCTGCATTTCCTGCCGTCGTATCTGCAGCAGCTGGAAATGGAGAGCAACGGCAAGTCCGCGCGACTGGACGGCGCGATGGTCGACTACCCGACCTCGGCGGTCACCTGGGGCGAGCCGGGCACCAACGGTCAGCACGCGTTTTTCCAGATGCTGCATCAGGGTCCGACAATCGTGCCGATCGATTTCGTCGCGGTGCTCACGCCCGAACATCCGCTCGCGAGCCATCATCCGAAGCTGCTGGCGAACTGCTTCGCGCAAAGCGAGGCGCTGATGCTCGGCCGCACGCTCGAAGAAGCGAAGAAGGTGGCCGGCCCGGACAAGCCGGAGCTCGCGCCGCACCTCGTGTTCCCCGGCAACCGGCCGACCGCGACGCTGTTGCTCGATGCGCTGACCGCGCGCACGCTCGGCGCGTTGATCGCGCTGTACGAGCACAAGGTGCTGGTGCAGGCGTCGGTATGGAACATCAATCCGTTCGATCAGTGGGGCGTCGAGCTCGGCAAGATTCTCGGCAAGGTGGTCGAGGCCGATCTGACCGCGGCGAGCGTCGGTGCGAACAAGCACGATTCGTCGACGTCGGCGTTGATCGCGCGCGCGCGGGCGGCGTTGAAGCGTTGAGGGTGGCGCGCATATGAGTGCGCGTTAGATCCAATAAATAAAGCGGCAATAAAAAAAGCGGGCTACGGCCCGCTTTTTTTATTCAGCTGGAGCGTGTTACGCGAGCCGCCCCGCTTCAATCGTCACCGTCTTGTCGCAGCGGCGTGCCAGTTCGATGTCGTGCGTAACCAGCACGAGTGTCGCGCCATGCGCGCGATTCATCTCGAACATCAGATCGATGACCGCGTGGCCGGTGGCCGCATCGAGACTGCCGGTGGGCTCGTCCGCGAACAGGATCGCCGGGCGCGTGACGAACGCGCGCGCGAGCGCGACGCGCTGCTGCTCGCCGCCCGACAACAGCTTCGGATAATGACCGGTGCGCTGCCCGAGCCCGACCTGTTCGAGCAGTTCGCGCGCCCGCTGCGCGGCCTCGCGCGTGCTGATCCCGCCTTGCAGTTCGAGCGGCAGCGTGACGTTTTCGAGCGCGGTCAGATGCGGCATCAATTGAAACGACTGGAACACGAAGCCGACCGAGCCGCTGCGCAACGCCGCGCGCTGGTCTTCGTTCAGTTCGCCGAGCTCGCTGCCGAGCAGTCGAACCGAGCCCGCGCTCGCGCTGTCCAATCCCGCGAGCAAGCCGAGCAGCGTAGACTTGCCCGACCCGGATGCGCCGACGATCGCGACGCTGCTGCCGGCGTCGATCTCCAGATCGATGTCGTCGAGAATCGTCAGTTCGCCCGTTGCATCCTTAACCCTCTTGCACAAACCCCGCACTTCAATGACTGGATCAGTTCTGTTTGGCATGGTGAAGCGTAGGTTGAAAGTGCGCGCCATCGTCCCTCGCGCCGCGGCGCTGAGCGCTGCATGCGGCGCCACGATGATGGTCGCCGCGCTGGTTGCGTTGCCGTTGCCGGTTCATGCGGCCAATGCGCCGGACCCCGCGAAGCCGGTGATCGTCGTGCTCGGCGACAGCATCTCCGCCGAATACGGCCTGCCCCGCGACACGGGCTGGGTCGCATTGATGCGTCAGCGCCTCGCCGCGGAGCGCATCGATTATAGCGTCGCCAATGCGAGCATCAGCGGCGATACGACGAGCGGCGGACGCGCGCGTCTGCCCGCGTTGATGGAACGTTTGAAGCCGCGCATCGTGGTCATCGAGCTCGGCGCGAACGACGCGTTGCGCGGCGTGCCGCTCGCCACCACCGAGGACAACCTGCGCACGATCATCGAACAGGCGCAGCAGGGACACGCGAAGGTCGTACTGGTCGGCATGTATGTGCCGCCAAATTACGGCCCGGACTACACGCAAAAGTTCCACGGGCTGTACGGGCAACTATCGAAGGAGTTCAAGGTGCCGCTCGTGCCGTTTCTGCTGGCCGGCATCGCGGATAAACCGGACATGTTCCAGGCCGATCAGATTCATCCGAACCAGCAGGCACAGCCCGTGCTACTGAACAACGTGTGGCCCACTCTGAAGCCACTTCTTCGCACAAGTTCGCCGCACTGAAAACCTGCTAACAACTTGTTTCCCGAACTAGGGGGACGCGGATCGCAACAGCCGAAGCGACGCCTTCGCAATCCCGCACCCCCGGCTCATTCCTGAGCGACTTCTGAGGAGATAACGTGAAATATTTACCACTCATCGCTTTGACGGTTGCCATCTCGGCTTGCGCCGCACAACCGCCCGCGGGCGTTCAATCGGTCGGTCAAAGCCAGCAAGCGCCTCGCGCCGTTGCCAGCTGCATCGCGCAGAAATGGGCGGACAAGTCGCAGCAACAGGTGGTCTCGCAAAACACGCTCGCCAACGATCAGGCGATGGACGTCTACGTGCCGGGTCAGCAGCCGCCTAACGGCGCGGCTGCGGTGGTACGGCCGTCGTACACCGGCAAGGGCACGTGGGTCGGCTTCCGCGCGGGTAGCGGCGGCGCCGGCGGCGATGCGACCGGCGCGATCAGCGGTTGTCTGTGAGGCTGACGCAGCAGCGGCAATAGCGTGCCGATATTGGGCGCAGCATGAAAAAAGCCCCGCGATCGCGGGGCTTTTCTTTTTGACGGCGAGTAACGCTTACTCGTCCGCTTACTCGTCCGACTTACTGGTCCGCGGTCTGCGCGGCGGTGTCGACCGAGCCGTAGAACTTCACCTTCGAGCGCTCACGCAGCGCCTTCACGTACGCCTCGGCTTGCGACTGTACATCGACCTGAGCGATCTGCTGCTGGGCGGCGGCAAGACGGTGCTCATCGACCGGCGCGCCGGCCACGACCTGGTTCACACGATAGATCGCGTAACCGTCGTCGCCGAGATCGACGCCCACATAGGCCGGCAACTTTTGCGCATCGACCTTGTAGATTGCGCTCAGCGCTTCCGGCGGCACGCCCTGCGCATCGTTGCGCGAGACCTTCAGCGGCGACGAGAAACCAGCGGTCGTCTTCGACTTCTCGAACTCGGCGAGCTTCGCGGCGCCATCCTTGCGCGCGGCTTCGTTCGCCTGCGCGGCGATCACGCGCTGACGCACCGCGTCCTTGACCGCGTCGAATGCCGGCACGGCTGCGGCCTTGAAGTCGGTGACGCGAGCGGCGATCAGCGTGTTGTTGCCGACGTCGATCGCTTGCGTGTTGTTGCGCGCGGTCACCGAGTCGTTCGCGAACACGGCCGCGAGGAACTTCGCATTGTTCAGCGGGCTGTCGGCCGGCAGCTTCGGATCCGGCTGCGGCGTCACCGTCGCGGTCTGGATCTGCAGCTTGAACTTGTCCGCGGCCGGCTGCAGGCTCTTCGCCTTTTCATAAACCAGCGACGTGAAGCCTTCCGAGCCCTCGGTGAATGCCTTGGTGGCAAGCTGCGTCTTCAGGTCTCGCGCGATCTGCTCTTTCACCTGCTCGAACGGCGTCGTGACCGGCGGCTTTACGTCAGTGACCTTGATGATGTGAAAGCCGAAGTCCGTCTGCACGATGCCGCTGACTTCGTCCTTCTTCAGCCCGAACACCGCATCGTCGAATGCCTGGCCGCCCGCGATCATGCCGCGGCCGAAGTAACCGAGATCGCCGCCCTTCGGCGCCGAACCCGGATCCTGCGAGTTCTGCTGCGCGATCTGCGCGAACTGGTCCGGATGTGCGTTGATCTGCGCGAGCAGGTCCTCGGCCTTCTGCTTCGCCTTCGCTTTGTCGGCCGCGCTCGCGTCCTTCGGTGCGACGATCAGGATGTGGCTCGCGCGCACCTGGCCTTCGGTGCGGAAGTGCGCGATGTTCTCTTCGTAGAACTTCTTCAGATCGGCGTCGCTCGGCGCAACCGATGCGGCCAGCGTGGCCGGCGACATCACCAGATACTGGATCGTCGCGGTAGCCGGCGTCGCGAAATCGTTGCGATGCGCGTCGTAATAGGCTTGCAGTTGCGCGTCGGTCGGCTGGATCTTCGCCGCGTAATCGCGCGGATGGAAAGCGATGCCCTGCACTTCACGCTGCTGTTCGGCGAGCTCGGTCAGATGTTGCGCGAGCGTCTTCGACGTGAACGCGCTGCCCTGGATCGCGGCGGGCAGTTGCTGCATCGACAGACTGTAGCGCACGCGCTCGTCGTACTGGTCCGGCGTCATGCCTTGCATGGCGAGCAACTGCTTGTAGCGCTCGACATCGATCGAACCGTCGGGATTTTTCAACGACGAGATCACCGGGTCGGCCATCAGCGTGCGGCGCACGGCGTCATCCGACGCGGTCAGATGCAGACGCTGCGTTTCGTCGGCGAGCACGCGCTGCTCGATCATGCCGTCGAGCATCTGGCGACGGCGCTCCGGCGTATCGAAGGTCTTCATGTCGAACTGCGCGCCGAGCATCTGACGCGCGCGATCGAGCTGCTGTCGCATCGCGTCGTCGTACTCCGCGCGTGTGATCTTGTGACCGTTGACACTCGCGACGTTGGCAGTTTCGTCAAAGAAGCCGCGGAAGCCCTGAATACCCACAAAACCCAACCCCGGCAAAATGACGAGGATGAGCATGAACATCATCAGGCGTTGGTGATTGCGGAAGAAATCGAGCATGCGTGAGGGGTGCCAAAAACAGAACGCCCGATCTTACAACAGCGGGCAATAAAAAAGGCGAACCGGAGTTCGCCTTTCGTGGATACTGGCGGAGTGGACGGGACTCGAACCCGCGACCCCCGGCGTGACAGGCCGGTATTCTAACCGACTGAACTACCACTC
>NZ_MSDV01000045.1 GCF_001931485.1 Burkholderia sp. SRS-W-2-2016 | reverse complement strand
CCGCCGGTGCCGCTATTCCTGCTCGCCGCCGCGCCGCCGTTCGCCGACCCCCCCGCAGCCCCATTGCCGCTGCCGCCATGCGGTCCGCAGCCGCCCAGGCCCAGACTGCCGCACCCGGCCGGCGCGAACACGGCGGCTGCATCGTCGGCGGCTGTCGGCGTGTTGGCTTGCGTGCCGGTGGCCGCGCCGTCGTTCTGCGCGAGCAGCAGCGGCGCGGACCCCGCGGGCGCCGGCGCGCTCGCGGCGGCGATCTCCCGCCACTGCGGGATCACGTCCGTCGAGGCCGCGTAGCCGAGCTGGCTGGCGAGCGCCGTTAGCACCGCGACGATTACCGCATCGCGTCGAACCCCACAGTAGTACTGATTGAATTTTCTGGTCTTCATCGCGCATCTCCCGAGCGAGCGACGGTACCTCGTTGCCGCCATCGCAAACTGCTCCAACGGCGGTCGACCTGTCTGCGCGCGGGTCTTCGCACCCCGAGTCCGTTGTCGTCGAAGCGATGCGCGCGGTGCTGCCGTGGCGGCTACACGAGTCGCGCGCGAGGGAGTCGCGGTGCGAGTCGTGTGGCCGGCGCGGCGTTGCAGACGCGCGCTGGCTTCGAATCCATGCGGGGCAAATTAGCGATATCCATGCCACGGTGCGCAAAGTCCTGACGCGGCGCGGGCATGAGCGCGATGTGCGACGCGTGCACGGTAAAAACGCGGCAAAACGTTTCGGCGATGAAACGCGCGGCCCCGCAAAGCCTGTTTCGGCGCGGGATTCGTTAAGGGCGGCGTGGGAGAGAAGGAAACGCGATGCGGCGCGAACGCATTAATGCCGGCTAGCCGGCGCTTTGCGCGATTCGTTTAAAGAGGGCGGTGGATCGACGGGAACGGGATGGGCCGCGAAGCTGGGCCGTGAAGCCAGTTGAGGCGCTGCTAACCGGCCTCGCGCGGAATCCATTGAATGGGGCGTTGGATCGCTGGAACAGGATGCAACGGGACGACGAGCAATGCGCGGCTAACCGCCATCACGCGACGAGTCGTTCCGGCCGAGCCCGTTCGCCGTATCGGCGTCGTTGCCGGCGTTGCCGTTGCCATGCTCGCGCGCAGCGCTTTGCAGCTCGCGCAGCGTAGCCACGGGAATATGGCAACGAATCCGATGCGTGGACCCACCAGCGGCATCGCCCGCATCGACAAACGGCGGATCCTGCTGTTCGCAGATCGCGCCGAGCTTGCGCGGACAGCGCGTGTGGAACACGCAACCGGATGGCATTTCTCCCGCGCCCGGCAACTCGCCGGACAGCCGGATCCGCGCACGCTGCGCATCGGGCCGCATGTCGAGCACGCCATCGCCATGCAGCGTCGGCACCGCCGACAGCAACGCCTCCGTATAAGGATGCTGCGGTCCGTCGAACACCGCGGCGGCCGGGCCGATTTCGAGCAGCCGACCGAGATACAGCACCGCGATGCGATCCGACACGTAGCGCACCACGTGCAGATCGTGCGAGATGAAGATGTAGCTGACGCCGCGCTCGCGTTGCAGTTCGGCAAGCAGGTTCAGGATCGCCGCCTGCACCGACACATCGAGCGACGACGTCGGTTCGTCGCAGACCACCACGCGCGGCTCGCCGGCAAACGCGCGGGCAATCGCGACGCGCTGCTTGAGCCCGCCCGACAACTGCCGTGAGCGCGCGTCCAGATAGCGCTCCGGCAAGCGCACGTCGGCGCTCAGCGTCGCGAGCCGCTGCTCGATCGCGTCCCCGCGCAGCGCGGTGAAGCGCGCGAGCGCGCGGCCGATCAGCCGCTTCACCGAATGCGCGCGATTGAGCGCCGAGTCCGGGTTCTGGAACACGATCTGCAGCGACTTCAACTGCTCGCCGCTGCGGCGCGTGACACGCGCGGCGAGCGGCGCGCCGTCGAGTTCGAGCACGCTGCCGGCATCGGGCGTCGCGAGGCCGAGCAGCAGCCGCGCGAGCGTCGTCTTGCCGCTGCCCGATTCGCCGACGAGGCCGAGCGTCTCGCCGCTCGCCAGTTCGAGCGACACGTCATCGACCGCGCGCAACGGTGCGCCGCTCACGTGGAAGGTCTTCGACAGATTGCGCGCGCGCAGTACGGCGCCAGTGGGTGTAGATGAACGAGCATCTCGTACTGCCGAATGCTCCGAAGCCGAAGCCGCTGCCACCACCGCCGCCGCGCGCGGCAACTCGATCGCGCGCTCGTGATAATGGCAGCGCGCCATCTGATCGCCATGCGCGGCCCCGAGCCGATACGGCGGCGGCGCTTCGCGGCGGCAGCGCTCGTCGGCGAGACGGCAACGCTCCGCGTAGATGCAGCCCTGCGTGACCGAGCCGGGCAGCGGCAGGCCGCCCGCGATCGTATCGAGCGGCTCGCGGTCCTTGCTGCGTCCCGCGCTCGGCAGGCAGCGCAGCAGGCCGACCGTGTACGGATGGCGCGGCCGCGTGAACACGTCCTCGGTCGCGCCTTCCTCGACCAGCTTGCCCGCGTACAGCACGCCGACGCGCTCGCACATCCGCCCGATCACCGCGAGGTTGTGGCTGATGAACAGCACCGCGGTGCCGAGTTCCGCGCGCAGCTGCGCGACGAGGTCGAGCACTTCGGCTTCGACGGTCGCATCGAGACCGGTGGTCGGTTCGTCGAGAATCAGCAGCGCCGGGTTCGATGCCAGCGCCATTGCGATCACCACGCGCTGCTGCATGCCGCCCGACAATTGATGAGGATAGCTGTCCATCACGCGTTCGGGCGCGGCGATGCGCACCCGCTTGAGCATCTCGAGCGTGCGCCGCAGCGCTTCGTCGCGCGCGACGCCGGCCGCTTCGAATGCTTCGGAGACCTGACGGGCGATCGTCAGCGACGGATTCAGCGCGCGGCCCGGATCCTGATAGACCATCGACACCGTGCTCGCGCGCAGCTCGCGCAATGCATCGGCGCCGAGCTTGTGCACGTCGTCGCCGGCGATCAGGATCTTGCCGGCCTTCACCTTGCCGTTGCGCGGCAGATAGCGCAGCGTCGCCATCGCGACGGTCGACTTGCCGCAGCCCGATTCGCCGACGAGTCCATACGCCTCGCCGCGCCGCACCCGCAGCGACACGTCCTGCAACACCTCGCGATCGCGTCCGCGAATCCGGTAGGTGACCGTCAGGCCGACGATCGTCAGCGCATCGGTGCGCTCGCTCTTCGATACATCGAACGCGGCGAACGACGCGGACGAGGACGGTGAGGAGGGCGAGGAGGGCGGCGCGCCGTTCATCGGTCGAGCACTCCTTGCACGCCGTCGGCGATCAGATTGACGCCGACCACCAGCGACGCGATCGCGCCCGCCGCGAACACCACGGTCCACCATGCGCCGCCCGCCATCAGCGTGTACGACTCGGACAGCGCGAGCCCCCAGTCGGCCGACGGCGGCTGGATGCCGAAGCCGAGAAACGACAGCGTCGCGACCGCGAAGATCGCATAGCCGAGCCGCACGGTCGCCTCGACGACGATCGGCGGCAGCACGTTCGGCAGGATCTCGACGAACATGATGTACGGCGCGCGTTCGCCGCGCAGTTGCGCGGCGGCCACGTAGTCGAGATGGCGTTCGCTGAACACCGCGGCGCGCACGGTGCGCGCGGTGATCGGCGTGAACGTGAGGCCGATCACGAGAATCACCGTCAGGTTCGACGCGCCGACCGCGGCGAGCGCGAGCAGCGCGACGATCACCAGCGGCAGCGCGAGCACCGCATCGATCACGCGGCCGATCACGTGATCGACCCAGCCTTCGAAGTAGCCGACCAGGAGACCGAGCGCGGTGCCGGCGACGGTGCCGAGCAGCGTCGCGAGCGGCGCGATCGTGAGGATGTCGCGCGCGCCGACGATCACGCGCGAGAACACGTCGCGGCCGAGCTGATCGGTGCCGAACCAGTGCGTGCGGTCGGGCGGCGTCAGCGAGTTCAGCGGATCGGACGCGTAGGGATCGAGATGCACGAACCACGGCCCGGCGATCGCGCAGACGATCCACCACGCGACGATCAGCGCACCGACGACGAAGGTCGGCGAGCGCAGCAACTGCTGCGCGCGGGGATAGCGCGGCTCGCTTGCAGCGGGCGGCGCGGCCGGAGTGGGCGACCTCGGCGACCCGGACGACCCCGGCGCGTTCGGCGGCACAGTCGCGCTCATTCGGCGCTCCTCACCCGCAAGCGCGGATTGAGCAGCACGTACAGCGCATCGGCGGCCAGATTCGCGAGCGTGTAGACCACGCCGACCGTCAGCACGCCGGCTTCGAGCATCGGGAAATCCTTCGCCTTGGCCGCGTTGTAGATCAGCGAGCCGATCCCCTGGTAGTGAAACAGCGTCTCGACCACCACGAGGCCGCCGATCATGTAGCCGAGCTGCGTCGCGGCGACCGTGATGGTCGGCAGCAGCGCGTTGCGCAGCACGTGCCGCCAGATCACCACGCGACGCGGCAGGCCTTTGAGAATCGCGGTGCGGGTGTAGTCGGCGTCGAGCGCTTCGACGGTGCCGGCCCGCGCCATCCGCGCGATATAACCGAAGAACACCAGCACCAGCGGCAGCACCGGCAACACCAGATGGCGAAGCTGTTCGAGCACGCCGGCATCGGGCGGGTAGGTCGCTTCGATCGGCAGCCAGTGCAGCCACACGCCGAACACGAGGATCAGCACGATCGACGACACGAACTCCGGCACCACGGTCGCCGCGAGTCCGCCGATGCTGATCGTGCGATCGAGCCAGCGGCCCGCGTGCATCGCCGACCATACGCCGCCCGCGATCCCGAGCGGCACGACCACGATGAACGCGAGCAGACCGAGCTTCGCGCTATTAGCGAGCGCATCGGCGATGAACGGCCGCACCGGCTCGCGATACGCATACGAGAGCCCCATATCGCCGCGCAGAAAATGCGTGATCCAGTCGACGTATTGCGTGAGCAACGGCCGGTCCGCGCCGAGCTGATGATTGAGCGCGGCGACCGCGCGCGCGTCGGCGAGCGGGCCGAGCACCGCGCGGCCGATGTCGCCGGGCAGCAGCTGGCCGCCCGCGAACACGATCAGCGACAGCAGCCACAGCGTGATCAGCGCGAGCCCGACGCGGGTCGCCAGAAAGCGCGCGACGCGTCCCGCATTGCCGCGCGCCGCGCTGGACGCGCGCGGTGTCGCGGAGACGGGAGAGGGCGCCGGAGCCGACATCGTGAGTCCTCTTGAAAGAAGGGCGACGTGCGAGCGAACTGCGTGCAGTCCGCGTGCAAGCTGCGCGTGGCTTACGCGCTCAACTGAGCGTCGCGCGATCGAAATAGAGCTGCGCGAGCGCGGTGAAACGCACGCCGTTCACGCCCTTGCGCATCGCGATCAGCTGATCGTAGAAGAACGGAATGATGATCGGCGTCTCGTCGAGCAGCAGCCGCTGAATCTCGCCGGAGATCTTCCGCTGCGATGCGAGGTCGAGCGCCGCGACGAATTGCGCAACCAGTTGGTCGTACTGAGGGTTCTTGAAGTGCGCGGCGTTCCACGTACCGTTGCTGGTCAGCGGCGCATTGAGGAACACGTTCGGCACGCCGCGATGGCCATAGTCGGTGATGCCGAGCGGCGAGTCGAGCCAGTCGGACTTGCCCGGCGTGCCCGCGCCGTAATACAGCGACTGGCTTTCGACCTTCAGATTGATGCGCACGCCGATCGCCTTCGCGGCGTTCTGCACGACCACCGCGAGGTCGGGAATCTCCATGTATTTTTCGGTGGTCAGCGTGACGTCGAAGCCGTTCGGCACGCCGGCCTGCGCGAGTAGCTGCTTCGCCTTCGCGAGGTCGACCTTGCGTTGCGGCACCCCCGCATCGGAGGACGGAAACACCGGCGCGAACGGACTGTCGTTGCCGAGCTGCGCGCGACCCTTGAACAGACCGCGCACGATCACGTCGCGATCGAGCGACAGCGCGAGCGCCTCGCGCACCCGTTTGTCCTTGAACAGCGGACTGTCGTTGCGCATGTGAATCTGCCGGTGCGCGCTCGACTTCACGCCGATCGCCTTGTAGTCCGGATTGTTCAGGATGGCCGCGCCGCCCTGCACGGTGAAGGTGCCCATCACGTCGGCCTGATGGCCTTGCAGCGCGAGCAGTTGCGCCTGCTGGTCCGCGTAGAAGGTGAACTGCACGCGCTGCGGCAGCGCCTTGTCGCCCCAGTAGTCAGGATTGCGCACGAACGACGCGCCGACCTTCGGCTGATACTTCTCGAACCTGAACGGGCCGGTGCCGGGAAAGCTCTTTTCGTAATTGCCCGCGTAATTCGCGGGCAGGATCACCGCGTTGTAATTGTCGGAGGAAACGTAGTACGGGAAGTTGCCGTTCGGCGCGTCGAGATGAAACGCGACCGTGTGTTCGTCGACGACCTTCGCGCCGCCTTTGGACAGCACGCCCTTGAGGACCGACAGCGCCGCCGAGCCGCTGGCCGGATCGGCGAGCCGGTCGAAGGTGGCGACCACGTCTTTCGCGCCGAAGCTCTGGCCGTCGTGGAACTTCACGTTCTCGCGCAGCTTGAAGGTCCACACGTCGCCCTTGTCGTTCGGCTTCCACGACAGCGCGAGCGCGGGTTTGAGCATCAGCTTCTCGCCGTCGTCGTCGATCAGGAATTCGCCGGTCTGATTCAGCAGCGCGAGGCTCGCGGCGTCGGTCACGGTCAGCGGATCGACCGCGCCGGCCGGCGTCAGATGCGCGACGCGGATCGTCTGATTGCCGGGCGCCGCCGCACCCTGGGCGTGCGCGCGCGGGATGCCGAGCAAACCGCCGCCCGCCAGCGATAAACCGATTACGCTCGCATGGCGCAGCAGTTCGCGGCGCGTGATGCGGCCGGCAAGGAATTCATCGAGGGCGTGGTTGCCGAGGGCGTCGGCGGTGCGGCGGGTGGCGTCGAGTGCGCGGGGCGGGGCGGGAAAGCGGTCCACGGGCGTTTTCATCGATGGCGTGTCCAGTCCGTTCTGTTGCCGGTTCTTGAGCGTCGCGCCGTGCTTACGACAACGCGACAGCGCGAGGGACAGCGGGCTGTAGTGAACGCGGCGAACCGGTGACGGCCGGCCGCGCTTACGACAGCAGCAGCGCTGCGCAAAGCCGTTTCAGTGTAAGCGATTGCTCGCGGCCGCGGCATGCCGGCGGCGCGGCAAGCTTGCCGATCGGCCGATAAAGGAAGCGCGGTGTGTCGTCGTCACAACGGTGCGTGGGTGGCTTCGCCTGGCGCGGTCGCGATTCCGGCCGCAGCGCTGCTATCGCGACCGTCATCGTTACCGATCGAGCCGCGCGTGAACAGTGAGATTTACCGCCGCGCCCGCTGCCGCGCTAGGGCGTCACTGCGTCACCGCCCGACCGCGACCGGCCGCCGCCAGCGATGAAACAGCACCGAGCCGATCCAGCACGCGATGAACGCCGCGACGATCGCATAGCCGAGCGAGCCGAGATGCTCGTTCAGGCTCGCGAGCGCATCCCATGCGCCGCCGCTCAAGCCGAAATGATCCGACAGCAGCCCGAGCGCCTCGATGCCGCCGATCACGATCGCGACCAGCGCCGACACGAAGGTGATGCTCGCGTTGTAGTAGAGCTTGCGCTTCGGGTCGTCCATCGCCCAGCCGTACGCGTGGACCATCAGCACGTTGTCGGTCGAATCGACCAGCGTCATGCCGGCGGTGAAGAGCGCCGGGAACACGAGGATCGAGTAGAGCGGCAGACCGGTGCTCGCCTGCGACGCGGCGATCGCGAGCAGGCCGATCTCGGTCGCGGTGTCGAAGCCGAGCCCGAACAGCACGCCGATCGGGTACATGTGCCAGCTTTTCGTGACCAGCCGGAACAGCGGCCGCAACGCGCGCGACAGCAGCCCGGCCGGCGCGAGCGTATCGGCTGCGGCCAGGTTTTGCGCGGCGGTGTCGCCATCGCGTTGCGCGTGCCGGTAGCGGCGCCAGACGTCGCGCAGAATCACCAGGTTCACGGTCGCGAGCACCAGCAGAAAGCTCGCCGACACCAGCGTGCCGATCGTGCCGCCGACTTCCCTGAAGTTCTCGAAACGCGCATGCAGCGAATGGGTGGTCCAGACGATGCCGAGCGTCGCCGCGATCACGATCGACGAGTGCCCGAGCGAAAACGCGAGGCCGATGCCGAGCGGCCGCTTGCCGGTCTGCATCAGCTTGCGGGTGACCGCGTCGATCGCCGCGATGTGGTCGGCATCGACCGCATGACGCAGGCCGAAGCCGTACGCGAGCAGCGCGGTGCCGAGCAGCAGCGGATAGTGGCGAAACGCGATCAGCGCCCACAGCCAGGCGCCGAGATTGGCGGCGATCAGCACCGCGTAGAGGGTGACGAGGCGAGGGCGCAGCGAGGCGGTGGGCGTCATGTGGCGCGAGGCGAAGTGAGGGCAGGCGTTAGTGATCGTGCGGATGCTTGTGGATCGGATCGACCCAGTAGACGGTCTCGGGCTGCTCGACCGCGTCGATGTTCAGATTGACCACGACCGCTTCGTTGTCGCTGCGCACCAGCACGCATTCGAGCGGATCGTCGGTGCTCGCATTGATCTCCTGATGCGGCACATAGGGCGGCACGAAGATGAAGTCGCCGGGGCCGGCCTCGGCGGTGAATTCCAGGTGCTCGCCCCAGCGCATCCGCGCGTGACCGCGCACCACGTAGATCACGCTTTCGAGCGCGCCGTGATGATGCGCGCCGGTCTTCGCATTCGGATGGATCGTCACGGTGCCGGCCCAGATCTTCTGCGCGCCGACCCGCGCCGCGTTGATCGCGGCCGCGCGGTTCATGCCCGGCGTCTGCGCGGTGTTGCTGTCGAGCTGGTCGCCGCGGATGACCTTCACGCCGTGCTCGCGCCAGTCGATCTGCGCGGCGGCTTCGGCGGCCTGATGCTCGGCCCGGTAGTGCGGGTGTTCGTGATCCTGGCTCATGGTTGTCTCCTGTCCGGCTTGAGTGCCGCGCTCGAGTGCCTGACCGCGGGTGATCGATCGACGGTGCATCGTGCATAACGACCGGCGCCATGCTGTCCGGCATTCTGGCACGTTCAAAAAACCGATGGTGCGCGGCCGGCAACGGCAGCCGGCGCGCTTTGGCCGCGCGATGAAAAAAGCCCGTTCGCGAGGAACGGGCTTCGTTGGGTTGGCACGGGCGGTCGTGCTGCGTTGCATTGCGCCACCGCCCGTAGTTGCCGCTCTTCAGCGCTTACTTCTGCTTCGCGTTGATCACCGCCTCGGCCACGTTGCTCGGCGTTTCCGCGTAGTGCTTGAACTCCATCGAGTAGGTCGCGCGGCCCTGGGTGGCCGAGCGCAGCGAGGTCGAATAGCCGAACATCTCGGCGAGCGGCACTTCGGCGCGCACCAGCTTGCCGCCGCCGCCGGCGATGTCTTCCATCCCCTGCACCATCCCGCGACGGCTCGACAGGTCGCCCATCACGTTACCCATGAAGTCCTCGGGCGTTTCCACCTCGACCGCCATCATCGGTTCGAGCAGCACCGGCCTGGCCTTGCGCATCGCTTCCTTGAACGCCATCGAGCCGGCCATGCGGAACGCGTTTTCGTTCGAGTCGACGTCGTGGTACGAACCGAAGGTCAGCGTCACCTTCACGTCGACCACCGGATAGCCCGCCAGCACGCCGGCCTTCAGCGTTTCCGTGATGCCCTTGTCGACCGCGGGGATGAATTCGCGCGGAATCACGCCGCCCTTGATCGCATCGACGAATTCGTAGCCCTTGCCCTGCTCGGACGGCTCCAGCGTGATCACCGCGTGACCGTACTGGCCGCGCCCGCCCGACTGCTTGACGAACTTGCCTTCGACGTCCTCGACCTTGTTGCGCACCGTCTCGCGATACGCGACCTGCGGCTTGCCGACGGTCGCCTCGACGCCGAACTCGCGCTTCATCCGGTCGACCAGAATTTCCAGGTGCAGCTCGCCCATCCCGGAGATGATCGTCTGGCCGGATTCCTCGTCGGTCTGCACGCGGAACGACGGGTCTTCCTGCGCCAGACGGTTCAGCGCGATGCCCATCTTTTCCTGGTCGGCCTTGGTCTTCGGCTCGACCGCCTGCGAGATCACCGGGTCCGGGAAGATCATCTTTTCGAGGATGATCACATGGTTAGGATCGCAGAGCGTGTCGCCCGTGGTCGCTTCCTTCAGGCCGACGGCCGCGGCGATGTCGCCCGCGTAGACCTCCTTGATTTCCTTGCGCTCGTTCGCGTGCATCTGCAGGATGCGGCCCAGGCGCTCCTTCTTTTCCTTGATCGCGTTGTAGACGGTGTCGCCCGAATTGACGACGCCCGAGTACACGCGGAAGAAGATCAACTGGCCGACGAACGGGTCGGTCATGATCTTGAACGCGAGCGCGGAGAACGGATCGTCGTCGTTCGGATGACGCTCGATCTCCTTGTCGTGCTCGTCGTGACCGGTGATCGCGGGCACGTCGACCGGCGACGGCAGATAGTCGATCACCGCGTCGAGCATCGCCTGCACGCCCTTGTTCTTGAACGCGCTGCCGCACAGCATCGGCACGATTTCATTGGCGACCGTGCGCGCACGGATGCCATGCTTGATTTCCTCTTCGCTCAACTGTTCGCCGCCGAGGTACTTTTCGAGCAGCTGTTCGTTCGCTTCGGCCGCGGCCTCGACCATCTTGTCGTGCCATTCCTTCGCGCTCGCCGCGAGCTCGGCCGGAATATCGCGGTACTCGAACTTGATCCCCTGGCTCGCGTCGTCCCAGAAGATCGCCTTCATCTTCACGAGATCGACCACGCCCTGGAAGTGCTCTTCCGCGCCGATCGGAATCTGGATCGGCACCGCGACGCCCTTCAGGCGATCGCCGATCTGCCGCTGCACGCGGAAGAAGTCCGCGCCGACCCGGTCCATCTTGTTGACGAACGCGATGCGCGGCACCTTGTACTTGTTCGCCTGACGCCACACGGTTTCCGATTGCGGCTGCACGCCGCCGACCGAGTCGTAGACCATGCAGGCGCCGTCGAGCACGCGCATCGAGCGCTCGACTTCGATCGTGAAGTCGACGTGCCCGGGGGTGTCGATGATGTTGATCCGGTGCTCCGGATAATTGCCGGCCATCCCTTTCCAGAACGCGGTGGTGGCCGCCGACGTGATCGTGATGCCGCGCTCCTGCTCCTGTTCCATCCAGTCCATCGTTGCCGCACCGTCGTGAACCTCACCGATCTTGTGGGTCACGCCGGTGTAGAACAGGATGCGTTCAGTGGTAGTGGTTTTGCCGGCATCGATGTGAGCGCTGATGCCGATATTCCGGTAGCGCTCGATGGGAGTCTTGCGGGGCACGTGAACCTCCTTGGAATGGCGCGCCTGAAACGCATGCCGGGCGACCGCGTGGGCCGCCCGGGGAGTGGTGTGCTGCTTTTTCGAGATTACAAGGATAGCGCTTCGGTTGGTCTTTTGCATGAATCCTGCCAGCCGGCGGCGAGGCCGCCCGCGCGGGGCTCGGCGGACGAAAAAAAACCGGCGCCCTCGGGGGAGGGCGCCGGCATTGCGTGCGGCGGCAAGGCGATGGAGCGGCGGTGCGCCGCGTGCCTCTGCAAGCGTTTTATTACTGCGTCACGCCCGGCACCGGCGGCAGACCCTGGATCTGCATGCCCGGCTTGATGCCTTTAGATGCGAACCAGCCCTTGCTCATCTCCAGCGCGAACACGCCGTTGTGGGTCGGGCAGTGGTTGTTGGTGGTCTCGGCCTGCATCTCGGCGATGTCGGTGATCGTGCCGTCCGCGCGGATGAACGCGATCGACAGCGGGATCAGCGTGTTCTTCATCCAGAAGCAGTGGCCGGCGTTTTCGTTGAACACGAACAGCATGCCTTCGTTCGGCGCTAGCCTGGTGCGATACATCAAGCCCTGTTCGCGGTCCGCGTCGTTGGCGGCGACCGCCGCGTCGATCACGAACATGCCGGCGGTCAGCTTGACGCGCGGGAACTCGCCCGGTTGCTTCGCGCCCGGCGGCATCTGCTGCGCGTGAGCGGGGACGGTGGTGGCGGCGAACGAGAGCGCCGCGAGCGGCAGGGCAACGGCAATGGCCAGACGCGCCATCGACGAGCGCAGGGAAAATCGCACGGCAAGACTCCTTGCTGAAATTGACTCGCGCATGTTACGCGAGCGCGCCAAAAACAAAAAGGCAGATCGCCTTGCGGTGATCTGCCTTACAACGCCGTAAGAACGGCAGTGAAGCTGTTCTTGACTGCGTCTTTACAAGCAACTTACTCCGAAGCTGCCGAAGCTGCTTCTGCAGCTGCTGCCTTCTTGTGCGACTTCTTGTGAGCGTGGTGCTTGGTGGTCTTCTTCGCTGCCGAAGCTGCTGCTGCCGGAGCTGCCGAAGCTGCTTCCGGTGCCGATGCTTGTGCGAATGCTGCCGTTGCGAAGAGGCCAGCGACCAGAGCGGCGATCAGTTTGTTCATTTTGTGAATCCTCAGCTTGAGTTAATTAACCAAATGACCCGGCATATGTAGAGTCATGTCGGTAAACGTGCCATCCACCTTTCGGTTGACAGCCGCATCGAACAATTTTTTCGACACGTCTGCTAGCGTTCGGACTTTCGTATTCGCCCCGCGTACGGCGGCTTATGCAAAGGTCTTTAATGCTGAATGCCGGATAGCTTCGGTGGCATCTGCGTCGAATAACGCGTGGGGTTGCGAGGCGGTTGACGCGAATTTTTCAGAAATTTCTGGCGCGCGAAAATGCGTGTGAATACAACGGCCTGGCGCACTCGTCACAGCGCGTGAAATGCATTTTGAGCGGGGACGTACCGCATATTTGCAACTTCTCGTATCTTCACTTGACACCGTCCCACGGTGCGTTCGCGCGCAACTCGATGCTCTCGCCGGGCTGCAAGCCAAGTGAAAAAATGTCAAGCGCACCGATGCCGACGCGCACCAGACGCAGCGTCGGAAAACCAACTGCCGCTGTCATGCGGCGCACCTGACGGTTCTTGCCTTCGGTGATCGACAACTCGATCCACGTGGTTGGAATCGCGGCGCGAAAACGGATCGGCGGCGTGCGAGTCCATAGCGCTTCTGAAGGCTCGACGTAAGTCGCGCGACACGGACGCGTCACGTAATCGCCGAGGTCGACACCGCGGGCGAGTTTCTGCAACGCGGCGTCGTCGACCGCGCCTTCGACTTGTGCCCAATAGCGTTTGACGAGTTTGTGACGCGGCTCGGCGATACGCGCCTGCAACGCGCCGTCGTCGGTGAGCAGCAGCAGGCCTTCGCTATCGGAATCGAGCCGGCCGGCCGGATAGACGCCCGGCACCTTGACCCAGTCGGCGAGCGACGCGCGCGTCTCGTGCGGCGAGAATTGACAGATGGTGCCGAACGGCTTGTTCAGGGCGAGAAGGCGCATAGCGGAGAGAGTCGGCACAGAGAGGGACGGCGCGCACGCGGCGGCGGCCGCGCGGTGATGAAGCTGCGCGGGCGGCCGCCGCCGGAATCGTCACGCACTGTGTCGTGACGATGTCGTGACGCAAACGGCGGCTTCGCGCGCGCGATATCGCGATATCGGTCCATTGATGGATGGCGCGATGATAATGCATAAATCGGGATGACGATTCTTGTATCTTATAGACGAGCGCGGCACGATCGGGTCTTCGTCCCTGTTGGAAAACCCCGAGCCGCGGGGCGCCGGGGCGCGCGCAGGGCGTGGGCTAGAATAACGGCCAGGCCGCTCGCGGGCGTTCGGCATTGCGCGGCGAGAGGCATCGCTTGCGCAGTCTTCCATCAGCTTTTGCACAGTTTTCACTGGAGTCGATCATGCCGTATCAGCACATCAAGGTTCCGACCGGTGGCGACAAGATCACCGTCAACGCCGATTTCTCGCTCAATGTTTCGGACCAGCCGATCATCCCGTACATCGAGGGCGACGGCACCGGTGTGGACATTACGCCGGTCATGATCAAGGTCGTCGATGCGGCGGTCGAAAAAGCCTACGCGGGCAAGAAGAAGATCCACTGGATGGAAATCTTCGCGGGCGAGAAGGCGACCCGCGTGTACGGTCCGGACGTGTGGCTGCCGGAAGAGACGCTGGAAGTCGTGAAGGAATACGTGGTGTCGATCAAGGGGCCGCTCACCACGCCGGTCGGCGGCGGCATCCGTTCGCTGAACGTCGCGCTGCGCCAGGAACTCGACCTCTATGTGTGCCTGCGGCCGGTCCAGTATTTCAAGGGCGTGCCGTCGCCGGTGCGCGAGCCGGAAAAGACCAACATGGTGATCTTCCGCGAGAACTCGGAAGACATCTACGCGGGCATCGAATGGCCGGCCGGCTCCGAGCAGGCGAAGAAGATCATCCAGTTCCTGCGCGAAGAGATGGGCGTGAAGAAGATCCGCTTCCCGGACAGCTCGGGCATCGGCGTCAAGCCGGTGTCGCGCGAGGGTACCGAGCGGCTGGTGCGCAAGGCGATCCAGTACGCGATCGACAACGACCGCCGGTCGGTCACGCTGGTGCACAAGGGCAACATCATGAAGTTCACCGAAGGCGCATTCCGCGACTTCGGCTACGGGCTCGCGCAGAAGGAATTCAACGCGGAGCTGATCGACGGCGGTCCGTGGATGAAAGTCAGGAATCCGAAGACGGGCAGCGACATCGTCGTCAAGGACGTGATCGCCGACGCGTTCCTGCAGCAGATCCTGCTGCGCCCGGCCGAATACGACGTGATCGCGACGCTGAACCTGAACGGCGACTACATCTCGGACGCGCTGGCCGCGCAGGTCGGCGGCATCGGCATCGCGCCGGGCGCGAACCTGTCGGATTCGGTCGCGATGTTCGAAGCGACGCACGGCACCGCGCCGAAATACGCGGGCAAGGACTACGTGAACCCGGGTTCGGAAATCCTCTCGGCCGAAATGATGCTGCGCCACCTCGGCTGGTTCGAGGCGGCGGACCTGATCATTAGTTCGATGGAAAAATCGATTCTGCAAAAACGCGTGACTTACGATTTCGCCCGTTTGATGGAAGGCGCGACTCAAGTATCGTGTTCAGCATTTGGGCAAGTAATGATCGAGAATATGTAATTGATGCGCTGCGATTATGCGGCGCACATTAATACCCCGGCGCTGGAAGGCGGCCGGGGTATTTTTTAGCGGTAATCCGGGCGCGTATTTACGAGCGCAAAAATCCGCATTGTAAAAAAGCGGGCCGCAAAAAAGAAAACCCGGCATAAAGCCGGGTTTTCCAAAGACGGATAACAACCCGCCTAAGAACGAAGCCGCTTCAGACCGGAGCCTGAATGTTCGATGCCTGTTTGCCTTTCGGGCCTTGCACGACCTCGAAAGTCACCTTCTGGCCTTCCTTCAGGGTCTTGAACCCATTCATCTGGATTGCCGAGAAGTGCGCAAACAGATCCTCACCGCCTTCGTCAGGCGTGATGAATCCGAAACCTTTGGCGTCGTTAAACCATTTGACCGTACCAGTTGCCATTTCCAACTTCCCCTGTAACTCATGTCACTACCACGAGCCCTCGAAAAGCCACGACTACACAAGGTAGTCGCTTCCTCCTCACAAGCTCACCATCGGCATTTTTTCGAAATTATTGCTTGGTGAAAAAAGTGCCAGCTTGATTGTTGAGGCTCTTTATTCGAGTGTCAAGGAAATTTTGAGACGCCGTTGTCGCGTTGCAAACACGCTGCTTTTCCAGGGTTTTTACCGCTTCCGTTATGTGCGGTTGCGCAAGCGGCAGGCCTTGAAAAGTCGCATAATCGTCTCACCTGCTGACAGTGCCCGAGGCGGCGGCGCCCACCGCCGCGAGCGCTGCCAGCCAGCTCCGGCAGGTTGTGCGATACTCGATCCGACCGCGCTGCAGCACGTAGCGCGCAGCAGGACAGGATAGGGGCCGGCACCGCAATCGGCCCGTCGAACGCGAGCCTGCCACGGCGATCATGACAACATCGTGACGGCGGGGCGGCAGCGAACGGGTTCACCGGCCAGGCGGCCGGGTTTTGACAGGATTGCGGGCCTGTCCTAGTTGTTTAGAATGGGTGTATGGCGATTATCCCGGACAAGCAGGACGGCACCGTACTGGAGCGGCAGGAGCAGAAGCTCAAGCCGCCCTCCATGTACAAGGTGGTGCTGCTGAATGACGACTTCACGCCGATGGAATTCGTCGTGATGATCGTGCAGGAATATTTCAATAAGGATCGTGAAACCGCAACGCAGGTTATGTTGAAGGTGCATCGCGAGGGTAGGGGAGTTTGTGGGGTCTATACGCGGGACATCGCGTCGACCAAAGTCGAGCAAGTCGTTACCCACGCACGGCAGGCCGGGCATCCGCTGCAGTGTGTGATGGAGGAAGCATGATTGCCCAGGAACTGGAAGTCAGCCTGCACATGGCGTTCATGGAAGCACGCCAGGCAAGGCACGAGTTCATAACGGTCGAACATCTTTTGCTTGCGTTGTTGGACAACCCGACGGCGGCGGAAGTGTTGCGTGCATGCGCGGCCAATATCGAGGATCTGCGCCAGAACCTGCGCAACTTCATTCATGACAACACGCCGACCGTGCCGGGCACGGACGACGTCGACACGCAGCCCACGCTCGGTTTCCAGCGTGTGATCCAGCGTGCGATCATGCATGTGCAGTCCACCTCGAACGGCAAGAAGGAAGTGACCGGCGCGAACGTGCTGGTCGCGATCTTCGGCGAGAAGGACTCGCACGCGGTGTACTACCTGCAGCAGCAGGGCGTCACGCGCCTGGACGTGGTCAATTTCATCTCGCACGGCATCGCCAAGACGAGCAGCTCGGATGCCGCGAAGGCAAGCGATGCGAATGCCGAGTCCGACGAAGCCGCCGCGCAGAAGGAAACGCCGCTCGCCCAGTTCACGCAGAACCTGAACCAGATGGCGAAGGACGGCCGCATCGATCCGCTGATCGGGCGCGAGTCGGAAGTCGAGCGCGTGGTGCAGGTGCTGTGCCGCCGGCGCAAGAACAATCCGCTGCTGGTCGGCGAGGCCGGGGTCGGCAAGACCGCGATCGCCGAAGGGCTCGCGTGGCGCATTACGCGCGGCGAAGTGCCGGACATCCTTGCGGACGCACAGGTCTATTCGCTCGACATGGGCGCGCTGCTCGCCGGCACCAAGTATCGCGGCGACTTCGAACAGCGTCTGAAGACGGTTTTGAAGGAGCTGAAGGAGCGTCCGCACGCGATCCTGTTCATCGACGAAATCCATACGCTGATCGGCGCAGGCGCCGCGTCGGGCGGCACGCTGGATGCATCGAATCTGCTGAAGCCGGCGCTCTCGTCGGGCACGCTCAAGTGCATCGGCGCGACCACCTTCACCGAATATCGCGGCATCTTCGAGAAAGATGCGGCGCTATCGCGGCGCTTCCAGAAGGTGGATGTGACCGAGCCGACCGTCGAGCAGACGGTGGCGATCCTGCGCGGGCTGAAGTCGCGTTTCGAAGAGCATCACGGCGTCAAGTATTCGTCGGGTGCGCTGTCGGCGGCGGCTGAGTTGTCGGCACGCTTCATCACGGATCGTCATCTGCCGGACAAGGCGATCGACGTGATCGACGAAGCGGGCGCGGCGCAACGCATTCTGCCGAAGTCGAAGCAGAAGAAGACGATCGGCAAGAACGAGATCGAGGAAATCATCTCGAAGATCGCGCGGGTGCCGGCGCAAAGCGTGTCGCAGGACGATCGCAGCAAGCTGCAGACGCTCGACCGCGATCTGAAGAGCGTCGTGTTCGGCCAGGATCCGGCGATCGACGCACTGTCGGCCGCGATCAAGATGGCGCGCGCGGGTCTCGGCAAGCTCGACAAGCCGATCGGCGCGTTCCTGTTCTCGGGCCCGACCGGCGTCGGCAAGACCGAAGTCGCGAAGCAGCTCGCGTTCACGCTCGGCATCGAGCTGATCCGCTTCGACATGTCGGAATACATGGAGCGTCACGCGGTGAGCCGGCTGATCGGCGCGCCGCCGGGCTACGTCGGTTTCGACCAGGGCGGCCTGCTGACCGAGGCGATCACGAAGAAGCCGCACTGCGTGCTGCTGCTCGACGAAATCGAGAAGGCGCACCCGGACATCTTCAACGTGCTGCTGCAGGTGATGGACCACGGCACGCTGACGGACAACAACGGCCGCAAGGCGGATTTCCGCAACGTCATCATCATCATGACGACGAACGCGGGCGCCGAGGCGATGGGCAAGTCGGTGATCGGCTTCACGAACCGCCGCGAGTCGGGCGACGAGATGGTCGACATCAAGCGCATGTTCACGCCGGAGTTCCGTAACCGTCTGGACGCAACGATCAGCTTCCGTTCGCTCGATGAAGAAATCATCATGCGCGTGGTCGACAAGTTCCTGATGCAGCTGGAAGATCAGCTGCACGAGAAGAAGGTCGACGCGCTCTTCACCGACACGCTGCGCAAGCATCTGGCCAAGCACGGTTTCGACCCGCTGATGGGCGCGCGGCCGATGCAGCGTCTGATCCAGGACACGATCCGTCGTGCGCTGGCCGACGAGTTGCTGTTCGGCAAGCTGATGAACGGCGGCCGCGTGACGGTCGACGTCGATGCGGAAGACAAGGTGCAGCTGACCTTCGACGAGCATCCGGCGCCGCGCAATCCGAATCCGGAAGCGGTGGAAGTGGAGTAATACGCGGGACCGGCTTTCGTAGAAAGCCGGGTCACCAGAAAGCAGAACGGCGCGGGTTTTATCCCGCGCCGTTCTTTTTTTGTGCGTCGATTTCCGTGGGCTCAGCCCCGCTCGATCAATGCTTGCCGGTGCTGCCGAAGCCGCCCGCGCCGCGCTCGCTTTCAGCGAAGTCGTCGACGATATTGAATTCGGCCTGCACGACCGGCACGATCACCAGCTGCGCGAGACGCTCCATCGGATTCAGCACGAACGTGGTCTGGCCGCGGTTCCACGTCGAGATCATCAGTTGACCTTGATAGTCGGAGTCGATCAGACCGACCAGATTGCCGAGCACGATCCCGTGCTTGTGGCCAAGACCCGAGCGCGGCAGGATCAGCGCCGCATAACCCGGATCGCCGACGTGGATCGCGAGGCCGGTCGGCACCAGCGCGGTTTCGCCGGGCGCGAGCGTCAGCGGTTCGTCGAGGCACGCGCGCAGATCGAGGCCGGCGCTGCCGGTCGTCGCGTAGGCGGGGAGCTGTTCGCGCATGCGCTCATCGAGAATCTTCAGGTCGAGTTTCATTCAGGTTCGAAAGGGGGGTGGGTTGGGCATTAGTTCGAGCCGAGCTGGAAAGCCTCGGCGAGAAGTTCATAGGAGCGCAGCCGCGCGCGATAGCTGCCGGCCACGGTCAGCACCATCAGCTCGTCGGCCTGGAACTGCTCCTGCAAGTCCTTCAGCCGTTCGGTGACCTGCTCGGGCGTGCCGACGATGCTGCGCGGTTTTTCCCGGTCGATCACCAGCTGCTCGCGTTCGCCATATTCTTGCGCGATGCCTTGCTCGATCGACGGAATCGGTTCGTTCAGGCCGTATGCCATCTGCACGCGACGCAGATCGACGGCCTTTTCGAGGTCGGCCGCTTCCTGCTCGGTGTCCGCGCAGATCACGAATACCGCCGCCGCGAGATACGGCTGCGCCGCTTCCGGGCCGGCCTGGAAACGCTCGCGATAGGCGAGCGCGACTGGTTTGCCGAAATGCGCGTTGATGAAGTGCGCGAACGCGAAGCGGATGCCGAGCTGCGCGGCCAGCAGGCCGCCGAATTCGCTGGAGCCGAGCATCCACAGTTGCGGACGCGTATCGATTTGCGGCTGCAGCAGCACGCCTTGCGCGAGATGATCATCGGACAACTTGCCGTGCAGCAGGCCGAGCAGCTCGGTGACCTGCTGCGGGAAAATCTCGCCGCGATTGTAGGTGCCGGCCGCGACCGCTTGCGCGGTGCGCATATCGCCGCCGGGCGCGCGGCCGACGCCGAGATCGACGCGGTTCGGGAACAGCGCCTCGAGCATCATGAACTGTTCGGCGACCTTGAACGGGCTGTAGTACGGCAGCATTACGCCGCCCGAGCCGAGGCGAATACGTTTGGTCACGCTGCCGAGCCGCGCCAGCATCACTTCGGGGCACGGGTTCGACAGGCCGCGCAGGCCGTGATGCTCGGCGCACCAGTAGCGTGTGTAGCCGAGGTCGTCGGCGAGCTGCGCGAGTTCGACGGTCGCGGCGATCGCGTCCGCCACCGAATGGCCGGCGATCACCGGCGTTTGATCGAGCACGGAAAGTAGCGTCATGACAGTAGTGCTCCAGATGATTCAGGCGCTCTGGCGAGAGAGCGGGGCGGTGAGGCGGCAAGGATCGCCGCCGTCGCGCCCGCTTACGCGCTCAAAGAACCGGCCCGGCGACGGGCGGCAGGCGCTTTGCGATTTCCGTGATCAGCGCGCGCGCGAGCGTCTGCTTGTCGGCGCGCGGCAGCTTCGTTGCTTTGCCTGCTTCGAACAGGATCACTTCGTTGTCGTCGAGTCCGAACGTCTGCGGACCCAGATTGCCGATCAGCAGCGGCACGTTCTTGCGCGCGCGTTTTTCTTCGCCGTGGACGTCGAGATTGTCGCTCTCCGCCGCGAAGCCGACCGTGAACGGCGGCTTCGGCAGCTTCGCGACCGCGGCGAGGATGTCCGGATTCTCGACGAACGAAAAGCTCGGCAACACGCGCTCGGCGCTTTTCTTGATCTTCTGCTCGCTGACGTGATCGACGCGCCAGTCGGCCACCGCCGCGACGCCGATGAAGATGTCCGCGTCGGCGACCGCGTGCATCACCGCGTCATGCATCTGCTGCGCGGTCTGCACGTCTTCGCGGAACACGCCCCATGGTGTGTCGAGCGCGACCGGACCGGCCACCAGATGCACGTCGGCACCGGCCTGCTGCGCGGCGCGCGCGAGCGCGAAGCCCATCTTGCCGCTCGAGCGGTTGGTGATGCCGCGCACCGGGTCGAGCGGTTCGAAGGTCGGGCCGGCGGTCAGCAGCAGGCGCCGGCCGGCGAGGATCTTGGGCGCGAAGAACGACGCGATCGCCTCGTAGCTGGCGGCCGCTTCGAGCATGCGCCCGTCGCCGACTTCGCCGCACGCCTGCGGACCCGAATCGGGGCCGAGCACTTCGATGCCGTCCGCGCGTAGCTGCGCGACGTTGCGTTGGGTGGCCGGGTTCTGCCACATCTGCCGGTTCATCGCCGGCACCACCAGCAGCGGGCAGTCGCGCGCGATGCATAGGGTCGACAGCAGATCGTCGGCCATTCCGTGCGCGAGCTTGGCGAGGAAGTCGGTGGAGGCGGGCGCGATCACGATCGCATCCGCTTCGCGCGACAGATCGATATGCGCCATGTTGTTCGGCACGCGCCCGTCCCACTGGCTCGTGTAGACCGGCCGGCCGGACAGCGCCTGCATCGTGACGGGGGTGATGAACTGGGTGGCCGCTTCGGTCATCACGACCTGCACGGTTGCGCCTGCCTTGGTCAGCAGGCGCGTGAGTTCGGCGATCTTGTAGCAGGCGATGCCGCCCGTCATGCCGAGGACGAGGTGTTTGCCTGCGAGTTCTGCGGTTGCCAACGAAAGCCTCCGACAAAGCGTGATCGCGCGGCGGCGCGAGACGTTGCCCGCCGTTGCCGCCGCGCCTTTAAACGGACGCGGGCAGGGCCGTGGCGGCCGCGCCCGCGGGCGACGTCAGCGTGAGCCGCGGACGCGCCGCAACTCGTCGAGCACGAGCAGGAACGCGCCGACCGTGATCGCGCTGTCGGCGAGATTGAACGCCGGCCAGTGCCAGCCGCCCACGTGGAAATCGAGGAAGTCGATCACGTGGCCGTACATCAGCCGGTCGATCACATTGCCGAGCGCGCCGCCGAGAATCAGCGCGAGCGCCGTGCAGAACATCTTCTGTCCGCTGTGGCGCTTGAGCAGGTAGCAGATCACCAGCGCGGCGACCACGCCGAGCGCGGTGAATGCCCAGCGCTGCCAGCCGCCCGCCATCGCGAGGAAGCTGAACGCGGCGCCGCGGTTGTACACGAGGATCAGGTTGAAGAACGACGTGACCTCATGCGGCACCCCGTATTCGAACACCTTGCGCACCGCGATCTTCGTCAGCTGATCGAACAGGATGACGATCAGCGCGATGCCGAGCCAGGGTGCCAGCGAAGTGCTTCGAACCGATGTTTTCGACATGCTGCTGCCTGCCATTATGCCGCGCTCCTCGTTTCGCCATTGCCGAACAGATTGCTGAAGCAGCGGCCGCACAGCGACGGATGTTCGGCGTTCGCGCCGACGTCCGCACGGTAGTGCCAGCAGCGCTCGCACTTCAGGTACTTCGACGCGATCACTTCGACGCCTTCATCCGCTTCGCTGTCCACCTTGACGACGCTGGCCGCCGACGTGATCAGCACGAACTTCAGGTCGTCGGCGAGGCTCGTGAGCGCGTCGTAACGCGCGCCGCTCGCGCGGATTTCGACTTCCGCCTGCAGCGACGAGCCGATCAGGTTCGCAACGCGTGCCTCTTCCAGCGCCTTGGTCACGTCGCTGCGCGCCGCGCGCAGCAGCGTCCACTTGTCGAGCAGCGCGCCCGCTTCCGGCACCGCCGGATACGCATGATAGGTCTCGGTGAAGATCGTTTCGCTGTTCGGCTGGAACACCTTCCACGCTTCTTCCGCGGTGAACGACAGGAACGGCGCCATCAGACGCAGCAGGCCGTGCGCGACGTGATACAGCGCGGTCTGCGCCGAGCGGCGCGCGACCGAGTCGGCCGCGGTCGTGTACAGGCGGTCCTTCAGCACGTCGAGATAGAAGCCGCCGAGGTCTTCCGAGCAGAACGTCTGCAGCTTCGCGACGACCGGGTGGAATTCATACTTCTCGTAGTGCGCGAGGATGTCGTTCTGCAGGTTCGCGGTCAGCGCGACCGCGTAGCGATCGATTTCGAGCCAGTTTTCGACCGGCTGCGCGTGCTTTGCGAAGTCGAAGTCCGACAGGTTCGCGAGCAGGAAGCGCAGCGTGTTGCGGATCCGCCGATAGGCTTCCGTCACGCGCTTGAGAATTTCCTCGGAGATCGCCAGTTCGCCCGAGTAGTCGGTCGACGCGATCCACAGGCGGATGATTTCCGCGCCCAGACGGTTCGCCACTTCATGCGGATCGATCCCGTTGCCGAGCGACTTGCTCATCTTGCGGCCTTCGCCGTCGACGGTGAAGCCGTGCGTGAGCAGCGCGTTGTACGGCGGACGGCCGTCGAGCATCGATGCGGTCAGGAGCGACGAGTGGAACCAGCCGCGATGCTGGTCCGAGCCTTCCAGATACAGGTCGGCCGGGAATTGCAGCTCGTCCTTGTGCGAGCCGCGCAGCACGTGCCAGTGCGTGGTGCCCGAGTCGAACCAGACGTCGAGCGTGTCGCGGTTCTTTTCGTACAGGTTCGCGTCGTCGCCGATCAGCTCGCGCGGGTCGAGCGTCTGCCATGCCTCGATGCCGGCCTTCTCGACGCGCTGCGCGACCTGCTCGAGCAATTCGGGCGTGCGCGGATGCAGTTCGCCGGTTTCCTTGTGCACGAAGAACGCCATCGGCACGCCCCACTGGCGCTGACGCGACAGCGTCCAGTCCGGCCGGTTGGCGATCATGCTGAACAGGCGCTGCTTGCCCCACGACGGATAGAACGCGGTGTTCTCGATCCCTTCGAGCGCGGTTTCGCGCAGCGTCTTGTCAGTGTCGTTCGGCTTCACGTCCATGCCGGCGAACCACTGCGAGGTCGCGCGATAGATGATCGGCGTCTTGTGGCGCCAGCAGTGCATGTAGCTGTGCGAGTACTTTTCGGTGCGCAGCAGCGAGCCGGCGCCTTGCAGCGCTTCGACGATCTGCGGATTGGCCGCCCAGATCGACAGGCCGCCGAACAGCGCGAGCGATTCGATATAACGGCCGTCGCCCATCACCGGGCTGATGATGTCCGAGTCCGCCATGCCATGCGCCTTGCACGACACGAAGTCTTCGACACCGTACGCGGGCGACGAGTGCACGACGCCGGTACCGGTTTCGGTGGTCACGTAGTCGCCGAGATAGACCGGCGCGGTGCGCTTGTAAGCCGGATGCGCGGACGCGAGCGGGTGGTTGAAGCGCAGGTTCACGAGCTTTTCGCCCGGCGTGGTCGCGACGACCTTGCCTTCGAGGCCGTACAGCTTCAGGCACGCTTCGACGCGTTCCTCGGCGAGGATCAGCAGCCCGCGGGGCGTGTCGACCAGCGCGTAGACGATTTCCGGGTGCAGGTTCAGCGCCTGGTTGGCCGGGATGGTCCACGGCGTGGTGGTCCAGATCACGATGCCGCCTTCATTGCGCGGCAGCGCGGCGAGGCCGAACGCCTGCGCGGTCTTTTCCGGCTCGGCGAAGCTGAACAGCACGTCGATAGTCGGATCGGTCTTGTCCTTGTACTCGACTTCCGCCTCGGCCAGCGCCGAGCCGCAGTCGAAACACCAGTTGACCGGCTTCAGGCCGCGGAACACGTAGCCCTTTTCCATGATCTTCGCGAGCGCGCGGATTTCGCCGGCTTCATTCGCGAAGTTCATCGTCTTGTATGGGTTGTCCCAGTCGCCGAGCACGCCCAGACGGCGGAAGCCGACCTTCTGCTTTTCGATCTGCTCGGTCGCGTACGCGCGCGCCTTCTGCATCACTTCGGCCGCCGGCAGCGACTTGCCGAACTGCTTTTCGATCTGGATCTCGATCGGCATGCCGTGGCAGTCCCAGCCCGGCACGTAGACCGCGTCGAAGCCCGCGAGGTTGCGCGCCTTGACGATCATGTCCTTGAGGATCTTGTTCACCGCGTGGCCGAGGTGGATGTCGCCGTTCGCATACGGCGGGCCGTCGTGCAGGATGAACTTCTTGCGGCCCTTCGAAGCCGCGCGGATCGTGTCGTAGACCTTGCGTTCCTGCCATTCCTTGACCCATTGCGGCTCGCGCTTGGGCAGGTCGCCACGCATCGGAAACGGCGTGTCGAGCAGGTTGACCGGGTAGCGGGACTGCGGTTTCGAATCGGCTTTCTTGTTGCTCATGGTGTGGGTGGCGGTGAATGCGTTGGAATGCGTAGCGGCGCGCGGGTTGCGCTGAGCCGTGGCGTGGGACGCGCCCGGCGGGCGGCTCGCGTGAAGCCCGGACGCCCTTCGATGCGCGTGGCGGCGATTCGTGCGAGCGCTGTGCGCCGGCCCGAATCGCGGCGGCTATCTAATTCGGTCGGTGGCCGAGGTGGCGAAACCGGTGGAGCGGCTGCCCGGCGTGCCGGCGCCGACGGCCGCGAACCATGCACGGGCATTGGCGACGTCGCGGGCGATCGCGGCGGTCAGCGTTTCGAGGTCGGCGAACTTTTCCTCGTCGCGCAGCTTCTTCAGAAATTCGACGCGCACGAGTTTGCCATACGCGTCGCCGTGCCAGTCGAGCAGATGCACTTCGAGCAGCACGCGACCGGAATCGTCGACGGTGGGGCGCAGGCCGAGGCTCGCGACGCCCGGCAGCGGGTGATCGGCGATGCCGTGCACCTGCACGACGAAGATGCCGGCGAGCGCCGGGCGCTTGTGCGCGATCGGCAGATTCAGCGTGGGGAAGCCGAGGTCGCGGCCGAGCTTCATGCCGTGCGTGACGTGGCCGCTGATCAGGTAGTCGCGGCCGAGCGCGCTGCGCGCCGCGTCGAGGTCGCCGGCGATCAGCGCCGCGCGCACGCCCGAGCTGGAAATGCGCGCGCCCGACGGGTCGGCGACCGTGGCCATCTGCTCGACTTCGAAGCCGTACTGCTCGCCGGCCTTCTGCAGCGACGCGAAATCGCCGGCGCGCTTCGCGCCGTAGCGGAAGTCGTCGCCGATCATGACCCAGCGCGCATGCAGCCCGTTGACGATGATCCGCTCGACGAACGAATCCGGCGACTGGCTCGCGAAGGTGTGATTGAAGTGCTCGACGACGACCCGGTCGACCCCGTTGGTGCGCAGCGCCTCGAGCTTGTCGCGCAGCATCGCGATGCGCGGCGGCGCGCTGGCCGGGTTGAAGAACTCGCGCGGGTGCGGCTCGAAGGTCATCACGCAGACCGGCAGGCCGCGCGCATCGGCGGCCGCGCGCACGTGGGCGAGCAGCGCCTGGTGGCCGCGGTGGACACCGTCGAAGTTGCCGATGGTCAGCGCGCAGGGCGCGCGGCTCTCGGCATTGGGAAGACCGCGGAAGACTCTCACGATAGCGGGTTGCAGCGGTTGCGGCGGTTGGGTTGCAGTAGCGGCCGGAGTGCCGCAAAACAATCGATTATAAACGCTTGGCGCAACGCAGGGCTGCGTGGTCGCTGGATCGCGACGGCCGAATGATAAAATCCGCGCATGAAAAAACTCGTCATCCTGATTTCCGGACGGGGCAGCAACATGGAAGCCATCGTGCGCGCCTGCGCGAGCGAGGGCTGGCCGGCGCAAATCGCCGCCGTGATTGCCAACCGTCCCGATGCCGCGGGGCTCGCTTTCGCGGCATCGCACGGCATCGCGACCGCCGTGGTCGACCATCGCGAGTTTCCGGATCGCGATAGCTTCGACGCGGTGCTGGCCGAGCGGATCGACGCGTTCGCACCGGACCTCGTGGTGCTCGCCGGCTTCATGCGGGTGCTGACCGCGCGCTTCGTCGACCATTACGCCGGCCGCATGCTGAACGTGCATCCGTCGCTGCTGCCGAGCTTTCCGGGCCTCAAGACTCACCAGCAGGCGCTCGACGCCGGCGTGCGGCTGCACGGCGCGTCGGTGCATTTTGTTACGTCGCAGCTCGATCACGGGCCGATCGTCGCGCAGTCGGCGGTGCCCGTCGTCGCCGGCGACACCCCCGCCACGCTCGCCGAACGCGTGCTGGCAACCGAACACATTATTTATCCACGCGCGGTGCGCTGGTTCGTCGAAGGGCGTCTCGCTCTGGACGGCCTGCGCGTCACGCTAACGCCGTCGGAGCCGCAATGGCTCTTTGCCGGTCACACCGCCGGAGAGGGCGCATGAGATTGCATGGTTTTTTGATTGGACAAACTGAAACGCTGCTGGCCGAAGTGCTGCGGCTCAACGGCCCGGCTGACGCCACCACCAGCCGGTTCTTCCGCGCGCATCCGAAGCTCGGCCACAGCGAGCGCGGCGTGATCGCGGAGGCGGTGTTCGCGGTGCTGCGCCGGCGCATGGAGTTCGCGCATCTGGCCGAAAGCGGCTCGGGCAACCCGGCGCGCCGGATGGCGTTGCTGGGCTTGATGCAGACGGTCGGGCGCAACGCGCTGAAGCCGTTTGTCAGCGAGGCCGAGGCGACCTGGCTCGAACACGTCGCGAAGATCGACCCGGAAAGCCTGCCGCTGCGGATTCGCCTGAACCTCCCGGGCTGGATCAGCGACGCGCTCAGCACCCGCATCGAGCCGGCCGAACTCGCGCAGCTGGCCGCCGCGTTGAACTATCCGGCGCCGCTCGATCTGCGCGCGAACCCGATCAAGGCGACCCGCGACGACGTGCTCGGCGCATTGCAGAAGGCCGGCATCGAGGCCGGCGCGACGCCGTTCGCGCCGTTCGGCGTGCGGGTGGTCGGCAAGCCGCCGCTCACCAAACTCGACGCGTTCCAGCAGGGCTGGCTCGAAGTGCAGGATGAAGGCAGCCAGCTGCTGTGCTCGCTGGTCGCACCGCGACGCGGCGAGATGATCGTCGACTTCTGCGCGGGCGCGGGCGGCAAGACGCTGGCGCTCGGCGCGGCGATGCGCTCGACCGGCCGTCTGTACGCGTTCGACATCTCCGAGCGACGCCTCGCCAAGCTGAAGCCGCGTCTGGCGCGCAGCGGTTTGTCGAACGTGAATCCGGTGCTGATCGACAGCGAGCACGACGCGAAGATCAAGCGTCTGGCCGGCAAGATCGACCGCGTGCTGGTCGATGCGCCTTGCAGCGGGCTCGGCACGCTGCGTCGCAATCCGGACCTGAAGTGGCGCCAGTCGCCGGAGTCGGTCGCCGAACTGGCGCCGAAGCAGGCGTCGATTCTGGCCAGCGCCGCGCGTCTGGTGAAGAAGGGCGGGCGCCTCGTCTACGCGACCTGCTCGATCCTCGA
This sequence comes from Burkholderia sp. SRS-W-2-2016, assembly GCF_001931485.1. Classification (GTDB taxonomy): domain Bacteria; phylum Pseudomonadota; class Gammaproteobacteria; order Burkholderiales; family Burkholderiaceae; genus Paraburkholderia. The sequence goes on along the minus strand of NZ_MSDV01000045.1, from coordinate 61,053 downwards.
AGCGGAAAACGAGGCGGTCGTGCAGCAGTTCCTCGCCGACCACCCCGAGTTCGCGCTGGTGCCGGTGCGCGACGTGCTCGCCGAGCAGCGCATCGAACTCGAAATGGGCGACTACCTGTCGCTGTGGCCGCATCGCCATGCGACCGACGGCTTCTTCGCGGCCGTGCTCGAGCGCCAGAGCTAAGCCCAACCGGCTCACATCCGGCGCGCGCGGCTTCATGACCGCCCACGCGCGCCGGCCGCTTCCGGCGACCTCATGAACACCAACTTTCCTCATATGTTCGACGACATCTGGCGCGACTTCGGTCAGCCCGTGATGTTGTGGCAGGTCGGCATCCTGCTGGTGACGCTCGCCGTCGCGTGGCTGCTCGCGCGGCTGTTGCGCCGGCGGCTGGCCAAACCGCAGCCCCAGTCGTCGCTTCCGTTGCCGCTTCAGTTGCAGCGATATCAGGGCCTGCGCTTCGGGATGGAAAGCCTGAACCGCGCGGCCTTTCCGCTGATCGGCGCGGCGCTGGTGTGGATCGCGCGCGCGATCGCCGGGCAGTTCATGCACACCGCGCTGCTCAATCTGGCGTTGGTGCCGCTGGTCGGTATCGGCTTGATCTATATCGTGTTTTTCTTCGCGCGGCGGGTGTTCAACCGCGACGGCGGCGTGCATCCGTGGCTGTTCCTCGTCGAGAAGACCGTGTCGGTGGTCGTGTGGATCGGCATGGTGCTGACGCTGCTGGGCATCCAGGAGGACGTGATCGAGTGGATGGGCAGCGTGCGTTTTCGCGTCGCCAATGCGCATATGACGCTGCTGTCGCTGGTTACCGGCCTGCTGTGGGTCGGTATCACGATGATCGTCGCGATGTGGCTCGGCTCGACCTTCGAAGACCGCCTGATGCGCTCGAAGACGCTCGACGCGAACCTGAAGGTGGTGGTCGCGCGCGTCGGCCGGGCGGCCTTCGTGCTGGCGGCGATCCTGATCAGCCTGTCGATCGTCGGCATCGACATCACGGTGCTCGGCGTGTTCGGCGGCGCGCTCGGCGTGGGCCTCGGCTTCGGCATGCAGAAGATCGCCAGCAACTACGTGTCGGGCTTCATCATCCTGCTCGACCGCTCGCTGCGGATCGGCGACACGATCAACGTGAGCGGGCTGGCGGGGCGGGTCACGCAGATTCGCACGCGCTACACGGTGGTGCGCGGGCTCGACGGGATCGAGACGCTGATCCCGAACGAAAAGCTGATCACCGACGTCGTGCAGAACCAGTCGTCGTTTCTGACCCGCGGCTACGCGAAGGCGACCGTGCAGGTCGCCTACACGTCCGACGTCGAACAGGCGATGGCGCTGCTCGCCGAGGCCGCCGCCGACGTGCCGCGCGTGCTGCGCGAACCGGCGCCGACGCCGTATCTGGCCGGCTTCGGCCCGGACGGCATCAATCTGGAGCTGGGTTTCTGGATCGAGGATGCGGCGACCGGCACGTCGGGCGTGCGTTCGACCGTCAACCGCAACATCTGGCGTCTGTTCTCCGAGCACAACATCTCGATTCCGCTCGCCCAGCGCGAGGTGCGGATCGTCGGGCCGGTGGGCGGCGTGATGCCGCAGCCGGCAACAATGACCGATCCGGCCGTCGCCGGCGGCTTGAAATCGGCGTCCGACGCCGCTTCCGCGCCTGTGGACGGCGCCGCCAACGACGTCCGCTAACGGCCGTTTCCCGTCGCCGCGCACTGCGTCCCGGTGCCGCGGCGAGCGCTATCGTGTTGATAGCACACAAAAAAATCCCTATTTGTTACAAACACTTGGAACGCTTCCAGTAGAATGTCGTCCAATCCCGCGTTATGCTTTCACTTTCTTGACACACGCGCCGCGTGTGCTCCGAATTTCTCGTTCTGCAGGTAACTTACCTTGTTGAATTCTTTGCTCGATTTCCTTGCCCACGGCCTGTTGCGTTTTTCGTGGTTGCAACTCGTCGTGTACACGCTGATCGTCACGCACATCACGATTATTGGCGTGACCGTCTATCTGCATCGCTGCCAGGCGCATCGCTCGCTGGAGCTGCACCCGATCGCCAGTCATTTTTTCCGCTTCTGGCTGTGGATGACCACCGGCATGCTGACCGGCCAGTGGGCCGCGATTCACCGTAAGCATCACGCGAAGTGCGAAACCGAAGAGGATCCGCACAGCCCGCAAACGCGCGGCATCTGGAAGGTGCTGCTCGAAGGCGCGGAGCTCTATCGCACCGAAGCGAAAAACGAAGAAACGATGCGCAAGTTCAGTCACGGCACGCCGAACGACTGGATCGAGCGCAACGTGTACACGAAGTACCCGATCCTCGGCGTGAGCCTGATGATGGTGATCAACGTCGCGCTGTTCGGCGTCGTCGGTCTGACGATCTGGGCGGTGCAGATGGTCTGGATCCCGTTCTGGGCAGCTGGCGTGGTCAACGGCCTCGCGCACTTCTGGGGCTATCGCAACTTCAACTCGTCGGATGCGAGCACCAACATCTTCCCGTGGGGCATCATCATCGGCGGCGAAGAGCTGCATAACAATCACCACACGTACGCGACGTCGGCGAAGCTGTCGAACAAGTGGTACGAGTTCGACATCGGCTGGATGTATATCCGCATCATGCAGGCGTTCCGTCTGGCCAAGGTGAAGAAGGTTGCGCCCACGCCGCGTCTGACCACCGGCAAGCTCGTGCTCGATCAGGACACGCTGCAGGCCGTGCTCGCGAACCGCTACGAAGTGATGGCGCGTTACGCGAAGGCGATCAAGCGTGCTTACCGTCAGGAGCTCGCGCATCTGAAGGAAGTCGGCGCACGCGAGAAGTATCAGGTGATGCGTGGCGCGCGCAGCTGGCTCCACAAGGAAGAGGCTGGCCTGAACGAGCCGCAGAAGCGCCAGTTGCCGCAGATCTTCGCGAGCAGCCAGAAGCTGAAGACTTACATCGACATGCGCAACGAACTCGCGTCGATGTGGGAGCGTTCGAATGCGTCGCGCGAACAGTTGCTCGCGCAGTTGCAGGACTGGTGCCATCGCGCCGAGCAAAGCGGCATCAAGGCACTGCAAGACTTCGCGATGCGACTGCGTCGCTATGCCTGAAATCCATTAAAATTTCGGCACGTCACAAAACCCCGCGTTGGCGGGGTTTTGCTTTTTTGGGCCGCGGAAAATCGTCGGACGAAAGCAGCACGACCGTCGAACCGCGGCGGCCAGGTGAGGGCAGAGGAGATGATGGAGCAGCAGGCGATCAGGACCGTCGAATACGACCGGCCTCAGGCACAGGGTACGACGTGCGGAATCGGGCAGGCGTGGGCGAAGGTGCCCGAGATGCCGTCGGTGGAAGAGAAGCAGGCGCTGAAGGCGCGCATCCGCGCGTTACTGAAGCGGGAGAAGGCGGTGCTCGTCGCGCATTACTACGTCGACGCCGAATTGCAGGAACTCGCCGACGAGACCGGCGGTTGCGTGGCCGATTCGCTGGAAATGGCGCGCTTCGGCCGAGATCACGACGCGCAGACGCTGGTGGTCGCAGGCGTGCGCTTCATGGGCGAGACCGCGAAAATCCTCAGTCCCGACAAGCGCATTCTGATGCCGGATCTCGATGCGACCTGTTCGCTCGATCTCGGCTGTCCGGTCGATGAATTTTCGGCTTTTTGCGATGCGCATCCGGACCGCACGGTGGTCGTGTACGCGAACACCAGCGCGGCCGTGAAGGCGCGCGCGGACTGGATGGTGACGTCGTCGATCGGACTCGAGATCGTTGCCGATCTGCATGCGCGCGGCGAAAAGATCATCTGGGCGCCGGACCGCCATCTCGGCGGCTACATCCAGGGCAAGACCGGCGCGGACATGCTGATGTGGCAGGGCTCGTGCCTCGTGCACGACGAATTCAAGGGCATCGAACTCGATCTGCTGCGCGCCGAGTATCCGGGCGCCAAGGTGCTCGTGCATCCGGAGTCGCCGGCCAATGTGGTCGCGCAGGCGGACGTGGTCGGCTCGACCACGCAACTGATCGATGCCGCGCAGAAGCTCGACGCGACGCATTTCATCGTCGCAACCGACCTCGGCATCCTGCACAAGATGCAACTCGCCGCTCCCGGCAAGACCCTGATCGCCGCTCCGACGGCCGGCAACAGCGCGACCTGCAAGAGCTGCGCGCACTGTCCGTGGATGGCGATGAACGGCCTCGCGAATCTGGCCGACGTGCTCGAACGCGGGCACAACGAGATTTTCGTCGACCGTGCAATCGGCGAGCGCGCGCGTTTGCCGATCGATCGGATGCTCGACTTCGCCGCGCGTCACAAGAAGCGCGTGCAGGCGAGCGGCGATCTGGCGCGCGACGCGCAACTGTATTCGAACGTGGGAGCAGCGTAATGACGGTGGTGGAGAAGGCGCCGGAGTCGGCGGTGGGCGGACGAGCAACGGTCCATCACGCGGTGTCGCCGCTGTTCGCGGAGATCCACGCGCAATACGGCGCCGCGTTCGACGCGGCGCTCGCGCGCAACGTCGCGGATGCGCTGGCCGAAGACGTCGGCAGCGGCGATCAGACCGGCCGGCTCGTACCCGCCGACGATGTGCGCGCCGCGCGCATCATCGTGCGCGAGGACGCGGTGTTGTGCGGCGTGCTGTGGTTCGACGCGGTGATGCGCGCGGTCGATCCGCGTATCGAGGTCCAATGGCGTTATCGCGAAGGTGAGCGGATGAGCGCGGACACGCCGGTCTGCGAACTGCGCGGGCCGGTGCGCGCGCTGCTGACCGCGGAGCGCAACGCGATGAACTTCCTGCAGTTGTTGTCGGGCGTAGCGAGCGCGACGCGCCGCTATGTCGACGCGATCGCCCATACGCAGACACGCGTGCTCGATACGCGCAAAACCCTGCCCGGTTTGCGGCTCGCGCAGAAGTACGCGGTGCGCGTGGGCGGTGGCGCGAACCAGCGGCTCGCGCTGTACGACGGCATCCTGATCAAGGAAAACCATATCGCCGCGGCCGGCGGGGTCGGGGCGGCGATGGACGCGGCGCTCGCGTTGAATGCCGGCGTGCCGATCCAGATCGAGGTCGAGACGATCGAGCAACTGGAAATCGCGCTCGCGCATCGCGCGCAGTCGATCCTGCTCGACAACTTCTCGTTCGACATGATGCGCGACGCGGTGAAGATCACGGCCGGGCGGGCGGTGCTCGAAGTGTCCGGCGGCGTCAATTTCGACACCGTGCGCACGATTGCGGAGACCGGCGTCGATCGCGTGTCGATCGGTGCGCTGACCAAGGACGTGCGCGCGACCGATTACTCGATGCGGATCGTTTGACGCGGCTGCGTTAGCGCGCGAGACGGCGTCCGCGGTTGCGGTTGCGGTTGCTGCAAAGGAAAAAACAAGGCCATCGCCGGAGTCGATCCGGCGATGGCCTTGCCGTTTTTGCACTGCTTTTTCAAGCGCAGGTCAGACGCCAGCCTTCCGCACGTATTCCGGCGACAACACCGTCGGCAGCGCCTTCGGTAACGTAGCCGGCCAGTCGCGGCTGAAATGCAGCCCGCGGCTCTCGCGCCGCGAGCTCGCGCCGTCGACGATCAGCGAAGCCACGTCGACCAGGTTGCGCAGTTCCAGCAGATCGCGGCTCACCTTGAAGTTCGCGTAGTACTCGTGGATCTCGTCGCGCAGCAGCGCCAGCCGGTGCTTCGCGCGTTCGAGCCGCTTGTCGGTGCGCACGATGCCGACGTAATTCCACATCAACCGGCGCAGTTCGTCCCAGTTGTGCGCGACCACCACTTCCTCGTCCGGATCGGACACGCGACTTTCGTCCCATGCGGGCAGCGGCGCGCCGACCGCGGCGCCGAAGCCTTCCGCTTCGATCGCCTGCGCGGCCGAGCGGCCGATCACGAGGCATTCGAGCAACGAGTTGCTGGCAAGTCGGTTCGCGCCGTGCAGGCCGGTGCACGAGGTTTCGCCGACCGCATACAGGCCGGCCAGGTCGGTGCGACCTGCGAGATCGGTGACGACGCCGCCGCACGTGTAGTGCGCGGCCGGCACGACCGGGATCGGCTCTTTCGTGATGTCGATGCCGAATTCGAGGCAGCGGGCCAGAATCGTCGGGAAATGCTCGTGCAGGAACTCGGCCGGCTGATGGCTGATGTCGAGGTACACGCAATCGATGCCGCGCTTCTTGATCTCGAAGTCGATCGCGCGCGCGACGATATCGCGTGGCGCGAGCTCCGCGCGCTCGTCGTGATTCGGCATGAAGCGGGTGCCGTCGGGCAGCTTGAGGATGCCGCCTTCGCCGCGCACCGCCTCCGAAATCAGGAACGATTTCGCGTACGGATGGAACAGGCAGGTCGGGTGGAACTGGATGAATTCCATGTTCGACACCCGGCAGCCGGCGCGCCACGCCATCGCGATGCCGTCGCCGGTCGCGGTGTCGGGATTGGTCGTGTACAGATAGACCTTGCCGGCGCCGCCAGTGGCGAGCACCGTATGCGGCGCTTCGATCGTCACCGTGCGGCCGCTTTGCAGTTCGAGCGCGTACAGACCGTGGCAGCGGCGGCCGGGCAGGCCGAGGCGCTCGGAGGTGATCAGGTCGATCGCGTGATGGTCTTCGAACAGCGTGATGTTCGGGTGCTGGCGCACCTTTTCGCTCAACGTGGCGACCACCGCATGGCCGGTCGCATCGGCCGCGTGAATGATCCGGCGATGACTGTGGCCGCCTTCGCGCGTCAGGTGAAAGCCGAGTTCCGCGGCGTCGTCCTTCGTAAACGGCACGCCTTGCTCGATCAGCCATTCGATCGCCGCGGGCCCATGTTCGACGATATAGCGCGTGGCCGCCTCGTCGCACAACCCACCGCCCGCGATCAGCGTGTCGCGCACGTGATTTTCGACGCTGTCCGCCGAGTCGAGTACCGCGGCAATGCCGCCTTGCGCCCAGTCGCTAGCGCCCTCGGTCAGCGATCGTTTGGCGATCACCGCGACCCGCCGGGTCTGCGCGAGATTGAGCGCGACGCTCAGACCCGCCAGACCGCTACCGACAATCGCCACATCGAATTCCATTGCCTACATCTCCGTCTTTCGTTTTGCGATGACGGCGCGCGAACCGGGGCGCGCCGCGAAAACGACAAAGGATACGCGTCGGAGCCGGCGAGGGAAAGCTGGCCAAATGGAATAGGACGAACGTGCGAGCCTGGCAGCGCTTCCGCCGCGAGCGACGCGCAAAAACAAAAAAGCCTCGCACGGATGCGAGGCTTTTCGGCATGTCTTCGCCTTCGTCAGGCTAGAGGAGATCCAAGATTACTTGATCTTGGTTTCCTTGTAGTCAACGTGCTTGCGGATGACCGGATCAAATTTCTTGATCAGCATCTTTTCCGGCATGTTGCGTTTGTTCTTCGTGGTCGTGTAGAAGTGACCCGTGCCTGCGGTCGATTCCAGCTTGATCTTGTCGCGTGCGCCTTTCGCCATGATTTACTCCTTAGGCTTCGCCGCGTGCGCGCAGATCTGCGAGCACAGCGTCAATACCGTTCTTGTCGATCAGGCGCAGGCCGGCGTTCGAGATACGCAGACGCACCCAACGGTTTTCGCTTTCCACCCAGATACGGCGGCTTTGCAGGTTCGGCAGGAACCGGCGCTTGGTCTTGTTGTTCGCGTGGGAAACGTTGTTGCCGCTCATCGGCGCTTTCCCAGTTACTTGGCATACGCGTGCCATGAGAGCACTCCTAATACGCTAATTCTGAGTTCGAACGCCGTGAAAGTTTCCCGAAAAGAGCCGCACTGAAGTGGAGTCCCGCAAGTACTCGCTACTACAGCCGCCTGACCTTTTTGGAACGCCTCAGTGGCTTCGGAACAGGGGGTTGGAAATAGGCAAACCGGGATTCTAGCAGAAAAAAACTCGAAAAATCAAACCTTATTTGCGACACCGGACACGGCCTTGCGCGGCGGCCCCTCGGCTTGCCGCGGCGCGGCTGGCTGATGCGGGTGCTTCGGCCAGCCGGCGCGGGCGAACGAGTATACGCCGTCCGCGCTGACCACCAGATGATCGATCAACTGGATATCGACCAGCGCGAGCGCGTCGCGCAGCGTTTGCGTCAGCCGGCAATCGCTGGCGCTCGGCTGCAACGCGCCGGACGGGTGGTTGTGCGCGACGATCAGGCTGGCCGCGTTGGCGGCAAGCGCGCGCCGCACGATTTCGCGCGGATATACGGCCATCCGCGTGAGCGAACCCTGCGCGCTTTCCTCGCAATCGATCAGCCGATGCCGCGCGTCGAGAAACAGCGACACGAACACCTCCAGCGGCCGCCCGCCGATCAACAGGCGCAGATAGTTCTCGACCGTTTCCGGGGAGTTCAGCAGCTCGCGGGTGCGCATCCGGTCGACCAGCGAGCGGCGCGACATTTCCATGATCGCGAGCAACTGGGCTTTTTTAGCAGGACCGAGGCCGCGGATCCCGTCGAAATCCGTGTAGGTCGCGTCGAGCATCGCGCGCAGTGTGCCGAAGCGCTCCAGCAACGCACCCGCGACCCTGAATACGTCGTGGCCAGGCAGGCCGGAGCCCAACACGAGCGCGATCATTTCGGTATCCGACAGCACGCTGGGGCCCTTGCTGATCAGCCGCTCGCGCGGCATGTCGCTGCGATGCCACTTGCCGCGCAGCAGCCGCGGCCGGGCGCGGGCGGCGGCTCCGTCAGCCGCTCCCGCAGCCGCTGCCGGATCCGGGCCATCGCGCGCGCCTTTCCCGCGCCGCCGCGCCGGTCGCCGCGTGCCGGCCTCAGGGGTTTCGTCGATTGTGCTGGCGAAATCTGCCATATATACAAGGTCCTCCGCTTCCGGTTGGCGGTCCGCCCGGCACGCGGTGCCGCCCGGACCGTGCCCCCTTTTGCGCGCGACGGACTCAAGCCGGCGCCCGCTAGGTGGCTTACAATAGACGCTTTGCGCACGGCACCCCGACGGTTTGCCACACGCGTCGACTGCGCCCGCGGCGCACGCGTGCAGCGCGCTTCGACTGAGCGAGCATTGCATGAGCATCATCGACATTTCCGAGGTGAAACCCGGTTCACACGTCACGCTGCATTACCGGCTTTCGCTTGCCGATGGCGCCGAAGTGATCAACACGTTTAACGACAAGCCGGCCACGCTGCTACTCGGTGCCGGTCAACTGGCGCCACCGCTGGAAGATATTTTGCTGGGTTTGAAGGTGGGTCACCATTCGACCTTTCAGCTAGCGCCGGGCCAGGCATTCGGGCCGCGCAATCCGGAACTGATCCAGCGTGTTTCCCTCGCCACGTTGCGGGAGAACAGCATGATCGGCGAGGATTTTTCGCCGGGCGATCTGGTCGAATTCAACGCCCCGGGCGGCGGACGCTATGCCGGCGTGCTGAAAGAAGTCGGCGAAACGTCGGCCCTGTTCGATTTCAATCACCCGCTTGCCGGCCAGGCGCTGGCGTTTGAAGTGAAAATCATCGGGATTCTGTAAACATGAGCATTGCGGATACGACTCTCGCCGAAGCGGAGATCCTGCTGGCCCAGCCACGCGGATTCTGCGCCGGCGTCGACCGGGCAATCGAGATCGTCGAGCGGGCCATCAAGCTGCACGGCTCGCCGATCTACGTGCGTCACGAAATCGTTCACAACGTGTATGTGGTCGAAGACCTGCGCAAGAAGGGAGCGATCTTCATCGAGCGGCTCGAAGAAGTGCCGGCCGGCAACACGGTGATCTTCAGCGCGCACGGCGTGTCGAAGGCCGTGCGCTCGGAGGCGGAGTCGCGTGGGTTGCGGGTCTATGACGCAACCTGTCCGCTCGTCACCAAGGTTCATATCGAAGTCGCGAAGATGCGCCAGGACGGCTTCGACATCGTGATGATCGGTCACAAGGGTCATCCGGAAGTCGAAGGCACGATGGGGCAGGCGGCCCAGGGCATGCATCTCGTCGAAGATATCGAGGACGTGCAGGCGTTGCAGCTCGCCGACCCCGAGCGCATCGCGTTCGTCACGCAAACCACGCTGTCGGTCGACGACGCCGCCGAAATCATCGGTGCGCTGAAGGCCAAGTATCCGTCTATCCGCGAGCCGAAAAAGCAGGACATCTGCTACGCGACGCAGAACCGTCAGGACGCGGTGAAGTTCATGGCGCCGCAGTGCGATGTCGTGATCGTCGTCGGCAGTCCGAACAGCTCGAATTCGAACCGCTTGCGCGAACTGGCCGAAAAGCTCGGCGTGCCGGCCTACATGGTCGATTCGCCCGATCAGATCGATCCGGTGTGGGTCGAGGGCAAGCGCCGCATCGGTGTGACCGCCGGCGCGTCGGCACCTGAAGTGCTCGCACAGGCCGTGATCGCGCGGCTGCGCGAACTCGGCGTGCGCAACGTGCGCGCGCTCGACGGCATCGAGGAAAACATCGCCTTCCCGCTGCCGCGCGGACTCGGTCTGCCAGCCTGACGCACCACAGCTTCGTTGTAAGAAAAACGCACCCCAGGGTGCGTTTTTTTTATGGCTCGGCGGTCGCAACGCACTCAAATATTAAGTGCCAGATCGAACGAACTTAACGAGATAAGCGACCTCGCGCACAAATTATTTTTGAAACGCGATCCGGCCTTTTTTCGTTTATCCGTAATGTGGCCCCATTTTTCAGGAGTTTCATCCGCGCAGGCAAGTTAATGATGCACTGAATTAGTGCGCTTTATCTAATGCAGGCTAAAGCGAGGGTTCGACGCAAAGCCAGGCCTATCCGGCATTTCGCGCGATCGCCGGCAACACTTGATGCCGCTAGGCTTTGGCCCGGTGCAACTGGTGCACGAAAAAGGATCGCAACCAGGTTGCGCTTTTTCACCTATTTAGCTCTCAAAATGAGGTTGCAATGCAGGAAAACCCTGCCGTTTCAACAATATTGCCAGTCGCATAATTGGAGTTACAATGCGCGCGTTCTCAAGGCCTTAAGGTCCTGAACAGTGGATTTTGCAAGGCGCGGGAGACCTTATTTAATGCGAGTCAAATTTGCTTACGCCGTGTCCATCGCGGCCGCGGTTGCGATGCTGACTGCGTGCGGCAAGAAACCGGATGGCGAAGCGGGTGCGGGCGCGTCGGCGGCCTCGGCGCCGGTCGCTGCCGCGAGCGAAGCGACTATCGTGAAGATCGGTCATGCGGCCCCGTTGACCGGCGGCATCGCGCATCTGGGCAAGGACAATGAAAATGGCGCGCGCCTCGCGGTCGAGGAGATCAACGCGCAGGGTCTGACGATCGACGGCCATAAGATTCAGTTGCAGCTCGACGCGCAGGACGATGCGGCGGATCCGAAAACGGGCACCGGCGTCGCGCAGAAGCTGGTCGACGATCATGTGGTCGCGGTGATCGGCCATCTGAACTCGGGCGTGTCGATTCCGGCCTCGAAGATCTATAGCGATGCGAGCATCGTGCAGATCTCGCCGTCGTCGACCAATCCGGCCTACACGCAGCAGGGTTTCAAGACGACCTACCGGGTGGTCGCCACCGACGCGCAGCAGGGCCCGGCGCTCGCTAATTACGCGACCAAGGCGCTCGGCGCCAAACGCATCGCGGTGGTGGACGATGCGACCGCCTACGGCAAGGGTCTCGCGGACGAATTCGCGAAGACCGTCGAAGCGGCCGGCGCGAAGATCGTCGCGCGCGAGGCGACCACCGACAAGGCCACGGATTTCCGGGCCATCCTCACGAAGATCAAGAGTGTTCAGCCGGACGTCATCATGTTCGGCGGCATGGACGCGACGGGCGGGCCGTTTACGAAGCAGGCGGCGGCGCTCGGTATCAGGGCAAAAATCCTTGGCGGCGACGGTGTGTGTACCGACAAGGTAGGTGAGCTGGCGGGTACCGCCGTGCAAAACCTGGTCTGTTCGGAGGCGGGACTCGCGCTCTCCAGAATGGATAGGGGAGCGGACTTCGAAAAGAAGTACGAGGACCGTTTCCACACACCGGTGCAGATTTACGCGCCGTTTACGTATGACGCTGTGTACGTGATCGTCGATGCAATGAAGCGCGCCAATTCGATCGAGGCGCCCAAGGTACTGGCCGCGATGCCGTCGACCGACTACAACGGAGTAATCGGCCACATCGCGTTCGACGACAAGGGTGATTTGAAAGAGGGCGCCATTACGCTTTACGACTTCAAGGACGGCAAGAAAGCGGTTCTCGACGTCGTCAAGATGTGATGACGGGACGTTTGGCCTGACGGCACCGACACCATCCAACGGTGCCGTTTTTGCATCCGCCGATGGCGAGCCCGCGACCGCATCCCGGTCGGCGGGGCGAACCGGCAGCGGATAACCCTTACCGGTCTTTTATATCAGTACCCGCAGTGCCGTTGAGATTTTCGTAGCGCATCACCGCCCACCGGCAGATGACGAGCGTGAATCCAGTCGCACGGGCTAAGGAGCATTAAATGGATATTTTCATCCAGCAGATCCTGAATGGACTGGTGCTTGGCAGTGTCTACGCCATCATCGCACTAGGCTATACGATGGTTTACGGCATTCTGGGCATCATCAACTTCGCGCATGGCGATGTGTTGATGGTCGGCGCGATGGTTGCGCTGTCCGCGATAGGTGTGCTGCAGAACCACTTCCCCGGACTCGGCAACGTGCCGACGCTGGTGATCGCGTTGATCATCGCGGCGGTGGTCTGCTCGGTGGTCGGCTACACGATCGAGCGGGTCGCATACCGGCCGTTGCGGCGCGCACCGCGTCTGGCACCGCTGATCACCGCGATCGGTGTGTCGATCCTGCTGCAGACGCTCGCGATGATGATCTGGTCGCGCAACCCGCTGCCGTTCCCGCAGCTGCTGCCGACCGATCCGATCAACGTGATCAAGGCCACCGACACCACGCCGGGCGCGGTGATCTCGATGACTGAAATCGTCATCATCGTGGTCGCGTTCCTCGTGATGGGCGGCCTGCTGCTGCTCGTGCACAAGACCAAGCTCGGCCGCGCGATGCGGGCGATCGCGGAGAACCCCGGCGTCGCATCGCTGATGGGCGTGAACCCGAACTTCGTGATTTCGGCGACCTTCATGATCGGCTCGGCGCTGGCCGCACTGGCCGGCGTGATGATCGCGTCGGAATACGGCAACGCGCACTTCTACATGGGCTTCATCCCCGGCCTGAAGGCCTTTACCGCGGCGGTGCTGGGCGGGATCGGCAACCTCGGCGGCGCGATGGTCGGCGGCGTGCTGCTCGGCCTGATCGAGCAGTTGGGCGCCGGCTACATCGGCAATCTCACGGGCGGCGTCTTCGGCAGTAACTACCAGGACGTGTTCGCGTTCATCGTGCTGATCGTCGTGCTGGTGTTCCGTCCGTCGGGTCTGCTCGGCGAACGTGTCGCGGATCGCGCGTGATCCCGGGCCATAAGGAGTAACAGAACATGACCTCAATTCAACCGATCGAGCCGTCGACGACGCTGATCCCCGAAAAGAACCTGGCGAAGACGCTGACCGTCGGCATCATCACCGCGATCCTCGTGATCGCGGCGCCGATCATCATCGGCACCGCGGGCGGCAACTACTGGGTGCGCGTGCTCGACTTCGCGATGCTGTACGTGATGCTCGCGCTGGGCCTGAACGTGGTGGTCGGCTTCGCCGGCCTGCTCGACCTGGGCTATATCGCGTTCTACGCGATCGGCGCGTACACGGCGGCGCTGCTGAGCTCGCCGCACCTGACCTCGCAGTTCGAGTGGATCGCGGCGCTCGCGCCGCACGGCCTGCACACGCCGATCTGGATCATCGTGCCGATCGCGATGGCGCTCGCCGCGCTGTTCGGGATTCTGCTCGGTGCGCCGACGCTGCGTCTGCGCGGCGACTATCTGGCGATCGTGACCCTCGGCTTCGGGGAAATCGTGCGGATCTTCATGAACAACCTCGACCGTCCGGTGAACATCACCAACGGCCCGAAGGGGATCACGGGGATCGATCCGGTGCAGATCGGCGGCTTCAACCTGTCGCAATCGCACTCGCTGTTCGGCCTGCAGTTCCCGTCGGTGTACGGCTATTACTACCTGTTCGTGCTGTGCGCGCTGTTCGTGATCTGGGTCTGTACGCGTCTGCAGCATTCGCGTATCGGCCGTGCATGGGCGGCGATCCGCGAAGACGAAATCGCCGCCAAGGCGATGGGCATCAACACCCGTAACGTGAAGCTGCTCGCGTTCGCGATGGGCGCGTCGTTCGGCGGTCTGTCGGGCGCGATGTTCGGCGCGTTCCAGGGCTTCGTGTCGCCGGAATCGTTCACCTTCTGGGAATCTGTCGTGGTGCTCGCCTGCGTGGTGCTCGGCGGCATGGGCCATATCCCCGGCGTGATTCTGGGCGCGGTGCTGCTCGCGGTGTTCCCGGAATTCCTGCGCTCGACGATGGGTCCGCTGCAGAACATGATCTTCGGCCATGAAATCGTGGATACCGAAGTGATCCGTCAGCTGCTGTACGGTCTGGCGATGGTCGTGATCATGCTGTATCGCTCGGAAGGCCTGTGGCCGGCGCCGAAGCACGAAGACAAGATTGCGAAGCTGGCGAAGCGCAACGGCAAGAAGCCGGTGCGCGCGTAACGCGCGGTGGAGAAAAAGACATGAGCGATAACGTAAGCAACAACGCGATGAATGGCTTCGCGAACGCGCCGATCCGCCTTTCGGTGAAGGGCGTGAACAAGCGCTTCGGCGGCCTGCAGGCACTCTCGGAAGTCGGTCTGGAGATCAAGGCCGGGCAGATTTACGGTCTGATCGGCCCGAACGGCGCCGGCAAGACGACGTTCTTCAACGTGATCACCGGGCTGTACACGCCGGACTCGGGCGAATTCAAGCTCGACGGCGAGAACTACACGCCGACCGCGGTCTATCAGGTCGCGAAGGCGGGGATCGCGCGCACGTTCCAGAACATCCGTCTGTTCGGCGGGATGACCGCGCTCGAAAACGTGATGGTCGGCCGGCACGTACGCACGAAGCACGGTCTGCTCGGCGCGGTGTTCCAGACCCCGGCCGAGCGCAGGGAAGAGCGCGAGATCAAGGAACGCGCGCTGGAACTGCTCGAATACGTCGGCATCGCGCAGTACGCGGATTACACGTCGCGCAACCTGTCGTACGGTCACCAGCGTCGTCTGGAAATCGCACGCGCATTGGCGACCGACCCGAAGCTGCTCGCGCTCGATGAACCGGCCGCCGGCATGAACGCGACGGAGAAGGTCGAGCTGACCAAGCTGCTCGACAAGATCCGCGCGGACGGCAAGACGATCCTCTTGATCGAACACGACGTGAAGCTGGTGATGGGTCTGTGCAACCAGATGACGGTGCTCGACTACGGCAAGGTGATTGCGCAAGGTCTGCCGCAAGACGTGCAGAAGGATCCTAAGGTGATCGAAGCTTATCTGGGTGCGGGAGTCCACTGATGTCCACGACGCAAGCAATGTTGAAAATCAAGGGCCTGCAGGTCAACTACGGTGGCATCCAGGCGGTCAAGGGCGTCGATCTCGAAGTCGGTCAGGGCGAACTCGTCACGCTGATCGGCGCGAACGGCGCGGGCAAGACCACCACGATGAAGGCGATTACCGGCCTGAAGGCATACGCGGCCGGCGACATCGAGTACATGGGCCAGTCGATCAAGGGACTGCCCGCGCACGAACTGCTCAAGCGCGGTCTGGCGATGGTGCCGGAAGGGCGCGGAATCTTCGCGCGGATGTCGATCGTCGAGAACATGCAGATGGGCGCGTATCTGCGCACCGACAAGGACGGCATCGAGAAGGACGTCGACCGTATGTTCGGTTTCTTCCCGCGTCTGAAGGAGCGCGCGTCGCAATACGCGGGCACGCTGTCGGGCGGCGAACAGCAGATGCTGGCGATGGCGCGCGCGATCATCTCGCGGCCGAAGCTGTTGCTGCTGGACGAACCGTCGATGGGTCTGTCGCCGATCATGGTCGAGAAGATCTTCGAGGTGGTGCGGGCGATTTCGTCGGAAGGGATGACCGTGCTGCTGGTCGAGCAGAACGCGCGTCTGGCGCTGCAGGCCGCCAACCGCGGCTACGTGATGGACTCCGGTCTGATCACGATGTCCGGCGACGCGAAGCAGATGCTCGATGATCCGAAGGTTCGGGCTGCTTATCTCGGTGAGTAAGCCAGGTCGCTAGACCCTCGGTCTGGCGATGAAAAAAGGCCGCATGCGCTTCGTAGCGCATGCGGCCTTTTCATTATTGCGGAGCGAGCCGGCGCTTACGCCGCGTCAGCGAATTTACCCAGCCGTTTGCCGAGACTGATCACCGCATCGGCGCGATAACCGAGCGCTTCGTAAAACGCCTGGATGTCGGCCTTCGCCGACAGCACCTGCAGATTCAGCTTCGGACAACCCAGCCCGGTCAGCACGCTTTCGACGTGCGCGACCAGACGCGTGCCGATTCCATGACGTCGTAGCGCTTCATCGACCGCGAGCGAATACAGCCAGCCGCGATGGCCGTCGTAGCCGCCCATCACGGTACCGACGATGCGCTCGTCGAGCACCGCGACGAAGAACAGCTCCGGCTGCGTCGCCAGCTTGTTCTCGATCGACAGACGCGGATTGCGCTGCGGCCGCGTCGTGTCCCGGTACTCGGGAAACGCCTGCTGCCACAGCGTGACCACCGCCTCGGTATCGCGCGCGTCGAAGCGGCGGATCGACAGCAACGTGTTGGTCGTCATCGGCACGCTCTCCGGTCGATTACAGCGAGTCGAGCACCGACCGCAGCATCGCCATCATCTGGTCGATTTCTTCGGTCGTCACGTTCAGCGCCGGCATGAAGCGCAGCAGGTTCGGGCGCGCGGCGTTCAGCAGCACGCCGTCCGGCTGCATGTCGCGCGCCTTCTCGACGATCTGGTTACCGATGTCCTTGCCGAGCAGCAGAGCGCGCAGCAAACCTTCGCCGCGCTCGCCCTTGAAGCCGCGCTCTTCCGACAGTTCGAGCAGCTTGGTACGGAGATATTCACCGCGCGCGCGCACGCCTTCGAGGAAGCCCGGCGCGGTCAGTTGCGAGATCACCGAGTAGCCGACCGCGGTCATCAGCGGATTGCCGTTGTAGGTGCCGCCCTGATCGCCCGCCTCGAACACCGCGATTTCCTTCTTCGACAGCAGCGCCGCGAGCGGCACGCCGCCGCCGATACCCTTGCCGAGCGTCATGATGTCCGGCTCGATGCCCGACAGTTCATACGCGAACAGCGTGCCCGCGCGGCCGCAACCGCTTTGCACTTCATCGACGATCAGGAGCAGGTTGTGCTTCTTCGTCAGCTCGCGCAGTTGCTGCATGAATTCGCGCGTCGCCGGAATCACGCCGCCTTCGCCCTGGATCGGCTCGAGCATCACCGCGACGGTCTTCGCGTTGATCAGCTTTTCCACCGACGCGATGTCGTTCAGGTCGGCCTTCGGGAAGCCCGGCACCTGCGGCGCGTAGATCGTGTCCCAGCCCGGCTTGCCGCTTGCCGACATGGTGGCGAGCGTGCGGCCGTGGAAGCTGTGATCGAACGTGATGATTTCGAACGCGCCGTCCTTGAACTTCTTGCCCCACTTGCGCGCGAGCTTGATCGCGCCTTCGTTCGCCTCGGCGCCGCTGTTCGCGAAGAACACCTTGTCGAAGCAGCTGTGCTGCGTGAGCAGGCCCGCGAGCTTGGCCATCGGCTCGTTGTAGAACGCCGGCGACGGATTGAGCAGCAGCTTCGCCTGGGTGTTCAGCGCTTCGAGCATGCCGTCGTTGCAGTGGCCGAGACTGTTGACCGCCCAGCCCTGAATGAAATCCAGATAGCGCTTGCCGTTGTTGTCGTAAAGCCACGAGCCCTTGCCGTGCGTGAAAACGATTTCGGGCCGGTTCGTGATGTACATCAGCGACTCGATCGGATACTCATTGAAATTCATGACGGCAGGCTCCAGGCAAAAAGATGAAAGCAGGGTGAAGGATCAAGGTCGGTTTGGCGCGTCGAAAACGGCGGCCGGAAAAACAGAAAAGCCACGGCAGGCCGTGGCTTTCATGATTCGAACAGCTTGCGCCGAAGTGGTGTGCGGCGCGAATCCGTGACGAAGCCAGCGGCGTCCCTAGGGGAGCGGCGAGCGGCGACGTCGGAGTTCGGACTGGATGCGGTTCATGCGCGAAAGAATACGACAACCGAAGCGCCGGTGTAAACCATGAATTTGCAGCGGCGCGGTGATGAGAAGAATTTGCCGGCTTGTCGCGCGGCTGACATGTTCGGCGGATTTGGCTTATTCGGTCGGCGCGCGCGGCCCGCGAATCGAGGCTCGCGCGCCGCGCCGGCCGCCCGCGTGACAACGCGCGGGCAGGCCGTTTGCTCGGCAGGCTATCAGACCGCGTTCGCGAGATCGGCTGCGCTCGTGAACGAGTCCGCGTAGAACTCGTCTTCCGGGAGCTGGTGATGCTGGGTGAAATCGCGCTGCGCCGACTCGACCATCACCGGCGCGCCGCATGCATACACCTGGTACGCGGACAGATCGGGCAGGTCCTCGATCACCGCGCGATGCACGAAGCCGGTGCGGCCGGTCCATGCGTCGCTCGCGTCCGGTTCGGACAGCACCGGCACGAACTTGAAGTTCGGAATCTCGCGCGCCCATTGTTCGGCGACTTCGAGCAGATACAGGTCTTTCTTGCGGCGCGCGCCCCAGTAAAGCGTCATCGGGCGCGTGATGTTCTTGAACACCGCGTGCTCGACGATCGCCTTCAGCGGCGCGAAGCCGGTGCCCGACGCGAGCAGCACGATCGGCTTGTCCGAGTCTTCGCGCAGGAAGAAGGTGCCGAGCGGGGCTTCGAAGCGCAGGATGTCGCGCTCTTTCATCGTGTTGAACACGTGGTCGGTGAACGCGCCGCCGGGCATGTGGCGGATGTGCAGTTCGATCGGGCCTTCGGTGTGCGGCGCATTGGCCATCGAATAGCTGCGGCGCTTGCCGTCCTTCAGGATGAATTCGAGGTACTGGCCGGCCAGATACTGCAGACGCTCGTTGGCGGGCAGTTGCAGTTTGACGACGATCACGTCGTCGGCCTTGCGCTCGATCGCGTTCACGCGGCACGGCAGCTTCTTGACCTGCACGTCGCCGACGCCGGCCACTTCGCGGATGTCGACTTCGAGATCGGAGCACGCGGTCGCGCAGCACAACAGAGCCATGCCGCGAGTCTTTTCATCGTTCGACAATGCCGACGACGAGTGCGCGCGCTGTTCGACTTCGCCGCTCACCACGGTGCCCTTGCACGAACCGCACGCGCCGTTCTTGCAGCCGTACGGCAGGCCGATGCCTTGACGCAGGGCGGCGGTGAGCACCGGTTCGTCCTGTTCTACCTGAAACTGCCGGCCGCTTTGCCGGAGCGTGACGTTAAATGCCATAGAGTGTTCGAAATCGAAAAAACGGAATCGTTATCGGATCCGCCGGATTAACCGCGCGGTACCTGTTGCGTGTGACCGCTACAATGCGCCCACCATGAATGCGACTCGAAACTTTCGCCGGCCGCGCGTGCTGATTATCGGCTGCGGCGACGTCGGTATGCGTTGTGTGCCGCTATTGCGGCCGCACGCGCATGTCTTCGCACTAACCAGCCACCCCGCGCGTTGCGCCGAGTTGCGTGCCGCCGGTGTGACGCCGCTGGTCGGCGATCTCGATGTGCGCGGCAGTCTCAAACGGCTCGCGGGACTCGCGCCGACGGTGCTGCATCTGGCGCCGCCGCAGAAATCCGGCGACACCGACCGGCGTACCCGCGCGTTGCTGGCGACGCTCGGCTCCGCCGCTGGAGCGGGCCGCCGGAGCGCTTCCGCCGCGCGTTCGCCGGTCGTGCCGACCGCGCGTTTGCGGCGCGCGCGTGCTTCATGGGTGGACGCTAAAACAGCCGGTATTGTACCCGACAGGGTACGCCGGACCGCCGCGCCGGCGGCACCGCCGCGCATCGTTTACGCGAGTACGACGGGCGTCTACGGCGACTGCGGCGGCGCGTGGATCGACGAAACGCGCGCGCCGCGGCCCGCCAATGCGCGCGCGAAACGGCGCGTGTCGGCCGAGCGGCAACTGCGCGAGGCGAGCGCGCGCGGCAGCGTGCTGGCCAGCATCGCGCGGATTCCGGGCATCTACGCGGGCACCCGGCTGCCGCTCGCGCGGCTCGAAAAAGGCACGCCGGCGCTGGTCGATGCCGACGACGTCTACACCAACCACATCCACGCCGACGACCTCGCCGCGATCCTCGTGCGGCTCGCGACCCACGGCCGGCCCGCGCGCGCGATTCACGCGTCCGACGATTCGTCGCTGAAGATGGGCGAGTACTTCGACGCGGTCGCCGATGCGTTCGGTCTGCCGCGCGCGCCGCGCATCACGCGCGCGCAGGCGCAAACGCAGATCGAGCCGATGCTGCTGTCGTTCATGCGCGAATCGCGGCGGCTGGTGAACCGGCGTCTGAAGGAAGAGTTGCGGGTAACGCTGCGCTATCCGAGCGTCGGGGATTTCTTGCGGGAAGCGGTGAAGGCGGGAAGCTAGTGTCTTTACGCTAGGAACGCGCGGACGGCGGGCGGCAACTCGCGGCGGCATAAGTCGCGAAAATCGCCGCATTGCGCGAAAACAACAAGCGGTCCTCGCGGAGCATCGCTGCTCCGCAAAAAGCCGTTTCCCCGCACCGCATCATCAAACCGCGTGGCCAGAGCGGCCGCGCGATTCAAGCGCTTCAGGTCAGCGTCGGCAGCATTTCCAGCAACAGGAAACACAGCATGCCGCCGATCATCGCGCCGATCAGGTTCGGATGGTACTTGTGCCGCAGCCGCATGATGACCAGCGAGCCGCCGATCAGCAGCAGTGCAAAACCGATAAACGCAATCATCGCCTGCGAGATCGCAATCGTGCCGTCGATATCCATGGCGCCCCTCCTTGAAACCTTTGTAGTCGTTTGTTTCAACGAGTATAGGGCGACCTGTAAGCAACGGCATGCTGCGGCGCAGCGCCTTACGTGCGGTGCACCGCAATGCGCGCGCGCTTTATTCGGCGCATCAAGGGCTTATGCGTGAACTACCGGTTTACCCGCCCCGTAGCGCGTCGAGCTCGTTTTCATCGAGCCATTGCCATGCGCCCGGTGCGAGCGTCGCGGGCAGCGCGAGGCCGCCGACGCGCTCGCGATGCAGCGCCTCGCAGCGGTTGCCGGCCGCCGCGATCATCCGCTTGACCTGGTGATATTTGCCTTCGAGCACGGTGAGCGCGAGCGTGTGGGTGTCGCGCGCCTGCGCGTCGAGCGCGGCGCTCGGTTTGCTTTCGCCGTGCAGCAGCACGCCGTCGCGCAGCGCGCTCAATTGCGCATCGTCGAGCGGATGACGGGTGGTCGCGACGTACAGCTTCGGCACCTTGCGTTTGGGCGACGTGAACTGATGGACGAACTTGCCGTCGTCGGAGAGCAGCAGCAGGCCCGTGGTGTCCTGGTCGAGCCGGCCGACGCACTGCACGCCGCGCTCGGCGAACTGCGGCGGCAACAGGCTGAACACGCTCAGATGATGCTGCGGATCGCGCGAGCATTCGTAGCCGGCCGGCTTGTTCAGCAGCAGATACGCGTGCTCGCGATACGGCCATTCGACGCCGTCGACGCTAAAGCGCAAGGTCCCGCTAGCGACCGCGAAATCGGTGTCGGCATCGGTGCAGACGGCGCCGTCGATGCTCACGCGCGCGTCGCCGATCAGCGCGCGGCATTGGCGGCGCGAACCGAAACCCTGGGTAAAGAGAATGCTTTCTAGATTCATGGCGAGCGAAGAATAACACCGCAAGAAGCGGGGCGCTGCGCATCGCGTGAGCGCGGACGATGAGGCCTTCAAGTCGAATCTCCGGAGTCCATCGATGCGTGCCGCTTCTTCATCCGCTTCCTCCTCTTCGTCCGTTGCGCCGCGTTTATCCGGCGCGTTTCACCGCCTCGCGTGGTCGAATCTGTGCGCGCAATCGGCCGAGCAGATCAGTCTGGCCGCCGCGCCGCTCGTCGCGGTGTTCGCGCTCGGCGCGAATGCGCGCGACACCGGCCTGCTGCAAACCGCGCAGACGCTGCCGTTCCTGTTGCTGTCGATGCCGCTCGGCGTGTGGGCCGATCGCCGTTCGCGCCGCGTGCTGATGACGCTCGCCGAAAGCGTGCGCGTTTGCGCGATGCTCGGCGTGCTGTTGCTGGTGCTCACGCATGGGTTGAATCTGCCGCTGCTCGCCGCGCTCGGTTTCGTCGCCGCGACCGGCACGGTGGCTTACAACGTCGCCGCGCCCGCGCTGGTGCCGTCGCTGGTGCCGCGCGAAGCGTATGCGCGCGCGAACGGCCGGCTCGAACTCGCGCGTAGCGTCGCGTATTCAGCGGGGCCGGCGCTCGGCGGCCTGCTGGTCGGCTGGATCGGCGCAGGCTGGGCGTATGGGGGCGCGGCGGCATTGTCGGCGCTCGCGGTCGTGCTGCTCGCGGGACTGCGCGAGCCGCCGCGCGCGGTCGCGCCGCGCCGGCACTTCATGCTGGAGTTACGCGACGGCACCCGCTTCGTGCTGCACGATCCATTGCTGCTGCCGATGCTCGCGACCGCGGTGTTCTTCAACCTCGGCTTCTTTATCCTGCAAGCGGTGTACGTGCCGTACGCGGTGCATCGGTTGGGGCTGTCCGCGTCGGCGGTCGGCGTGACGCTTGGCGCGTACGGCGTCGGCATGGTGTGCGGCGCGCTCGCCGCGCCCGCGATCGCGCGGGCAGTGACGTTCGGCCGGCTGCTGGTGATCGGGCCGTCGTTCGGTTTGCTGGCCTCGCTCGTGATGGTCGCGACGCTGGTCGCGCCGTCGTTCTGGCTCGCGCTCGCGAGCTTCTTTCTGCTCGGCGCCGGGCCGATCC
Source organism: Burkholderia sp. SRS-W-2-2016 (assembly GCF_001931485.1). Lineage (GTDB taxonomy): Bacteria > Pseudomonadota > Gammaproteobacteria > Burkholderiales > Burkholderiaceae > Paraburkholderia. The sequence goes on along the minus strand of NZ_MSDV01000045.1, from coordinate 38,278 downwards.
TGTGGGTCGTCGGCTCGACCACGCTGCGTCAGGCGATCACGCCGGAGCGGATGATCGGCCGGGTATCCGCGTTGATCAGCACCGCTACTTATGGCGCGCGACCGGTGGGCGCGTTGCTCGGCGCGGCGCTCAGCGCGCGCTGGAGCGTCGACGTGTGTCTGGTCGCGGCGGCGATCGCGTTTCTGGTGCAGGCGCTGATCATTTTCATGTCGCCGGCGGCGCGATTGGTTGGGATTCCGGAGCAATGCGCGGAGGAGAGAGGGGTGGTGTGCTAACCAAACGCGAGGAGGGGTGAGCTGACCCGATGAAAATGAATTTTCATCGCAGCGCAGCATCGCTGAGCGCCAAAACCCCTTGTTTAAAGGGGTGGCTCAGTGAAAACCCCTGGAAGATGAAAATAGATTTTTGTCTTGTGCAAATTTATGTAAATATACTTTCATTAATTCCAGATAACTCCATCAGCCCGACGCCGCCCGTATGGCCCACCATCCGTCCGCTGTTCCGAACTCCGCCGAGCAGGCGATTGCCGCGCGCATCGGCGCCGCGATGCCGACGCTGACGCCGATTCACCGGCGCATGGGCGAGTACGTGCTGGCCAACCTGTTCCGCGCGGCGACGATGCGGATCGACGAACTGGCGAGCGTGGTCGGCGCTTCGGTTGCGAGCGCGAACCGTTTTGCGCGCGCGCTCGGCTTCGACGGCTATCCGCAGTTTCGCGACGCGCTGGTGCGCGGCTTCGAAGCGACGCTCGCGCCGGTCGAGCGGCTGCGCAGCGCGCAGGAATCGCTCGCGGCCGGCGACGATCTGATCGACGCGTCGCTGGAGCAGGCCGCCAACAATCTGCACGCGACCCGCACGTCGATCGATCGCGCCGCCGCCGACGCCGCGGTCGAAGCGATCATCGCCGCGCGGCGCGTGTTCGTGCTCGGCTTCGGCGCGAGCGCGTTTCTCGCGAGCCTGATGGAGCACGGGCTGCTGCCGTATCACGACAACGTCCGCTCGCTCGCGCTGATCGGCGGCCCGTCGCATGCTGCGCGGCAGCTGGTGGGCTCGAACGAGGGCGACCTCGTGATCGGCATCGCGTTCCCGCGTTACGTCGAGGACACGATCGAACTCGCGCGGCGCGCATCCGAACGCGGCGCGCGCGTGCTCGCGCTGACCGACTCGCCGGCTTCGCCGCTCGCGCAGTTCGCCGACCTTGCGCTGTATATCCGCACCGACCGGCGCCTCGCGTCGAATGCCGACTCCGCGGTGCTCGCGGTGATCGAGGCGCTGTGCGACGCGGTTGCGTATCGCGCGCAACGCTCGGTGAAAGCGGCCGCCGAGCTCAGCGAGTTCGTGCTGCCGTGGCTGTTCGATTCGCAGACCGGCGCGGCCGGCGCGAAAGCCAGCACGAAAGCCGGCTCGAAAGCCGACGCAACACCCAACGCAAAGCCCGGTACAAAAACCAACGCAAAAGCCGGCGCCGCCAGGCGCGCCGACGCCCCCCGCGGCACCCGAACAACTCGCACTCCACACTCGAAAAAATGAATTCCAACGCAGTCATTGCCATTCATGGCGGAGCAGGGACGATCCTGCGCGCGTCGTTGTCGGCCAGCGCCGAAGCCGACTATCACGCAGCGCTCAACGCGGTGCTGAGCGCCGGCCAGCGCGTGCTCGCCGACGGCGGCAGCGCGCTCGACGCGGTCAGCGAAGCGGTGCGTCTGCTCGAAGACTGTCCGTTGTTCAACGCGGGTCACGGCGCGGTCTACACGTCGGCCGGCACCCACGAACTCGACGCCGCGATCATGGATGGCCGCACGCTCGAAGCCGGCGCGATCTGCTGCGTGAAGCGCGTGCGCAATCCGGTGCTCGCCGCGCGCCGCGTGCTCGAACGCAGCGAACACGTGCTGTTCACCGGCGAAGGCGCGGAAGCGTTCGCAGCCGCGCAGGGCCTCGAGTTCGTCGACAACAGCTACTTCGATACCGATGCGCGCTATCGCCAATGGCAACTCGCGCAGGAGCAGCAGCGGCCGATGCTCGACCACGACGGCGCGACGCTCGCGGCCGCGGCGTCGACGCAAGCCGAACCCACGCCGCACGAGCCGATCGATCCGAATCGCAAGTTCGGCACCGTCGGCGCGGTCGCGCTCGACGTGCACGGCCACCTCGCCGCGGCGACCTCGACCGGCGGCGTCACCAACAAGCAGGTCGGCCGGGTCGGCGACACGCCGCTGATCGGCGCGGGCTGCTATGCGGACGACGCGACCTGCGCGGTGTCGACCACCGGCTCGGGCGAAATGTTCATGCGGATGGTCGCTGCCTACGACGTCGCCGCGCAGATGGCCTACCGCGCGGTGTCGCTCGAAGAAGCCGCGCACGACGTGGTGATGAACCGCTTGCCGAAGATCGACGGACGCGGTGGTCTGATCGCCGTCGACGCGCGCGGCAACGTCACGCTGCCGTTCAACACCGAAGGGATGTACCGCGGTTTCGCGCGGCTCGGCGCCGCGCCGGTGACGGCGATTTACCGCTAGCCGCCAGCGCGCGGCGCTGCGTTGGAGCACTGCCTCGGCGCACTGCCGCGGCAGCGCGCCGAAGCGGCGCCCGCGCGAACCGAACCCACCGCGCCACTCGCTCGACTCCCGCGCCTGAACCGCGCTCCAACCCGTTAGCCGCGTTCGACTTCAAAGGAATCACCGTGCCGACTTCATCGCACACCGCCCGCCCGCTTATCGAAACCTTGCCGCCGCAGCGCGTGCTCGCGGTCGACGATCTGACGGTCGCGTTCCGCCGTGGCGGCTCGACTTTCAACGCGGTGCGCAATCTGTCGTTTACGGTCGAGCGCGGCGAAACGCTGGCGATCGTCGGCGAATCGGGCTCCGGCAAATCGGTCACGTCGCTTGCGCTGATGCGCCTGATCGAGCATGGCGGCGGCCGGCTCGCCGGCGGCAGCATCGCGTTCCGGCGCCGCGACGGCAGCGTGCTCGATCTCGCGCAGGCATCGTCCGGCACGATGCGCTCGATTCGCGGCGCCGACATCGCGATGATCTTCCAGGAGCCGATGACCTCGCTGAACCCGGTGTTTACGGTCGGCGACCAGATCAGCGAGGCGATCGCGCTGCATCAGGGCAAGAGCCGCGAGGCCGCGTCGGCCGAAACTTTGCGTCTGCTCGAACTGGTTCGGATTCCTGAGGCTCGCCGGGTGGCCGCGCGCTTTCCGCATCAATTGTCGGGCGGGATGCGCCAGCGCGTGATGATCGCGATGGCGCTGTCGTGCAAGCCCGCGTTGCTGATCGCCGACGAGCCGACTACCGCGCTCGACGTGACGATCCAGGCGCAGATCCTGCAACTGATCCGCGGCTTGCAGGACGAGATGAACATGGGCGTGATCTTCATCACGCACGACATGGGCGTGGTCGCCGAAGTGGCCGATCGCGTGCTGGTGATGTATCGCGGCGACAAGGTCGAGGAGGGTCCGTCCGACACGCTGTTCGCCGCGCCCTCGCATCCGTACACGAAGGCGCTGCTCGCGGCGGTGCCTCGGCTCGGCTCGATGCAGGGCACCGACCGGCCCGCGCGCTTCCCGATCCTGAGCGTCGAGCAGGCGGGCGCGAACGGCGCCGACGCGGCGGTGCAGCCGGCCGCGAGCGTTGCCGAAGAAGCGCAGCCGCCGGTGCACGACGACACCCCGCCGATTCTGCGCGTGCGCGATCTGGTCACGCGCTTTCCGGTCCGCACCGGCCTGTTCGGCCGCGTGACCGGGCGCGTGCATGCGGTCGAAAAAGTCAGCTTCGATCTGCGGCCCGGCGAAACGCTCGCGCTGGTCGGCGAATCCGGCTGCGGTAAATCGACGACCGGCCGCTCGCTGCTGCGTCTGGTGGAAAGCCAGAGCGGGTCGATCGAATTCGGCGGCAAGGAAATCGGCTCGCTGACCGGCCCCGCGTTGCAGGCATTGCGGCGCGATATCCAGTTCATTTTCCAGGACCCGTTCGCGTCGCTGAATCCGCGCCTGACGGTGGGCTTCTCGATCATGGAGCCGCTGCTCGTGCACGGCGTCGCGCAGGGCGCCGAAGCGCAGGCGCGGGTTGCGTGGCTGCTCGAAAAGGTCGGCTTGCCGGCCGAGGCGGCGCGCCGTTATCCGCACGAATTCTCCGGCGGCCAGCGCCAGCGGATCGCAATCGCGCGCGCGCTCGCGCTGAATCCGAAGGTCGTGATCGCCGACGAATCGGTGTCCGCGCTCGACGTGTCCGTGCAGGCGCAGATCGTCAACCTGATGCTCGATCTGCAGCGCGAACTGGGCGTCGCGTATCTGTTCATTTCGCACGACATGGCGGTGGTCGAGCGCATCAGCCATCGGGTCGCGGTGATGTACCTCGGCCAGATCGTCGAGATCGGACCGCGCCGCGCGGTGTTCGAGGCGCCGCAGCATCCGTACACGAAGAAGCTGATGAGCGCGGTGCCGGTCGCCGACGCCGCGCGCCGTCACGCGAAGCGGATGCTCGCCGCCGACGACATCCCGAGCCCGATCCGCGCGCTGCACGACGAGCCGCTGGTCGCGCCGCTGATCGCGGTGGGCCCCGATCATTTCGTCGCGCAGCATCGCGTGGGCGGCGCGTACTGACCTTGTTGAATCAGCTGTACCGCGGCCGCATTCAGGCCGCGCGAGCCGCAGCACCCTGTAGCACTCCGTAGTACCGCGCAACACCACATAACGACCCAGTCACACCTTCAACGTCAATCTCGCAGCCTGGAGCAATCTGATGAACCTGCTGTTCCCGTCTTCTCCGTTTCGTTTGCGCGCGCTGGTCAGCGGCGGCGCGGTGGTGTTCGCGATGCTCGCGGGCAATCCGGCCCAGGCCGAAACCACGGCCGTGATGGCCGTCGCGTCGACCTTCACGACGCTCGATCCGTACGACGCGAACGACACGCTGTCGCAGGCGGTCTCGAAGTCGTTCTACCAGGGGCTGTTCGGCTTCGACAAGGACATGAAGCTCGTCAACGTGCTCGCGGACAGCTATGAGGTGAGCGCGGATGCGAAGGTCTATACGTTCAAGCTGCGCCACGGCGTGAAGTTCCAGGACGGCACCGACTTCAACGCGGCCGCGGTGAAGGCGAACTTCGACCGCGTGACCGACCCGGCGAACAAGCTCAAGCGCTACAGCATGTTCAACCGCATCGAGAAGACCGAGGTGGTCGACCCGTACACGGTGCGCGTCACGCTGAAGGCGCCGTTCTCGGCGTTCGTGAACGTGCTCGCGCATCCGTCGGCGGTGATGATTTCGCCGGCCGCGCTGAAGCAGTACGGCAAGGACATCGCGTTCCATCCGGTCGGCACCGGCCCGTTCGAATTCGTGAAGTGGGACCCGGCGGGCGATTTGACCGTGAAGAAATTCGCCGGCTACTGGAAGAAGGGCTACCCGAAGATCGACGCGATCGACTGGAAGCCGGTGGTCGACAACAACACGCGCTCCGCGCTGATGCGCACCGGCGAAGCGGACTTCGCGTTCCAGGTGCCGTACGAGCAGGTCGCGCAGCTGCAGGCGAGCCCGAAGGTCGACGTGATTGCGACGCCGTCGATCATCGCGCGCTACATCAGCATGAACATGAACCAGAAGCCCTTCGACAACCTGAAGGTGCGTCAGGCGCTGAACTACGCGATCAACAAGGAAGCGCTCGCGAAGGTCGCGTTCTCGGGCAATGCGGTGTCGATGGAAGGCGTGGTGCCGCAGGGCGTCGATTACGCGACGAAGACCGGCCCGTGGCCGTACGACCCGGCGAAGGCGCGCGAACTGCTGAAGGAAGCCGGTTATCCGAACGGTTTCGAAACCACGCTGTGGGCCGCGTATAACAACTCGACGTCGCAGAAGGTGATCCAGTTCCTGCAGCAGCAGCTCGCGCAGGTCGGCGTGAAGGCGAAGGTCGAAGCGCTCGAAGCGGGTCAGCGGGTCGCCAAGGTGGAAAGCGCGCAGGATCCGGCCACCGCGCCGGTGCGGCTGTTCTACACCGGCTGGTCGGCGTCGACGGGCGAAGCGGACTGGGCGCTGAGCCCGCTGCTCGCGGGTCACGCGTTCCCGCCGAAGATGGTCAACACCGCGTACTACAAGAACGACGCGGTCGACAGCGATCTGAAGCAGGCGCTCGAAACTACCGACCGCGCGCAGAAGGCGTCGCTGTATGCGGATGCGCAGAAGCGCGTATGGGCCGATGCGCCGTGGGTGTTCCTGATCAAGGAGAAGGTCGTGTACGCGCGCAGCAAGCGTCTGTCGGGCGCATACGTCGCGCCGGACGGCTCGTTCAACTTCGACGAGATCGCGGTCAAGTAATCAGTCGAACGCGCGGCCCGCGGGCCGCGCCCGATTCTCCGTTGCCTGCATTTCTGCCGGATTGGTTTCATGCTGAACTTCCTCGTCAAACGTCTTTTTGGCCTGCTGCCGACGCTTTTCATCGTCGCCGTGCTGGTATTCCTGTTCGTGCATCTGCTGCCGGGCGATCCGGCGCGACTCGCCGCCGGTCCCGAAGCGGACGAGGCGACCGTCGCGCTGGTGCGTGCCGACCTCGGGCTCGACAGGCCGCTGCCGCAGCAGTTCGTCAATTTCTTCTGGCGCATCGCGCACGGTGACTTCGGCGTGTCGACGCGCAGCAAGCGTCCGGTCAGCCAGGAGATCGCCGAACGCTTCATGCCGACGCTGTGGCTCACGCTCGCGAGCATGGTGTGGGCGGTCGTGATCGGCATGGCGCTCGGCATCGTCTCGGCGGTGTGGCGTAACCGCTGGCCCGACCGGCTCGGGATGACGCTCGCGGTGTCCGGCATTTCGTTTCCGGCGTTCGCGCTCGGCATGCTGCTGATGGAAGTGTTTTCGGTACAACTGGGCTGGCTGCCGATCGTCGGCGACGGCACGTGGCGCGGCTACGTGCTGCCGTCGCTGACGCTCGGCGCGGCGGTCGCGGCGGTGATGGCGCGCTTCACGCGGGCGTCGTTCGTCGAAGTGATGCACGAGGACTTCGTGCGCACCGCGCGTGCGAAGGGCGTGCCGGAGTGGCGCGTGATCGCCAAACACTGCCTGCGCAACGCGCTGATTCCGGTCGTCACGATGATGGGCCTGCAGTTCGGCTTCCTGCTGGGCGGCTCGATCGTCGTCGAGGTCGTGTTCAACTGGCCGGGGCTCGGGCGTCTGCTCATCGACGCGGTATCGATGCGCGACTATCCGATCATTCAGGCGGAAGTGCTGTTGTTCTCGCTCGAATTCATCATCATCAATCTGATCGTCGACGTGCTGTACGCGGTGATCAATCCGACTATCCGTTTCAAGTGAGGCGCGCATGAGCACCACCGCCACCGGGCCGAACGCGGCCAACGCCGCCCCCGCCGAACGCGCGATCCGCACCCCGTGGAGCGAGTTCTGGCGCAAATTCCGCAAGCAGCACGTCGCGATGGCCGCCGGCCTGTTCGTGCTGCTGCTGGTCGTCGTCGCGATCGTCGCGCCGCATATCGTGCCGTACGACCCGGAGAACTTCTTCGACTACGACGCGCTGAACGCGGGGCCGTCGGCCGCGCACTGGTTCGGCGTCGATTCGCTGGGCCGCGATATTTTCAGCCGCATCCTGGCCGGCTCGCGCATCTCGCTGGAGGCGGGCTTTCTGTCGGTCGCGATCGGCGCGGTGATCGGCACGTTCTTCGGACTACTGGCCGGTTATTACGAAGGCTGGTGGGACCGCATCACGATGCGCGTCGCCGACGTGCTGTTCGCGTTTCCGGGCATCCTGCTCGCGATCGGCGTGGTCGCGATTCTCGGCAACGGCATGATCAACGTGATCTGCGCGGTCGCGATCTTCAGCATCCCGGCGTTCGCGCGGCTGGTGCGCGGCAATACGCTGATGCTCAAGCAGCTCACGTATATCGAGGCGGCGCGCAGCATCGGCGCGTCGGACTGGACGATCATCGTGCGGCATATTCTGCCGGGGACGATTTCGTCGGTCGTCGTGTATCTGACGATGCGCATCGGCACCTCGATCATCACCGCGGCGAGCCTGTCGTTTCTCGGCCTCGGCGCGCAGCCGCCGACCCCGGAGTGGGGCGCGATGCTGAACGAAGCGCGCGCCGATATGGTGACCGCGCCGCATATCGCGCTGTTTCCGAGTCTGGCGATTTTCCTGACCGTGCTCGCGTTCAATCTGCTCGGCGACGGTCTGCGCGATGCGCTCGATCCGAAGCTGGACCGGCCATGAGTAAGACTAACGATTGCGCCGCCGGCGCGGACCGGAGCGCGGAGTTGCATGCGGCGCTGCGCGCGCCGCATATCGGCGTGTTGCCGGCCGGTCCGCTCGGCACGATCGCCGACGTGGCCGGCGTCACGGTCGGACATTGCACGCTCGCCGACGGCGCGAGGCAAACCGGCGTGACCGTGATCCGGCCGCATCGCGGCGATCCGTTCGTCGCCAAGGTGCCGGCGGCCGCATCGGTGATCAACGGCTTCGGCAAGAGCATCGGCCTCGTGCAGGTCGACGAACTCGGCACGCTCGAAACGCCGATCGCGCTGACCAACACGTTCGGCGTCGGCGCGCTCGCGCAGGCGCAGATCCGCGCGGCGATTCGCGCGAATCCGCGCATCGGCCGCGAGTGGTCGACGGTCAATCCGCTCGTGTTCGAATGCAACGACGGCTATCTGAACGATATTCAGGCGCTCGCGATCGGCGAACAGCATTTCGATGAAGCACTCGCCGCCGCTGGCACCGAGGTCGCGAGCGGCGCGGTCGGCGCCGGGCGCGGGATGTCGTGTTTCGATCTGAAAGGCGGGATCGGCACCGCGTCGCGCGTCGTGCGGGTTGCGGGACGCGACTATACGGTCGGCGCGCTCGTGCTCGCGAACTTCGGCCGTCTGCCGATGCTGACCATCGACGGCACGCCGCTTGGCCGCGTGCTGGCCGAACGCGCGGCCGCTGCCGCCACGGCCAGCCCGACGGCTAACCCAACCACCGGCAAGCCCGAACAAGGCTCGATCATCATGATCGTCGCGACCGATGCGCCGCTCGACGCGCGCCAGCTAAAACGCGTGTCGTTGCGCGCGGCGGCCGGCCTCGCGCGCACCGGCTCGGTGTATGGCCACGGCAGCGGCGATATCGCGCTGGCGTTCTCCACCGCGTACACGGTGCCGCACGACGCGGACCTCGTCACGCTGCCGCCGCTCGTCGCCGATCACTGCCTCGACCCGCTGTTTCGCGCGTGCGCCGACAGCGTCGAGCAGGCGATCGTCGATGCGTTGTGGAGCGCCGAATCAGTAACCGGCCGCGATGGCCACCAGCGTCTGTCGCTGCGCGACAGCGTGCCGGACCTCGCGGAACTGCTGGGGCTGTCCACGCAATGAAAGTCCTGATTTCCACCGATATCGAAGGCGTGGCCGGTGTCTTTCATCCCGAGCAGACGCGCGCGGGCAACGGCGAATACGAAGCCGCGCGCCGCTGGATGACGCTCGAAGCGAACGCGGCGATCGAAGGCGCGTTCGCGGGCGGCGCGACCGACGTGTGGGTCAACGATTCGCACGGCGGCTTTCGCAATCTGCTGCCCGATCTGCTCGATCCGCGCGCGCAGGTCGTGCTCGGCAAACCGCGCACGCTGGGGATGATGGCCGGCGTCGAATACGGCGCGGCGCTGGTGTTCATGATCGGCTATCACGCGAAGGCGCAAACGCGCGGGATTCTCGCGCATACGATCAACAGCTTCGCGTTCGCGCGCGTCGCGTTCAACGGCGTCGAACTCGGCGAAGCGGGCGTGTATGGCGCGCTGGCGGTAGAGTACGGCGCGCGGGTCGCGCTGTTATCGGGCGACGATGTGTTCGCCGAGGAAACCGCGCCGCGTTTTCCGGACGCGCGTTTCGTCGTCACTAAAAATGCGACCGGGTATGGGAGCGGCGTCACGCAAGCGCCGGCGAGCGTGCGCGAAGCGTTGCAGGCGGCCGCGCGCGACGTGGTTCGTCAGCATCTCGAAGCGGGCCGCGCGCCCGAGGCGTCCGGCGCGCGGGCTCAACCGCAACCGGTCGAATGCGAGCTGCGCGTGCAAACCAGCGGCCTCGCCGATCTGTTCTGTCAGTGGCCGACGCTCACGCGCGTCGATGGCGTGACGCTGCGTTTTAGCGCGGCGTCGGCCGAACACGCGGTGCGGATGCTGAACTGTCTGTCGGCGATGTCGTTCATGCTGCGCTGAGCACACGTGCCGCGGCTTGCCGCGGGCAAATGCGGCGGCGTGGCCATCGGCGCCAGCCGCTATGCGCGCTCAGGCGTCATGCGCTGAGCGCGCCCGTCCGACACCCCGCCGCGAATCACTGCTGCAAGCGGCTCAACTCGCGCGCCGCGTGATCGATCGCATCGGCGACCGCGCCCGCATGCGACACCGGCGCGAGATGGCTCGACGCGACCGGCACCACCTTCGCGCCGATCCGTTCGGCGATCGACTTCTGTAGCGCGGGCGACACCGCGCGGTCCTGCGTCGTCAGCACGTACCACGACGGCCGGTCTTTCCAGCCGATCTGATCGACCGGTTCGTCGAACGCCTGCGCGGCGATCGGCACCTGGGCGGCGGCGAGCACGCGCGTGACCATCTCGGGCACGTCGGCCGCGAGGTCCGCGCGATAACGCGCGCGGTCGAGCCACAGAAAACCGTTCGCGTCCTTGCTGATGCTCTGGCCGGCCGGCATCGGCCCGCCTGCCTTCATCACGTCCATCGCCGACTCGTGCAGCTGCGGCGCGAGCGCGGCCACATACACGAGCCCCGCGACGTTCGGCGCATTCGCCGCCACTTCGGTGATCACCACGCCGCCCCACGAATGGCCGACCAGCAGCACCGGACCGTTTTCGCGCGCGAGCACGCGACGGGTCGCGGCGACATCGTCGGCGAGCGACGTGAGCGGGTTCTGCACCGAACTCACGTGATAGCCCTTGCGCTGCAGCTTCGCGACCACGCCGTTCCAGCTCGAACCGTCGACGAACGCGCCATGCACCAGCACGATGTTGCGCACCGGGCCGGCGAGCGGCACGGCAGCGGGCTTCGCGGGAGTGGGGGCGGCGGCGTTGGGTGCGGCCTGCGGCGTTGGCGTTTGAGCGGGCGCCGGCGCCGCGTTGCCCTGTGCGCCGGAATCAGCGGCCGGGGGCGTTGCTGCGGGTGTTGCAGCGGGCGCCTGTTCGGCACCGGGCGCGGCCGTAGGCGCGGTTTGAGCGAACGTCGTCGCGCCAGCGAAGCAGAGGCACAAAACGGCGGCGTAAAGCGGACGTCTGAGCAGCATGGTGAAACTCCGCGGGCTGAGAGTCGAACTCGGGAACATACCGAAGCGCCCCTGCCGTGACAATCACAATCCGTGCGCTTAAGTGCGGCGCAGAACGAACCGGGGTTGCTACGAATGTCGGGTCAATATTGGCCGGGTTAAAATTACCGGTTCGCCGCGGCGGCGCCGTGCCCGTCCGGGAAATAGGTGCCGAACCGGCGGCGAACGGGACGCAAGCAGACGGTTCCAACAGGTTGTTCCAATCAAGCGGTCGCCAACGAGCGGTCTCCACATAGCAGAACGCAATGAATAGTGCACAGCAGCAAGAGGGCCTGCAGCGCGGGCTCAAGAATCGTCACATCCAGTTGATCGCGCTGGGCGGCGCGATCGGCACGGGTCTGTTTCTCGGCTCCGCCAGCGTATTGCAGGCAGCCGGTCCATCGATGATTCTCGGCTACGCGATCGGCGGCATCATCGCGTTCATGATCATGCGACAGCTCGGCGAGATGGTCGCGCAGGAGCCGGTCGCCGGCTCGTTCAGCCACTTCGCGTACAAATACTGGGGCGACTTCCCCGGTTTTCTGTCGGGCTGGAATTACTGGGTGCTGTACGTGCTCGTCAGCATGGCGGAGCTGACCGCGGTTGGCACCTACGTGCATTACTGGTGGCCCGGCGTGCCGACCTGGGTGTCCGCGCTGGTCTGCTTCGCGCTGATCAACGCGATCAACCTCGCGAACGTGAAGGCCTACGGCGAAACCGAGTTCTGGTTCGCGATCATCAAGGTGGTCGCGGTGATCGGCATGATCCTGTTCGGCGGCTATCTGCTGGTCAGCGGTCACGGCGGCCCGCAGGCGACGGTCGCGAACCTGTGGAGTCACGGCGGCTTTTTCCCGCACGGCTTCCACGGGCTGTTCATGATGCTCGCGGTGATCATGTTCTCGTTCGGCGGCCTGGAGCTGATCGGCATCACGGCGGCGGAAGCGGCCGAGCCGCAGAAGAGCATCCCGAAGGCGGTCAACCAGGTGATCCTGCGGATCCTGATTTTCTACATCTGCTCGCTCGCGGTGCTGCTCTCGCTGTATCCGTGGAACGAAGTGGCGGCCGGCGGCAGCCCGTTCGTGATGATCTTCTCGCAGATCGGCTCGACGCTGACCGCCAACGTGCTGAACGTGGTGGTGCTGACCGCGGCGCTGTCGGTCTACAACAGCGGCGTGTATGCGAACAGCCGGATGCTGTACGGCCTCGCCGAGCAGGGCAACGCGCCGCGCGCGCTGCTGAAGGTCGACCGGCGCGGTGTGCCGTATATGGCGATCGGTCTGTCGGCGCTCGCGACCTTCGCGTGCGTGATCATCAACTACGTGATTCCGGCCGAGGCGCTCGGTCTGCTGATGTCGCTGGTGGTCGCCGCGCTGGTGCTGAACTGGGCGCTGATCAGCCTGACCCATCTGAAGTCGCGTCGCGCGATGGTCGCGGCCGGCGAGACGCTGGTGTTCCGCTCGTTCTGGTTCCCGGTCAGCAACTGGATCTGCCTCGCGTTCATGGCGCTGATTCTGGTGATTCTGGCGCTGACGCCGGGGCTGTCGGTGTCGGTGTGGCTGGTGCCGGTGTGGCTCGTGCTGATGTGGATCGGGTATGTGATCAAGCGGCGTCGCGAAGGCGTGCGCCGTCAGACGGAGATGGCGGGGCGCTGAACGGCGCCCGGAGCGCAGCGCGGGCACGGTGGGAGAGTGGCCTTGCTCTTGGCGCGCGAGCCGCGCCAAAAACGAAAAACCCCGCGAGCAGATTTTGCTGGCGGGGTTTTTTTGTGTGCTTTGACGACGCGGTGGTTGGTTGGAGCGCTAACGCTGTATGACAGCGCTTGCGTAGACCTTCACTTCACCAACAATGGTCGATCGAATTCTTTGGAGGGCTGGAATGAAATAGTCCTTGCTATTTCAATGCTGACGCTGGTCCTGTAATTTTGATCCTGCGAGATACCACCAAAAATACCACCAGGCGCAGGCTGCTGGCCCCGCGATCAACAGGAGGCGGACCTCTCCGGGCTGTATAAAACCACAGTAAAATGCTTTCCGGTCGCGCCCGGTCGATGGACCGCAAGCCGGGTTCCCTCACCTGGCAGGCGCGGCCTCCTTCGTGAGGGGGCATGCGTGAGGGCGCATTGTGGATTATCGTGTTCAGGCCTTGAGCATTAGTGACCTAGCTTTGTCGTGGAAAAAAGAATCGACCCGCGATTACACGTTTGAAATTCTCTATGCCATCGCCAATGGCAAGCTAGCGGTCGTCGACCCGCTTGTTGAATCTTCGGTTCTCGATACAGAGGATGACATCGATCACTTCCTGTTGGAGAACAAACAATATAGTCGCCACTACCTGCACAGTGGGGATGGGCCGATCCTTATGAAGGATAGTCATTTCACATCGATTAGCGAGGTTATCCAATACGGCGGACCAAAAACAGTTGACGTATTCGAACTGAGTTCAACCTGTAATCATTTGTGCATCCGCAAGCACGACTTCCAAAAATGGATGGAAAAGAAAGGCTTGCCTTTGCCCTTATTTTGGTTCGGCGGCGACCAGGAAGCCACGGAGCCGGAACGGTCAGAGAATTTCGGCGGTCAGCGCGTTGGGTGCATTGATGTGCCTCCTAACCTATCAAAGCGAGAGCGCGAATCACTGCACAAGCAGGTAGCCGCGCTGGCCTTGGTATTGGCGGAGAAGTCGGCTAAGTACAAAAACGGAAACCGGCCGAACGCGAACCAGATTGCCGAAGCTGTTGCACTCATGCTGGATGCTATGCCTGAGGCTAATAAGCGCGGAGTTAGCTCCGCGTCTTTACGCGCCAGCATCAAGGCAGGGATCGCGATGTTGCAAGGCAAGCGCGAGGAGGATGAATGAGCAAGCTGTTCAACCTGAAAAAATGGGTGACTCTTTCCGATGCGGCGAAGCACTTGTCTGCAATATTTGGCGAGGAAGTGGCAGAGGCAGACATACTGCAATTTGCGCTTGAAAGGCGTTTAACGCTATCAATCAACTTCGTCAATGGTGCTCGCGCCCGCTGCGCTCGAATTGTTGGCCCTGAGGGTATCGAGTGGCGCGAGCTACCTAGCCTGGAGAGTATCCCCGGCTTGGAGAGTGTCCCCGGCCATGAAGGTGCTGCGCCCGTTCTCTACATGAGGAGTCTGCAACTGCATGAGGACCGCGAGGAGTACATCAATCTGAGCGCGGAGGTCACCAAGATTGATGGTGTTTGGGACTTGCCCTTGCTGGGCAATGATCGGCTCGATGTCGAGCATGGATTTCAAATGCTTATCGGTGGCCACGCTGTCACTTCTACCAATCTTGAAGGCGCATTCGTTCAGCGTGGCGATCTGGTTTGCCAGCTTCAAGAGAGCATGGATGACAATGAGTTCCAGCCTGGATCGACTGCGGCACTGACGGAATTGAAACAATTTATCGCTGAAAAAAAACTGCCCGCCGTAGAAGGCGAGGCGTTATTGAGGGAGCATGCCGAAGAGCGGAAGAAGTATCTGGCCAAGAGACAGGAGCGTCCTGCGCAAGAAGACTATTATCCGGCTGGCGGTCTGCCTGCAGACTGCAATCTCGTTGTCCGAACGGTCAATCTGACTTCATTTATTCAGGGCGTCAATGCCTCGCCCGATGAGGCGACTAGTGCATTAAGTAACAGGGAGCGCGACTCGCTTCAGAAGCAGATTGCTGCCTTGGCGCTGGCCTTGGCCGCACGGTCGAGTAGATACAAGAACGGCGAGCGCCCGAACGGAAACCAGATTGCGGAGGCGGTCTCCGAGATACTGGAGGCGTTGCCGGACGCGAGAACCCATGGAGTCGGCAAATCTGCGCTTCGCGCGAGCATCAAGGCTGGGATTGATCTGCTCACCAGATAACGGGTTTGCCAGTTGGCAAAGGATTTTGCCAACTGGCAAATGTCCGAACAATTCACGGATTTAATGCCGCCATGTGTTCCCGGAAGGGCCGGGGGCACTCACTAACCTCTAGTGAGGAAACATGGCAGAGCAATTCCGTGCTGCGCTCGCAATCCTGCGGCGCAAACAGGTTCAAGCCGAGACTGGCTTGAGCAAATTTACCATCTACGCCCGCACTCGCGCGGGTACCTTTCCTGCGCCCATCCAGCTTGGCCTTCGTTCCGTAGGCTGGCGGGCGGCGGACATTGACGAGTTCCTGGCCGATCCGGCGAACTATCGCGCGGAGGCCTGAGCAATGGCGACGACCTTCCAAAATAAGAAGGGTCACACTCTCGCAAAGAGTGCACCCCTGACGACCTCGCCCTATGCTGCTACGTTGCGCCTCGACTATGAAGGCGAGTCGGTCGATTTCTCCGTTGATGGGTGGTTCAACGCCACGACGGTAGGGGCGAGATCTGGCAAGAAACCGCACGAATGGCTTCGCCTTCCGGATACGCAGGACTACCTTGCAGCCGTCGAGCGCAAATACGGGAAAATCCCTTATTTAAAAACGAAGCGAGGGCGCGGCGGTGGGACGTGGATGCACCCGAAACTAGCGGTTCGCTTTGCGCAGTGGCTCGATATGGATTTCGCAGTTTGGTGCGATGAACAGATAGACCACATCCTGCGTGGCGGTCTGCACATGATGAAGAGCGATTCTCACGTGCTTAGCACGACGCCCGACCGCGAACCGCTACTGACCGTCGCTGCAGCCATTGTCGCGCGTCACCGTCTGCCGTTCGGCCCGGTTTATGAAGCGCTAGACAATTTTGTAGGTGTAGCACACGCACGCGACATGGATTGCAAGCAGGTAAATGACGCCGCGCAGTTCGGCGCGCGCCTGCTAGCGGGCAATGCGACGTCGGCGGACTTTGAGCGCATCGCCAGCAATCGCGAGCGCATCGGCCGCCCGGCCATGCAACTGTCGCTGATCGATGCAGCGGGAGGTGTGCGATGACTCGTTGCCAGAAACAGCTGGCCGCGATCCTGCGCCGCATCCCCGGCAATGACTCCGCGACGCAACGTGCCCGCCTGATGGCTGCAATGCAGGAAACCGGCCATGTCACGACGCACGAGGCAATGCGGATTCTCGACTGTTACGACCCGCGCCCGCGCATCCACGAACTGCGCCATAAACACGGGGCGGTAATCACGACCGCAACCCGCATCGAGCAAACGGAATCGGGCGTGCAGCACCGGATCGGCGTGTATTCCCTCGCGCAAGGCAAGGTGGCGATGTGATGGAGGCTCTCCTGCAACGTACGGATGCGAGAAGCAGGAGGAACGATCGAACTGGACCTGTCGCAACCCTCGCAGGCCTTGCGTCCACTCATCTCTCGCAACCCACCGATGCCTTGATCGCTGCCGCCCGGCGCGCTGCCGCACTTGCGCCGTTTGACCGTGCCGCGCTCGACGTACTGAGCACGGTGCTCGTTCGCCTGGCTGACCTGTCCCGCGTGGAGGTGGCTCGTGGTTAATCACATTGAGACGTCAGGCCTTCTTTGCCCGTTCACCGACGCTGCCTTGGACGGGTTTGAACGTCCCAGCGCTGGCAAGATCGAGACGATTCTTGAGGAGGCGCACACTGTTTCGAGCGGCGTCAGTGTTGCTATTCGGATGGCTCACATGAATTCCGTCCGCCGCGAATTGGGAGTATCAGCGGAGGCGAGCAGCAACGACATCGATAGCTGACTGGCTATGACCGGGTTTGCTTCGCCCGCGCTTTCGGAGCGTATCGAGTCATTGATAGATGCAGCTTCCAGTGACTCGGGCCTGACACCAGATGGCGGGCCCTAACAATAAAGAGCGTGCGATGTGTCGGTGAGCGACATGGTGGTATCCGTGGTGGTACCGCGAGGCGAAATTCGGTGGTAACCGGGCTCGATAGCACCCAAAATACCACCCGATACCACCGGCTGTCCACGGAACAGCTTGGAACGTTCGGGAAACAAAAAAACCCGCGAAGCCTTTTGCTATCGCGGGTTTATGTACTCCGCCGGAGCTTGCCGGAAAATTCTTTGGTGCCCAGGGCCGGAATCGAACCGGCACGCCTTGCGGCGGGGGATTTTGAGTCCCCTGCGTCTACCAATTTCACCACCTGGGCAGATTCTGCTCGAAAAGCAGAAGCCGCAGATTATGGCGGAAAATCTCACGGCGGGCAAGCCGATTGCTTTGGGCCGCCCGCGCGACCACCTCGGTTTCAGACCGTGCGCGAGAAGCGTTCGAGCGTCTGCTCGCCGAGATAGCGGTCGAATACCATCGCGATATTGCGCACCAACATGCGGCCGGCCATCCGCACTTCGAGCTTGCGGCTGCCGAGCTCGATCAGGCCGTCGTCTTCGAACGGGCGCAGACGTTCCAGTTCCGGCGCGAACGCTTCGGCGAAATGAATCCCGTAAGCCGCCTCGAATTCATCGAACCGCAGTTCGAGATTGCACATGATCTGGGTGATCACGTCGCGCCGCAGACGGTCGTCGGCGGACAGGCGGATGCCGCGCGCGATTGCGAGTTGGCCTGCGTCGAT
Source organism: Burkholderia sp. SRS-W-2-2016 (assembly GCF_001931485.1). Lineage (GTDB taxonomy): Bacteria > Pseudomonadota > Gammaproteobacteria > Burkholderiales > Burkholderiaceae > Paraburkholderia. The sequence goes on along the minus strand of NZ_MSDV01000045.1, from coordinate 20,540 downwards.
CGCCGCGCCGTAGTCCTTCAGCTCCTTCGCGTTCTGCGCGTAGACGTCGCCGACCTTGCCGATCGACGACGCGCCGAAGCCGATCAGATCGCACTCGGCGCGCGTGCTGTAACCCTGGAAATTGCGGTGCAACGTTCGCCGCGCCTGGGCGCGCGCGAGTTCGTCGGTGGGCAGCGCGAAGTGATCCATGCCGATGTACACATAGCCCGCGTCGGTCAGACGCTCGACCACCCGTTGCAGCAGCGCGAGCCGCTGAGTGGGCGAGGGCAGTGTGGCCGGATCCATCTGCCGCTGCATCTTGAAGAGCTGCGGCATGTGCGCATACGCGAATACCGACAGCCGGTCCGGCGCGAGTTCGAGCATCGTGTCGAGCGTGCGGCTGAAGCTGTCCACGCTCTGATGCGGCAGCCCGTAGATCAGATCGACACCGATCGAATGAAAATCCTCCGCGCGCGCGGCCTGCATCACCGCGGCGGTCAGCTCGAACGGCTGGATCCGGTTGATTGCCCGCTGCACGCGCGGATCGAAATCCTGCACGCCCAGGCTCAGGCGGTTGAAGCCGAGCTCGCGCAGGTGCGCGATCGTTGCGGGCGACGCTTCGCGCGGATCGACTTCGATCGAATATTCGGCGTCGGTGTCCGGCAGCAGCGTGAAGTGCTCGCGGGTCACGGCCATCAACTCGGCCATTTCGTCGTGCGACAGGAAGGTGGGCGTGCCGCCGCCCCAATGCAGTTGCGTCACCGGACGCAGCGTGTCGAAACACGCCGCCTGCAAAGCGATTTCGCGCTTCAGCTGTTCGAGGTACGGCCGCGCATGCGCGCGGTTTTTCGTCGCGACCTTGTTGCAGCCGCAGTAGAAGCACACGGTGTCGCAGAACGGAATGTGGAAGTACAGCGACAGATCGGTCGATGCCGCGCCGGGGTCGGCGGCGGCGCGCCGGTAGTCGGCGGGATCGAACGAATCGCGGAACTGCGGGGCGGTCGGATAGGACGTATACCGCGGACCGTTCGCGCTGTAGCGGGCGAGCAGGTCGGGGCGGAACAGGCTGTCGGCGATGGACATGAGCGGGGCGTTACGGTGGGTGACTGCGGACGCTTCGGGCGCGAGGGCGGCGCTGTTTCAGTGCTGCGAGCCGCTGCGCACGAGGCGCGGAAGCGTTCGAGTTTAAGTGAGTGCTTCTCTCACAAATTGTGTAAAAAGGTCGCACGGAAAGGCGGTGGCACAATGCGGGTCTGGCATGCTTTGCCAAGGTTTCAGTTCAGGAAAGATGACGTGGATCAAGGGTTGAACAGCGCAATGCGCCGTGACGGGTCTGACCGCGCGGCGTTGCAACAGGGCAGCGCGCCGCGCGCGTCGCCGTTTCAGGTGGACGGTCATGCGTGCCGTCCCGATTGCGGCGCGTGCTGTATCGCGCCGTCGATCTCGAGCCCGCTGCCGGGCATGCCGAACGGCAAGCCGGCGGGCGTGCGCTGCGTGCAGCTCGGCGACGATCTGCGCTGCGCGATCTTCGGCCAGCCGGAGCGGCCGGCGTGCTGCTCGGGCCTGCAGCCGCAGCTCGAAATGTGCGGCGCGAATCGCGGCGAGGCGCTGGCGTGGCTCACGCAGCTCGAAGCGCAGACGCAACCGGCGTCGCCTGTTTGAACCCCTCCCCAGGAGATTTCGCATGACCCGACCCGCAGCGCCCGCCCGGCGCCGCTTTCTGCGCGCAGCGCTGAGCGGCTGCAGCGCGCTTGGCATCACGATGTCGCTCGCGGCCTGCGCGAGCCCGACCTTTCCGTTCATCCCGTCGCACTACACGTTCTCGCAGCAGCAGGTGCAGGACGCGGTGCAGCGCAAGTTCCCGTATCAGCGCACGGTGTCGCAGGTGTTCGACGTCGCGCTGAGCAACCCGGTGGTGGGGCTGTTGCCCGATGCGAACCGGGTGTCGGTGAAGCTCGACGCGCGCTTTGCGAGCCCGTTCCTGCAACAGCCGGTCGATGGCGTGTTCACGCTGTCGAGCGAACTCGCGTACGACCCGGGCAGCCATTCGGTGATCCTCAAATCGCCGAACGTCGACAACGTCAGCGTGAACGGGCAGGCGCAGGCCTACACGCAGCAGATCAACGCGGCCGCGGCGCTGCTCGCCACGCAGCTGCTGACCAATTACCCGATCTACACGTTCAAGCCCGAGCAGCTGCAATTTGCCGGCGCGCACTACGAACCCGGTACAATCACCGTCCTTACAAACGGCATACGCGTGCAGATCGTCGAAAAATGACGCGCGCGGCGGCCGCGGGGCCGCGCATTTCTGAATCAGCGTGCCGGCCCTGATCGTTGCGACAACCTACCTACCGCGATAAGGGGCACGGATGGACTGGATACTGGCTTGCAAAGCGCTGATTCTGGGCGTCGTTGAGGGATTGACCGAGTTTTTGCCGGTGTCGAGCACCGGCCATCTGATCGTCGTCGGCAGTCTGCTCAACTTCACCGATGAGCACGCGAAGACCTTCGACGTCGTGATCCAGCTCGGCGCGATTCTCGCCGTGTGCTGGGAGTTCCGGCGCCGCATCGGCGATGTGATCGTCGGTTTGCCGAGCAAGCCCGAGGCGCGCCGCTTCACGCTGAACGTGATCATCGCGACGATTCCGGCGATCGTGCTCGGCCTGATGTTCGAAAAGACCATCAAGGCGGCGCTGTTCTCGCCGGTGCCGGTCGCGCTGGCGCTGGTGGTCGGCGGTGTCGTGATCCTGTGGGCCGAGGCGCGCCAGCGCGCGCGCGGCGACGCGGCGTTGCGGGTGCGTAGCATCGACGATCTGACGCCGCTCGATGCGTTGAAGGTCGGTCTCGCGCAGTGCTTCGCGCTGATTCCGGGAACCTCGCGCTCGGGTTCGACGATCATCGGCGGGATGCTGTTCGGCATCGAGCGGCGCGCGGCGACCGAATTCTCGTTCTTCCTCGCGATTCCGATCATCTTCGGCGCGACCGCGTACGAGCTCTACAAGGACTGGCACGCGCTCTCCACCGATGCGCTCGGCAGCTTCGCGCTCGGCTTCGTGGCGGCGTTCGTCAGTGCGTTCATCTGTATCCGCTGGTTGTTGCGCTACGTCGCGTCGCATGACTTCACGGTGTTCGCGTGGTATCGGATCGGCTTCGGCCTGCTGATTCTGCTGATCGGTTATAGCGGCGGGTTGAGCTGGGCGGATTGAGGTTTTTCGAACGATTAGGGAGGCCGTGACTGGCCGCCCACCGGTTCGCTCACGGTTGCATGAGCGAAAGCAAAAAGGTCCGCGATTGCGGACCTTTTTTGTTTTGCTGGCCGGCAGCTGCGCTGCGGCCGATGCCTGCGTGGCTTTACGCCGTCGCCGCGCGCTTGCGGAACACCAGATCCCACACGCCGTGACCGAGCCGCAGCCCGCGGCGCTCGAACTTCGTCACCGGACGATAGTCGGGGCGCGGCGCGTAGCCGTCGGCGGTGTTCTCCAGCAACGGATCGGCGCCGAGCACTTCGAGCATCTGCTCGGCGTAGTTCTGCCAGTCGGTTGCGCAATGCAGATACGCGCCCGGCTTCAGACGCGACACCAGCAGCGCGACGAACTTCGGCTGGATCAGCCGGCGCTTGTGATGACGCGCCTTGTGCCACGGGTCCGGGAAGAAGATGTGCACGCCGTCGAGGCTGTCGGGCGCGATCATCTGTTCGAGCACTTCGACCGCGTCGTGCTGGATGATGCGGATGTTCGTCAACGACTGCTCGCCCATCAGCTTGAGCAACGCGCCGACGCCCGGCTCGTGAACTTCGACGCCGAGGAAGTCATCGCCCGCACGATGCGTGGCGATTTCCGCGGTGGTCGCGCCCATCCCGAAACCGATCTCCAGCACGCGCGGCGCCGCGCGGCCGAACACGCTGTCCCAGTCCGGCTGCTGCGGCGCGTACGGGACGACGAAGCGCGGGCCCAGGTCGTCGAGCGCGCGGCGCTGGCCGGTCGACACGCGACCGGCGCGCGTCACGAAGCTGCGGATGCGGCGATGGTGCAGCGGGTCGACCGGGGTCGCGCCGGCGCTGTCGTCGTCGAGATTGTCCGGCGCGTCGCTGACGGGCTGCTCCGCGCTATCGTTGGCGGGCGTCGGGAGGTCGTCCGGCAGGCCGGAGTCGTTGGGATCGTGGATCATTCGTCGATGCTGCTGCAAGGATGAGGGCTGCGCGGCTGGCGTGGCGGGCCGCGCGCGGAATGCGGGGTTGGCGGGGCGCGTCGCGCGCTACTCGTCGCGCGCTGCCGGGCCTTACCGCTACAAAAAAGCCCGCTACAAAAAAGCCGCCTTCAGGGAGGCGGCTCTTGCTGGGTTCCGCTGACCGCTCAAGTGCGGAAAGTGGAGCGGGCGATGGGAATCGAACCCACGGCTCTAGCTTGGGAAGCTAGGGTATTACCATTATACGACGCCCGCAGAAGGCGAGATTTTACAGGGTTTTGGGCGTCGGGGGCAATGGGCGGTTGCGGCGACCGGCAGCGCGATCCGCCCCTACGCTTTTGTATGAAATGTGTGTCGCTCTAATCGGGAGCAGTCAGTGAGTGCCGATCTGCGCGTCATGGCGGAGTCGCTTTAGCTTGTGAGACTGTGGCTCCGGATGGTCGTCCTGCTGTAGTGCAATGGAATTCTGTGACTCGGGCGATGTCGCAGTTACCGCCGGAGTGTTTGAGATTTCTGCTTTCCAGCCAGTTACAAAAGCACTGATTTGGGCTGGAGTGGTTTGCGTCAATTGCAATAAGCCTAGTATTCCAATCAACGAGCCAAATATAGTGAGACGTCGTTGCAACTTTGTCTCGAAAGCGGATTCCGCAGCCGTTCTCTCTATCCGAATGATTTCGGCGATTCTCCCCAGTTGATCGACAAGCTCGTGGCGAAGCGATTTGAGGAGCAGCCGCTCGTAGATCGTTTCATAAAGTGGCCCGACCTCCGTAGTGGTGACTCGTGCGGGCGCATCGAAGTAATAGCTTGCAATGAAGCGAGAGATTTCCGAATGCATTGCTTCAATGCGCTTCACTTTCAAATCGTCGCGGCAGCATTCGGCAAGTTCGTGGATAGCATCTTCCAGCATACGGTGATAAGCGCGCCCGAGCATGTATGCCACTAAGGCTCGTTCTACCCGGTCGCTGCTGGACCATGTCGCGAGAATCGCCATGCCTTTTGCATCGACGGCCGCTTCTACCCCCGCGACCTCTGAATAGGCTTCTCGGGTTAAGGTGGCTGACTCTCGAAAGAACATCGAGATGTCATTAATCATGGATGCCGAGTTGCTGGTGGACCAGACAAACCGGCCTATTTCCTCAACCGGTGTATCTTGCTGCGCGAATTTGCGTGCGCATACCCAGGCATATTTTTTGGCTCCGTCGCTCAGAGTGTCAACTGGACAAAAACAGAATACGGTCGATCGATTAGAGCCGGAAAAAAAGCGAATTGCGAATGGCTCGTTCAAACCGTCATGGGCGCTCGTCATGGTTGAACTATGAACCGCCCCAAGAAAATAAGATCCTTGTAGAGGGGTAGTTATCTGGAGCGTGTTTATCGGCTGTTCGATTCGGTAGATGATTCCTTGCACTTCATTCTCCTGAACGGTGGCGGTTATTTATCGAAGGTTTACGGCATCTGTTTAAAAACCTGTATGTGTGCTTGTGGGCTATACGCTCTAGCCTTCAGAACCCCTTCTTCCTGCCGTTATCCCGGTCTGCGCCTGGATCCATAAGCTTCAAAAAAGAAAAGCCAACGCCGCGGCGCCTCCTATCCCGTTGAGAGAATTTCCCAAAATGCAGTGGTTTTCCAATCTGAAGCTCAGTCACAAGCTGGTCGGCGCATTGATGCTGTGTGCGTTCGTGACGGCTATCGTCGGCATCGTCGGCGTGCTCAAGGTGCGCGAAGTCGCGACGATGCAGACCGAAATGTATGAGCGTGAATTCGTGCCGGTGCGCAACGACGGCACCGCCGCGTGGCAGGCGGCCTCGCACTTCCGGCGCCTCTATTCGTACATCCTGAACCCGGACGTGGCCGGCCGCGCCGATACCGTGCGCCTCAATCACGGCGGCGAGGCGGCGATCCTGTCGGCGTTCGACTACGAGCGCAAGCACGCGAGCACCGACGCGCAGAAGCAGTTGCTCGACGACTTCGACGCCGCGTGGCCGGCCTATATGAGTTCGGTCGCGAAAGTGATGGCGCTCGCCGACCAGGGCGATCAGCCCGGCGCGCTCGCCGAGCTGAAATCCAATACCGATCCGCTGCACGTGAAACTGCGTACGCTGCTGATCAAGCTGTCGGACGTGCGCGACGAGCTCGCGCGGCGGCGCGTCGAACACGGTGTCGACGCGGTGCGCTCAGTCACGTGGTGGATAGCGAGCTGCGCGCTTGCCGGCGTCGCGATCGCACTCGGCCTGGGCCTGCTGGTGACGCGCGCGGTCGTGCGGCAGATCGGCGGCGAGCCGGCCGACGTCGCGCAGGTGGTCGAACTGATCGCCGGCGGCGATCTGAGTCAGCGTCTGGAGAGCGGCCGCACCGGTCAGCGCAGCATCCTCGGCGCGATCGCCGACATGCAGCAGCGTCTCGCGACCACGATCGGTTCGATTCGCGAAAGCGCCGAGTCGGTGAGCGTCGCGTCGCAGCAGATCGCGAGCGGCAACATCGATCTGTCCGCGCGCACCGAAGGGCAGGCCGCATCGCTCGAACAGACCGCAGCGAGCATGTCGGAGCTGACGCAGACCGTCAGCCGCAATAGCGACAACGCGCGCAATGCCAGCGCGCTCGCCACCCAGGCCGCGCAGGTTGCGAACACCGGCAACACCGCGGTCGAGGGGATGGTGCGCACGATCGGCGAGATCAGCGGCAGCTCGACGAAGATTTCCGAGATCACCGGCGTGATCGAGGGCATCGCGTTTCAGACCAACATCCTCGCGTTGAACGCGGCGGTCGAAGCCGCGCGCGCCGGCGAGCAGGGGCGCGGCTTCGCGGTGGTCGCGAGCGAGGTGCGCAATCTCGCGCAACGCTCGGCCAGCGCGGCCAAGGAAATCAAGGAAATGATTACGACTTCGGCGGCGATCATCGAGGGCGGCACGCAGCAGGCCGCCGAAGTCAGCGCGACGATGGCCGACATCAAGGACGCGATCCATCGGGTGTCGGATATCGTCGGCGAAATCGCGACGGCCTCCGAGGAGCAGAACCGCAGCATCCATCAGGTCGGCCAGGCAGTCACGCAGATGGACGAGACCACCCAGCAGAACGCGGCGCTCGTCGAACAGGCCGCGGCGGCTGCGCAATCGCTCGATGCGCAGGCGCGCAAGATGAAGCAGACGGTGGCGGTGTTCCGGACCGGGGAGAGCCGGGGTTTCGCGGCGGAGCTGGCGCCGAAGGCGGCGCCGCTGGTGCCGGCGCGGGCCGCGAAGCCCGCGGTAACGCAGCCTGTGGCGCAGAAGCCCTCGGTGGCGGCGCCGAGGCCTGCGATGGCGACGGCGGACGACGACTGGGATACGTTCTGAGCTGCGCTAAATCCGCGTTGAGGCGAGGCTGTGGCGCCGCCGAGGCGAGCGGCGCGCGGCTTTCACCACGCGCCACTTCGCTTCAACACACACTCAGATCACAAAGTAAGTCAGCTGCACCGCCGCGCGCGTGACCACCATCTGCAGCACCTGCACGATCACGAACAGCAGAATCGGCGAAAGGTCGATGCCGCCCAGCTGCGGCAGCACGCGGCGCAGCGGATTCAGAAACGGCGCGGTCAGCTGATAGAGGATCGGCATCGCCGGCGAGCGCGGGTTGAGCCACGACAGCAGCGCCATCAGGATCGTCATCCAGATGATCAGGTTCAGCGCCCACTTGATCGCGGTCAGCACCGCGACGATCAGCAGCGTCGGCGCCAGCGCCAGCGGATCGGCGCCGGTCAGCACGACCATCAGCACCACGTAGACGATCGCGGCGATCAGCGTCGCGATCACGCTCGCCCAGTCGATCCTGCGCGTGCTCGGCAGGATATGGCGCAGCGGCAGCACGATCCAGTTGGTCGCCTGCATCACGGCGTTCGATACCGGGTTGTACGGCGGCAGACGCACGACCTGCAGCCACGCGCGCAGCAGCAGCGCCGCGCCGAACAGCGTGAAAACGGTATTGAGTAGAAAACGGGCGATATCGCCAAACATCTCGTGTCCTTATGCTTCTGAGCGCGGCCCGGTTGGCCGGGGTTGCCCGCGTGGGCGCGCCGGTGCTCGGTTGATTGGCAGACGTGTTGCTCGCGCAACGGCGTCTCGACTGGTGTCGGTTTCAGGCGGCCGCGCGGGGTGCTGGCGGTGAGTCGCGCGGAAATTGCGTTGGAAAGATTTCGACCGGCTCGGCCCGCCGGCGGCTCGACGTCATTGCGCTCCGCCGCCCGCCGGCTGTCTGTCCGGCATCACACGGAAACCCGGACCTCGCTGATCAGGATCTTGCCGTTGCCGCCGTCGGTGTAATTCGGAATGTCCGCCAGCAACTGTTCGGACGCGGGCTTGAACACTTTATAGAAGTCGTCCGCGCTGTCGAACAGGAAGTGACCGGCGGCCACGTACGGCGGCGGCGTGCCGGGCGGCCCCGCATTGAGACCCGCGTCGACCGACCAGCCTTTCAGCGCCGGCCCGAACAACTTCGCCGCGAGCGGCATGTGGGTCGCGCAGTAGTAGTCCATGTCGAAGCGGCCGTTTTCCCGGTACGGATAAAGGATGCTGACCTTGATCATTGTGCGTTCTCGTCTGTTGGTCCCGAAGCGCGGCGCGGCCAGCCGCGGGCGGTCTGGCGGTCGCGCCGGTCGTCACATTATCACGGCTTACTTGACGCTTGCACCTGCGGCCGCCTGATCGAGCGAGCGGCCCAGCGATTCTTCCACCGACGCCGAGATTGCATCGAGGGTCGCGGGCGGGGTCGCGCGACGCCGCGCGAGTTCGACCGCGCGGCGCGTCAGCAATCCGTAGAGCGCGGCGTGATCGCCGCCGAGTCCTTCGAGCAGCGCCAGCTGCTTTTGCACGACGCCGGTGTCGCCCCGTGACACCGGGCCGGCGAGTGCGTTCGACAACCCTTTGTCGCGGGCGGTTTCGATCGTGCCGGCGAGCATCGGCAGCAGCGCGCGCAGCGCGTCGTCTTCGGCGAAACCGAGCGTGCGCCACAGCGCGACGCATTCGGCGAGGCTGCACAGCGCGAAGCTCGCCGCGTAGTGCGCGGCGCCGTGATAGAGCATCCGGCTGCCGGGCGGGATCGATAGCGGATGGCAGCGCAGCGCGAGCGCGAGCGCGGTCAACTGGTCCTTCAGCGCGCCGTCGGCTTCGATCGTCACCGAGCAGCCGGCGATCCGCTCGAGATCGGCGGGCTCGCCGCCAAACAGATAGAGCGGATGAAAGCCGCCGATCGCCGCGCCCTGCGCGCGGGCCGGCGCCAGCAGTTCGACCGGCGACGCGCCGCTGCAATGCACGAGCGCCTTGCCGCTCGCGTCTTCGGGGCCGAATCGGAGTGTGTGCGCTGTCGTACCGATGCTGTCGTCGGGAACGGCTAAAAAAACGATATCGGCGGCAGCGACGACCTGTTGCGGATCATCCGACGCCGCGCAGTGTTCGAGCTGGTCGGCGAGCCGGCGCGCGGACCCGGTCGAGCGGCTGGCGATCGCGGTAACCGGATAGCCGGCCCGCGCGAAGCCCAGCGCGAGACAGCGCGCGAGGCGCCCCGCGCCGATGAAGCCGACGCGCGGCAGGGAAGACTGGGACATGGTCGGCGGCTCCGGGACGGATCGGTTGAACGGGAAAAACGAAGTATCGCGCATCCGGCGGCGCGCACGCGCGCGGTCCGGCCCCGGCGATTTTCCGTGATGTTTCTGCGCTCGTGTGGCCACCTGTCGTCCGATCAGTTCGCCGGCGATATGGCGCCCACGGCCGGTCATCGGGCCGCGCGATGCCCGCGGGCCTGAAAACTGCTCAGAATCGTGAGTGGAATGAAGCAATGGTTTGGAAGAAGTTGCGGTTGCGTACTTTTGCGGTTCCTGTCTACGTGAAGCAGTCAGAGATTCGGGAGGGTAGCGATGAGTATTTTTTCTTACCGAAAACATTTGCGGTTCCTGACGCACGCCCAGCGCCGTCGCTGGTGGGATCAGAAAAAGCGCCTGACGCCGCGCGTGCGGATCAGCGTCGCGTACGTGCCGCCGAATGTGTCGCGCGAATTTACATATGTGAAGGTCGGGTAGGCCCGCGCTCGTTACAGGTGAGAAAATGCCCGGCATGACGTTTTGGCCGGGCATTTTTCGTAGGGAATTGATTGCCGCTGTCAGTTTTGAAGCGAATTTGTAATCAAACATTACCGAATCGCGAAGCTCCATTCACTCGCGCGCGCCGGGCCTTCCAGCGCGCCGCGTCAGTCTCGCCCAACCCCTTGATTCCCGGTCCGTTTCCGGCTCCCCGCGAGCGCGGCTGCACGCTCGTGCGCGGTTCGCGGTGGCTCGTCGGCTGTTGCTGATTGCAATTTGCAACAAATGCGAACAGTTCGGCGGGGGCTTTTTCGTTAAATTGGATCAACAGCATGCGAGGCATGCGCAGTCGGCGACCTTGGCAGGCCGCGCTAGGAGAATAGAAGTGAAAAAGATCGTTCCTTTTGTCGTAGCAGCCGGACTCGGCCTGGGACTTGGCGGGGCCGCTCAGGCACACGTTTCCGTCGGTATTGGCCTCGGGGTGCCGGTCGCGCCGGCCTATCCGGTGTATGCGGCGCCGCCGCCGCCGGTCTATTACGCGCCGCCCCCGCCGGTGGTCTATGGGCCGGCTCCGGTCGTCGTCGCGCCGGCTTATTACGGCTATGGTCGTCCGTACTATCGGCATGGCTACTATCGCGGCTACTACGGCCATGGATACGGCCACGGCTATTACCGCCGCTAGGCGCCGGCGCATCTGACGCGCAATGAAAAACGGCTCGCATCTGCGAGCCGTTTGCGTTTGGGCGGCGTTTGGGTGGTCAGCGCGCGTCAGCTGCTGACATGCGCGGTGCTCTGCACGATCAGATCGTGATACCCATTGACGATCACGCTGTACGAGAAATACGCGAACAGCAACGCCGACAGCACGTGACACGCGCGCAGCAGCCCGGTGCCGGCGCGCTTGCGGCCGTGGCTGCCGAGTCCGCAGATGAACAGCGTCCAGCACAGTCCACCGAGGAAAAAGCCGCCGAGAAAGATCAGCGCGGTTCTCGGGCTCGTCGCGCCGGCTTTCGCGATCAGCGCGCCGCCGACCGCCGCGAACCACAGAATCGCCGTCGGCGACGACACCGCGAGCAGCACGCCGCGCAGAAAGCCGCGCCACGCGGACGGTTGCGGCACGGCGGTGGTGCCGTCGCCGGCGGCCGCGGGCGACGTGGCGGGGAACATCGCCTCGCGCGCCATCTTCCACGTGAGAAACAGCAGGATCGCCGCGCCGCCGATCCATACGACCCAGCGCACCGACTCGAATTGCAGCAGCGCGGCCATGCCGGCGAGCGCGAGCGCCGCGTAGATCAGGTCGCCGACGCACGAACCGAGGCCGAGCCAGAAGCCCGGCCGGAAGCCGTGCGACAGCGTCATCGAAATGATCGCGACGTTGACGAGACCGATGTCGAGACACAGCGACAGGGACAGAAAAAATCCGTCCGACATCATTGAAAAGGCGGGCATCCGGGTCCTGCTCCAACTTTGTTGTTATGGGTTATGCGGGTTGTGCGGTGACAGGGGGCTCAGGGTTTGCCGAGGCCCAACTGATCCCACAGGCTATCGATGCGCTGCTTCACCGCGTCGTCCATCACGATCGGGCGGCCCCATTCGCGGTCGGTTTCGCCCGGCCACTTGTTGGTCGCGTCGAGCCCCATCTTCGAGCCGAGCCCGGCTACCGGCGACGCGAAGTCGAGATAGTCGATCGGCGTGCGGTCGACCAGCACCGTGTCGCGCGTCGGGTCGACCCGCGTCGTGATCGCCCAGATCACTTCCTTCCAGTCGCGGATGTTGACGTCCTCGTCGACGACCACGATGAACTTCGTGTACATGAACTGCCGCAGGAAGCTCCACACGCCGAACATCACGCGTTTCGCGTGGCCGGCGTAGCTCTTCTTCATCTGCACGATCGCCATCCGGTAGCTGCAGCCTTCGGGCGGCAGATAGAAGTCGGTGATTTCGGTGAACTGCTTCTGCAAGAGCGGCACGAACACTTCGTTGAGCGCGACGCCGAGCACCGCGGGTTCGTCGGGCGGTTTGCCGGTGTAGGTCGAGTGGTAGATCGCGTCGCGCCGCATCGTGATGCGCTCGACCGTGAAGACCGGGAACCACTCCTGTTCGTTGTAGTAGCCGGTGTGGTCGCCGTACGGGCCTTCGAGCGCGTGCTCGTAGCCCGCCGACGCGCCCTTCGACGGCCGCGGCGGCGCACCGGCCGGCGCGGGGGCAGGCGCGCCGTCCTGCGGATAGATAAAGCCCTCCAGCACGATCTCGGCGCGCGCCGGCACCTGCAGACCGTCGACGCCCGGCGTCAGGCACTTCGCGAGCTCCGTGCGGCCGCCGCGCAGCAGCCCGGCGAACTGGTATTCGGACAGCGTGTCGGGCACCGGCGTGACCGCGCCGAGCGTGGTGGCCGGATCGGCGCCGAGCACCACGGCGACCGGATACGGCTGGCCCGGGTTGCGCAGCGCGAACTCGCGAAAATCGAGCGCGCCGCCGCGATGCGCGAGCCAACGCATGATCAGCTTGTTACGGCCGATCAGCTGCTGTCGATAAATGCCGAGATTCTGTCGGCTCTTGTTCGGGCCTTTCGTAACGGTCAGGCCCCAGGTGATCAGCGGGCCGGCGTCGCCGGGCCAACAGGTCTGGATCGGCAGCTTGGCGAGGTCGACGTCGTCGCCTTCCCAGACGATTTCCTGGCAGGGCGGCGCGCTGACCGTCTTCGGCGCCATGTCCCACACCGCCTTCGCGAGCGAGAACAGCTTGCCCGCATCCTTGAGCCCCTTCGGCGGTTCCGGCTCCTTCAACGCGGACAGCAACCGGCCGACGTCGCGCAGCGATTCGAGCGCGTCGTGGTCGCCCGCGCCGGCCTCGGCGTCGATGCCCATGCCGAGCGCGACCCGCCGCGGCGTGCCGAACAGGTTGCCGAGCACCGGGAACGCATGCCGCTCGGTGTTCTCGAACAGCACAGCCGGGCCGCCGGCGCGCAGCACGCGATCGCACAGCTCGGTCATTTCGAGTTGCGGCGATACCGGTTGCGAGATACGGCGCAGTTCACCGATCGATTCGAGGCGGCCGATGAAGTCGCGCAGGTCTTTGTATTTCATCTGTAACGGTCGGGGCCGCATGCGCGGCGCATAGGGGCGGATGACGGACGGGTAGCGGTGCAAAAACCGCCGCAAAATGCGACGGCCGGAACGGCGCAAGGAGCCCGGCTGGCGCAAAAACGGTTGTCGATTTTACCTGCGTTGGCCAGCGCACGTAGTTCGACTAAATGACCGCTCCGAAACGGTCAGGGTCAGACCGCTGAAAACGCGCATGGCGCGCGGTTTTCGACCGACTGAACGCTGTTCATAATTACAAATAGTTATAGATATTGCATTCTATAGTGTTGACGATCTATAAAACCGTGCATAGAATCCGTCCACATTAGTCACAGGGCGTTAACCTTTTTACCGCTGCCCCGCTCCTTCGACGCAACGCGTCACCGTTTCCGTTTGCCCTCAGGGCACGAACGGCCACACTGAAAGTCCTCACCAGCGTCCGCTGACGCTGGTTTTTCGCGTGGGAGCCAAGCCCGGCACGCTTCGAGTGTGTCTGGGCTGTTTTTGAGATGGCTCCCCGGACGGTATTTGCCGTTTTCCCGACATCGCTGCTGCCCAACCAGCGAGCAGACGATGTCTTGACTCCGCGAACATGTCGTTCCGCCTGTGTTTATCCGGCGGCGTGCGCGGATCATGCAAGATGGGAGATCTGAATGAACGCCTGGTTATCGTGGCGTCCCGATGAGCGTATTGCGCAGTTGATGCGTGGTGTGCTGCGTCGCGGGACGCGACTCAGTCATCACCTGTTCAGTATTGTCGGCGGAATCGCCGTGGTACTGGCACTCGCTCTCTGGCTGATGCCGACATGGCGCGGCGTGCTCGCCGCGCGGCTGATGCCGGTGGTGTCCGCCGCCGTGCAGGCCGGCCCGGCCCGCCTGCTGCAAGGCAATCCGATGCCCGCGATCGGTCCGGCCCACTACAACGGTCCGTCGTCCGACGACTCGCTGGCGGCCAACACGCCCAGCATGTCGGGTAACGCCGACGCCGCTAACGACGGCAGCACGACCTTCACGGTCGGCAGCACCAGCTTCGACAGCGCCTTCAACAATTCCGGCTCGGCCGGCATGGGTGTGGCGACGCTGAACGGCCTCGATCCGCGCACGATGCAGAGCGTCACCGCGCTGGCCAGCCTGATTCCGGCGCAGCGCGTCTCCGCCGATGCCCGCGACGACCGCGTGCTGGTGTCGAGCCGCGAGCAGGAACTGGTGGCGTCGTACCTCGCACGGCGCTATCGCGTTGCTCAGGACCCGGTCGGCGAACTCGTCAAAGCCGCGTTCGATACCGGCCGCGAAGTCGGTCTCGACCCGCTGCTGCTGCTGTCGGTGATGGCGATCGAATCGGGCTTCAACCCGTACGCCGAAAGCGGCGTCGGCGCGCAGGGCCTGATGCAGGTGATGTCGAAGGTGCATTCGGACAAATTCCAGTACTTCGGCGGCCAGAGCGCGGCGCTCGAACCGCTCGCCAACATCAAGGTCGGCGCGCTCGTGCTGAAGGATTGCATCGCGCGCGGCGGTTCGCTGCCGGGCGGCCTGCGTCTGTACGTCGGCTCGACCTCGCCGGACGACGGCGGCTATGGCGCCAAGGTGATGGCCGAGCGTGGTCGTCTGCGTGACGTCGCGCGCGGCCGCAAGGTGCCGATCAACGCGCCGCAGGCGCCGGTTCTGACCGCGTCGGCTAATCCGGCTCCGGCTGCCGCCAGCAGCAACGGTGCTAACGGCAAGCGCGTGCAGGTGACGTTGCAGACCGGCCACACGGGTACGTCGACGCATACGCCGTCGGCCGAGCCGGATGACGATACGAGCGCGAGTGCGACGCGGCATGTCGCGTCGGCTTCGGAACTGGGCGCCTGACTGACGGCAGCGGTTCCGGGCGGTTGAGCTCGTAAAAAAATGGACACCCGAGGGTGTCCATTTTTGTTTCCAGCGGTCGATTCAGCTCCGCGCGGCGCCGCTCAATGCCGCCCAAACAGCTTCGCCAGCCGCTCGACCGCCTCTTCGAGCTTCGGATACGCGGTCGCATACGACAGCCGGATATAGTCCTTCGGCGCATGCGTGCCGAAGTCCATACCCGGCACCAGCACGACGCCGGCGTCGTGCAGCATCGCCTTGGTTAGCTCCGCACTATTGCCGGCCGCCGGATGCGCGACGCCGCGGCAATCCGCGTACACGTAGAACGCGCCGTCCGGCATTACCGGCACCGCGAAGCCGAGCGCTTCGAGCGCCGGCGCGATGAAATCGCGGCGTCGTTTGAATTCGAGGCGGCGCGCTTCATAGATAGCGATCGTGTCGGGCTCGAAGCAGGCGAGCGCCGCGTGTTGCGCGAGTGCCGACGCGCAGATGAACAGGTTCTGCGCGAGCTTTTCGAACGCGCCGACCATCGCCGGCGGCACCACCAGCCAGCCGAGTCGCCAGCCGGTCATGTTGAAGTACTTCGAGAAGCTGTTGACGGTGATCACGTCGTCGCCGAACGACAGCGCCGACACCGGCTTCGCGTCGTAACTGAGACCCTGGTAGATTTCATCGACGATCGTGAAGCCGCCGCGCGAGCGCACGGCCTTGACGATGCGTTCGAGCTCGGCCGGCTCGATCGACGTGCCGGTCGGGTTCGACGGCGACGCGAGCAGCACGCCGCGAGTGCGTTCGCCCCACAGGCGCTCGACGTCGGCGGCGGTCAGCTGGAACCGTTCGGCGGGGCCGCTCGGCACCATCACCGGCTTGCCTTCGGCGGCGATCACGAAATGGCGGTTGCACGGATAGCACGGGTCGGGCATCAGCACTTCGTCGTCGCGATCGACCAGCGCCGCGCACGCGAGCAGCAGCGCGGCCGACGCGCCGGCGGTCACGACGATCCGGGCCGGATCGACCTCGACGCCGTAAAAGTCGGCGTAATGCGCGGAGATCGCATCGCGCAGCGCATGCAGGCCGAGCGCGTTGGTGTACTGCGTGACGCCGCGGCGCAGCGCGTTCGCCGCCGCCTCGATGACCGGCTCGGGCGCGGTGAAATCGGGTTCACCGATTCCCATGTGGATGATGTCGCGCCCGGCGCGCTCGAGCAGCGCTGCCTCCTTGGCCAGTTCCATCACGTAGAAGGGCTGGATCGCGTCGACGCGGGCGGCAAGCCGCGCGAGCGGTTCGGTCACGGAGTTCATACAGTTAGATCCAGTTCAGAAGCACAGGCGGAAACGAAAGCAGAAGCGGGATGGCGCGCGCGGGAAGGGGAGTGGGACGCTGAGTTGCATGAGGCGCCGACATAGCCGCTGTCGCGCGCGAGGTGCCATCCGGGCGGACGGCCAGCTTTGCCATCCGCTTGATTCGGGTAATGCGAGGCGGCGCGTGCGGCCATCCTGGTGGGTGGCCGCACCCGCGCCCGGGTCAGCCCTTGCGGGCCGCTTGCGTCTCGGTCGCGCGCAGTTGCGCCGAGAGCTTGTCCAGCACGCCGTTCACGTACTTGTAGCCGTCCGAGCCGCCGAACGTCTTGGTCAGTTCGACCGCCTCGTTGATGACCACGCGATACGGAATGTCGACGTGATTCTTCAGCTCGAACGCGGCGACCAGCAGCACCGCGCGTTCGACCGGCGACAACTGCTCGATCGGCCGGTCGAGACACGGTGCGATCGCGGCCGACAGCGCCTCGGAATCGCGCATCACGCCATGCAGGATCACGTCCAGGTGCTCGTGATCGGCCTTGTCGTAACCTTGCGCGCCGCGCAGTTGCGCGTCGATTTCACCGGCGGGCGAGCCCGACAGCAGCCACTGGTAAAGCCCCTGCGTGGCCAGTTCGCGGGAGCGTCGGCGTGCGCTCTTCATGCCTGTTCCTCGTCTTCGTCTTCTTCCTCGTCGTCATCGCCGCCGAGTTGTTCCAGCGCAACCGCGAGGTTGGCCATTTCGACCGCCACGCGTGCCGCGTCGCGACCCTTCTCGGTCATGCGCGCGACCGCCTGTTCGTCGTTCTCGGTGGTCAGCACCGCGTTCGCGACCGGGATGCCGAAGTCCAGACCGATGCGGGTGATGCCCGCGCCGCTTTCGTTCGAGACGAGTTCGAAGTGGTAGGTCTCGCCGCGGATCACCGCGCCGAGCGCGATCAGCGCGTCGAATTGCGCGCTTTCCGCGAGCTTTTGCAGCGCCAGCGGGATTTCCAGCGCGCCCGGCACGGTGACCAGCAGCACGTCTTCGCCGGTCACGCCGAGGCGTTCGAGTTCTTCGATGCAGGAGTCCGCGAGGCCGTTGCAGACCGGTTCGTTAAAGCGCGCCTGGACGATGCCGATACGCAGTCCGTCGCCATCGAGATTCGGTTGGTATTGTCCGATTTCCATGTGAATTCCGTAGTGTTTGAGTGGGCGCGATGCGCGGGAGTGGCCGGATCAGCCTTGCGGGGCTTGCGTGCTACCACCGGGCATCGGCACGAAGCCCGTGACTTCGAGACCATAACCCGACATGCTGCCGAGCTTGCGGGGATTCGACAGCACCTGCATCTTGCCGACGCCGAGTTCGCGCAGAATCTGCGCGCCGATCCCGTAGGTCTTGAAGTCGACCGGCCGGCGCTTGAGCGCATCGGCCTTTTCCTTCGAGTCGAACGCCTTGAAGACGTCGATCAGATGGTCTTTCGAGTCGCCGCAGTTCAGCATCACGACCACGCCGAGATCGCGCTCGGCGATTTCCTTGATGGCCGCGTCGAGCGTCCACGAATGGGTGGATTCGCCGACTTCGAGCAGATCCAGCACCGACAGCGGCTCGTGCACGCGCACCGGCGTGTCGACGTCCGGGCTCGGGGTGCCGCGCACCAGCGCGAGATGCGGCTGGCCGCTCGGCTGGTCCAGATACATGATCGCGCGGAACGCGCCGTGCGCGGTTTGCATCGTGCGTTCGCAAACGCGCTCGACGATCGATTCGGTGAGGCTGCGGTAATGGATCAGATCGGCGATCGTGCCGATCTTCAGGCCGTGTTCTTCGCCGAACTTGATCAGGTCGGGCAGGCGCGCCATCGTGCCGTCGTCGTTGATCACTTCGCAGATCACCGAGGCCGGTGTGAGACCGGCCAGCGCGGTGAAGTCGCAGCCGGCTTCGGTATGGCCGGCGCGCACCAGCACGCCGCCCGGCTGGGCCATGATCGGGAACACGTGGCCCGGCTGCACGATGTGCTCGGCGCGCGCGTCCGGCGCGACCGCGGCGGCGACCGTGCGGGCGCGGTCGGCGGCCGAAATGCCGGTGCTCACGCCTTCGGCCGCTTCGATGCTGACCGTGAACGCGGTGCCGTACTGGGTGCCGTTGCGGTACGTCATCAACGGCAGGTTCAGCTGCTTGCAGCGTTCCTGGGTGAGCGTCAGACAGATCAGGCCACGGCCGTAGCGGGCCATGAAATTGATCGCTTCCGGAGTGACAAACTCGGCGGCGATCACGAGGTCGCCCTCGTTTTCGCGGTCTTCTTCGTCGACGAGGATCACCATCCGGCCGGCTTTCAGTTCGGCGATGATCTCTTGGGTGGAGGCGAGCGTCATGTTGGCGAGATTTTCGGGAAAGCGCGTATTTTACGCCACGCGCGGGCCCAAGTCGCCTGGGCCGGACGACATAGATCGTTTGGCCGGCTATCGGTGGGCGGGGCGTCGTTGTTACGCTCGTCGAAACGGTTGGGTGGCCGTGGCGAGGGCTCAGGTTTCTCGCGGCGGGGCGGCGCCCCTCGGCTCGTAAGCGGACGCATCTAACCTAACTCGACCGTCGCTGCTTTGCTCCAGATCATGGGCATATCGCACAACATGCTCCACATGCATGGAAGCTTGACGTAGATCATGAGGGGGCAAGAAAAAGCGCCGGTTTTTCAATGCATCAGTTGCATGGTGCAGTGCGGAATAGGTCGAAAACACGCGGTTTTCGGCTACATCATGCTTTGGAGGTATGGAAGCGGACGGCAAAAGTATTGGACGCCAAAATCGCGCCAGAGGTATAAAAACGTCCAACGAACTTCCTCTCTCGCAGCCGCCCCCCATGACCCACCCGACCATCGAACGCATCGAAACCAGCCTCGTCGATCTGCCGACGATCCGCCCTCACAAACTGTCGGTCGCCACGATGTACGGGCAGACGCTGATGCTGGTGAAGATCTACTGCAGCGATGGCGTGGTCGGTATCGGCGAAGGCACGACGATCGCCGGGATGGCCTACGGCCCGGAAAGCCCGGAAGCGATGAAGCTCGCGATCGACGCGTACCTCGCGCCGGCGATGATCGGCAAGGACGCGACGCGCATCCAGGCGCTGATGGCGCACCTGGGCAAGCTGGTCAAGGTCAATCATTTCTCGAAGAGCGCGCTCGAAACCGCGCTGCTCGACGCGCACGGCAAGCGTCTTGGCGTGCCGGTCAGCGAACTGCTGGGCGGGCGTCGCCGTGAACGTCTGCCGGTCGCGTGGACGCTCGCCTCGGGCGATACCGCGAAGGACATCGCCGAAGCCGAGCACATGCTCGAAGTGCGCCGCCACAACGTCTTCAAGCTGAAGATCGGCGCGAAGGAACTCAAAACCGATATCAAACACGTCGCCGAAATCAAGAAAGCGGTCGGCGACCGCGCGGCGGTGCGTGTCGACGTCAACATGGCGTGGAGTGAAACCCAGGCCGCATGGGCGATTCCGGCACTGGCCGAAGCGGGCTGCGACCTAGTCGAGCAGCCGGTTGCATCGGCGGCCGCGCTCGCGCGCCTGATGCGCCGTTTCCCGGTCGCGCTGATGGCCGACGAAGTGCTGCAAGGCCCGGACAGCGCGTTTGAAATCGCGAAGAACGGCGGCGCCGACGTGTTCGCGATCAAGATCGAACAAAGCGGCGGCCTGTTCGCCGCGCAACGCGTGGCCGCGATCGCGGATGCCGCCGGCATCGAGCTGTACGGCGGCACGATGCTCGAAGGCGCATTCAGCACGGTCGCGTCCGCACATCTGTTCGCGAGTTTCGCGAACCTGCAGTGGGGCACCGAACTGTTCGGCCCGCTGCTGATCACCGAAGAAATTCTGACCCAGCCGCTGGACTACAGCGACTTCGAACTGACCGTGCCGAACGGCCCGGGTCTGGGTATCGAACTTGACGAGGCGAAGATCAAGCGCTTCACTCGCGATGGGCTGATGAAAGTCACCCGCTAAACGGATTCCGATTCAAGAGGATTTAAAGATGCTATTCCACGTACGCATGGACGTGAATCTGCCGGTCGATATGCCGGCGGAAATCGCCAACGAAATCAAAACCCGCGAGAAGGCTTATTCGCAGGACCTGCAGCG
>NZ_MSDV01000051.1 GCF_001931485.1 Burkholderia sp. SRS-W-2-2016 | reverse complement strand
GGGTCTGGGCGGGCGCGGGGGTTTGCGGGCGGTGGTGATTCTTCGGACGCTGACGGTTCGGTTGCTGGGGTTGCTACGCAACGGTCGGTGGGGTTGGTTGATACGTTTGCTTGAGGTTGCTAGCGGTCAGCGATTTTTTCGTTGTTCTTAGGGTGTTGGCCTTTCCTTGTTTTCTTATCGGTCTATTGGCGTTGCCCCTGTGCGGGGCGGCACCTACTTTCTTTGCTGCTGAAAGCGAATCGCTGTATTCTATGGTTTGAGTTGGACGCGTGTGAACCGCGAAAATCGTTGATTTTCAACGACTTGTTATAATATTCGCCGTTCAATGTCGTCCATCCCGGTTCAATCTTCGCCACTTTCGGCGGGGGTAGAGGCGGGGGTGTACGAACGACTCGACCGGAGATCACATGCGTAACCATCACCGCCTGACCGCGAGCAAGGTCAAGGCCCTCCTCAGCACGCCGCCCGCCAGGGCCGTCTATCACCACGACGGCGCGGGTTTGTATCTGCAATGCTCGCCGGGCGGCGCGTCGTGGCTGTATCGCTATTCCTACGTGCTGCCCACGCCGCCCGGTGCGAAGCCGAAGAAGAAGGAACACTCCATCGGTCTGGGCAGTGCGCGCGTCGTCACGCTCGCCGAAGCGCGCGAGAAGGCAGACGAATATCGCAAGCTGCGCGCGGGCGGCGTCGATCCGAAGTCACAGAAGCATGGCGCGCGTGCGCGTAGCCAGCGCGAGGCCGAACATCGCATCACGTTCGCGGATGCCGCGTCGAAGTACCTCGACCTGCGCAAACCCGAATGGTCGGCGAGCAATTACGACGCGTGGGAATCGAGCATCCGCCTTCACGCGAAGCCGCTGCATCAGAAGATCGTGCGCGACATCGAGACGAGCGACATCCTGAAGGTGATCGAGCCGCTGTGGACGACGAAGCACGCGACGGGCGTGGCACTGCGCCAGCGCGTCGAAGCGATCCTCGACTGGTCGAAAAGCCACGGCTTCCGCACGGGCGACAATCCGGCGCGCTTCGATGGCCACCTCGAAAATCTGCTCTCGAAGATGAAGGAACGCACGAGCCATCGCGCGTCCATCGACTGGCGCGAGATGCCGGACTTCGCGAAGAAACTGCGTGCCGTCGAAGGCAGCGTTGCGCGCCTGGTCGAATTCCTGATGCTCACGGGCGCACGCGCCGAGGAAGGCAGCGGCGCGACGTGGAAGGAGATCGATCTTCACGAGCGCGTGTGGCGCGTGCCTGCCGAACGCATGAAGGGGAAAATCGAGCATTGGGTGCCGCTCGGTGACGACGCGATCACCCTGCTCAAGGCGCTTCCCGGCGAGCATCGAGACAATGATCGTTTGTTCGACTCGCTCTATGGCAAGCAGATCGCCGGGACCGTGCAACGCGACATGCTGCGCAAACTCGGCTACACGAGGGAACAGGCGTCGATCCACGGACTGCGATCCAGCCTGCGCACATGGGCCGTCGAAAGCGCGAAGGCGAACGAGCGCGTGGCTGAATCACTGATCGCTCACGACTCGCGCAGCGACGTGCAGAAGGCGTATGAGCGCACGCGCTTTTACGAGGAACGCGTGCCGCTCATGGATCAGTGGGCGCGCTTTCTCGAAGGCGGCAAGGTCGTGCCGATGGATCGCTCGAAGTCGAAGGCGGCCGCATGACGGACAAGCCACGCAAGTCGCGCAAACTGTCTGCGGAAATGCTCGCCTCGCAGCAGTCTCAGAAGGAACGACATGCCCGCGTTGTGGCGTCCATGTCACCCCAGGCTCGGGCGACCTGGGGCGCGGAGGTATTGGCATTCGAGACGGAGATACTAGACGAAATCGACAGGATGGGACCAGCTCTGGATGGCGCTGTCGTCCTGATGGAGTTCGATCCGCGCTATCGCAAATTGCCGATCAGGCAGGTGCTCGAACTTGTCGAAAACATCGTGCGTGCGTATGTCTCAGCCAACGGCGAGCGCGGCGTCAGAAAGAGTCGCGAAGCGGGCAAGCGTGTACAGGACGCGCGCCGTGAGATGTGGGAGAAGTTGCGCGCGCAAGGCAAGTCCAAAACCGAATGCGACGACGCGGTTGCGCAGGAGTTCGGAGTGCGTCCCAAGACCATCGCCAACGCGCGAGCCACGAGCGCGGGCAGACATGGCGATCCGTGGCGCGGTGACGATTGAAAAAATCAATCATCCCAATGTGTACAGGCCGGGATTCCGGCCTGTTTCTTTTTCGTCTCATGCGTACTAGATTGGCTCAAACCCAACCCGGAGCCGATCATGAACGATCAACTCGAAAGCACGACTCCCAGGCGCGGTCGCGGTCGTCCGCGCAAGGTGCGCCCCGCTGCCGAAGCGCCCGCTTCCAATCCGGTCGCGCCGCTCGTCACGGATCGTCGCGGTGCCGCGAAGATCATCAACAAATCCGAATCGACGGTGAAGCGGCTGGAGAAGACCGACCCGCTCTGGCCGAAGCCGTTCGTTGTGGGCGCATACGAGACCAACTATCTGATCTCATCCGTTCACGAATACGTTCTGCGTAAAGCGCGCGAAGCACAGAACGCCTGACTTCACACCCGCATCACCGCAGCACATCAGAGTCCGCGCAGCCGGGCGCGCAGTTCAAATCTATCGAGGACGCAACGGACAGAGGATCGGGCATCGGCCCGGTCCTCGTCGTCGCGCATTCATTGCGCGCGCATATCGCTATGGAGAACCGAGATGAGCAGGCAAAAGAAAGCCCGCGCGGCGGCGGGCGAGAAAGAATCAATGGACATGCCGCGAACGGCACGCGCCGATGATAGGACGCGCCGCCCGCCCGTGCAACGTCTGCGCGCCGCCGACCGGAGGGTTTCCACATGAGAAGCCTGTCGAGAGAAACTCGCTATCCGTGGTCGGATGACGAAGCGCGTGCGTACTTGCACATGATGTGGCCGGAGCGCAATCCGCCTCTGACCGATTCACTCGCCGCTGACATTCTCGCCGCGTGGCGCGCGTCCGATGGTATCGCGCGCTGTCACTGCAAAACGCAGACGGGCGAGCGGTGTCGTAATCCTGTTTATGGCAAGGGCGGGCGCTCATGGTGGCTCCCGCTCGAATGGTTCAACGAAGAAAAGCGCGGTGAATCTTTGTGTGCGCTGCACGCAAAGGAGGCTGCATGACCGGGAAATATCAGTTTTTCCCCGATTTGCCGGGCGACATCTATTCGAATCTCGAAAGGAGCATTCTGCAATTCGGCGTGAAGCACCCGATTGTCGTCAACCGGCGCGACGGCGAAGTAGTTGACGGGTTTCACCGGGCGAAGATTTGCGCGGCGCACGGCATCGAATGCCCGCGCGTCGAAGTTGATCTGCCCGAAGAACAGGCCGCGACCCTTGCGCGCCGACTGAATGCTGATCGTCGGCACCTGACCGAGCAACAACAACGCGACGCCGTGGCCGGTCGGCTGATCGACTCGCCCGAACGATCCGACCGGCAGATTGCAGCAGAGAGCGGCACCACACATAGGACCGTGGCGAAGGTGCGCCGTGAACTGGAGGCGACCGGCGAACTGGGTACTGTATCCAGTCGCATCGGCGCTGACGGCAGGACGCGCAGGCAACCGGCGAGGAAACCCGCCACACCGAAGCCCCCGCCGAAGCGCAGACTGCCGCCCGTGGTTGAACGCCCCCTGCCGCCCGCCGAACTGCGTGACCCGTTGAAGGAATTCGACGCCGTGGTAGAGCGCGAACTCGACAAGCTCGAACGCGTGACGTTCGGAAGGCCCGCCGCCTATGCGCTGCGCAGGGCATGCAACCGCCTGCGCACTGCGGTTGCCGATCTGCTGCGTGCAACGAAGGCGGACGTATGAGCGCCGCCGCCCTGCTCGACCGGCTCGAAGGCGTGCGCGCGTGTGGCCGTGGGCGCTGGCGGGCGAGGTGCCCCGTGTGCGGCTCGCGCAAGCCCGTGCTCGCGGTCAGCGAGACCGCCGACGAAACTGTGCTGGTGCACTGCTTTCGCTCGCAATGCAACGTCTCGGAGATCGCCGCTGCCGCTGGCGTCGATCTCGCAGACCTGTTCCCGCCGCGCGTCGAGGGCGTCCACTCATCGAAGCCCGTGCGACGACGCTTCAACGCCGCCCAGGTACTCGGCGCGGTCGATCTCGAACTGCTCGAAGTGCTGATCATCGTCGGTGCGGTCATGCGGCGCGGCAGCGTGACGGCCACCGAATACGAACGCCTGCGCGTCGCGGTCTCGCGCGTGAGCATCGCGCATGGGGAGGTGTCATGAGTTTCGCCGCATTGAAGTGGGTACTGAAGCCCGAAGGCACTCATGCCCACCAACCGCCAATGTCCACCGAAAAGAAGTGGTTTCTCGCGCATCTGGCATGGGAAGCTGGCAGGAACGACAACATGATCCGCAAGGATATCGCCACACTCGCCGCCGAGGCAGGCATTACCGCGCGAATGGCGCGGCGCTATGTGCGTGAACTGATGGCCGAAGGGCCGCTGCGTTTTACCGGCGAGCGCACGGGTTATCACAACCGCGTCGCGGTGTACGAGTTTGTCTGCGCATGGATACAGGGAGCCACCGCAGTCGCAGCATCGCACACCCCGAAAAAGGAGCGGGCGCACCGGCGTTTGAATGGTGCTGCTAACGACACCATTCAAGACCTCGCGAATGGTGCTGGCAACGACACCATTCAAGACGACGGAATGATGCTTCAGGACGCACCATTCAACGACACGAAACAGCACCATTCAACGACACGAAACAGCACCATTCAAACGCCGCTCTATATAAGGGGTTTACAAAGAAAAACCAAAGGGACCAACAAACACAAACAGAAGCCGTCCGTGGATGACGTGTGCGGTCCACCTGCGCCGGAGAAAAGCGACGTGCAGGAACAGGCCGATTCCCGTTCGAACGTTGCCGTTCAAACCACGGCGGTGGACCGCATGCGCCTGAACACCACCACTTACGCGCGCGCGAGGCGCAAGGACAGGAGGGATGGACGATGAACGAGACGTTCGACCCCATCGAATCGCTACAGCGGCACGCCGCCATGCTGCTCGGACGCGTTGAAGCGGGGATGCATCCGGCGGATCGCGCACGGCTACGGGAGATTGAAGCGGGCGGCGGCGAACTCGTTGTTGTGGTTGACCGGCGCGGGGAACTGTCGGTTCTTGCCGTGCTCGACGGCCGGATCGTCGGCATGCCGTTGCTGATCACCCCACGCGGCGTCGTGGTGACGTTGCCTTTCTTCCCAGAAGGCGGCGAGGCGCATGACTGACGACGAAGGTGCGATGACTATTCGCCTGGTTGACCTGTGCCGCGAGCGCAACTTCCGGATCGCGGGCGATCTGGCTGTTCCTGAAGCGGCGGCGGAAAGCCTGCTCGGTCTCTCGCGCGGCACGCTTCGCAAGAGGTATTCGCTCGGCATCCTGAACATTCCCTATCGCCGCGAAGGCGTGCGGCGCTGGTACCGCCTCGCCGATCTCGCGCGTGTGCTGCTCGAACGGTGAAAACGGTGAAATCTGTGGTTGGCGCGGCGCGCGTCGTGACCCATCCTTCAACAAGAACGGCGCGCACCGATGCGCGCGCATCGACTTCCGGAGGCACAGCGATGAATTTCGATTTCGCCAGGCTGGTAGCAGCGCTCGCGGCGGCGGGTAACGGCGGCATGCCGGCTGCACGCACCTTCGCTGCGGGACGATGGGGAGAAGCAAGCACGGTGGCGCGGGCGCTTCAGCGCGCGGTTGAAACCGGCAGTCTCGGCGGCGTCGATTACGCCGCACTCGCGCAGGGGTTCATCCAGCTGCTCCAGGCAGACTCGATCATCGAACGGCTCGACGCGATCTCGCCGATGCGACGGGCGCCGTTCTTCGCCCCGCTCGCACGCGAGACGAAACCGGCGCGCGTCGAGTGGACTGCTGAAGGCATGCGCAAGATCGTCGCGGACATGTCCCTCGCGCCGCTGAAGGTCCAGCCGCGAAAGATCGCGGGCGGCGTCGTGATGACCGTCGAGTCGTTGCGGCAGACGGCCGGCGAACTGGAACGCGCGGTATCCGCGTCGCTTGCTGCTGCCTACGCGATGGCTGAAGGGGCAACGCTGCTGAGCGCGCATCCCGGCGATGAAGCGCGCCCTGCCGGCCTGCTCTACGGGATCACGCCGACGCCAGCATCCGGCGCTGGCGCCGACGCGTTCGCCGCTGACGTGCACGCCGCGCTCGCGAACTTCCGCGGCGACCTGTCCCGCAGCGTGTGGATCGCGAACGCTGCCGACGCGGTGTCGATGAATCTGCTCGACACCACGTTCACCGCGAACGTGACCGCCAGTGGCGGCGTGCTCGGCGGACTGCCGCTCGTTGCGTCGCCGGCCGCGCCGCAGGGCATGCTCGTGCTGGTCGATGTGAGCGCGCTGGTGCTCGCCGCTGATCCGCCGCTCGCGGACGTGACGAGCGAAGCGACGATTGATGTCGTTGATGACGATGGCGTCGTGACGACGGCGCTGCTCTGGCAATCCAATCTGACGTGCGTGCTGATCGAGCGGCGCATCAACTGGCTGGTCGCGCGCGACGGCGCCGTCGCTGCGGTTAGCGGTCTTTTCGCGGATGCGGCGTGACGCGGGCACGCGAACATATTCAACGACAGGTGCAGCACGTTCAATGGAGCTGATCGCCATGTGCTCATGCAACGAAGAAGCCGGATGCGTCTACCGCAGTGAGGCGGAGTACCGGCAGGAACGCGAACGGCAGGCCGATGCGAGCCGCATCGAGCATGAGGTGCTCGCTGTGCTGCGCGGCGAGCCCGGGCGCGTATCGGCGCTCGCACGCGACTTCGCCACGCTCATCATGGGTGGTGAGCCGCAGGGGCGCAACGGCATGGACGTGGAAGAGGTTCTGGTCGCTGGCCGAGGCATCTACTTCTGGCGTGCCGGCGATGGAACGCAGCACTGCCGCAGCCGCGACGACAGGGCCGCGCTCAGGCTCGTGGCATGACCTTCTCTCACAGAGGAATCCAACCATGAAAGTCGAAACCTATCCGCCAAGGCAAGGTCATGCGGGCGATTTCATTCGAGCGAAGTCGCTCGTGACGATTAACCGGGCGGTTGACGGGGATCGGATTATCGAAGGCATCGCGTCCACGCCCACACCCGACCGATACGGTGATGTCGTTGAACCGGTAGGCGCAATTTTCCGTACTCCATTACCGCTACTGCTGAATCACAATTCGGCTGAAACGGTCGGACAGGTACTGCTCGGCGCGGCGTCGGTCGCGGGCATCACCTTCCGCGCGCAGGTTGCAAAGATCAGTGAGCCGGGACCGCTGAAGGATCGCGTGGATAGCGCATGGCAGGCCATCAAGGCGGGGCTCCTCGCCCACGTATCGATCGGCTTCCGCGCGCTGAAGACAGAGAAGATGCACGACGGCGGCACGCGCTATCTGTCGTGGGAATGGTTGGAATTGAGTTTATGTCCGGTTCCAGCGAACCCGGATGCGCGTGTCGAGCATGTGCGTGCGACTACGGAAGAACTGGCCGCCCAGTATGTCGAACGCGTGCTTTCCGAAGCGCGCGCGGTCCGGACGGTCGTCAGGCAGGCACCGACCCGCGTGGTGAGATTGCGCGACTAGGGAAACCACCGGCGCGCGGCGGTGCTGAAAAATCCGCGTATCTGTTCGGCAAGTTGGTTGTGGCCGTGCGGCGTTTCCCGTGTCGCACGGCCTTTTTTGTTGCGCCAGCCGGACGGGCTGTCGTGCCGTGACAGTCAGCGCCGACGGAACATGCGCGCGGAAGATGGTGGAGCGCCACCGGGGGGTGAGGGAAAGAAAAAAGGGAGTTGCCCGGAAACCTCACGTGCTGGTTTTCTTTCAGGGGCGCGATTCGCGAACACGGGGTCAAATGCGCTTGAATCAGCCGCGAGCCGCGATGCATCCACAGGACTGCCGTGACAGACGAAACGTTCACCCGCACGTGTCTCGACCGGTGCGCGGAAATCGCGGCGCGCGCAATCCGTCGATGCGGAGACGCCGCCGACACATCTCGCTCACGAGTCGGGCTTGCGACACTCGTGCATCAGAAACTTCTTTACTCGGTAAAGAAGCGCCTTTCTTCCCTTGTCGTTTCGGAAAGCGCGCGACCGTGACCGCGCTCGCCGAGCAGGGCAAGCAAACGCGGCCGCTTATGGACCTCGAAGGCGCGCCTAGCCGATGAAGATTTCGTTGTTGGTCGAGAAGCCCACGCTGATCACCTGACCGCCGACGACCATCCGCCCGTATCCGAGGGATACAGGCCCGCCCTGACCCATCGTGTTCACTGCACCATCGAACGCGAATGACGGCTGGTTCTCAGGCTTCTCGGGTGTCGCCGCCGTCGAGATGCGCGGCGTTAGAAGCTGTGCGAGCCCGCCGAGTGCTATCGAGACACCGAGGGGCACAAGGAACGCAGACAGCGGAGTGAATGCGCCGACCACGGCGACCACCGCGCCGAGCAGTACCTTGCCAAGTGCGCCCGCGCCGTGCACCAGCGGAACGATCTTCAGCGTGCCCGAAGCCTGCGGATAGTCGATGTCGCTCTCGTCGTAGTCCTGATGCGTGCCACGCACAAGGAACGCGCGCGAGGGATGGTCGCGAAAGTACTGGCGCAATCCTTCGATCTGGGTCATGAGCGCGTGCAGCGCTTCGCGTGGCGAGCGCACATCGAGCGAGTACGACTTGCCGAAGCGCGGGACCATGTCGCCGTAGAAAATCACCTGAAGCATGGGGAAATACCTCACATGAAGGTGCGATGACGCAGCACCGCAGTCGTGCGGCGCTGGTAAAACTCCTGATCGGAATTAGTTGCTCCGATGATGCTGGCTTGTAACCATCATACGCCGCGCCTCGCTCGGCCTACGTGCGTCGATCTTTGTGCTTTCAGTTGCGGCGCGGCGGCCCGCGATACTTCGGTCGCGCGATTTTTTCCTCTACGCGAGCCGCGGCACATGCCTCGCCGTCTGCGGTGCCTGCCGTTCGAGCACGCCCGCTGTGATCAGCTTCGGAGCCAGCAGACGCTTCGCTTCGGCATAGTCCGCGTCCTGCGTTTGCGGATGCCTCGGGTTCGTAAACACGATTGCGCCCGCATGGAAGTTTTTGACGGCCACCGACACCGCGATCCGCAGCCGCGTTTCGAGTTGGAGCACGAGCGGATCGACAGCCCGCGCGTTGCGCTCGATCCGCAGCCAGTCCACCTCATCGTTGAATTCGGAAAAGTCCATCCACTGGCGACTGCTGCGATACAACGCGCACGAAGGGTCCTCGCGCTCGTAACCCGCAACCGGACTCCATCCGCGTCCGAATGTGTACCAGTCGCAGAGAATCGAATCGATTGCGTCCACGTGATGCCTCCGCAGGGTCGTTCAGGAACGCGCTGATTATCGCGCCGCCCGAAGTCATACACTCGCGCTATTGCCCCGCGACGGAGATGCGTCATGAAATCCGGAAACACAATCCCGAATCACCTGACCGATGAGGACACGCGCTGGTGGTCCGAATTCGTCAATGAACTGACGCTCCCGAAGGTGCACGGGCTGCTCGATGAGGCATTGCGCGCGCAGCGCGAGGCAATGAAGCGTTGGGATCACGTCGAAGCGAAGGCGAAGCGTCAGGAATAACCCTAGGTTTTCTTCCCGCCTCCATACTCTATCCGCCACCCGCAACCCGGCCGCTCGACGTGCGCCGCGCGCGCCGCTATCGTCGCGCCTTCGACATCACGCGAAGGACGACTCATGCCAGCCAGTGAACGCAAGCCACGCGCTCGCCGCATCTCGATCACGATCACCGATCCATTGCTCGCGCAGCTGGAAGCCGCCGCGCGTCGCGCCGGCTGCTCGATTGGCGACCTGCTGAAGATCGGTGGCGGCCAGCTGCTCGACGCTCACGAACGGCGCATCGAGCGCGCGAACATTCCGGCCACGAAGAACGCGACCGAACGCGGCGACGAAACATACGCGGCAGGGCCAAAATCCGGCCCGTGGCGGGCTCCGCGACGCGTGGACGTAGCCAAACGTAGGCCGAGGCCCGCCATCGTCACCAGCGAATTTTAAAAAATCCGTCGCAAAACGATAATTCGAAAAATATCGGTGGGGGTGGTGGCGGGGGTACAGATGACAAATTTCGCTGAAAACCAAGGTGGGCGTGGCTTTTCGGCCGTTGATGCGCTTTGCTGCTGCAAAGAAAGTAGGCAAAGAAAGCAGCTTCACACCGCTAATTCTTAAGCGGGAACCGTAGCGGGCCACCGGTAGTGGTGCATCTGGAATCCGTGCTCCCGCACATTCCACGTTCGTGACAAGGCAGTCATTCTTCCGGCGGCGCTGCGCGCGCCGAAGCCCCGCTCAAAAACCGCCCGCCAGTTTTTTCGGCGCCTCCCCTCGGCGCAGCCGAGGTCCCCGCTGCGCGGGCCACCCACTGGTTCCCCTGGCAGACCCGTCCGCGACGCACGCAGTGCGGAGTGGGAGCTGATGACGGCTTTGTCACTGGGGCGGAGTGTGCGGGGGCACGGATTCCAGATGCACCACTGCCTCCTCCAAGCCAGGGGACCCACTTAAGAGCTAGCGGGGTGAAGCTGCTTTCTTTGCCTACCTTTCTTTGCAGCAGCAAAGAAAGTAGGTGCCGCCCCGCACAGGGGCAACGCTAATAGACCAATAAGAAAGCAAGGAAAGGCCAACACCAAAAAGAACACAGACAAAAAAAGGCCCCACCCTGCCCAGGGGTCCAATCCCCCTCAAACCTTAAACATCAACTTCAAAAGCGCATTAACCCGCTTCCCATAAGGCGGCGAAATCAAGCCCCGCGTATTGAACCGCGACTGCGTCAACACCGGCTTCATCTTGGAAAAAGTCACAAACCCCTCATACCCGTGATAAGCCCCCATCCCGCTAGCCCCGACCCCACCAAACGGCAAACTCTCACAAGCGAGATGCATCAACGTTTCATTAACAGCCATCCCCCCGGCAATCGTCTCGCGAGTAACCCGCTCAACAGTCCGCGAATCATCGGCATATAAATAAAGCGCCAACGGCCGCGGCCGCGCATTGATCCACGCGATAGCGTCATCGAGCGTGTCATAAGGCACCAACGGCAACAGCGGCCCGAAAATCTCCTCCTGCATCAGCGCGCATTCATCCGGCGCGTCCGTCACCGCGATCAACGGAAACTGCCTGCTCCCGGCATCGGGCTCGGCATCGGTCAACGGATGCAACTGAGCGCCCGCATCGCGCGCTTCTTCGATCAGCCGCAAGAGCCGCTCGAAATGCCGCGCCGAAATAATCGACGTGTAGTCCGGATTGCTCGCGAAGTCCGGATACATCTTCGCCATCCGCGCGCGCGCCCGTTCGATAAACGCCTGCTCCTTGCCGCGCGGCACCAGCACGTAATCGGGCGCCACGCAGGTCTGCCCGGCATTCAATGTCTTACCGGCCACGAGGTTATCGACCGCGTTATCGAAACGCGCATGCGCGCCGATGATCGCCGGCGACTTGCCGCCCAGCTCCAGCGTGACCGGCGTCAGATGCTCGGCCGCCGCGCGCATCACTTCATGACCGACCCTGGTCGAGCCGGTAAACAGCAGATGATCGAACGGCTGCGCGCTGAACGCGGCCGCGAGCGCGGCATCGCCATTGACCACCGCGATGTGATTGCGCGCAAACGTCTGCCCGATCAACTGCTCGAACAACGCCGACGTGCGCGGCGTTAGTTCGGACATCTTGATGATCGCGCGGTTGCCGGCCGTCAGCGCGCTGATCAGCGGCCCGACCGCCAGCAGCACCGGATAATTCCACGGCACGATGATGCCGACCACGCCGAGCGGCTGCGGCACCACCTTCGCGCGCGCCGGCAGCAGCCACTTGTTCATGCGGCGACGCTGCGACTTCATCCAGCGTTTGCCGTGACGCAGCGCGGCGTCGATCTCTTCCTTCACGAGCAGAAATTCGGCCAGCAGCACTTCCTGTTTCGCGCGATTGCCGAAGTCCGCGTGCATCGCGTCGGCGAGCGCGTCGCGGTTGTCGAGCATCAGCTTGCGCAGCGCGCGCAGATGCGTCGCGCGCGTGTCCCACGATGGATACGGCGCGCGCAGATACGCATGGCGTTGATCGCGCAACAGCGCTCCGAGCGCGGCAACGTCCGGCAGATCGTTCTTCATCAGTGTCCACTCCCTGATCGATGATGGGTGCGCGTGCAGCGCTTATTGGTGTGTGTCGGTGTCCGGCGTCGCGGGCAGGCGGCCGCATCGCGGCCCACCGACGCCCACCGGTTTGTATAGAAATCCCTACGATCAATCTACGCGGCAAATCCACGCAGCGAATTCACGCGGCATAGCCACGTGAAAACTCACTCTGGAAATGCCCGCGCGATGATCGCCGCGTGATCGAACGTCGCCGGCAGCGTGCCGTACACGCGACCGCTTTCGCCGCAACCATCGGCCAGACGTGTCGCAATGAACGCGTCGGCGACTTCGGCGGGCGCGTGTTGCGCGAGCAGCGTCGCCTGCGCGATCAGCACGATCTGCTGCGCGATCCGCCGCGCCGACGCCTCGCGCTGCTCCGCCGGTCCGTTCAGCGCCGCGGCGAGCCGAGCGAGCGCCGCGCCGAGCGCCGGATGCGCGTGCGCCGCTTCCTGCCACGTGGCGAACAGCGCATGCGCGGCTTGCGGCTCGCGCTCCATCGCGCGCAGCACGTCGAGGCACATCACGTTGCCGGAGCCTTCCCAGATCGAGTTGACCGGCGCCTCGCGATAGAAGCGCGCCATCGGCCCGGTTTCGACGTAGCCGTTGCCGCCCCAGACCTCCATCGCTTCGCCGGTGAATTCGAGCGCGCGCTTGCAGACCCAGTACTTCGCGGCCGGCGTCACGATGCGCCGCCATGCGCGTTCGGCGGACGCGGCGTCGGCGCGGTCGGCGCCGTCCGCGGCCTCGAACGCGCGCGCGAGACGCATGAACAGCACGGTCGCCGCTTCCGATTCGAGCGCGAGATCGGCGAGCACGTTGCGCATCAGCGGTTGCTCGGCGAGTTGCCGGCCGAACGCGCTGCGATGGCGCGCATGGTGGATTGCCTGCACCAGCGCCGCGCGCATCAGCCCGGCGCTGCCGATCACGCAATCGAGCCGCGTGTAGTTCGCCATTTCGATGATGGTCGGCACGCCGCGTCCTTCGTCGCCGATCAGCACGCCGTACGCATCGAGAAATTCGACTTCGCTGCTCGCGTTCGAGCGGTTGCCGAGCTTGTCCTTCAGACGCTGCACCTGCACCGCGTTCTTGCTGCCGTCCGGCGCGAAACGCGGCACGAAAAAGCACGACAGCCCTTCGTGCGTATCGGTGCGCGCGAGCACCAGATGCGCGTCGCATTGCGGCGCCGAGAAAAACCACTTGTGACCGATCAACCGATAAGCGCCGCCGCGTCCACCGGCATCGAGCGCATACGCGCGGCTCTGGTTGCTGCGCACGTCCGAGCCGCCCTGTTTCTCGGTCATCCCCATGCCGATCATCGCCGAGCGTTTCTGCGTGAGCGGCACGTCGCGCGGATCGTGTTCGCGTGAGTAAAGCTGCTCGCGCAGCGTGTCGAACAGCGCGGCTTCGCGTTGCAGGACGGGGATGCTCGCGAAGGTCATCGTCAGCGGACACAGCGAGCCGGATTCGATCTGCGCGTGCAGAAAATAACCGGCGCAGCGCGCGACCATCGCGCCGCTTCGCGGCTCGGAAAACGGCAGCGCATGCAGCCCTTCGCGCCGCAGCAGCGCGAGCAGCGAGTGCCACGCGGGATGAAACTCGAGCGCATCGATGCGCTCGCCGCGCGGGCTATGCGTAATCAGTTCGGGGGTGTGGCGGTTCGCGAGTTCGGCGAGCGCGAGCGTGTCGGGCGTGGTCAGCGCCGCGCCGTGCCGCAGCAGCGCCTCGCGATGCCACTGCGCGCCGTCGCGCGCGAGCGCTTCGCTCAACGCGATGTCGCTCGCGAACAGGTTGTAGTCCGCGAGCGGCGGCGCCTGATTCGTCACTTCGTGAGTCTGACCGAAGCCGTGCGAGTCCATCTGCTGTCTCCATGCTTGATGCATTGTGCGCCGGTTTGCCGGCGTCGTATGGGTTGGCTGTTTGAGCGCCGCGTGCGAGGCCGCATGCGCTGAAGATGACCTGCGCCGCATGCTGTTTGAATCCCGCGCGCGCCTGCCTGGCGGGCTTGCGCGCGGGTCACGCGGGTCTTTCATGATAGGGGCGCGACCGCGCCGCTGTTTAGAGGAATCGCTCTGTGACGAAGCCGCCGCGGCCCCTGAACGCTCCCTACAATGCGCGTAAAACACACGTAGACAAGTGTGCACGAGACAGGGTCCGCGGGCAACGCGGCCCACCTGGAGGAGCGCATGCAATACGACTACATCATCGTCGGTGCGGGCTCGGGCGGCTGCTCGCTGGCGAGCCGCCTCGCGGACAGCTGTCCCGACGCGACGATCGCGCTGATCGAAGCCGGTCCGCATACCGATCGCAATCTGTTCGTGAACATGCCGGTCGGCGTCGCCGCCGCGGTGCCGTTCAAGCTGAAGACCAACTACGGATTCCTGACTACCCCGCAGCCGGGACTCGCCGGCCGGCAGGGCTTTCAGCCGCGCGGACGCGGCTTCGGCGGATCGAGTGCGATCAACGCGATGATCTACACGCGCGGCCATCCGCTCGACTACGACGACTGGGCGGCGCTCGGTTGCGACGGCTGGTCGTGGGACGACGTGCTGCCGTATTTCCGGCGCGCGGAAGGCAATCAGCGCGGCGCCGATGCGTGGCACGGCGACGCCGGTCCGCTGACAGTGTCCGATCTGCGCTTCCAGAATTCGTTTTCAAAACGTTTCGTGCAGGCCGCGCTCGAAGCCGGCTACAAGGCAAATCCCGATTTCAACGGCGCGGATCAGGAAGGCGTCGGCTTCTATCAGGTGACGCAGCGCGATGGCCGCCGCTGCAGCGTCGCGCGCGCGTATGTCTATGACCGGCCGCGTGCCAATCTGCATACGATCGCCGATGCGACCGCGCTGCGCGTGGTGTTCGACGGCAAGCGCGCGAGCGGGGTCGAGGTCGTGCGCGGCGGGCGCCACGAAACGCTGGGCGCGCGCGCCGAAGTGGTGCTCGCCGCGGGCGCGTTCAATTCACCGCAACTGCTGATGTGTTCCGGCATCGGGCCGGCCGGGCAACTGCGCGGGTTCGGTATCGACGTGCTGCACGACGCGCCCGAGGTCGGCCAGAACCTGATCGATCACATCGACTTCACGATCAACAAACGGGTGTCGTCGATCGAGCCGACCGGGTTCTCGGTGCGCGGGATTGCGCGGATGCTGCCGCAGTTCGTGACCTTCATGCGGCACGGGCGCGGGATGCTGTCGAGCAACGTCGCCGAGGCCGGCGGTTTTCTGAAGAGCCGGCCGACGCTCGACCGGCCCGACCTGCAACTGCATTTCTGCGCGGCGATCGTCGACGATCACAACCGTCATATGCATTGGGGGCACGGCTATTCGCTGCATACCTGCGTGCTGCGCCCGCATAGCCGCGGCACGGTCACGCTCGCGAGCGCCGATGCGCGCGTCGCGCCGCTGATCGATCCGCGTTTTCTGAGCGATGCGCGCGATCTGGATCTGCTGGTCGAAGGCACGCGGATGGCGCGGCGGATTCTCGATGCGCCGTCGCTCGCGCTGCATGGCGGTCGCGAGCTGTATACGGCGGCGGGGCAGTCGGATGCGGAACTGCGGCAGACGATTGCCGAGCACGCGGACACGATCTATCACCCGGTCGCGACCTGCCGGATGGGCGGCGATGCGCGCTCGGTCGTCGATCCGCAATTGCGGGTGCGGGGCGTGAGCGGGTTGCGGATTGTCGATGCGTCGGTGATGCCGACGCTGATCGGCGGCAATACCAATGCGCCGACGGTGATGATCGGCGAGCGCGCGGCGGAGATGATCGCGGCGAGTAGGCGCGAGGGGGCGGGGTGTTGAGAGCGGTGATGGGCGTGACTGGGGTGGGCGCGGGTTCGGCCGGGGTGGCGGCGCGCGCGGCGTGAAGTAGATATGCGGACGGCATGGAGTTTCGCTCGCGCGAACATCGCTTGCGGACTGCGCTGCGCCGCGAACGCGTCGCGCGGGTGACCGCGGCGAGTCGGCGGTAGGGCGCCGCGCGGCTGAATCGCTAACCGCTGCCTTCGCGCCCGCCGCTCACTCGCCCGCCGGCGTCCCCGCCTGCCCATCCTCCGGCGCCGCAATCGTACTGAACCCGATCCCCGGCCCAAGCATGAAGTCGTTACTGACATGGGTCGGCAGCGTCTCGCGCGCAACCTCCAGCCACGCGCGCGCCGCATGCGACAGATACCCGTTGCGGCGCCAGCCAATCGCCATTTCCCAAGGAATTTCCGGCTCGACCACGGGCAAACAGGTGAACTGCGCCGGATCGAGCCG
Organism: Burkholderia sp. SRS-W-2-2016; assembly: GCF_001931485.1. Lineage (GTDB taxonomy): Bacteria > Pseudomonadota > Gammaproteobacteria > Burkholderiales > Burkholderiaceae > Paraburkholderia. Next base: position 77,765 of record NZ_MSDV01000051.1, on the reverse strand, counting down.
CCGGCAATACGGCGCGGGCAACAGCGCGATGCCGACGCCGGCCAGCACCAGCGCCGCCATGAAATCCCAGTGCCCGCTTCGTCCGACGATCGCCGGCGCAAACCCCGCCGCCCGGCACGCATTCAACACGACATCGTTCAACGCGAGACTCTCGCCGTAAAACACGAACGGCTCGTTCGCGAGCTGCGCGAGCGGCACTTCGCGCAGGCCGTCCCAGCGCGAGCCGGCGCGCGCGACCAGCCACAGCAGCTGACGGCTCATCGGCAGCACATCGATACTCTCGGGATCGACCGGTTGCAGCACCCCGCCCAGTTCCAGTTCGCCGTTGATCAGCGCGGTTTCGATCGCGCGCGAGCCCTGCTCGAACAGCTTCAGCTCGATCTTCGGATAACGCTGGCGGAACGCGGCGATCGCGGGCGTGAACAGCGCTCCGCCCATCGGCGGAATGCCGATCGTCAGCTCGCCGCGGCCGAGCGTGTCGAGATCGTTCAGTTCGGCCTGCAACTGCGCATGCGCGGCGAGCACGTCCTGGCCGCGCTGATAGACGATCCGGCCGACATCGGTGAGCACCATCTGGCGGCCGTCGCGCAGCAGCAGCGGCGAGCCGATCTCGTCTTCGAGCGACTTGACCATCTTGCTGATGGTCGGCTGCGTGACGAACATCTGCTCGGCTGCGACCGTGAAGCTCTGCTGGCGGACCACTTCGACGAAATAGCGCAGCGCACGTAGTTCCATGAGGCCTGTCTCCGGGATTCCGATTTGGAATGATTTCGATGATTGTAAGTCATTATGTTTATGGTGCAGCGACCCCTATACTCGTTTTCCTCTGCCCGTCAGTTCTCTGAAAGCCATGTCCACGCCAGTCTTCGCCCGTTCCGTCACATCCGCCGCCAGCCGCGCGAGCGAGGGCAAACGCGGGTCGGGTGGCGCGGGCGGCTCGAACGGTGAAAGCCGCGCGTCGGCGCTCGGCCGCATCGCGCGAATCGCCGTGCAAAGCGCCGCGATCGCCGCGCTGTGGATCGCCGCCGACTTCGCGGTCCGTCATCTGCATCTACCGGTGCCGGCCGGTGTGGTCGGTCTGCTGGTATTGCTCGCGCTGCTGTTCTGCGGCGGCGTCGCGCCGCGCTGGGTCAAGGCCGGCGCGGACTGGCTGCTGTCCGACATGCTGCTGTTCTTTATCCCGGCCGCGGTCGCCGCCGTCCAATATGGCGGACTGTTTCGCGCGGACGGCTGGCGCCTCGCGCTGGTGGTGATCGGCGGCACGCTGATGGTGATGGTCGCGGTGGCGTTCGCGGTCGATCAGGCCGCGCGCCTCGAACGGCGCGTCGCGCTGCGCCGCGCGTATGCCGCCCGACGCACGGCCGATCCTCGGTCCGCGCGCCGCTAAGTGCGATGCACCGATGTGCACGCCGCACCGATGCCGCTTGTGCTGATGCGCCCGCCGCGCCGATGAGCACACTCCGCAGATAAGCCCGCTCCGCCGACAAGCACCGCACCATCCGCCCATGACCCAGATCTACTTGCCCCTGTTCACAGCGCTGTTCACCGACAACGCCTCCCGCCTGATCGCGGCCGGCTGCCTGCTGCTGACGATCGCGCTGTACTTCGCGTCGAAGGCGCTGTACGCACGGGTTCGCTCGCCGTGGCTCACGCCGATGCTGACGGTGCCCACCGCGCTGGTCGCGATCGTCGTGCTCGCGCACATCCCGTACCGGCTGTATTTCGAGGACACCCGCTGGCTGATGTGGCTGCTCGGCCCGGCGACGGTCGCATTCGCGGTGCCGATCTACGAGTACCGCGCGCTGCTCAAGCGTCACTGGATCTCGCTGAGCGTCGGCGTGACGGTGGGGATTCTGGTCGGCGTCGGCGGCTCGCTGCTGCTCGCGAAGCTGCTGCATCTGTCGCCGGAATTGCAGCGCAGCCTGATGACGCGTTCGGTGTCGACGCCGTTCGCACTGGCCGTCTCCGACAAGATTCACGCGCCGAAGGACCTGACCGCGCTGTTCGTGATCGCGACCGGCGTGTGCGGAATGCTGTTCGGCGAACTGGTGCTGGCTTGCGTGCCGCTGCGCACGCGGCTCGCGCGCGGCGCGCTGTTCGGCGCGGCCGCGCATGGCGTCGGCACCGCGAAAGCGCGCGAACTCGGCAGCGAAGAGGGCGTGGTGTCCAGCCTGACGATGATGATCGCCGGCGTCGCGATGGTGCTGCTCGCACCGCTGCTCGGGCTGCTGCCGTTCTAGTGTCGGCGGTTCGCGCGCGGGTGCGGCATCGCTCCGTGCCGGGCTGCCGGGAGGCGTCCCAAACTCGCCGCGTCTGAAACCACGCTGCTATCCCAATTTGCTACAATCGCCGTTCGCTTTCGAGGAGCGTTGCGACGGGTACCGCGAATTCTTATTCGCCGGCCGCCCGCCAGGCTCGAAGGCTTCAATTCGGAGGACCAGGCTGCGCATCTCGCGCCGATCCTTCGCATCAAACCGCGCTCACGTCACATTTCTAGTCAATTTCTTAGAAAGGAGGGCGTGATGAACGCCGCAGTCATCGATTCCCAGAAGCAGGATTACGTCGTCGCCGATATGTCGCTCGCCGCGTGGGGCCGCAAGGAACTCACGATCGCAGAGACCGAAATGCCCGGCCTCATGCAAACGCGCGACGAGTACAAGGCGCAGCAGCCGCTGAAGGGCGCGCGCGTGGCCGGCTCGCTGCACATGACGATCCAGACCGGCGTGCTGATCGAAACGCTGACGGCGCTCGGCGCGGACGTGCGCTGGGCCTCGTGCAACATCTTCTCGACCCAGGATCACGCGGCCGCCGCGATCGCCGAAGCCGGCACGCCGGTGTTCGCGTTCAAGGGCGAATCGCTCGACGAATACTGGGAGTTCTCGCACCGCATCTTCGAATGGCCGAACGGCGAATTCGCCAACATGATCCTCGACGACGGCGGCGACGCAACGCTGCTGCTGATCCTCGGCTCGAAGGCTGAAAAAGACCGCTCGGTGATCGCCAAGCCGACCAACGAGGAAGAAGTCGCGCTGTACAAGTCGATCGCGGCGCACCTCGACGCGGACCCGACCTGGTACTCGACGCGCCTCGCGCACATCCAGGGCGTGACCGAAGAAACCACCACCGGCGTGCACCGTCTGTACCAGATGGAAAAGGAAGGCCGCCTGCCGTTCCCGGCGATCAACGTCAACGACTCGGTCACCAAGTCGAAGTTCGACAACCTGTACGGCTGCCGCGAGTCGCTGGTCGACGGCATCAAGCGCGCGACCGACGTGATGATCGCCGGCAAGATCGCGGTCGTGGCCGGCTACGGCGACGTGGGCAAGGGCTGCGCGCAATCGCTGCGCGGTCTGGGCGCGACCGTGTGGGTCACCGAAATCGATCCGATCTGCGCGCTGCAGGCGGCGATGGAAGGCTACCGCGTCGTGACGATGGAATACGCGGCCGACAAGGCCGACATCTTCGTGACGGCGACCGGCAACTACCACGTGATCAACCACGATCACATGAAGGCGATGCGCCATAACGCGATCGTCTGCAACATCGGCCACTTCGACTCGGAAATCGACGTTGCGTCGACCCGCCAGTACCAGTGGGAAAACATCAAGCCGCAAGTCGACCACATCATTTTCCCGGACGGCAAGCGCGTGATCCTGCTGGCCGAAGGCCGCCTCGTGAACCTGGGCTGCGCGACCGGTCACCCGTCGTTCGTGATGTCGAACTCGTTCACCAACCAGACGCTCGCGCAGATCGAACTGTTCACGCAAGGCAAGAAGTACGAGAACAAGGTGTACGTGCTGCCGAAGCATCTGGACGAGAAGGTCGCGCGTCTGCATCTGGCGCGCATCGGCGCGAACCTGACCGTGCTGTCGGACGCGCAGGCCGGCTACATCGGCGTCGAGAAGAACGGTCCGTTCAAGCCGAACCACTACCGCTATTAAGCGACGCGCGCGTTCGCGAGCCCGCCGCGCGCATCATGCGTCCGGTCTCGCGGACGCGGCGGCGCCGGCAGGCATCACGGTTGACCCGGGCGGCGCGCAATGCGCCGCTTTGTTCGCCGGCGCCGCTTTCCGTTCAATGGACAGCCTGCCCCCGCAGGTGCTTACAAGGAGCTTCACATGACCGTGCTGCTGACCTGGTTGATCAACGCGCTCGCGCTGCTGATCATCACGTACATCGTGCCGTCGATCCATATTCGCAGCTTCGGCACCGCGCTGATCGTCGCGATCGTGCTCGGCCTGATCAATGCCGTGCTGCGCCCGGTGCTGATCCTGCTGACGCTGCCCGTCACGATACTCACGCTCGGCCTGTTCATTCTCGTCGTCAATGCGCTGTGCTTCTGGCTGTGCGCGTCGCTGCTGAAAGGCTTCGAGGTGTCGGGCTTCTGGTCGGCGTTCTTCGGCTCGATCCTGTACAGCATCGTGTCGTGGCTGCTGTCCGCGCTCATTTTCGGCAACCGCAGTTTAGGTTGACCTCTCTGATATGAATCCGATCGAACTCTCATTCGAATTCTTCCCGCCGAAAACGCAGGAAGGCGTCGACAAACTGCGCGCGACCCGCGCGGAACTCGTCACGCTCAAACCCAAGTTCGTGTCCGTCACGTTCGGCGCCGGCGGCTCGACCCAGCAAGGCACGCTCGCGGCCGTCGTCGATATCGCGAAGGAAGGCATCGAGGCGGCGCCGCATCTGTCGTGCATCGGCTCGTCGAAGGACGACCTGCGCGCGATCCTCACCGAGTACCGCGCGCACGGCATCCGCCATATCGTCGCGCTGCGCGGCGACCTGCCGTCCGGCATGGGCGCGGTCGGCGAGCTGCGCTATGCGTCGGAACTCGTCAGCTTCATCCGCGCCGAGTTCGGCGACTGGTTCTGGATCGAGGTGGCCGGCTACCCGGAATACCATCCGCAGGCGCGCTCGCCGCGTCACGATCTGGAAAACTTCGCGCGCAAGGTGAAGGCCGGCGCGAATTCGGCGATCACCCAGTACTTCTTCAACGCGGACGCGTATTTCCGTTTCGTCGACGACGCCCATAAGCTCGGCGTCGACGTGCCGATCGTGCCGGGCATCATGCCGATCACGAACTTCTCGCAACTGATGCGTTTCTCCGAGATGTGCGGCGCCGAAGTGCCGCGCTGGGTCGCGCGCCGGCTCGAGAGCTTCGGCGACGACCGCGACTCGATCCGCGCGTTCGGGCTCGACGTGGTGACCAACCTGTGCCAGCGCCTCGTCGACGCGAAGGTGCCGGGTCTGCACTTCTACACGCTGAACGCCGCCGCGGCGACCAAGGCGATCTGCGAACGGCTGCGCGCGTAACGCGCACGAGTCGTGCCTGCCTGACCGCGCGGCCGCCATGGCCGCGCGGATTCACCTCCCACCGCAAAATCCCCCGCCCGACAACGTGGTAAGTCCCTGTTGAAGCTCATTTTTGTGCTGTCTATGATCGAAACGCAGCTAACCCGGCTGCTGTGCGGAGGACGATATGACAGTGACAAGAAAGACTGCGGCACACCGGCGGTTCGCGCTTCATCAGTTCTGCCTGCCGGCTCTCGCCGCGCTCACGGTCGCCGTGAGCGGCCTCGCGCCCGCCGCGGCGCAGGCGGCCACGCTACCCGACAAAACGCTGGTGTTCTGCTCCGAAGGCAGCCCGGCCGGCTTCGATACCGCGCAATACACGACCAGCGTCGAATTCAGCGCCGGCTCGTACACGGTCTATAACCGGCTGGTCGAATTCGCGCACGGCAGCACCGACATCGAGCCGGGCCTCGCCGAAAAGTGGGACGTGTCGCCGGACGGCCTCGTCTACACGTTCCATCTGCGCCCCGGCGTCAAATTCCAGACCACCTCGTACTTCAAGCCGACCCGCGAGTTCAACGCGGACGACGTGGTGTTCACCTACCAGCGCATGCTCGACCCGGAGAACCCGTTCCGCAAGGCGTACCCGGTGCCGTTCCCGTACTTCACCGACCTCGGGCTCGCGAAGAACATCGCGAAGATCGAAAAGCTCGATCCGTACACGGTGCGCTTCACGCTGAAGGAAGTCGACGCGCCGTTCCTGCAGCAGATCGCGATGCCGTTCGCATCGATCCTGTCGGCTGAATATACGGACCAGCTGCTGAAGGCGGGCAAGGCGTCCAATATCAACCAGTACCCGGTCGGCACCGGCCCGTTCATCTTCCGCAGCTATACGAAAGACGACACGATCCGCTTCGACGGCAATCCCGACTACTGGAAAGCGGGCGACGTGAAGGTCGGCAAGCTGATCTTCGCGATCACCGTCGACCCGGCGGTGCGGCTGCAAAAGCTCAAACGCGGCGAATGTCAGGTGATGTCGTACCCGCGTCCGGCCGATATCGCGACCGTGAAGGCGGATTCGTCGCTGGCGATGCCGAACGAAGTCGGCTTCAACCTCGGCTATATCGCGTACAACACCAGCAAAAAGCCGCTCGACAACGTGCTGGTGCGCCGCGCGCTGGATATGTCGGTCCACAAGAAGGCGATCATCGACGCGGTCTACCAGGGCGCCGGCCAGGCGGCGACCAACCCGATGCCGCCGACCCAGTGGGGCTACAACAAGAACCTGAAGGACGCCCCATACGACGTCGACAAGGCGAAAGCGCTGCTCAAGCAGGCCGGCTACCCGGACGGCTTCGAACTGACGCTGTGGGCGATGCCGGTGCAGCGGCCGTACAACCCGAACGCGCGCCTGATGGCGGAAATGCTGCAGTCCGACTGGGCCAAGATCGGCGTCAAGGTGAATATCGCCACGTACGAGTGGGGCGAGTACATCCGCCGCGCGCATTCGGGCGAGCATCAGGCGATGTTGATTGGCTGGACCGGCGACTACGGCGATCCGGACAACTGGCTCGGCGTGTTGCTCGGCTGCGACGCGGTCAACGGCAGCAACTTCTCGAAGTGGTGCTACAAGCCGTTCGACGATCTGATCAAGAAAGGCCGCAGCACGACCGATATGGCCGAGCGCACCAAGGCTTACATGCAGGCGCAGGAAATCTTCAAGGATCAGGTGCCGTTCACGCCGATTGCTCACTCGACCGTCTATCAGCCGATCAGCAAGAACGTGACGGGTTTCAAGATCGATCCGTTCGGGCCGACGCAGTTCATGGAAGTTGGCGTGAAATAAACGGACCGCGGCGCGCTTCTTGCGCCGCCTGCCCGACGTGCGCCGCCACGAATTGCCGTAAGCCGCTTACGGTGGCTCGCGGGCGGCGCGCGGCGGCGTATTACATCACCGCCGCGAAAGCGCCGCAAAACGTTTGCACCAAGTGTTTCCTATCGTCAACACGGGGTATTTCCTCCGCTTGGTGGCCGGGCCAAGCTCAAGTAATATCCCGCTACGCTGGCGCAAGCCGGCCCCGTACCAGGAGGAAACATGAAGCAAAACAAACTGTTGCAGGTCGCGCGTGTGACCACGCTCGTCGCTGCCGCAGCGGCATCCCTCGTCGGCGCGAGCAGCGCGCACGCCGCCGGGATCCCGAACAAGACCCTCGTCTATTGCTCGGAAGGCAGCCCTGCGGGTTTCGACCCGGCGCAATACACGACCGGCGTCGATTTCACCGCCAACACGTTCACCGTCTATAACCGCCTCGTCGAATTCGAGCGCGGCGGCACCAAGGTCGAACCGGGCCTCGCGGAAAAGTGGGAAGTCTCGCCGGACGGCAAGACCTACACGTTCCATCTGCGCCACGGCGTGAAGTTCCAGACCACTTCGTTCTTCAAGCCGACCCGCGAATTCAACGCGGATGACGTGATCTTCACGTTCCAGCGCATGCTGGATCCGAACCAGCCGTTCCGCAAGGCGTACCCGGTGCAGTTCCCGTACTTCACCGACATGGGCCTGGACAAGCTGATCACCAAGGTCGAGAAGGCCGACCCGTACACGGTCAAGTTCACGCTGAAGGAAGTCAACGCGCCGTTCATCCAGAATCTGGCGATGGAATACGCGTCGATCCTGTCGGCCGAATACACCGATCAGCTGCTGAAGGCCGGCAAGGCCGCCGACATCAACCAGTTCCCGGTCGGCACCGGTCCGTTCATCTTCCGCAGCTACACGAAGGACGCGACGATCCGCTTCGACGGCAATCCGGACTACTGGAAGCCGGACGCGGTGAAGATCTCGAAGCTGATCTTCTCGATCACGCCGGACGCCGGCGTGCGCGTGCAGAAGATCAAGCGCGACGAATGCCAGGTGATGAGCTATCCGCGCCCGGCCGACATCGCGCCGCTGAAGGCCGAGCCGAACATCGACATGCCGTCGCAGCCGGGCTTCAACCTGGGCTACCTCGCGTTCAACGTCACGCACAAGCCGGTCGACAAGGTCGAAGTGCGTCAGGCGCTCGACATGGCGATCAACAAGAAGGCGATCATCGACTCGGTGTACCAGGGCGCGGGCCAGCTCGCGACCAACCCGATGCCGCCGACCCAATGGTCGTTCGTGAAGGGCCTGCCGGCCGCATCGTTCGATACGGCCAAGGCGAAGGCGCTGCTCGCGAAGGCTGGCTACGCGAACGGCTTCGACATCACGCTGTGGGCGATGCCGGTGCAGCGCGCGTACAACCCGAACGCGCGTCTGATGGCCGAAATGATCCAGGCGGACTGGGCGAAGATCGGCGTGAAGGCGAAGATCGTCACCTACGAATGGGGTGAGTACATCAAGCGCGCGCACGCGGGCGAAGACGACACGATGCTGATCGGCTGGACCGGCGACAACGGCGATCCGGACAACTGGCTCGGCACGCTGCTCGGCTGCGACGCGATCAACGGCAACAACTTCTCGAAGTGGTGCTACAAGCCGTTCGACGATCTGATCCAGAAGGGCCGCACCACGTCCGACGTGGCCGCGCGCACGAAGATCTACGGCGACGCGCAGCACATCTTCGCGCAGCAGCTGCCGTTCGCGCCGATCGCGCACTCGACCGTTTATCAGCCTGTCAGCAAGAAGGTGGTCGACATGCGGATCGAACCGCTCGGTTACGCGCGCTTCGACGGCGTCAGCGTCAAGTAAGCCGGCAACCGGGCCGGCCAATCAGCCGGCAAGGCAGCCGTAAAATTCACGCAGTACGCTTTTCGCTCGGTTAGAAAACTGGTCGAAATGGTCCGGCGACCGGGGTCACGAGCCCTCGTCGCCGGTTGCGTTTTTTCATCACCAGTACCATAGGAGCGAACCATGTTCCGCTTCGTTTTGCGCCGCATCGGCATGGTGATTCCGACGTTCATCGGCATCACGATCCTGGCGTTCGCGCTGATTCACCTGATCCCCGGCGATCCCATCGAAGTAATGATGGGCGAGCGCGGCGTCGATCCGGCCATGCATGCGGCCGCGATGCACCGCCTCGGGCTCGACGAGCCGCTGCCCATCCAGTACTTCCACTACATCGGCCGCGCGGTGCACGGCGACCTCGGCACCTCGATCATCACCAACACCAGCGTGATGGGCGAATTCCTCGCGCGCTTTCCCGCCACCGTCGAACTGTCGATCTGCGCGATGATCTTCGCGCTGATCGTCGGGCTGCCGGCCGGCGTGTTCGCGGCGCTGCGGCGCGGCACGGTGGTCGATCACGGCGTGATGGGCACCGCGCTGACCGGCTACTCGATGCCGATCTTCTGGTGGGGCTTGATCCTCATCATGGTGTTCTCGGTGAAGCTCGGGCTCACGCCGGTGTCGGGCCGCATCGCGGTCGAATACGACATTCCGCACCTGACCGGCTTCATGCTGATCGACTCGCTGATGTCGACCGACGAAGGCGCGTTCAAGTCCGCGCTGAGCCACCTGATCCTGCCGGCGATCGTGCTCGGCACGATTCCGCTCGCGGTGGTCGCGCGGATGACCCGTTCGTCGATGCTCGAAGTGCTGCGCGAGGACTACATCCGCACCGCGCGCGCGAAGGGGCTGTCGCCGGCGCGCGTGATCGTCGTGCATGCGCTGCGTAACGCGCTGATTCCGGTGGTGACCGTGATCGGTCTGCAGGTCGGCACGCTGCTCGCCGGCGCGGTGCTGACCGAGACGCTGTTCTCGTGGCCGGGCATCGGCAAATGGCTGATCGATGCGATCGGCCGGCGCGATTATCCGGTCGTGCAAGGCGGCATTCTGCTGATCGCGACGCTGGTGATCGTCGTGAACCTCGTCGTCGATCTGCTGTACGGCGTGCTCAACCCGCGCATTCGCCATACGAGGTAAACATGTACCCCCACGCTCACTTACGTTCGCTGCCCCCCGAGGGGGCGCATGCCTCCCTTGAGGCGGCTCTGCGGGAGGCATGACACGAAATGGCTGACATTCAAAACACTGTCCCCCAGGCAGTCACACCCCCAAGCGGCCGCGCACTCGCGGCGCGCGAATTCTGGGCCAACTTCTCGCGCAACCGCGGCGCGGTCGGCGCGGGCGTCATCGTGCTGGTGCTCGTCTTCATCGCGATCTTCGCGCCGCTGATCGCGCCGCACAGCCCGATCGAGCAGTACCGCGACTTCGTGAAGATTCCGCCCGCGTGGCTCGACGGCGGCAACTGGAAGTTCGTGCTCGGCACCGACGAAGCGGGCCGCGACATCCTCTCGCGGCTGATGTACGGCGCGCGGCTGTCGTTCTGGATCGGCTTCGTGTCGGTCGTGCTCGCGCTGATTCCGGGCATCGTGCTCGGGCTGATCGCCGCGTTCTTCGAGAAGTGGGCCGACACGCCGATCATGCGCATCATGGACGTGCTGCTCGCGCTGCCGTCGCTGCTGCTCGCGGTCGCGGTGGTCGCGATCATCGGTCCGGGCCTCGTCAACACGATGCTGGCGATCGCGATCGTCGCGCTGCCCGGTTATGTGCGTCTGACGCGCGCGTCCGCGCAGGGCGAGTTGCAAAAGGAGTACGTGACCGCTTCGCGCGTCGCCGGTGCCGGCACGCTGCGGCTGATGTTCTCGCAGGTGCTGCCGAACTGCACCGCGCCGCTGATCGTGCAGGCTACTTTGGGCTTTTCGTCGGCGATTCTCGATGCCGCCGCGCTCGGCTTTCTGGGTCTCGGCGTACAGCCGCCGTCGGCGGAGTGGGGCGCGATGCTGGCGTCCGCGCGCGATTACATCGACAGCGCATGGTGGATCGTGACGATGCCGGGCCTGTCCATCCTGATCTCGGTGCTGTGCATCAACCTGCTCGGCGACGGGCTGCGTGACGCGCTCGACCCCAAACTGAAACGGATGGCCTGACCATGAGCAACCTACTGACCATCCGCAACCTCGCGGTCAACTTCAGCGGCCTGCCCGCGGTCGACCGCATCAATCTGGACGTCGCGCCGGGCGAAGTGCTCGGCGTGGTCGGCGAATCGGGCTCGGGCAAGAGCGTAACGATGATGGCGCTGATGGGCCTGATCGACGCGCCCGGCAAGGTCACCGCCGACGAAGTCACGTTCGACGGCAAGGACCTGCTGAACGCGTCGGCGAAACAGCGCCGCAAGATCATCGGCAAAGACATCGCGATGGTGTTCCAGGACGCGCTGACGAGCCTGAACCCGAGCTACACGGTCGGCTATCAGATCAAGGAAGTGCTGAAGCTGCACGAGGGGCTGCGTGGCGCCGCGCTGGAACAGCGCGCGCTCGAACTGCTCGACCAGGTCGGCATTCCGGACGCGAAAAACCGCATCGGCGCGTTTCCGCATCAGATGTCGGGCGGGATGAACCAGCGTGTGATGATCGCGATGGCGATCGCCTGCAATCCTAAACTGCTGATCGCCGACGAGCCGACCACCGCGCTCGACGTGACGATCCAGGCGCAGATCATGGAACTGCTGATGCGCCTGCAGAAAGAACGCGGGATGGCGCTGGTGCTGATCTCGCACGATCTGGCCGTGGTGTCCGAAGTCGCGCAGCGCGTGGCCGTGATGTACGCGGGCGAGGTGATCGAGACCAACCGCGTGCCGGACATCTTCGCCGCGCCGCATCATCCGTACACCGAAGCGTTGCTGGCCGCGATTCCCGAACACAACGTCGGCGCGGTGCGGCTCGCCGCGTTGCCGGGAATGGTGCCGGGCCGCGACGACCGTCCGAAGGGCTGTCTGTTCGCGCCGCGCTGCAAGTACGTGGTCGACGACTGCATGAAGGCCCGGCCGGCGCTCGCGCCGCTGCCGGGTCACGCGGACTACGCGCGGGTGCGCTGTATCAAGCCGTTGAATGTCGACAAGGACGCCAACGTTCACACGCAAGGAGGCGCCCGATGAACGCAGTACCCGAAACCCGCCGCGACGCGCGCAGCGGCGCCGATCACGTGCTGGTCGCCGACCAGCTCGCGCGCTACTACACGGTCAAGCGCGGGATGTTCGCGCAGGGCACGGTGAAGGCGCTGAACGGCGTGTCGTTCGCGCTGGAGCGCGGCAAGACGCTCGCGGTGGTCGGCGAGTCCGGCTGCGGCAAGTCCACGCTCGCGCGCCAGCTGACGATGATCGAAACGCCGAGCGCGGGCCGTTTGTTGATCGACGGCGAAGATGTGGCCGGCGCAAGCCACGAGAAGATCGCGGCGCTGCGGCGGCGCGTGCAGATGGTGTTCCAGAACCCGTTCGCGTCGCTCAATCCGCGCAAGACCGTCGAGCAGACGCTCGGCGAGCCGCTCGCGATCAATACGCAACTGAGCGCGAGTGAGCGCGCGGAACGGATCGCGCAGATGATGCGCACGGTCGGCTTGCGGCCCGAGCACGCGAAGCGCTATCCGCATATGTTCTCCGGCGGCCAGCGCCAGCGGGTCGCGATCGCGCGCGCGATGATCCTCGATCCGCAGATCGTGGTCGCCGACGAACCGGTGTCCGCGCTCGACGTGTCGATCCAGGCGCAGATCCTGAATCTGTTCATGGACCTGCAGGATCAGTTCAAGACCAGCTACGTGTTCATCTCGCACAACCTGTCGGTGGTCGAGCATATCGCCGACGACGTGATGGTGATGTACTTCGGCGGCGTCGCGGAACTGGGCGACAAGCAGCGGATTTTCTCGAAGCCGCGCCATCCGTACACGCGCGCGCTGATGTCGGCGACGCCGTCGATCTTCGAGGCGGACCGCACGATCAAGATCAAGCTGCAAGGTGAAATGCCTTCGCCGCTGAATCCGCCGTCGGGCTGCACGTTCCATCAGCGCTGCCCGTACGTGATCGACCGATGCCGCAGCGAGGAACCGAAGCTGCGTGAAGTGGATGGCCGTCAGGTCTCGTGTCACCGCGCCGAAGAGGTGGGGGACGTGGATGCCTGATGTGGGGGCGGCGCGTCGTCTTGCGCGCCGCTTGCGTGAGGGCGGCCGCGCGGCCGCATTCGCGCGGCGCCGCGGGGTGCGGGGGCTGAAAAGCGCCGGGCCCGGCGGCGTGCATCGTGCGTGCGTTGGTGCGTGCGCCGATGCGTGTGTTGGTGCGTGGGTCGGTGCGTGGCGACGTGTGCTGATCGGCGCGCTGTCGGTCGGTATGCTGAGCTTCGGCACGGCTTTCGACAGCGCGTACGCGGCCCGCGCCGCGGCGGATGCGCCGGGCCAGGCGGGCCGGCCGTCGCTCGGCGTGCCGGCCGCGCCGGTCTCTCCGCCCGCGCCACCGCCGCCGCCTTCGATGGCCCCGCCGGCCACGCCCGGCTCCACCGCGAGCGGCCCGGTGCGCCAGCAGCCGGCGCGCATGCCGTTCTATGTCGCGACGCGCGGCAACGTCACCCTCTATGTGCTCGGCACGCTGCACGTCGGCGATCCGGTCGACTATCCGGCCGGGCAGCCGTTCCGGCCGCCGATCCTCGCCGCGCTGGCCGCGTCGCAAACGCTCGCGCTCGAACTCTCCCCCGACGAACTGCTGGTGTCGCAGGACGACGTGTCCAAGTACGGCATCTGCAAGCGCGACTGTCTGCCGGGGCTGTTGCCCGAGCCGCTGTGGCACAAGCTCGCGCTGCGGCTGCGCGGCAATCCGGCCGCGCTCGATGCGATCAAGAAGATGCGGCCGTGGCTCGCGTCGCTGGTCGTCGAGACCTACGACTCGCTGTCGGCCGGTCTGCAGACCGAGTACGGCACCGAGGCGCAATTACAGAACGTGTATCTGAAGACGCGCGGCAAGATCGTCGGGCTGGAGACGCTCGCGCAGCAGATGCGCGCGTTCACCGGACTATCGGCCGCGCAGCAGCGCGAAATGCTCGCGCAGGACCTGGTGCAGACGCCCGCGCAGAACGTCGAGGACGTGCGCAAGCTGCATCGGCTGTGGCGGGTCGGCGATGCCGATGCGATCGCCGCGTGGCAGGTCGCGAAATCGGAGAAGCTCGCGCGCGACAAGCGGGTGTCCGAGACGATCGATAACCGGATCGTCTACGAGCGCAATCGGCGCTTCGTCAATCGGATGCTGCAGCTGGCGGCGCCGAATAAACCGGTGTTCGTCGCAATCGGCGCGCTGCATCTGGGTGGGCCGAAGGGCGTGCTGCAGTTGTTGCGGCAGCATGGGTTCGTGGTTGAACCGGGGTGAAACGGAGCGAGGCGGGGTGAGGCGGGGTGAGGCCGGGTAAAAACCCGGCCCGTGGCGGAAGGATTAGAAAGTTTGCCAGTCGGCGTCGGAGCCTGCGGCGAGCGCGGGTTCGAGTCGCGCGGCCGGCGCTTTCGGCGCAACGTTGCGCTCGCCGGCAGCCGGCGCGGCCGGCTTCGATACCGGCTTCGCCGCCGCCGGTTCATACGACGCGGACGACGCGGAGGATACGGCGCGCGGCGCGGGCGCTACCGCCGCGCGTTGCTTCGCCAACTGAGGCGCCGCGCCGCGTGCGGCCGGCTCGCTGCCGGCCACCTTGAACGTCGCGACCACGCCGGCCAGTTTGCCCGCCTGTTCCTCCAGCGACTGCGCGGCGGCCGCCGCTTCCTCGACGAGCGCCGCGTTCTGCTGCGTGACCTCGTCCATCTGGTTGACCGCCTGATTGACCTGCTCGATCCCGCGGCTCTGTTCCTCCGACGCCGCCGCGATCTCGCCGACGATATCCGACACCTGGCGGATCACCGTCGTCACTTCGCCCATCACGGTGCTCACTTCGACCGCTTGCGTCGAACCGTCCTGGATCATCGCCACCGACGAGCCGATCAGCTCCTTGATCTCCTTGGCCGCCGCCGCCGAACGCTGCGCGAGGCTGCGCACTTCGCTTGCGACGACCGCGAAGCCGCGCCCCTGTTCGCCGGCGCGCGCCGCTTCGACCGCCGCGTTCAGCGCGAGGATGTTGGTCTGGAACGCGATCCCTTCGATCACGCCGGTGATCTCCGAAATCTTGCTCGAACTGCCGCTGATCCGGCCGATCGTCGCGGCCATCGCCTGCACCGCGTCGTTGCCGGCGGCGGCCTTGCTCGCCGCGCTGGTCGCGAGCGAGTTGGCCTGGCGGGCGTTGTCGGCGTTGTGCTTCACCGTCTCGGTGAGCTGCGTCATGCTCGCCGCGGTCTGTTCGAGCGACGCCGCCTGTTCCTCGGTGCGCGCGGACAGATCGAGATTGCCGGCGGCGATTTCGCGGGTCGCGGTGCTGACCGAATCGGTCGACGAGCGCACGATCACGATGTTTGCCTCGATCCGCCGCAACAGCGCGTCGAACGCGACCGCGGCCAGACCGAACTCGTCCATCCGCGGGCTCGCCGCGCGGCGCGACACGTCGAGCGTGTCGGCGATCTCCTCGAACTTCTTGCGCTGGCGGATCAGGCCGCCGCAGATGATCCGGTGCAACTGCAAACCGCCGTACAGCGCGATCGCGGTGCCGAGCCAGGCCATCACGACAAGCGCGCCGACGAGCGGACGGGCCGCCGCATCGGCACCCAACTGCGACAAAGCGACGATGCCCGCGAGGCCGGTGAAAAAGGTCAGCGCGACGCAGCTGCCGAATATCGCCAGGATCCGCATCCTGATCGTGATGTGAGACTTCCGCACTTGATTTTCCTTTTTATGAACTATGCATACCGGTGTTGAAACAGGGTTTCACCGTGTCAGACCGGTAGTACGGCAGTTCAAGGGCTTTCTGAAGGGTGCGGGCGGGGAGGGTTTGTGCGGGGTTTAGCGCGATTTCTCGTAGTTTTCTCGTAGTGCCGACGCTCGCGTGTGTCCCCGCCCCAAACCCGCCTCCTACAAAAACATCAGGAAATTCAGCAGGAAGATATTGATCACCAGCAACGTGAGCGCAGTGGGCACCTGCACCTTGATCACCGCGTTCTTGTCGGGCAGTTCGAGCAGCGCGGCCGGCACCATGTTGAAGTTCGCGGCCATCGGCGTCATCAGCGTGCCGCAGTAGCCGGAGAACATCCCGATCGCGGCCATTACCGCCGGGTTGCCGTGGAACACGCCGACCAGAATCGGTACGCCGACGCCGCCCGTCATCACCGGAAACGCGGCGAAGCCGTTGCCCATCACCATCGTGAACAGCGCCATGCCGATGCAGTACACCGCGACCGCGACGAACCGGTAATCGAGGCTGATATACGACGTGGTCACGTGCGCGACCGCCTTGCCGACGCCCGCGTCGGAGAACACGAGGCCGAGCATCCCGAGCATCTGCGGCAGCACCGCCGCCCACGAAAGCGCATCGACGAGGCGGCGCGCTTCCTTCATCGATTGCCCGACCGTGTCGCGCGTGATCACGCACGCGATGGCCAGCGCGATCACGCAGCCGATCCCGAAACCGATCAGCGTCACGTTGGCCTTCTCGATCAGCGGCACGCCACCGAACACGAGATGACTCGCCGCGAGCGTGATGACGACGGTGACGACCGGAATCGTCAGCGCGGGCACGAACAGCTTGTTGCGCAGCCGCGTGGCGCTGGCGATGCGCGCCTCCAGCGACAACGTCTTCGGCTTGCCCGCTGTCACCCCGCCGAAGCCGGCGATCACCGCCATCGCGATCACCGCGACGCCGACCAGCGCGGGTGGCAGCCGGTCGCCGATCAGAAAAATCAACGCATACAGAATCCAGAAGCCGCCGGCGGTGAAGCGGCGCGGATGCTCGCGATCGAGCACGATCATCCCGCCGACGATCAGCAGCACGACGCCCAGCAGCCAGAACAGATAGGTGATCGTGAAAGTCATGCTTCGTCTCCGGTGGCGGACTTCGTGGCGCGCGTAGTGGGCGTCGAAGAAGTGGTGGACGAAGAACTCGCCGCGCCCGCACTGCCTCCGGGCCGGCTGCCGCGCAACTCGCGTTCGAGCCAGCGGTCGAGCAGCCACAGCCGGAAGCCATGCACGATGAACGCGCTAATCGCGGTCGGAATCCCCCACACCGCGACGTGCAGCGGTTCGACGATGATCCCCGCCTCCTTCAGGAAGGTGGTCATCAGCACGATCGCGCCGAACGCGACGAACACGTCTTCGCCGAAGAACAGGCCGACGTTGTCGGTCGCCGCGGCGAATGCGCGCAGGCGGAAGCGCACCGCGTCGCCGATCTTGCCGAAGCGGTTTTCGGTCGCGCCTTCGGCCATCGGCGCGATCAGCGGACGGACCATCTGCGGATGGCCGCCGAGCCCGGTTAACCCGGCCGCGGCGGTCAGCTCGCGCACCGCCAGATAGACGATCAGCAGACGCCCGGCGGTGGCCGCCTTGATGCTGCCGATCCACGCCTGCGCGCGCTCGCGCAAGCCGTGCCGCTCCAGCAAGCCGATCACCGCGAGCGGCAACAGGATGATCAGCGGGATATTGCGGGTCTTGATGAAACCCGTGCCGATCAGCGCGAGGATTTTTTCAGGGGGGAAATGCGCGGCGAAGCCGGTGACGATCGCGGCGACCGCGACGATCAGCATCGGATTGAAGCGCAACAGAAAGCCAACGATGATGACGGCCACACCGATAAGCGGCCACAAACTGACGGTTGTCTGCATCAGTATCTCCTTGAGTGATTCGACTTCGCCGCGGCTGGCGGCTGAGGTGAACCGGCGCACCGGGTTGGCGTGCCGGCTTGCTGCCGCGGCTCTGCGGCCGCGTTGAACTCTCAGAATCGGTACGGCGGATGCGTGGGCAAGCCGTGGTTTGCCGCGCGCGCCGCGAAAGCAAAGGCGCTGCTGCTGGCAAAACGCCCCGCGGCGAAGCGGGGCGTTGAAGCGGTGATGCGGGTCTACTTGGGGCGAGGGGCGCGGTCTGGATCGGGGCGACGCGAGCGGTCCGCCGCCCGGGCGCTCAACCGCGCAACTGCTTACGCTCGGCTGCGCTGCTCACGCACGCGCCGAAGCCCAGGCGCGCGGCAAAACTCAAACCCGCGCCGAACTCGCCGCATGCACGTCGATCCCAGCCGCCTCGAGCGCCGCGCGAATCCGCCGCGCGAACGCGAGCGCATGCGGCCCGTCGCCATGCAGACAAATGGTCTGCGCATTCAACGGCACCCACTGCCCATCGACCGACTGCACCCGCTGCTCGCGAATCATCGCCAGCGTGCGTTCGAGCACGAGGTCCTCGTCGTCGAGCAGCGCGCCCGGCTCCTTGCGCGGCACCAGCGAACCGTCGGCGCGATAGCCGCGGTCGGCGAACACTTCCTCGATTGCGGTCAGACCCGCATTGCGCGCGGCGCTCACCAGCCCGCTGCCCGCCAGCGCGAACACCGCGACCGACGGATCGAAGTCATGCACCGCCGACACGATCGCATCGGCGATCTTCTCGTCGCGCGCGGCCTGGTTGTACAGCGCGCCGTGCGGCTTCACGTGCGCGATGCGTCCGCCCTCGGCCTGCGCGATCGCCGACAGCGCGCCGAGCTGGTACAGCACGCCCGCGTAAATGTCCTGCGCGGGCAGGTCCATTTCCTTGCGGCCGAAATTCTCCGGATCGTTGAAGCTCGGATGCGCGCCGATCGACACGCCTTTTTGCACGGCCCAGCGCACGCAGTCGCGCATCGCGTTGGGGCCGCCCGCATGCCAGCCGCACGCGATGTTGGCCGAGCTGACGAGGTCGAGCAGCGCCTCGTCGGAGCCGCAGCCTTCGCCGAGATCGGCATTCAGATCGATTTCCATGGTGATTCCTCTCCTTCGTGTTACCGCGTCGCGAGCGCCGCCCGGCGCGCGCAACGCTCTTCATGCATCGCGATCGCGGCGTCGATCTGCCGCAGATACGCGCGTTCTTCCAGTAATGCGTGACGCGCCTCGTAGGGCGTCGTCGGGATAAAGCGCACCGCCGCGTTCAGCCGCACCTGCGCGAGCTTCCACAGATCGGCCTGGATCACCGCGCCGATCTTCGGATAGCCGCCGGTGGTCTGCGCGTCGCTCATCAGCACGATCGGCTGGCCGTTCGGCGGCACCTGGATCGTGCCGGGCAACACCGCGTGCGACAGCAGATCGCTCTTGTGCGCGCGGGTCAGTTCGGTGCCGGCGAGCCGGTAGCCCATCCGGTTGCTGTTTGGCGTGACCAGCCATTCGTCGGCCCAGAACGACTGCTGCGCGGCGTCGGTGAAGCTGTCGTATTCGGGGCCGCGCAGCACCCGGATCGGCACCGCCCACGGCACCCCCGACGGATGCCGGCCGCGCCGCAGCGGTTCGTGCACCTGCACGAACTTGCACAGCACGGGCGCTTTCACGCCGAACTCGGGTGCCTCCGGCGCGAAGCCGAGCTGGCTGCGCTGCGGTGGCGCGCCGACCGGCAGCCGGTCGCCGTCGACGAGCGCGCGCCCGCCGAGGCCGCCGAAATGGCCGGCGAGGTCGGTGCCGCGCGAGCCGAGCACCGGCAGCACGTCGATGCCGCCGGCCACGCACACGTAGCCGCGCATCCCGCGCTTCGCCGCGTTCAGCACCAGTTCCTGGCCGGCTTGCACCGGCAGGCTCCACCAGGAATAGACCGGCTTGCCGTCGAGCGTCGCGCCGAAGTCGGTGCCGGTGATCGCGACCCGGGTCGCGCGCAGAAAGCGCAGCACGGTCGGACCGAAGGTGATTTCGAGGCCGGCCGCGTCGGGCCGGTTGCCGACCAGCCGATTGCCGACTTCGAGCGACAGACGATCGAGCGCCCCGCCCATCGCGACACCGAGATGGCGGTAGCCGTGGCGGCCGAGGTCCTGAATGGTGGTCTGCAGACCCGCGCGGATCACGTCGATCATGCGTGCATCCCCGCGATCGTGAAGCGCACCCGGTCGCCCGGTTGCAGCAGGGTGGGGGGCCGGCGCAGCGGATCGAACAGCGGCACCTCGGTGCGGCCGATCAACTGCCAGCCGCCGGGCGACACCGCCGGATAAATGCCGGTCTGCTCGCCGCCGATGCCGACCGAGCCGGCCGCCACTTCGAGCCGCGGCGACGCTCGGCGCGGCGTGTGCAGCGCGGCTTCGAGGCCGCCCATATAGGCGAAGCCCGGCTGGAAGCCGAGGAAGAACACCACGTAGTCGCCGCCCGCATGACGCTCGACGACCTCGCGCGCGCTCAGCCCGGTGTGCTCGGCCACCGCTTGCAGATCGGGGCCGAACTCGCCGCCGTACTGGACCGGCACCTCGACTTCGCGGGTGGGCGCGGCGGTCTCGTCCGCCGCTTGCCAGGCGGCCAGCAGCTGGGCGGCGAGCGCGTCGCCGTCGGTGTCGAGCGGGTCGAACACGAGCGTCAGATTGTTCATGCCGGGCACCACTTCGAGTACTGGCGGCCAGTCGCGCGCGGCGCTGGCCGCGGCCCACACGCGCCGCTGGCAGTCGAGCGTGGCAGGGGGCGGCGCGACGCACATCAGCGCGTTATCGCCAAGCGGAAAGATACGGGGTTGGCTCATGGCTGGACGGCCCGGGTCGAGTCGGCGGAAGAAGCGGACCGCGCGGCGGATTGGCGCAGGTCCGGCGCGGGATCGGCGATAACTGAAGCGTACATGATCAAACCAGCGGATTGGCGAGGCCGCACGGCGGTGCAATGCGTTGGGCGCGCGTTATCGCACGCCCGCCTAGCGGCAATGGCGGCAATGGCGGCGGCTCACTCCGGCAGGCCCGGATGAAAACCCGTCTCGGTGACGATCAGATCGAGCGGGATGTCGTGCGCCTCGCGCTGCAGTGCGTCGATGCGACACGCGTCATACGCGATGCCGACCGTGACCGGCTTCGCGGCCGCCGGCCAGGAGGCCAGCGTGCGGTCGTAATAGCCGCCGCCGTAGCCGAGCCGGTAGCAGTCGGCATCGAAACCGACGCAGGGCACGAACAGCAGGTCGGGCACCACCATGCGCCCGGACGTCGGCTCGGCGATCTTGTGATGGCCGATGCGCATCGGCACCTGCGGGTGCCACGCGTGGAACTCGAGCGCGGTGCCGCGCTCTTTAATGATCGGCAGACTTGCCTCGCGGCTGTCGTTGCCGGCGAGCCAGATCGACACCGGGCCCCGCGCGTCGAACTCGCCGGCGAGCGGCCAGTAAAAACCCACGCTCGGCACCCCGAAGTGCTTCAGCACATCGAGCACGCGACGCCCCAGCGCGGCATTCACAGCCGGCCTGGAAGCCGCTTGCAGCCGGGCTTCCAGGAGCCTCTGGCGCAATGCCTTTTTCGTTATCGGGACGGGGTTGCGTGCTATGCTTTGGTCCAATTCGCGCTCCAGAAACAACGATGTCAAAACGCCTTTTTCGAGTATATCGCGCAGCCGGTATCGCGCTGGCCGCCGCGGCGCTCGTCGCGTGCAGCACCGCTTCGGCCGTCAAACCTCTCCCGATCTCGCAGCTCACGAATGCGAACGACGACCAGATCTTCGTTCAGCTTCGCGAGGCCGCGCGCAAGAACGACGCCCCGCGCGCGGCCCAGCTCGCGAGCATGATTCCGGACTATCCGGCGCCGTCGTATCTGGAGTACTTCCAGATCAAGCCGCAGCTGTTCGATTCGGGCGGCCATGCGCGGGTCGACGCGCCGGACGCGCCGGTGCTCGCGTTCCTGCAGAAGTACGACGGCCAGGCGATCGCCGACCGGATGCGCAACGACTATCTGACCGTGCTCGGCACGCGCCACGACTGGCGTAACTTCGACCAGCAGTACCCGCTGTTCGTGCTCAACGACGACACCCAGGTCAAGTGCTACGCGCTCGAATCGCGCGCATCGCGCGGCGAGAACGTCGCGGACGCGGCGCGCGGCCTGCTGGTCGATCCGAAGTGGTACGGCGACGGCTGCGTCGATCTGATCACGGTGCTCGGCGTCAATCGTCAGTTCAGCAGCGACGACATCTGGCAGCAGATCCGCCTCGCGTACGAACAGAACTACACCAGCACCGGCAGCAAGCTGGTCGACGCGCTCGGCGACCAGGCACCCGACCCGGTCGCGTTCAGCCAGGCGGTCAATACGCCGCCGCTGCTGCTCGCGCGCGGCGTCGGCGCCGATTCGCAGTCGCATCAGCTGGCGCTGCTCGCGATCACCCGGATGGCGCGCAACGATCCGGCGATGGCGGCGGCTACCTTCGCCTCGGTCGCGCCGTCGCTGAATTCGCCGGAGCGGGCGATCGGCTGGGGCACGATTGGCTATCAGGCGGCGGTCAAGCAGGTGCCGGGCGCGGTCGACTGGTTCCGGCTGTCGGCCAACGCGCCGCTGTCCAATCCCGCGTATGAATGGCGCACCCGCAGCGCGCTGCTCGCCGGCGACTGGAACATGGTGCGCTGGTCGATCGAGCAGATGCCCGAAGGGCTGCGCAAGCAGCCGTCGTGGGTGTACTGGCACGCGCGCGCGCTCAAGCAGGCCGGCGACGTCGACACGGCCAACCAGGAATTCCAGTCGATCGCGCAGAACTTCAACTTCTACGGCCAGCTCGCCGCAGAAGAACTCGGCCAGAAGATCACCGTGCCGCCGAAGACCACGGTCACCGACGCCGAAATCCAGCAGGCCGGCGCCACTCCGGGCTTCGATCTCGCACAGCGTTTCTACGCGCTGAATCTGCGGCTCGAAGGCAATCGCGAATGGAACTGGCCGCTGCGCCAGATGAGCGACCGGCAACTGCTCGCGGCCGCCGAATACGCGCGCCGGATCCAGCTGTACGACCGCACCGTCAACACCGCGGACCGTACGAAGACCGAGCACGATTTCTCGTTGCGCTATCTGTCGCCGTTCCGCGATATCGTCGAGCGCGACGCGCAGTCGAGCGGGCTCGACATCGAGTGGGCGTACGGGCTGATCCGCCAGGAATCGCGCTTTATCATCAACGCGCGCTCCGAAGTCGGCGCGGGCGGGCTGATGCAGCTGATGCCGGCCACCGCGCAACTGGTCGCCAAAAAGATCGGTCTGGGCCCGGTGTCGCGCGAGCAGATGAACGACATCAACACCAACATCCTGCTCGGCACCAACTACCTGGCGATGATCTACAATCAGTTCGACGGTTCGGCCGTGCTGGCCACCGCCGGCTACAACGCCGGTCCGGGCCGTCCGCGCAACTGGCGGCAGTCGCTGCAACGTCCGGTCGAAGGCGCGATCTTCGCCGAGGCGATCCCGTTCCAGGAAACGCGCGACTACGTAAAGAATGTGTTGTCCAACACGGTCTACTACGCGGCATTGTTCGAAGGCCGTCCGCAATCGCTGAAGGCGCGTCTGGGTTACATCGCACCGTAAGCGCCGTGCCGCCGCGGTCGCCGGGTCTTGCGAGCCCGCACCGCGGCGCGTCTCATCAGCCGTTGCCGCGGCTTCCATCAGGGAGTCGAAAATGCGACATCAAGCTATCGCGGTCATCGGCGGCTCCGGTTTTATCGGCAGCTACGTCGTCAATGCGCTCGTCGAACTCGGCAAGGACGTGCGCGTCGCCACCCGGCGCCGCTACAACGCGCGCCATCTCACCATGCTGCCCATCGACGTGATCGAAACCGACGTGTTCGATCCGGTGCAGCTTGCGCGCTTCGTCGAGGGCGCCGATTGCGTAATCAACCTCGTCGGGGTGCTGAACTCCAAACGCGGCAAACCGTACGGCGAAGCGTTCGCGCGCGCGCACGTCGAGCTGCCCACGCGCATCGTCGCCGCGTGCGAAGGCAAGGGCGTGCATCGGCTGATTCATCTGAGCGCGCTCGGCGCAAATTCGAACGGCCCTAGCATGTACGCGCGCTCGAAGGGCGACGGCGAGAAAGCGGTGCACGGCGGCAGCGTCGCGTGGACGATCTTCCGGCCGTCGGTCGTGTTCGGCCCCGAGGACGCGTTCCTCAACAAGTTCGCGTTCCTGCAACGGGTGTTTCCGGCCATTCCGCTCGCGATGCCGGATGCGCAGTTCCAGCCGGTCTTCGTCGGCGACGTCGCGAAGGCGATCGCCAACGTGCTCGATCTCGATGCCGCCACCGGCCGCACCTATGAACTCGGCGGCCCGACCGTCTATACGCTCGAAGACCTGGTGTCCTACTGCGGCGACGTGATCGGCAAGCATGCGCGCATCATCCGCTTGCCCGAACCGCTGGCCCGCCTGCAGGCGCTCAGCTTCGAGATGGCGCCCGGCGAACCGGTGATTTCGCGCGACAATCTCGACTCGATGAAAGTCCCGAACATCCTGAGCGGGCCGCTCGCGCCCGAACTCGGGATCGAACCGGCCAGCATCGAGGCGATCGTGCCGACCTATCTCACCGGCGCGTCCAGGGGTTCGCGGCTCGACTCGTTCCGCGCCAGCGCCGGGCGCTGAAGTCTTCTTCTCCATTCACTTTCAGGCAACGCATGAAGCTGCTCATTGGTGACAAGAACTATTCGTCGTGGTCGATGCGGCCGTGGCTGCTGCTCAAGCACTTCGGCATCCCGTTCGACGAAGTGCTGATCCATCTGAACGAGGCGGACACCAATGCGAAGATCCGCGCCCTCGCGCCGCGCGGGCCCGGCAAGGTGCCGTGCCTGATCGACGATGCTGGTCAGCCGGTGTGGGATTCACTGGCGATCGCCGAAACGCTCGCCGAGCGTTTTCCGCAGCACGCGCTGTGGCCGCGCGACGCGGCGGCGCGCGCGCATGCGCGCAGCGTCAGCGCCGAGATGCATTCGGGCTTCGGCGAATTGCGCTCGAACATGTGGATGAACATCCGCGCGTCGTTCCCGGGTAAGAACGCGACCGCGGGCGCGCTGGCCGATATCGCCCGCATCGAGGCGATCTGGGGCGACTGCCTGCAAAGCTACGGCGGCCCGTTCCTGTTCGGCGAATTCAGCATCGCCGATGCGATGTACGCGCCGGTCGCAATGCGCTTCAACACGTGGAAGCCGGCGTTGTCGGCGACGGCCGCCGCGTATGTCGAGCGGCTCACCGCGCTGCCGGCGGTCAATGCGTGGATCGACGCCGCGCGCAAGGAAACGCACGCAGTGCCCTATCAAGACGAATGCCCATGAATATTTACGCAGTTGGCGGCGCGGTCCGCGACGAGTTGCTCGGCGTGCCGGTGCAGGATCGCGATTACGTGGTGGTCGGCGCGACGCCGGAGCAGATGGTCGCGCAGGGTTACCGGCCGGTCGGCAAGGACTTTCCGGTGTTCCTGCATCCGCAGACGCATGAGGAATACGCGCTCGCGCGCACCGAGCGCAAGACCGCCGCCGGTTATCACGGCTTCCAGTTTTTCTATGCGCCGGACGTGACGCTCGAGGAAGACCTCGCGCGCCGCGATCTGACGATCAACGCGATGGCGCGCGAAGTGCGCCCGGACGGCGAGCTGACCGGGCCGGTCATCGATCCGTTCAACGGCCAGGCCGATTTGAAGGCGAAGCTGTTTCGCCATGTCGGCGACGCGTTTCTAGAAGATCCGGTGCGGATTCTGCGCATCGCGCGTTTCGCGGCGCGCTTCGCCGATTTCACGGTCGCGCCGGAAACCGTGGCACTGATGCGCAAGATGGTCGCCGACGGCGAGGCCGATGCGCTGGTCGCCGAGCGGGTGTGGCAGGAAGTGTCGCGCGGGCTGATGGAGAAGAAGCCGTCGCGGATGTTCGACGTGCTGCGCGAATGCGGCGCGCTCGCGCGGATTCTGCCGGAGATCGACGCGCTGTTCGGCGTGCCGCAGCGCGCCGACTATCACCCGGAGGTCGACACCGGCGTGCACGTGATGATGGTGTTGGACCATGCGGCGCAGCAGGGTTATGCGTTGCCGGTGCGGTTTGCCGCGCTGACGCACGATCTCGGCAAGGCGACCACGCCGGACGACATCCTGCCGCGTCACCTCGGCCACGAAGGCCGCAGCGTCGATCTGCTCAAGCCGCTATGCGAACGGCTGCGCGTGCCGAACGAGTGCCGCGATCTCGCGCTGCTGGTCGCGCGCGAGCACGGCAATATTCATCGCGTGATGGAAATGGGCGCGGCCGCGCTGGTGCGGCTGTTCGAGCGCAGCGACGCGATGCGCAAGCCGGCCCGCTTCGCCGAGGCGTTGCAGGCGTGCGAGTCGGATGCGCGCGGGCGGTTGGGCTTCGAGACGCGCGATTATCCGCAGGCGGAGCGTTTGCGGGTCGCGCTGGTGGCCGCGCGGGGAGTGGATGCGGGCGCGGTTGCGCAGCGTCTTGCCGATGCGCCGGCCGGCATCAAGGACGCCGTGCATCAGGAGCGGGTCAGGGCGGTGGAAGCGGCGCTGGGTTAGCGCAGGCGCGACACGCGGCTAAAAGAGGAAGGCGCGGGGGTTGGCTACAGCACCCGCGCCAGCAACGACAGCAGTATCGACAGCACCAGCGTCGACATGAACGGAAACGGATACTCGCGGCCGAACAGCCGCAGCGTCACGTCGCCGGGCATCCGGCCGATGCCGAGCTTCCTGAGCCACGGCCAGCACGACGACAGAATCGCGACGGCAACGAAGGTGGTCAATAGCCAGCGGATCATCGCGAGTCTCTCGGGTCCTTAAAGGCGTGGCACGTCACAGCGTATGCGAGCGATCGCCGCTCGAAAACGCGCGCAGCGTATCGTCGAGCCCGCGCGAAAACGCGATCACCTTGAACAGCTCGCCCATCTCCGCCTCCGACAGCAGCTTCTGCACCGCATTCGCGGCCGGCAGAAAGCGGGCGGTGTCGGCGGGATCGATTTCGCCGAGCACTTCGGTGATTCCCGCGTTCATCAGAAAGCGCGCTTGCGACGTGAAACCGAGCAGGTCCGCGCCGGCGTCGGTACCGGCTTCCGCGATGCCGGTGAATTCGACGTGCGCGGTGATGTCCTGCAAGCCGGGATACAGAAACGGATCGCCGTGCGCGCGATGCCGGTAGTGGCACATCAGCGTGCCCTGCGCGCGCTGCGCGTGGTAGTACTCGTGATGCGGAAAGCCGTAGTCGATCAGGATCACCGCGCCGCGCGCGAGCATCGTGCAGATCGTGCGCGTGAAGGCCAGCGCGGCTTCGTGCGTCTCGGTCAGGTAGTCGTCGCCGGCACCGGTTTCGCGGGCCGCGTCGATTTCCTCTAGCCGCAGCAGGTCGGCGGCCGCGGTGACCGGGCGGTCGTCGAATGCGAACGCGTCGTCGCGCCACACCACGCCGCGCTCCAGCCAGGCGCCGCCGCGGTTCGCGAAGAGCCGCACCGGCATCGCGTCGAGCACCTCGTTGCCGATCACCACGCCTTCGAAGCGCTCCGGCAATGCATCGAGCCAGCGCACCTTGGCCAGCAGCGCGGGCGCGGCTGCCGCGATCGTGTCGCGCTGCCGCTCGCGCAGCTCGCCCGACAGATCGACGATCGAATAGCTGTCGAACTCCGTGCCGAGCGCGTCGAGCGCGGTGAGCAGGCCCGCCGCGAGCTTGCCGGTGCCGGCGCCGAACTCCATCAGCTCGCGCGTGCCGCTCGCCTCCAAGGCTTCGGCGAGCGGGCGCGCGAGCGTCGCGGCGAAGAGGGGCGACAGTTCCGGCGCGGTGACGAAGTCGCTGCCGTCGTCGCCGCGCAGCCCGAATTTGCGCGCACCGCCGCTGTAATAGCCGAGCCCCGGCGCGTACAGCGCGCGCTCCATATAGCGGTCGAACGGCAGCCAGCCGCCGGCCGCGTCGAGCTGCGCACGGATCTGCGCGACCAGCGCGTCGGACTGCGCGAGCGCGCTCGGGCCGGGAGCAGGTAAACTATCGGGTTGGTGAGCTTTCGGATTCATCCCCGCATTGTAAATGACCGTCTCCCCGGACAACGTTGCCCGCCCGGCCGAAGCGCCGTCCTTAGGGGCGTCCGCCGTGGCGCCCGCCGTGCCGTCGCAGCAGCCTCGCGTCGTGCTAGTTACCGGCGGCGCGCGCCGCATCGGCCGCGCGCTCGCGCTCGGCTTTGCCGCGCGCGGCTGGGACGTGGCCGTGCACTACGGCGCGTCGCGTGAGGACGCCGACGAAACCGTCGCGCAGATCGTCGCGCTCGGCCGCCACGCGGTCGCGCTGCCGGCCGAACTCGGCGACGAGGCGCAGGTTACGCGGCTGCTGCCGGCCTGCACCGAGGCGCTGGGCCGGCCGTCGTGCATCGTCAACAACGCGTCGCGCTTCGAGGAAGACACCGCGCGCGACGTCGGTTACGAGCTGCTGCTGAAGCTGACCGCGATGAACGTCGGCGCGCCGCTGGTGCTCGCGCGCATGCTGTACGACGCGACGCCCGAGGCGGCGGTGCACGACGAAAGCCAGCGCGGCGTGGTCATCAATGTGCTGGACCAGAAGCTGTACAACATGAACCCGGACTATCTGTCGTACACGCTATCGAAGGCGGCGCTGCAGACCGCGACGGTCGCGCTCGCTCAGGCGCTCGCGCCGAAAGTCCGGGTGGTCGGGCTCGCGCCCGGCCTGACGATGCAATCGGGCGACCAGACCCTGGAAGGGTTTGCCGCCGCGCATCGAATGACGCCTCTGGGCCGTGCGTCGCGGCCTGAGGATATCGTCGCCGCCGCGCTGTATCTCGCGGATGCAGCCGGTGTCACCGGAACGACGCTGGTGGTCGACGGCGGGCAGCATCTCGTGCCGCTGCCGCGCGACGTAATGTTTTTGACGGGCGCCTGATCCGCGCGCGGTTTGCCACGCCTCGCTTCGCCGAGGCCGCCGCGCTGCGCGACGCAGCGCCCCTTTGCGTGCCAAGCACGCTTTTTTGACTGGAACGAACATGTTTGCCGCTCTTTCGCATCCCCGGCTCGCCGATTGCCGCCGGCTCTTTCTGCGCAACTACGAAGTGCACATCAACATCGGCGTGCACGATTTCGAAAAGCGCGGCGAACAGCGCGTCGTGATCAACGTCGAACTGTATGTGCCGCTCGCGCTGTCGACGCCGGTGCAGGACAAGCTGAACGAAGTCGTCGATTACGACTTCATGCGCTCGACGATCGCCAAGCGCGTATCGCAAGGGCATATCCATCTGCAGGAGACGCTGTGCGACGACCTCGTGCGCACGATGCTCGAACATCCGCAGGTGCGCGCCGCGCGCGTGTCGACCGAGAAGCCGGATGTTTATCCGGACTGCGACGCGGTCGGCGTCGAAGTGTTCCGCGTGAAGGAGGATTGAGCGATGAACGCACCGGAGATCGAGACCGCCCACGCGACCAAATCCCCGCTCACCCGCCGCGAGCAGAAAGAAGCGTACGAGAACAACAAGCTGTTCAAGCGCCTCGCGCGCCAGGTCGGCCAGGCGATCGGCGACTTCAACATGATCGAGGACGGCGACAAGGTGATGGTGTGCCTGTCGGGCGGCAAGGACAGCTACGCGATGCTCGACATCCTGATGCGGCTGCGCGAACGCGCGCCGATCAACTTCGAGATCGTCGCGGTGAACCTCGACCAGAAGCAGCCGGGCTTCCCCGAGCACGTGCTGCCCGAGTACCTGAAGCAGCTCGACATTCCGTTTCACATCGAGAATCAGGACACCTACAGCATCGTCAAGCGGCTGGTGCCGGAGGGCAAGACCACCTGCTCGCTGTGCTCGCGGCTGCGGCGCGGGATCCTGTATCGCGTGGCGGGCGAACTCGGCGCGACCAAGATCGCGCTCGGCCACCATCGCGACGACATTCTGCAGACGCTGCTGCTGAACATGTTCTACGGCGGCAAGCTGAAGGGCATGCCCCCGAAGCTGCAATCGGACGACGGCAAGAACATCGTGATCCGTCCGCTCGCGTACGTGAAGGAAACCGATCTGGAGAAGTACGCGGAGCTGCGCGAGTTCCCGATCATTCCGTGCAATCTGTGCGGTAGCCAACCTAATCTGAAGCGCGCGGAAATGAAGGCGTTGATTCGCGACTGGGAGAAGCGCTTCCCGGGCCGCATCGAGAACATGTTCAATGCGTTGTCGAAGGTGGTGCCGTCGCATCTGATGGATCATCAGCTGTTCCCGTTCGCGGGGCTGCGCGCGAGCGGCGAGGCCGATCCGAACGGCGACATCGCGTTCGACGAAGAACCGTGCTCGACCGGCAGCGAAGAGGGCATGCCGCTGAACGGCGCGAAGACCATCCCGCTGGTCCAGTTCGACGATCTGTGAAGAAAAGCGCCTGATTTGCAGGCATTTCGGCGCGAATTGAAGAGATGGAAACGTGGTAAAGGCCGCATTAGCGGCCTTTTTAGTGCAGTGCCGCATGTTAAAATCGGCCCCTCAAAACTCCTCTTATGCCGACGCCATGAACATCGTGATTTTGGCGGCGGGTACCGGCAAGCGCATGCGTTCCGCGCTTCCCAAGGTGCTCCATCCGCTCGCCGGCCAGCCCCTTCTTGCTCATGTCATCGACACCGCTCGCGCGCTGAAGCCCGCGCGTCTCGTCGTTGTGATCGGCCACGGTGCCGAAGCGGTGCGCACGGCGGTCGCCGCTCCCGATCTTCAATTCGCGGTGCAGGAGCAGCAGCTCGGCACCGGTCATGCGGTGCAGCAGGCGCTGCCGCTGCTCGATCCCACGCTCCCCACTCTGGTGCTGTACGGCGACGTGCCGCTCACGCGCGCGGCCACGCTGCAGGCGCTGACCGAACGCGCCGGCCGTGACGGCTACGGCGTGCTGACCGTCACGCTCGACGACCCGAGCGGCTACGGCCGGATCGTGCGCGATCAGGCGGGCAAGGTGCAGCGCATCGTCGAGCAGAAGGACGCGAGCCCCGAACAGCTGAAGATCGCCGAGATCAACACCGGCATCATCGTCGCGCCGACCGCGCGTCTCGCGGGCTGGCTCGCGGCGCTGAAAAACGACAACGCACAGGGCGAGTTCTATCTGACCGACGCGGTCGAGATGGCGATCGAAGCCGGCCTCGAAGTCGTCACCACGCAGCCGGACGACGAGTGGGAAACGCTCGGCGTGAACAGCAAGCAGCAGCTCGCCGAACTCGAACGGATCCATCAGGGCAACGTCGCCGAGACGCTGCTGGTCGCCGGCGTGACGCTCGCCGACCCGGCGCGTATCGACGTGCGCGGCACGCTCGAATGCGGCCGCGATGTGTCGATCGATGTGAACTGCGTGTTCGAAGGGCGTGTGACGCTCGCCGACAACGTCAGCATCGGGCCGAACTGCGTGATCCGTAACGCGACGCTCGGCGCCGGCACGCGGGTCGATGCGTTCACGCATATCGAAGGCGCCGAAGTCGGCGCGCACGTCGTGCTCGGACCGTATGCGCGGCTGCGGCCGGGCGCGTCGCTGCAAGACGAAGCGCACGTCGGCAATTTCGTCGAGGTGAAGAACGCGGTGCTCGGCCACGGCTCGAAGGCCAATCACCTGACCTATATCGGCGACGCCGACATCGGCGCGCGCGTGAATATCGGCGCGGGCACCATCACCTGCAATTACGACGGCGCGAACAAATTCCGCACGGTGATCGAGGACGACGTGTTCGTCGGCTCCGACACGCAACTGGTCGCGCCGGTGCGGGTGCAGCGCGGCGCCACGATCGCGGCCGGCACGACGGTCTGGAAGGACGTCGCGGCGGACGCGCTGGTACTGAACGACAAGACTCAAACGAGCAAAACGGGCTATGTGCGCCCGGTCAAAAAGAAGGCGTGATGCGGATGGCGGGCGCGCGCGGCGCGCACGTCGAACCCGGCTCTTGAAAAGGAATACACCATGTGCGGCATCGTCGGCGCGGTTGCGCAACGTAATATCGTTCCCGTCCTGATCGAAGGACTGCGGCGCCTCGAATATCGCGGCTACGACTCGTGCGGCGTCGCCGTGCTCGGCGCGGAAGGGCCGAAGCGCGCGCGCAGCGTCGCGCGCGTCGCCGACCTCGACGCGCAGGTGCATGACGGCCATCTCGAAGGCGTGACCGGCATCGCGCATACGCGCTGGGCGACGCACGGCGCGCCGATCACCGACAACGCACATCCGATCTTCTCGAAGGATGCGCTCGCGTTGGTACACAACGGCATCATCGAGAATTACGAAACCCTGCGCGAAATGCTGCGCGGCAAGGGTTACACGTTCGTCTCGCAGACCGACACTGAGGTTATCGCGCACCTGATCCACAGCCTGTATCGCGGCGATCTGTTCGCCGCGGTGCGCGAGGCGATCGCGCAATTGCACGGCGCGTATGCGATCGCGGTGCTGCATAAGGACCAACCGCACACGGTGGTCGGCGCGCGGCAGGGTTCGCCGCTGGTGGTCGGGCTCGGCAATGGCGAGAACTTCCTCGCGTCGGACGCGCTCGCGCTCGCGGGCAGCACCGAGCGCTTCATCTTCCTCGAGGAAGGCGACGTGTGCGAACTGTCGCTCGACGGCGTGCGCATCGCCGATCGTCAGGGCAACGAAGCACAACGCGAAGTGCGCCAGGTGGCGGCGTACGGCGGCGCGGTCGAACTCGGCCCGTATCGCCACTTCATGCAGAAGGAAATCTTCGAGCAGCCGCGCGCGATCACCGACACGATTCCGCAAAGCGATGCGTTCGACGCGTCGCTGTTCGGCGTGAATGCGGGTGAAGTGTTCGCGGATATCGACAGCCTGCTGATTCTCGCTTGCGGCACGAGCTATTACTCGGGCTTGACCGCGAAGTACTGGCTCGAATCGGTCGCGAAGATTCCGACTCAGGTTGAGATTGCGAGCGAGTACCGGTATCGCGAGTCGGTGCCGAATCCGAAGGCGCTGGTGGTGGTGATTTCGCAGTCGGGTGAGACCGCGGATACGCTCGCGGCGCTCAAGCATGCGCAGGAGCTTGGCCATCGCCATACGCTCGCGATCTGCAACGTCGGCACCAGCGCGATGGTGCGGCAGACGGAACTGTCGTTCCTCACGCATGCCGGTCGCGAGATCGGGGTTGCGTCGACGAAGGCGTTCACCACGCAGCTGGTCGCGCTGTTCACGCTGGCGGCGACGCTCGCGAAGCTGCGCGGTCGTTTGAGCGACGAGCAGGAAGCAGGTTATCTGAAGCAGTTGCGGCACCTGCCGGCCGCGCTCAATAGCGTGCTGGCGCTGGAGCCGCAGATCATCGCGTGGTCGGAAGAGTTTTCGCGCAAGGAACACGCGCTGTTCCTCGGCCGCGGGATGCACTATCCGATCGCGCTCGAAGGCGCGCTGAAGCTGAAGGAAATTTCGTATATCCATGCGGAGGCTTATCCGGCCGGGGAGCTCAAGCATGGGCCGTTGGCGCTTGTGACCGAGGCGATGCCGGTCGTGACGGTTGCGCCGAACGATGCGCTGCTCGAAAAGCTCAAGTCGAATATCCAGGAAGTGCGCGCGCGCGGCGGCGAGCTTTATGTGTTCGCCGATGCGGATACGAAGATCGTCAACGACGAAGGGCTGCATGTGATCCGGATGCCGGAGCACTACGGCGTGCTGTCGCCGATTCTGCATGTGGTGCCGTTGCAGTTGCTTGCTTATCACACGGCTTGTGCGCGGGGGACGGATGTGGATAAGCCGCGGAATCTGGCGAAGTCGGTGACGGTGGAGTGAGGGGGCGTAAGTCCACATCCATCTGTGCGGAGTTGCATTAGTTGCGGTTACAGGCCGCCCGATTAATTCCGGTTACGGGGACCGACTGACCGGTAAGCCTTGTCGCTAAAGGCGTAACCAAAACTATTGTCAAAGGGGCGCTGGAGCCATTTCCTGCGCCCCTTTTTTGCAATTGCAGAGTATTCTGGTGAACAGGCTGGGACGAGCGGCAATCTGATTGGCCTTCGAAGGCGGTTGTTATTCAACGCCAGCGCTGCAATGCTCGGAAAAGTAACCATCTTGAATGACTTTCTTTCAAATCCAGTGGTACGCTTGATTCCTGAGTTGGCCCTACTAAAGAAGGCGAGCCGTTACGCTCTTTGCGTTACGTGATTTTGGAAGCTCGTATATTGGTCCACCGAGAAATACTGTATAAAATAACAGGCATCACTCTGAGGGGCTGTCATGTCCAGCTATATCTTTGTCTCCCCGGGTTCGGACCCTGGTGCAGGCCTGCCTCTAGTTGACCCGATTCTGACCGCGGCAAAGCCGACCATGGGCACCTGCCGGCCAGATTTAAGGCGTATGGTCACGCCGGGCGACCACATATTTGTCATCAGCGGAAGCCGCGGATTACGACATCAGCAGTATGTGATTGGAGGAATGGAGATTGATGAGAAGCTCGAGGACCAACTGGAGGCGTTGCGGCGTCACCCTCAGAATGCGTTGAGATTCGTGGGCGAACAAAAAGAGGGCAATATTATCGCGTTGCCAAACGGCGCCCAGCATCCCCGTGACAATCACTCTGGCTTCGACCGTCGTATCAAGAACTACGTCATTGGGAAAAACGCGGTAGTGCTCCAGACTCCGGCGGAAGTGACTCTTGGTCGGCAGCGCTCGGTCGACATTCTGTCTGAAATTTTCGACCGAAAAGGCGACAGAGTGCAGCACATTGTTGGCCGGAACCGCAAGCTCACCGATATACAGACCGAACGCTTGCTTGAGGCGCTGAAGGAAATCAAACGCGAGGCAGTCCTGTGATTAATATCACCGACTATCTGGTGAGCCGGCGACTATCTGTCGAGAAGGCTGCTGCCAGGTCGGGACTGTCTCGTGAAAGATTCGAGGAAGTTGCTCGGGGCTCTAAGGCGTCTCTTAAGGAAGTTCGCCTAATCGCCGATGCGCTAAATTTGCCGGTCTCGAGCTTGCTCGACCGACCGAGTCTTGAACCGGTTCAACTTTTGTTCAGACAAACGCTCGCACAGCGTTCCCCGGATGTTTCATCGCAGGCAGATATTGTCTCGGCCCAAATTCGAGACGCGTTGCCTATCGCGGGAGATTTGGATACGGACCTGGACTGGCTAGATATTTTTTCGGGTCTTCCATCTACGCTTGAGAATGCTGAGGCTTTTGCACAGCGGTTCCGCGGGTCTTTCGCCAACGTCGATGAGCTTGAACCTCTGCCGGAGCTGCCTGTTATTTTGAACCGGCTCGGAGTGGTATTGCTCTATTCCCGCGACCCAAGCATTGAAGGAGTGTCCGCCATTGTCAATGGTCGCGCATTTATTGTCTTAGCCGCACGGCGCTTCCAGCCACGAACTTTGTTCACTATGGCCCATGAACTGGGGCACATTGTTGGCCACCACGACAAGCGCGCAAATGGCTATGCTAGCGTGGACAAGGCAGTGGGAGATTTCAACCAGGTCGACCGCGACGAAGAACGATTCGCCGATGCGTTTGCCGCAGCCCTGCTTTTGCCCCGCTTTGGTGTGCTTACTGCGCTTCGCGACGTTCGGTCGGAACTCCAAATAGTTCACGCGCCTCTCGGTGCGCTGGAAATCGCTTGGGTTGCGCACTTTTTTAACGTTAGCTTCGAAGTTGCAGCAAGGCGCTTCGAATCGCTGGAATTACTTCCAGCGAGGGGAGCGCGTGCGCTGTATCAAAAAATCGTAGAAGACCACGGTAACCCAGAGAAATATGCCACCTCGGTCAACGTGCCGTCACGCCCGAATCTAAAAATCGAGACTTCTCCCGCAATAATTAAAGCAGCGGTTGCTCAGATTCGAGAAGGAAGGATTTCTTTAGGAAAGGCAGCCGACGCACTCAATGTGCCGGTCTCAACACTTGTCGTGTCCAACTCCGACATTGACGCGTGATTGTTATTCTCGACGCGTCCACCCTCATCAACCTCGCAAACGGCGAAGTTCTCGCCACCGTTGTTCGCATGCCTGACGTCCGTTTTTGCATCAGCGAAGCCGTGCGGAAGGAGTCCAAGACCGTTTCCCGCGAGATTGAAGCCGCAGTGAATCGCGGAGAGGTGGAGTGGGTCGACGCAGATTGCATCGATGCAGACGAATATGAGACTGCACTCGCAACATGGGGCCTAGGCGCTGGAGAAACAGAGTGTTTCCTCGCCGCGCTCAAGTTACAGTGTGAGGTCGCATGCGATGATGGTGCTGCCAGAAAAACCATATTGCGGCACTCCCAGACGATTCGGCTAACTGGCTCGATAGGACTGCTCCGCATGGCGATACACGGGTCTCACCTATCGAGAGAAGACGCCTTCACCGCGTACAAACTTATGAAAGTCCGGGGTGGATTCCTCCCCGAAATCACACTGAACGACCTGTAATCGCGACTGTGCTCTCATAGAGTCTCGGGTCGAAGTCCCAGCACGTCGTTTCTGACGTGATTTGGGGCAGTTCTGGCGAGTGCCAGTTTTGTCGCCAGAAATGGGTTGCTAATAACATTTTTCGCACGAGACTTAGAACGAAAGCTTTGACCGCATGTATCACAAAGATGGTCGGTGTGCGGAGTAAAAGCGAGTTCTCCAATGTCAAAATGGGCCGCCCCGCAGGCTGGACATGATAAACACACGAGACGGCCCGCGAGGTGGGGCATCGCAGACTGTGAGCGAGCCCAAAATTCGACGTGGTACCGGCTCTACAAACCAGAGGAAAACGACACTGACGCGCTTGAAAGTCACCAGAACTATTTGATGTGTCGCGATATTGTGGCAATGTCACTTTTGCTTTTAATAGTGGCGCCTGTCTGCCTCATACTCCTCGGAAGTCCTACCTCAGTTGCAGTGTACTGCGGTCTGCTTTTCCTCGCACAATACCTTCTAAGCGCGCTAGCTTCGAAGAACAATGGGATACGCTTCGTCAAGAATGTTCTCGCGATTCATGCCGCGAAGAAGGTTCGCACGGCAAGGTCGACGACGCCTCGGGAGAAAGCTGATGAAGCGCCACAAAAGTGAGCAGTGCATGGGCTATCGAAAGTATCATCACACCGTCTTGTGGCAGACGGGGCTGAGGAAAGATTAAGAGACCACGCGAATTATTAGCGCTATGCGAGGCGCTCTTGCTTGCAGACAAATATATGACAACTCTGGCAGACCTAAAACCGGTCACAAAGCAGTTCGTCCGCGACATCGCTGAGAAGGTCGATCACACCGGCCACGTCAGTCTGGACAACTACATTTCGATGATGAGCGGCCAGCCGTCGACGGTCGATACCGAAACCGACTGCTTCAGCATCTGGTCGGATATCGCCGATGCCGGCAACGACAGCGCGAACCCGAAGGTCCTGAAGGCCGGCACCGATGCGAACGGTCACGCCGGCGGCGGCTGCGTGTTCCCGGCGCGCGTGAAGACGTTCCCGAACCAGCTCGATAACGCGAAGCTGACGTGGAAGGGCTACATGGGCGACATGGGCAACGACCTGAACCGCGACGGCACCAAGACCTGCAGCTTCCCGACCCGTACCGCGAAGCTGGCCGGCACGGATCCGGCGAAGGCGGTCGACGGCACGCAGTCCGCTCAGGCGAGCTCGGCATCGGGCGACGTGAAGGCCGACGCCTACGCGACCCGTCACAACCCGTTCGTGTACTTCCACTCGATCATCGACGACATCGACTACTGCGACCAGCACGTCGTGAATCTGGACGACAACCTCGAGAACGACCTGAAGTCGATCGATACCACGCCGAACTTCGTGTACATCACGCCGAACCTGTGCGACGACGGCCACGACGGCGACGGCACCGGCGCGGCGGGCAAGGGCTGCAAGAGCGGCGCGGCCGGCGGCCTGACCTCGATCGACGCGTTCCTGAAGAAGTGGATTCCGATCATCCAGGCATCGGCGGCCTACAAGCAGGACGGCCTGATCATCATCAACTTCGACGAATCGAATGCGTCCAGCTCGCCGATGACCACCACGTTCAACTCGGCCTACACGCAGATGAATCTGACGATCAACCTGACCGGCGAGTCGTGCTGCAACCAGCAGACCGGCCCGAACGTCAAGCGTCCGGAAGATCAGATCATGTCGACTCTGCCGATCGCGTATGCGTCGACGCTGGGCATCAACGCGTCGTCGCTGCCGTCGACGGTGCAGACGATCCAGATCGGTATGCACTATGACGGCGTCGGCGGTGACCGGACGGGCGCGGTGCTGCTGTCGCCGTTCATCAAGGCGGGCACCACCAGCACCACCGGCTACAACCACTACTCGCTGCTCAAGAGCCTGGAAGACCGCTTCGGTATTCCGGAGTACCTGGGATATGCGGACGATTCGAAACTCGTGACTTTCGGGTCCGACATCTTCACTCAATAAAGACAGATGTTTTTTAACTGTTCGAAAGGGACCGCCCGGGGGGCGGCCCTTTTTTTCATTGCAAGCGTGTTCCTCACGGCATGTGGCCAGCAGGACGCTCCTCTCAACACGGCCGGCGCCGCGACCGTTGCGGCGCCCGCGCCGAAGTCGGCGCCGGTGCCTTCGAACAAGGACATGGCGCAGCTCGGCAAGCTGGCCTTTTTCGATCCGTCGTTATCCGCTTCGGGCAAACTTTCGTGCGCGAGCTGTCATAGCCCGGAGCATGCGTACGGTCCGCCGAACGGCCTCGCGGTGCAACTGGGCGGCGCCGACATGAAGCACTACGGCACCCGCGCGGTGCCGTCGCTGCGCTATCTGCGGCGCGTGCCGATCTGGACGCACACGTATGCGAGCAGCTTCAAGGAGCGTCTCGAAGACGGCGACAATCAGCCTTCCGGCGGCTACGGGTGGGATGGCCGTTTCGAC
Source organism: Burkholderia sp. SRS-W-2-2016 (assembly GCF_001931485.1). Classification (GTDB taxonomy): domain Bacteria; phylum Pseudomonadota; class Gammaproteobacteria; order Burkholderiales; family Burkholderiaceae; genus Paraburkholderia. The sequence goes on along the minus strand of NZ_MSDV01000051.1, from coordinate 39,108 downwards.
CGCCCGGCCGACCAGGCCGCGTTTCCGCTGCTGAACCCGGACGAGATGGCCAACGCGAATGCCGCGGACGTTACCGCCCGCCTGAGCAAAACCGCGTACGCGGCGCGTTTTCGCGAGGTATTCGGCCAGGACATCTTCACGCGTCCGGCCGATGCGCTCGCGGCGCTCGGCAAGTCGCTCGAACGCTTCCAGTTCGACGACCCGAGCTTCCAGCCGTTCGACAGCAAGTTCGACCAGGTGCTGGACGGCAAGGCGCAGTTCACCACCCAGGAAGCGCGCGGCTTTGCGCTGTTCGTCGATCCGGAGCGCGGCAACTGCGCATCGTGCCATCTGGTCGAGAAGGGCGCGGCCGGCGCGCATCCGGTGCTGACCGACTACAACTTCCAGACGCTCGGCGTGCCGCGTAATCCGGAGATTCCGGCCAATGCGGATCCGAAGTACTACGACATGGGGCTGTGCGGCCCGCTGCGAACCGACAAGTCCGACACCGCGTGGTACTGCGGAATGTTCAGGACACCGACGTTGCGCAACGTCAGCACGCGCAAGGTGTTCTTCCATAACGGCCGCTTCCACACGCTGGAAGATTCGCTGCGCTTCTACGTGCAACGCGATACCAATCCGCAGAAGTGGTATCCGCATCCCGCCGGCAAGCAGCCGTTCGACGATCTGCCCGCGAAGTATCAGAACAACGTCGATCGCCGTACTGCTCCGATGACCAACCACAAGGGCGGCAAGCCGGTGTGGTCGGAAGGGGATATCCGCGATGTGATCGCGTTCCTGAACACGCTGAACGACAGCGATGCGCAGCCGGTTGGGAAAACCGCGATGCACTGAACGGGGTCAATCGATCGTTTAGTGTGCGGTACCGCTGTGCGTCTCGCTTCGTGCAAGCGTGTCGCTAAAGTCTCACCGAGGCATGAAACGCCCGGCGCTCGCGGTCACTCTTTCGCGAGCGCCACCGCAACCGCCGACACAAACTCTGCGCGCACGCTATCGCCGACGCGCAGGTCGGCAAGCGGGATCTCACGCGCCGCGTGCAGCACCTGTTGATGCTTCGGCCCGCGCAACGTCAGCAGACGTTTATCGCGATCGATATGGACCACGGTCGCGACGATCCGCACCCGATGCGCGGACGACGCGCTGCCCCCGGACGCAGGCAACGCGCACGCCTCTCGCCGCGAGTTTGTCGACCTGCACCAGCAGCGCCTGCTGATACGCGACGTTCAGCCGGTCGCCGACCCGCAGCCGGCTGATATCGGCGATCGCGGGATTCACATCGACGTCGGCGAGCTGGCCGCGCGGGCCGCGCAACGTGACGCTGTTGTTGGCGGGATCGATGGCGACGACGCGCACCTGCATGTGTACGACGTCGGCCTGCCGCAGCGCCGCCTGCACGGCCGCTGCGGACACCGGTTCGCTCTGTGCGAAACCGGTCTGAGGAACGATACCGCCGGCAAGGAGGGCCGCGCAGCCCAGCGCGCCGAGCGTTCGTCCTGCTTCGCGCCAACCGCTGATTGCCCGCATGGTTCGCTCCTGAGGTTGTCGCTGCTATGGCTGCCGTCTTGGCGCGCGTGCTACGCGGTGGCGCCGCTTCGTGACCGGCGCGGCGCGTCTCTCCTAAGCCTATAACTCCGGCCGCGCCAGATCACTCTCGACGATATGTTCGCCGTACACCTGCGCCGCCGCGGTCGCTTCGAGCCGGCTCGCGTGCGGGCCGAGCTCGGGGGCGCCGTCGAACGGAAACAGCACGCGGCCGTCGGTCGTGCGCACCACCTTCAATACACCGAAGAAGCGCCGGTAGCCGGTCATTTTCGCGCTCGCCGAAATCTCGAAGTCGTCCTCCGACATGCCGGGGACGCTGGGAATAAACGCGGTCTTGCTCATCCGTGAAAACATCGCTGGTTGGTTCGCTTGGGGTGAGCCGATACGTTGGCTTCCAGGAAGCCCGCGACAGGCGGGCGACCTGCATTGTCGCAAATCCACGCAAAGCTCGACGGCTGGGTGCGGTCTGCGGGGCGACACGATTCCATGAGAGGACAGGGTTGCCGGGCGGTTCTTTGCCACAAACGCAACTAACAGCTTAATCGCGCAATTTTTAGAAAACCCGGCTTGCAGCGCAGGCGGGGGCGCATTCCACCGCCTTAACTTTCGTTCAACCTTGATTTAAAAGACAAAAATTGTGATGGTCCGATGACAGCCAGGGTGCCGGCGCTATAATGCGCAGGTCTTTGTTACCTTCCGCCCCGTCATGAGCCGGTTACTTTGCCTGATCGTGCTGTCGCTCGGCCTCGCGCAAACCGCCGCGGCCGACGAAAACAGCGACCGGATTTCGACGTATCTGACGCACAAGTTCGGGCTCAACAAAGACAAAGCGCAAAAGATCTCCGACGCGGTGCAATCCGCCGCTTCCAAATACTCCCTCCCGCCGGCGCTGCTGCTCGCCATCATCTCGATCGAATCCCGCTTCAAGGAAAAAGCCCGCGGCGCCAACGGCGCGACCGGGCTGATGCAGGTCGTGCCACAGGCGCATCGCGGACTGCTGCGCAACGTGAAGGATCTGACCGAGCCGGGCGCGAACATCGAAGCGGGCTCGGCGATCCTGTACGGCTACATGCGCTCGGCCAACGGCGATCTGAACGCCGCGCTGAAAAGTTACGGTGGCTCGAAGGCGTACGCGCAGAAGGTCACTTTGCGCGTGGAGGATTTCTCGGCGGTTGCCGCGCCTCAGGACAAAGCTCAAGCCGGCGGCGGCCCTGCCGCGTCGTGTGAAGCCGATCGATGCGACGGCGCGAATCCGTGGGCCGATGCGTTCAGCGTGCCGGCTACGCCCGCCGCTAATGCAGTAGCGAGCGGCGCGCGGGCGGCGTCGGCCGCGGTCGCGGTTTCGTCCAGTTCCGCATCGGCGTCCGGTTCGGGCTCGACTTCGGCTTCTATGTCGGGCTCGCCGCGCGGCGCGTCGAAATAATCGCGTTCGCCGGGTCCGCTGATCCCTTTCGCGCGGTTCATCGCACTTTTTCCCAGAAGACAGGCCAGAGCATCCAAGCCGGCGAGTCCGCCTGTTGCCGCCCCTGTTATGCATCGTAATGCGGCGCCGGCGTGGCGTTGCACGCTTTTTACGCACGCTCACATCGCCGCTCTACAATGCATTCCCATTCGCGTTCACGCCACGCGCTTCTTGCCATCGACCATGCAGATCCCGTTTTTCCGCTCCACCGCCGCGGCCGTATTCGGCCTGCTGGCGCTCGCGGCATGCAGCAGCACGCCGCAACCGAAATTCACCCAGGAAATGTTCGAAACCGGCGCGAGTCCGTATGCGCGCAATTTCAATTCGAACACCATCGATAGCTGCGAAGCCGCGCGTCGCGCGCTGCTGAGCCAGGGCTATCTGACGACGATGTCGCGGCCCGATTCCGTCGACGGCACGAAAAATTTCCAGCCGACTAGCGACACCCACGTGGTCGTCGAATTTCACGTGGTCTGCACGCCGGGGGAAGAGGCTGCGAGCAGCAGCATCGTTTATGTGAACGCCGTGCAAAACGGCTTTGCGCTGAAGAAGAGCGATACATCGGCGAGCGTCGGGCTCAGCGTGCTCGGTTCGCTATCGCTGCCGATCCGCTCGAATAGCGATGCGATGGTGAAAATTTCGAGCGAGACGATTCCGTCGGGCAAGTTCTATGAACGGTTCTTTGGGCTCGTCGATCACTATCTGCAGACGGTCGTGCGCACGCAGCCGGTGACGAGCAGCGCGATCGAAACGCGCATGCTGCCGATGCAGGTCGCGACGCCGCTGCAGCTCACGACGATTCCCGCCGCGGTTCCGGTCACGACGAGTGCGCCGGCGGCAGTGCCGGCCCCGGCCCAGGCTCAAATGAGCGCACCGGTTCAGGTCACAGCGCCGGAGCAGATAACTGCACCCGCAGTGATCCAGCCGACGCAAACCATCCCTGTCCAGATCACAGTGCCCGCAGCAACGCTGTCATCGATTCCCGCAACGGTGCAGATCACATCGCCAACGCCGGTCCAGATCACCACACCCGTGGCAATCCAACCGTCGGCACGCACCGTAATGCAGTCCCCCGCACCCGCTCCGGTTAACCAGCTCCTCGACCCGATCGACCAGGCTGCCGCGATCGAACCGGCGAGCGGCGCGACGCTCGCCCCGTAAACCGTTAACCCGGTAAACCAACAAGAACACCAAATGTGTTGGGGCTGATCAAGCACTGATCAGCCGTTAACCCCATGCAGCGACGTTTACCTTATGGGGTTTACTTAATACGTATACATACATAGTAGTAGTTAACAAAGGGCACCCGTTTCTGTGGATAACTCCCAAATCCCTTATCGCATCAACACGATGCGGAAACGATAACCGTGCGGAACACGGCTGTAGAAAAACTACGTGGCCGGGATAACTTTGAAGGCACGTTAACCGGCACCTGCTCTTATCAAGATTCCACGCACAGGCTATTCGCCGTGCTGTCCCCGAGTTGTTCAGAGGTCGCTGTGGATAACCTGGCCCTCGCAACGCTTTTCCCAATGCGGCCGAACGGACGATTCGCGCACCGCGAAGCGCTCGTTAACGCACAGAATCCGGTTAACCCCGCGCGCATAGTGAGAACACGGAACAAAGATTGCGTGTTTACTTTTTGCAAACGCAACTGTTGCTATTTCGCTAAATCCGTTTAGCCAACGGCCAAATCAGGCATAGAGTTAAAGTGCTTTGTGAGGTTCTTGGTGCAGTGCGGGGGGATGTATGAAACGCAGATCAGCACGACAGCTCGTCCGGCTTCTTTCGGACCTTCGGCATGCGGCCCATTGCAGTACGTTACGGGCCGCCGCGACCAACCGCGCGATAGCGCTGGCAAGCGCCGAGGCCGACGAAGATATCGCCGCCGATGACGAGAACACCGAATCCACCCGCGACGCCTATCGCGACAAGCTGTTCCGGAGCCGGTCATGAGAGCCGCAAGCGAACGCTCGTTGCGGTTTCTGGTCGAGAAGTGGCTGGCGCCGTCGCCATCCGAGCCGGTTCACGTGACCGAATTCAGCCGCACGCGAATGGGCGGGCGGCGTTATGTGAGAGTCGAGACGTCACCGCAGGAGGGCCGTCGAGGGCTGTTTTTCTTCCGCCACGACGACGGCTGCTGGTGCGTGTTTCCGCCGACCGCCGATACGCGGAGTCTGTTCGCGCATCCGCGCGCGGCATAGCCGGCGGCCGCGATACAGCCGGCGTTAACTCCGCACGCTCACACGACGTTTACAACGTCGCTCAAGCCGCCTTCGACACGCGCTCCCGGCCGCGTTTCCAGCCGGGCAACACCTGACACACGATCAAACCCGCGAGCATCAGCGCACAGCCGAACAGTGCGCGCGCCGTCAAGGTTTCGCCGAGCACCAGCCAGCCGGCGAACGCCGCGAACACGCCTTCCATGCTGAAGATCACCGCCGCGTGCGACGGCGCCGCATAGCGCTGCGCGACCACCTGGATCGTATACGCGACCCCGACCGACAACGCTCCGCCGTAAACGATCGTCGGCGCCGCGCGGACGATAATCGCCGCGCTGAGCGGTTCGAGCGCGAGCCCGATCGCGAGACACACGAGCCCGCAGGTCACGAACTGCACGAGCGCGAGCATCAAGGTGTCGTGGCGCGCGGCGAAGCGGCCGACCAGCATCATCTGTAACGAAATCGCCAGCGCGCCGGCCAGCTGGAACCAGTCGCCGTACAGCATCGAGAAATGTTCGTCGACGCTCAGGAAGTACATGCCGAGCGCCGCGAGCACCGCGCCGAGCCACGTGCCGGGACCGGTCTTATGGCGCAACAGCACGCCGAGCAGCGGCACGATCACCACGTACAGCGAGCTGATGAAGCCCGCGTTGGCGATCTTCGTGTATTGCAGGCCGATTTGCTGCAACGAAATCGACACCGCCAGCACCACGCCGAGCAACGCGCCCGCGCCGAGCAGTTCGCGGGCGCCGCCCGGTTCGCGCTTCGTCAGTTCGGCGAGCGCGGAGCGGCGCACGCAGACGATCATCGTCAGCACGACCAGTGCGCCGAGCAGAAAACGCAGACCGGTGAACAGAAACGGGCCGATCGCATCGAGACTCAGGCGCTGCGCGACGAACGCGGAGCCCCAGATCAGCGCGGCGATCAGCATCAGCACGTTGGCGCGCAGGTGTTGGCGGGTATCGGGATTCAAGGTGTTGTTGTGGTTTTGAGCGGTGGATCGTGCCGGCGAAACACGCGACGTTGGCACGCGGCGCGCTGCCGGTAAGCAGTCGCTCACATGATACGCGGGCCGCGCAACCGCCAGGCACGCCGCACGACTCGCGCGATAATCGCGCAACGGCTGGAGCCGCGCGACTGTGCGCCGCCGATGCGCGCTCGATACTTCCATCGATCACCCGCGCTCCGGCCCAACCGCGAGATCCCGCCAACCGCGCACGGATAAAACACGATGGACGACAAGGACTGGATCGCGGGCGCCGCGAAAGCGCTCGCGATCATCGAAGCATTCGACGAAGAGCACGCGCGCATGACGCCGACGATGGTCGCCATCCGCGCCGGCCTCTCGCGCACGGCCGCGCGCCGTTATCTGCTGACGCTGCGCGAACTCGGCTACGTCGACACCGACGGCAAGCTGTTCTGGCTCGCGCCGCGCGTGCTGCGGCTCGGTCAGTCGTATCTGGATTCGGCGCGCCTGCCGCGCACCGTGCAGCCGTTTTTGCAGCGGATCACCGCGACCGTGCAGGAGACCGCGCTGGTCGCGATCCTCGATGAACACGACGTCGTGTATGTCGCGCGCAACGGCGTCAATCGCGCGATGGCGGTCGGCTTCGTCACCGGCTCGCGGGCGCCGGCGCCGTTGTCGTCGGCGGGGCTGGTGCTGCTCGCGTTTCAGGCGCCGGACAGCATCGACGAATGGCTGGCGTCGTATCCGATCAAGGTGTTTACGCCGTACACGTATTCGACGGTCGAGCGTCTGCGCGAAGTGCTCGGCGAAATTCGCCGCAACGGCTACGTGGTCACCGATCAGCAACTCGAGGTCGGCGTGCGCGGCATCGCGGTGCCGCTGCGCGACCGGCATGGGGTGGTGGTCGCGGCGATCAGCGTCAGCATGGCGATCGGCGACGAGTCGGCGAACGCGGCGCTGCAACGCGTGCTGCCGACCCTGCAGGAAACCGCGAGCCTGCTGCGCAATCTGGTTTGAGCGTGGCTCGCGCACTGCGTCAGCGCGGTGTCGGCCATCCGCGGTAACGCCCGCTGCAAGCCGCTTTCACCGGGGTAGGTATTGTCCCTGGTAGGGAATACTGAATAATTGAAAGCACGCTGAAAGCAGGGTGTCTCCCGGAAAATACATATCGAGTTTTACGCATGACAAACCGCCTACGCTTGGGTAATACTCTCCCGCGGGGAGCTGAAGGCATCTCGCAGCCTGCTCTACCGTGCAGTTGTTTTCAATTCACATTCGACTCAGTCGTCAGGTTTGGGGATCAACACATGAAAAAAGTCATCGTCTCGCTCGCAGCCGCTTCGTTCGCGCTGGTTTCCGTTCAGGCTTTCGCACAGGCATCGGACGCAGCTGCTGCGCCGGCTGCCGCTGCTGCTAGCGCACCGAAGAAGCACCACGTCAAGCAGCTGAAGACCCACGGCAAGCGCGCGCCGGTGGCAGCTGCAGCTTCGGCAGCAGGCACGAACGACAAGGGCACGGCAAACTAAGCCGACGCACGCTCGTCGCTACGCGACGTAGCGGTTCTTGCGTCGTGCGGTTCGCCGCCCGCGGCAGCCGGTTGTGAACCGGGTTGCCAGCAAAAAGGCCAGAGCGAAAGCTCTGGCCTTTTTGCATCCGCGGCGCGTTTTGCGCCGCTTCTACGCCGCTTATGTCACGCTCGACCCGACGATCAGCCCGCCAGGCCGCGCCGGATCACTTCGTCCAGCAGACCGTTCAGGCCGTCCGGATGCGTGGCCGCGCGCGTCTTCAGTTCGTTCACGAGGTCGCCGTTGAGCTTGCACGCGAATGCGACGAGGCCTTGCGCCTGATCGAGCTTGCGCTGTTCGCGCCGGTCGGCGACCGGTGCGGTCGCGCTGCCCTTGCCGGCGCGGTTCGCACCCGCCTGCTTCATTGCGTTGTTCAGTTTCAGCGCCTTGTTCTTTTCAAGGTCGGTTTTTTTCATCGCCATCTGGAAGGCCTCTGCGAGGTAAATAAGCCAGCATTGTACGCAGCCGCGCAAGCGGTGGCGCCATGCGGTCTGCCGCGACGCGCATCGTGAGTGCGGGGTAAGGGCAGGGTGAGCGAATCATCTGCGTGCGCCGATGTCAGTCCGCGCGCTGCGCCGGCGGCGCTGACACGCTGTCCATCAATGCGCGCATCCTTTGCCAATGCGTGCCTTCCCAGAAGATCCGCTGGCACACGTCGCAGGTGACGAAGCGGCTATGCCGCTGCAACACGCCGTGCGGCACCCGCGGCCCCGCTTCCTCGCGCGCGATGCGTCGCAGCGGCGCGTTGCACATCAGGCACAGCCGGAACGGTTGCGCGCTGCGCGCCAGATCGAGCCGCTCGAACACTTCGCGCAACTGCTCGCGCGGGCGCAGCGCGCGCACGTAGCAGCCATGCGTGATGTTGCGGCGTTTCAGCAGCTCGCGGTCGCGCGTCAGCACGATGCGCTGTTGCGCGGCGGCGAGCGCCTCGATATCGGCATCGGGGTAGTGGTTGTCGTAGAGCGTATCGAAACCCGCCAGACGCAGCAGCGGCGCAAGGCCGCCGAGATGCGCGTCGGCGATGAAGCGCAGTACCCGCAGCGGCCGTTCGCGCACGCGCAGGAGCGGCTGGATATCGAGCGCTTCGAACTTCGGATAGACGGCGATGCGATCGCCGTCCGCGACGGGATGATCGAAGCCGACCGACACGCCGTTCACCAGAATCAGCTCGACCTCGGTATGCGGCACGCCGAGCACTTCGATCATGTGCTTGGTGGTCGCCCCGCGCGCGCACACGCAGGCGAACTCGCGCCGGCGCAACTGGCGGGCGAGAAAGTCGTTCAGCTCCTCGTAGAAGCGGAAAGTCGCGGTGACCATCCCGGCAGTATCGCACCGTCCGTGTTGCGCGTTGTCCTGCGCATGTCGCATGAGTGTGCTTTACTTCGGGTTCTTTAGTTGACGGAGCGATAGATGGACATCGGTTTTATCGGTCTCGGCGAGATGGGCGCCGCGATGGTTGCAAACATTCTGAAAGCCGGGCACCAGGTGCGCGTGTGGAACCGCTCGCCGGAGAAAGCCCAGCCGCTGGCGGCACTCGGCGCGCAGGTCGTCGCGACGCCGGCCGAAGCGTTTGCGGGCGACGCCGTGTTCTCGATGCTGGCCGACGATGCCGCACTGCGCGAGGTCATCACCGCGTCGCTGCTCGAGCACGCGCCGCGCGGTCTGATTCACGCGAATATGGCGACGATTTCGGTCGCGCTCGCCGAAGAACTCGCGACCGCGCACGCATCGCGCGGCGTGCACTACGTCGCCGCGCCGGTGCTCGGCCGCCCGGACGTGGCGGCGGCCGGCAAGCTGACGATCGTCGCGGGCGGGCCGGCCGAGTCGATCGACCGGCTCCAGCCGTTGTTCGACGTGATCGGCCAGAAAACCTGGCGTATCGGTTCGCTGCCGCAGCAGGCGAACGTGATGAAGCTCGGCGCGAACTTCATGCTCGGCGCGGCGATCGAGACGCTCGGTGAAGCCGCGGCGCTGGTCACCGGCCACGGTCTGGCGATGCAGGACTTCCTCGACGTAATCACCAGCGGCCTGTTCCCGGGGCCGGTGTATGCGGGCTACGGCAAGCTGATCGCCGACCAGCAATTCGAACCGGCGCTGTTCAAGGCGCGCCTCGGCCTGAAGGACATCCGCCTCGCGCTGGCCGCCGCAGATGCGGTGACCACGCCGATGCCGGTCGCGAGTGTGGTGCGCGACAGCCTGATCGAAGCGGTCGCGCACGGCGACGGCGAAAAGGACTTCGCGGTGCTGGGTCAGGTCGCGGCGCGGCGGGCTGGGCGCTAACGGGCGAAGGCGGGCGCCGGATAGCTGTGCCCGGCGCTCGGCTCCAGGCTTCCGGCACCCGCTCCAGGCCGCATTTCCCCGCGGCGAAAAGCGGCCAAAAGCAGCCGCATCCAGCCGGGTCGGGCGGCAAGGCATAATAGCCGCCCGATTTCTCTAAATTCCCCCAAGTTCCGATGACTCTGCATACTTGGTGGCTGTTCGTCGCCACCGTCTTCGTCGTGTCCGCGATTCCCGGTCCCAACATGTTGCTGGTGATGACGCACGGCGCGCAGCACGGCCTGCGCCGCGCCAGCGCGACGATGGCGGGCTGTCTGTCGGCGCTGGTGCTGATGCTGGCGGTGTCGGCGGCGGGGCTCGGCGTGGTGCTGGCCGCCTGGCCGGCGATGTTCAACGCGCTGCGCCTGATCGGCGCGGCTTATCTCGTCTACCTCGGTATCAAGGCCTGGCGCGCGCCGGTCGACGAAGCCGCCGCGCAGAATCTCGACGAGCAGTCGGCCAAACCCGCGCGCTCGCGCTTCGCGCTATTCCGCAACGGCTTTCTGGTCGCCGGCAGCAACCCGAAGGCGATTCTGTTCGCGGCCGCGCTGCTGCCGCAGTTCATCGACGCGAGCGAGCCGAAGCTGCCGCAGTTCGGCGTGCTGGTCGCGACCTTCGCGGCGATCGAAGTCAGCTGGTATCTGGTCTACGGAGGCTTCGGCACGCGCATCGGCTCGAAGCTGAAGAGCCGCAGCGTCGCGCGGGCGTTCAACCGGCTGACCGGCGGCGTATTCGTCGGTTTCGGCGCGATGATGGCGCTGGTGCGCCACTAGGCGCCGCCGGCAGCGGGAGGAGGGGAGCAGCCGGGCACTATGCAATATGACCGTTGTATGTAAGCAACATTGAGGGTCAACCCTAATTTGCATGTTGCGTCGCACCAAGCGGTTTGCTATAGTTCTTCTTGTCTCCTCCATGTCTCCTCTGATATGGATTCAGCCCGCCAACCTAGGCGGGCTTTTTTTTGCCCGCAATCCGGGCAGCGCGGTAGCGCCGTCAGAACTTGTACGACACCGCCAGGAAGGAAATGATCGGATTCGCGCTCAGATCCGCCTTCGACACCCCCAGCTCGGTCCCGTCCGCCGCCTTGATGATCACCGACGAGGTCGTCTTCAGCGGGATATAGGTGACCGACGCCACCAGCCCCCAATGATCGGTGAGGTTGTACGCGAGACCCGCGTTGAACACCGGCGCCCACGACGACGACGCCTTCGCCGACACCTGCGTCGTCCCGCTCTTGCCCGCGCCCGCGGCGAGCACCGCACCGAGATTTTCCTGAGTCGCTTTGACGAAATTCGGGCTCAGCTGGATGTCGGAGAACCAGTTGTACGACACGCCGATGCCGAGGAACGGCCGCAGCTTCGCGGTCGGCTCGTTGAAGTAGTACTGGAACATCAGCGCCGGGCTCCACTGCCGCACGCTTTTGACGATCGGATTGGCCTGCGGGTCGCCCAGGTTCTGCTGGCCGAGCGCGCCGGCCGGTCCCGGCGGCTTGATCACGCCGTGACCGTAGATCTTGAAGGTCGGCGGGATACCGGCGACGGTCGTGACCGCGATGTGATCGGTCAGGTAGTGGCTGAACACCAGACCGACCGTGTTCGCGGAATTGGTCGACAGACCCGTGCCCGCCGAGGTGAACTGATCCGGCAGCCGCAGCGGCGTGTTGATCGGCGTCGGCGCGACGTGGGTCGTGAGCGGCGTGCTCGAATCCTGCGGCATCACGTGGAACCAGCCGAGCACGGCGACGTTGTCGCCCGCACGCTGGGCGTACGCACTGGCCGACAACAGCATCGCCAGTAGCGCGAGACAGAGCTTTTTCATCGTATTTCTCCTCAGACGCCCGGCCGGCATGGCGCGCGACGGGCGGCGGCGCGCGTCGGCCGGGCCGCCGCGCTGGATGTTCGGGGGGGCGGCGGTCGCCGCGTCGCCCGCTGCGCGCCCCGCGAGGGCAGCGCAGCGCAACGCGGCAACCGCGGTGCGGACGCCGGCCTGCACGCCGGCGCCGCCGCGGGTGGCCATTACTGGACGAAGGCGCCGATCGTGAAGTACGGCGAGGACGCGTCGGTCATGTCGAGGTAGCCGAACACGCCGCCGGTGAAGATCATCTTGCCGGTCGCCTTGGTGCCGGTGGACGCGCCGACCTTGTAAGTCGTCACGACGCCCGGCACGGTCTGCGTGAAGTCGAGGTTCAGCGCGGTCGCGAGCGATGCCTGCGACGCGTTGAACGGATCGAGCAGCGTCGCCTCGGTGCCTTCGAGCGCGGTGGTCCGGTAGTCAAACTGGCTGTCGACGCCGATGTACTCGCCGTTCTGCGCGTTCACCGTGGTCGCGGTCTGCGGCGAGAGGATCGAGATGCCCGATTCGTCGTCGGCGTACGGGCCGGTTTCGCCGTTGACCGCGGTGGTCGCCGACGAGTTGGCCGCGCCGGTGCGCACGAGGATCGGCACCAGCTGGTTCTTCAGCTTGCCGACGATCATGTAGCCGCGCGCTTTCGGGGTGGCCGCGAGCGTCGGCTTGGCCTGGCCGAGGAAGTTATTGGTCTGGAACGCGCCGCTGCCGTCGGTGGCCGCGCTGAAGTTGCCGCCCGGCTGCTGGCAGGTACCCGCATTGACGCCGGTGTTGTCGCACTCGCTCCATGTGCCGTCGGCGTTGATCGTGATCTTCGAATCGACCGCGACCGGCGCGAACTTCTGCGACGGCACCTGGTGATAGCCGACCTGGTTGTAGGTGCCGGCGACGTTGGCGAGATTCGTTTCAATCGACGAGAAGCCGATGAACGGGTAGTACGGGAACGTGGTATCGGGCACCGCGCCGACGCCGAGCACCCCGCCGAACGAGATTTCGGCGCCCGGAATCGTGCCGCCGGCAACGCCTTCACCGACGAAAATCCGCGCCGGCCGGGTCGAATCGAGGCTCGCGCCGTTCAGGCGGAACGCGCATTGATTGAGTTTGTTGGTCGGCAGCAGCGTTTCCTGGGTCAGCGTGCCGCTCGCGCTCTGGCCCGCGCGGGTCGGCATCACGGTGCCGGCGGTCGCCGGTATCGGCGATTCGATGTAGCTGATCTGCCAGGTCATTCTGGTCGTGTCGAGCTGCAGCTTGACGAGCTCGCCGTCGCCGCCGCCGCCGGTGAAGACCGTGTTGTAGTCGAGCGCCGACGGACACAGCCGCGTCTCGGTCATCGGTCCGTCGCCGTTGTCACTGCCGCCGCCACCGCCGCACGCCCCCAGCAACGGTGCGGACAGCGCCAGCACCGAAACCATTCTCCAATTCATACCGCCTCCCGAATGTTGTCGTTGTATGGGGCCGGCTCCGCGTCCGGCCACCTTCCGCCTGATATGTCCCACTGCGGTGTCCCGCCGCCAGCGGGGCGGCCGCGCGTTGCGCGCGGCCGGTCCTTTGCCGCTTGTTTGCCGCTTATTTGCTGATCTGCGCGCCGATGCCGAAGTACGGCGCGCTCGGCGTATCCGGGTTGGCCGAGGTCGACGCGATACCGCCGTTTTCGCTGCCCTGGATCACGGTCGCGTACAGCCCGCCCGATGCGATCGCGAGACCGGCGTTGCCGTTGCCGTCGAGCACGTTGACGAGGCCCGGGGTCGACGCGCCGTAGCTGAGGCCGAACGTGCTTTCCGGGGCCGACGTCGACGGATTGATGAAGGTCGCGGCCGCGCCCTGCACCAGCGTCGCGGTGTACTTGAAGTTCGAATCCGCGCCGACGTAGCCGCCGTCGAAGCCGCCCGAGGCGAGCGGCGTCGCCGCGGCGAGCATCGCGATGCCGGATTCGTCGTCGACCTGCAGCGTGTCCGGATTGGCGAGGCCGGTGCGCACCACCAGCGGGACCGTCGCGCCGTTCAGCTGGCCGAGGATCATGTGCGCGGTGCCGTAGTTGCCGGTGCGCAGCGGGTTGGCAGCGGCGCCGGTGCCGGGCACGATCTGCGGCGGTTTGCTGCTGTCGAAGTAGCCGTTGCTGTTCAGCGTCAGCGCGTTACCGGTCGACAGACAGCCGGTCGAGCTCGACGACGTGCAGTTGCCGCTCGCGTCGAAGGTCTCGACCGCGTTGGTCGCGATCGTTTCGTAGTTCGCGGTCGGCGACAGGTGGTACAGCAGCGCGTTGTAGGTGCCGGGCAGCTGCGACAGGTCGGTGGTCGTGCTCGCGAAGCCGAGGAACGGATAGAAATCGAAGTGGCGCTTGGTGACCGCGCCGAGCGTCGTCACGACGAGGTTGATGCCCGCGTATTCGACCGTCGCGCCGGGGATGCCGCCGCCCGCGACGCCCTTGCCGACCAGCACCATCGGCGGATTCGGGTTGTTCACGAAGCTGGGCGTCGTGTAGGTCGTGCCGTCCGATGCGGTGCCGCTGCCCGCGCCGAGGATGAATGCGCAGCGCGTCTGTTCGTCGGTCGGCAGCATGCCCGCCGGCGGGTGGATCACCGGGCCGGCGATCTGCGTGCCCTTGCGGGTGATGGACACGCTGGCGCTGGTCAGCGGAATCGGCGACTCGAGCCACTTCAGCGTGTAGGTCATCGCGGTGGCGTCGATGTTCAGCTGCACGACTTCGCCGCTGCCGGCGCCGCCGAGGTAGGTGCTTTTGACGATATCGGCGGTATCGGGACACAGCGTGGCCGTCGTCGCGCTCGAGGTCGGCGCGCCTTGCGTGCCGCAGCTCGCGCCCGAACATTGCGTCGGCGTGACCGGGCTCGGATCGCCGGCCTTGCCGCCTCCGCAAGCAATCAGGAACGGCGCTGCGGCAATGGCCATTGCCAGGCCGCGTGTCATGGCGTGCGACATGCTGCTGTCTCCCTTCATGTAATTGTGCGGAGTCATTTTGCTGTGCGTTTATTCGCTGTCAATTGAATGAGCCGTCTAAAAAGGCTGATTCAAACAGCGTGATTTTCATTGCGCGCGCATGGCACGGACAGTTGCCGTCCTTTTAAACGCAAAAGCTTTTTTCGACGCTGAGCGCGGAGCCGTTGCTTCGCCGCATCGCCTTGCTGGGCAAGCGTCACGGCAAAAAGGCTCTATCATCCTGGTACGACCGTTCGCAAAAAAATCGGGTGTTTCCCCAGGCGGAAAACAATGCGCTGCGCGGCAATTGCGGGCATGAATTACCGGAATGCGGTGAATGGTCCCGTTTCTTATTTAAAGTAATTCGGGCCACTACCGACAGCCGGTGCTAATCGAATTGGATTGGGGGTGTTTTAAAAACAGAAAAGCCGGTCTTTGCAGACCGGCTTTTCGAGGGGCGTGGCGAACGGTGAGTGCGGATTCCCGTTCGCGGCACGCTTCGCCTAGCGTTTCAGGCCGGTTTCTTCGGCCGCGCCGATCGCGAGGTTCATACACTGGATCGCCGCGCCCGATGCGCCCTTGCCGAGGTTGTCCAGTCGCGCGACGGTGACGAAGCGCTCTTCGTTGCCGAACACGAACAGGTCGACGCGGTTGGTGTCGTTGTTCGCCTGCACGTCGAAGAAGCCGTTGTCGAGATTCGCGTCCGCATCGAACGGCGCGACGTGCACGAACGCCTCGCCCGCGTAGTACTCGGCGAACAGCGCCTGCACGTCTTGCGGCGTGGCCTTCTTGGCCAGCTGGTTCGGCGAGAAGTAGGTGGTGACCGCGAGACCCTTGTAGAAGTCGCCGACGATCGGCGTGAAGATCGGTGCTGACGTCAAGCCCGTGTGCGCGGCCATTTCCGGCAGATGCTTGTGGGTCAGGCCGAGCGCGTACGGACGCGGGCTCTTCAGCTTGTCGTTACCGCCGGCTTCGTAGTCGGCAATCATCTTCTTGCCGCCGCCGCTGTAGCCGGTGATCGAGTACGCGTGCGCGGCGAACTCGGGCGCGACGACGCCGGCTTCGACGAGCGGGCGCATCGCCAGCACGAACGCCGACGCGTGGCAGCCCGGCACCGCGATGCGCTTCGCGCTGCGCAGACGCTCGCGCTGCGCGCGCGCCAGTTCGGGCAGGCCGTAGGCCCAGTCGGCCGCGGTACGGAATGCGGTGCTCGCGTCGATCAGCACGGTGCGCTCGTTCTCGACGAGCGACGCGGATTCGCGCGACGCGACGTCGGGCAGGCACAGGAACGTGACATCCGACGCGTTGATGAGACGACGGCGCTCGTCGAGGTCCTTGCGCTTCGCTTCTTCGATACGCAGGATTTCAACGTCGGCGCGCTGCGACAGGTATTCAAAAATCTTCAGGCCGGTGGTGCCTTCCTGTCCGTCGACAAAAACTTTCGTGCTCATCTCGATCTCACTCGCTGGAAACGGGGCGCGACGCGGCGCCGGAACGCTATTTTAAGACGTCAGCGCGCCGCTCGTGCGGCGCAGCGCGAAAAAACGACGATGCGCGCGCAACGTGACAGCGGCGTGAAGCGTTGCGCGGCAGATCCGGACGGATGCGGGGAAGTTGGCAGAAGATCGCGCGCCTAGCCGCGCGCGGCGATCCAGCGCGCGGTCACGCCCGCGATGCGCGCGCCGAATGCCCGCGCGGTTTCGAGGTCGCCGGGCGGCGGCGCTTCGTCGGGCGATGCGTCGGCCGCCGACTGCGTGAGCAGCCCGGTAAAGCCGCCGACGAAGTTCAGATCGTTGCGGGTCGCCGCCTTGGTGTTCGCCGGCATCATGCCGGTGCCCGCCCAGATCATGCTGTGCTGCATCGCCAGCGTGACGAAGTACTGGATCGTCGAGAACTTGTCGCCGTTCATCGTCGCGGAGTTCGTGAAGCCGGCCGCGATCTTGTCCTTCCACGCCTGGCCGAACCACGGCTTCGAACTCGCGTCGGCGAATTTCTTGAAGTCGGCCGACGGGCCGCCCATGTAGGTCGGCGCGCCGAAGATCAGCGCGTCGGCGGCGGCCAGTTCGTCCCACGCCGCGTCGTCGATCTCGCCGACCGGCATCAGCTTCGCTTCGGCGCCGGCTTCGAGCACGCCCGCGTGTACCGCTTCCGCGACTTTCTTCGTATGGCCGTAGCCGCTGTGATAAACGATGACGATCTTCGACATGCAGTACTCCAGCAAAGTGAGCGGACGGGGTGAACCGGATGAATTGGCCGGACGTTAGCGCCCGTAGCTGACCGCGAGCTTCGCACTGCCGATCGAAGCGGTGCCGATTTCGTGATCGAACATCAGCGCGGGACGTCCTTGCGCGAGCCGCAGATCGGCGGAGTTCAGCGCATAGACGGTGATGATATAGCGGTGCGGTTTGCCGGGCGGCGGGCAGGGGCCGCCGTAGCCGTCGGTATCGAAATCGTTGCGCGCTTCGACCGCGCCGAGTTTCTTCAGGAACCCCGACGAACTCGCGTTCTCCGGCAGGCTGTCGACGTTGGCCGGAATGCCCGCGACGGCCCAATGCCACCAGCCGCGGCCCGGCGCGTCCTCATCGAAAATCGTGATTGCGAAGCCGCGGGTGCCGGCCGGCGCGCCGCGCCATGTCAGTTGCGGCGAGCGGTTGCCGCCTTTGCAGTCGTTCTGGTCGAACACCTGCGCGTTCGGCACCGGCGCGCCCGCGCGCAGATTCGCGCTGGTCAGTGTGAAGGCGCCGTCGGCGCGCGCGACCGAACTTTGCGCGGCCGTCAGCGCGAGCATTGCGCATACGACAATCGATCGATGCCACCACGAGGAAGTCAGCGAAACAACCAGGCAACGCGCGCGCATGTGCCGGCTCTCCTGTCAGGGCGCGAGGCGCTCGTCCTCGCGATGGTTGTTGTCCTTAATCGTGCCCTAAAGTGAAACCAAGTCTAACACTTGGATCGGCGCTGGTTAGCTGTGCGATGCATCGTCGTGAGGGGCGCGCGCTGCGCGGAAAGCCCGAACCGCGCGCCGTTTGCGGAACGCGCATAAAAAAAGCCGCCGGTCGCGAAGACCGGCGGCTTTTTCATTCAGCCCGCATCAGGCGGCTGGCTGTGTGCTTACTGCGGCGTCGAGGTGGCGCCGCCGTGCGCGGCCGACCACTCGGCCGGCGCGTGCAGGAATTTTTCCACTTCGTCGAGCGTCCTGGTGTCGAAGTACTTGTTTTCCTTTGCGACGCGCAGCACGTCCCACCACGTGGCGAGCGCGTGCAGATCGACGTCGATGTCTTTCAGCACCGACACGCTTTCCTTGAAGATGTTGTAGTGGAACAGCACGAAGCAGTGGTTCACCGTCGCGCCGGCGGTGCGCAGCGCGTTGATGAAGTTGATCTTGCTGCGGCTGTCGGTGGTCAGGTCTTCGACCAGCAGCACGCGCTGGCCTTCGGTCAGCAGACCTTCGATCTGCGCGTTGCGGCCGAAACCCTTCGGCTTCTTGCGCACGTATTGCATCGGCACCATCAGGCGGTCGGACAGCCACGCCGCGAACGGGATACCGGCGGTTTCGCCGCCGGCGACCGCGTCGATCTGCTCATAGCCGACGTCGCGCAGGATCGTCGCTTCGGCCATTTCCATCAGGCCGCGGCGCACGCGCGGATACGAGATCAGCTTGCGGCAGTCGATATACACCGGGCTCGCCCAGCCGGACGTGAAAATATACGGTTTCTCCGCGTTGAAATGCACTGCTTGCACTTCGAGCAGCATTTTGGCGGTGGTGTCGGAGATCGTCTGGCGATCGAAGCCTGTCATGGGCGGATCCTTCGGAATGAGCGGGGGAGAAGCGGGCGCGGGCCCGGTGGCGCAGCAAGCTGGGGTATGCCGCGCCATGCTGGGCGGAATACGCGACCGGCGGTAGAGCAGAGACCGGCGTTTGCTGCGCGCGTGGGCGGCTATTTTACCCGAAATGGGTGGCGCCGAGGAGGCCGTCGGCGGGCGCATCGTCTTGTGAGCGGGCAACGCCGCCTTTACACTCACGCGACTTTGGCGGACGCCCCGCCGCGCCCGCTCCCCGACCTACGGAATCCTTTCGATGAACGCCGCTCCTCCCGCTCGCGCGACCGCCGCCGCACCCGCCGCTCCAGCGCTCAGACCGGGCCACGCGGGCCGCGCGCTGCTCGCCGCGGTGCTCGGCTACGCGATGGACGGCTTCGATCTGCTGATCCTCGGCTTCATGCTGCCGGTGATCGCCGTCGACCTGCATCTGAGCTCGGCGCAAGCGGGCGCGCTGGTCACGTGGACGCTGATCGGCGCGGTCGCCGGCGGCGTGATCTTCGGTGTGCTCAGCGATTATTTCGGCCGCGTGCGGATGCTGACGTGGACCATCCTGATCTTCGCGGTGTTCACCGGGCTGTGCGCGCTCGCGCAAGGCTACACCGACCTGCTGATCTTCCGCACCATCGCCGGGATCGGGCTGGGCGGCGAGTTCGGCATCGGCATGACGCTGGTCGCCGAAGCGTGGCCGGCGGCGCAGCGCGCGCGGGTGTCGTCGTATGTCGGGCTCGGCTGGCAGCTCGGCGTGCTGGCTGCCGCGTTGCTGACGCCGCTGCTGCTGCCGCTGATCGGCTGGCGCGGGATGTTCGCGATCGGGCTGCTGCCGGCGGTCGTGTCGTTTTTCGTGCGGCGCCGGGTCGAGGAGCCGGCGCTGTTTACCGAGCGCGCCGCGCGCGGCAGGCGCAAGCTGCCGCTCAAACTGCTGTTCGCCGATGCGCGCACCACCCGCGCGAGCGTCGGCGTGACGATCCTGTGCTCGGTGCAGAACTTCGGCTATTACGGGCTGATGATCTGGCTGCCGAGCTATCTGTCGAAGACCTTCGGCTATTCGTTGACCAAGTCCGGCCTCTGGACCGCCGCGACGATTCTCGGCATGGCGGCCGGCATCTGGCTGTTCGGCATCGCCGCCGACCGCTTCGGCCGCAAGCCGACCTTCCTGTTCTATCAGGCGGGCGCGGTCGTGATGGTGTTCGTCTACGCGCAACTGAGCACACCGCTCGCGTTGCTGATCGGCGGCGCGGCGATGGGCGTGTTCGTGAACGGGATGATCGGCGGCTACGGCGCGCTGATCTCCGAGCTGTATCCGACCGAGGCGCGGGCCACCGCGCAGAACGTGCTGTTCAACGCGGGCCGCGCGGTCGGCGGTTTCGGGCCGGTGGTGGTGGGTGCATTGGCCGCGCGCTATTCGTTCGCGGCGGCGTTGGCGCTGCTCGCGTCGATCTATCTGCTCGACATCGTCGCGACACTGTTTCTGATTCCTGAACGACGCGGCGCCGAACTGGAGTAAGTGACCGCCGCGCGGGCGCGAATAACTACGAATCCGCGCCCCATGCGCGGCGCATTGTTAAATCGCCGGCCCGCGAAACCCGGCGCCTGCAAGCGGCGCGGCAGTATTATCAGCCGCTGTTTCGCCATTGGTTAGTCCTGTTAACCACTCAGTGCATCGACACGTCCCAGGTGTACACTGGTCGACCCGCGAAGCACTCCACATCGTCCCGTACTTCGTCGAGGTAAGCCACCGCGCCAACCGGCGCGTGCGAAAACCGCCTCGGTCGGCTATCCGTCTGACAGATGCAAGCGAAGCAACGGTGTGGTGCCCCGGGCCCAATTACTTACGTCTCGCAGGCCTAGAAATGGACGAACAACTCAAGCAAAGCGCTCTCGCATACCACCAGAATCCGAAACCCGGCAAGATTTCGGTGACGCCCACCAAGCCGCTGTCGAACCAGCTGGACTTGTCGCTCGCGTATTCGCCGGGTGTTGCAGCGGCCTGTATGGCGATTTACGACACGCCGCTCGACGCGCAGAAGTACACGTCGCGCGGCAATCTCGTCGGCGTGATCACCAACGGCACGGCCGTGCTCGGCCTCGGCAACATCGGCCCGCTCGCCGCGAAGCCGGTGATGGAAGGCAAGGGCTGTCTGTTCAAGAAGTTCGCCGGTATCGACGTATTCGACATCGAGCTGAGCGAGTCGGACCCGGACAAGCTCGTCGAAGCGATCGCGATGCTCGAGCCGACGCTCGGCGGCATCAACCTCGAAGACATCAAGGCGCCCGAGTGCTTCTACATCGAGAAGAAGCTGCGCGAGCGCATGAAGATTCCGGTCTTCCACGACGATCAGCACGGCACCGCGATCATTGCGTCGGCGGCCATCCTGAACGGCCTGAAAGTGGTCGGCAAGAAGCTCGACGAAGTGAAGCTCGTCTGTTCGGGCGCGGGCGCGGCGGCGATTGCCTGTCTGGACCTGCTGGTCAACCTCGGCCTGTCGAAGCAGAACATCCTCGTCACCGACTCGAAGGGTGTGATCTACGAAGGCCGCGGCAACCTCGATCCGTCGAAGGAACGCTATGCGGCGAATACCGACGCGCGCACGCTGGCCGACGCGATCCGCGGCGCCGACGTGTTCCTCGGCTGCTCGAGCGCCGGCGTGCTGAAGCCGGAGATGGTCGTCGAAATGGGCACCCAGCCGCTGATTCTCGCGCTCGCGAATCCGGAGCCGGAAATCCGCCCGGAAGACGCGAAGAAAGTGCGCCCGGACTGCATCATCGCGACCGGCCGTTCGGACTATCCGAACCAGGTCAACAACGTGCTGTGCTTCCCGTTCATTTTCCGCGGCGCGCTCGACGTCGGCGCGACCACGATCACCGAGGAAATGAAGCTCGCGTGTGTGCGCGCGATCGCCGAGCTGGCCGAGGAAACCGACCAGGGCGACGAAGTCGCGAAGGCGTATGAAGGCCATTCGCTCGAATTCGGCCCCGAGTACCTGATTCCGAAGCCGTTCGATCCGCGCCTGATCATCAAGATCGCGCCGGCTGTCGCGCAGGCCGCGATGGATTCGGGCGTCGCGACCCGTCCGATCAAGGACATGGACGCGTACCGCGAAGAACTCGGCACGACCGTCTACCGCACCGGCATGGTGATGCGTCCGGTGTTCGCGGCGGCGAAGTCGGCGCCGGCGCGCATCGTGTTCGCGGAAGGCGAAGACGAGCGCGTGCTGCGCGCCGCGCAGTTCGTGCTGCTCGAAAAGATCGCCAAGCCGATCCTGATCGGCCGCCCGTCGGTGATCGAGATGCGTCTGAAGAAGATGGGCTCGAAGCTCAAGTGCGGCGAGGACGTCGAGATCGTCGATCCGGAAGACGATCCGCGTTATCAGCGCGCATGGCAGGCGTATCACGAACTCGGCGCGCGCGAAGGCGTGACGCCGGACGTCGCGAAGGCCGCGATGCGCAAGTTCAACACGCTGATCGGCGCGATCCTCGTGCGTCTGGGCGAAGCCGACGGGATGATCTGCGGGATGATCGGCCAGTACCACACGCACCTGAACTTCATCGAACAGGTGCTCGGCAAGGCCGACGACGTGCAGAACTTCGCGGCGATGAACCTCTTGATGCTGCCGGGCCGCAATCTGTTCATCTGCGACACGTACGTGAACGAAGTGCCGACCGCCGAGCAACTGGCCGACATGACGATGCTCGCCGCGCGCGAAATCGAGAAGTTCGGCATCACGCCGAAGGTCGCGTTGCTGTCGAACTCGAACTTCGGCAGCGCGCCGTCGTCGTCGTCGCAGCGCATGGCCGCCGCCCGCAAGCTGATCACCGCGCGTGCGCCGTCGCTGGAAATCGACGGTGAAATGCACGGCGACGCGGCGCTGTCGGAAGCGATCCGCAAGGCCGCGTTCCCGGGCACGTCGCTGAGCGGCGAAGCGAACCTGCTGATCATGCCGAACGTCGAAGCGGCGAACATCGCGTACAACCTGCTGAAGGTGGTGGGCGGCGAAGGTGTGACCGTCGGCCCGTTTCTGCTCGGCGCGGAAAAGCCGGTGCACATCCTGACGCCGGCCGCGACCGTGCGCCGGATCATCAACATGACCGCGGTTGCTTCGGCGAACGCGCGTAAGTCGGTGAATGCGCAGTAAGTAACCGGTAGGTCGCCACTGAGCGAGCAACGCCACGGAATCCTTGAGATTGCGTGGCGTTTTTTTATGGGCGGAAAAAAGCGGCGGTCCGTGGGGACCGCCGCTTTTGTCAGGTTCGGCTTCGGCAGTTGCAGCTGCCGAAGCGGTTGCCGTTGCCGTTGCCGTGAGACAACCCTATCAAGCCGCCGCGTGCTGCGCTTTGCCCGCATCCGGCGCGCGCCAGCGCGCGAGCAACTCGTTCCAGCGGATCCGCACGCCCTTCAGGTTGTTCTCCTTCACGTGCCCATAACCACGGATCCCATCCGGCAGATTCGCAAGCTCGAGCGCCAGTTCGCGCTTCTGCACGGTAAGCCCACCGATCAGCTCGCGCACCAGCGCCTCGTATTCACCGATCAACGCGCGCTCGGTGCGGCGCTCCTCGGTCTTGCCGAACACGTCGAGCGGCGTGCCGCGCAGGAACTTCAGCTTCGCCAGCAGCGGCATCGTGCGGAACATCCACGGGCCGTACTTCTTCTTCACCAGATGACCTTGCGCGTCCTTCTTCGATAGCGTCGGCGGCGCGAGATGCAGATGCAGCTTCCAGTCGCCTTCGAACGTCGCGTTCAGCTTGTCGATGAACGCCGGGTCGCTGTACAGCCGCGCGACTTCGTATTCGTCCTTGTACGCCATCAGCTTGTGCAGGTTCTTCGCGACCGCTTCGGTTAGCGGCAGCTGGCTGTCGGCCGCATCGAGCGCCTGTTCCGCGGCCCGCACCTGCCCAACCAGCGCGCGATAACGCTCCGCATACGCGCGGTTCTGCCACGCGGCGAGGTAATCGGCGCGCTTGTCGATCAGCGTGTCGAGCGCCTTCGGCGTATGCAGCGCGATGATCTTGCCGCTCGGTGCATCGGCCGCGTCCGCGCGTCCCTGGGTCTGCGCGAGCTTGCGCACCGCGGCGAGGTCGTGCGCGGCGCGCCGGCCCCATTCGAACGCCGCGCGGTTCTTCTCGACCTGCACGTTGTTCAGCTCGATCGCGCGAATCAGCGACTGATAGGTTAGCGGCACCCAGCCGCGCTGCCACGCGTAGCCGAGCACGAACGGGTTCGTGTAGATTGCGTCGCCGAGCAGCGCGACCGCGAACTGGTTCGCGTCGACGGTTGCGACGTTGTCGTCGCCGGCCGCCGCGCGCACGTCGGCTTCGGTGCTGGTGCCGGGGAAGCGCCAGTTCGGGTTCCTGATCAGTTCGGCGGTCGGCGTGTGCGCGCTGTTCAGCACGACGCGCGTGTGCTGCGGCTGCATCCGCGATACGCATTCGTCGCTCGCGGTGACGATCGCGTCGCAGCCGATCACGAGGCTCGCTTCGCCCATCGCGATGCGGGTCGCGTGGATGTCGGCCGGCTGGTTCGCGATCTGCACGTGGCTCATCACGGCGCCGCCTTTCTGTGCGAGGCCGGTCACGTCGAGCACGGTGACGCCCTTGCTTTCCAGATGCGCGGCCATCCCGAGCAGCGCGCCGATCGTGACGACGCCCGTGCCGCCGACGCCCGTGACCAGCACGCCGTACGGCCGGTCGATCGACGGCAGTTCGGGTTCCGGCACCGGCGGCATCGCCTCCGCGCCGACGCCCGACGCCGCCTTCGGCTTGCGCAACTGGCCGCCTTCAACCGACACGAAGCTCGGACAGAAGCCGTTCACGCACGAGAAGTCCTTGTTGCAGGTCGATTGATTGATCTGGCGCTTGGTGCCGAATTCGGTGTCGAGCGGTTCGACCGACAGGCAGTTCGACTTCACCGAGCAATCGCCGCAGCCTTCGCAGACCGCCTCGTTGATCACGACACGGCGCGCCGGATCCGGATACGCGCCGCGTTTGCGGCGGCGCCGTTTTTCGGTCGCGCAGGTCTGGTCGTAGATCAGGATCGTCGTGCCGGGGATTTCGCGCAGCTGGCGCTGCACGTCGTCGAGCTGGTCGCGATGATGAATATCGATGCCCGGCGCGAGGCCGACGTTGGCCGCGTACTTCTCTGGCTGATCGGTGACGATCACGATCTTCGCGGCGCCCTCGGCGGCCAGCTGATGGGTGATCTGCGGCACGCTCAGCACGCCGTCGACCGGCTGGCCGCCGGTCATCGCGACCGCGTCGTTGTACAGCAGCTTGTAGGTGATGTTCGCCTTCGACGCGATCGCCGCGCGAATCGCCAGCAACCCCGAGTGGAAGTAGGTGCCGTCGCCGAGGTTCGCGAACACGTGCTTGTCGTTGGTGAACGGCGCCTGGCCGACCCACGCGACGCCTTCGCCGCCCATCTGGCTAAAGGTGCTGGTGCTGCGGTCCATCCACACCGTCATGTAGTGGCAGCCGATCCCGGCCATCGCGCGCGAGCCTTCCGGCACGTTGGTCGACGTGTTATGCGGGCAGCCCGAGCAGAACCACGGCTTGCGCTCGACTTCGACGCGCGGGCGCGCGAGCGCTTTTTCCTTCGCGTCGATCACCGCGATCCGTGCGGCGATCCGCGCGCGCACATCGGACGGCAGATCGAACTTGTCGAGCCGCGTCGCGATCGCCTTCGCGATGATCGCCGGCGACAGCTCGTAGTGCGCGGGCAGCAGCCAGTTGCCCATCGGCACCGACCATTCGCCGCCAGCGCCGTCCTTTTCGTCGAACTTGCCGAACACGCGCGGGCGCTGCGCGTCGGGCCAGTTGTACAGCTCTTCCTTGATCGCGTATTCGAGAATCTGGCGCTTTTCCTCGACCACCAGAATTTCGTGAAGGCCGCGCGCGAACGCTTGCGCGCCTTGCGCTTCGAGCGGCCACACGCAGCCGACCTTGTACAGGCGGATGCCGATGCGCGAGCAGGTTTCGTCGTCGAGACCGAGATCGGTCAGCGCCTGGCGCACGTCGAGATACGCTTTGCCGCCGGTCATGATGCCGAAGCGCGCATGCGGCGAATCGATTTCGACGCGGTCGAGCTTGTTCGCGCGCACGTAGGCGAGGCCGGCGTACCACTTGTAGTCGAGCAGCCGCGCTTCCTGCACGAGCGGCGGGTCGGGCCAGCGGATGTTCAGGCCGCCGTCCGGCATCATGAAATCTTCGGGCAGGACGATTTGCGTGCGATGCGGGTCGATATCGACCGACGCCGACGATTCGACCACGTCGGTCACGCACTTCATCGCGACCCACAGCCCGGAATAACGGCTCATTGCCCAGCCGTGCAGGCCGAAGTCCAGGTATTCCTGCACGTTCGACGGAAACAGCACCGGCAGGCCGCAGGCCTTGAAGATGTGTTCGGACTGGTGCGCGAGGGTCGAGGATTTGGCCGCGTGATCGTCGCCGGCGAGTACGAGGACGCCGCCGTGGCGCGACGAACCGGCCGAGTTGCCGTGCTTGAAGACGTCGCCGCTACGGTCGACGCCAGGGCCCTTGCCGTACCACATCGAGAACACGCCGTCGTATTTGGCGCTCGGGTACAGGTTGACCTGCTGCGAGCCCCACACCGCGGTGGCGGCGAGATCTTCGTTGACGCCGGGCTGGAACACGACCTGGTGCGCGGCCAGATGCTGTTTGGCTTTCCACAGCGACTGATCGAGTCCGCCGAGCGGCGAGCCGCGGTAACCGGAGATAAAGCCGGCGGTGTTCAGGCCGGCGGCGCGGTCGCGTTCCTGCTGCAGCATCGGCAGACGCACCAGCGCCTGGATGCCGCTCATATACGCGCGGCCGCGTTCGAGGGTGTATTTGTCGTCGAGCGTGACGGATGACAACGCGGCTTCGAGCCTGGCTCGCTGACCTGCGTCTAGCGGGGCATTCATTATGTGTACTCCTCCACTCAGCTTGGGATCGCCAAAACTTTTTGTGTCCCCGACATCTTGTGAATGCTGGGGCCGGGGTGCTCATATTGACTGGTTTTAGCCGATGGTAGCACTGGTGGAAACCCGCCGCAGGCGTTTCAGAAATGGCTATGCGCGGCAGCTTTTCGAGTCGATTCGTCGCGTGTTGCCTGCAAATTCCATTCAATTGCGCTTCGTTTTGGCTGGAATGCGCTTCTATCGCGATTTCGCATGTAACAGGTTGTAAAACCTACGAATCTACGGAACCGCAGTGAAAACAACTGTCTAATCCCCGACCTGCGAGCGATGCCCGTGTAACGCCGCGCATTCGGCGCGGCTTCGGGGCAGCAGGGCAGTTAGAACAAGGAGTACGCATGAACACTAGAAACATCCAGACCTTCCTGATGGTTTCCGCCGCTTTCTTCGCGATCAGCGCGCCGGCGCGGTCGAACCCGGGCAGCATGGGCGCGCTTTCCAACGCGATCAGCCGTAGCGCGCAGGTCGCACCGGCGCGCGCGGAAGCCGGGCGGCTCACGCAAGGGTCGGTCAGCCGCGACGAGGACGGGCAAAATTCCTGACGCGCCGCGCGGGCGGAGCGTCTCTCTGTAACCGGCCGCCGCTCCGGTGCGAGCGGCGGCGTAAATAAGTAAAGGGCGAGGATCCTGCGATCCTCGCCCTTTTTTATTGGCCGGCTGACCGGCTGACCGGCCGTGCGGCGGCGGTGTGCTCAGGTTTTGTCCTGCACCACGCCGCGGCGAATCTGATCGAGTTCGATCGATTCAAAGAGCGCCTTGAAGTTGCCCTCGCCGAAGCCCTGATTGCCCTTGCGCTGGATGATCTCGAAGAAGATCGGGCCGATCTGGTTTTCGGTGAAGATCTGCAGCAGCAGATCGTCCGGCGCGCCGTCGATCAGGATCTTGCGCTTGCGCAGCTCGTCGAGCGGTTCGCCGTGATTCGGTACGCGGCGGTCGACCAGTTCGTAATAGGTGTCGATCGTGTCGAGCAGCGAGATGTTCGCGCCGCGCAGGCCGTCGACGGTGCGATAGATGTCGTTGCTGCCGAGCGCGATGTGCTGAATCCCTTCGCCGTGATACGCGTCCAGATATTCCTGGATCTGGCCGGCGGTGTCCGAGCCTTCCTCGTTGATCGGGATGCGGATCTTGCCGCACGGCGACGTCATCGCCTTCGACTTCACGCCCGTCACCTTGCCCTCGATGTCGAAATAGCGCACCTCGCGGAAGTTGAACAGGCGCTCGTAGAACTCCGCCCATTCCTGCATGCGGCCGCGATGCACGTTGTGCGTCAGGTGATCGATATAGGTGAGGCCGTGGCCGGCGGGGTTCGGGTTCGCGCCGGGAATCGGCTCGAAGTCGACGTCGTAGATGTCGATGTCGCCGATGCTGTTCGGCGCCGCGCTGTTCTTGCCGCGCCAGCGGTCGACGAAATAGATCAGCGAATCGCCGATGCCCTTGATCGCCGGGATGTTCAGCTCCATCGGGCCGGTTTTGTTGTCGAAGCCCCACGCGCCTTTTTCGAGCGCCTGGCTGTAGGCCTTGGCGGCGTCCTGCACGCGAAACGCGATCGCGCAGATCGACGGACCGTGCAGCCGCGTGAAGCGCTGCGCGAACGAATCCTTTTCCGCGTTGACGATGAAGTTGATGCCGCCCTGCCGATACAGCGTCACATCCTTATGGCGATGCCGCGCGACGGCGGTGAAGCCCATCTGCTCGAACAGCTTGCCGAGCGCTTTCGGGTCCGGCGCGGTGTATTCGATGAATTCGAAGCCGTCGGTGCCGACGGGGTTGTCCCAAGTTGCAACCTGCATGGTTTTGTCTCCTGTTAGGCGCGAACGCATGGAGCAAGTGTAGGACTGCGTGGGAGGCAAAAGCTTGCGAACTTAATTGTGTCTGACTACGCTTGAGCCAGTTTATGTCTCAATTTAAACCTTACGTGGCAGAACATGGCTAACGCAGAACTGGACGCGATCGACCGGCGGATTCTGGCCATTCTTCAGGAGAATGGCCGGCTGTCGAATCAGGAAATCGCGGAGCGGATCAATCTGTCGCCGAGTCCCTGCTTGCGGCGGATTCGCCGGCTCGAGGAAAGCGGCGTGATTCGCGGCTACGTCGCGCTGCTCGATGCGCAGCGTCTCGGACTCGATCTGCTCGCGTACGTGAACGTGCGGCTGGAGAAGGGCGGCGGCCGCGCGTTCAGCCCACAAGGCGAGGCGACGCATGCGGACCTGTTCGGCGCCGCCGTGCAGACATGGCCCGAAGTGGTCGCCTGTCACGCGATGACCGGTGAGATGGATTACCTGCTGCGCGTGCAGGTCGAGGATATGGCGCACTTTTCGCGCTTCGTGCAGGATCAGCTGCTGCGCCATCCGTCGGTGATCGATGTGAAGTCGAGCTTCTCGCTGGAGAAGATCAAGGAAACGACGGCGCTGCCTATTTTGTAGGCACTTGTGGGCTCGATGTGCCAGACATCCCCCAAAAGAAAAAAGGGCGACCTTGCGGCCGCCCCCTTCTCATTTCCCCGTAGCGATTATTCAGGCAGCGATAGCGGCCGGCATGAACGACTCGAACAGTCGCGATGCCTGACGCGCATGGCGCTTCAGTGCGTAGTCGAACACGGCGGCCTGCTCCTGCAGCATTTCAGCGAGGATGCTCGACTGGTCGGCCGGCGACAACGTTAGGTAGGCGTCGGCTTCGCCGTACGCGTATTCGATCTTCATGCCCGCCTTTTTGGCGATGTGCATCATTGTCGAATTGCGCGACAGGCAGTGGATGTACAGCATTGTCACGTGCGTGTTGCGACTGCGGATCGCCGCGCGCTCGAACAGCTTGCTGCCGATGCCCTGACCGCGCGCGCTTTCGAGCACCGAGACGCCGAATTCGGCGGTGCGCTTGTCGCCCTCGGCCGGCAGATAAGCCAGATGGCCGACGCCGCTCAGTTCCAGCTTGCTGTTGAACACGCCGAACACGGTGTCGCGCGTGAAATCGATCGCGCGCACATAGTTTTCGATCACGTGATTCGGCACGACCTGGCCGAAACGCAGCAGACGGTCTTCTTCGTCGAGTGCGAGGAAGTGGGTGAGCAGGCGTTCGCGGTCGATTGCGGTGAGTTCGCGGACCAGAACGGGCGCACGTCCGGCAGACAGCGACGCACGATCGTTCGAGGCGATCAGCTCGGCGGTGCTAGGGGGCAGCAGGTTCATGGTCGGGTTCTCCTTTTGATCAGGCGGTGTTGTGCACCGCAAAACCAATTTTACCGGAAACCCAAGGGTCTCACTAGGGAAAACCCGTACCAAAAACAGAGTGGACTATCTAAAACGTTAAAGACCTAATTTTAATTATTTGATTTTTAAAGAATAAATAGAATGGAACATGCGTTCGTGACACGATGCCACATGGGTCACATCAGGGCTTTAGGCGGTCTGCATATTGCTGCTCTGCGTCATTCTGGCGCGGTTGCCGCGGTGGGACCTGGGCGGCCTCGGCAATTGAACCGAGCGGATCCGAAGCCCCGCAGCGGGTTCGCGGGGCCGGCCCGGAGTCGTTGGCTTACGCTGCCGGCGCCGTCCCGAGACCGTGGTCGACCATATTCACCACCTGCTCGGCGAACTCGCTGTAGCCCATCCGGCCGTCCGGCTTCAGCCACGTGAAGGTCCAGTTGATCATGCCGAACACCATCATCGTCAGCGCGGTCTGGTTGTCGCGGGTCGCCCGTTCCGGATACGCGCGCGCGAGTTGCCGCGCGAACGCCGCGACCACGTCGCGCTGTCGGTTCAGGATGATTTCGCGCTGCGCGTCGACCAGGTACTTGACGTCGTTCAGCAGCGCGACGTGCCGGCTATGCGAGGTCTCGTACTCCAACAGGAACGCGCGGATCAGTTCGGCGAAAGTCTCGCGCTCGCTCAGCCCGCGGCGCTGACTCGAACCTTCGACCTCGGCGATGATCAGCATCAGCCGCTTCGTGTAGCGATCCAGCAGGTCGAACAGAATCGCTTCCTTGCTCTCGTAATAGTGATAGAGGCGCGCTTTCGAGGTGCCGCTCGCCGCGGCGAGATCGGCCATCGAGGTGCTCGGATAGCTGGTCTGCGCGAATTTCGCCGCGGCCAGTTCGAGAATCTGCTCGCGTTGGGTTTCGTGGTCTGGGGCTCGGGTACGGGCCATAGTCGTCTGTTGTTATTGAGGTGAGCAGGGGGCGAGCGCCGCGCACAGTTCGAGCGAGCGCCATGCGTTCGCGTCGCCGCGTAGGCGGATGCGCCGCAGCGCCGCGAGTTCGCGCATCCGCCACAGCACGATGGTGTCGCTGACGAGGAACCACAGTTCGGCGGTCATCACATTGGCGGCGACGCGCGATGCGGGCTGCCAGTCGGCGCCGGCGTGCTCGAGGATCAGCGCGTCGAGTTCGGCGAAGCTACTGCTGGTGAAGGTGTTGTCGCGCCAGCGCCGGGTCTCGCCGTTCGCGTGCTTGACCTCCTGCCATTCGAGCGCGAGCCGGCTGATGCGCAGCACCGAAATCGGCGCGGCGTCCGGCACTCGCGCCTGCAGCACGTCCGGCGAGAACATCCCCACCGAGGTCGCGCGATCCTTGCGGGTGTACGCCCATGCGTTCGGATCGGTGAGATCGGCCAGCGACAGGCGCACTTCGTTCAGGCGCTGCGGGCTGTTGCGCAGCAGGTAGCACACGCGCCGCAGCATCAGTTGATCGGACGCGCTTTCGCCGTGCCACACGACGAGATTCGCGGTGCCGTTCGCGAGGCTGGCGAGCATCGCGGCCTGTTCGCGGAATTCGCGTACAAAGTCGCGCCGCGTGTCGGCGCTCACGCGCTCCCAGAAATCGGCGCGGATCTGCGGGCCGTCGTCGACCCCGCGTAACGGGCCGACCGCGAGATCGTCGCGCAACGCCTGCACGCGGTCGTCGCGACCGGCCTGGGTCAGCGCGGTGCGCAGTGATTCGGCGGCGACGTCGCCGTTGGTAAGGTGAATCGTGCTCATTGGCTAAGGCTGGCTGTGACGCTAGCGGCTGTAACGAAAAGAGGCCGCTCGCCGACCGGGAACCGAGGTCCGGGTCGATGAGCGGCCCCTAGTGTAAGCGGATCGCGAAATGGCCGAAAGCGGCGCCTTTGCCCCGCTATGCCGGCGCCTCAGCGTTCGTCGTAGCTGACGACCACCTTGTCGCTGACCGGATGACACTGGCAGGTCAGCACGAAACCGTCGCGGATCTCGTGCTCTTCGAGCGTGTAGTTCTTTTCCATCTTCACTTCGCCTTCGAGCACCTTCGCGCGGCAGGTGCAGCAGACGCCGCCCTTGCACGCGTACGGCAGCGCGAGACCGGCGCGCAGTCCGACGTCGAGCACGCTCACACCCTGGTACGGCAGACGCAGCTTGCGGCGCTTGCCGTCGAGCACGATTTCGAGGTCGGCGGCCGGCGTGTCTTCGGTGATTTCGACCGCCGGCACGCCCGCCTGCGGCAACGGCGAACCGAAACGCTCGACGTGCACCTTCGCGGGCGGCACGCCGGCGGCCTTCAGCGCGGCTTCGGCGGCATCCATCATCGGCGCGGGGCCGCAGATGAACGCTTCGTCGACCGCGTCGGCCGGCAGCAGGTTTTCGAGGAATGCCGCGCACTTTTCCTGATCCAGCACGCCGTTGAACAGCTCGACGTCCTGCAGATCGTCCGACAGCACGTGATACAGCACGAAGCGGTTCATGAAGCGATTCTTCAGATCTTCGAGCTCTTCGGCAAACATGATCTGGTCGACGCTGCGGTTGCCGTACACCAGCGTGAAGGTGCTGCGCGGCTCGACTTCGAGCGTCGTCTTGATGATCGCGAGTACCGGCGTGATGCCCGAGCCGCCCGAGAACGCGAGGTACTGCTGACCCTGCTCGGCGTTCAGATGGGTGAAGAAGCGTCCGTCCGGCGTCATCACGTCGATCGTGTGACCGGGCTGCAGCGTGTCGAACGCGAAGTTCGAAAAACGCCCGCCGCGCACGCGCTTGATGCCGATGCGCAACTCGCCGTCGCGATCGTAGTCGGTGACGCCGACGCAGATCGAATACGAGCGGCGGGTTTCCTCACCGTCGATATGCGTCTTCAGCGTGACGAACTGCCCCTGCGTGAAACGATACTGGTCGCGCAGCTCGGGCGGGACTTCGAACGCGACCGACACAGCGTCGGCGGTTTCGGGACGCACTTCGCGGATACGCAGCGGATGAAATTGCGGGGTGGCCATATCAGTACGGTTTGAAGTAGTCGAAGGGTTCGCGGCAGTCGAGGCAGCGATACAGGGCCTTGCAGGCGGTCGAGCCGAATTGCGCGAGCCGCTCGGTGTGCGCGGAGCCGCAGCGCGGGCAGGACGGCGCCGGCAACGCGCGCGGCACGAAGCGCATCACCTGCTCGCGCGGCTGCGCGGTCGATGCGCAATTGCCGGTGGGCGGCGCGATGCCGTAGTTGCGCAGCTTTTCGCGGGCGTCGGCGGTGATCCAGTCGGTGGTCCACGCCGGCGCGAGCACGGTCGCGATCCGGTACGGCGCGAGCTGCGCGGCATCGAGCGCGAGGCCGATGTCTTCAGCGATCTGCGACATCGCCGGGCAGCCCGAGTAGGTCGGCGTGATCACGACTTCGAGCGCGCCGTCGGCGGCGCGGCGCACGTCGCGCAGGATGCCGAGCTCGCGGATCGATACCACCGGGATCTCCGGATCGGGCACCGCTTCGAGCACCGCCCACGCGTGGGTGAGCGTGGCGTCGGCTACGTCGGCGGGATGCGGGGCGGTCGAGGTCGTCATCGTGTGCTTACCAGTTGGCGCCCGGATGCTGGCGCGCGAGGCTCTGCATCTCGGCGAGCACGAAACCCATGTGCTCGGAGTGCTCGCCATGCTTGCCGGTCGTCACGTGCTTGACTGGTTCGGGCAACGTCAACGTGGCTTCGTCGAGCGTGGCGCTCACGTCGGCGAGCCACGCGGCTTCCAGTTCCGCCGTGCGCGGGCCGATGCCGGCCGCGGCGATCGCGTCTTCCACCGCGTCCGCGCTGAAGAACTCGCGCGTGTATGGGATCAGATAGTCGAGCGCTGCCTGCGCGCGACGGTGCGATTCGTCGGTGCCGTCGCCGAAACGGATCAGCCACTCGCTCGCGTGGTGCACGTGGTACTGCGTTTCCTTGATCGACTTCGCCGCGATCGCGGCGAGCTGTTCGTCGGTGGAGGCGGTGAGCGCGCTCCACAGATGCAGCATCAACGTCGAGTACAGGAAGTTGCGCGCGATCGTCACCGCGTAATCCTTCCCGGTCTGCGCGGTGCCGGCGAGCGGGCCGTAGTGCGGCAGCTCGACGAGCGTGTAGTTCGCGAACTCGCGCTCGGCGCGGAAGTACGCGTAGTCGTCTTCGCTGCGCTGCTTGCCGGTGAGCTGCTGTTCGAGGTCGGCCGCGTGCGTGTATAGCAGGCGCGCCTGGCCGACCAGGTCGAGGCTCATGTTCGACAGCGCGATGTCCTCTTCGAGGATCGGGCCGTGGCCGCACCACTCGGTGTTGCGCTGTCCGAGGATCAGCGCGGTATCCGCGAGGCGCAGCACGTACTGGAGATGTTGGGACGTGATGGACATGGCCGCGCTTACATGTGGTTGACTTCGTCGGGGAGCTGGTAGAACGTCGGGTGGCGATAGATCTTGTCGCCCGCCGGTTCGAACAGCTCGGCCTTTTCGTCCGGCGCGGAAGCCGTGATCGCCGACGACGGCACCACCCAGATGCTCACGCCTTCCTGGCGGCGCGTGTAGACGTCGCGGGCCATGCGCAGCGCCATCGGCGCGTCGGCGGCGTGCAGGCTGCCGCAGTGTTTATGGTCGAGTCCCTGCTTGCTGCGCACGAACACTTCCCAAATCGGCCATTCCTTGTTCATTGCTGATCTCCTGATATGCGGTGCTGTTCAGGCGGCGCGCCGTCGAGCGGGCTGGCGCCTGTGAATTCGTCGATGCGCTTGTGTCAGCGCTAAAGCCTCAAGCCGCCTGCTGATGCGCGCGCACGCGCTGCTTTTCGGCGTGGGCCAGCGCGGCTTCGCGTACCCACGCGCCATCGTCATGGGCCTTCACGCGGGTCGCGAGGCGCTCGCGGTTGCACGGGCCGTCGCCGTTGACCACGCGCCAGAACTCTTCCCAGTCGATGTCGCCGTAGTCGTAGTGGCCGCGCGCCTCGTTCCACTTCAGGTCGGGGTCGGGCAGCGTGACGCCGAGCACCTTGGCCTGCTCGACGGTCGCGTCGACGAATTTCTGACGCAGGTCGTCGTTGGTAATGCGCTTGATGCCCCATTTCGCCGACTGGTTGCTATGGACCGAATCCTTGTCGCTCGGGCCGAACATCATCAGCACCGGCCACCACCAGCGATTCACCGCCTGCTGGACCAGCTCGCGCTGCGCGTCGGTGCCGGCCATCATCGCGAGCAGCGCGTCGAAGCCTTGGCGCTGATGGAACGACTCCTCCTTGCAGATGCGGATCATCGCGCGGGCGTACGGACCGTACGTGCAGCGGCACAGCGGGATCTGATTCATGATCGCCGCGCCGTCGACCAGCCAGCCGATCACGCCGACGTCGGCCCAGGTCGGGGTCGGGTAATTGAAGATGCTCGAATATTTGGCCTTGCCGGCATGCAGCGCGGCGATCAGTTGATCGCGCGATACGCCCAGCGTTTCGGCCGCGCTATATAGATAGAGCCCGTGGCCTGCTTCGTCCTGCACTTTGGCGATCAGGATCGCCTTGCGCTTCAGGCTCGGTGCGCGCGTGATCCAGTTGCCTTCCGGCAGCATGCCGACGATTTCCGAATGCGCATGCTGCGAGATCTGCCGGACCAGCGTTTTGCGGTACGCGTCGGGCATCCAGTCCTGCGGCTCGATCTTGCCGTCCGCGGCCATGACCGCATCGAAGCGGGCCTGCTCCGGCGAATTCGCGTCCGCGTCGAGCGGGGCGACATTGCCGGGGATATCGAGGGATTGCGTGTACATGGGGGACGCTCTCTGCCGAAGTTGTCTGGGTCGGCGTAGTATAAACCAACCGACCGGTCGGTTAATAAATTTTTTAAAGATAGCCGGTACGTTCGATAGTGCGCGGGGGCAGTGTTCAGGCAACCGTCGTCGCCCCGTTCCGACGCTTAACCGATAAAATTGCGAATTGGCCGCGATTGACGGCCCTTTCTGCATCTCCGGTACTCATGTTACGTCTAAGCGAAATCAAACTCCCGCTCGATCATCCCGAGAGCGCCCTCGAAGCGGCCATCCGTGCGCGTCTCGCGGAACTCGGCGTGACCGGCGACGAGCTCATCCGATACACCGTGTTTCGCCGCGCCCACGATGCGCGCAAACGCGCCGACATCAAGCTGACTTACATCGTCGATGTCGAGGTCACGGATGAAGCGGCCGCGCTCAAGCGGCTCGCCGACGTGCCGCATTGCGGCGTGACGCCCGACATGAGCTACAAGTTCGTCGCCCGCGCTCCCGAGCAGTTGAGCACGCCGCGCCCGGTCGTGATCGGCATGGGGCCGTGCGGGCTGTTCGCGGGGCTGATCCTCGCGCAGATGGGTTTCCGGCCGATCATCCTCGAGCGCGGCAAGGCCGTGCGCGAGCGCACCAAGGATACGTTCGGGCTGTGGCGCAAATCGGTGCTCAATCCGGAGTCGAACGTGCAGTTCGGCGAAGGCGGCGCGGGTACGTTCTCGGACGGCAAGCTGTACAGCCAGATCAAGGATCCGAAGCATTACGGCCGCAAGGTGCTCGACGAGTTCGTGCTGGCCGGCGCCCCCGAAGACATTCTGTATCTGAGCCGGCCGCATATCGGCACGTTCCGGCTGGTCAGCATGGTCGAGAAAATGCGCGCGAAGATTCACGAACTCGGCGGCGAGGTGCGCTTCGAGACGCGCGTCGAGGATATCGAGATCGACGACGGCAAGGTGCGTGGGCTGACGCTGTCGACCGGCGAGACGCTGCGCACCGACCATGTGGTGCTGGCGGTCGGCCACAGCGCGCGCGATACGTTCCAGATGCTGTTCGACCGCGGCGTCTACATGGAAGCGAAGCCGTTTTCGCTGGGTTTCCGGATCGAGCATCCGCAGGGCGTGATCGATCGCAGCCGGTTCGGCAAATTTGCCGGTCACAAACAGCTCGGCGCGGCCGACTATAAGGTGGTGCATCACTGCAGCAACGGGCGCGCGGTGTATAGCTTCTGTATGTGTCCGGGCGGTACGGTGGTCGCGGCCACGTCGGAGCCGGGGCGCGTCGTCACGAACGGGATGAGCCAGTACTCGCGCGCGGAGCGCAATGCGAACGCGGGCATCGTGGTCGGCATTACGCCCGAGGATTACCCGGGCGGACCGATGGCGGGCATCGCGTTCCAGCGCAAGTGGGAAGAGCGGGCGTTCGAGCTCGGCGGCGGCAACTATATGGCGCCGGGGCAGCTGGTCGGCGACTTCATCGCGGGGCGGCCGTCCACGTCGCTCGGTTCGGTGGTGCCGTCGTATAAACCGGGCGTGCGGCCGACTGACCTCAGTACCGCGCTGCCCGACTATGCGATCGAGGCGATTCGCGAAGCGTTGCCGCAGATGGAAAAGAAGATCGCCGGCTTTGCGATGCATGACGCGGTGCTGACGGGTGTCGAAACTCGAACGTCGTCGCCGATTCGCGTGCGTCGCGGCGACGATTACCAGAGCGTGAACGTCGAAGGGCTGTATCCGGCGGGTGAAGGTGCCGGATATGCCGGCGGGATTTACTCCGCGGCGATCGACGGGATCGAGGTGGCCGAGGCGGTCGCGCTCAAGATCATGAGCCAGCAGAAGGCTTGAACTCGCGCGGCGTGAACGCGCTGTTCCCCCGGGTGAGGCGGATCGCTCGCCACTGCCCGCGGGGACCGTCGCGATCGGGCACAATGCGCGTTTCGCCTCGCACCGATCCATCCGAATGACTCTCCGTCACCTGGCTGCCGCCTGCGGCGCCGCGCTGCTTGTCCAATTTGTTCCATTAGCGGTTTCGTCGAGCGCTGTCGCCGCGGAGACGCCCGGGCACTGGGTGTCGGCGTGGGCGACCGCGCTGCAACCGATTCCTCAGCGAGCCGACCTGCCGCCGCTGTATCGCGCGCCCGAAGTTGCCGGACGGACGGTTCGGCAGATCGTTTATCCGACGCTGTCCGGAAAAAGTGCGCGCATTCACCTGAGCAATGCGTACGGCAAGACGCCGCTCGTGATCGAGGATCTGCGCATCGCGCGCTCGGCGGGCGGCGCTGCGGCGGTGGAGGGCGGTGGAATCCGCGTGACGTTTGGTGGACGCGGCGCGGTCAGTATTCCGCCGGGCGGCGAGCTGGACAGTGATCCGGTCGCGGTCGATATCGTCGAGGGCACTCCGTACGCAATCAGCGCGTTCATGGGGCCGGAGCAGCGGATGGCCGCCTGGCACCGTGTGTCCAATCAGGTGAATTACGTGTCGGCGCCCGGCAATCATGCGGCCGACGCTTCCGCCGCGGCGTTTCGCGGCCGCTTTACGCAATATGTGTGGGTGACCGGCTTGTCGGTGGATGCGTCCGCGCCGGCGGCGACCGTTGCCGCGATCGGCGATTCGATCACCGATGGGATGCGTTCCAGTCTGAACCGGAACCGCCGCTGGCCGGACGCATTGGCGCGGCGGTTGGATGCGAGCGGCGGGCAACCGGTCGCGATCGTCAATCTAGGGATCAGCGGCAACCGGCTGCTGAGCGACTCGCCTTGTTATGGCGATGCGCTCGTGAGCCGCTTCGATCGCGACGTGTTGCGGCGTCCGGGCGTGAAAGCCGTCGTTCTGCTGATCGGCATCAATGACATCAACTTCGCGGCGATGCCGGCCCATAGCGGGCTCGACTGCGACTTTCCGCATACGTCGGTGACGGCTGCCGACCTGATCGGTGGCTACCAGCGGGTGATCGCCGCTGCGCGGCACGCGGGCGTGAAGGTGTTCGGCGCGACGCTGACGCCGGCATCGCTGCCGCCGGAGCGGGAAAATATCCGGCTCGCGGTCAATCAGTGGATTCGGACCAGCCGTGCTTTCGATGGCGTCGTCGACTTCGACGCTGCGCTTCGGGACCATGCACAGCCGGATCGTCTGCAGCACGCCTTCGATAGCGGAGATCACATCCATCCGAGCGACGCCGGCTATGCGGCGATGGGGGATGCGGTCTCTATCGAGGCGGTGCTGAACGCAACCCGGAAGTGAGCTGCAAGATTTTTTAAGTGAAAGCAAAAAGGGTGTTGACGAAACGAGAAAGAGCCTCCATAATCTCGTTTCTCTGCTGCTGATGCAGCAACGCAAACGAAGCAGCGCCAAGGCGCTACGAAGTAAGCGAATCGATCTTTAAAAATTAACAGCCGATAAGTGTGGGCACTTGATGCGGAATGCAGCGGTGGTTCTTAGGAATCGCCGTATAGCAAAAGTATCAAAAGCCTCACACAGTATTAGAGGAAGGTTTGTCTGTCGAAAGACGGATTAATCATCGTCA
>NZ_MSDV01000053.1 GCF_001931485.1 Burkholderia sp. SRS-W-2-2016 | reverse complement strand
CCACCGCCGCAACCGTCATCGCGACCGTCGCCGCCCACCCGCCCCACGCGAGCGCGCCCCGGATCGCGAACTCGCCCATTACCCGGCGGCTGCGCGCCATCAGCATGATGATCACCATGATCGGCACCGCGGCCACGCCGTTGATCACCGCGCTCCAGTACAGCGCGCGGATCGGATCGAAGTGCATGAAGGTGATCGCCACGCCGCCGACGATCGCCAGCGCGATCACCGCATAGAACTCGCGCGCGAGCGTCAGATGCAGCGCGAGCGAATTGCGCCAGCGAAAACTCCCCGCCGCCGCATACGCGGCCGAGCCGGCCAGCACCGGCAGCGCGAGCAAACCGGTGCCGATGATGCCGACCGCGAACAGCGCGTACGCAAAGCGCCCGGCGAACGGTTCGAGCGCGCGCGCCGCGTCGGCCGAGGTCTTCACCTCGATGTGATGCAGATGCAGCGTCGCGCCCGCGGTCAGCATGATGAAAAACGCGATCACGCTCGACACGCCCATCCCCACCCACGTATCGAAGCTGATCCGCCGCAACTGCGCGGGCGCCTGGTGCGGCACGCGGCGCAATGGTCCCTGGTCCGGCTTCGCGCGCATCTCCTCGATTTCCTGCGACGCCTGCCAGAAGAACAGATACGGACTGATGGTGGTGCCGAGCACCGCGGTGACGGTCGTCAGATAGGCCGGAGTCAGCGAGATGCGCGGAAACACGATCGCATGCGCGACATCGCGCCACTGGATCGGCACGATCAGCGCGACCGCGACATAGGCGAGCAGCACCAGCGCCGCCCACTTCAGAAAGCGCGCATAGCGTTCGTAAGGGACGAAGATCTGCAGCACGACGGAAAAAACGCCGAGCACGACCACGTAGAAATGCTCGGGGCCGGGCACCAGCAAGCCAAAGGCTGCGCCCATCGCCGACAGGTCGGCCGCGATATTGATGACGTTGGCGAGCACCAGCAGCACGACCGCGCTGTAGAGCAGCCAGCGCGGATAGTGCGCGAGCATGTTCGACGCGAGACCCTTGCCGGTCACCCGGCCGATCCGCGCGCTCACCAGCTGGATCGCGCTCATCAGCGGATAGGTCAGCAGCAGCGTCCACAGCAGGTTGAAGCCGAACTGCGCGCCCGCCTGCGAATAGGTGCCGATGCCGGAAGGGTCGTCGTCCGCCGCGCCGGTGACGAGGCCCGGGCCGAGGCGCCGGATCCACGACCGGGACACCGGATCGCTGACCGCGCTTTCCGGATCGAGTAGTTTGTCGTCGCCCATGGCTCCTCCTGTGGGCGACGCGCTGCAATTATCGGGCCCGGCTCGCCGTAACAGGCGCAAGCCGGGCGCGCGTTATCAGGCCAGCGCTTTGGCGTGAAACGCGAAGTGTTCGCCGATAAAGCTGGCGATGAAGTAATAGCTATGGTCGTAGCCGTCGCGCAGTTTCAGTTGCAACGGATGCCCGGCCTTCGCGCAAGCGTCCTGCAGCAGTTCCGGCCGCAGTTGCTTCGCGAGGAATTCGTCGCCGCCGCCCTGTTCGACGAGCAGCGGCAGCTTCTCGCTCGCGCTGCCGACCAGTTCGACCGCGTCGTATTGCTTCCACGCGTCGCGCTCGTCGCCGAGATACGCGCCGAGCGCCTTCTCGCCCCACGGCACCTGGCTCGGCGCGACGATCGGCGAGAACGCCGACACGCTGCGATAACGGCCCGGATTGCGCAGCGCGATCACCAGCGCGCCGTGGCCGCCCATCGAGTGACCGCTGATCGAGCGCGCGTCGCTGGCCGGGAAATTGGCTTCGACGAGCGCCGGCAGTTCGGACACCACGTAGTCGTACATGCGGAAGTGCTTCGCCCACGGCTCGCGTGTCGCGTTCACATAAAAGCCCGCGCCCTGGCCCAGATCGTAGTCCGGCGAATCGGCGACCTCGCTGCCGCGCGGACTGGTGTCCGGCGCGACGACGATGACGCCGTGTTCGGCCGCGTAACGCTGCGCGCCGGCCTTGGTGATGAAGTTCTGTTCGGTGCAGGTGAGCCCCGACAGCCAGTACAGCACCGGACATTTCTGCCCGCGCAGCGCGGCCTCGGGCAGAAAAATGCCGAATTTCATCTCGCCGCCGACGCTCGCCGAGGTGTGCTTCCACACCTCCTGGCTGCCGCCGTGGCTGACGTGTCGTTCAATGCGCTCCATAAGTCTTAACGCCTCCTGGTCGGTGCGGTTGGTTCAACGACGCAGCGGATCAGTAATGCACGACGGTGCGGATCGACTTGCCTTCGTGCATCAGGTCGAACGCTTCGTTGATCCCGTCGAGCGCCTTCGTGTGGGTGACGAACGGCGCGAGCTGGATCTTGCCTTCCATCGCCTCTTCGACCATGCCCGGCAACTGCGAGCGGCCCTTCACGCCACCGAACGCGGTGCCGAGCCAGCGGCGCCCGGTCACCAGCTGGAACGGCCGCGTGGAGATTTCCTGACCCGCGCCGGCCACGCCGATCACGACCGACTGACCCCAGCCGCGGTGCGCGCATTCGAGCGCCGCGCGCATCACGTTGACGTTGCCGATGCATTCGAAGCTGTGGTCGACGCCCCACGTGGTCATCTCGACGATCACCTGCTGGATCGGCTTTTCGTGATCCTTCGGATTCACGCAGTCGGTCGCGCCGAACGCGCGCGCCAGATCGAACTTGCCCGGGTTGGTATCGACCGCGATGATGCGGCCCGCCTTCGCGAGCTTCGCGCCCTGGATCACCGCGAGGCCGATGCCGCCGAGACCGAATACGGCGACCGTATCGCCTTCCTGCACCTTGGCGGTGTTTTTCACCGCGCCCAGACCCGTGGTCACGCCGCAACCGAGCAGGCACACCTGCTCGGGATTGGCCTGCGGATTGATCTTCGCGAGCGACACTTCGGCCCCCACCGTGTATTCGCTGAACGTCGAGCAGCCCATGTAGTGATAGAGCGGCTGGCCGTTGTAGCTGAAGCGCGTGGTGCCGTCGGGC
The DNA here is from genome assembly GCF_001931485.1 of Burkholderia sp. SRS-W-2-2016. GTDB lineage: Bacteria > Pseudomonadota > Gammaproteobacteria > Burkholderiales > Burkholderiaceae > Paraburkholderia. Next base: position 91,396 of record NZ_MSDV01000053.1, on the reverse strand, counting down.
ATCACGCCCTTGCCCTGGGTCGCGCGCACCGACACGCACAGATTGGTCTTGCCGCTCTTGCAGAACAGGCACTCGCCGCATTCGGCGGTGTAGAGAGGAATGACGTGGTCGCCGGGCTTCACGCTGGTCACGCCTTCGCCCACTTCGACGACGATACCCGCGCCTTCATGGCCGAGCACGACCGGGAACAGGCCTTCGGGGTCGTCGCCCGACAGCGTGAACGCATCGGTATGGCACACGCCGGTGTGGGTGATCTTCACCAGCACTTCGCCCTTGCGCGGCGGTTCGACGTCGATCTCGACGATCTCGAGGGGTTTGCCCGGCGCAAACGCAACAGCAGCACGCGATTTCATAGTAGTCCTGTTAACAAGTGGGTTCGGCTAGCGGAGCGCGGGCGGGCCCGCACCGGGCTAACGCAGATAGGTTCGAACGAGGCTCACCACATCATCGATCGATCCGGCCGAGGTCTGCGAGGTTCCCGCCAGGTGCGCGAACTCTTCGCGCAGATGACTTTCGAGCACGCCGGCCATCACGCCGTTGATCGCCCCGCGGATCGCCGCCAGTTGCTGCAGCACCGGCGCGCAGTCGGCGCCTTCTTCCAGCGCGCGTTCGAGCGCGTCGAGCTGACCGCGAACCCGGCGCACGCGCGTGAGGACGCGCTTCTTTTCTTCGGGGGAATGAGGCATGACGGGATCGATAGGGGATACTGCCGGGCAGTATAGGTCAATACTGGGCGGGAGTATAGAGATCGACGCGGAGGCGGGAGGCGGGCGGCGGCGCGGGCCACCACGCGAGCAAGCCGCGCACCCGGGGGCGCAGGTTGCCGCTGTCGCCGCTGTCGGCGGGCTGCTGTTTTGACGGAAAGTGCTCCGGCGCGAACCGCCGGCGGTATTAACGCGCGGCCTGGCGGCGCCAGGTTGCCGGCGGCGCGCCCACCATCTGGGAAAACACCCGCGTGAAATGGCTCTGATCGGCAAAGCCGCAGGCGACCGCGATATCGGTGATCGGGCGTTGCGTGCCGCCGAGCAGATCGCGCGCCCGTTCGATGCGCCGTTCGAGCAGCCACTGGTACGGCGTGCGATGCATCGCCGCCTTGAACGCGCGAATGAAATACGCGCGCGAAAGCTGGCATTCGCGGGCGATATCTTCGATGCTCGCGCGGGTCTGAATGCTGGCGAGCAGCATCTCGGTCGCGCGCGCCTGCTGCTGCGGCGACAGACTGCGCGTAGTCTTGCCCGCTCGCGACGGCGCGTGTCCGTAATGCTCGAACAGATGCGCGCCGATCGCGAGACCGACCTGTTCGACGAACAGCGGGCTCGCTTCGTGGCGTGCGTCGAGCGTGAGCGCGAGCACTTGCGCGAGGTGGCCGAGAATCGGATCGCGGGTCGCGGGCTTCACATCGAAACTCGTGATAGCGGGGCCGCCGCGCTCGGCGCTCGCATTCGCGACGAACTCGCGCGACAGTTCGACCAGCATGAAATCGAAGCCGCTTTGCATCTCGGCGCGATAGTCGTCGGCGAAATCGCGCAGATAGATCGCGTCCTTGTCGAAGCGATGCAGCGACCCGTGTCTGCCGTTGAAAATCTGCCGCCGGTGTCCGCCGTCGAGCGCCACGCCGAGCAGAAAGCCGCGCCCGGACGCAGGGGTGGCGACCGTGCTGGGCGCGTCGGTCAGCGTGCATTTGCGATACACGATGAACTCGCCCGCGTCGAGTTCGAGATCCTTGCGCAGCCGGTTCGCGACACAGCCGAGCGAGTCTTTGCGGGTTGCCGCCGCGGCTGCAAGGTGGTTTTGAATGTCGAGCATGGTGAGCGAGCTGTTTTCGTCGGACTTCGTCGCGACATCGTGGCGATAGGTCGTGACGGCACGTGAGCCGAAATTTGACGCGCAGGAAGTTACCACAGCAATAAGGCGCACGTAAGGCTGGGACGTGCCGTTCGGGTTGCGGGTTGGTTGCGTATTGGTTGTTAACCGCCGCGCTGCGAAGAGTATTTTTAGGCAAGACTGAAATGTTAAATGACCCTTACAATTCGGCCATCCTCCCGTCGACGCCCCGGTCGACCCGTCCGCATCCGCAGTCATCGCGCCGCACCGTCCGGCGACCCAAGGAAGCATCCATGATCAAAATTGGCGCCTTGCTCGTCAACTTCGAGCAGCGTGAGATTCTGCGTCAAGGCTTGCCGCTGCGCATCAGCGCGCGCGCATTCGACATTCTGGAAGTGCTGTTTCGCGCCAACGGTTCGATCGTGAGCAAGGACGAGCTGATCGACTCGGTGTGGCCCGACCAGATCGTCGAGGAAAACCGCCTGCAGGTGCATATCGCGGCGCTGCGCAAGGCGCTGGAGGCGGATCGCGAACTGATCAAGACGGTGTCGGGGCGCGGTTATATCCTGCTGCCGCAGTTGCCGGCGGCGGCGCCGGCCGCGCTCGCCACCCGGCTGCCCGGCCGCGCGCCGGTGCTGGTCGGCCGCGCGCACGACGTCGAGAACGTGGTGGCCAAGCTCGCGCAGTCGGCCGTCGTCACGCTGGTGGGCGCCGGCGGGATCGGCAAGACCGCGCTCGCGCTGTGTGTCGCCGAGGCCGTGCAGCAGCGTTTCGGGCGCACGGTCTGTTTCGTCGAGCTGGCGTCCGCCAGTTCGCGCGCGTCGGTGCTGGCCACGCTCGCGCTGGCGTTGCAGGCGACCCCAGCCGACGTGATGCAGGACCCGTGCGCGCTGCTCGCGAAGATGTCGCCCGATGGCGTGTTGCTGGTGCTCGACAACGCCGAGCAGGTGGTCGGCGAGGTCGCGGAAGTGGTCGAAGCGCTGGTCGCGCACGCGCGTTGGCTGCGGGTGCTCGTGACCAGCCGCGAGCCGCTGACGATCCGCGCGGAGACCGTGTACCGGGTCGAGCCGCTCGACGTGCCGGCCGCCGACGAGCCGCTCGAAACGATGCGCGCGCGCGGCGCGGTGCAGCTGTTCCTGCAGCGGGCGCGCGATCTCGCGCCGGCCTGCGCGACGGACGCGGCCAGCGTGCGCGCGGTCAGCGAAATCTGCCGGCGCCTGGAGGGCTTGCCGCTCGCGATCGAACTGGCGGCGGCGCGGGTCGCGACGCTCGGCATCGACGGCGTCGCCGCGCGGCTGGACGACCGCCTCGATCTGCTGAGCGGCGGCTTGCGGCTGGCGCTGCCGCGCCACCAGACCTTGCGGGCCACGTTCGACTGGAGCTACACGCTGCTCGATGCGAACGCGAAGACGCTGTTTCGCAGCCTGGCGTTCTTCGCCGGCAGCTTCGCGTTCGACGCGGTGTGCGCGGTGGCGATCGAACCGGGCGTGCCGATCGCGTCGACGATCGCCGCGCTCGGCGAGCTGGCCGCGAAATCGCTGCTGACGGTCGAGTTTCATGGCGCGATCGCGCTGTACCGGCTCACCGAATCGACCCGCGCGTATGCGATGGAAAAGCTGCGCGACGAGGGCGAGCTGCAACGGGTCGCGCAGCGTCATCTGCGCTATCTGCAACGACAGATCGAAGACCGTTCGGCGCTGGTCCCGCACCGCGGGCAAGCGGGCGGCGCCGACGCGCCGCTCGACGCCGCCCGCAGCGCGTGGGACTGGGCGTTTTCGGCGCAAGGCGACGCGACGCTCGGGGTGGCGCTGGCGGGCTCGCTGGTCGGCCGCCTGCTCGATGCGTCGCTGGTGCACGAATGCCGCGAACGCGCGCAACGCGCGCTCGAAACGCTCGATGCGTTGCCGCACGGCAGCGTCGACGCGACCTGCGAGATGCGCGTGTGCTCCGCATACGCGGCCGCGCTGCTGATGACCGACGGCGCCGCCGCGGACGCCGCCGCGCTGTGGCGGCGGGTTCAGGCGCGCGCGGTCGCGAGCGGCGACGCGGCCTTCGAGGCCCGCGCGATGTGGGGGCTGTGGAACGCGGCGATGACCGCCGGCGACATTCACGCGTCGCTGCGCTTCGCGACCCGCTTCGAGTCGCGCGCGCTGAGCAGCGGCTCCGCGTGGCAAAAACTCTGTGCGAGCGCGACGCTGGCGGCGTCGCTGCATTGTTTCGGCGAACACGCGCAGGCGCGCGAGCGGCTCGAGCGCACGCTGGCGGCGCTCGACACGACCGCGCCGCAAAGCCGCGCGGATACCGAACTGGCGATCGACCCGCGCATCTTCGGCACCGGCACGCTGGCCCGCATCGTGTGGATGCAGGGTGAAACCGCGTTCGCGCTGGCGCTGATCGAGCGCGGCATCAACCTCGTGCGCCCGGACCTGCTGGAGCCGTCGCTGTGCCATCTGCTCGCGGTCGTCGCGGTGCCGGTCGCGCTGGCCTGCGGCGAGTCGGAGCTCGCGGCGCGTCATCTGGGCCTGTTGCGCTCGCAAGCCGCGCTCAATCGCTTCGACGGCTGGCAGGACTACGGCGACTGCCTCGCCGGTCGACTGGCGCTGGCCGCGGGACGCCGCGCCGAAGGAATCGCGCAGATCGAAGCGGGTCTCGCCCGGCTGGAGGCCCGCAACTTCCGCCGGCTGACGATCCCGCTGATCCTGAGTCTGGCGCAGGCGCTGATTGCAGAAGGGCGGCTCGACGAAGCGTTCGCGCGGATCGAAGACGCGCAGCGCCAGGGCAACGCGCGCGGCGACCATGCGTTCGACGCGGAACTGATGCGCGTGAGCGGTGCAATCGACGTCGCCCGCGCGCGGAGCGGGTACGCCGCCGGCGAGCCGTCGCGCGCGCGTCTGCTCGGCACCGGCCATCGCAAGCTCGCGCAGGCGCTCGAACTGGCGCGCGAGCAACAGGCATGGCTGTTCGAGTTGCGCGCCGCGCTGGATCTCGCCGCGTCGTTGGCGCAGGACGGCGCGCGGCGCGAGGCCGCCGAACTGCTCGCGTCGTTGACCCGCTTCGACGCGCAGCATGCCGGCGACGGCGAGCACGCGCGTCTGCCCGAAGCGGCGCAACTGGCCGCGTTGCGGCGCGAACTGGCGACGCCGGAGTTCGTCGCCGCCGACAGCCGCGACACCGCGTTCGACGCCACCTCCAACGCCACTTAGCGGCAGCGCTCAACTATTTAAGCGCGCTTTCAGATTTATTCAGATTTCCCAAAGGACTTGGTTTTTCTCCGTCGCTAGACTGCGCGGGCGAAATCGAATGGCGGACCGCCGGCAGCGTTGCGGTCCGTCCCGCCCATCGCTATCAGACTAATCGCTCATCAGCAGCGACCTCGCGCGGCGCTACCGCGGCGAGGCAACGACGGAGAGAACCATGACTACGCAGCAAACCACGACGCAAACCAATTTCGCCGCGCGCCGGCGCCTCCTGTCCGCCAGCGCGGGCGTGGCCGGCGCGGTGGCGGCGATGTCGAGCCTGCCGGCCGGCGCAGCCACCACGGCCGGCGCGAACGCGAAGGCGCACGGTACCGGCCACCATAACGGCGGCGGTTATGTGAGCGCGAAAGACGGCACGCAGATCTATTACAAGGACTGGGGCACCGGCACGCCGGTGGTGTTCTCGCACGGCTGGCCGCTGTCGGCCGACGCGTGGGACGCGCAGATGCTGTTCCTCGTCAATCAGGGCTACCGGGTGATCGCACACGACCGCCGCGGCCACGGCCGCTCGGGCCAGCCGTCCGCGGGCAACGACATGGACACCTACGCGGACGACCTCGCCGCGGTGCTCGACGCGCTCGACGTGAAGGGCGCGATGCTGGTCGGCCATTCGACCGGCGGCGGTGAAGTCGCGCATTACATCGGCCGTCATGGCGAGAAGCGCGTCGCCAAGGCAGTGCTGATCGGCGCGGTGCCGCCGCTGATGCTGAAGACGGCCGGCAACCCGACCGGTGTGCCGATGTCGGTGTTCGACGGCATCCGCGACGGCGTCGCCGCGAACCGCTCGCAGTTCTACCTCGATCTCGCGACGCCGTTCTACGGCTTCAACCGCCCGGACGCGAAGGTCTCGCAAGGCCTCGTGCAGGACTTCTGGCGCCAGGGGATGGCCGGTTCGATCAAAGGCCAGTACGAGTGCATCAAGCAGTTCTCGGAAGTCGACTACACCGAAGACCTGAAAAAGATCAGCGTGCCGACGCTGATCCTGCACGGCGACGACGACCAGATCGTGCCGATCGACAACTCCGCGAAGCTGTCCGCGAAGATCGTCAGGAACGCGACGCTGAAGGTCTACGCGGGCGCGCCGCACGGTATGTGCAGCACGCACGTCGATAAGGTCAACGCGGATCTGCTCGCGTTCCTGAAGGGCTAACACCTGATACCGACGCTTCTGGCGTCGCCGCCGGCAAGCGAGTTTCTTCGCAGCACCGTTGCCCTGAATTCGCGCCGCCGTCGCGGCACGAATTCAATCCCGCGTCACGCGACGCCGGGCATGTCAGAACTTCATCAGAAAACTTCAGGCTTTCCAAAGGACTTTCAGGCGCCGGCTCCCTAAAGTGAGCGCCTTCGCGAAGCCTGTTTGGAAAGTCGCGATGAATTCCCTGCTGCAACGATCTTTTATCCGTTCACTCATTCAACTGGAGCCGTTAATGGCTTTTGAACTGCTGACTCCCGACACCTGCGCGCTCGCGCTGATCGACCACCAGCCGCAGATGTTCTTCGGCACGCACTCGCACGAGCGCACCACGGTTCTGCACAACGTGCAGATCCTCGCGAAGGCCGCGAAGCTCTTCAAGGTGCCGACCATCCTCACGACCATCGCCGCCGATTCGTTCAGCGGCCACCTGCTGCCGGAAGTGCAGTCGGTGTTTCCGGAGATCAAACCGATCGACCGCACGTCGATGAACTCGTGGGAAGACGCGGGCTTTCGCGAGGCGATCAAGGCGACCGGCCGCAAGAAGATCGTGATCGCCGGTCTGTGGACCGAAGTGTGCGTGACGTTCCCGACCATCCAGATGCTGGCCGAAGGCTTCGAAATCTACGTGCCGACCGACGCGTGCGGCGACATCACCGAAGAGGCGCACGAGCGCGCGGTACAGCGCATCGTGCAGGCCGGCGCGGTGCCGATGAACTCGCTGCAGTTCATGTGCGAACTGCAACGCGACTGGGCGCGCGGCGAGACCTACGACGGCTGCATGGACATCTTCAAGGCGCATAGCGCGTACGGCATCGGCGTGCGCTACGCGAAGCAGATCCTCGGCGAACACGCGAGCGAGGCGGGCTAATACCCGCATGATCCGGCGCGCGGCACGCTACCCGTGCCGCGCGCGCTTCGCCCTACTAATCAATCGATTCACAGACACAGGAGAGCGTCGATGAGCGCATCCGATCAACCTCAGCGTATCGCCGACCTGGTGATCTATAACGGCAAGATCGCGACCCAGGACGAGCGCCGCTCGTTCGTAACGGCGCTCGCGGTGGCCGACGGCAAGATCGTCGCGTCCGGCAACGAGCGCGACGTGATGCAATGGGCGCGCGACGACGCGCGTCGCATCGACCTGAATGGCCGCACCGTGATCCCGGGGCTGAACGACTCGCACCTGCATGTGATCCGCGGCGGCCTGAACTTCAATATGGAATTGCGCTGGGACGGCGTGCCGTCGCTGCACGACGCGCTGCGGATGCTGCGCGAGCAGGTCGCGCGCACGCCGGCGCCGCAATGGGTGCGGGTGGTCGGCGGCTGGAACGAATTCCAGTTCGTCGAGAAGCGCGGTCCCACGCTCGAAGAAATCAATGCGATCGCACCGGATACGCCGGTGTTCATCCTGCACCTGTATGACAGCGCGCTGCTGAACGCGGCGGCGCTGCGCGCGGTCGGCTATACGCGCGACACGCCCAATCCGCCGGGAGGCGAAATCCAGCGCGACCGGCGCGGCAATCCGACCGGCATGCTGATCGCGCGGCCGAACGCCGGGCTGCTGTATGCAACGCTCGCGAAGGGCCCGAAGCTGCCGCTCGACGACCAGATGAATTCGTCGCGCCAGTTCATGCGCGAGCTGAACCGGTTAGGGGTGACCAGCGCGATCGACGCGGGCGGCGGCTACCAGGCGTACCCGGACGACTACGCGGTGATCATGGAACTCGCGCGCCGCGAGCAGCTGACGATCCGCATCGCGTACAACCTGTTCACGCAGAACGCGAAGCGCGAGATCGAGGACTTCGCGAGGTGGGTGAAGGCGACCCGTCCCGGCGACGGCGACGACTTCCTGAAGGTCAACGGCGCGGGCGAGATGCTGGTGTTTTCGGCGGCCGACTTCGAGGACTTCCTGGAGCCGCGCCCCGATCTGCCCGAAGAGATGGAGAAAGAGCTGGAAGGCGTGGTGCGCCTCTTGGTGCAAAACCGCTGGCCGTGGCGCCTGCACGCAACCTACGACGAATCGATCAGCCGCTTCCTCGACGTGTTCGAGCGCGTGAACGCCGACACGCCGTTCAACGGGCTGCGCTGGTTCTTCGACCACTGCGAGACGATCTCGGATCGCAACATCGAACGGATCGCGGCGCTCGGCGGCGGGATCGCCGTGCAGCACCGGATGGCGTATCAGGGCGAATACTTCATCGCGCGCTACGGCGCCGAAGCCGCCGCGCAAACGCCGCCGGTGCGCAAGATGCTGGCCGCCGGCCTGCCGGTCGGCGCGGGCACCGACGCGACCCGGGTCGCCAGCTACAACCCGTTCGTGTCGCTGTACTGGCTGGTGTCGGGGCGCACGGTCGGCGGCACGCCGATGTATGCGCAACGCGACCGGCTCGAACGGATGGAAGCGCTGCGCCGCTATACGGTGGGCAGCGCATGGTTCTCGAACGACGAAGCGAAGAAGGGCGCGCTGGTGCCCGGCCAGTTCGCGGACTTCGCGGTGCTCAGCGACGACTTCTTCACGATCGACGAAGACGACATCAAGCATCTGAACTCGGTGCTGACCGTGGTCGGCGGACGCATCGTGTATGCGGAAGCCGAGTTCGATGCACTGAGCCCGCCCGCGCTGCCGGTCAGTCCGACGTGGTCGCCGGTCGCCGAGTTCGGCGGGTACGCGCGCTACAAGCCGGTGCCGGCGTCGGCGTTGAACGCGGCGGCGGTGCCCGCGCAGTCGTGCAGCGATGCGTGCTTGAACCTGTGCGGGATCCATCAGCACGCGCACGGCTGGGCGTGGCGCAGCAACGTGCCGGCCTCGGACTCGAACGGGTTCTGGGGCGCGCTCGGTTGCAGCTGCTTCGCGTTCTGAACGGGAGCGCGCCACGATGAAACGCATCGACGCCACCGCCGCCGACTTCGCGCTGCTGTTCCTGCGCGTGAGCGCGAGCCTGCTCGTGCTGATCGTGCACGGCTTGCCGAAGCTGCTGCATGTGCATGCGCAGTTGAGCGCGATCGAGGACCCGCTGCATCTGGGCGCCGCGTTCACGCTCGGCTTCGCGATTTTCGCGGAGGTCGTGTGTCCGCTGCTGATGATCGCCGGTGTGTTCACGCGGCTCGCCGCGCTGCCGATTCTCGTCGTCTGCGTGGTCGCGCTTGCGCTGGTCCATCCGGACTGGAGCATCGAGCAAGGGCAGTTCGCGTGGATGCTGCTGATCCTGTTCGGCACCGTGGCAATTGGCGGCGCGGGGCGCTATCGCGTGCGGTGGCCGCGCGGGTCGCTCGGCTCGCGCGAGGCGGCATGAGCGCGGCGGGCGCCACCTCATCCGTACGTGACTAACCAGCGCAAGGGAAGCTATGCAGACGGCGTCGTGGCACAAGCTCAGTGAAGTTGCCGGCGTGCGGATTCCGCGCACGCCGGTGGCGACCGCCGCTGTCGAAAGCGCGCGCGCGACGCTCCCCGCGATCCTGCTCGGGCACGCGAACCGGGTGTTCGTGCTGGCGATGTTGCGGGCGCGCCGTGGCGGCCTGAGCTGCGATACGGATGCGCTGTATGTGAGCGCGATGTACGCGAACATGGGTTTGAGTCCCGCGTATTCGCACTCGGCGGCGCGCTATGAACTCGACAGCGCGGACGCCGCGCGGCATCTGCTGCATCACTACGGGCTCAACCCGCAGTTGCAGCACGACGCGTGGCTCGCGATTGCATTGCACACGTCGCCGGGTATTCCGGCGCGCGTGACGCCGCTCGCCGATCTGCTCGCGGCCGCGGTCCGCACCGATCTGACCGGCGCGAACCTGCATCTGTATACGGAGCGCGAGCGCGCGACGCTGCTTGCCGCGTTCCCGCGCGGCAACGGTTACCGGCACGAACTGATCGGCGCACTCGGACGCGGACTCGCGTTCCGGCCGCAGACGACGGTCGGCACGCAGAGCGCCGATGTGCTCGAACGGCTCGATCCGGATTACCGCCGCGTCAATTTCTGCGGGCAGATTTTGGGCTCGCCGTGGCCGGACGAGCGCGCGTGACGCGGGCCGGTGCTCGGTGGTCACTTGAACAGCGCGTCGCCGCTCGATCGGCCGCGCATGGAGAAAGCAACATGTCTTATCTGATTTCGTTGGGCGCCGGCCTGGTGGTCGGCCTGCTGTATTACTTCTCGCGCGTGCAGTCGCCGGCGCCGCCGCTCGTTGCGCTGGCCGGTCTGCTCGGGATCGTGATCGGCGAGCACGCGATTCCGTTCGTGCAGGCGCAATTGCGCGCGCCGCACGCGCAGACCTCAAACGTGCAGCACGCGCCCGCCGCCACGCAGACCGCCTCAGTCACGAGCGACGCGCCATGCAACAACCAGCACTGAACCCGCGTACGAGCCTGGCCGGCCGCGTGCTCGACTCGCTGCTCGGCGAGAACGGCCTGCTGGCGTTCGTCGCCGGCTACGTCGATACGCTCGGCTTCGTCGCGCTGTACGGGCTGTTCACCGCGCACGTGACCGGCAACTTCATCCTGATCGGCTCGGGGCTCGCGGGCGCGGGCAGCGGGCTATCGATCAAGCTGCTCGCGTTCCCGGCGTTCGTGATCGGCATCGTCGTCGCGCGGCTGCTCGACGACATGTTGCGCGGCCGGCCGGAGGGGACCCGCGCGGTCGGCCTCTACGTGTTGCAGATCGCGTTGCTGGTCGCGTTCATGCTGGCCGGCGTCGCCGCGCTGCCGATCACCAATCCGAACGCGCCGGCCACTATCGTATGCGGGCTGCTCGGCGCGGCCGGCATGGGCGTGCAGAACGCGCACGCGCGGCTCGCGACGCGCGGCGTGGCAGCCAATACGGTGATGACCGGCAACGTGACCCAGGCCGTGATCGATGCGTTCGATCTGCTCGCGCCCGGCACCGCACACACGGACCGCCACGAGGCCGGCGCGCGGCTGGTGCGCACGCTGCCGCCGGTGCTCGCGTTCGCGCTCGGCGCGGGCGGCGGCGCGCTCGGCTGGCTGAGCGCTTCGTTCTGGGCGTTGACGGTGCCGCTTGCTCTGCTCGGTGTGCTGACCTGGCGCGCATCGCGCGCATAACACCTCTTTTTCTTTCTCTGGATCGTTGGGGATCCTCAAGGAGTCTGCATTGAACTTCTCTACTTTTAGCCGTTCGCTGCTCGCGGCGAGCGTCGCCGTTGCGCTAGCGCTGCCGGCCACCGCCGCCTTCGCGGACAACTCCGCGTACTCGTACACGCCGCAACCGGTGGAGGCGCCGAACGTGTCCGTCGGCGCGCAATACGACACCACGCACGTCTACGTGTCGGGCAACGATATCGACGCGTTCGTGAACAGCTTCGTCGCGACCTTCGGCGGCAAGGCGTCGCCGCGCGCGGTGTTCACGGTCACGCCGACGCCGAGCAGGACCGCGTCGCAATACGTGCAGACGCCGGTCGGGATGCTGTCGGTGTTCGCGTTCGAGACGCCGGTGCCGTACCCGTTCGGCAACGAGCGCACCGGCTATCTGGTGACCGATATCGACAAGGCGGTGCGCGCCGCGCGCGCGGCCGGCGCCGACGTGCTGGTCGAACCGTTCGACGACCCGATCGGCAAGGACGCGATCATCCAGTGGCCGGGCGGTCTGACGATGCAGCTTTATTGGCACACCAAAGCGCCGTCGTATGCGCCGCTCGAACGGGTGCCGGACAACCGCGTGTACGTGTCGAAGTACGAGGCGGGCAATTTCATCAAACGCTTCGTGCGCTTCTCGCACGGCAAGGTGGTGTCCGATAGCCGCCATGCGGACGGCGCGGAAATCGGCAAGACAGGTGAAGCGATCCGCCGCGTGCGGATCCAGTCGGGCTTCGGCAACATGCTGGTGTTCGTGACGGACGGCAAGCTGCCTTACCCGTATGGCCGCGAGACCACCGGCTACGACGTGGCCGATCTCGACGCGACGCTCGCGAAGGCGCAGACGACCGGTGTGAAGGTGCTGGTCGCAGCGGCGCCGAACGTCGAAGGCCGCACCGCGATGGTCGAGTTTCCGGGCGGCTACGTCGCGGAACTGCATCAGCGCGCGAAGTAAACGGCATGCGTAATTGCATCGCTGGCGCGTTGGGGCGCCGAACGAAGTACGCGCGCGTGGCGCTTGCCGCGCTCGTCGCGATTCATGCGGGGGCGGCATTCGCGGAGAGCGCGGATGACGCCGCCTGCAACGTGAAGCGCCCCGTACCGGGCTTTAACCGCTGGCAGGAAAACTGGGGCGTGCTCGCCAATCCGTGCGTGCCGCGCAAGCCGCTCGATTCGCTGAAGTACCTGCCGTTATCGAGCGACCCGAGCTGGTATCTGTCGCTCGGCGCGAACCTGCGCGAGCGCTTCGAGCTGAACAATACGCCGCTCTTTGGCCTGGGCGCAGCGCAGGCGGACAGCTGGCTGATCCAGCGCGCCGAGGTCCATGCCGATGCGCGCTTCGGCGAGCACGTGCAGGCCTTCGTGCAACTCGAAGACGCGCGGCCGTTCGGTAAGGACTCCGTCACGCCGGTCGACAAAAACCCGCTCGATCTCGAACAGGCGTTCGTCGCGTTCGTCTACGGCGTCGGCGGCGGCACCTTCAAGGCGCGCGTCGGCCGTCAGCAGATGGCGTTCGACCTGCAACGCTTCGTATCGGTGCGCGACGGCCCGAACGTGCGCCAGGGGTTCGACGCGCTATGGGCCGACTACGAGACCGGCAAATGGCGCTTCATCGGCTACCTGACGCAGCCGGTGCAGAACCGCGACGCCGAAGTCTTCGACGACGTATCGAACGGCCATCAGACGTTCAGCGGCGTGCGCGTCGAGCGCGCGAACACCGGGCCGGGCGATCTGTCCGCGTACTGGTCGCGCTACCAGCGCGATAACGCGCGCTTTCTCGATGCCGGCGGCAACGAGCGGCGCGACGTATTCGACGCGCGCTACGCGGGCAAGCAGGCGCCGTTCGACTGGGACGTCGAAGGCATGTTGCAGACCGGCAGTATCGGCGCGTCTTCGGTGAACGCGTGGGCGTTCGGCGCGCTCGGCGGCTATACGTTCGCGTCGTTGCCCGGCACGCCGCGCATCGGCTTGCAGGTCGACGGCGCATCGGGCGACCGGCACCCCGGCGACGGCCGCTTGCAGACTTTCAATCCGCTGTTTCCGAACGGCTATTACTTCACGCTGGCCGGCTATACGGGCTACACCAACCTGATCCATGTGAAGCCGTCGCTGACCTTCAAGGTCACGCCCAAAGTGACGCTGCTCACCGCGCTCGGTTTCCAGTGGCGCGACACGACCGCGGACGCGGTCTATGGACAGGGGATGGCGGTCGTGCCGGGCACCGCGGGCAAGGGCAGCCGCTGGACCGGCATGTATGCGCAGCTACGCGCCGACTGGGCGGTGAGCGACAACGTCGCGCTCGCGCTCGAAGCGGTGCATTTCGAGGTCGGCGATTCGCTGCGCGCGCTCGGCGCGCGCAATGCCGACTATCTCGGCGTGGAAGCGAAGTTCGGCTGGTGAAGAAGAAAAGTCGCGCGGATTCGCGTGCATGCGCCGGGCGTCGGCGCAATACGACAGGGGAGACTTGATGAACATGCTGATGCACGAACTGGAACTCGCGCGTCTGCGCGCGGCGGTGCGCGCGAACCTCGATGACGCGCGCGTGTGGCGCTGGTACGCCGATCTGATGGAGGACGGCCGGGTGAGTTGCACGCGCACGCGCACCGGCTGGCAGATCACCGTCGACGAGCATTGCACGGTGGAGGACGAATCGTTCGATCGCGCGGTGCGGGTCGCCGCGCACCGGTGGCTCGATATTCCGCGCGCGCCGGTCGCGCTGGTCCGTCGCCGTAAGCGGTCGGCCAAGTCGGGCGCGGCGCTCGGCGCGCGAGTCAGTTAAAAGCTGCGGCGCCTCGCCGTGTCCGGCCGCACGAACTGGTTTGAATTGGCGTGAACCGGTGCGGAGCGATCGCCGCTTCGCGCGTGGTTTCATGAGGAGCATCCGACGTCTGCCGTTCGACCTCGGACTGCGGCATCCCGCTATCGCGCATTGCCGAATCGGCAATGCATCCGGCCAAACTCGGCAATTGCCACGTGAGAATTGGCTTCCTAAAATCGGCCGAACTCCTGCACTGTCTCTTTGCTGAGCCAGGTTGCGCGGATTGGGAGTCGAACGACAACGGGATTCTCATGCAGACAATGACGGCGAGCCGCGACATCGCGGGCAGCAAACAGCAGGCATCGCGGGGCGCAGTGGTCGCGGCCGTGATCGGCAACGCGCTCGAGTTCTACGACTTCACCGTCTACGCGTTCTTCGCGGCGATCATCGGTAAAGCGTTCTTTCCGTCCGATAGTGCGTTGGGCGCGTTACTGCTGTCGGTCGCGGCATTCGGCGTGGGTTTTCTGGCGCGGCCGCTCGGCGGGATCGTGATCGGCCGCTATGCGGACCGGGCCGGCCGCAAGCCGGCGATGCTGCTCACGCTCGCGCTGATGGCGGTGGGGATGGCGATCATCGCGTTCGCGCCGCCGTATGCATCGATCGGTGTGGCCGCGCCGAGCCTGATCGTGCTCGCGCGGCTCATTCAGGGTTTCGCGTGGGGCGGCGAGGCCGGGCCTACCACGTCGTTTCTGGTCGAAAGCGCGCCCGCGGGAAAGCGCGCGCGTTACGCGAGCTGGCAGGTGGTCAGTCAGGGTCTGGCCGTGCTGGTCGCCGGCACGATCGGGGTGGTCGCGTCCGCATCGTTGTCCGCCGAAAGCATGCAGGCCTGGGGCTGGCGGATTCCGTTCGTGCTCGGACTCGCGGTGATTCCGGTCGCGCTGATCCTGCGCCGCAATATGCACGAGACAGCGCCGTCCGCGGACAACGCGCCCAGCTTCGCGGCGGCGACCGCATCGATGCAGGGACGCTATCTGAAGTGCGTGACGCTCGCCACGCTGATCATCATTCCGAGCACCGTAACGGTCTATGTGAACAACTACATGACCAGCTACGCGCTGACGCTGCTGCACTTTCCGATGACGATGTCGATTGCCGTCACGATGATGGTCGGCGCGTGCATGGTCGTCGCGGCGCTGACGGGCGGCATGCTCGCGGATCGCTTCGGCCGCAAGGTGGTGATGATCGTGCCGTGCGCGTTGCTGCTGGTGGTCGCGTATCCGGCCTTCGTGGTACTGAACAGCTGGCATTCGCTGACGACGCTGTTCGCGGTGCCGGCGCTGCTCGCGTTGCTGACCGGTTCGCACGCGGCGGCCGTCATCACGATCATTCCCGAGACGTTTCCGAGAGCGCTGCGCAGCACCGGTCTATCGATCAGCTATGCGATCGCCGCGACGATCTTCGGCGGCAGCACGCAATTCGTCGTCACCTGGCTGCTGCGGGTGACCGGCAATCCGCTGTCGCCGGCGTTCTACATCATCGGGGCCTGCGCGCTCGGTCTGCTCGGCATGGCGCTGCTGCGCGAAACGCGCGACGCGGCGCTCGACTAGCCGCCCCCGGGGCATTGAGGAATAGCGATGCTGATCGACGCACACCACCATCTATGGCGTATCGCGCGAAACGACTACGGCTGGTTGACGCCCGACACCGGTTTTCTATACCGCGATTACGAGCCGGCGGATTTCAAGCCGATACTGGACGCGCACGGCATCGAGCGCGCGGTGTTGATCCAGGCGGCGCCGGCTGTCGCGGAAACGGACTTTCTGTTGTCGCTCGCAGACCAGCATCCGTGGTTGGGCGCGGTGGTCGGGTGGGTGGATTTGTCGGCCGGCGACGCGCCGCAGCAACTCGACCGCCTCGCGAAGCATCCACGCTTTCGCGGCGTGCGGCCGATGATCCAGGACATCGCCGACGACAACTGGATGCTGCGCGCCGAGTTGAACGACGCCTTCGTCGCGCTCGCGCAGCGCGACCTGAGCTTCGATGCGCTGATCCAGCCGCGCCATCTGCGCGCGTTAATCGAACTCGTCGAACGGCATCCGTCGCTGCGGATCGCGATCAATCATTGCGGCAAACCGGAGGTGCGCGACTGGCATGCGGGCGACGCCAGTTTCAACGCGTGGCAGGCTGGCATGACCGAGCTTGCGCGTCATCCGAACGTGTTCTGCAAACTCTCCGCGTTGCCGACGCGCGCGGCGCCCAATTGGAACGCCGCGACCTTCGCGCCGTATGTCGACGTATTGATGAGCGCATTCGGTGCCGGGCGGCTGATGTGGGCGAGCGACTGGCCGATCCTCGAACGCAATGGCCGCTATCCGGACTGGTTTCGGGTCGCGCGTGAACTCGTGCCTGAAGCGGACCACGCGCGCGTTTTCGGCGCGACCGCGCAGTCGTTCTACCGGATCGTTTGAGCAAGCGGCCTTCATGCCGCAGCGTCGCGCCGTGTCGCGATCGCGTTCAGGTTCCGGGGTGTTTCGCGGCGCCGGGGCGTGTGTCGCGGGCAATACCCGGCACGCGCCTGAGTTCGGCCACCAGAAAGTCGGCGAACTCGCGGACCGCGTTTGGCAGCGTGCGCCCGCTCATCGTTTGCACTTCGATGCGGCGCTGCTGCACTTTCCCCTTCAACGGCACCGCGACGAGCGCGTCATCGGGCTGCTTGCCGCGCACCGTCAGCGCACCGGAGAAAGTAATCGCGCCGGACAACTGCGCGTAGCGGTACAGCGCCTGGCTATTGTTGGTCACGAACACGGGCGTCAGCGCGATGCCTTCCGCGCCCGCCGCGACATCGATAAGCGTGCGAATCGTCGTCCCCGGCTCCGATAGCAGCAGCGGGTGTTCGGCGATTTCCGCGAGCGACAGTTGCCGGCGTTTCGCGAGCGGATGATCGCGATTCATCAGCGCGAACACCGGCGCCCGGCACGCATGGATGATCTTCACGGCGGTCTGAACCGTGAGGCTGAACGTGAGCGCAAGATCGGCGTCGCCGGTCCGCACGAGCTGGGTCGCATCCGCGGGACGCGTCACCGACAACTCGAAGTGCACGCGCGGATCGATCTGCCTGAAGCGATGAATCAGTGAAGGCAGAAACTCGCTTGCAAAGCCTTCCGAGCACGCGAGCTTCACGACGCTGGCGAGCGAACTCTGCGCGCCGTCGATATCGTGCACGATCTGTTCCGCTTCGAGCAGACTGCGACGCGCATAGGCAAGCAGCGCCTCGCCCGCGCTGCTCAACGTCATCCCGCGAGACTGCCGGTCGAACAGCTGCGCGTGCACCTCGTATTCGAGTTTGGCGATCTGACGGCTGATCGCCGACGACGCAACGTGCAGCCGTAGCGACGCTTCGGCAATCGAGCCGGTATTGGCTACTTCGACGAAGTAGCGCAGCGCGGTGGAGTGAAGGATGTGGGCCATCTATCGAGATGGTTAGCCGGGCAGCTCGTGCCGCGCGTGACGCGTGTGCATGACGCTTGCGGCGCGTCACGCGGAAGTCACGCCTAAGTCACGCCTCAGTCACGCCTAAAAGCGCCCGGCCGCCTTCATTGCGATACGACCGTCTGCTGGATTTCCCATTTGCCGCCGCGCACCTGATAGATGGTGGTCGCCGCGGCCTTCAACGCGCCGGTGCTGTCGAACTCGATCGGCCCGGACACGCCCTGGTACTTCACCGCGCGCAGTTTCGGCAGATAGTCGGACGGCTTCGACGAGTTGGCTTCCTGCATCGCCTTGATCACCGCCCAGGTCGCGTCGTAGCCGAGCGGCGCGTAGACCTGCATGTTGGTATTGAAAGCCTTCTTGTAGCGGTTCTCGAACTCCGGTCCGCGCGGCATCCGCGCCACCGGCAAGCCGTAGTCGAGACCTTCCACGCCCTCGGCGCTCGGGCCCGCGATCTGGATGAAATCCTCGGAGACGGTGCCGCCGCCGCCCATCAGACGCGTGTTCATGCCGAGCAGCTTCATCTTCTTCGCGATGCCGGCGATCTGCGGACCGAGTCCGGAGAAGAACAGCAGGTCGGCATTCGCGCTCTTGATGTGGGTGAGCTGCGCGCTGAAGTCCATCGCTTTGTCGCTCGTGTACTGCTGATCGACGATGGTCCCGTGCGCGGCGAGCACGGCCTTGCGAAACTCCTCGGCGGCGCCCTGACCGAACGCGGTCTGATCGTCCATGATCGCGATCCGCTTGGCCTTCAGCGAGTTCACCGCGTAGGTGCCGGCGCTGCCGGCGGTTTGCGCGTCGGTCGGCACGACGCTGAACACGGTGTTGAAACCCTGCTTCGTGATGATCGAATTCGACGCGGCGGGGGTGATCATCGGAATGCCGGCGCTCGCATAGATCTTCGAGGCCGGAATGGTGGTGCCGGAATTGACGTGGCCGATCACCGCGCTCACGTTCTCGTCGACCAGCCGTTGCGCGACCTGCACGCCGGTGCGCGGGTCGCCCTGGTCGTCCATGTACTCGGGCGCGAATTGCACGACCTTGCCGCCGAGCTTGATCTTTTGCGCGTTCGCTTCTTCGATCGCGATCTTCACGCCGTTTTCCATGTCCTTGCCATAGCTGGCACCGGAGCCGGTCAACGGGCCGACCACGCCGATCTTGACGCTGACCTGGGCATAGCCGGACGTGCTCGCTGCCGCGAAGCACAGGGCCGTCACGGCGGCCAATCGATTCAGTTTCACTGCGTCTCCTCCTTGAAGCTCGATAAATTGAAAGCGGCCGTTAGCCGGTATCGCGACGATGCGGCGCGCGCGGGGTTACGCGCAGCTAACACCGATCGTTCCCAGACCGTCCACTTCGTAATTCCAGATTTCGCCTGCGACCGGAAAGCGGGTGCGCACCACGCTGCCGGTCATCACGATCTCGCCCGCGCGCAGATGCAGGCCGCGAGACGCCAGTTCCTGCGCCAACCAGCCGACCGACGCGAGCACATGCCGATAATCGACCGCGCCGGTTTCGACCGCCGGGTCTTGCGAAAACACCCGCGCCTGTCGCACGGCCATGTCGCCGGGCAGCGCTTGCCAGTCGCCGAGCACGACGCCGGCATTCCACGAGTTGTCGGCGATCAGCGAGCACGCATCGAGCGCACCGTAGTCCGCATGGCGGTCGTCGACCAGTTCGAGCGCCGGGCAGATCGCCGCCGTGCACGCGGCGATCTCCGCGCTCGACAACGGCTTGCCGCTGGGCACGAGATCGCTGCCGAGCTTGACCGCGATTTCGAATTCCAGACCGAGGTGCCCGTATTGCTTCAGATCGACCTGCACGCCGCTTTGATGCACGCGGTCGCTCAGGATGCGGCCGAACACCGGTTTGTCGATCCCGCACATCGTCTGCATCGCGCTCGACGTGAGCCCGATCTTGTAGCCGGCGACATCCGCCTTGCGCGCATCGCGCAGCAGCGCCACCAGTTCGTCCTGCACGTCGTACGCGGTGGCGGTGTCGAGCACCCGGCCTGCCGGCCGAAGCGTGCTGAAAGTAGTACGCGCAATGTGTTGCTCGTAGAGCGCTTGAGCGAGTTGCCGGTTCGTCGAGGTCATAGGGAGGTCGAAACGATCGATCAGGTTGGAGGCGATGCGGGACCGGCGTTAGAACGTGCCGGGATACAGACCGCCGTCGAGCAGGATGTTCTGCGCGGTCATATAGCCCGCGCTCCGGCTGCAAAGAAATGCGCACACGTCGCCGAATTCGGCCGGGCTGCCGAAACGCTGCGCCGGAATCGTCAGGCGCTTCTGCTCGGACACCGGCGCGCTTTCGCCGGCCTGACTGTCCCATTTGTCGAACATCGAGCGCAGGCGGTCGGTCAGGAAATAGCCGGGCAGCAGATTGTTGATGGTGACGCCATGCGCGGCGACTTCGCGCGCGACGGTCGCCACATAGCCGGTCAGGCCCAGGCGCGCCGCGGTCGACAGACCGAGCAGCGCCTGCGGCTGCTTGACCGTCACCGACGTGATGTTGACGATGCGGCCGTGACGCCGTTCGAGCATCGCCGGCAAAAATGCCTTGATCAGAAAGATGCCGCTCAGCATGTTCGCTTCGAGCGCCGCGAGCCAGTCCGCGTGCGACCAGTCCGCATACTGACCGGGCGGCGGGCCGCCCGCGTTATTGATCAGGATATCGACGTTTTGGGTTCGCTCGACGATCAGCGCGCGGCCCGCTTCGGTCGACACATCCGCGGCGATCACATCCACCTGTGCGCCGCTCGATTCGCGCAGCCGCTGGCCGGCGGCGCTCAGTTCCGTCTCGTTGCGGGCAATCAGCGTGACCCGCGCACCTTCGCGCGCGAGCGCTTCGGCGCATGCATAACCGAGTCCTTTACTCGCTCCGCAGACGAGAGCGTGCTGATTTTTCAAGCCGAGATCCATGCAATGCTCTCCTGGATAAACCCGCTGATCGACCCGATCGACGTGCGGGACATGCACTGCGCGGATCGACGCCGCTGCTCGTATAAGCGGCGCGGCGGGCGTGGTTTTAGCGCGCCCGGGGGTATTTTTGTAAGCAGACTATACGCGTCATGGATAGAAATTGTTTGGCTGAAATTGCCGTTCCGGGCGTTTTGATTAAAATGAACGTTTCGCGACCGGGCAGAATTTGAAATGAACAATGCGGAACACGACGTGGATCGAATCGATCTGCAGATTCTGAAAGCGCTGCAACTGGACGCGCGGCTCTCCAGCGCCGAGCTGGCCGAGCGCGTCGACCTGACGACGTCGCCGTGCTGGCGGCGCGTCAAGCGTCTGGAGCAGGAAGGGATCATCAGCGGCTATCACGCCGACGTCGATATGAAAAAGCTGGGCTTTCACGTGACGGCATACGTGTACGTGTCGCTCGACAAGAAAGATCAGAAGCATGTGAAGGCATTCGAAGACGCGGTGATCACGAGTGCGCAGATCATCGCGTGCAGCTGCATTTCGGGCCGCTATGACCATCAGCTCACCGTGGTCGCGCGCACGCTCGACGAGTTCGGCGAATTCGCGCGCCATCAGATCGGCGCGTTGCCGAACGTGAAGGAGGTCTATTCCGCGTTCGTGCTGAAGGAAATCAAGTCGCGCAAGCAGGCGCTCGTCGGCCTGACGTAAGCGCGCCCCGCGACGAAGCCGTTCCATCCAACGCATCGAGGAGTCCATGATGACGATCGACCTGACTCACTTCACGCCCGGCCTGTCGCTGACCGGCGGCTTGCTGATCGGGCTCGCGGCGGCCGTGCTGCTCCTGTTCGCCGGGCGCATCGCCGGGATTAGCGGCATTGTCGGCGGGCTGTTGAGCTGGCCGCGCCGTGATGTCGACTGGCGGCTCGCGTTCCTGATCGGTCTGCTCGCGGCGCCGGTGCTGGCCGCATGGTTCGGCATGCCGGTCGCCGCGCAGATCGATTCGACGTGGGGCACGGTGCTCGCGGCCGGCTTTCTGGTCGGCATCGGCACCCGTTATGCGAGCGGCTGTACCAGCGGCCACGGCGTGTGCGGTCTGTCGCGCGGCTCGATCCGCTCGCTGGCCGCCACCGCGACCTTCATGGCGGTCGGCTTCGTGACCGTGTTCGTGCAACGGCATCTGTTCGGAGGCTGAGATGGCGGCTTTTCTCGTTCCTGTCGTCGCGCTTGTTGCGGGCCTGGTGTTCGGTATCGGGCTGATCGTTTCCGGCATGGCGAATCCGGCCAAGGTGCTGGGCTTTCTCGATCTCGCGGGCAACTGGGATCCGTCGCTCGCGTTCGTGATGGTCGGCGCGATCGCGGTCGGCTCGGTGGCGTTTTTTGTGGCGAGGCAGCGCAAGCGTTCCTATCTCGGTCTGCCGCTGCAAATTCCGGCGAGTACGGCCATCACTGGTCGGCTGCTGGCCGGCAGCGCGCTGTTCGGGGTCGGTTGGGGGTTGGCGGGCTTTTGTCCGGGTCCCGCGCTGGTCGCGCTCGGCGCCGGCTATCCGAAGGGCGTCGGCTTCGTCGCGGCGATGGCGGCGGGGATGCTGGTGGTCGAAGTGATCGAACGGGCGCGGGCGGGCACGCGCCGCGCGTAAGCCGCAACGCGCGCCGCTAGGTGTTTATACGCATCAAAGATGCAGCCACGCACCCGTTAATCCGATGTAAAGCTCGATCGCAGACCGCTCCTGATTTGTTTCCACAAGGACGCTGACGTCCGCATCCGGGCCTTTTCCTGCACCCTGTTTTGACACGGCGGCTACGCCGGCTTGCACGTACTACCCAGTCACGCGTGAAGGCCGCTAGCGTCGACGTGATGCACAGAAAAGTCGTCCCCGAGAATGAATCAAGCTGGTAGAAACAGTCACGCTGGATCAGAGCCAGCACGCCACCTGAGCGGGACTGCCGTGATCGCCATGCTCGCCGCGGTGGTGATCTGCATTGCCATTGGCGCGTCGATCAACGCGACGCTGTCGCATAACGCCGAAGACCTGCGGCTGCGCAACGCGCTCGCGACGACGTCGGATCTCGAAGCGCTGCTCGATCTGCACGTGGCGGCCAACAGCGACTTTCTGCAAGGCGTCGGCGTGGCCGGCTACAGCTCGCGCGGCTGGCCGGTCAGCCGCGCGGCGGCGGTCGCGCAGACCTACGACCGGCTGCAGAGCGGCCTCGCCGAAGTAGGGGGCGCGGCGGACAAACTCCGGAAACTGCGCCGCCTGAGCACCGTATGGCCGGTGCAGCTCGATTCCGCGGCAAGGAACGTGTCGCTGGCCAACGCCGGCTCCGCGCTGATCCAGCCGGCCCTGCTCGAACAGGCCAACAAGACTCTCGGCGCGATCATGGTGCAGCTCGCG
The DNA here is from genome assembly GCF_001931485.1 of Burkholderia sp. SRS-W-2-2016. Lineage (GTDB taxonomy): Bacteria > Pseudomonadota > Gammaproteobacteria > Burkholderiales > Burkholderiaceae > Paraburkholderia. The sequence continues at coordinate 68,473 of NZ_MSDV01000053.1, read as the reverse complement.
CAACTGGCGGCGGACGAGCGTCAACGGATCGCCGACATGCAGTTCGCCGCGCAGGACCAGCTGGTCAGGCAGAAGATTTCGCTGTCGGTCGCGTCGGCGGCGGGTGTGCTGCTGTTGCTGTTCGCGCTGTTGACGCGGCAACGCGCGCAGCTCGCGAAAGTCGCGTCGACGATCGTCGCCACCGAGGCGCAGCGGCGCTTCAAGGAGTACTTCGAGCGGCACCCGGTCGCGATGCTGATCTTCGACGTCAAGTCGTTCGAGATCCTGACCGCCAATGCCGCCGCGCAGATTCAATACGGCGCGACGTTGCAGGAACTGCGCGCGACCTCGATCGAGCAGATCCGTCCGAGCGCGGACGTCGACGCCTTCAGGCGCGATCTGCAAGGCTATCTCGCGTCGGGGCAGACCGGCGGGCTGGGCGGCGTGCGCCGTCACAAACACGCGGACGGCACGGTTTTTTACGTGGACGTCACCTATCATCTGCTCGATTTCGCCGGCCGCGACGCGTGCTTCATTACCGCCCACGATGTCAGCGAGCACGAAGCGGTGAAGGAAAAGTTGCGGACCCAGGCGTACGAAGATGCGCTCACGCATCTGCCGAACCGGCTCGGACTGAAGTCGCGCCTCGCCGATATCGTCGCGAGCGCCGCGCATCACGGGTCCCGCCTCGCGCTGGTGTTCGTCGATATCGATCGCTTCAAGGAGATCAACGATTCGCTCGGCCACACGGCCGGCGACGAGGTGTTGTGCGAAGTCGCGCGACGGCTGTCCGGCTCTGTCGCGCGCGGCGAGCTGGTGGTCCGTTACGCGGGCGACGAGTTCGTCGCGGTGCTGCGCGGGCGCGGCGATATCGACAGTTTCGTGGCGGCCGCGACGCGGATGAAAGACGCGCTCAATCGCGGCTTTTCGGTCGGCGACAAACTGATCGTGCCGCACGCGAGTGTCGGCATCGCGGTCTATCCCGATCATTCGAGCGACCCGGACACGTTGCTGAAATACGCGGACGCGGCGATGTACCGCGCCAAGTCGATGGGCGCGAACAGCATTCAGGTGTTCAACCAGGAGATCGCGATCCAGACCAGCCGCCGCGCGCTGCTCGCGCATGCGCTGCGGCGCGCGGTGGCCGGCGAGCAGTTTTCGGTCGTGTATCAGCCGCGCGTCGATCCGGTCACGGGCGCGACGCTCGGCTTCGAGGCGCTGCTGCGGTGGCGCGATCCCGAGCAGGGCGACGTGAGTCCCGCGCTGTTCATTCCGCTCGCCGAGGAAACCGGGCTGATCGTGCAGATCGGCGAATGGGTGCTGGAGCGCGCGTGCCGGCAGATCGCGATCTGGGCGCGGCAGTATCCGGAACTGGTGGTGTCGGTGAACGTGTCGCCGGTGCAGTTCGAGCGCTCCGATCTGCCCGCGCTGGTCGCGAGCACGTTGCAGCGCACCGGCGTCGGCGCGCGCAATCTCGAACTGGAGGTGACCGAAGGCGTGCTGATGGCGCCGCGCTCGCTCGGCACGCTGCGCGCGTTGCGCGAGCAGGGCATCTCGATCGCAATCGATGACTTCGGCTCCGGCTATTCGAGTCTCGCGTATATCCGCAGCTTCATGGCCGACCGGCTGAAACTGGATATGTCGTTCGTGCGGGGGATCGGCCGCTCGCGCGCGGACGAGGCGATCGTCAAAGCGGTGCTGGCGCTCGGGCAGACGCTCGGGATGCGGGTGGTCGCCGAAGGCGTCGAAACGCGCGAGCAACTGGACTTCCTGGTCGAGAACGGCTGCGATGAAGTGCAGGGTTTCTGGTTCGCGCGGCCGGCCGACGCGGCCGCCGCGAGCGCGTATCTGGGCGGCGGGCGGTTGAGGTTCGAAGCGGGGCTGGCGGCGTGTGAGGAGGAGTGAGGGGCGCGCGTCGCGACGGACGCGCCGCGCATGCACGCCCGTCACGCCCGTCACGCCCGTCACGCCCGTCACGCGACGCGATCAGGACGCCGAACTTCGGCCGGCGGATGCGGTAAGCGCTTGCGCGATCCGGTCGAGCACCGGGAAGTACCACCAGCTACGCCGCGCGCTGCACTGGTCGAGCGCCCGCTGTATCACGGCCATCGCTTCGCGCGGCTGTCCGCTCGCGCCGAGCGCCTTTGCCTGTTCGCCGAGCACCAGCGGCAGCGCGGCAAGATAGCCGCCTTCGGCAAGCCGCGACACCGCGCGCTCCATACCGCGCAGACCGGCCGCGTCGAGCGGGCCCTGCTGGGCCCGGCAGATCCATTCGAACGCGTCGCAGCACTGCAGCCAGATATTGAGCCCCGCCTGCCGGCACTCGCTGCGCAGCAGTTCGATCGCCCGCAGCGCGGCGGCCGGCTCGGCGTTCAGAATCGCCAGCGGAATGGTGGCCTCGATCAGCACGTAAGCAAGGGTGGTTTCATGACCGGCGTCTTGCGCGGCGCTCGCCGCTTCGCCGGCCAGCGACAACGCGCTCGCCCGCTCACCGAGAAACCAGCGCACCCGCGCGAGCGTGGCCTGCGTGACCGCGGTTTGATGAATCCGCACCCCGGTCGTCGTCCAGCGCTGAAACGCCAGCTCCGGTGCGCGCAGCGCCGCCAGCAGCTCGCCCTCGGCGCGCCGATGCTGACCGCTGTAGTGCAGCGCGATGCCGATCAGCCGACGGCTCAGCGCCGCATGCAAAGGGCCGCCCAGATCGCGGGCGGCGAGCGCGAACAGGCGCGCGTGGTCCAACGCGCGCACGGGCTCGTCGGCGTACTGTTTCGTGTTCCAGAGGCCCCAGATCGCTCTGAGCTGGCCGCTGTTGTCGTTGTGATGCCGCGCGATGATTCGCGCTTCGCGCCATGCGTCGTAGACGACCGGGCCCGGGCCTTCGGTATAGGCCAGCGCGGCCGCGTAGGCGGAAACCAGCTTGAGCCTTTGACGCGAATATCGCTCGACGCGCGGCTTGCGCGCCAACGCGTCCAACGCGACCTTGGCCCAATGCGTGCATTCCGCGAGCCACGACAAATCGTACAGAAGCGGCACCGCCGTGCAGGCCAGTTCGAGTCCTAGCGCTTCACTGCCGCCGGGCCCGAAAGCCCATGTCAACGCGGCGCGCAGATTGCCTTTTTCCGGATCGAAAATGCCGATCATGCCGGCGATCGATCGTCCTTCGCGGTTCAGGACGCCGGCGTCGAAAAACGCCTGGAAGAACGCCGCGTGAGCGCGCAGCACGGCGCCGGTCTCGCCGTTGTCGTCCAGCAGCGCGAGCGCATAGGCGCGGGCGCTTTCCAGCTGGCGAAAGCGGCTGGTTTGCAACGGCTCGCGAATCACCAGCGATCGGGCGACGAGGCCCGCGAGCGCGGCCGCGACATCGGCGTAGGTGAGACCCAGAGGCGCGACGACGGCGAGCGCGGCATCGAGCGTGAAGCCGTCGACGAAAATGCCGGTCTGCCGGAACACGATCTGCTCGACTTCGGGCAGCAGCCGGTAGCTCCATTCGAATACTGCGCGCAGCGTCTGATGTCGCGGCAGCACGTCTTTCGAGCCGCCGGTGAGCAGCGACAAGCGGTCGTCCAGATGCCGGCGGACGGTGTCGAGCCCGAGCGTGGCGGCGCGCGCGGCGGCCAGTTCGATTGCGAGCGGCAGGCCGTCGAGGCGGCGGCAGATGTCGCTGATCGCCGTGAGCGTCGGCTGATCCTCCGTGTAGCCGGCCGACTGTCGTCGCATCCGGTGCAGGAACAGCCGGATCGCATCGGCCGCGAGCATCTGATCGCACGACGCGGCGGCCGGCGGGCATGCCAGCGGCTTGACGGCGTGCAGCCGTTCGCCGCTGATGCCGAGCGACTCCCGGCTGGTCGCCAGCACCCGCACGCCCGGATTGCCGGAGGTCAGTTTCCGGGCGATCGAAGCCGCGGTGTCGATCAGGTGTTCGCAGTTATCGAGCACGACCAGGCACTGCGCGTGGGCGAGATGTTCGGCGAGGTCGTCGAGCGTCGGGGTATTGCCGTGCGCGAGGTCGGCGAATAGCGATAACACCGCTTCGCGCGCTTCCCGCTCGGTGGCGAGCGGCGCGAGCCGCAGGAAGCGGATGCTCGTGAATGGATTGCGAGGGTCCCGGCACAGTTCGACCGCAAGACTCGTCTTGCCGATTCCGCCGGCTCCGGTGAGCGTGACCGTCTGGTGCGAGCCCAGCAACGAAAGCAGTTCCGCAACCGCCGCTTCACGGCCGAACAGCGTGTCGACGAACGGCAGTCCTTGCGACCAGGTGCCTGGCCGGCCAGGCGCCGGTTCGGGTTCGGGCAGCAGGAGGTAGCCATCGCCGGCGACGGTGCGAAGCAGATCGCGCGCGTGGCCCAGCGCGCGTCGGAGCGCACTGATGTGAACCTGCAGGTTGTTCTCTTCGACGATCGTGTCGGGCCACGCATGCTCCATCAGCGCGGCTTTCGACACGAGCTTGCCGCGCGCGGCGATCAGTGCTTCGAGGATCGCGACCGCGCGGCGGCTCAACGGATAGGCAAGGCCTTCTTTCTCGACGGTTCCGGTGGCAACGCAAACACGCAACGGTCCAACTGCTATCAACTTCGATTCTCCGGCATGAAAGAGGGGCTGCGGCGCGGACCGTCAGCACAGCGAGTCGCATTCGGTCTTCGAATACGGCTGCGGGGATGTGGCTGAATCAGGCGCGTGCGTTTCGCTGGTTTCGCCGTTCACGAAGCGCCGGATCGTATTCGGGATCCGGTATTCGACCGCGGGGCCGTCGTAAAGGCGAAACACGAATGCGCTATCGACCAGTGCGCTGATCGCATCCAGCGCTTGATGAAGCGGCAAGCCATGCGCGGCGCCGAGCGCGCACAACTCGTCTGGACCGGCAGGCCGGCCGAGCCGGGACAAGCCGCGAAGGATGGTTTGTTGGGCCGGGCTGAAGTGGGCCCATGTCCACCTGAGCGCCGCGTCGAACGAAGCATGGTGGCTGTCGGCCGGGCCGCGCATTTCGTACGCGGGCAGCGGCAGGTTGCGCTGAAGCAGCGACGTGACGACATCGATGCCGAGCAACGACGTGTGACGGGCCGCGAATTCGATTGCCAGCGGCAAGCCGTCCATTGCCGCCACCAGCTCGCGCGCCTGTTCGATAAACGCGTCGGTGAGCGGCAGGTCGGGATCCAGCGCGCGCACACGCGAGACGAACAGGTCCAGTGCCGGATGCTCGTTGCCGGCGCCGCAAGCCGGCAATAGCGAGTCGACGTAGACGACTTTCTCCATCGACGCGTTGAGCGGAGCCCGGCAGGTCGCGAGCACTGTCGTTCTGCCCGGGCCGCTGAAAAGCCCGCGCTCGTCGAGCGATTCGATCACGCACGACGCGCTCAGATCGCAGTTGTCCAGCACGATCAGCAGCGGCTCGCGCGCGCTTGCGCGAGCGGCCACGCAATTCATAGTGCCGAGCAGCGCGTCGAGCGCCGCACGTTGATCGTCGCGATGGGGGAATGCCGCCAGCGACAGATACGCGGTCCCGATGCCTCGCCGGTGTTGCTGCCGGTGCGCCAATTCGATTGCGATGCGCGACTTTCCGGACCCGGGCGCGCCGACCAGCGTAATGAGCGAATGATTGCGTTCGAGTTCGCCGGCGAGTGAGTGCAAGAGCGGGTCGCGGCCGAACAGCGGGCCGTGCACATCGGGCAGCCTGAAGCGCCGCGCGGGATCGGGTGTCGCGGGCGTCGCGGGCCTCGCGACCGCGGCATGCGCGGCGGACCCGGGCGCGGGCTCCACTGCCCGCGCGTTCGGAACGACCAGCCGGTAGCCCCTTCCGGAGACCGTCTGGATCAGCTGACGATGCGCTCCGAAGATCCTTCTGAGCGCCGAGATATGCACCTGAATATTGTTCTCTTCGACGATCGTGTCGGGCCAGACCTTGCGGAGTATGTCCGCAGTCGATACCAATGCGCCATTGGCGTCGAGCAGTAGTTCGAGCAGTTCGTACGCGCGGCTGCTGACGCGAACCGCGACGCCGTTCGACAGAATCTGCCGGGTACTTCGTATGACTTCCACTTCCCCTAATTTCATTTCGCAGTTCCTGATCGACGGCGGGCATTGCACGGAAGAGGCAATCGAACTGCCGGATTGCTTCCGATTTGGTGCGCGCATTTTAGCGCGCCCAAAATGCGAACAAAGTGACGTAATAGCGGGTCGAGCCCGTCGCGGTTCTTATTGCCGTTAGGTATTGCCGTTATGATTCGTGAAAAATGGAGATGAGCGTGACTGATCAGCAAAGCAATAGCTTCACCGTCGTAGTGGGTACCTATACGCAGTCGATGCCGCACGTCGAAGGTAAGGGCGAGGGCATCCATCTGTTGAACTTCGATACGGCCAGCGGACAACTCAGTCCGATCACGGTGCAGGCGGCCGTCAATCCGACCTATCTGACGGTGTCGGCGGATCGCAGCCGCGTCTACGCGGTGCGAGAAGTGACCGCCAAAGTCGGCGCGGGCGTGAGCACCTATGCGCTCGATACCGCGCGCGGCACGTTGACCCTGCTGCACGACACGCCGACACCGGGGAGTTGGCCCTGCCACGTATCGGTCGACGAGACGTTGTCGCTGCTGCTCGTATCGAACTATCTGAGCGGCGAAGTGCTGGCGCTGCGGCTGGATGCGCAACGCGTGCCGATGGGTGCGCCGGCTGTTCTCGTCGGCCAGGGGAGCGGCCCGAACGCCGAGCGGCAGGAGGGGCCGCACGCGCACTGCGCGCTCGTTAGTCCGGATCGCCGCCACGTTTATATCGCGGACCTCGGCGCCGACCGTGTGACACGTCACCCGTTGGCCGCCGATACCGGCTTGCCGCGTCAGGAGCCCGATCTGATCCTGCCGGCCGCGCCCGGCGCGGGCCCGCGTCACCTCGCGTTCGGACGCGCGGGCCAGTGCCTGCTGGTCAATTACGAACTGTCGTCGACGCTGCGGATGTACCGGCTCGACGCGGCTGGCGCGGCCTCGCTCAGCAGCGAAATTTCGAGTCTGCCGGCCGGCTTCGGCGGCGTCAGTTACGCGAGTGCGATACGGCTGCATCCGTCGGGCCGTACCGTGTACGTCGGCAATCGCGGTCATGATTCGGTGTTCGCCGCGCGCGTCGATGAAGCAGCGGGCACGCTGACGCCGCTCGGTCACTGGCCGTCGGGCGGCGCGGCGCCGCGGGATCTCGCGGTATCGCCGGATGGCCGTTATCTGCTTGCCGCCTCGCAAAATGACGGGTTTATCCGGGTGTTTTCGATCGACCCGCAAACCGGCGAGCTGGAATTCACCGGCCACGATTACCCGGTTCGCCACGCGGTGTGCGTCCAGTTCGCGTGACCGCCGCTTCATAAAAATTCAGCATCCTTCAAGGACGCCGTCCGCGCCCGCTCGTTAATCTTCCCGGCCATAGCGGTACCGATCGCTATGTCGGCGGCGACTGTCGTTGCGCCGACGAATCGACATCGAACCTGGAGGACATCATGAGCAAACGAGTGGAAGGTAAGGTCGCGCTGGTCACGGGCGGCACGAGCGGCATCGGGCTGGCCGCGGCAAAAGATCTCGCCGCGCAGGGCGCGCGCGTGTACATCACCGGGCGGCGCGAAGCGGAACTGGAACAGGCGCTCGAAACGGTGGGGCATGGCGCGCGCGGCGTGAAGGGCGATGTCACGCGCGCGGCGGATCTGGATGCGCTATTCGCGAGAATCCGCGCCGAAGAGGGCCGGCTCGACGTGCTGTACACGAACGCCGGCGGCGGCTCGATGGCGCCGCTCGGTGACATCTCCGAACAGCATTTCGACGACACCTTCAACCGCAATGTGCGCGCGGTCGTGTTCACCGTGCAGAAGGCGCTGTCGCTGATGTCGAAGGGCGGCTCGATCATCCTGACCGGATCGATCGCCGGTTCGACGGGGACCCAGGCGTTCAGTATCTACAGTGCTTCGAAAGCCGCTGTGCGCGCGCTTGCCCGCAGCTGGGTGCTGGATCTGAAGGAGCGCGGCATCCGCGTGAACGTGGTCAGTCCCGGTTCGACGCGCACGATCGGTCTGGCCGAACTCGGCGGCGATACGCGTGAAGGTCAGGAGGGATTGCTTGCGTACCTCGCGTCGCTGGTGCCGATGGGCCGTCTTGCCGAGCCGGAGGAAATCGCGAAGGTGGTGACGTTCCTCGCGTCCGATGATTCGAGCTTTATCAACGGCGCCGAGATCGCGGCGGACGGCGGGCAGGCGCAGGTGTAAGCGCAGGTGTAAGCGCGGGCGGTCCGTCGTGCGGGGCAGGCGCGCCGGTGCCCGGCTGCGATGCCCCGCTGGGCACGATTCGTGCGGCTGGGCTTCGGCGGAGTCACGCTGCTAATATCGCACCGCACGCCCTGCCCATCCGCCATCGATCGCACATGGACGCCACTGCCCGCAAAGCCGATTCGTCGCCGCCGTTAGAAGGTTTCGTTCAGGTGCGCGGCGCCCGCGAACACAACCTCAAGAACATCGACGTACAGATTCCGCGCGACGCGCTCGTCGTGTTCACCGGCGTGTCCGGTTCCGGCAAGTCGTCGCTCGCGTTCGGCACCTTGTATGCGGAGGCGCAGCGCCGCTACTTCGAATCGGTCGCGCCGTACGCGAGGCGGCTGATCGAACAGGTCGGCGTGCCGGAAGTCGACGCGATCGAAGGCCTGCCGCCCGCGGTCGCGCTGCAACAGCAACGCGGCTCGCCGGGCGCGCGCTCGTCGGTGGGCAGTGTGACCACGCTGTCGAGCCTCGTGCGGATGCTGTATTCGCGCACCGGCACCTACCCGCCGAAGCAGCCGATGCTGTTTGCCGAGGATTTCTCGCCGAACACGGTGCAGGGCGCGTGTCCGGCCTGTCATGGACTGGGGCGCGTGTACGAGGTCACCGAAAAATCGATGGTGCCCGACGACTCGCTGACCATCCGCGAACGCGCGATCGCCGCGTGGCCGCCCGCATGGCACGGCCAGAATCTGCGCGACATCCTGGTCACGCTCGGCTACGACGTCGATACGCGGTGGCGCGACCTGCCGAAAAAAGACCGCGACTGGATCCTGTTCACCGACGAGCAGCCGACCGTGCCGGTCTACGCGGGCCTCACACCGAAAGAAACCCGCGCGGCGCTCAGACGCAAGGACGAGCCGAGCTACCAGGGCACCTTCAGCGGCGCGCGCCGCTACGTACTCCATACCTTTGCCAACACGCAAAGCGCGCTGATGAAAAAGCGCGTGTCGCAGTACATGGTCGGCAGCGACTGCCCGGATTGTCGCGGCAAGCGGCTGAAGAAAGAGGCGCTGTCGGTGAAGTTCGCCGGGCTCGATATCGCGGAGCTGTCGCAGTTGCCGCTCGCGGCGCTGGCCGCGATGCTCGAACCGATCGCGCGCGGAGCATGGCCGGGCGCAGCCGATGCAACCGATGCGGTTGCGGGCAAGACAAATGTCCTCAGTAAAAGCGCGATGCGTGAGGCGGTGCAAAAGCGCGTGTCCGCCGGCGGCTCGGCGCACAAGGCCTCGCCCGATGTGCGACGCACGCCGAATATGTCGGAGGAGAAGCGGCTCGCCGCGCAACGTATCGCGGCCGAGTTGCTGGAGCGGCTGACCACGCTGATCGATCTCGGCCTCGGTTATCTGACGCTCGATCGCAGTACGCCGACGCTGTCGTCGGGCGAATTGCAGCGGCTGCGACTGGGCACGCAGTTGTCGTCGCAACTATTCGGCGTGGTGTACGTGCTCGACGAGCCATCGGCCGGCCTGCATCCCGCCGATGGCGAGGCGCTCTTTAGCGCGCTTCAGGCGCTCAAAGCCGCCGGTAATTCGCTGTTCATCGTCGAGCACGATCTGCAGATGATGCGGCGGGCCGACTGGCTCGTCGATGTCGGCCCGGCTGCCGGCGAAGGCGGCGGGCAGGTGCTGTATAGCGGGCCGCCGGAAGGGCTCGCGAGCATCGAAGCGTCGCAGACGCGCCGGCATCTGTTCGCCGCGCCGACCCCGCCAGATCGCACGCCACGCGCAGCCTCGGGCTGGCTGAAGCTCGCGAGGATCACCCGCAACAACCTGCATGAGCTGGACGTTGCGTTTCCGCTCGGCTGCCTGAGCACGGTGACCGGCGTATCGGGTTCCGGCAAGTCGAGCCTCGTTAGCCAGGCGCTGCCGGAACTGGTCGCGGGCCGGCTCGGGAAGATGATCGACAACGTGGAGGATGACGAAGAAAACCCGCTGTTCGTCACCGCGGCGGCGCGCACCGGCGGCCATATCGCCGGCGGGATGGAGGCGATCAAACGGCTGGTGCGGGTCGACCAGAAGCCGATCGGCCGCACGCCGCGCTCGAACCTCGCGACCTACACCGGGCTGTTCGATCACGTGCGCAAGCTGTTCGCGGACACGCCCGCCGCGCGCAAGCGTCGTTATAGTGCTGGCCGTTTTTCGTTCAACGTCGCGCAAGGACGTTGCCCGGTTTGCGAAGGCGAGGGCTTCGTCAGCGTCGAACTGCTGTTTCTGCCGAGCGTGTACGCGCCGTGCACGACCTGCAACGGCACACGCTACAACGCGGCGACGCTGGAAATTACGTGGCGCGGCAAGAACATCGCCGACGTGCTGGGCCTGACCGTCGACGCCGCGTGCGAATTCTTCGCGGACGAAGCGGCGGTGATGCGCGCGCTCGCGGCGCTGCGCGATCTCGGCCTCGGTTATCTGCGACTCGGCCAGCCGGCCACCGAGCTATCGGGCGGCGAAGCGCAGCGCATCAAGCTCGCCACCGAATTGCAACGCGCGCAGCGCGCCGACACGCTGTACATCCTCGACGAACCGACCACCGGCCTGCATCCGGCCGACGTCGACCGCCTGATGGTGCAGTTGCAGGGACTCGTCGACGCGGGCAACACGGTGGTGCTGGTCGAACACGATATGCGGGTGGCGATCCAGAGCGACTGGGTGATCGACGTGGGCCCGGGAGCCGGCGACGCCGGCGGGAAAATCGTCGCGAGCGGCACGCCGCGCGAAGTGGCGGGCGAGCCGGACAGCCGGACCGCGGTGTATTTGCGCCAGCAACTTCAGGACTGACGCGACGGTAACCGCACGGCCCCGCGTTCACGTGTAAGCTACCGCGACATTGCGCACGGTGCGTGAACCAAGGAGTCATGGACAAACTCGTCGCCCTCAAAACGTTGCTCGAAGTAGCCGATGCCGAGGGCTTCGCCAAGGCGGCAAAGCGGATGGGGGTCGCCACGTCATCGGTTGCCCGGCTGATGGATGCGCTGGAGGCCGATCTCGGCACTGCGTTGCTGACGCGCACCCCGCGGCGCGTCAGCCTGACCGACGCCGGCGCGAACTACGTGGAGCGCATCGCCGCCGTGCTCGACGGACTGGCCGAAGCGGACGAAAGCATTCTCGATAGCGGCGCGGTGCCGGTCGGTACGCTGCGGCTCACCGTCCCGGCGACTTACAACCGCGTTGTGCTCGCGCCGCATCTCGCGGCGTTCATGCGCGAGCAACCCAACGTCGCGCTCGACGTGGTCGTCGCCGACCAGATGGTCGATCTTGCGCTCGACCGGATCGACGTCGCCATTCGTATCGGCGTGCCGGCCGACAATCCCCAACTCGTCGCGAAAGTACTCGCCGATAACCCGCGGCTGGTCGTCGCGAGTCCCGACTATCTGCAACGTCACGGCACGCCTGCCGCGCCCGCCGAACTGGCCGACCATCAATGTCTACGGATCGCGTACGGCGGCAGCTATCGTGCGCGTCAGGCATGGATGTTCACGCACGCCGGTCAGCAGGAGCGGGTCAACGTGCGCGGACGGCTCGTGACCAACAGCCTCGATATGCTGCTCGCGGCCGTGCTCGCCGCGCAAGGGATCGCGCTGTTGCCGCGCTGGCTGGTCGAGCCGCATCTGCGGGCGGGGCAACTGACCGCGTTGTTCGCGGATCATCACGTCACGCCGCACGACGATGCGGCGGTCGTGTTCGCCGCGTTCCTGCCGAACCGGCGTCAATCGCTGAAAGTGCGCGCGTTCCTGCAGTTCATCGAAACGCGGCTCCAGTAACGCGTCGCCCGCGCGCGGCGGACGACGTCATTGGTTCAGCGGTTCAGCGGTTCAGCGGTTCACACGGGCGTGGCTGCGTCCCACCGCCAGGAAGTGCGCCAGCGCGAGCAGCGGAAAGCTCAACGCGACACCGGCGACGAGCGGCCAGCCGCCGCGCTCGAACAGCAGGCTCGCGAGCGCGGAGCCCAGCGCGCCGCCCACGAAAATGCTCGTCATATAGAGCGCGTTCAGACGATTGCGGCTGGCCGGATCGAGTGCGTAGATCTCGCGCTGGCCGACCACCATGTTCATCTGCACCGCGAAATCGAGCGCGATACCGGTGACGACGAGCCCGAACAGGCCGCTGCCGGGATACACGAGCGCGGGCAGGTACGAGAGCGCGGCGGTGACCAGCGCGACGATCGTCGCGCGCACCGCGTGCCCGGCATCGGCCAGCCGCCCGGCGACCGGCGCGGAGGTCGCGCCAATCGCGCCGACGAGGGCGAACAACGCGATCTGCGATTGCGACAGCCCATATTGCCGGGTCAGCTCGATCGGCACCGCGGTCCAGAACAGACTGAACGACGCGAACATCAAACCCTGGTAGAGCGCGCGATCGCGCAGCACCGGCAACGTGCGCGTCAGCGCGATCAGCGAGCCGAGCAGTTCGACGTAGGTGGCACGGTGTTGCGGCTGGCGGCGCGGAATGGTCAGCGCGAGCAGCGCGGTCACGAGTGCCATCAGGACCGCCGCGCTGCCGAACACCACGCGCCAGCCGAAATGATCGGCGATCACGCTGGCCAGCGGGCGCGCCAGCAGCACGCCGAGCAACAGCCCGCTCATGATCGTGCCGACGATGCGCCCGCGCGAATGGTCGGGAGCGAGGTGCGCCGCGAGCGGGATCAGAATCTGTACGGCGACCGAGCTGAAGCCGATCAGCAACGACAGCAGCAGAAACACGCTGGCGGAATGCGCGAACGACGCCGTGGCAAGACTGGCGATCGCGACCAGCGCGGTCGTGATCATCAGCTTGCGGTTCTCGAGCAGATCGCCGAGCGGCACGATGAAAAAGAGCCCGAGCGCGTAGCCGATCTGCGTCAGCGACACGATCAGGCTGGCGGTGTCGCCGGACATGTGCAGAGAAGAGCCGATCAGCAGCGTGATCGGCTGCGCGTAGTAGAGGTTCGCGACGATCGCGCCGCAACTGAACGCGAAAAGGGCGACGAGGCCCGTCGATAGCGGGCTTGAGTGGGGTTTGCTGCCGATAGTGCGTGACGGTGTGGACATCTCGGTTCCTTGAACGGGTACCTCGCGAATACGGGCGAGGCGGGGCGGTCGCCCGGCCGCGGCATGACTGTGCCGGTTCGGCGGGGCAAGGTTTTCAGGAGCAGAGATTAGAAGAGGCGGCATCCGGGCGGAAGCCGGCCGGCGCGCAATCGAGCGTTGCGGCGAGCGCAACGCAGGCGGGCGGTATTCAGGAGGCCAGGCGGGATGCGCGCTGCGCGCGGCGGCGCGCTATACGTCGAAAATCCGGTGCCGCCGCAACGCGTCGACCTGCCACTGCACGATCCGCGTTCGGTGCGCACGCGCGACGCTGCCCGCCGTCGCCGCATCGCCCGCGCGCGCGGCGGCGACGATCGCGCGCAACGCGTCGGTCTGCGCATCCGGCCAGTCGACCAGCCGCAACGTCATATCGCGCACATGCCCCATCTGCGCGCGGCATTCGCCGACGATCTGCGTGAGGCGCGGATTGCCCGCGAGCGTGAGCAGATGCGCATAGAACGCGTCGGCGGCCGCGGCCCACGCGGCCAGATCGTCGCGCTCGAACGCGCGCTCCATCTCGGTACAGGCTTTGTCGAGCGGCTTCAGGTCTTTCGCTTTCGGGGCGGCGCGCGCGACCGCCTCGGCGGCAGTCGCTTCCAGACTCGCCTGCACCTGCTGCACTTCCTCGATATCCGCGATCGAGATGCTGCGCACCCGCATCCCGTGGCGCGGCACGATGACCAGCAGATTTTCCTTCTGCAGACGGATCAAGGCTTCGCGCACCGGCGTGCGGCTGACGCCGAACAGGGCGACCAGTTCCTGTTCGAGCAGCTGCGTGCCCGGGCGGAATTCGTTGGACAGAATGCGCGCGCGAATCTGTTGATAGACCGCGTCGGTCGAGGTTTCGCGCGGCGGTTGCGATGCCGCGCCGGCAGTCGAAGCGTGGGCCATGTTGTGCGAGCGCGTACCTTGCGTACGGACGTCGAAAAGGCGGACTCGGAGCGGCCGACCGGCGCCGCTTGCGGGCGACGGCACGCCGACTGACGCCGTCGCGGTTTCGCGCGACGGCGTCAGCCGATTATACGGGAGCGCGGCGCAACGCCAAGCAATGCATACGTTAACGTCGGCATGTTGAAAGGAAAAACTACCGGGATATCCGCTTTTGCCGCGTTTTGCGAAGCCGAAGCATTACTTCTGGTCGTCCCACACTTCGTCGGGCACCGGCAGACCGGCGAGGTCGTCGCGCGTCAGCGGGCCGTCGGCGGCGATGTTTTCGCGCTCCAGCATCAACGCGACCTGCCGCGTATGCTGCGCCGCGTGCCATGCGGTGCGTTCCAGCACCTCGTGCATCGAGCGGCGGCCGTAATAGGTCGGCACTTCGTAGGATAGCGAACGGTCCGCCTCGCTGTCCCACCAGTCGAGCAGACGCTGCCGCACGCTCTCGCCCCGGCGCGCGATGTCCTGCTGGGACCAGTCGGCGGGCGGCTGGTCGTCGAACGATTCGAAACGCAGATCGATCTGCCGGGCGGCCTCGATACCCATTTCGGCGACGCGGAACACATGGAACGTGAGCCCGGCGGGCGTGCGGTTGCGGTTGCGGAACGGCTCGCGGAAATACGCGTCGCCGAATTGACGGGTGTAGCGCACGTTGGCCGCGAGCACGTGCGCGAGCTTCTCCACCAGTTCGGCCGGCGGCAACGGCGGATTCGGATCGGTCTTCAGGTCGAGGAAGCGGATCACGTCGTTGATGCTCTGGCAGAACGTGTAGCGCATCCCGATCGCGACGACCGGCACGCTGCGCACGCCGAGTTCGAACAGCGCGTCGCGGCCGGCCGGATCGTTGTGCACGTCGATCGATTCGAATGCGATTCCCTGTTTGGTGAGGAATTCCTTGGTGCGCAGGCACGACGAACAGCCGGGCTGCCAGAACACCCGGATCTTCGCGCCTGCGTTCGTGCTGGCTGTGGTGGGTTGGGGTGTTGCGCTCATCGCCGTATTTACCGTTGTGCTCATGGTCGTCTCCCGCCGCATGTCGTGATGCCCGATGATCCCGCGGATACGTGCGCTATAAAAGCAGTGCTTCGCCATGCCGCCATCGTCGCGCGCGATGACAGCGTGTTGCGACGCGTGCGATTCGCTACACTGCGATCTCCGTGACCCGATCCGTTGCCGTCATGTCCTCGCTCGATCCGCTGTCGTTACGCCTGTTCGTCGCTGTCGCCGAGACCGGCACGATCGCGGCCGCCGCCGGGCGCGAGCACATCGCCGCCGCGGCGGTCAGCAAGCGCATCAGCGAAATCGAAGCGCTGCTCGGCGTGAGCCTGCTGCATCGCACGAACAAGGGCGTCGCGCCGACCGATGCGGGGCGGCGGCTCGTTGCGCTCGCCCATCGCGCGCTGCATCAACTCGACGACATCGCGGTGCAGATGCGCGATTACACCGAGGACGTGAGCGGTCTGGTGCGGGTCGCCGCGAACATCTCGTCTATCGTGCAGTTTTTGCCGCGTGAGTTGCGCGGTTTCGCGGCGAGTCATCCGCAGGTGAGGATCCAGCTCGAAGAAAAGCCGAGTACCCAGGTGGTCCGCGCGCTGGTCGATAACGCGGCCGATATCGGCATCTTCACGTCGGTCCCGCATGGCTATGCGGTGCAGACGTTTGCTTATCGCCACGACAATCTGGTGCTGGTTACGCCGCCCGGTCATCCGCTTGCGAGCGCCGACGCGCTGCCGTTCGCCGACACGCTCGCGCACGAATTCGTCGCGTTGCCGCCGGATACCGCGATCAGCCAGCAGTTGACGCGCGCCGCGCACGAACACGGCCGGCCCGTGCAGGTCCGTATTCAGGTGACCGGCTACGACGCGCAGTGCGTGATGATCGCCGCCGGCCTCGGGCTGGGCGTGATGCCGGAAGCGGTCGCGCGGCAGCACGCGGGCCGCGACGGTCTCGCGATCGTCGCGCTGACCGACCCGTGGGCGGCGCGCGAGCTGCTGGTCGGCGTGCGTTCGCTCGATGCTTTGCCGGCCGCGTGCCGCGCGTTGCTCACGCATCTGGCCGGCGTGTGAGAGCAGACGTTAGCGGGCAAAGCGGGGCCACGCCGCGTTGATTTAGCGGTGCTAAGATTGCCGCCACACACCCGCATCGTGCCGATGCGATTCAAACGAGGATCACACCATGTCTGCTTCGCGCGCGACACCGCCGGCCCGCTCCGCGAAGCACACCAGCAGTCGCGCACCGGCGCGCGCATCGAGGGCGGCGAAGCAGGCGTCCGCCGCACAGCCCACGCAGTCCACTCCGCAAGCGGCCGTTCAAGCCGATCACTCCGATCACCACGAACCCGCCGACGCGCGCCGCCCGAGTTCCACCGAAGCCGCTTATCGCGAGTTGCGCCGCAGGATTATCGAAAGCGAATTGACGCCCGGCACGCAACTGCTCGAACAGGAACTCGCGTTGCTGCTCGGCTTTAGTCGCACGCCGATCCGCGAGGCTGCGGTGCGGCTGCAAAGCGAAGGGCTCGTGCGGATCGTGCCGCGCCGCGGTATCCGCATCGTGCCCGTCTCGCTGTCCGACATTCGTCATATCTACGAGGTGCTGATCAGCCTCGAATCGACCGCGGCGGCGCTGCTGGCCGAACGCGCCGACGTCGATCTCACCCCGCTCGACGACGCGTGCGCGCAGATGACCGACGCGCTCGCGCGCGGCGACATGCTCGCGTGGGCCGAAGCCGACGAGGTGTTTCACGAGACCCTCGTCACGCTCGGCGGCAACGCGCGTCTGGTGCGACTCGTGATGAACTGCCGCGACCAGGTGCATCGCGTGCGGCGTTTGACCCAGCGCGTGAAGCCGCATCCGCAGCCGGCCAAATCGATCGAGGAACACCGCGCGATCGTTGCCGCGATCCGTGGCGGCGACGCGGCGCGCGCGAGCGGCCTGTATCGCGCGCATCGCGAACGCGGCTGGCGCGATCAGACCAATGTGCTGACGCAGTTCGGCATTCAGCAGGCCTGACGACCTGACTGTGCGACGGCCCCGCCAGGTGCGCGTCGGCCGGTAAGCGGGTTAACCTGCACGCGATTCTCCTTTCCTTAGTCGCAAATAACGCATACATTAATTTACGCGTTTCGAATCGAAACGCGTCGCGGCGGCGTTCGCGAATCGGTGCAAACGCCGCGGCCACACCACAAAAAACGGCTCGACCGTGACTACTGGATGGAGACAAAACGATGCTGGCGACTCGTCGATTCGCGCGAACTATCTGTCTGACGGTCGCGCTCGCGGCCACCGTGGCCGGCCCCGCGTTCGCGCCGTCCGCGCAAGCCGCGCCGCTCACTGTCACGCACTGGGGCGACGGCATGTACGGCGTGCCTTTCGCGGTCGCGCTGGAAAAGGGCTTTTTCAAGGAGCAGGGCGTCGACGTGACGGGCTTCATCACGTCGGAAGGCGGCGGCACGACGGTGCGCAATGCGATGGCCTCGGAGATTCCGTACGGTGAAGTCGCATTGCCCGCGGCGATCTCGGCGATCAAGCAGGGCGTCGATCTGACCATCGTGCACGGCGGCGTGCAAAGCCTCGCCGATCTCGTGTGGGTCCAGCCGAAGAGCGGCACGATCACCGGCATCAAGCAGATGAAGGGCAAGACGATGGGCTACAGCAGCCCGAAGTCGACCACCGACACGATCAGCACGATCGCGCTCGATCGAGCCGGCTTGACCGGCCAGGTGCAGCGCAAACCGGTCGGCAGTTCGAGCGGGATGCTGACCTCGTTGCAGCAGGGCGCGATCGACGCCGGCTATATGACCGAGCCCGCGTTCAGCGAGAAAAAAGACATCGTGAAGATCGCGTTCCGCGCGAGCGACGTCGTGCCGAACGAAACGCAAACGGTCGGCGTGGTGCGCACCGATTATCTGAAAGCGCATCCGGAGGTGATTCGCGGGATCATTCTCGCGCGTCGCAAGGCGGTGCAATACATCGCCGCGCATCGCGACGAGAGCGCGCAGATCGTCGCGCGCCAGTACAAGATGGATCCGAAGGTGGCGCTGTCGGCGATCAGCGACGTGCTCGACAACGATCCGAAATACTGGAGCGAAGGCAGCTTCGACATGGCCAGCATGGACGAAGTGCTGAAGGGCCTGATTCTGGTGAAAGCGATTCCCGCGGGTCCGTTCGACTGGTCGAAGATCATCGATCAGTCGCAACTGCCGGCCGATTTGCGCTCGAAAGGCTGAGGTCACGATGAGCGCATTCGCGAACAAGGGCGCGCGCATCTCGGTCGTGCCGGACCAGGCGGCGCGCGGCGACGGCGAGCGCGTCGAGGCGCGGCTGACCGACGTCACGCGCATCTATCCGGGCAGCGGCGGCAAGCCGCCGTTTCACGCGCTCGGTCCGGTGAGTCTCGAACTGCGCGCGGGCGAGTTCTTCTCGGTGGTCGGCCCGTCGGGCTGCGGCAAGTCCACGCTGCTCGACGTGCTCGCCGGGCTCAATCCGGCGAGCGGCGGCAAGGTCGAATTCGAAGGCCGCGAGGTGGGGCGCCAGGTGCCCGACGGCGTCGCGGTGGTGTTTCAGGAGGACGCGAGTTTTCCGTGGCTGAACGTGTTCGACAACGCCGCGTTCGCCGCGCGCCGCGCCGGTGTTTCGGAGACCGAAGTGCGCGAGCGGGTCGAGCACGCGCTGTCGTTCATGGGGCTGAAGGCGTTCGCGAATGCGTATCCGGCGCAACTGTCCGGCGGCATGCGCCAGCGCGTGTGCATCGCGCGCGCAATGGTGGTGCGGCCGCGCCTGTTGCTGCTCGACGAGCCGTTCGGCGCGCTCGATCAGCAGACCCGTCTGCTGATGGGCGACGAGACGCTGAAGCTGTGGCGCGACACCGGCGCGACCGTGATGCTGATTACCCACTCGATCGACGAAGCGGTGCTGCTGTCGGACCGGATCGGCGTGATGTCGGCCTGTCCGGGCCGTTTCATCGCGACGATCGAAACTCACTGGCCGCGCCTGCGCGATAGTCAGATCGCCACCGATGCACGCTTCGGAGAACTGAGCGCGCAGGTGTGGGGCCTGCTGCGCGCCGAGGCGATGAAGGCGCTCGGGAGCCAGTCATGAGCGTGGCCGCGCGTTGGCGCATCGGCATCGTGGTCGCGCTCGTCGCGCTGCTCGAACTCGTCACGCGGATGGCGTGGATCAATCCGGTGTCGTTCATTCCGCCGTCGGCGATGCTCGCGAGCGCGTGGAGTCTGCTGGTCTCCGGCCAGTACACCAGCGACATTGTGCAAACGCTCGGCACCGCGCTGCTCGCGGTGTTGCTTGCGGTCGTGTTCGGCTTTATCGGCGGTGTCGTGCTGTTCCGGCTGCCGCGTTTGCGGCGCGTGCTCGATCCGCTTTTGTTGTCGTATTACGCGGTGCCGGTGTTCGTGCTGTATCCGATCCTGATCGTGATTTTTGGGCTGAACCGCTGGCCGCTGGTCGGCATCGGTTTCATTTTCGCGGTGGTGGCGATGGCGGTAAATACGCTCAACGGGCTCGAACGCGTGCCGCGCGTGATGCTTCGGACCGCGAAGGTTTGCCGGATGAGCGCGTTGCAGGAGATCCGGCTGATTACGCTGCCGGCGAGTCTGCCGTACGTGTTTACCGGCATCAAATTGACCGTGGTCTACGCGTTTATCGCGGTGGTGGCCGGCGAGTTCGTGTTGTCCGGTTCCGGCTTCGGCTATCAGATCGCGTTCGCGTACAACGCCTTCGACAATCCGACCATGTACGGGCTGATGGTGTTGATGCTCGTGTTCGTCGCGACCCTGAACGGCCTGTTGCGCGCGGCCGAAACGCGCCTGTACCGGCGCATCCGGCGGGAGGCCGCATGAGTACGATCGTCGTATCGCATACGTCGCGGCCGCGCCATGCGCGCCGCTGGCTCGACGGCGTCGTGCTGGTCGTCGTGCTGCTGGCGCTGTGGCAGCTCGTCAGCGAACTGCTCGGGCCGACGGTGGTGACGACGCCGTGGCGCACACTGATGCGGGCCACGCATATCGTCAGCGACGCGGATTTCCCCGAAAGCCTGCGCGTGACGTCGATCGCGTTCGGCTCGGCGTTCGTGATCTCGGCGGTGGGCGGCGTCGCGCTCGGTCTGCTGCTCGGCGCGCGGCGCATCGCCGGCGAGGTGGCCGAACCGCTGATGATGGGCTTCTACTCGATTCCGAAGGTCACGCTCTATCCGGTCGTGCTGCTCGCGTGCGGACTCGGCCTGTGGGCCAAGATCGTGTTCGGCGTGATTCACGGGATCGTGCCGATCGCGCTGTTCACGATGAACGCGGTGCGCAACCTGCCGCCCATTTATACGCGCGCCGCGCATACGTACCGGCTCGGGCCCGCGCAATTCGCCAAGCACATTCTGTTGCCCGCCTGCCTGCCGGAAGTCGTGGCGGGGCTGCGCATCGGCTTTTCGCTGACGCTGCTCGGCACGCTGATCGGCGAGATGTTCGCGTCGCAAAGCGGGATCGGCCGGCTGTTGATGATCGCGATGAACCGCAGCGAGACCAGCACGATCATGGCGCTCGCGCTGATGCTGTTCGTGTTCGCCACCGTCGTCAATCTGCTGTTTCTGGCCTGGCAAAAACACCTCGCGCACGACGCTTAGCACTCAATCTGGCGCTCAACGCGCGCGCGGTTCGCCGCGCGCCACCACGGAGATTTCGTATGCACACCCCCGCCCCGGCGTCGTCCGGCGCCACGCCTCGCACGCTGTTCGACAAACTGTGGGACAGCCATGTGATCGCGCATCTGGCGAGCGGCATCGACCTGCTGCAGGTCGACCGTCATCTGCTGCACGAACTGACCGGCGTCGAGGCGGTGCGCGTACTGGAGAAGCGCTCGCTCGCGGTCGATAGCCCGGGACAAACCTTCGCGACGCTCGATCACGTGATCTCGACGCAGCCCGGCCGCCGCGCCGGCGACGCGGACTGGAGCACCGAGATGGTCGACGCGATGCGCGCGCAGATGAAGCATCACGCGATACCGCTGTTCGACCGCGGCGCGAGCGGCCAGCAGGGCATCGTGCACGTGATCGGGCCGGAGCTGGGGCTGTCGCTGCCCGGCACGCTGCTGGTCTGCGCGGATAGCCACACCTGCACGCATGGCGCGATGGGCTCGCTCGCGTTCGGCATCGGTTCGACCGAAGTGGTGCACGTGCTCGCGACGCAGACGATCCGGCAGAAGCGTCCGAGGACAATGCGCGTGCGCTTTGACGGCACGCTGCGCGACGGCGTCGGCGCGAAGGACATGATCCTGTATCTGATCGGCCGGCTCGGCGCCGCCGGCGGCACCGGCTATGCGGTCGAATACGCGGGCTCGGCCGTTAGCGCGCTGTCGATCGAGAGCCGACTTACGCTGTGCAATCTGACGATCGAAATGGGCGCCAAGTTCGGCCTCGTCGCGCCCGACGACATCACTTTCGACTATCTGCGCGGCCGTCCACACGCGCCGCAGGGCGCCGCGTTCGACGCCGCCGTCGCCGAATGGCGCGCGCTGGCGAGCGAGCCGGGAGCGCACTTCGATCGCGAGGTCGAGATCGACGCGGCGGACATCGGCGTGCAGGTCACGTGGGGCACGAGTCCCGAGCACGTGGTCGCGCTCGATCAGCGCGTGCCCGATCCCGACAGCGTCGCCGATGCGGGCAAGCGCGGCGCGTGGCGCAACGCGCTCGACTACATGGGCGTGAAGCCGGGGCAGCAGTTGGGAGAACTGAGCGTCGACCGGGTCTTCATCGGTTCGTGCACGAATAGCCGGATCGAGGATCTGCGCGCGGCGGCTCGGGTCGTGGAAGGCGCGCACGTCGCGCCGCACGTGAAGGCGTGGGTCGTGCCCGGTTCGCTGACGGTCGCGCGCCAGGCGCACGAAGAAGGACTGGACACGGTGTTCGCGAACGCGGGCTTCGAATGGCGCGAGCCGGGCTGCTCGATGTGCGTCGGCGCGAACGGCGATATCGCGGCGCCGGGCGAGCGCTGCGTATCGACGTCGAACCGCAACTTCATCGGCCGCCAGGGGCCCGGCGCGCGCACGCATCTGGCGAGCCCGGCGGTGGCCGCCGCCAGTGCGCTCGCGGGACACATCGCCGCGCCGCCGTTAGCGACGGCACCCGCCACGCCCACACCCGCCACCACCGCCACGCTCGCCACGCCGCCCGGAGCACAACGATGAAAGCCGTCACGCTGATTCGCGGCGCCGCCGCGCCGCTGCTGCGCAACAACGTCGATACCGATCTGATCATCCGCATCGAGCGGATTTCGCAACTGAAGCGCGGCCAGCTTGGGCCGTGGCTGTTCGAGACGCTGCGTTACCGGGGCGTTGGGCCCGAAAGCGGCGAGCGCGACGATTTCATCCTGAACCAGCCGGCGTTTCGCGACGCGCGGATCATTCTCGGCGGGCAGAACTTCGGCTGCGGCAGCTCGCGCGAGATGGCCGTGTGGGCGCTGGAGGAGCATGGGATCGAATGCGTGATCGCGCCTTCGTTCGGCGACATCTTCTTCAACAACTGCCTGCAGAACGGCCTGCTGCCGATCGTGCTCGACGCCGCGCGCATCGCGACGCTCGCCGCTGTCGCGCAGTCCGGCGCGCCGTTCGAAGTCGATCTGCGCACGCTGGAAATCCGCGCGCCGGGGCTCGAACCGGTCGCGTTCGCATTCGATCCCGCGCAGCAGGCCGCGCTGCTCGAAGGGCTCGACGAAATCGACCAGACGCTGCGCCTGCACGAACAGATCGCGCGATTCCGCGCGGCCGACCGGCGGTCCCGCGCATGGGCATGGCCGGGCGACGCGCGCTAGGCACGCACGCTAACCATCAGCATCGCGCAATGCCTGGGGATCCGAACAAATCAACCTGCTACGAGGAGAACTGTCTTGAGCCGCTCAGCCCGTTTTCGCGCACTGTTCAAAGAGTCCGCGCCGTTCGTCTGTCTCGGCGCGCATGACGCGCTGACCGCCAAGCTTGCCGAAAACGCCGGCGCGAAGGCGATCTACGTGAGCGGCTTCGCATCGGCGGCGGTGGTCGCCGGCGAGCCCGACGTCGGTGTGTTGACCCAGACCGAAATGTTCGAGCACATCCGCCGCATTTGCCGGGTGACGACGATTCCCGTTTTCGCGGATGCCGATACCGGTTACGGCGGCATCCTCGATGTGCAGCGCACGATCCGGCTATGGGAAGAAGCCGGGGCATCGGTGCTGCATCTCGAAGACCAGGCGCTGCCCAAAAAATGCGGGCACTTCGCGGGCAAGCAACTGGTCTCGACCGAAGAGATGCAACTGAAGTTACGCGCGATGCTGGAGGCACGACGCGATCCGGATTTCTTCGTGGTCGCGCGCACGGACGCGATCGCGGTGACCGGCATCGACGATGCATGCGAGCGTCTCGAAGCGTATGCGGAAGCGGGTGCCGATGGCCTGTACGCCGATGCGCCGGAAAGCATCGAGCAGATGCAGCAGTTGACGAAGCGGCTCAAGCATCTGAACAAGCCGATCCTGTTCAACATGGCGCGCACCGGCAAGAGCCCGTATGTATCGCTCGACGACGCGTACCGGATGGGCTTTGCCTACGCGTTGGCGCCGATCGAATCGATGACGGCCGCGCACAAGGCCGTCAAGGAAATGTTCGATATTTTCATGCGCGAGGGGACCACCGAGGCGGTCGCCGACCGGCTCACCACGTTCGACGACTTCAAGCAGTTCATCGGCCTGCCGGAGGCGGTGGAGACGGAGCGGCGATTTGCGGCGCACGTGAAGTGATCGTCAATCCAGGCCCTCGTGCTTCAGCGCGAGCTGGACGGCTGGACGCGCGCGCATCCGGCCGGCGAAGTCGTTCAGTTTTGCCGGGACTTCAATGCCTACCTTGTTTGCCCACAGCAGCATCGTGAACAGATAGGCATCGGCGACACTCGCATCGCGGCCGAACAGGTAATCGCCGGCAAACATGCTGGCGATCAACTGGAAACGTTGACCGAGCTTCTCGCGCGCCGCTGCGGCTTCCGCATCCGATGCGGGCTTGAAAACCCGGCCGAACTGCTTGTGAATTTCCGTCGAAATGAAGGCGAGCATCTCGAGGAGCCGCAAACTGCCGGGTTCGTCGTTCGGCGCAAGCGAGGGTTTGCGCTGCGCGACCCACGAAAGGATCGCGACGTTTTCGGTCAAACGCGTTCCATCATCCATCTCCAGGGTGGGCACGTAACCCTTGGGATTGATCTGGTTGAACTGCTCGCCCGTTTCCGTTTCCTTGGTCTTCAGGTCGACGCGAACGCGGTCGAACGTCAGACCGGCCTCATGCATCGCGATATGGTCGGCAAGGCTGCACGCGCCGGGGGAATAGTAGAGCTTCATGGCAGGGGTCCTTTTTTTGTCACGCTGGCTAACTTGTTGCAAACGACGTTGCAAGCGCAGCAAAGCATGTGCCGCCGCAGGAATTCACATCGACCCCGGCAATCGGCATGGCGCCCGGTTTCTCACCCGGGCGCCCCGGCTCCCGTCGGCGCAGCGCGCTAAAGTTTGCCCGGCCCAGGCCGAAATTCTTGGCATGACGGATGAACTACCGAACTTTCCGGGCGACGACCCGATCCTGGCCGAAGCGCGTGCGCTCGAAGCCAGCATCCGGGCAATCCGGCGGGCGCAAGGGAAGAGCAATCCCGAGGATTTCCCGTTGGGAAGTGCCGAATGCCTCGCGGCGATGGAGGAATTCGTGCGCGACGTCGGCCGGGTGCTCGAACTCGAGCTCCGTTATTTGAGCCAGGGCGGCGATAACGATCCGCACGGAGCGGGGGCGTCCGGGTAATTCGCTCGCCACGTCGACGCACCGCCGATCCTTTGTCCGGGCGCCGCCAGCGGCCGGAACGCACCCTGTTGGTGCGACGCAACAATTTGTGCTATAATTTTAGGCAGTGGTTTTTCCCTGCGCTGTTCTTTCGTTTGTTGCGCTGTTCCAACCGGTCCGCTCCGTCGAGCAGGCCGCGTTTCCTGCTCGTTGCGATTCTGCAATTGCTCCCCACCTGAAGCACATGAGTGTATGTGGTTCACCGGCTGCGGTGCGCAGTAGCCAATGGTCGCGCTATCGCCGGGCAAATCTGTCCAGGAGAAAATATGGCAAGTTCCGTTCGGGATGATTCAGGCCGAGACACGGTCGCATTCATGCACAAGACGTTGGCGCGGCGCGCGACGAAGGACAAGGCCGCCGCGGTTCTGCTGCCGGTGGACGCCGCGTCCAGAGAGTTGCAGGACGAAGAACGGCAACAGCAGATGCGCGCGCTGATCCAGTTGGGCAGGGAGCGGGGCTATCTCACGCACGCCGATATCAACGACTACTTGCCGGATAACTTCGCGCAGACCGCCGCGATCGAAACCATCGTCAGCACCTTCAACGACATGGGCGTTGCCGTGTACGAGCAGGCGCCCAGCGCGGAGACGCTGCTGCTGAACGACGCGGCGCCGGCCGCGGTGTCGGACGAACAGGCTGACGAGGAAGCCGAAGTGGCGCTGTCCACGGTCGATTCGGAATTCGGCCGCACCACCGACCCGGTCCGCATGTACATGCGCGAAATGGGCGCGACCGAATTGCTGACCCGCGCGGGCGAAGTGGAGATCGCGAAGCGCATCGAAGCGGGCCTTCAGGAAATGATCCAGGCGATTGCCGCGTGTCCGGCCACGGTCCGCGCGATCCTCGCGAGCGTCGATCAGATCGAGGCGGGCGAGTTGCGCATCGACGAGCTGGTCGACGGTCTCAACGAGGACTCCGAAGCGGTTGAGTCGGCCGATACGACGGACCTCGAAGCGGCGGACACCACCGATAGCGACGACGAAGAGAACGACGGCGAGATGGCCGAGGAAGATTCGGCGAAGGCGAACGCGGCGCGGCTCGAACAGCTGACCAGCGACAGCCTCGTTATCTTTGCGCGAGTGCGTAAATTGGCCGAGCCGGTTTTGCGTGCCGGCGCCGCGCAAGGCAAGGGCAAAGCAGCGTTCGCGCGCGCGTGTACGGCGATCCAGCGCGAGCTGGCGCCGATTCGCTTCACCGCGCGCTCCATCGACCGGCTGTGCAGCGACGTGCAGAACCAGGTCGCGCAGGCGCGCGCGGTCGAGCGTCGTATTCTCGCGATTGCCGTCGACCGTTGCGCGATGCCGCGCGACAAGTTCGTCGAGTCGTTTCCGGGCCACGAAACCGATCTGGACTGGGGGCAGCGCACTGCCGCGGCATCGCGCAAATACGGCGCCGCGCTCGAACGCAGTCTCCCGGCGATTCACGCCGAACAGCAGAAGCTGATCGAGATCGAAGCGAATACGGGACTGCCGCTGCAACAGCTGAAGAAGATCAACCGGCAGATGGTGGTGGCCGAATCGAAAATGCGCCAGGCGAAGGGCGAAATGATCGAGGCCAATCTGCGCCTCGTGATTTCGATCGCGAAGAAATACGTGAATCGCGGCATGCATTTTCTCGACCTGATTCAGGAAGGCAATATCGGCCTGATGAAAGCAGTCGACAAATTCGAATACCGACGCGGCTGGAAATTTTCGACCTACGCGACGTGGTGGGTCCGTCAAGCCGTCACGCGCGCGCTCGCGGATCAGGCGCGCACGATCCGCGTGCCGGTGCACATGATCGAGTCGATCAACAAGCTCAACCGCATTTCACGCGAGATCCTGCAGCAGACCGGGCAGGAAGCGCATCCGGCCGTGCTGGCGGAGCGCATGGAGCTGTCGGAAGAGAAGGTGCGCAGTATGTTGAAGGTCGCGCGCCAGCCGGTGTCGCTTGAGACGCCAGTGGGCGAAGACGCCGACGCGACGCTCGGCGATATGATCGAAGACCCGCTGGCGGCGTCGCCCGCGCAGGCCGCTGTCGATGCGAACATGCGCAGCGCGATCGACGAGGCGCTCGACGCATTGTCGCCGCGTGAAGCGAAGGTGCTGCGCATGCGCTTCGGGATCGACACCGCGTCGGACCATACGCTCGAGGAACTGGGCAAGCAGTTCGATTTGACGCGCGAACGGGTCCGGCAGATCGAAAGCAAGGCAATGCGCAAACTGATGCACCCGAGCCGCGCCGACAAACTGCGTCAATTTCTCGACCAGTAAGCCCCGACGTTAGCGCCCGTGCGCCTCACGCCAGATCGCGTCTTTTTCGGGGTGTGGGGTGCGCCGGGGGCTATCGAATCCCGCTGCGATGACCAGCAGGATGCCGGCTAAAGGCCAGAGATAGACCGCGAACGAGAAACAGAGCCAGGCCGCACTTTGTGGTGGAGACGCATTCGACGCCCAGAGAAGGCCGGTAACCGGCAGCATCAGCAGACATAGTGCCGACCAACGCAAAAAGGCGGCGGCCCTGACGTTCTTGAGCGTTTCAGCTTGCATGCCGGTCTCCATTGGAAAAGGCACTTGTGCCTAGATTGGCACGACCGTCAGTTCACGAATACTTGGTGAAATCCCTGACGCACAGCCGCTCAATGCTCGATGAATGGTTTCCGCACTTCTGCCAGGCCGGCAGTTGATGACCGCAAAAATGGATCGCTCAACTAATCAAAGTTGAGCGGCCGGTTCTAAAAATATAAAAGCTCACGTCACGGCTCAACGAAAATGGCCGGTCGCGATGGCGCCTTGTTTTGCCGACATCGTGCGGGCAGCCAGAATGCTGCGCATGGTTGCCAGCGAGTGTTCGGCGATTGCGCTCGGCATTGGCCGCGCGATGGAGAACTCCGGCGCTCGCACCCCGAGGCGTCTGCACACTGCCGACAGATACGGTTTGCCCGGTCCCGCACACCGCGCGATGGCGCTGGCAAGCGCCGCATCGCCCACATACCGGCGAAGCCATTCGAGCGTTCGACGGTCCTTCTCGTTGTAGACCCTGACCAGATGTTCCATTGCGCCTCCTGGTGTTACTGTATAAAAACACAGTACTGTTAATTTATACAGCTTTATCCCGGAAGGCAAGTGTTCCGCCACAGCGCCAGGCGCGGGAGGAATTGCTGTTTCAGTGCGGTCGAGCGCCCATTGAAAAATCCGCTGCGCGAGTAGAATCCCGCGAAAATGATTACAACCACCGGGGCAAGCGCGTGGGCGAGAAAATTCACAGTCATTACGACAACCTCAAGGTGTCGCGCGACGCGCCGCCGGAGGTGATTCGTGCTGCCTACAAGACACTGAGCCAGAAACATCACCCGGACCGGCGTCCCGACGATCCGGACGCGGTCAACGTGATGAAGATCATCAACGGCTCCTACGAAGTGCTAAGCGATCCGGCCAAACGCAGGGCGCACGACGAGTGGCTGGCCCGCAAGGAACGCGAGGCCGCGACGCACGCGATACCGGCGGCGCCGGCACCGTTTCTCGATCTGGCCGGCGAATCCTATATGTCGCCGCGCGCGCCGATCAGGCCGCAGCCCGCGCCGCGCGGTCGTGGCGCGAGGTCGCATTCAAAGCCGAAGTCGACGTCGACGTCAAAGCAGTCCCGTCCCGCGCGCCGTTTCAGGCACCTGTGGGGGCCGCGGCTCTGGATTCCGCTGGCTCTGCTCGGGATCGTGGGAGTCAAGGCGCTGATACTGGACGAACCTCCAACGCTCGATGTGCGCGCGACCCAGTACGCCGCGAAACGGAGCGCGACGAGCGCGGTGCCGGCGGCTGAAGCGTCGAACGAAGACCGGAAGCACGCCGGGACCGACGGCGCGGCGCACGCGGCGGTGTCGCCAGCGAACATCGATGCGGCGGCGCTCAAGGCCTCGGCCGCCGCCGGCACGTCTGCTGTCGCACCGGCACGGCCGCTTGCTCCGAACGGGACGCCGTGGCCGACCGAGGCGGGCTATATCGCGGGCGAGGCGATCCGGCAAAACAGCGGGCACTGGCAGGTGACGGTCGACAACGCGCGCAACGACTTCGGCGTGTTTGCGAAGCTGACGTGGGTCGACAGCATCGCGCACGTCCCGGTGCGCCAGTTCTATATCCCCGCGGGCGCCAGCTTCACCCTGTCGGATATCACGCCCGGGAATTACGACATCCGCTACCAGGACGTGATGACGGGCAGTCTGTTCAAATCCGAGTCGTTCAATTTTCCCGAGCAAGGCGCGGCGTCGGAGGTCGAGGCCGGCGACCTTAGAATCACGCTGTACCCGGCGACCGACGGTGCCGTCCGGCCGGTGCCGATTGCCGAAGCGGATTTCTGACGGACCATTCGTGCGGCAACGGCCGCGTTGAGGTCACGCCCTTAGCCGCATCCTTCCAGCCTTCCTGTCCCCGTTTAACTCCTCATCAATCACCAAGATGATCGCGGCGATCATCTTGGTGATTGATTTGCGCATTCCGTCCGCGAGCATTACACTCCGGCATGATCGATTCGATCACTTCGACATAGCTTCCGTGCGCGGAACAATCAACGCGCCGAATAACGCCAGGAGACATGCATGGTCCAGATTCCCATTAAACGCTCGATCGAGCGCGTTCCCGGCGGCATGATGATCGTGCCTTTGCTGATCGGCTCGATGGTCGCGACGTTCCTGCCCGGCATGCCGAAATTCTTCGGCTCGTTCACCAATGCGCTGTTCACGGGCGCGCTGCCGATCCTCGCCGTCTTCTATGTGTGCATGGGGGCGAGCATCAGCGTGAAGGCGACGCCGTATCTGCTGAAGAAGGGCGGCGCGCTGCTCGTCACGAAGGTCGGCGCGGCGATAATCGTCGGCGTGATTCTCGGCCGCCTGCTCGGCGAACAGCCGATTTCATCGGGGCTCTTTGCCGGCATCTCGACCCTTGCGGTCGTCGCGGCGATGAACGACACGAACGGCGGTCTCTATATGGCGCTGATGGGCCAGTACGGCAGATCGGAAGACGTCGGCGCCTATACGCTGATGTCGCTCGAATCGGGACCGTTCCTGACGATGGTCACGCTCGGCGTCGCCGGCCTGTCCGCGTTTCCGTGGCAAACGCTGGTCGGCAGCATCCTGCCGCTCGCGCTCGGCATGCTGCTCGGCAACCTCGATCGCGACATGCGCGACTTCCTCGCGAAGGCCGTGCCGGTCATGATTCCGTTCTTCGCGCTGGCGCTCGGCGCCGGGCTCGATCTGCACAAGGTGTGGCAGGCGGGCCTGCTTGGAATCGGTCTGGGCATCGCTGTCGTGATCGTGACCGGCATTCCGCTGTATTTCGCCGACCGTCTGACGGGCGGCACCGGTGTCGCGGGCGTGGCCGCCGCCAATACCGCGGGCAATGCGGCCGCCGTGCCGGCGCTCGTCGCCGCGGCCAATCCCGTGTACAACGAAGCGGCCAAGAGCGCGACCCTGCTGGTCGCCGCCTGCGTGGTCGTGACGGCGATCCTGTCGCCGATCCTGACCGCGTCGATCGCGAAGCGGTATCAGCAGCGCCAGGAGCGGATCCGCGCGGAGAATCGCCCGGGGCTCGCGCGATGAAATTTTTGATCATCGCGGACGACCTGTCGGGTGCCGCGGACTGCGCGATCGGTTTTGCGCACGCCGGGCATCGCACGGTTGTCACGCTGCAGGCGACGCGTGAGCCGGTGCATGAAGGCGTCGACACGATCGCCGTCGACACCGATACGCGCCGTCTGACGCCCGATGCCGCCGCCGCGCGAACCCGCGCCGCGTATGCGGAGATGAGCTCGTGGGACCAGCGGCTGTACAAGAAAATCGATTCGACGCTGCGCGGCAACTGGGCGGCCGAAGTCGCGGGCCTGCAGCCGCTCGCCGGCATGGCGATCGTCGCGCCCGCGTTTCCGGCGATGGGTCGCACGGTGCGGGGCGGCCGCGTGTTCGTCCACGGCGAGCCGCTCGAAACGACGGCCACCTGGAAGCTCGAACATGCGGGCGTGTCCGCCGATATCGCCACGCAGCTGACGCTGGCGGGTCTGCTCACGCAGTGGCTGGACGCTGAAGCGCTGCGCGAGCAGCCGCACGAGCTGGCGATGCGTATCGATGCAATGGCCGCGCGCGGCGTGCAGGCGCTGGTCGTCGACACGCAGACCGAGCAGGCGCTGCGCACGCTGGCAACGGCCAGCCTGCGTAGCCGCGCGCCGTTTTTCTGGGTCGGCTCCGGCGGTCTGGCGCGCGAGATCGCGGCGCTCGAGACGCGTGAGCGGGCAGACGGCGGGGCAGACGGCGGGGCACACGGCGGTGCAGGTTACGCGGCGAACAACGCCGCATTTCCGGGTGGACCGATCCTGATCCTCGTCGGCAGTCTGTCCGCGGTCAGCGAGCGCCAGTGCGCGTTGCTGCGCGAGCGTGGTGGCGTCGAGGAACTGATCGTGCCGCCGGCCGTGCTGCGCTCCGGTGCCAGCCATTCCGACTGGAATGCGTTGCAGCAGCAGATCGCCGTGTCGCTGCGCGCCGGTTGCGATCTGCTACTGCGCATCGGACGCGACGACAGCTTCGATCCCGCGGAAGGGATGCAACTGTCGGCCGCGCTCGCGCAACTCGTCGCGCCGCACTTCACGAAGGCGGGCGGTCTGATCGCGACGGGCGGCGAGACCGCGCGCGCGATGCTCGCGGCCGCGCAAATCGGCAATCTGCAACTGCTGGCCGAGGTCGAGGCCGGTGTCGCCGTCGCGCGTCCGCTCGGCGGCGCGCGCGAACATTGCCCCGGCATCGTCACGAAGGCCGGTGCATTCGGCACCGATCACGCGTTGTACGCGGCATGGCTGACCTTGCGTAACGAAACCGAACCGGGCGTCGCACCGCGCTGATGTCCGTGAATGAAACAAGCAGCAAACCCTGAGGCATAACGAGATCACATCATGAGCAACTACCTTCCTGTTATCGGCATCACGATGGGCGATGCGGCTGGCGTCGGCGCTGAAGTCGTCGTCAAGAGCCTCGCGCATCAGTCGGTCTACGCGCAATGCCGTCCGCTCGTGATCGGCGACGCGAAGCGCCTCGAACTCGCCAACGAGATCGTCGGCGGCCAGATGAAAATCCGCCGCATCGACGATCCCGCGCAGGCGCGCTACGAGCAGGGCACGATCGACTGTATCGACCTCGGGCTAATTCCCGACGACCTGCCGTTCGGGCAACTGTCCGCGGTGGCCGGCGATGCCGCGTACCAGTACATCAAGCGCGCCGCGCAGTTCGCGCAGGCGGGCGTTATCGATGCGATCTGCACCGCGCCGCTGAACAAGGAAGCGCTGCACGCGGGCGGCCACAAGTATCCGGGGCATACGGAAATGCTCGCGCATCTGACGGGCGTCGACGAAGTATCGATGATGCTCGTCGCGCCGCAACTGCGCGTGATTCACGTGACGACGCATATCGGCATCATCGACGCGATCCGCAAGATCGAGCCGGGTCTGGTGCAACGGACCATCGAGCGTGGCAACGCGACGCTCGTGAAGGCGGGCATCGCTAAGCCGCGCATCGGCGTGTGCGGGATCAATCCGCATGCGGGTGAGAACGGCCTGTTCGGTTATGGCGAAGAGGAAGAAAAGATCATCCCGGCGGTCAAGCTGCTGCAGGAGCAAGGCCTCGACGTGACCGGTCCGCTGCCGGCCGACACGCTGTTCTTCCGCGCGGGCCGCGGCGACTTCGATCTGGTCGTCGCGATGTATCACGATCAGGGGCACGGTCCGGTGAAGGTGCTCGGCCTCGAAGCCGGCGTGAACGTCACGGTGGGGCTCGACGTGATCCGCACGTCGGTCGATCACGGCACGGCGTTCGATATCGCGGGCAAGGGTATCGTCGACGAAGGCAGCATGCTCGAAGCGTTGCGCCAGGGCGCGGAGCTGGCGACGCGCCGTCACTGAAGCAACGCTGAGGTGCTTCAGTGGGTCGGGTAGAATCGAACCCCCTTGAGACGCCGCTGACGAAGTGAAAAAGACCATCGAACGCCATCAGGCCATTCTTGAATTTGTCAGGGCACGCGACGCCAGCGTCGAGGAGTTGTGCGCCGCGCTGGAGGTGTCGGAAGCGACGATCCGGCGCGACCTGACGGTGCTCGCAAAAGAGCGGCGACTCGTGCGTACTTACGGCGGCGCAACGGCGCAGGTCGGTATGCACGAGCCGGAAGCGTCGCTCGAGGAGCGCAAGGGCGCGCAACGCGAACAGAAGGAGGCGATTGCGCAGGCGGCCGCCGCGCATGTTCGCGAAGGCGCGACCGTGCTGCTCGACGGCGGCACCACCTGCGCCGCGCTTGCGCGCCATCTGTCGACGCGTGCGGATCTGCATGTCGTCACCAACAACCTGCTCGCGGTGATGGCGCTCGCGAACGCGCCGGGCGTACGGCTTACGCTGATCGGCGGCGAGTTGCGCAGCACGAGTATGAGTACGCTCGGGCCGATTGCCGAGCTCACCTTGGGCCGGCTCACGATCGATGTGGCATTCCTCGGCGCCGACGGCGTGGTGGCGGAATTCGGTTTGTGCGAGGCATCGGCGCAGCAGGCGTGGCTGAAGGAGTGCATCATCGCCCGCGCCGCGGAGGTGATCGTGCTCGCCGATTCGACCAAACTTGGCCGCGCGCGTCAGCAGCACTGGACGCCGCTGCTGCGTGACTGGCGGCTCATCACGTCGGCACTGGCGGACGAAGCTACGCTGGCGCCGTTTCGGGAGCGGGACGAGGTGACGGTTGAATTGGCGGGGGGCGTTGGGGTGTCGGCGATTGCCTGACGCGAGCGCCGTCAATCGCCGATGACCTGTCAAAGCGGTGGCGACGGTTATTCGATGTCGAGGGCGCACGCCTCGTCTGCGCCGCTCAGATAAGGGGAGAGGGCGCGACGCAGAGCCTCGACGTCACCGGCGGGCACCGACGTCACCCCAGGCAGTCCGTCCAGTCCACAAGCAGTGCTTGCCACGACGGGTAACCCGGCAGCGATCGCAGTCAGCGCGGCTCGAGGCGAATGCTCGACATGCGCGGGAAGCACGACGACCGTGGCATGTGCGAGCCAGTCTTCCTGTGGGTCAATGGACTTCACAACATCAGGCTTCACGGCTGAAAACCATGACTGCGGGACAGTACCTAATACCCAAAGCTCACAAGGCAAGCCGCGCAGGGCTTCAGCCAGTTCGCGAGCTCCTTTACGCGCCAACGCACTGGCGGGCATGACCACAATCTTTCTTCGACTGCGATCTTCCGGGACGGCCGGCATAGGCTGATGCGCAGGAAGGACCCATGGCAGAACGCTTATTCGTGCCCCGTCCGCCGGTTCCTGCCGCAATTTGGCGATTTCAGCCGCAACTTCGGGGTGCGCAGTGACGATCCGGGCAGCATGTCGAAGTGCCGCCAATTCCGCGCGGACGAGATCGTCCGGAGCTCTAAACATTGCGAGGCTGGACTCGGTGGGCCACAGCCGGTTAGCGCGATCGAGCCGGCACTCGATTTCACGCATGGGAAGAGCGTGCGCGAGGACTTCATAGCGGCGCCCCGCGAGTACTCCAAGCTCCCAAAGAAAAG
Organism: Burkholderia sp. SRS-W-2-2016; assembly: GCF_001931485.1. Classification (GTDB taxonomy): domain Bacteria; phylum Pseudomonadota; class Gammaproteobacteria; order Burkholderiales; family Burkholderiaceae; genus Paraburkholderia. The sequence continues at coordinate 33,834 of NZ_MSDV01000053.1, read as the reverse complement.
GCAGCAGGGTTTGACTGACGATCAGTCGGACATGCTGCGGCGCCAAGGTCCGCGCATAGGCACGCGCGAGCGACTCGGCATGATCGAGTCGCCGCGCATGGATGCCGTGGCGGCCGGGAAACCGGAAACGCCAGCGCCAGTACGCCGCGATCAGCACGCTTTTGGGTCGGAACGCGCCAACATGATGAGTCGGCGACTTGAGGACGACACGTGGGGTATCCGCACCGCGTTCATCAAGGTACTTTTGAAATTCAGGTGTTCGAACGGAACTGTCCAGCAGCCATGCTTCTGTCGTAAAGCGCGACTCGCTTCCGGCAAGATCCGGCCGGTGCTGGTGACAGCTAATCTGCTGGCAGGTCAAACAACTGCGTGCCGTGGGCCGTGTTCCTGAATGGTGAATTGGAAACGAGCGTTGACTTGCAGATCGTTGCGGAATGTTGCATTCCGGGCGGCGCGAGCGGATGGTGAGTGCCATTTCGTCGGAGCCAATTTCCAGTTCGATACGCCACGCGTGATCGTCGCGCAAGCGCAGATCGACATAGTTCCACGAAACTGTGGCATCGGCCTGGTCGCGATCTGTAGGAGTGCTATCGCCGGGCTGAATCGTCGCACTGTGCGAATGCCGCTCGACAACCTCAAGACCCGCCTGAAGCGCACAGCGCAGCAACGCATTGGAAATCTGGCAAATGCCGCCGGCGATCGCGGGTACTACACAACCATGCCGAATTTCGCGCCCAAGTACGAAGCCGCGCCGACGAACCGGCCTGCCGAGCTGCTGCCAGAAACTCATGATGCCACCCGGCGGCACCTCGATAGCATGGAATGCGGCTCGGGCAATCCGAAGGTTCTCCACCTTGCCCGCGAGGAGCAGGAACTCGTCCGGACGTCCCTCGTCCCATAACGGGCTGCGGATCTGGGCAACGATGGGTGCATCGATCAGCGCCCGTCCATGCCGCCATCGCCTCAGGTCGGGCACAAACGAGTCTTCAACGATGCGACGCCCTGAAAGCAGGTATTTACGAACCTCGAGCCAAAGGGTAGTCCAACGAGTAGGCAAATTCCTGGAATCGGGGTTCGTCATGAGAGCAGTATCGGGGTGTAGCGCGAAGCCTGTATCGTCTGAGGAATAGCGGGTGCGCCACAGGGTAGGCAAGCTTTCGATCGCGGTCAACGTTCGTTTTCGAGTGCGGACGCTTGAGTACCACTGTGAGGAACAACGAACGGCGCCTCTTTCGGGACGTGTAAGGTCTACTTTCGCTGACTCGAACCGGGCCAACAAATTCGAGGCGCTATCCCATCGCGGTAGCACTGACAGCCCAGCTTTGAATGGCAGCCACCGGGCACTGCCTAGCACCACGGGTCTAGCAATACATCAAGCGCATCATTCGCGAAGTTCTACTGAACGCGTGAACCGACGCATACAGAAGCGCTTCTTAGCCGAATAAAACTTTGCGCACGTCAAAGAGCACGGGACTCTTTGGCTAAGTGATTTATTGAGCCAGCCTGAACCAGGGAAAACCACGGCTCTGCGGGTCTCTTCGCCTGCAAACCCCCGTCCCGTCTGGCACCTGGGGCGTCTATTCCATTGCCGCCGTCTCTCACTTGCTGCCTTCATCATTGACAGACTAATTTCGTCTCGGTACAAATGTCGTCAACTGATATGTCAGTTGACGACAATGGGAGTGACAGATGCGAAATTCGGGAATCGACGTCCGGTCTGTTGACGGACTTCAATGCGACGTACTCGTGACAGGTGGGGGCGCGGCGGGCGTCGCAACGGCCGTTACCGCGAGCCGGCAGGGGCTCAAGGTGATCCTGCTAGAACGCTATGGTTTTTGCGGTGGCGGTGCAGTTGCCGGACTTTCGGGAACGGTGTGCGGCATGTACCTCGCGACCGAGCGGGCGGGCGCGAAACCGGAGGCGATCGTCGCCGGCTTTGCGAAAGAGTTCTGCGATGCGCTGGAGCAGCGTGGCGGTCTGGCCGCGCCGGTACGCTACGGGAAAACCTGGACGCGCGTTCATGACCCGCTGGTCTGGCGCGATACGGCCGACAGCCTGCTGGAAGCGTCGGGAGTCAAGGTCATTTATCACGCGGTTGCAACTGGTGTATTGCTGGACGGCAACGAGCGGGTCGAAGGAGTGACGGCGTGGACCAAGCAGGGGCCGTTGACGATTCGCGCTGGTGTCACCGTGGACGCCAGCGGCGACGCCGACCTCGTCGCGATGGCCGGCCTTGATAGCTTCATCGGCGACGGTACTCGCGTGCAGAATCCGACGATGATTTTCAGGTTGCAGGGCGTGAACGTCGCGCGCTTTACCGACGCTTACGGCGACGACACGATCATGGGCGAAGCGATTTCGGCGCTGCTGCGCGAACGTCAGCTCGCCGGAGACAACCTGCCGCGCTCGAAAATCTGGCTCTTTCCGACGACACGTCGTGGCGAACTCCTCTGCAACTGTACGCGCATCACAGGCTCCGACGGTCGCGAACTCAACCCGCTTTTCTACGACGATTTCACCGAAGGTGAATTGAACGGCAGAAAACAGGTTCATGCGTATGCCCAATTTCTTAAGGATTACGTAGCAGGCTGCGAGGACGCTTACATCAACGACACCGCGGTTCAGGTCGGCGTGCGCCAGACGCGGCAAGTCGAAGGTGTCGCAAAGCTGATGAATAGCGATGTGGTCGGCGCGCGGAAGTTCTCCGACGGTATCGCGCGTTCGCCGTGGCCGATCGAATTGCACGCGGGAGCAAAGCCGAAGGTGGAGTGGGTGCTCGACGACTACTACGAAGTGCCCTACGGCTGTTTCGTGCCGTCGCGCGGTGAGGGGCTGCTTGTCGCGGGACGGTGTCTGTCCGCGGAACATGAAGCGGTGGCGTCTGCCCGCGTCACGGCGCAGTGCTTTTCATACGGCCATGCGATCGGTCATGCCGCCACCCTTGCCGTACGGCAGGGCATCGAACCCCGTCGGGTCGATCCGCAGGCAATACGTCATGCACTTGGGCGCGACGGTGCACATCTGTAACTGAGAGACAGCGACTGAAAAGGTCTACAAGGAGGGATGTAAGTGATTAGCGTGAACATGGGTGAGGTCCGTCACCTGACGTTGAACCGGCCCGAACGGCGCAATGCGCTCGACGGCAAATCGATCGACGAACTCGGGCAGGCATTGCAGCAGGCCGACCGCGATCCGGAAGTGCGTGCAATTGTGCTCTCGGGCGCAGCACCTGCTTTCTGTTCGGGCAGTGACCTGAAAGAACTCGCGACGATGTCGATTCAGCAGATGTGCGATTCCGAGTCGGACACCGCGCGCGTCGCACGTTCGATTGCGAGTCTGTCGAAGCCGGTGATCGCCGCGGTGGAAGGTTTCGCACTGGGTGGTGGCTTCGTGCTGGCGATCTCGTGCGATATCGTTGTGAGCGCATCCAATGTGCGCTGGCATCTTCCCGAAGTGCCGAACGGCTGGCTGCCGCCCTGGGGTCTGCAGGCACTCCTGGCCCGCGTGGGGCCGGTGCGTGCGCGCCTGCTTACCTGGGCGGCCGATCCAATGGATGGCGTCGAAGCGCACCGCCTCGGTATTGCCGACTATCTGAGCGAACCGGGTGCCGCTGACCAGCAGGCGCTCGCGCTCGCGAAGCGGCTTGCCGCGCTGCCGCCTGCCGCGGTGGCATCGACAAAGCAATTCTTCGAACCTTTCGTCTCGCTCGACGGCGAGCGTCTCGACAATCTGGCTTCACGACATTTCGCACGTAACTGCGAAGGCGGCGCGGCCAAGGCAATCTTTTCGAAATTCAAGGTGAAGTGATGACGAAAATCATGTCGGCGGCACAGGCCGTCGCTTCGATTCAGGACGGCCAGAGCGTCGCATCGGTCGGCGTTATCGGCTGGGTTGTGCCGGATGCGACGCTCGCGGCGATCGGCAAGCGATTTCGCGAAACGGGCGCACCGCGCAATCTGACGTTTTACTTCCCGTGCGGTACCGGTGATGCAGTCGATATCCGCGGGATGGATCACGTCGCGCAGGAAGGCTTGATGAAGCGCATCGTTTCGGGTTCCTACATTAACCCGGTCAATCCGAAAACCGGCGAGCGCCCCGCGTTGATGCGATTGATTCAGGAGAACCGGATCGAGGCGTATTCGTGGCCGATCGGTGCATCGATGCACTGGCTGCGTGAAGTCGCGCGCAGAAGTCCCGGCTATATGACGCGCGTCGGGCTCGGCACCTATGCGGACCCAGAGCACGGCGGCGGCAAGTTCACCAGCCGCTGCGAGGACGATCTCATCCAGAAGATCCGGCTGAACAACGAAGACCTGCTGTTTTATCCGAGCTGGCCGATCGATGTCGCGATCATCCGGGCCAGCAGCGCCGACGAATTCGGCAATCTTTCGTTCGAAGACGAACCGCTGGTTTCCGCAAGCCTCGCGCTCGCGCTGGCGGCGAAGGCAAGCGGCGGGCGGGTGATCGCGCAGGTTCGCCGCATCGTGCCCGGTAGCGAGCGTGCGGCGACGTCGGTGCGCCTGCCGGGGATGTTCGTCGACTCGCTCGTCGTCGATCCGCACATGATGATGAGCACCGATACGCCGTACGACGAGTCATATCTGCGGCCGGCCGGTGTGCAGACGCGTTTGCCGGCGATTCCGTTCGGCCCGGACAAGGTCATCGCGCGTCGCGCGGCGCTCGAAGTTCGCAAGCACGAGCTGTCGATTTTCGGCTTCGGCGCGGCAGCGGACGTGCCGCTCATCATGGCGGAGCAGGGCCTCCTCGATCTGGAGAATCGCCCGCACGACTACTGGTTCACGACGGAGCACGGTTCTTACGGTGGTATCGTCATGAACGGCTGGCAGTTTTCGGCGAATCTTCGGCCCCAGGCGCTGCTCGATGGCGTCACGCAATTCGACGTGATCGACGGGGGATTGTGCCGGTTCGCGGCACTCGCGTTCGCCGAATACGATTCGCATGGCACGGTCAACGTCAGCAAATTCGGCAAGGTGAACCCGGGCGCGGGCGGCTTCATCGATATCGCGATGAATGCGCAACGGCTCGTATTTACGGGCTCATTCACGACCGGCGGGCTCGATATCGCTTACGACGCGGGCCGTATGCGGATCGTGAAAGAGGGCAAGGTCAGCAAGTTCGTCGATACGGTGCAAAGCCGAACCTATCCGGTCGCGAATGGCGTGGCAACGGGGCAGAGCGCACTGGTCGTGACCGAACGCGCGGTATTCGAGCAAACCACAGCCGGCCTCGTGCTGACCGAAGTTGCTCCGGGCGTCGACGTGCGCCGCGACGTACTCGATCTGATGGCGTTCCGGCCCGCTCATATCCTCGACCCGTTGCCGCTCATGCATGAATCGCTGTTCATCGACAACGTCGCTCACCAGACCGAAGCTGCCGTCGAAGGCTAGAACGGCACCGGCAATGGCGTGGCCGCTCCGGTTACGTGCGGCAGAAATTGCCTCCGACCGGGCACCACGCCAGACTCAATAACAAGGTTGTACAACGCCGCGCGGGCGCGCGGCGTCGATAACCGCCCAACCATCCCGATCACCGATGCGGATCAGGAGGAGACAATCATGAAGTACCGCTGGTTTATTGTTTTCATGCTGTTTCTTGCGTGTGCAATCAGCTATCTCGACCGCGCAGCGCTCTCGGTTGCCGCACCGCTTATTGCCAAGGATCTTCAGCTCGATGCCGCCCATCTCGGCATTGTCTTTAGCGCGTTCTTTGTCGGCTATGCGTTGTTCTGCTTTGTCGGCGGTTATGCGGCGGACCGCTTCGGCGCCAAGCGGGTACTGATCGTTGCGATCGGTCTGTGGTCGATTTTCTGTGGACTGACCGCGGCAGCGTCGACCCTGCTGAGCCTGCTGGTGATCCGCGTCATATTCGGCGCAGGCGAAGGACCGCTGGCGACCTGCACGAGCAAGATCATCAGCAACTGGTTCGAGCGCAAGGAGCAGACCACGGCCGTTGGTTTCGCGAATTCGGGCCTGCAACTGGGCGCCGCGCTCGCCGGGCCGATCGTCGGACTGATGGCGCTCCATTGGGGGTGGCGCATTCCGTTTATCGTGATCGGTGCGTTCGGGCTGCTGTGGGTGCTGATGTGGTCGATCTTTTCGACTGACCGGCCCGAGCACAATCGCTGGGCGCGCGGCATGGTCTCGCCTTCGATGCAGGCGAAGGTCGATCATACGGAATCCAAAGCGTTGCCGAAGATGTCGCTGGGTCATTATCTGACGAGCCCGACGATCTGGGCCACTTCGCTCGCGTACTTCGGTTATGCCTATATTCTGTACTTCTTCCTCTCGTGGTTCCCGAGCTATCTGATGATGGAGCGGCACCTGAGTCTGTCGTCGATGAGCATCGTCAACGTCATTCCGTGGTTGCTGGGTTTCGCGGGGATTGCGCTCGGCGGCCTCACGTCCGACATGATTTATCGCTGGACCGGCGATGCACTGAAGTCGCGCAAGATCGTGATCGTGGGCGGCTTGCTGGTCGCGGCGGTGTGCGTTGCGATCGCGGGCACGGCAAGTAGCGTCGGCGCGGCGGTTGCTCTGATGGGCACGACTGTATTCTTCATGAATCTCACGCTCAGCGTGTACTGGGCGATCATTCTCGATACCGTCGAACCTGAGCGGATGGGCGGCGTGGGCGGCTTCATGCACCTGCTCGCGAATACCGCCGGGATTCTCGCACCGATTATCACGGGTTTCCTCGTGCAATGGACGCACGTATTCAAAAGCGCGTTTCTGTTGAGCGGGGGCGTGGCGTTGGCAGGGGCGATCGCGGTGGCAGTGTTTGTGACTGCTCCGCGTGAGGATGTCGAGACCGCAGCCGGTGGCCTCAAGCTTCGGCAGCGACAGGTTGAGTAAGATCCGGAGCCGGGCTCTTACTGCCGGCTGGAGCGGGAATTAATAGAGCAGGGAAGCGTCTTGCACGCTTTCCTGCATCGTTGCGTTAGAAGGTGTCGAGCGTAGAGCGGGTAAAGCGCTCGATGAACTGCATCAATTGCTGGGCAGCCGCGGCGGCCCGGTCGCTGTCTCCGTCGGCAATAGCAGTCAACACGTTCGAGTGCAACTGCGCCCCTTCGACGTATGCGCGATTCTGCGCGATGTGGTGATACCAGAAGCGCCGCGATTGCGCGTGAATCGGCAGCATGCTGGTGATCAGCATACTGTTGTGAGTCGCGCGCACTTCCGCGTCGTGGATTTCCCCGCCGGTCGTGATCCATGCCTTCATATCGTTGCGTTTCGCCGCGGTAATCATCTGCTGCGCGAGCCTCTTCAGGTCCGCGCGCTCCTCCGGCGTGGCGCGCAGCGCCGCCATGCGGACGACGAGTTCCTCGAGCGGGCGTCTGACTTCGAGCAGCTCGAGCTGCTGGCGAATATCGACGCCGGCGACGAGCGTGCCGCGTCTGGGCAGCATTTCGACGAAACCGATCTGTCGCAACCTCTGCAATGCTTCGCGGACCGGTGTGCGTCCCATCTCCATATCGGCGGCGAGCTGGCTTTCGGAAATCATCGAACCGGGCTGCAGTTTGCGTGTGATGATCATTTCCTCGATCTGCGCAAATGCGACGTCGGCCAGCAGCTGATCGGGCGAGTTCGATGGTTCGGTTCGGGAAACGTTTCTGGTCGGGCCGTTTTTCTTCATGAGGGGAAGCGGAACAATGAGCTCGGAGATTATGCCCCGGCGAACAGGGAAGTGGCGTACTTTCGCCGGCATACGCGGGCGCGACCGGCTCCTGTCGATAAATCGGATCGTACCATTTATAAGTTCAGCTTCTAACCTGATGCGGCGGTACGCTCTTTTTGCGACGAAAACACGTTGCTAATTCGGCGACGCGATCACTCGCGCAACGCGGCATCACCGAGAACCAGGTCACGCTGTGCGAAGCGCGTAAGCGGAAATCGCCGAAGCCGGCTGACTGTTCGCTATGCGCCACGCGCAAAGTGCTGCTCGATTCCCTGTTCCAGTTGAGTGAGCAGCCGTGTCATTGCCACATCGGTCCGCCACGCGACATGTGGCGTGACGATCAGATCGGCCCGCGGATTGCACAGCAACGGATGCGCAGCCGACGGCGGTTCTTCTTCAAGAACGTCGAGTGCCGCATTGGCGATCAGCTTGCGGTCGAGTGCTTCGATAAGGGCGCTTTCATCGACGATGCCTCCGCGCGCCGTGTTGACGAGCGAGGCGGTTCGCTTCATCTGTTCGAACTCGGGCAGAGCGAACAGGCGACGCGTGTCGTCGGTCAGCGGGCAATGCAGGCTGATGATATCGGCTTCGCGCAACACCTCTGTAAACGCCGTGTAGCCGGGCCGAACCGTGGCGGCGTTCCTGCGTTCCGCGAAAAGTACCCGCATTCCGAACGCTTCGGCCAACTGCGCCATTCGTTTCCCGCCGTGCCCCGCACCGACGATTCCCAGCGTAGACCCGAACAGGTCGGAGACGGGATGCAGTTCCGCGAAGAACGTCGGCGAGCCGCTCCATCCGCCCGCATGGACATCGCGCCAATAGGGGACGAGATTGCGGCGCAGTGCCATCATGAGCGCAAACGCGTGCTCCGGCACCGATAGCGTCGAGTAGCCCGGGCATGCAACGACCGGGATGCCGCGCTCCGAGCAAGTTGCGAGATGCAGGTGGTTGACCCCGGCCGCGGGGACACCGACCAGTTTTAATTCACGCAGTTGCAGCAGCGCTTCGCGGGTAAGCGGAACCTTATTGGTGATGACGATCTGCGCGTCGCGGCAGCGTTCAACCACCTGCCCGGGTTCCGTGAACGCATACTCGACCCACTGATGGGCAAAGGAAAACTGCGGCAGGTTCGCGGGCAATGTCGCGCGATCCAGGACGACGATGGTTTTCAACTGTTGGTCCTCTTGCTCGTCGGAGTGACGAATTTATTCAGCGGTCTTGAGCATCCGTCGAAACGGTGTCCAGCATGCGCTTTTTACCGGTCAGTACGTGCATCTCGAACGCCTGTGCGGCAAGGTCCGGCTGTCCGGTCCGCAGTGCGTCGAAAATCTCGCGGTGCTCTTTCGCCGAGCGCTGCATCTGCGCGAACGAATAGACGCCCTTGTGGATATAGAGCGTCAGTTCTTCTTCCACGGCCTGGTTGATTTTGATGAGACGCGGGTTCTTGGTTGCGTTCAACAGGTGGCGGTGGAATTCGTCGTTCAGCGCCTGATACTCACGTTCGTCGCGAGCCACGACAGCCGCCTCCATCCGCTCGATGAGATTGGCGAGTATTTGCTCTTCCTCGCCGGTGATCCGCAGCGTGGCGAGGCGTCCCGCGGTGCGCGCCAGTCCCGCGCGGATCTCGTAGAGGTCCATGGCTTCTTCGAGCGACAGGCGCCTCACCTCGGCGCCGCGGTTGGGAACGATGCGTACGAGTCCCGCCTGTTCGAGCGCGCGCAGCGCCTCGCGTGCCGAGTTGCGTCCAACGCCGATCTGTTGCGCAAGCGCCTGTTCGTTCACGCGCTCGCCGGGGCGAAGTTCGCCTCGCTGGATCATGGCCCGTACCTGCGCGCGGACGTCATCCAGTTTGGACGCGATCGCCTCCGGTGCCCGAGTGTTGACCTTGCTGTCGAGTGCGATCGACGTCGCGCTCTTCGCGCCGCGCCTGATCGTGGTTTTGGGGACTTTGGCCCTCATCAATGTCATATTGCATCCTATGTTGCACGGGTTGTCAGCGCAGAAATCCGGTCGATACCCAAGGCACGGCAACGATCACGAGGAGCGCAACCGCCAACGCGCCGAGATATGGCCATACGCGGCGCATCGCCTTGGTCGGGTCGACTTTGCTGACCGCGCATGCCGAGTAAAAGCCGAGGCCGATCGGCGGCGCAAACAGACCGAGGCCCATTGCAAAAACCACCACCATTGCGTAATGCACGTCCGAGATCCCCATCGCGTGTGCGACCGGAAAGAGGAGCGGACCAAACAGCACGATCGCGGGAATGCCTTCCAGAAAGCTGCCGAGGATCACGAAGGTCACCGCCGAGATCGCAAGGAAACCAAACTTGCCGCCGGACATCGCCATCATCAGCGTGGCCAGTTGCGACGAGAAGCCCGACTGCGTGAGCGCCCATCCCATCGCCGTCGCGCAGCCGATGATGATCAGGATCGCACCGGACAAAGATACGGTTTCGACGAGGATCGGATACAGCCGGTTCCACTTGAAGCGCCGATAGATCAGCAAGCCGACGATGCAAGTGTAAGCCACGCCGATGGTCGCCACTTCCGTGGCGGTTGCGACGCCCTCGACCACGGCCGCCCGGATCACGAACGGCAGCGCGAGCGCCGGCGCGGCGGCAAGCAGCGTGCGGCCGATCTCGCCGCGGGTGGCACGCACCACGCCTTCGAGTTTCTCCTTGCGACTTTTGTACCAGATCACCGCGCACAAGGCTGCCGCACCAACCGCCGCGGGCATGAAGCCGCCGGTGAACAACGCGGCAATCGATACGCCCGTGACGGAGCCGATTGTAATCAGCACGAGACTGGGCGGAATGGTCTCGGACATCGCCGCGGCGGCGCTGAGCATCGCAACGAGGTCGCCTTCGTTCGCACCGCGTTTTTTCATTTCCGGAAACAGGCCCGGCGCAAGCGCGGCCATGTCCGCGACTTTCGAACCGGAAATCCCCGAGACGAGATACATCGCCCCTACCAGCACGTAGGCCAGCCCTCCGCGCTTGTGGCCGATAAGCGAGGCAAGAAAGCGGATCATCACTTCCGCCAGGCCCATCGCTTCCATCAACGAGCCGAGAAGAATGAACAGCGGCACCGCAAGCAGGATCAGTCCCGACATGCCCTGGCTCATCGTGCTGACCACGATCGTCAGCGGGGCGTCGGTGACCGTCGCGAGGTACGCGAGTGTGCACACGCCAAATGCGACCATGATCGGCACGCCAAGGCAGATGATCGTGATCGTGCCGACGCCGAAAAATAGCAGCAGGTTGACGGCGGTCAGCGGTGCGAGCGCGTTACGGCCCAGATACAGTGCCAGCGCGATCCCGCCGACGAGCGCGAACGCGGCGGCGCAGTCGCGCAGAGTCGAGCGTTCGAGCAGGCGGGTCGCGGCAAGCACGAGCATCAGGATTGCTCCGACCGGAATCGCCGCCGCCGGTAGTGCGTTCGGCAGGCTCAGCGCGGGTGTGGTGATGATCCATTCGTCCAGCGCCCACTCGGTAGCCGGGCGAACCAGCAGCAACACGAAGGTCATCACGATGACGTTGCCGAGCGTCTCGGCGAACACGCGTCGCGACGGCGGCATCTTCGCCAGAAACATCGTCAGACGCATGTGCTCGCCGCGCCTTAGCGCGATCACCGCGCCGAGCATCGAAAGCCAGATGAAAAGGATGGATGCCAGCTCGTCGCCCCAGATGATCGGGTCGTGCAATAAATAGCGACACGAGACGTTGGCGAGCAGCAACCCGACCTCGGCGAGCAGAAGCACGGCGGCCGGCACCTCGGTGATCCACTTAATGACGGTTTCGAGCGCGGCGCCGATGCGCGGGATCCTTGCTATACCCGCGGACATTTGGGCGCCGTCCAATTCATTCGCTAGAACCTGCTCCGGATAAACTCGGGAAGTCATGACATCCTCTCCAGACACGTGTGAGCGGTGCGTTCTCATGCGAGCTTCTGCGTGTACTTCTCGAGTAGCGCCCACGATTCGTCGCCGTACTTTTTGCGCCACTGGTCGTAAAAGCCGGCCTTTTGCAACGTTGTGCGAAACGGCTCGATTTCCGGTTTGTTGAAGACCATGCCGCGGGTTTGCAATTGCGTCGCGAGCGTGGAATTGAGCGACGCGATGTCCGCGCGCTGTTTCACGGCGGCGGCGTTCAAATGCTTCGCAACGACCGTTTGCAGTTGCGGCGGCAATTTCCCCCATGAGCGCGCGTTCGCGAGGAACCAGAAGCCATCCCACATGTGACCGGTGAGGGAGCAGTATTTCTGCACCTCATAGAAGCGGCCCGTATCAATCAGGGCAAGCGGGTTTTCCTGTGCGTCGACGACCTTGGTCTGCAGAGCCGAGTAGGTTTCGCTGAAATTGATACTGGTTGGCGACGCATCGAACGCCTTGAACATCGACGTCCAAAGCGGGCTCACCGGTACACGAATCTTCAGGCCCTTCAGATCCGCGGGCGACTGCACCGGTTTGATGGAACTCGTCACATGGCGAAAGCCGTTGTCCCAAACCTTGTCCATCGCGACGAGGCCCACCTTCGAAATCGCCGCGCGGATGTGCGCGCCAAGTGCGCCATCCATCGCGGTCCACACTTCGTTGTAGTCCTTGAACGCAAAGCCGATTCCGTTAATTGACGAAACCGGCACGAGCGTGGACAGAACCGTGCCGCCTTGCGTCAGGAAGTCGATTGCTCCGGAGCGCACCTGCGACAGCATGTCCGTGTCGGTACCCATCTGGCCGTTCGGAAAGATCTGGAGTTCGACGCGACCGCCGGTTTCCCGACGGATCGCTTCCGCCGCCTCTTTGGCGCGCACGTTCAGCGGATGCGCGATCGCCAGGTTGTTCGCGTACTTCAGCTTGAACTGCGCCGCTCCTTGCGCGCGCGCCGGAGCGGCAATGACGCCGGCGCCGAGCGCGGCGGCGGATGCCGTGCCGATGAGCTGGAGAAAACCACGACGGGAAAACGAATTCATTGTCTCGCTCCATGAAATGGACGTGCCCGACTCGCCGAGGCACATTTTTTACGACTCGATGCGCTACGGGCTATCGAGAGCTATCTGCTGACACCGACTATAAAAGTGTTGACACATTGGTGTCAAGGTGTAGATACTTTTAAACAGGATGTACGCAAAGACGGCTCTTGATCGATGCCCGAGCAGCGGCACCGGTGACGATTCGTCCTGAACTCAATTGAGGAGACGGCATGGATTTAGAGGAGCACTACAGCCAGCACGGCTTGCTGATCGGCGGGCACTGGCAGGCGCAAACCGGTGTCGACCGGCAACTGTCGATCAATCCGGCAACCGAAGCGCCGCTCGGGCATCTTCCGCTCGCGAGCAAAGAGCACGTGACGCAAGCGGTCGATGCCGCGGTCATCGGCTCGCAGGCCATGCTGAAAATCACGCCGTGGGAGCGTTCGGCGCTATTGAGGCGGGCGGCCATTCTGATCCGTGAGCGGGCCGCGCAGCTTGGCCGAATCGTCGCGCTGGAAACCGGCAAGCCGATCTCGCAAGCGATCGGCGAGGCGAACGCGGCGGCGGAATCGGTCGACTGGTTCGCCGACGAAGCACGCCGGGTCTTCGGCATGTCGTATGAGAGTCGCGTCAAGGGAGGACGCTATCTTGTGCACTACGAACCGCTCGGCGTCGTCGCGGCTTTCACGCCGTGGAATTTTCCGCTCCTGCTGCTCGCGCGCAAGATGGGGCCGGCACTGGCCGCCGGCAACGCGCTCGTGATCCGGCCATCGAACGAGGCCGCCGGCGCGACGATGTCACTGGTGCGCTGCTTCGTCGATGCCGGTTTCCCCGAAGGCGCGGTGAACCTCGTGGTCGGCGCGCCCGAGAACATCACGCCGGTCATCATGGCCGATGCCCGGGTTGCGAAGGTCAGCTTCACCGGTTCGGTGCCGGTCGGCCGGCAAATCGTCGAAGCGTCCGCGCAGACGCTGAAGAAAGTCACGATGGAACTCGGCGGCCATGCGCCGGTGATCGTGCATCGCGACGCGGATATCGACGCGTTCGCGCGTCTCGCCGCCCTCGGCAAATTCCGCAACGCCGGGCAGGTGTGCGCATCGCCGACGCGCTTCTACGTACACGAATCGATTTTCGAGCAGACCGCCGCAGCGCTGGTCGAGCGTTCGAACGCGCTCAAGGTGGGCGATCCGCTGGATCAGCGCACCGATCTGGGGCCGCTCACCACGTCGCGCCGCCGCGATGCGATCGAACGTCTGGTCGACGAAGCCGTGAGGGACGGCGCGCAGGTGTTGTGCGGCGGCCGCCGCCCGTCGCAAGAGGGACGCGGATGGTTCTACGAGCCCACGCTCGTCGCGAATCCGGCCGCACACACGCGTCTGATGAATGAAGAGCCGTTCGGTCCGGTCGGCACACTGACGCCGTTCGCAACCACCGACGAAGTCATCGCAGAGGCCAATCGCCTTCCATTCGCGCTCGCTGCTTACGTGTTCACCCGTTCGATGCGCAACACCATGGAAACCACCGAGCGTCTGCAGGCCGGCGTGATCGGCGTGAACACCTTCGTCGCATCCGTGGCGGAAACGCCGTTCGGCGGCTCCAAAGACAGCGGCTTCGGACGCGAAGGCGGTCCGCACGCGATCCGCGACTATCTGGACACCAAATTCATCAACCTGGAGTTGGCCGACGACGAGCCTGTGAAGGCAAGTCAAGCCAGCGCCTGACCTGGACAGAAGGCACATCATGCAAAGCATCAGGAATCACGCGAAAGCACGGTTGCAAGCGGGCGAACTCGCCCTCGGCATGGGTCTTCGGCAGGCTCGCACGGTGGATATCGCGCAGATTGCCAGGACCGCCGGTTTCGACTGGCTATTCATCGACATGGAACATAACTCGATGGATGTCGATACGGCCGCTCAAATCTGCGCGGGCGCGCTGTTGGGCGGCATCACGCCGATCATCCGTGTGCCTGGCCACGAGGCATTTCATGCCACCCGTCTGCTCGATACCGGCGCAATGGGTATCGTGGTGCCGCACGTCAGCACGGCGGAGCAGGCGCGGCACGTTGCCGATATGTGCCGGTTCCCTCCGGCAGGCAGCCGGTCGATACCCGGCATGCTGCCGCAGGTCGGTTTCGAAGCTTTGCCGATCGCCGACGTGGTCAGTGCGATCAACGATGAGGTGCTCGTCGTGGCGATGATCGAAACGGCAGAGGGTCTCGCCAACGTCGAGGAGATCGCGGCGGTGCAGGGCATCGACGTGCTGCTCGTCGGCGCCACCGATCTCGCGGCCGACCTGGGTATCACGGGACAACTCGGCCACCTGCGTATTGGCGACGCAATCGATACGGTTTGCGCCGCCTGCGCGCGCCACGGTAAGGTGCCGGGCGTGGGCGGCGTGTACGACGAAGCACTGATGCGTGCGTATGTGCAGAAGGGCGCGCGTTTCATTCTGAGCGGTTCTGACCTCGCGTTCCTGATGTCCGGCGCAAAGTCACGCTCGACGATGCTTCGCTCCATTTCTCTCGCGGTAGAGCAGGGCGCCGCATTGGAACGCGTCGCATCCTGAGGATGTTGGAGGAGACATAAGTGAACCCAGAATATGCAGCAAACCTCGTCAACCGTCGCGATCTGCAACCGTATCTGAATGCGGATCAGTTTGAATTTCGCGATTCTGTGAATCGCGTGCTGACGAAACACGCTTCTCCGGAATATGTTCGTCACTGCGATGAGGAGAAGCGGTTCCCGCAGGAACTCGTGAACGTCGCCGCCGAACAGGGCTGGTTCGGCATTACGTTGCCTGAAGAGTATGGCGGTATCGGCGGCTATCTCGACATGGCCGCCTACCTTGAAGTAGTCGCGTACCACACGATCGCGCTCGCCCGCTTCTGGAATGCGAACGTGAACATGTGCGGCGGCGCGCTCGCGCGTTTCGCGCCGGAACATATCAAGGCCGAGGTTTTGCCGAAGCTGGCGGCGGGCAACGCCTGGCTCGCATTCGCGCTGAGCGAGAACGGCTCGGGTTCGGACGCGGCTTCGCTGACAACGCGCGGTGTGGCTGATGCGGACGGCGAGCACTACCGCATCGACGGCACGAAAATGTGGATCTCGGGGGCCATGCAGGCCGACTACATCCTCACCGCCGTGCGTACCGATCCGGGTGCAAAGAAGCACGACGGCATCAGCCTGTTTCTCGTTCCGACCGAAACGCGCGGGCTCACGATCAACCCGATCGACCTGCTCGGCGGCCACGCGATTCGCACCTGCGAAGTCGTGTACGACGGTGTACGGGTGTCGAAGGAGAGCATTGTCGGCGGCCTCGATGTGGGTTGGAAGAAGTTGACGACCGTGCTGTCGAAAGAACGCATCGCGCTGTCGGCGATGTGTGTCGGCGGCGCGCAGGCGGCGATCGATCTCGCGCGCTGGTATGCGAACGATCGCAAGCAGTTCGGCCAGGCGGTCATCGATTTTCAAGCCGTCTCGCACCTGCTCGCCGATATGCAGACCCGCGTCGACGCCGCGCGCATGATGTCGTTTCGTGCGGCCAGGCTACTCGACGACGGGCAGCCGTGCGACGTCGAATCGTCCCAGGCCAAGTACCTGGCCTCGGATACCTACGTACAGGTTGCAACCGATGGTATCCAGATCATGGGCGCCAATGGCTATTCCGCCGAGTACGCGATGCAGCGGCATTTCCGCGAAGCGAAGATGTTCCAGATTTTCGGCGGTACCAATCAAATCCAGCGCAACATCGTCGCGCGCGCGCTGAAGTCATAACGGAGACCGATGGTGACCCTGGTTCAAAGGTTGGAAACGCTTGGTTTTGAGGTTGAATCCGCTCACGCCGATGTGGTCGTGGTCGGCGGTGGAGGGGCGGCGTCGCGCGCCGCCGTGTCCGCCGCGAAGGCCGGCGCCAGTGTGCTGATGCTGGCGAAAGCGCCGGTCGGGCAGGGCGGCAGCACCGTGCACGGTGCGAGCGAGATCATGAGCATGGGCGCGTCGGGCTACGGCAGCGAACAGGACGGTCCCACCGTCCATTACGAAGACACGATGCGGCCTGCCGGTGGCTTTATCGACCGCGAGCTCGTGCGGGTCCTCGCGGAAGATGCGCCGGCGCGTATCGCTGATCTGATCACGCTCGGTGTCCCGTTCGATCGAAACGGCGACGGCTACAAGCTGATTCGCAGCGACTTCGGCAGCTATGCTCGCGCGCTCGGCGTGAAGGGCAAGACCGGCAAAGCATTTGTCGCGGCGCTCGCCGATGAAGCGAAACGGCTTGGCGTAGAGACGCGGCACTCGGTGGCGTTCGTCGATCTGTTGCGCGATACGGCGGGGCGCGTGGCGGGCGTGCTGGCGTTTGATGCGATTGTGCGGCGCCTGCTGGTGGTGTCGGCGCGTGCGGTCGTGCTCGGCACCGGCGGCGCGCACGGTCTTTTCTCCCAGCAGGTATCGACGGCCGAGATGACGGGCGATGGCCAGGCGATCTGCTTCAGACACGGCGCCGAACTCGTCAACATGGAGTTCCATCAGTTCGGTCCAGCGATGGTGCATCCGTACGTTCAACTCTTCAGCAAATCGTGTTTCGTGCTGCATCCGCGGATGCTCAATCGCGAAGGCCGCGAATTTCTCGCCGACTATCTGCCGCAAGGGGTGAGCGCCGAAGCCGCGATGGACGAGAAGGTCTTTCCGTTCACGATCTCGAACGAGTCGCGTTATATCGATCTTGCGATCGCTTCGGAAATTGCGGCGGGGCGCGGCACCGAACGCGGCACGGTGCAGTTTTCGTTCGCTCACGTCGCGCCCGAAACGCTGCTCGCGACGATCCCGAACACGATGCGGTGGTTGCGTGCGAAAGGTGTGGATCCGCAGCGCGATCTTCTCGATGTCGGCATCGCGTTTCAATGCCTGAACGGCGGTGTACGCATGACGGACGCCAACGGCATGTCCACCATCGACGGGCTGTTCGTGATCGGCGAACTGGCGGGCGGCGTGCGCGGCCCGGACCGGCCGGGCGGCAACTCACTCGCCGAAGGCCAGGTGTTCGGCCATCGTGCGGGCTCGGGCGCCGCCGCGTTCGCGCGCCAGAGTTGCGCGGCGGGCGCTATCGACGCCGACACGCCTGCCGCGCGGCTCGAACTCGCGCTCAAGCCGAATCCGGACTTCGACGCAGCCGCGATAGCCGGCAGCTTGCGAGACGCGATGCAGACGCATTGCCTGGTCGAAAAGACCGAGAGCGGCCTGATGCGCGCGTTGCAGGTAGTGCGCGAAGGGCGCGGCCGGCTTCAGCAAGGTGCTTCTTGCACGCCGCACGACATCATGGAGGCGCTGACAGTCGACAACATGACAACCACAGCGGAAGTAATCTTGCGCGCCTGTATCGAGCGGCGCGAATCGCGCAGCAGCCACTACCGGACGGATTTCGCTGCCCGTGACGACGCAAACTTCGGACACGCGTTCACGATCACGCGGGGCAATGACGATCCGTTCGAATTGCGATTCGACGCGCTGCACTACGCGCACGCGGATCTTTCCGAACAACCGACTTCGCAGGCAGCCAATCATGGATAAGAACCAAACTGGCCCGTTGTCGGGCTATCGCATCCTCGACCTGACGGTGATGACCGCCGGCCCTGTCGGCACGGTGTTGTTGGCCGATCTGGGCGCCGACGTCATCAAGGTGGAAGAGCCGCGCGCCGGCGACTTGTCGCGTAATCTCGGCAATCAGTTCGTCGGCGGCGAAAGCGTTCAATTCCTCTCGCAGAACCGCAACAAGCGCAGCATCCGGCTCGACCTGAAATCGCCGAAGGGCCGCGATGCATTTCTGCGTATGGCCGAGCATGCCGATGTGGTTGTCGAGAACTTCCGCCCTGGAACGGTCGAAAGACTCGGCATCGGCTATGACGCGGTGAAGGCCGTCAACCCGAAGATCGTGTACGCGAGCGTATCGGCGTTTGGGCAGAGTGGCCCTTATGCCGCGTGGCCCGCGAACGATCCGATCGTGCAGGCGGTGGCCGGGCTGATGGATATGACGGGCGAGGCGGGCGGCAATCCGGTGCGCCTCGGCGCGCCGTTGCCGGACTTCGGCGCGGCGGCGCTGCTGGCATTCGGCATTTCCACCGCGCTATTGCATCGCGAGCGGCACGGCGTCGGGCAAAAGATCGATACCTCGCTGTTGTCGGCGGCACTCTTTAGCACGATCCCGCGCGACGGCGAGACGCTGCGCAGCGGCAAGGCGCCCGAGCGCCTGGGTAGCGGGCATCCGACGATGGTGCCGTACCGGAACTATCAGGGCGCCGATGGGCACTATTTCTTTGCCGCGTGTTTCACCGAGAAGTTCTGGCAGAACCTGTGTCATGCGCTGGACCGCGAAGATTTGCTGAGCGACGAGCGCTTTATCGGCAACACCGCGCGCACCGCGAATCGCCACGCGCTGGATGCGCTCCTCGAGCAGGAGTTTCTGCGCCACCCGGCCGACCATTGGGTCGCTCATCTGAGCGCGGCCGACGTGCCGTGCGCGAAAGTGCAGGACTATCACACTGCTCTAACGCTGGACCCGCAGATCCAGCACAACGGCACGGTCGTCGAGCTTGATCATCCGCGGGCAGGGAAGGTCACGAACATCGCCAGTCCGGTCAATTTTCATGGCAGCCCGGTCGCTTATCGGCGTCCACCGCCCGTGCTCGGTGAGCACACCGTGGAAGTACTCCTGGAGTTCGGCTTTTCGGACGACGAAATTGCCGTACTGGAAGGCCGAACCGCCGGGCTACAGACCGAAAAGAAGGAGGCCGTTTCGTGAAAACGCTCATAGCGGATTACGTGATCGTCGGTGCGGGAACGGCCGGCTGCGTGCTCGCCAACCGGCTGTCGGAGGATCCGCAGGTCGAGGTCATTCTGATCGAAGCAGGCGAGCGGGACCGCCACCCGTTCATTCACGTTCCAGCGGGATTCGTGCGCCTGCTCGATCATCCGAGCGTCACCTGGCGCTATCACACCGAGGCGAACGCGCACACGAGTCACCGCGAGATCCTGTTTCCGCGCGGTCGCGGCCTGGGCGGATCGAGTGCGATCAATGGACTGCTGTATGTACGCCCGTTCGCCGAGGACATCGATAGCTGGGAAACAGCAGGTGCGCGAGGCTGGAACTTCGCCGATTGTCTGCCTCACTACAGCCGGTCGGAGACGTGGACCGAAGGTCGAAGTCCGCAGCGCGGCACCGATGGTCCGATCAAGGTTAGCCGGGTACAGAATCCGCCGGAGATTTGCGGTGCCGCGGTAGCGGCGGCGCGGCAGGCGGGACTCGAATTTCTCGACGATCCCAATTCGACGACGCGCGGCCCGTCGATCTGGTACTACCAGCAAACTCGCGACGGCCGCCGTCGTTCGAGCGCGGCGCGCGGCTATTTGCGACCGGTTATGGGCCGGCCGAACCTGAAAGTACTGACTGGCTTGCAGGTGTCGAAACTGGAGTTCAGCGGCACGCGCGTGACCGGCGTACATGCGATGACGGCGTCGGCCGAGCCCTGCGTTATCAGTGCGAGACGCGAGGTGATTTCGTGCGCGGGCGTGATCGGTACGCCGAGGCTGCTCGAACTCTCCGGTATCGGCGATAAGGATGTGCTCGATAACGCGGGGATTCGCACGCGGGTCGCATTACCGGGCGTCGGTGCCAATTTGCAGGATCACTATGTGGTGCGGCTCGGATTCCGGGTGCGTGGCGCGGGCACCGCGAACGAGCGCTCCCACGGTCTGGCGCTGGCCCGCGAAATGATGCGCTACGCCGTTTCAGGAACCGGCGTGCTTACCTATAGCGCGGCGCTTGTCGGCGGATTCGTTCAGACCCGCTATGCGAGCCGTCCGGATGTTCAGCTCGTGATTGCGCCCGGCAGCTTCGCGGCGGGACGCATCGGCGTGCTGGAAAGCGAGCCGGGCATTTCCTGCGGGGTGTGGCAGATGAGGCCCGAAAGTCGTGGCCACGTCCATATCCGCAGCAAAGAAGTGCAGGACTCGCCGGCGATCGCGCCCGCCTATCTGAGCGACGAGCGGGACTGCGCGACGACGGTCGAGGGACTGCGCATCGGCCGCAACATTTTTGCGCAACCGGAGATCGCGCGGTTTATCGTCGACGAGACCGTGCCCGGGCGAGCCGCCGACAGCGACGCGCAATTGCTGCAGTACGCTCGCGACAATGGTTCGACGGTGTATCACGCTGTCGGTACGTGCCGGATGGGCGAGGACCGGATGAGCGTGGTCGATGCCGATCTGCGCGTGCATGGCGTGAGCGGACTGCGCGTCGTGGATGCATCGGTGATGCCGACGATCACGTCGACTAATACCAACGCGACCGTGCTGATGATTGCCGAGCGTGCCGCACAGATGATCCGTTCGTCCGCAATAACGGGCGTGACGGAGCAACGCGTCAAGGAAACGATATGAACGACACCCTGGCCGCCGCGGCCATCGATGTGCACGAATGCGTGCCTGGCGTCCTGAGCGTCAGGATCGCAAATCCGCCGCTGAACGTGCTGACGCAAACGGTTCGGCGCGAACTCGGCGACCTCTTTATGGATGCCCAAAATCGGCGCGATCTGCGCTGTGTGATCTTTGCCAGTGGCGAGCGCGCATTTTCCGCAGGTGCCGATTTGCGCGAATTTCCACTGCGTTTCGATGCGAGGGTCGCCAGAGAGCATGGGGAAAACGCCCATCGAATGATTCTTCAACTCGTCAAACTGGATGTTCCTGTCATCGCGTCGATCCGCGGCTTTTGCATGGGCGGTGGTCTGGAGCTGGCGTTGGGCTGTGCGTTCCGGATTTGTGCGCGCGATGCTGTGTTCGCATTGCCCGAGATCGATCGCGGCGTTTGGCCTGGCACCGGCGGGATCGTGCTTCTCAATCGACTGATCGGTGCGCGGGCTGCGAAAGAGTTGCTGTATAGCGGTCGCAGGTTCGGTGCCGACGAGGCGTTGGCGCTTGGCCTCGTCGATGAAGTCGCCGACGAAGAAATGCTCGAGCAGCGTGCGATCGAACGAGCCGCGTTTTACGCTTCCAAGCCGAACCAATCGGTGCGCACGATTACACGGCTGATCGACCGGGAGTTTCGCAACGACTTCGAACAGCATCTCGCCGTGGAGCTCGAGGAATTCGTGGAAACGTATCAGTCGCGTGACGCGATTGAGGGGAATCAGGCGTTCTTTGAAAAGCGGTCGCCGGTCTGGCGGCATTGCTGATGGCTGGCGGCGTCGGGCATGCTATCGAAAATGTTGATAATAAAGATTATGTCAAATAATGGAAAGTAGCGGAGGCGATCTACTCCTTTCAATCCGCCGCCGACACCAGCGCTTCATGGCCGCCGAAATTGACGACCTGCCGGAAGTCGCGAGGAGCCGTTCCGATCTCTCCCTCTATGACGCGCTAATCGGAAACTATCGAAAAGCAGGCCTTTTGCCCGCGTAGCCGTCTCCCCATTTCCTTCAAACCTCTCCCGATCTTGCACCATTCAGGTAGTGCCAGTCGAAGCCGTGCGGTCCCTCCCGCACCGTACCAACCGACGTCTCGGGAAAGTGTGCGGGAAAGACGATCGCACCTGTTTTCGCTGCATGATTGAGCAGCCATTGTCGCGAGGCTCGCGCCTGCGACGGGTCCCGGCAGAACGCCGAATTCCACTGCGGACGATAGACCTGCAGCGGGCTATGCATAACGTCACCGGAGAACAGTGCCGTGTGTCCTTGCGTGTGAATCTCGATCGCCATGTGCCCGATGCTGTGGCCCGGCGTCGGCAGAAAGCGAATGCCGTCGACAACCTCCTCCCCGGCGTCCGGCACCACGCGGGCCTGCCGCGCTTCGATGATGGGCTGCACGCTGTCCTCGAATACCATTCGGCGCGGTTCTCCGGCTGGCGTGGCGAAGTAGTCGCGCTCGCGCTGGCTGAACACATAGGTGGCGTTCGGAAAGACCGGAGCCCAGCGATTGTCCTGCCAATGCGTGTTCCATCCGACGTGATCGACATGCAAATGGGTCAGCAGTACATAGTCCACTTGCTCGCGCCGGAACCCGGCGGCTTCGAAACGTTCGAGGACGGGGTTGCCGAGCCGGTCGAAAAGCGCACTGAACGGCCGCGCCTTGCCGTTGCCGATCCCCGTGTCGACGACGACGGTCCGACCGTCCAGTTCGACGACCCATAAGTGCGTTTTCAGCGCTAGCCGTCGATTCGCGAGGTCGAGGCTGGCCGCTGAAAAGTGCGTTTGCAGCATGTGCTCGCTTTCGGCATCCCACTCGGGGAACAACACTTCGGGAGCCAGCGCGAAGGCCGTTTCGTCGACCCGGGTAATCGTTGCGGCGCCTACGCGCCAGGTGTTGGAAGAGTCTTTCATGACATGTTTCCTTATCGTCGATGACAAGGCCGTGCATTCTGTAGTGAGTCGAACGGGCATTGATGCGTTCACTATCGCTGAAGCAAAAGCGCCTGCCCAATGCCGTTTTCTACTGCCGGCGATGCCCTGGATGCATCACTCTCTACGCGCATCTCGTCAAATCGAATTGAGTTGTCGCGGTGTATTCATCGTATGGAGCCGGATAAATGCGAGGCATGGTCATGGTTCGCAGAAGACGCTCTGCCGGCAAATCTCTTCGAACCAATACAGCTCTATTTCTCTTTTCAACAAGGTTCTTCCGGTCCTCGCGCGGTCTAACCGGAAAACCGCGCGAAGATAACTGTCGCAGGGAACTTCGCCGGACAAGCGCCGATTGCCCCTGCGACTGATCGTTTCAATTGCCTTGCGGACTTCAGACTGAAGCGAAAAAACGCGCCAAAGCATCCGCCACGGCTTCAGGCTGCTCCTCGGGCTGAAAGTGCCCGCAATTCGCAATGGTCTCGCCTTTGACCTCGTTGGCAAACGGACGGAGAGCCGCTGACATATCCGGGATCGACCCTTGGTCTGCACTGAGGCCGAGCACCGGCATCGCCAGTTTGCGGTCGCGCGACAACGCTCGGTTTTGCTCGACGGAAAGTGCCGCGGCGCGATAGAACGCGAGGCCCGAGCGCATTCCGCCAGGCGCACAATACGTCCTCAGATACTCGGCGATCTCTTCCTCGCCGTAGCACGCCGGATTAGCCGTCTTGCTCCAGAAGAACCATTCCAGATACGCTCTTTCACGACCCGCGAGAAGAATCTCGGGAAGATCCGGGACCGCGTGAAAGGAAAAATGCCAGGTCTTCCACGACCGATCGGAAGAGGACGGCAGCATATCCGGCAACGTAATACCCGGAATTCCCGCATCCATCAGCGCCAGCGCCTCGACTTCCTCGCCGAACAGGTGAGCATAAGGGAACGCGACCCACGCGCCGACATCATGCGCGGCGAGACTATATCGCTTGAGTCCAAGATGACTCACGAGATCGTGCACGCGTTGCGCGACCGTTTGCGTGTCGTAGCCGTCTATCGGTCGATCGCTATCGCCCTGCCCTGGCAGGTCAATGGCAACGACGCGAAAGCGGCTGCCAAGTAGCGGCATGACCTTACGCCATGCATACCAGCTCTCGGGAAAGCCCGCGATGAGGACGATAGTACGTTCTGCATTCGCACCACCCTCGACATAGTGGTATCGCAGCCCCTCCGCAGTTGCAAATTTATGCTCAAAACCGGTGGGGGCAGCCGGAAGCGCGCCATGTATCATGCAGGAATCCTTTTTGAAAAAAGAACCGCACCAGCGATCAGCAGACAGACTGCGATGACTCGCCGGGAGGTAATGGGACAGGAAGCCGAGCCGAACAACCCGTAATGATCGATCAGAAGGGAAAACATCGCCTGCCCCGTGATGATCATCGAGATCATGGTTGCGGCGCCGATTCGTGGTGCGGTGGCGGTCATCGCGGTTAGCGCGAACGCACCGCAAAGGCCGCCGGTCCATGACCAGGCCGGCAGATCGACGCCACCGTCGCCCCTCGGCAAACCGCGACTGGTGGCCAGACCGATCAGAACAAGTGCGATCGTTGTGACGGCGCCGGACAAGGCGGCAGCCCAGATTGGCGATCCCAGTGGACGGGCGAGTCGCGCATTGATCACCGCCTGCAGCGGAAGCATTGTCCCGGCCATGAAAGCGAATAGAGCCCAGTTGTTCACGGTCGCTCTAGCACTTTGAGTGCGAGCGCAACGAATGCGTCGGCATCTTCGCTAAACGATCCGGCTTTTCCAAGCACGCGCATCCCTTGCAGAAGCGCAAGCAACAGGTCGGCCACCGTTGTCGGCGCGCTCGCGGTGGTAATCGAACCGTCCTCTTGCCCCCGAGCGACGAGTCCGGCCAATAGAGTTCTGCGCCGCGCAAGCTGGCCGCGTAACACAGTGTCCACACGCGAGAATTGAGGTAGCTCTGCAATGCCTGTCACCAGCAAACAGCCGAGCTTGCCCTCTTTGCCCTGACTCAGCCTGGCATAAAGGCCGAGTAGAGACGCGATGCCGGCACGCCCGTTCTGCGCACCTTCCAGCATGGCTGCGACTTGCGCCTCGCGCCGGCTTATATAGCATTCCAGCGCTTTGGCAAAGATGCCCTCCTTGTCGGAGTAGGCCTTGTATAGGCTGCCGGCCGTCAGACCGGTAGCCTTTGATAGATCGCTGATCCCGGCGGCCGAATACCCCGAAGCGCTAAACAGCGCAATAGCGCGACTCAGAACCCGTTCTTCATCGAATGCTCTGGGCCGGCCCCGCGGGCGGCCTGCGACTGCTTTGATCATCTTGATCGACCAATTTAGGAAACGATCATATTCTAAATAGTCGTTTTTATCGTTGTCAACCCGTCAGACTTACGGTCGAACAGTTCCGCGATCATCAGGATCGGCCCTGCACTACCGTGTTGCACCGGCGCCTTATCGTAACCACGTAACGCGCGATGATTTATTATCTGGCTCCTGCGTTCTTGGCCTTCCCACGATGGAACTCCGGCATCTCCGCTATTTCATTGCCGTCGCCGAATTGCGTAGCGTACGCGCGGCGTCTGAGCAGCTGCACGTCACTCAGCCCGCTATCTCGCGACAAATCCAGAGTCTTGAAGAAGCCATCGGGACGGCGTTGTTCGAACGCACGCCACGCGGCCTCGTGCTCACGGCCGCGGGCGAAGCCTACCTGACAGAAGCACGTGAGATTCTGGCCCGCGTCGATGCCGCCAATCGCCTCGCCCGCCAGATCGCTTCCGGCTTGCATGGACATTTACGCGTCGGCTTCGTCGAAAACGCGGCGTGGAGCGGTGTGGTCTCGCGCACGTTGCGCGAATTCGAACAGGCTGTCCCGAACGTGAGACTCGAACTGCTACCGATGAACACGCCGCAGCAACTCGAATCGATTGCCGCCGGGCGTCTCGACGGTGGCTTCTGCTATCGCGAGGGCGTGCTTCCCGAAGGGATGGCCAGCGTGCGCGTGCTCGAACAGAATGTCGTGCTGGCCGTCCCCGAAGCGTGGCCGCTCGGCAAAGAGGGGGCCGTCGCAACGGCGGCGCTTCGGGGCAAACCCTTCATCGCGTTTCCGCGTCGCGTGTATCCCGCGTACTACGATCGATTGCTGGGTGCCTGCGCCGAACGCGGTCTCACGCTCGACATCCGGCAGGAGGCCAGCACCGAAACGGCGATCCTGTCGCTCGTATCCGCGGGCGTGGGCGCCGCGATCGTGAACGGCGCGAATCGTGACAGGCCACCGGCGCGCGTGCGTTTCGTCGATCTGCAGGATCTTTCGGTGCCGCTGCTACTCGACTTCTGCTTCCTGGCAAACGGAGTAAGCCCAACTCTGGATCGCTTTGTCGACCCCTTGCGGCGGGCGGTCTCCTGACGTGTCACGTTGACGAGATGCGCGTAGAGAGTGATGCATTCAGGGAATCGCCGGCGGCAGAAAACGGCATTGGACAGGCGCTATTGCTTTGGGGATAGTGAAGGAAGCCAAGACGAACTGCATGCGGAGTAGCTGATGCTCAGCTTGTCGCGTAGCATCGACAGAAGTATTCCAGATTACTTCCCGAATGCGTGTTGATCGTAGGCTATTTGCGCCTGCTGGATCGCATGCAGGTGCTTGATCGACCAGTCGTACACTGCTCCAAACGGGACCTGAAGCGTTCGTCCGAGGTCGGTGATTGAATACTCGACTGCCACGGGCGACGTGTTGAGCACCGCCCGAGCGATCAGGCCATTGCGTTCGAGACGCCTTAACGCCTCCGTCAGCGCCTTGTGCGTGATTCCTTCTAGCCTGCGCTTGAGTTCATTGAAGCGCGTTGGTCTCTGCGTCAGCAGCGTCAGAATCATCACCGACCATTTGTTCGCCACCTGATCGAAAAAGGACCGCGCGGCGCAGTCCGCAAAGAACACCTGGTCCGCCTCGCATGTCATGCCGATATCCTCCTGTATATCTACGCACTTTAAGGTGCGTAATTGACTGTAGATATTCCATGTATAACATGACGTGACACAAATTGCTCAGCACACTGCGCTTTTTGAAATTCCAGAATGGACTGGTTAGCGTCACGCTAATGTAAAAATACTTAGGAAAAAATGGAAAATAAGCATCGCGAAATTTCCCGTCGTGATCTGCTCAAGGTCGCCGGTGCGGTGGCGATTTCAGCCACTTTCGGCAACCATCAAGCCGTTGGTGCAATAAGGCCATCGGCCACCTTGTTCGCGACAGACGCAGGCGCAGGCAAAAATATCATGTTTATTCATGGCTGGACCTGCGACTCCCATGACTGGAGTTGGCAACTTCCATTCTTCGAAAGCAGGTATCACGTCGTCGCCGTCGATCTCCGCGGACATGGCAAATCGGAACTGATGCCGCCGGGGACTTATGCGCCCATGGACTACGTCACGGACATCGAGGCGTTTATTGCGACGAAATATCCCGGACAGAAATTCATCATCGTCGGGCATTCGATGGGCGGCCAAATCGCCGCCCGACTCGCCGCAAAGCGCCCGGATCTGGTCAGTGCGGTGGTGTCAGTCGACGGTGCGCTTGGATTTACCGGCGCTGCGGCCGAACTCTTTGCAAAAGTCACGCATGACCTGAATTCGAACGATCCCCGCGTCGTGGCCACCGCCCTGTTTCCGCTTGTGTACGGCCGCGACACCGATCCGGCGTTCAAACGTTGGCATGAAAGGCGTGTCCTGGGTATGCCCCAGCATGTCGTGCGCGAATCCTTCGGCCCGCTGTTCTTCGGTAACGATCAGGTGGGCATTGGAGAAGCAAGCGCGACGTTCTGCAGGAGCCTTACCGTTCCCTTCTATCATTTGTGCCGCGACCCGGCGCAGGCCAATCGTATGCGCTCCTGGTTCTCGCATCCGAAGTCGAAAGTGGACGTATGGACGGGTGCGGGCCATTGGATCATGCAGGACCAAAGTGGCGACGTAAATGCTGCCATTTCCGCGTGGATCGACGTGCTATAGCCAACCGCCGTTGCCAACGCCGATCCGGAGAATCTGGTCTTGACCGCACGAGACAGTCGGTCCAATATTCGGCGCATGAACCAGACGATCACACCGCCCCGCAAGCGCGGACGCCCAGCCAGGGAGGCAGGCGACTTCCGTGAAACCCGCGAAGCACTACTCGACGCCGGCGTCGCGGCCCTCACCGAAAAGGGTTTCTCGGGCACCGGCATCGACGAAATTCTCAAATCGATCGGCGTGCCCAAGGGCTCGTTCTACAACTTCTTTGGCAGCAAAGAGGTCTTCGGGTCGGAACTCATTGCGCGTTACGACGCCTATTTCGTCAAGAAGCTGGACCGGTTCTTCCTCGACGAATCGCGGCCTGGCCTCGACAGGATTCAGGCTTTCTTTGTCGATGCCGAACGGGGGATGAAGCGGTTCGCGTTTCGGCGCGGTTGCCTGATCGGAAATCTGGGCCAGGAAATGGGCGCATTGCCCGAATCGTTTCGCTCGCAGTTGACCGACGTGCTGCTCGGCTGGCAGCGGCGCACCGCCACGGTGCTGGAACAGGCGAAGGCCGCTGGTGAAATCGACGCGTCCATTGACTGCGCCGAATGGTCCGCCTACCTGTGGACGGGTTGGGAGGGTGCAGTTCTGCGCGCGAAACTCGAGCGCAGCGCCACGCCACTGCGCATGTTCGCCAAAATTTTTGTCGATAGCATCCAACGCTAGAGCGCTGCGGTCCAGCGGACGATTCCCGCGGCTGTGGGGCGGCCCGTCTATGCGCCGTCCCGATTCTCCGTCCCGACCCTCCGATCATGCCGTTTGCAGGCCTTCTCGTCTGCAGCTTAATTAGAACTACTGCGTATGAACGTGAGTCCGGCGACGCCCGGACACCGCCGATTCTGCGCACCCTGCTCCCCTTGTGGCGCATCGCACTTCACTTCTCCTGTTGACGCGCATTCGCGAAGCGGCTATAAATCCATTTAATTAGACCGAACGCCCCAATTAAATGGACGGCAGACCAACATCCCGATGCGGGGATACCAGGAGGTCACGGGTCTAGTTTCCCTATCAACACCCAACGGATCGGACATGCACAGCGAAACGTTCAACGCCATGGTCCTCAGACAGGACGATCAGAAAAACACGCTCTCCTCCGTCGAGCCGCTCGGCTTCAGCGATCTTCCCAAGGAAGACACGCTGGTGAAAATCGACTATTCGACGCTGAATTTCAAGGATGCGCTTGCCGTCACCGGCAAAGGCAAGATCGTTCGACAGTGGCCGCTCGTTCCCGGCGTGGACTTCGCTGGAACGGTGGTCAACACCACGCATCCGCGACTCGCAGCGGGACAACGCGTCGTGCTGACCGGATGGAGCGTTGGCGAAGCCTGGTGGGGTGGATATAGCCAGTTTCAGAGCGTCCGCGGCGACTGGCTGGTGCCGCTGCCTGAAGGCCTGACAACCCGCAACGCGATGATGGTGGGCACCGCTGGCTTCACGGCCATGTTGTGCGTCGACGCACTGGAAGCCGCCGGCGTTTCGCCATCGAGCGGCACCGTGCTCGTCACGGGCGCAGCGGGCGGCGTCGGTAGCGTCGCGGTCGCCATTCTGAGCCGGCTCGGCTACACCGTGGCCGCCCTCACCGGCAGCGATGATCCCGCGAAGCATGCGTACGTCGTCGGCCTCGGCGCAAGCAGCATCGTCGACGGTGAGCAGTGGAAAACGGCAGCACGCCCGCTGGAAGGCCAAAAGTGGGCTGCGGCCATCGATACGGTCGGCTCAGGCGTCCTCGCCCGTGTTCTGGCCGAGATGAACTACGGCGGCATCGTTGCGGCCTGTGGTCTCGCGGGCGGTGCCGATCTTCCCACGTCGGTCATGCCTTTCATTCTGCGCGGCGTGCGATTGCTGGGCTTCGACTCCGTCATGGCGCCTATCGAGAAACGAATCCGGGCCTGGGATCGGTTGACCCGCGATCTGCCACTGGGCGTGCTCGAAACAATCACACAGAAAACTGTTCGTCTCGACGAGGTGAAATCCGCAGCCGAAGCGATGCTGGCGGGCAAGCTGACCGGTCGGGTTCTCGTCGACGTCAATTGATTCTTCGCCTCAGCACATCGCTGACGCACCGGGAGTGGGAAGCCACCAAAAACAGACCACTCCTCTACCCAAAGGCAGGCGGGGCGCTTTCCTGCCCGAAGCAAGGCCGATGTGACGACGACTAGTCGATTAAATTACATTGTCCTGTCAACAATATTTCATATTCATTCAATACAGTGGCGCGTCAATCCGGCGCGCCATGGTCACTCCGATCCTGCGTCTCCGGTTCACTCAACATGGATCACGAGAACATGGCGCAATCATTCGACCACTCCCGCCGCAAAGCCCTCAAGATCATCGCGGGCGCGCCGATGCTGCCGCTCGGCGGCGCCGCGACATCGCTTCTCGCCGCCTGCGGCAGTGGTGAGGACCACCTGGCGAGTCATACCCCGGCCCCGACGCAAGCCACCTTCGTAACGGCGTCGTTCGGCGGCATGGCCGCACCTTCGCTGGCGAATCCCGCGGCGATGGCGAAGACGACGGTCGGCTCCACGCTGACCGCACAGTTCAGCGACGGCAGCAGCCGCACCTACAAACTCGCGTATCAGCCGTTCTTCACGACGGGCGACATCGTCGCGAACACGACCGGCGGCACGATCGTGGCGGGCGGCTATTTCGACATCAACAACCAGCCGATCATCGACAGCTCCGTGCCGGGCAAGGAGCGCCAGTTTTTCTCCGACTGCCCGGACGGCACCTCGCTGATCCGTCTCGACCAGCCGACGGTGAAGGGCGTCAAGGGAAACGCGGTGTTCGCCGTGGTCCAGTTCGAATACACGACGCGCGACCAGACGGAAACAGCAGCAGGCGACATGTACGGCAAGCTGCCGTCGCCGATTGCCGTGCTGACGCTCGATCAGGACCCGGCGACGGGCAAGCTCACGCTGGTTAGCTATTCGAACGTCGATACATCGGCCGCGCATGGATTGTGGATTACCTGCGGCGCGAGCCTGTCGCCGTGGAATACGCATCTGTCGAGCGAAGAGTACGAGCCGGATGCCGCGACCATCGCGACGAACAAACAGTTCCAGGCGTACAGTCAGAACCTTTACGGCAGCGCATCGGCGGCGCGGCCGTATCACTATGGGCATCTGCCCGAAGTCACCGTTCACCCCGACGGCACCGGTACGGTCAGGAAGCACTACTGCCTCGGCCGCCTTTCCCATGAGCTGATTCAGGTGATGCCCGACAGGCGCACCGTGCTGATGGGCGACGACGCAACCAACGGCGGCCTCTTCATGTTCGTCGCGGACAAGCAGGCGGATCTATCGGCGGGCACGCTGTATGTCGCGAAGTGGACGCAACGATCATCGGCGGACGCGGGCGCCGCGACGCTGACGTGGCTCAAACTCGGTCACGCGAGCAGCGATGAAATCGAGGCGCTCGCCAATACGCTGACCATCGCGGACATCATGGACATCGTCACCGACGAGAAGAATTCGCCCACCGATCCGAGCTTCACCCAGATCCACTACGGCGGCAAATTCAACTGGATCCGACTGAAGCCGGGCATGGAGAAAGCCGCCGCATTTCTGGAAACGCACCGTTACGCCGCGTTGCGCGGCGCGAGCATGGGTTTCACGAAACTCGAAGGCACGACGGTGAATGCGAAAGACAAGGTCCTGTACTCGGCCATGTCGCAAATCACGGCATCGATGGTGCGCGGCAATGCGCATTCGACGGATATCGCGCTCGACAAGGGTATTTCATCGGGGGCGGTCTACGCGTTGAACATGACGGGCGGCCAACGCGATCTCGAGGGCGCGGCGATCGACAGCGAATGGGTGCCGATCGATATGAGCGCGCCCGCGCAACTCGTTGGCGAAGACCTCGCGAGTGCCGATAGCCTCGGTAACACCGCGAATCCGGAAAAGATCGCGAATCCGGACAACCTCAAGTTCTCGGAGCGGCTGCGCACACTCTTCATCGGTGAAGACAGCGGCATGCATATCAACAATTTTCTGTGGGCCTATAACGTCGACACGAAAGTACTCTCGCGCGTGCTGTCGTGTCCGGCAGGTGCGGAATCGACCGGCTTGCATGCCGTCGACGAAATCAACGGCTGGACCTACATCATGAGCAATTTCCAGCACGCGGGCGACTGGACGTCCGTGCACTCGAAAGTGCAGACCGAACTCGATCCGCTGATACGCGCGAATTACAAGGATCGTTTCGGCGCGGCCGTTGGCTATCTGACGGCAGACCCGACGTGGATCAAGCTGGCGTAGAGCGTCAGAGCGGGATTTCTAGGGCTGCGGCGCGTCTAGTGGGCTGAATAGCTGAGAATCTGCTTTGCGAATCGGGAACGTCGACCGTTCACATAGATTGACGATCCGCACGGCGACCATGCCGCACTACTCAGGACTCTGACGACCGAATCTACACGGCCTGGGGTCGGAGGACGTTCTACTCTCCGGCTCTATACCGTGATCGTTCCGCTCGTTGATTGGGCAGTCTGAGGACAACCGTCAGACGCGATCGCCACACCGCCCTGTGAGATCAAGTCCCGGCAAATTGTATAAGCCGAGACGCGACCTGACAGTCACGGTCAGATGTGGTCGCGAACTGACTCTTTCGAGCCGATCGCCTCTCGCCGTGGAAGACTGTGTAGTGGCCCGGAACATCCCTTCAGTTCCCCCAATAGTGGGCATTGAACTGTTGCACCATTGGCATGCGACTACCGATGCCGCTTTTTAGAGCCCGCTCCAATTGCACCGCCTATTGCTGCCCCCAAGCTTAACCAGAGACCCATACTTGCAGTTGCTGCGCCAACTGCAACGCCGACAGCTATACCGATCGCGAGCCACCTTCCCATTCCCTGCCTCTTATACACAGTTACGATACTGACCACATTAGCACTACGTCGCACGACTAGGCCCATCTAGATGGAGAGCGCGAGCTGCTGCAACTGGCCGGCTATTGCCCAATATCGTCCGCCGAGAATCCCTGAATGGATTGACTCATCGATCGTGTCCCGACTTTCCCTTTTTGCGGCTGCCTAACCACCACATCGTGGCTCCCCAAAAAATACCACCGACCATGAACGTAGCGAAATTTCTAACGACGTCTAGCGCCCCGACTTCGTGGTGCTGGACAAACTGAATGGCAGTGAAAAGAACCGCCGTAACAACGCCCCACATCAAGACCCCTCGGACTACGACAAATCGCAGCATTGAATTCTCCATACGAGCGCAAGCGAAGGCAAGGCCCTGTCAGTACGCAGGATGATCCTGCGATTGGATACCGGTCCTCCGACACGGACGTCGCCTACAGGCGCCCGCGTCCAGCGCTGTAGAACAGCGGGCGGCCTACCCACGCGGCCGGTTGCGGCGCGTACCCCGGTTCCTGGGCCATGCCGCGTTATACGGAGTCGATTCACGCTGACGGCATTGGCGTAACAGACTATGGACGCTCCATCTTCCGTATCGCCGCACGATATATCGTATCCACCACCGAACGCCTCGCAGGGCAGCACGAGCGGAGCAAAGCCGGAAAAGTGACCGCCAAGCCCGGGATGCGGATTCTTCGATGTCACACTAACCGCTCCCAAATTGCGTTGTTGCGCTTAGGGCGAGAGACAGACGATCCTGCATCTTGCTCTGTCAGCGAGACGGATCCATTTACCAGGTTCGCCTCTTCAGCGTATAGCCATACAGGCCATATTGCGTATTTGTGGTTGCGTCGAAATAG
>NZ_MSDV01000040.1 GCF_001931485.1 Burkholderia sp. SRS-W-2-2016 | reverse complement strand
GTCGCACCGCAGTTGTATGTCGCGGTCGGCATCTCGGGTGCGATCCAGCATCTGGCCGGGATGAAGGACTCGAAGGTGATCGTCGCGATCAACAAGGACGAAGAAGCGCCGATTTTCAGCGTCGCGGATTACGGCCTCGTCGGTGATCTGTTCACCGTCGTGCCGGAACTCGTGAAGGAACTCGGCTAAGCGCCGCGGCGCCGGCAAACCCGGGTAACCGGGCGGCGGCCGCTGACAGCAGCAAGCGAAGGGCGCGGGACCGAGCAGGTTCGGCGCCCTTTTTTCATCGGAAGGGAGGAGTACAAAATGAGCTATACGGCGCCCATCAAGGACATGTTGTTCGTGATGAAAGAACTGGCCGGACTCGAAGAGATTGCGAAGCTGCCCGGATTTGAAGACGCGAATCTCGACACCGCGCAAGCGGTGCTCGACGAATCGGCGAAGCTGTGCGGCGAGGTGCTCGCACCGCTGAACGTCGAAGGCGATCGCAATCCGAGCAGTTGGAAAGACGGCGTGGTTACCGCGACGCCGGGTTTTAGCAACGCGTTCCGCCAGTTCGCCGAGGGCGGCTGGCAAGGCGTGCAGCATCCGCTCGACTACGAAGGGCAAGGTCTGCCGAAGCTGATCGGCACGCCGTGTGTCGAGATGCTGAACGCGTCGAACCTGTCGTTCGCGCTGTGTCCGCTGTTGACCGACGGCGCGATCGAAGCGCTGCTGACCGCCGGCAGCGAAGCGCAGAAGCAGACCTTCGTGCCGAAGCTGATCTCCGGCGAGTGGACCGGCACGATGAACCTGACCGAGCCGCAGGCCGGCTCCGATCTCGCGCTCGTGCGCACGCGCGCGGAGCCGCAGGCCGATGGCACGTACCGGATCTTCGGCACGAAGATTTTCATCACGTGGGGCGAGCACGATATGGCGAAAAATATCGTGCACCTCGTGCTCGGCCGTACGCCGAACGCGCCCGAAGGCGTGAAGGGCATTTCGCTGTTTCTGGTGCCGAAGTTTCTCGTCAATGAAGACGGCTCGCTCGGCGAGCGCAACGACGTGCATTGCGTGTCGATCGAACACAAGCTCGGCATCAAGGCGAGCCCGACCGCGGTGCTGCAATTCGGCGACCACGGCGGCGCGCTCGGCCAGCTGATCGGTGAAGAAAATCGCGGCCTCGAATACATGTTCATCATGATGAACGCCGCGCGTTTCGCGGTGGGCATGCAGGGCGTCGCAATCTCGGATCGCGCGTATCAGAAGGCGGTCGCGTATGCGAAGGAGCGCGTGCAGAGCCGGCCGGTCGATGGCTCGGCGAAGCAGTCGGTCGCGATCATCCAGCATCCGGACGTGCGCCGCATGCTGTCGACGATGCGCGCGCTGACCGAAGCTTCGCGTGCGCTCGCATATGTCGCGGCTGCGCATTGCGACCTCGCGCATCGTCATCCGGACGACGCGACCCGCGCGCAACATCAGGCGATCTACGAATACCTGGTGCCGATCGTGAAGGGCTGGAGCACCGAGCTGTCGATCGATGTGACGAGCCTCGGCGTGCAGGTGCACGGCGGGATGGGCTTCATCGAGGAAACCGGCGCCGCGCAGTTCTATCGCGACGCGCGGATTCTGCCGATCTACGAAGGCACGACCGCGATTCAGGCGAACGATCTGATTGGCCGCAAGACGCTGCGCGACGGCGGCAAGGTCGCGCAGGCGCTGCTCGCCGGTATCGCACAGACGCTCGACGCACTCGGCGCGCAGCAGGGCGCGGCGTTCGCTTCGATGAAGGCGCAGCTCGCCGACGGTCAGCGCGCGCTCGGCGCCGCGGTCGAATTCGTGCTCGCGAATGCGAAGGGCGATCCGAATGCGGTGTTCGCCGGCAGCGTGCCGTATCTGAAGCTCGCGGGCATCGTGCTCGGCGGCTGGCAGATGGCGCGTGCACTGCTCGCCGCGAGCGCGAAGCGCGATGAAGATCCTGCGTTCTACGGCGCGAAGATCGCGACCGCGCAGTTCTACGCGGAGCACGTGCTGCCGCAGGCGCGTGCGCTCGAAGTGGCGATCGTCAGCGCGAAGGGCGGTGAGGGCGTGCTGGCTTTGTCGGCGGAGCAGTTCTGACCGCGCGTTTTTCGCGGTTCGGTTGAGCCTGAAATGCAAACGGCGCCTCGTGAGGCGCCGTTTGTTTTTGCTGCTGTGATTTTAGTGCTTGCGCGCGCGGCGCCGCCGCATGGCTTGCTGCCACCCGCGCGCTGATTCAAGCTCGCTAATCAAGCATAAGCCGGCCGATGCTCGCCCGCGGTCTCGCCGAGATAGCGATGCACCGACAGATCGTCCGCGCGGATCGCCGGCTGCTTGCCCGACATCAGATCGGCCAGCAGTTGCCCCGAGCCGCACGACATCGTCCAGCCGAGCGTGCCGTGGCCGGTGTTCAGGAACAGGTTCGGCACCGGAGTGCGGCCGACGATCGGCGTGCCGTCCGGCGTCATCGGCCGCAGACCGGTCCAGAAGGTCGCCTGCGAGGTGTCGCCGCCGCCCGGGAACAGATCGTTCACGCACAGCTCGAGCGTTTCGCGGCGCGCGCGGCGCAGCGATTTGTCGAAGCCGACGATCTCGGCCATCCCGCCGACGCGAATCCGGTCGTCGAAACGCGTGATCGCGATCTTGTAGGTCTCGTCGAGCACGGTCGACACCGGTGCGGCCGCCGCATCGACGATCGGTGCGGTGATCGAGTAGCCCTTCAGCGGATAGACCGGAATCCTGACGATGCCGTCGAGCAAACGCGTCGAGTACGAACCGAGCGCGACCACGAACGAATCCGCGCGTACCAGTTCGCCGCCGCACTGCACGCCGGCGATGCGGTCGCCGGCCATCGCGAGCGCGTCGATCGGCGTGTTGTAGCGGAATTTCACGCCGAGCTCAGCGGCGAGCGCGGCGAGACGCGTGGTGAACATCTGGCAGTCGCCGGTTTCGTCGCCGGGCAGGCGCAGGCCGCCGGTCAGCTTGTGCGACACCGCGGCGAGCGCCGGTTCGGCCTTCGCGAGTTCGGCCGCCGACAGCAGTTCGTACGGCACGTTGGCATCTCGCAGCACCGCGATGTCTTTCGCGGCGCCGTCGAACTGCTGCTGCGTGCGAAACACCTGCAGCGTGCCGCCGGTGCGGCCTTCGTAGCGGATGCCGGTGTCGGCGCGCAGCGCCTGCAGACAATCGCGGCTGTATTCGGCGAGGCGGACCATGCGGCCTTTGTTGACCGCATAACGCGACTCGGTGCAGTTCTGCAGCATCTGCCACATCCATTGCAGCTGGAATGTCGTGCCGTCCAGACGGATCGCGAGCGGCGCGTGCTTCTGGAACATCCACTTGAGCGCCTTCAGCGGCACGCCCGGCGCGGCCCACGGCGATGCGTAGCCCGGCGAGATCTGGCCCGCGTTGGCGAAACTGGTTTCGAGCGCCGGGCCGGCTTCGCGATCGATCACGGTGACTTCGTGACCGGCGCGGGCGAGGTAATACGCGCTCGTCACGCCTACGACGCCACTGCCCAAAACGACGACTCGCATAGCTGCTCCAGGGATTCAAAAGTAGAGTGAGGGCAATGCGCGTATCGCGGGACGCGGCGCCTGTCGACCCAGTTCGGTCTCGACAGGCGATAACGCAAGGTGAAATACGGTATGCCCAGTGTTAACCGCTATACTATTGAGAGTCAGGCAGTTTTTGTTATCGTATTTTTTCAGAATTCAGAAAAAAGACCATGCGTACACAACGCCAGCCCGTGCGGGCTCTCGACAAGCTGGATCACAAGATTCTCAGGCTGTTGCAGCAGGACGGCCGGATGGCGATGAAGGACCTCGCGGAACAGGTCGGGCTGTCGGTGACGCCGTGCATCGAGCGCGTGAAGCGGATGGAGCGCGACGGCGTGATCACCGGCTACTACGCGCGCGTGAACCCGGCCGAGTTGGGCGCGGCGCTGCTGGTGTTCGTCGAGATCACGCTCGATCATAAAAGCGGCAACATGTTCGACCAGTTCCGCCGCGAGGTGCAGAAGATTCCCGAGGTGCTCGAATGCCACCTGGTGTCGGGCGATTTCGACTATCTGATCAAGGCGCGCATCGGCGAGATGGCCGACTACCGCAAGCTGCTCGGCGATATCCTGTTGCAGCTGCCCGGCGCGGTGCAGTCGAAGAGCTATGTGGTGATGGAGGAAATCAAGGAGACGCTGACGATCGCGGTCGGCGAGTGAGTGGGGACTAACTGACTGATTGACGGGAATCGGCGGCGGCGCGGCAAAGCCCGCGCGAGCTAATTCGACACTCGACAAACGGCGTAAACACTGTATATTTATACAGGTGTTTGCGCCGTTTTCCTTTGTCGTTTCCTGTTTCGCATGGCCTCGCCGTGGACGATCCCGATACCCCTGATATTCCCGAATTCCCGATAGCGCCGCCCGCGCCGCGTAAAGGGCGCGGCGCGGTCACGAACCTGCAGGGCCGCTACGAAGTCGACCAGCGTG
This sequence comes from Burkholderia sp. SRS-W-2-2016, assembly GCF_001931485.1. Lineage (GTDB taxonomy): Bacteria > Pseudomonadota > Gammaproteobacteria > Burkholderiales > Burkholderiaceae > Paraburkholderia. The sequence continues at coordinate 92,706 of NZ_MSDV01000040.1, read as the reverse complement.
AAACCGTCGACGACGGCTGGCAGGCAGCGGACGAAGACGGCGAGCCGAAGGCGCTGCGCACGCAGGTGTTCGAAGAGCGCGCGAAGACGATCCTCACGCGCAACGCGTCGCCGGACATCCCTTTTAGCGTGTCGCTGAACCCGTATCGCGGCTGCGAGCATGGCTGCATCTATTGCTTCGCACGGCCTACGCATAGTTATCTCGGCTTGTCGCCGGGGCTCGATTTCGAGAGCCGTATCTACGCGAAGATCAATGCGCCGGAGCTGCTCGAGCGCGAGCTGTCGAAGAAGTCGTACGTACCGGAGCCGATCGCGCTCGGCGTTGCGACCGATGCGTGGCAGCCCGCCGAACGCGATCTGCGCCTCACGCGCCGCGTGATCGAGGTGCTCAGCGAGCGCAACCAGCCGTTCGCGGCGATCACCAAGTCGTCGCTGATCGAGCGCGACATCGACCTGCTCGCGCCGATGGCCGCGCGCGGGCAATTCATGGCGGCGATCACGATCACCACGTTGGATGCGGATATCGCGCGCACCCTCGAACCGCGCGCGGCCACGCCGTCGCGCCGGCTGCGCGCGATCCGTACGCTCAGCGAAGCGGGCATTCCGGTCGGCGTCAGCATCGCGCCGGTGATTCCGTTCGTCACCGAGCCCGATCTGGAGCGCGTGCTCGAAGCCTGCGCGGAAGCGGGCGCCAGCAACGCGAGCTATATCGTGCTGCGCTTGCCGTGGGAGGTCGCGCCGCTATTCAAGGATTGGCTCACCGCGCATTTCCCGGACCGGGCGGATAGGGTGATGAGCCGCGTGCGGGATATGCGCGGCGGCAAGGACTATGACGCGTCGTTCGCGGCGCGTATGAAGGGGGAGGGGCTGTGGGCGGACCTGCTCAGGCAGCGCTTTTACAACGCCGTGCGCCGGTTGGGATTGAACCGGCGCGACCACGGCATTCTCGATATGTCGCACTTTCGCCGGGTCGAGCCGGCGCGTACGGCGGAGACGGCAGCGGCGCCGGCACGCGACAATCCGCAACTGCGGCTGTTCTAAGCTCGGCAGCGGCCACCCGCGTCGCGTGGCGTGTGACGTCCGGTTACTGCGAAATCTCCTTGGCCGCTTCCACCTGACTTTCGAAGTAGGTCTGAAACCCGAGCGCGAGCCCGGTCATCAGCAGGAACGCGCCGATCAGCAGCGAAAAGATCACGACGAAAATGACGGTCCAGCCAGAGCGGCTTTTGCGCTGCGTGTGCGCGTTGAACTGGGCGTCCCACTTCTGATCGGGCCGCAGTCCATAAACGAGCGCGGCCAGAAATGCGGCGAACAGTGAAATCGCGCCGATGGTCGCCAGCACCCAGCCGAGTATCGACGCGCGCTCGGTGGCCACCAGCAGCATCACGCCCGGAATGCCGATCAGCGTGCCGAGCAGATGCGCCCAGCCGTAGATATCCCGCGTGCCGTACAGATAGAAGCGATGGGCGCCGAGGCTGCCGAACAGAAAGGCGAGCGCGGCGGTCAGTGTCTTGGATCTGAAACGCGGGGAAGTCGAGGCAACGGTGGACATAAACGCGGTGGGCAGAGTGACGGACGGTCGAAAGGAGCGGCGCGCGGCGGGGCGCGGAACGACGCGCATTCTACGCCCGCCGCGTGGCGATGGCCACGTGGCGGGGCAGCGGCGCGTGTGGGGTGAGCGCGTGGTGTCGGCTTACGGCGCCGAATACGTCACGCGATAAATCGCGCCCGCGTGATCGTCGCTGATCAGCAGCGAGCCGTCGGGCAGCGGCAGCACGTCGGCGGGACGGCCCCAGACCGCTTCGCCGGGCTGCAGCCAGCCTTCCGCGAACACCTGCTGGCGCGCGTGGCTGCCGTCCGGATCGGTAATCACGCGCACCACCCGGTAGCCGACCTTCCTGCTGCGATTCCACGAGCCGTGCTCGGCGATAAAAATATTGTTGCGGTAGTCGGCCGGAAACATCGGGCCGTCGTAAAAGCGCATGCCGAGCGCCGCGACGTGAGCGCCGAGCTTCACCACCGGCGGCGTGAACTGGTTGCACGGACGGTCCTTGCCGAATTCCGGGTCCGCGATGTCGCCGGCGTGGCAGTACGGAAAGCCGAAGTGCATCCCGGCGCGCGGCGCGCGATTGAGCTCGTCGCTGGGGATGTCGTCGCCGAGCAGGTCGCGGCCGTTGTCGGTGAACCACAGTTCGTGCGTGACCGGGTGCCACGCGAAGCCGACCGAATTGCGGATACCGCGCGCGAACGCTTCGTAGTGGCTGCCGTCGGGATCCATCCGGCCGATCAGTGCGTAGCGGTCCGGGTCTTTGTCGCAGATGTTGCACGGCGCGCCCTGCGGCACGTACAGCTTGCCGTCGGGGCCGAACGCGATGAATTTCAGGCCGTGATGGGTTTCGGCGGGCAGTTTGTCGGTAACGACGACGGGTTTCGGCGGATCGCTCAGATGGGTGTCGATCGCATCGAAACGGACGATCTTCGACACCGCGGACACGTACAGCGCGCCGTCGCGCCATGCGACGCCCGCCGGAATCTGCAGGCCGGACGCGATCACGTGGCGGGCGGTCGCGCGACCGTCGCGCAGTTCGAGCGCGTAGACGTGGCCGTCCAGGCTGCCTATATAGAGAATGCCTTTCGGCGATAGCGCCATCGCGCGCGCGCTGGGTACTTCGTCGGACAGCACTTCAATATGAAAGCCCGGCGGCAGCTTGATTTTTTCGACCGGCAAAGAGGCGGCGGCCGTCAATGCCTGAGCGGCGAGCCAACTCGCGGCCGCCACGCGTAGAATCCGGCTTCGCGTCCCACGGACAACGCGCGCGAAAAAGACAAAAAACGCTGGCAGAAACGAGGCGATCGACGGGCGTTGCACGGGCGCTCCCTCAGGAAATTCGGGCGTTTGAGCGGGTTCGCGGGCCTTTTGTGGATGGCCCGCGCGGTCCGGTCGCTCAGTTTATCCCGGTAAGTGTTTGTTATGGCGTCGGTTTCCCGCTATAATCGCGTGTTTCAGTCGTTCCGAACCCCGGTTTTCAAGGATTCTAGTATGGTCATCATCCGCTTGGCTCGTGGCGGCTCCAAGAAGCGCCCGTTCTACAACATCGTCGCCACCGATTCGCGTAGCCGTCGTGACGGCCGCTTCATCGAGCGCGTCGGCTTCTACAACCCGGTCGCTACGAAGGGCGAATCGCTCCGTATCGCTCAGGACCGCCTGACGTACTGGCAAGGCGTTGGCGCACAACTGTCGCCGACCGTCGAGCGTCTCGTGAAGGAAGCGCAAAAGGCGCAGCCGGCTGCTTAATATGGCGGCCCGCACGCGTATCGTCGTCGGCGTGGCCGGCGGCTCGCGCAACTCGCACGAGCAGTCCGATGCGCACATTGTTTTACTGAGGCAGACGCCGCAGCAGGCAGCGAAGTTGTCGTCGAGGGTATCTCATGTCCGAGCGTGATTCCGGCAGTTCTGATCGCGCCAAGGCAACTTCGCGCGCGAAAGCGTCTGGTCAGGCGTCGTTCGGCGCATTCGTCCGCAAGCCGGTCGAGCGTGCCGAAGGCGCGGCGAAAGCCACTGCCGCAAGCGCCGCTTCCGAAGCAGCAGAAATGCGCGCGGAAACGGCGGCAAGCTGGCCGGCCGATGCGGTCGAGGTCGGCGCAATCGTCGACGCGTATGGTCTCAAAGGCTGGGTCAAGGTGGCCGCGCATGCGGACGCCGGGCATGGCGGCGACGCCTTGCTGAGCGCGAAGCGCTGGTGGCTGCTCAGAGGCCAGGAGCGCAGATCGACGCCTTCCTTGCAGGCCAAAACGCATAGCGACAGCGTGGTTGCCCATCTGGGCGGCGTCGCTGACCGCGATGCGGCGCTGGCCTTGCGCGGTTCCCGCGTGTATATCAGCCGCAGCGAATTTCCGGCTCTCGAAGCCGACGAATTCTACTGGGTCGATCTGATCGGCCTGGATGTGGTGAACCTCGCCGGGGTCAATCTCGGCAAGGTCGCAGGCATGATCGACAACGGTGCGCAGTCGGTGCTGCGTATCGAATATCCGGCTACCGACAAAACCGGCAAGCCGGTCGCAGGCGAGCGCATGATCCCGTTCGTCGGCGTCTTTGTCAAAACGGTTGACCAGGCGGCAAAGCAGATCGTCGTCGATTGGGAAGCCGACTATTGAAATCTTTCGTTGAATGGAGAGAGCGATGCAGTTCGATGTCGTAACGCTCTTTCCGGAAATGTTCCGCGCGTTGACCGACTGGGGTATCACCAGCCGGGCCGCGAAGCAGCAGCGCTATGGGTTGCGTACGTGGAATCCGCGCGATTTCACCACCGACAACTACCGCACGATCGACGATCGCCCATACGGTGGCGGCCCCGGCATGGTGATGCTGGGCCGGCCGCTCGAAGACGCGATCAACGCCGCGAAAGCGGCGCAGACGGAGCAGGGCATCGGCGCGTCGCGCGTCGTGATGATGTCGCCGCAAGGCGCCACGTTGAATCACGAGCGCGTGATGAAGTTCGCGACCGAACCCGGCCTGATCCTGTTGTGCGGGCGTTACGAAGCGATCGACCAGCGTCTGCTCGACCGCGTCGTCGACGAGGAAGTCAGTCTCGGCGACTTCGTGCTGTCCGGCGGCGAGTTGCCCGCGATGGCGTTGATGGATGCGGTGGTGCGGCAGTTGCCCGGCGTGCTCAACGATTCGCAGTCGGCGGTGCAGGACAGCTTCGTCGACGTGCTGCTCGATTGTCCGCATTACACGCGCCCCGAGGAATACGAGGGTGTGCGCGTGCCCGATGTGCTGCTCGGCGGCCATCATGCGGAAATCGAAGCGTGGCGCCGTCGTGAGGCATTGCGCAACACGCTGAACAAACGGCCCGATCTGATCGTGAAGGCCAGGAAGAACAAGATGTTGAGCCGTGCCGACGAGGCATGGCTCGCAAGTCTCGCGAAGGAAGAGCCGAAGGCCTGAGGCCCCGGTCTTTCGAGCGGACACAAGGCGGTGCCGTACATGCGTGTGCGGCGCCAGATGTGAACCCATCCTCTATCGGGGCCGTAGCCGAACGCAGCGGGGCAACTCGCGCAATATCGCGTGACGCAGGTACGAACGCCGACAAGATGGATCTAGGAGTCAGAAATGAACCTGATTGCAAAACTCGAGCAGGAAGAAATCGCGCGCGTTCTCGGCGAAAAGACCATCCCCGACTTCGGTCCGGGCGACACGGTCATCGTCAGCGTGAACGTGGTTGAAGGCACGCGTAAGCGTGTGCAGGCTTACGAAGGCGTCGTGATCGCCAAGCGTAACCGTGGTCTGAATTCGTCGTTCATCGTCCGCAAGATTTCGTCGGGCGAAGGCGTCGAGCGTACGTTCCAGACGTATTCGCCGCTGCTGGCAAGCATCGTCGTCAAGCGTCGTGGCGATGTGCGTCGCGCAAAGCTGTACTACCTGCGCGAGCGTTCGGGCAAGTCGGCTCGAATCAAGGAAAAGCTGGTCTCGAAGGACCGCGCTGCTTCCCAGGCGTAAATGCTGTAAGAAAAAGCACCCCCAGCGGGTGCTTTTTTATTTGCCAGGTCAAAATAGCGAGATGTCCCCGCTCAGTAGAGAGACCCGTTGATCCGCCCCGTCTTTGAGCCCGAAACCCTGCCGGTCATCGCAACCGGCGCCGATCTGCCCCCGGTCGCCGGCGAACGTCTGACGCCCGACGCGCTGCGGGCCCGCTTCGAGCGACAGCTTGCCTGGACGCCCGAAAAAATCGCCGATGCGCCGTGGCGCAATTCCGAACTCGATCCCCGTGTGGCCGCGGTGCTGGTGCCGCTGGTGGTGCGCGACCACGGCCTGACCGTGTTGCTCACGCAGCGCGCGGATCATCTGAGCGATCACGCCGGCCAGGTGAGTTTTCCCGGCGGCCGCCAGGAACCGTTCGATGCCGACGCGATCGCGACCGCGCTGCGCGAGGCGCGCGAAGAAGTCGGCCTCGACGAGTCGCGGGTTGAAGTGCTCGGCGCGTTGCCCGACTATCTGACCGGCACCGGCTTTTGCGTGTCGCCGGTGATCGGTCTCGTGCATCCGCCGTTTTCGCTGCAGATCGATACGCTCGAAGTGGCCGAGGTATTCGAAGTGCCGCTCGCGTTCCTGATGAACCCGGCCAATCATGAAGAGCGTCTGTTCCGCTATGAAGGCGGCGAGCGCCGCTTCTTTGCGATGCCTTATCCGCGCGGTGAGATGACCGTGGCGCCCGAGCTCGCGCAGCAGCAACGCGCACCCCGCGCGCGCGCTGAGCGCACTGTTGAAACCGCCACCCCTGCAGCCGTGCAAAGCGGCCAGCATTTCATCTGGGGCGCGACGGCCGCGATGCTGCGCAACTTCTATCGCTTCCTCGCCGCATGAAGCGGGCGGACCCATACGACCAACCGAACGGTTAGAGTTGCGCGGACGACGCACTTGTCGGCCCTTTGTCAGCGTGCCTGCTCAGACTCATCCGACCCTGTGCTATCGTTATAAAACAATCGTAAAACTCGAAAAGCACGGCGCATCGCATGACTTTTTTCTCCGTATTGCTGGCTCTGATCATTGAACAGTTACGCGCGTTGTCGCCGAATAATCCGGTGTCCGCGTTGCTTCAATACCATGGGGAGTCGGCGGCGCACGGATTCGATGCCGGCAAGCCGCGCCACGGTCTGCTCGCGTGGCTCGTGGTGGTGGTGCCCTGGACGCTCGCGGTCGCGCTCGTCTACTACGTGCTGTATCACCTTCACTTCATGCTCGCGTTCCTGTGGAACGTGGTGGTGCTGTACTTCACGCTCGGCTTCCGGCAGTTCAGCCATTACTTCACCGACATCCACCTCGCGTTGAATAACGACGACGTGCCGCGTGCGCGCGAAATTCTCAGCGAATGGACCGGGCTCGACACCGTCGACATGCCGGTCAGCGAGATCGTCCGGCATACACTGATTCACGCGGTGGTCGCGTCGCATCGCCATGTGTTCGGCGTGTTCTTCTGGTTTCTGATTCCTGTGGGGCCGGCGGGAGCGGTGCTGTACCGCTGCGCGGAGTACCTGGCGCGCGCATGGGCACAGCCGGGGGACGAGCGGACCGCCGCATTCTCGAGTTTCGCGCAGCGCGCGTTCTTCGTGATCGACTGGGTGCCGGCGCGGCTGACGTCGCTGGGTTTTGCGATCGTCGGCAATTTCGAGGATGCGATTTACTCGTGGCGCAATCACGCGCGGCAGTGGCCCGACGCGAACGACGGCGTGCTGCTCGCCGCGGGCAGTGGGGCGCTGGGCGCGCGTCTGGCCGGCCCGCTCGCCGAGCCGTCGAGTCTCGATGCGCTCGCAACCGGCGACGGCGGCCCGTTGCAGGTCGGCGACGACTGCACGCCGCGCACGCTGCAATCGGCGGTGGGCCTCGTGTGGCGCGCGGTCGTGCTGTGGATGATTCTGTTGCTGATGCTGACGATCGCGGTGTGGCTCGCGTGACGCAATTCACCGCGTAACGCAGCAGCAGCAAACAAAAAAGCCGGGCAATCAATGCCCGGCTTTTTCAATTGCGCTCCAGAACGTCGCGACCCTTCAGTCACCATGATCGCAACGGACCGACCTCACTCCTGCAACGGATCGCGCGCGGTCCCGCATTGCCAGCACACGGTGAACTGCGCCTCGAGCAGCTCGCCGCATTGCCGGCACCGCCAGCCTGGCGCGTCCGGCGCCGGCCCTTGCGATGCCGCTTCGATCAGGCGTCGCGCGAGCGCCGCGTCGCGTTCGTCGACGAGCCACAGTTCCGGCGCGCACTGATCGGCCGGAATTTCGCCGAGCGCGCCGTTCAGATAGCGGTTGTGCAATTCGCACGCGATCCCCGCGCTCTGCAGCACGTTGACCCAATGCTGTCCGATGATCAGATTCGGCGCGCGCATCAGCTTCATGTCAGCGGACGATCTGACTTGCCTCATGCACGAGCTGCGCATACAGCGCATGCCGTTCGCGGCGGATCCGGCCATCGGCGACCGCTTCGAGAATCGCGCAGCCGGGCTCGTGCAGATGGTGGCAGTTGTAGAACCGGCAGTTCGGCAGCAGCGGCCGGAATTCCGGAAACGCGCGTTCGAGCCGGCCTTCGGTCAGATGGTGCAGGCCGAATTCCTGGAAGCCCGGCGAATCGATCAGTGCGCCGGCTGAGCCGATCACATGATTCACGCCGGTCGAGCCATCCGCGTCGCCCGCACTGTTCGTGTTCACCGGCAGCGGATAAAGCCGTGTAAACGTCGTGGTATGGCGGCCGCTATTCAGCGCGGTCGAAATCTCGCGCGTCGCGACTTCGGCGTCCGGAATCAGCAGGTTCACCAGCGTCGACTTGCCCATCCCGGACTGGCCGAGCAGCAGCGTCGCATGATCGCGCAGATGCTCGCTCAGCACCGCGCGCGCCTCCTCGGGCTGCATGCGGATTGACACTTCCAGCACCGGATAGCCAAGCGCGCGATACGGCTCGAGCCGGCGGCGCGCGCCGTCGAGCGCGGCGGTGACGTCGATCTTGTTCAGCACGATCAGCGGCTTCAGCTCGTTCGCTTCGGCGGCGACCAGCGCGCGGCCGAGCAGGTCTTCGCTGAAATGCGGCTCGGTCGCGAGCACGATCAGCAGTTGATCGAGATTCGCGGCGAACAGCTTCGACTTGTACTGATCCGAGCGATACAGCAGATTGCGCCGCTCGCCGATCTCGACGATCACGCCCTGATCCGCTGACGTCGGCTCGTAGATCACCCGGTCGCCGACCGCGACCTCGCTGCGCTTGCCGCGCGGGAAGCATTGCAGCATTGCGCCGCCATCCTCGGGCGCGACCAGATAGTGACGGCCATGCGCGGCCACCACCAGCCCGCCGACACGCGTGCCGTGCGCGCCGGCTTGCGCGCGCGGCGCTTTTTTCGGGGCGCGGGCGCTCATGCGTGACGCAGCAGTCGGTCGATCCGCTGCGATGCCGGCGGATGCGAGTAGTAGAACGCGGTGTAGAGCGGATCGGGCGTCAGCGTCGACGCGTTGTCCTCGTACAGCTTGACCAGCGCGTTGACGAGATCCTGCGCGTCGGTCTGGGTCGCCGCGAACGCGTCGGCTTCGAACTCGTGCTTGCGCGAGCTGAGGCTGCCGAGCGGCGTGACGAAGAACATGAACACCGGCAGCGCGAGGAAGAACAGCACCAGCGCGAGCCCGCTATTGCCGCCGATCAGCGACGGCCGCACGCCGAGCCCTTCGTAGAACCACACGCATTGCGACAGCCAGCCGAGCAGCGCGAGCATCACGAGGCTGATCGCGAAAGTGACGAGCATCCGTTTCATCACGTGACGGCGCTTGAAGTGGCCGAGCTCGTGCGCGAGCACCGCTTCGATCTCGCGGCCCGACAGGCGCGCAAGCAGCGTGTCGAAAAACACGATGCGCTTGCTGGCGCCGAAGCCGGTGAAATACGCGTTGCCGTGCGCGGAGCGGCGGCTGCCGTCCATCACGAACAGGCCCTTCGCGGCAAAGCCGCAGCGCTTCATCAGCGCCTCGATGCGATTGACCAGCGCCTCGTCCTTCAGCGGTTCGAACTTGTTGAACAGCGGTGCGATGAAGGTCGGGAAAATCAGCAGGCCGAACATCTGGAACGCGACCCACACGACCCACGCCCACAGCCACCACAGGTTGCCGGCGCGGCTCATCAGCCACAGCACCACGAACAGCAGCGGCAGGCCGAACGCGGCGCCGAGCAGCGTGCCTTTCAGACGGTCGAAGAAGAACAGCCCTTTACTCATCCGGTTGAAGCCGAAACGCTGTTCGACGACGAACTGCCGGTAGTAGTCGAACGGCAGGTCGATCGCGCTGGTGATCGCGATCACCGCCGCGACCAGCGCGATCTGCCCGAGGTAGCCGCGGCCGAGCCAGTCGGAGATCGCCAGATCGAGCATCTGCACGCCGCCGAGCAGCGTGAGCCAGATCAGCACGGCCGCGCCGACGACGATTTCGATCATCGCGAGCCGGGTGCGCTCGACCGTGTAGTCGGCTGCGCGCTGGTGCGCCGACAGGGCGATCGTGGTCGCGAACTGGCTGGGCACCTGCTCGCGATGGCCCGCGACGAAGCGGATCTGCCGCGACGCGAGCCAGAGTTTGGTGCCGACCATCGCGACGACCGCGATGACGAACAGAGTGGTGAAGTACAGGGTAGGCATCCGGGGATTCCGTGGTATCTATGCGAGAATTATATGTTTCTTCCCGCCTCGCGGCGGGGCGCTACGGTTTAGCGGCGATACGGGCGGTCATCGGGCGATGCTTCGGCGCAGTGCAGCGCCGTCGCCGGGCCGCCGCCAGCCGCGCGAAGCCATTTCAAACGAACACGCGCCGCGGCGCGCGGCTTCTGTGCGAAGCCCGCCACGCGGCCCTCAGGGTTGCCTTCATGACTGACATCCTCGCTTCCACCGACCCGCTGCCGCTCGTGCGCAGCGACATGAATCTGATCTGGCTGGACATGGAAATGACCGGGCTCGAGCCCGACACCGACCGCATCATCGAAATCGCGGTGGTGGTGACCAATTCGACGCTCGACCGGATGGTCGAAGGTCCGGTGCTGGCGATTCATCAGAGCGACGAAACGCTCGCGAAGATGGACGAGTGGAACCAGAACACCCATGGCCGTTCGGGGCTGATCGATCGCGTGAAGGCGTCGACGGTCAGCGAGGCCGACGCGGTCGAGCAGATTCGCGAGTTTCTCGGTGCTTACGTGCCGCCCGGCAAGTCGCCGATGTGCGGCAACTCGATCTGCCAGGACCGCCGCTTCATGGCGCGCTGGATGCCGGAGCTGGAAAAGTTTTTCCACTACCGCAACCTCGACGTCAGCACGTTGAAGGAACTGTGCCGCCGCTGGCAGCCGGCGATCTACAAGGGTTTCCAGAAGCGCGCGATGCACACCGCGCTGGCCGATATCCACGAGTCGATCGACGAACTGAAGTACTACCGCGAGCATTTCCTCGTGCCGTCGGCACCGGCGGCGGAAGCGGACGCGAGCGCTAAATAAAGCGCAAATCCCCAGCCCTGACTAAGCCTGCCGCGGAGCGCGCACCGCGTTCTTCGGCCGGAACGCCTTCACCACGTCGGCGTTGGTCTCCACATACGGCCCGCCGATCAGGTCGATGCAATAGGGCACCGCCGCGAAAATCCCCGGCACCTTCACCGCATTGCCCGCGTCCGCGTCGCGCAGACCTTCGAGCGTTTCCCTGATCGACTTCGGCTGACCCGGCAGGTTGATGATCAGCGCCGCGTGATCGGCGGTTTCGCGGATCACCGCGACCTGACGCGACAGGATCGCGGTCGGCACGAAATTCAGGCTGATCTGCCGCATCTGCTCGCCGAAACCCGGCATCTCTTTAGTGGCGACGGCGAGCGTCGCCTCGGGCGTCACGTCGCGGCGCGACGGGCCGGTGCCGCCGGTGGTCAACACCAGATCGCAGCCCACTTCATCGACCAGCTCGGTCAGCGTCGCCGAGATGGTCGGCGCGTCGTCGGCGATCAGGCGGGTGACCACCTGCCACGGCGACGTGAGCGCCGCGCCGAGCCATTCCTGCAGCGCCGGAATGCCCTTGTCCTCGTAGACGCCGGTCGATGCGCGGTCGCTGATCGACACGAGGCCGATCACGATTTCGTCGGGGTGGTTGCGCGGCTGGCGCCGCTCAGGCGTCGCGGTCGTCATCGTCGTGGTCTGCAGTGAGATCGGCGTCTTGCGCGTCGTCGGCTTCTTCGTCCGCGCCGGCCGCGTTCTTGATCCACTGGAACAGCTCGCGGAAGTAGCGCGGCGGCTTGCTCTGCTCGGCTTCCTTGCGCGCGTTGCGGATCAGCGTGCGGCCCTGCTGCGGATCGGCGGCAGGGTACTTGCGGATGAAGTCGGTCAGCGCGGCGTCGTCGGCGAGCAGCTTTTCGCGGGTGCGCTCGATCCAGTGCAGCTTCGCGGTTTCGCTCTTGTTGACGCCCTTGTAGGTGTCGAGCGCGGTGCGCAGCGCGGCGACTTCCGTGTCCAGCAGCGAGCGCATCACGCGGCCCACGTACTGGATCTGGCGGCGCTTGCCTTCGTGATCGGTGATGCGGCGTGCTTCGCGCACGGCTTCATCGAGCTTTTCGGTCATCGGCATGCGCTTGAGCGCGTCTTTCGGCAGCGCGACCAGCTCCGCGCCCAGATCCTGCAGCGCGGCCATGTCGCGCTTCATCTGGGACTTGCTCGGGCGGTCGTAGCCGTTTTCGTCGACTTCCGTGATGACGGATTCGATCGGTTGAATGCGGGTTTTGCGTGTCATGGCGATATTGTAGCGTGCCGCGCATGTCTGGCCGCCAGCCGGCGGGGCGGGACGCGAGCTGATTGCCCCGCGAATCACAGGTACGGCGCCGCGTAGCTTGCTATGATCGCGGGATGCATTTATCCCGCACCCGCGCGCCTGCGCCGCACACGGTGCGCACACTCCGGGCCGCGCGGCCCCAACAGGACGGCAATCACAATGGCAGCAGACATGGACGTCAAGCAGCGCTTTTTTCCGCATACCCAGGATGAACTGAAGGAAATCGCCTCGGACATCCTCCGTCACGCGAAGGCGCTCGGCGGCACCGACGCCGCGACCGAAATCTCCGAAGGCGACGGCCTGTCCGTCTCGGTGCGCCGCGGCGAGGTCGAGACGATCGAGCACAACCGCGACAAGATGGTCGGCGTGACGGTGTTCATCGGCAACAAGCGCGGCAATGCGAGCACCTCGGATTTCTCGTCGCAGGCGCTCAAGGACACGGTGGCGGCCGCGTACAACATCGCGCGCTTTACCGCCGAAGACGATTGCGCGGGCCTCGCCGAAGCCGAGCTGCTCGAAACCGCGCCGCGCGATCTCGATCTGTATCACCCGTGGAATCTGTCGGCCGATGAAGCGGTCGAAATCGCCCGCCGCGCCGAAGACGCCGCGTTCGCGACCGATCCGCAGATCAAGAATTCGGAAGGCGCGAGCGTGTCGGCGCAGCACTCGCAGTTCGTGCTGGCTACCTCGCGCGGTTTTCTGTCCGGCTATCCGTACTCGCGCCATTACATCGCGTGCGCGCCGATCGCTGGTAGCGGGCGCAACATGCAGCGCGACGACTGGTACACGTCGACCCGCAGCGCCGACCAGCTCGCCGATCCGGAAGCGGTCGGCCGCTATGCCGCGCAGCGCGCGCTCGCCCGCATCGGCGCGCGCGGGCTCGACACCCGCAAGGTGCCGGTGCTGTTCGAAGCGCCGCTCGCGGCGGGGCTGCTCGGCGCATTCGTGCAGGCGACCAGCGGCGGCGCGCTGTATCGCAAGACCTCGTTCCTCGTCGACAGCCTCGGCAAGCCGGTGTTCGCGCCGCACGTGCAAGTGGTCGAGGATCCGCACGTCGCGCGCGCAATGGGCAGCGCGCCGTTCGACGAAGAGGGCGTGCGCACCCGCCAGCGCTCGGTCGTGAAAGACGGCGTGGTCGAAGGCTATTTCCTGTCGACCTACTCGGCGCGCAAGCTCGGCATGCAGACCACCGGCAACGCGGGCGGCTCGCACAACCTGTCGCTGCTGAGCTCGAACACGCGCCCGGAAGACGACTTCGAGGCGATGCTGAAAAAGCTCGGCACCGGTCTGCTGCTGACCGAACTGATGGGCCAAGGCGTGAACTACGTGACCGGCGACTACTCGCGCGGCGCGTCGGGCTTCTGGGTCGAGAACGGCAAGATCCAGTATCCGGTCGAGGAGATCACGGTCGCGAGCACGCTGCAGGAGATGTTCCGCCATATCGTCGCGATCGGCGCGGACACGATCACGCGCGGCACCAAGCAGACCGGCTCGGTGCTGATCGAACGGATGACGATCGCCGGGCAGTGAGCGCCGCGTTAGCGGTGCGGTAAAAGAAAAACGCCACGCATTTGCGTGGCGTTTTTTATTGGGTGCGTGGCGCGGGCCCGGGCCTAAGCGCTGAGCCCCAGGCGCTTTGTTCAACCGTCCTTGCGCTGATAGGTAACGAACGCGTAGTCGAAGTCGTTCGGCGCGTTCGAGTGATGCGCTTCGCGCGCGACTTCTTCCCAGACGTCGCGATCGATCGCCGGAAAGGTCGCGTCGCCGTCGAAGTCGGCCGCGATCTCGGTGACGATCAGCTTGTCCGCGTGCAGCAGGCCCTCCTGATACAACTGCGCGCCGCCGATCAGAAACGCCTGCGGCGCCTGATCCTGGCCGGCCAGACGCAGCGCGTCGTCGAGATTGGTCGCGGTGTCGCAGCCCTGAAAGCGGCGTGCCCCGTCGCGCGTGACGACGATGTTGCGGCGCCCCGGCAGCGGCCGGCCGATCGATTCGTGCGTCTTGCGGCCCATGATGATGGGCGCGCCCATCGTGGTGCGCTTGAAGAACTTCAGGTCTTCGGGCAGTCGCCAGGGCAACTGGTTGTCGCGGCCGATCACGCCGTTGCTGGCGCGAGCGACGATCAGGGTGAGCGTCGTCATCGAGTGGAGAGAGGAGGGTAATCGAACGATTCTACCCGACGCGCCCGCGCGCGCCGGCGCGCGCGGTGCGTGCCGCTCACCGCTGCGCCGGCTCGTCCGCGCCGAATGGCCCTTTCTCGTCCACGCCAGCGAGTTCGCGCAGTCCATGCACGCCCATCAGCCGGTACAGCGTGACGCGCGAAATATTCAGGTCCGCGGCCGCCTCGGTCAGCCGGTGCCGGTGCCGCAGCAGCGCCGCCTCGATCGCGCGCTTCTCGGCCGCCTCGCGCGCCTGCGTGAGCGTGATGCTCTGCTGCTCGGTGTAGCCCGCGAGGTCGAGGTCCGCCGCGGAGATCATCTTGTTCTCGGCCATCACGATCGCGCGGCGCACCCGGTTGATCAGTTCGCGCACGTTGCCGGGCCAGCCGTAGTTGTAAAGCGCCTCGATCGCCGACGGCGTGAAGCCGCGAATCTTGCGCGCGTTGTCGGTCTTGAACTTGTGCAGGATGTGGTACGCGAGGATTTCGATGTCCTTGCCGCGTGTGCGCAGCGGCGGTTCGTCGACGCGCAGCACGCACAGCCGGTGAAACAGGTCCGCGCGGAACTGGCCGTCGCGCATCGCGCCTTCGAGATCGACGTGGGTCGCCGAGATGATCCGCACGTCGACCGGGATCGATTCGCGCCCGCCGAGCCGCTCGATCTTGCCCTCCTGCAAAAAGCGCAGCAGGCTCGCCTGGCTCTCCAGCGGCAGATCGCCGATTTCGTCGAGAAACAGCGTGCCGCCGTCGGCCGCTTCGACCCGGCCGATCTTGCGCTGGTTCGCGCCGGTGAACGCGCCGCGCTCGTAGCCGAACAGTTCGGATTGCAGAAGGTGATGCGGAATCGCGCCGCAGTTGATCGCCATGAACGGCGCCTTGCGGCGCGGCGAGCGTTCGTGAATCGCCAGCGCGGTGAGCTCCTTGCCGGTGCCCGACTCGCCGGAGATGAACACGCTCGCGTCGGTGTTGGCGACCTTGCGGATCGTGCGAAACAGCTGCTGCATCGCCTCGCAGGTGCCGACCATTTCTTCGTCGCCCGCTTCGCTCGCGGGCGGCGGCAGTTCCGGGTCGCACAGCGTGACCATGCCGAACGCGTGGCCGGCGAGGTAATCGATCGTCGCGTGCGCGGCCGGCAGCTTCACGAAGTCGAAGCAGAAGTGGCGCACCAGCCGGCGCACCAGCGGATCGTTCAGCCGCTCGTTGCTCGCCAGCGCGATCCAGCCGACCTGCTGTTGGCGCAGGCTCAGTTCGAGTCCGCCGATCTCGCGCGGCGCGAAACTCGCCAGATCGACGATGCCCGCGCACGCCTGATCGGGCTTCACGAGCCGCCCGAGCTCGTGCGCGGAGCGCGCGGCCGCGACCTGCCAGCCGCGGCTTTTCAGATGCGCGAGCAGGGTTTCGTCGGGCGTGCGCGCGACGTACAGCAGCAGACGTTCGACCCGGCGCTCCTGCGGCACCGCGAGCGACAGATGCGATCCCGCGGACGCCACCGCGGCCACACTGGTTAGATGAGGTGATTCACGCACGTTCGACCTCGCATCGTTGGCACGTCAGAAGGTGTACGGAAAGCGCACGCCGACCACGAAGTTCGGCGCGTCGGGGGTGAGCCCGATCGACACCGCGCCGTTGATCGTCAGGTGCTTGTTCACGACGTGGTTCAGGCCAAAATTCATCGCGGCGGCGGTGGTCTCGCTGCCCGGCACCTTCGTGTAGGAGCCGCCCGGCGCGCGCGTCTTCGACTCGGGTTCGAGCGCCATCGTGAACGAGATGCTGGCCGAATCCTTGTCGGAGAACGCCAGAGCGACGCCGCCGCCGAACTGTACGATGTCGCCGAGCTTGACCGTCGCCGGCTCGACTTGCCCCTGCACCGACGAGATATCGGCGAACGAGCGCGCGAGGTTGTAGGTGTACGAAACACTGCCGAACAGCACGACCGGGTCGTAGGTCTTCAGCACCGAGAGTCCCGCGGTGATGTTCCAGAAACCGGTGCCGGTCGGCAGCTTGGTCGGCGCGACGAGGTTGGTGTTGTCGGCGTCGACCTGCACGACCTTCTGGCCGAACGGCGAGGTGCCGGTCGGCGCCTTCACGCGCAGGCTGCCGACGATGTCCGGCATGCTGTTGGTCTCGCGCACGAACTGGTAGTACATGCCGAAGTTCACGTCGCCCAGATCGTGGCTCGATACCGTCGCGTCCGACAGCGAGCTCGCCGCGCCGCCCGCGCCGCCGACGATGAAATTGCTGCGCCGGTAGATGTACGGCACGTCGACGTCGACGCTGATGCGGTCGGTCAGGCCGTAGCGCGTGTCGAGGTCGGCCATCACCTGGTGCGACTTGGTCTGGCCGAGATTGATGTTGCCGAGAAAGATCGCGTCGAGCGCGAGGAAGCCGGACAGCTGCAACTGGCGACGGTCGTAATAGGTGTCGCTGATGCCGAAGTCCATCGTCAGCTTGTGGTCGAACAGCGGCGCGTGTTCGCGCTGCACGACCGCCTGCTCGGCCTGGGTGCGCACCGGCTCGGCCGCGCGCTGGGTCTGGCCGACCGCGCCGCTGCCGTCGGTGGCGGGCGGCAGGCCGCCGGCCGTGCTGCTGGTGTCGGGCGCGGGCGGATTGACCGGCACGCCGGTCGCGGTGCCGGTGCTGCCGGCCGGCGCGGGCGCCCCCGGGGTGATCTGCGCGAGCGGCGGCAGCGGCACCGGCAGCCCGTCGGCGCCGGGCTGCTCGGCGAGCGCGGCAGTCCCCGAGGCCCCCGCCGCCCCCGCGCCGGGCAGGCCGCGGCCGCGTTGCGACATCTCGAGTTGGGTAACCTGGCGTTCGAGCGAGTGAATCTGCCGCTGCTGCTCGTCCACCACGCGCATCAGCGTATTCAAACGGTCTTCCAGCGACTGGTTGGCGAGCGATTGCGCGCTCGCCGATTGCGAAAGGGCCCATAGCATCGCGGCGGCCGGAATGGCCGCCAACGCCAGCCTTGGCGCCTTTGTCAGTGACACGTTTTTCATCTTGTACTCCCCCGGTGTTCCGGCCGCGCGCTTCCCTCGCGCGGCCGTATCTTTACTGCTGGTGCTGCAGTACGCGGGTGGCGGCCCGCGGGGTTCACCTCCTGTTCTGCAATGCCTGTAGTACGCCGAGCTGACGGAGCATCGAAGCCGACATCTGCTGCGTTTGCAGATGCAGTTGCAGGGCGTTGGCGACTTGCTGGTTATTGCCTGCAATCTGCAGCAACTGGGCGATCTGCCCGTTGGCCGGCGCGATGGTCTGGGTGGCGAGCCCAGCCGGTGTTTGCAGCGTGACGTTCACGCCGTTGCTGCCGAACGAGATGCCGGCTTTCACCGAGCCGGTCGAATTGCTGGCCGCGGCCGCCGGCGCATTGGCCGAAGCCGCGAGCATTGCAGCGTTGTTGTTGAAATCGATCAGCGCCGAGTTGACGCCGCTGTTGCGGTCGCCCGCGACCTGGGTGACTTGCGATACGCCGTTCACGCTGATGCTCTGGCCGCCGTTCACGTACGCATTCGGATTGGCGCCCCAATCCGCCCCATAGCCGCCGCGGCCGTGCGTCTCGCCAGTCACGCTGGCGGACGTGCTGACCGAGCTGACGAGCTGCCCGCGCGCGTTCTGCGTCGCGCTGAGGGTGCCCTGCGCGAGCGCGCTCACGCCGTTGGGCAGGCGCCACTGCGAAATGACGTTCAGCACGAAGCCGGAGATCATCGTGGCGCCGGCGTACTTGCCGGTCTGGGCCGCGAGCACGTCGTCGCCGACGAGCTGCACGGTGAGCGGCGCGGCTCCGGCCGCGCGCGGTATCGACAGGTCGGGGGCCGCCGGCGCGGCGCCTCCTTCCGACGCCCGGGCGAGGCCGCCGGTGCCGCATGCAACGGCACAGAGCACCACCCCAAGCTGTTTCAGGTGTGACTTCATGACGGGATCAGAACATGTCTGCCTTGTTCAAGCCGTACTCGAAAAAGGGAGTCGCGGCGTTGCCGGCTGCCAGCGCAGCGGCGCGCAACTTCAGCGCGAGCGACTCGTTGTCCTGCAACAGCGGTGAATCCTCCCTGAACGGTTTGCCGAGGACCGCGAACACCAGACCGTTCCAGGTCTTCGCGAAGTCCTCCTCGAGCACGATGCGATTGCCGAGCGCCGGGTCCGCGATGAACACGCGGCCGTCCTGCGCATGCTTGACGATCACGAAATGCTCGTACCCGTCGATGTTCATCAGAACCATCACGGGAATCTGCAGGTGGTGGAGCGCGTCGAGGGTGACGCGAAAGCCGCGGCCGCGCAGGCCGATGGTCTCGACGAAGTTCTTCATGTCGAGCATCGAGAAGCCGTTTTTCTCGACTACTTCGGGCTTCGAGAACACCATCATCCGGCGAATCAGTTCGGTCTCCGGAATATCGATGCCATAGCCGTACTTGAGGAGGGTGGCGAGCGCCGCCGCGCCGCAGCTGTAGTCGAACTGCTGATTGACGATATGGCGGTAGCGCAGATCGCGCATCGAGCGGATCGGCTTGTGGAGCGGCACGCCGACGAGCGTGGACGTGTCGATGCTCGACTGTGCGGCGGCCTGGCCCGCGCACAGCATGCAGCCTGCCAGCGCTACGGCGAACGGTAGCGCCGGGAACCCCTTCAACCCGGTCATGCTGGTCTCCTGCCCGAAAACGCCGGCAGCTTCTGCGGCTGCCGGCGGGTCCTCCCGACTGCTTTTAAGGCTTCTTCTGCTGTGCTGCGGTTGTTGCTGCTCCGGCTTAGTGGCCGCTGTTCAGCGCGGCGATCGCCAGACCGTTGTGCTGCAGGTTGCCCGCGCCGCCGGCGATGTTCACGCCGATGTTGCCGGACGCGCCGTGCAGGCTGTCGGCGCCGAGCATCGCGGTGCCCTGGAATTGCCC
Source organism: Burkholderia sp. SRS-W-2-2016 (assembly GCF_001931485.1). GTDB lineage: Bacteria > Pseudomonadota > Gammaproteobacteria > Burkholderiales > Burkholderiaceae > Paraburkholderia. Next base: position 73,361 of record NZ_MSDV01000040.1, on the reverse strand, counting down.
GCGCACCGTCATGGTCGAGGTTTGCGAGTTGTCATCCGTGGCGACCATCGCGGTGGTCATCGCGCGGCCCGGCGAGGTCGTCGTCACCGCGCCGGCAAGGCTGTTGTTCTGCACGTTGCCGATACCGGCCGCGACGTTCACGCCGACGTTGCCCGTCACCCCCGACAGCGAGCCGTTGCCGACCGACGCGTTGAGGTTGAAGTTGTTGATGCGGGCATTGCCGCCGGACGACTGCACGTTGAAGTCCTGTGCATTGCCGAACACGTTGCCGATGTCGACCGACGCGAGCGACACGTCGTTGCTCTGCGCGTTGCTGATGCCTTCCGCGATGTTCACGCCGAGATTGCCCGACACGTTGTTGGCCGCGTTGGCGCCGGTGGTCGCGGTCAGTGTGGCGGCCTGCTGGGTATTGATGTGCTGGGTGACCGAGCCGCGAGTCGTCACGTCGGTGGTCGCCATGGTGGCGTCGACGCCCCACGCGGCGCCGTACGCATCGCTCGACGACGAGCGGCTGCGCGAATAGCTGGACGACTGCGCGCTGACCGCCGCGGAGCCCGAGCCTTCGCTTGCGGTGTAGCCCCACGCGCGGCCCCGGCCGGATGCTTCGCTGGCTTCGTAGCCGCCGGCGACGCCCGACGAGTTCGAGTAGCCCGACTCGCGATAGCCGGCCTGCAGGTTGCCGCTTTCGCGGAACGAGCCGTTGCCGTGCGAGTACGTGTTGTGGCCGTTGCTGTAGCTATAGCTGCCGCCGACCGAGCCGCCCGCCGAGATCTGCCCGCCCGAGTTCTGGCTGGTGTGCGAGAAGCCGCCTTCGATGCCGGCCGCCTGCTGGCTCGTCTGATAGCCGCCGCCCGTCACCGTGGCGCTCTGGCTGCCGTAGCGGTAGCTGCCCGACGCCTGCATGCCCTGCGAGTTCGAGCTCGAGCTCGAGTGGCTTTGCGTCGTGAACGCGTAGGCGGTGCCGCTGCCGCGCACCGAACTGCGGTTGTTGTTGATGGTGGTGGTCACGGTGCCGGTCGTGTAGGTCTGCGCCTGCGGATCGAGCGACGCGTTGACGTTGACCGACTGGGTGTTGTTGATCACCGCGCCGGCCGTGCTCGACACGTGCACGCAGCCATACAGCCCGACCAGTCCTTCCACGCCGACCATCTCACCGACCGCCGTGCCGTTGAACAGCCAGGCTTTCTGCGGTGCGGCAAACGCGCTGCCGGATGCGGCAACGAGAACGGCTGCTGCAATAAGAGTGCGCTTCATGATTCGCTCCGATACTTAAGTGTGATCAGTTAAAAAAAGTGCCCGCCGGGGGACGGAGCACAAAACTGTTTGCCGTGGCATTACCGGCGCCGGCTGCCTGGTTGATCTGCACGACTCCGCTCACGTTGCGAAAGGCCTCACTGGAAATGCTCGCCTCGCGCACGCCTTGAGAACCGTGGGACTGCCCCAGACTCCCGCTTCTCGCGGCCGTTGCGGATAGCTCCCCATCCGCGACGGTCTCGACTCCGAGCGCGGCAGTCCCGATGACGGTGCTGTTGCGCTGCAGATTTCCTGCTCCGGCCGACTGGTTCACGAGAACCGCGCCGGAGGTATTCGAAAACGCGTTGGCTTCGATCGAAACCTGGGCGCGCGGCACCTTCGCGGCGACCGGCGCGCTTTGCACGCTCGCGTTGGCGTTGCCGATCGGCGCGCCGTTGGTGATCGTGATCTGGTTGGCCTGGACGTTGTCGAGGCCGGCCGTTTCGTTGACCGTGAACGCGCCGGTCACGCCCGCGCCCGCGCCGGTGCCGATCGTCGCGGTCGCCGGGACGACGGGGAGCGACTGGGCGGCGACATCGCTCGCGGTGAGCGTCGCGGCGCCAAGGCAGAAGCCGATGCTTGCGCACAGGGCGGTGCGCAGCCAGCGGGCGGTGCGGACCTCGGCGGCGGGCCGCGGGCCGCCACGGAAACGAGCGGCGCGCGGCTTCATTTCAAACCTCCGAGCGTGCCGCCGAGCACGTTCGACAACGGCGCGAGCGCGCCCGTCACCGATGAGCTGATGGTGCCGCCGATACCCGTCGCCGGTCCGCCGATCGCGCCCGAGTTCAACGGCACCGTGCTGCCGGTCGCGCGGCCGCTGAGGATCTGCGCGACCGCCTGCATGCCGGTGCCGCCGAGCGCGCCGCCGCTCGCGACACCGCTGGACCCGTGCGCATTCGTCAGATCGGTGTCGCCCACGAGGGTGGCGATCGCCGGATTGAACGAGTTGGCCGGGAAAGTGGTGGCGCGTACCGCGACCGGGTCCTGGTCGCGCGGCACGGGGACGAAGGCATCGCGCGGCGTGATGCTGCGCTCGACGATGATGTCGCCCGGATTGACGACCTGTTCGGCGCGCGCATCGCTGGCGCAGCATGCGAGGAAGAGGGCGGTGACGAGCGCGGCGGCGGCGATGCTGCCCGCCGGGGCGATGGACGCGCGGGGCGGCGCGCCGCGAAGCGACGCCGTCGCGAGCCATGAGGCGAGCGGCGTCCGAAGGGTGGTAGTCATGTCCCGGTCCTTCCTCTTCTGTCTTGTATCCCGCCGGTCCGCGCGGGTTGCCTCTCCCGTGCGGCCGGTCCTGCATTGCCTGGTCTTGAATTACTTTTCGTGCTGCGGGTACTTGTCTGAAGCAGTTGCTGTGTTGCCGTGTTGCTTGCGCGCGACATGCGCATCGGCGATGAGCGGCCGGCTATTTGCGCTGGTAAGTCGCGACGTTGCCCTGGGCCGCGCGCGCGGCGTCGACCGGGACCGGCAGCGGCGACGGCGGCGCGATCTCGTCCCACAACGTCACCTGATTGCCGCCGACGTGCCGCAGCTGCGGCGTCGCGGCGACCATCAACATGCCGATCGCGCCGCCGCGTTGGCGCGACAGCACCTGGTCGTCGAGCGAAATATCGTTCACTGTTGCAGCATCGGCGGCCGGCGCCGGCGCCTGGGCGGCGAGCTGGCTCGTGTCGTCGGTGGCGGCGAGTGGAGTGGACTGTGAGTCGCTGGACGCGAGGCCGGCGCTCTCGCCGCTATCCGCCAGCGTGGCCGATTCGGCCTGTGGGGCCGTTGTGCTCTGCGCGCCGGCTGCGGCCGACCATGCGCTCGAGATGAGCGCCGCGCAGATCGCAACATATGAGGCTCGCCTGATCGTATCGATGCGGAATGCGAATCGCATGATGTGTCTCCCTTGTGCCGGGCATTTAGCGAAACATGTGCCATCGCTCGCAATCCTTTGATACGTCGAGAACGCGGATACATAACGCGACGTAATGGGTCGCAAATTGCGAAAAAACGTTTCAGCACTGAAACGGCGAGCAGAAAATACCTATAATCCGTTAATCGCCGAGGTACTAAGTACCTTCGCGGAAGGCGGTAAAAGCGCCTGATCTATTCTTTTATTTGTCGGCTGAATAAATGTAAATCGCCCGCTGCGCCTTGATGGGTAAGGGGTCCCCGATTAAATTCGCATAATTGTTTTCGAAGCGGCGCACGTATAGTAAGCTCTCGAAAACAGCATCAGATTTAAAAAAGCACCATAACAAGCCGTCTCAAACACACACGCCGCTTTCTGGGGATCAGCTGTCCGCACGGAATGGAATGGCCGTTCGGTTTGCGTGCATCGCGAAGCCGAATGGGTCAGCGTGTCTGAACCACAGTTTCAGGTGCATGCGTCGTCCTAAACGTTCGTTGACGAGAGGATCTGAATAATGGAACCCGCAACGCGGCAACTGATTTACGTTTCCCGCGATCCGAGCGCGGAGTTGAATACGCGTTTTTTGCAGCGCGGCTGGCATGTCGAAGTCGTCGGATCGGCGCGCGATGCACGCCGCGCGGTCCGTACCGGCATGGCGGCGGGCGGTCTGCTCGACCTTTCCAGCGATTTCCAGCCGCATGAAATCGCCGCTTTCGAATCCTGTCTGACCATGCCGAACGTCGGCTGGGTCGCGGCCACGGCACCCGGCCAGCTGCAGGACGCGGCGTTGCGCCGGCTGGTTCGCGACTACTGCTTCGATTACGTGACCGTGCCCTATGCGGGCGATCGCATCGTCGACTCCGTCGGCCACGCGTACGGGATGATCTCGCTCGGCGAGACCGCGTCGAACGACGGCTCGCAGGGTGCCGAGGGCGAGATGGTCGGCTCGTGCGACGCGATGCTCGCGCTGTTCCGCTCGATCCGCAAGGTCGCGATGACCGACGCGCCGGTGTTCATCTCCGGCGAATCGGGCACCGGCAAGGAGCTGACCGCGGTCGCGATTCATGAACGCTCGGCGCGTCGCAACGCGCCGTTCGTGCCGATCAACTGCGGCGCGATTCCGCCGCATCTTCTGCAATCCGAACTGTTCGGCTACGAGCGCGGCGCGTTCACCGGCGCGAATCAACGCAAGATCGGCCGGGTCGAAGCGGCCAACGGCGGCACGCTGTTTCTCGATGAAATCGGCGACCTGCCGCTCGAAAGCCAGGCGAGCCTGCTGCGCTTTTTGCAGGAGCGCAAGGTCGAGCGGCTCGGCGGCCATACGGCGATCGACGTCGACGTGCGGATCATTTCGGCAACTCACGTCGACATGACCGCGGCGATGATCGAAGGGCGTTTCCGTTCCGACCTGTATCACCGGCTGTGCGTGCTGCAGATCGACGAGCCGCCGCTGCGCGCGCGCGGCAAGGACATCGAGCTGCTCGCGCGGCACATGCTCGAACGCTTCAAGAAGGATGCGAGTCGCCGGCTGCGCGGCTTCGCGCCCGACGCGATCGCGGCACTGCATAACTACGGCTGGCCCGGCAACGTGCGCGAGCTGATCAACCGGGTGCGTCGCGCGATCGTGATGTCGGAGGGACGCGCGATCACCGCGCGCGATCTCGAACTCGCCGAATACGTCGAGATCGTGCCGGTGTCGCTCGCGCAGGCACGCGAGGCGGCCGAGCGGCAGGCGATCGAACTCGCGCTGCTGCGGCATCGCGGGCGTCTCGGCGACGCGGCGCAGGAACTCGGGATTTCGCGGGTCACGCTGTATCGGCTGCTGTGCTCGCATGGGATGCGGCATATGGAAGGCGAGCCGATGGCCGCGCCGCATGGCGATTTGCCGGCTTCGGTGCAGCATCTTTGATGCGCTTGTGATGCGCTTGTGATGCGCTCGACTTGCGGCGAGCCGCGGCGATGAGCGTCAGTGGGTGAGCGGGGCGGCTGACGGTGGTGGCTGGCCGTCGGGTCGTCGCCGGTGGTTGCTGTGCTCGTTTCGTCTGCCTGTTTCGCGCCGCTTCGTGCGGCGCTTGCCATCTCTCTCCCGATCTCGATTCCCCGCCTTTTCCAGCGCGCTACGCCATCCCCGGGCGTGCTCCGGTCGCGCTTGTTAGAATCCGGTTTTTGCCCAATCAGGCGGTGCATTTCGAATCCGGCTCGCGAGTCCGGTTTGCTAGCTGGATTCGCCAGCTCGATGCGCGCCGCGCCGAAGGAACCCCGCATGAAACAATACCTGGACCTCGTCCGCACGATTCTCGACACCGGCACGTGGCAGGAAAACCGTACCGGCATCCGCACCATCAGCATGCCCGGCGCGATGCTGCGCTTCGATCTGCAGCAGGGCTTTCCGGCGGTGACGACGAAGAAGCTCGCGTTCAAGTCGGCGATCGGCGAACTGGTCGGGTTTCTGCGCGCGTCGCGCAGCGCCGCGGATTTTCGGGCGCTCGGCTGCAAGGTGTGGGACGGCAACGCGAACCAGAACGAGAAGTGGCTCGCCAATCCGTATCGCGAAGGCCCCGACGATCTCGGCGATGTGTATGGCGTGCAATGGCGTCAATGGCCTGCGTACAAGGTGCTCGACGCCGGCGCGAGCGCGCAGCTCGCCGACGCGCAGGCGCGCGGTTTCCGCGTCATCACCCAATTCGACGAAGATGGCCGCTCGAAGGTGCTGCTTTACAAGGCGATCGATCAGCTGCGCCAGTGCCTCGACACCATCATGCAGAACCCGGCTGACCGACGGATTCTGTTTCACGCGTGGAATCCGGCGGTGCTCGATCAGATCGCGCTGCCGGCGTGTCATCTGCTGTATCAGTTCCTGCCGAACGTCGCGCGCCGCGAGATTTCGCTGTGCCTGTATATCCGCAGCAACGATGTCGGGCTGGGGACGCCGTTCAATCTGACCGAGGGCGCGGCGCTGCTGCATCTGGTTGGCCGGCTGACCGGCTATACGCCGCGCTGGTTCAGCTATTTCATCGGCGATGCGCATATCTACGAGAACCAGCTCGACATGTTGCAGCAGCAGCTCACGCGCGAGCCCTATGAGAGCCCGCAACTGGCGATTTCGGAGCGTGTGCCCGAGTACGCGAAGACCGGCGTGTACGAACCGGAGTGGCTGGAGAAGATCGAGCCGGCGGATTTCTCGCTGGTCGGCTACCGGCATCACGAGCCGTTGACGGCGCCGATGGCGATTTGATTGCGGTTGACGGTTGACCGCAGGCGCTTGTGCTTGCGTTGCTGAAGTGAAAACCCCCGTGAGGTTTGGGCCTCACGGGGGTTTTTTGTTGGTGGGGCGGGGTTGGGTTGGGGGGCGGCGGTCGCCGTTGCCGGTGCGCTACCGATGGCGATGGTCGCGGCGGCGTCGGCGTTAGCCGAGACGGGGTTGGACCGGCGACGGCGCCCAGCGCACTTACCCCCTGTGGCGTTCGTCGTGGTTACCGCCGCCTTGGTGCTGCTCGGCGCGTTGTGGTTGTTGCTGCGGTTGCGGGCGCGGCTGCTGGACCTGCTTAGGCCGCGGTTCGGGGCGTGGCTGCTGCATCTGCGGACGCGGTTCGGGGCGCGCCTGCTGTATCGGTTGCGGCCGCGGCTCGAAGCGCGGTTGCTGCGCTTGCTGGAACTGCGGCTGCGGCGCAGGTTGCGCATGGGGCACAAAGCGCGGCTGCTGAGCTTGCTGAACCTGTGGCTCCGGCCGAGGCTGCGGCGCCGGCTGCGCACGGGGCACAAAGCGCGGCTGCTGAGCTTGCTGAACCAGTGGCTCCGGCCGAGGTTGCGGCGCCGGCTGCGCACGCGGCTCGAAACGCGGCTGCTGAGCCTGCTGGTTTTGCGACTCCGACCGCAACTGCTGCGCCTGTTGCTGCGGCGGCTCCATGCGAGGCGGCTGTTGCGCAGACGGCATCGTCTGCGGGTGTCCATCCGGCTGTCGAGCCTGCTGCTGCGCGGCGGGATTTTGCGGCGGATGCGGGACGCCGGCCTGCTGCGCGAAGCCCGGTTGTCCCGCGCGCTGCGGACCGCCAGACTCCCCGCGCTGAGCCTGCTGTTCCATTGGCGCATGCGACTGCGTCCACGCCGGCTGCGAGCGGCCGACCGCGCCCCATACCTGTGGCGCACTATGCTGCTGCAGATACCCGCTTGCACCCGGATGCGCGCCGCTTGCCTGCGGCGGTCGCGGCACCCCGTTCGACGTGGGCGCGATCTGGCTGAACTGACCGGGTTGGCGGCCGGGCTGCCCGTTCGCACCCGCCATCCCCGGCGCACCCGCCGCCATCCCCGGCGGCCGTCCGGGCACATGCGACTGCACGACCCGCACGTTCGCAACCGGCAGCGCAGCACCACGCGCACCCGGCACACCCGGCATCCCCGGCGCACCGCCCATCTGCGCGGGCACCGCGGTCCTCACGACCGGCTGGCCGCCGCCCGGCACCCGTCCACCGCCTTGCGCGAAGCGCTGCGCGAGGTCGTCGTGATAGGCGGCCGGCAGCGCGGGATTGCGCGTCGCGACCACCGGTCGCGCGGCGAGGCTCGCCGGCGGCCGATAGTTCGCGCGTCGCAGATCCGCGCCGAAGCTTTCCCGCACCGGCGCGATCCCCGGCGCGCCCGGGTTGATCCGCGCGTTGTGCCACTGACGCGGATCGACCTTCTGCGCGAAGCGTCCGGCCGGCTGGCCGCGCACGAACGCGGTCGTCGGCATCGCGGTCAGGCCGCCCGGCGCCCGGTAGTTCACGTAAGTGTTGTTGTGGATGTGCACGTCGCGGCGATAGTCGTTGACGAGCGCCGGGCGGTTCACGCGATCGTAATAGCCGCGGCTCCAGCGCTCGCGTCCGCCGCCCCAGTGCGGGTGCCACGGCTCGCCGGGTCCGAGCGGGAACCACGCGACGCCGGCCGCGACCGCGCCGCCGAGCGCCAGATTCACGCCCCAGTCGACGCCGCCATCGTCCTCGCCGTCGCCGACGAACCCGACCAGCGCCGGCGCATAGACCGGCGGCGCGCCGGCCGCGAGCGGGCCCGGCACCCACGCCCAGCTTTCGTCGAACGACACCCAGCGGCCGTAGTGGTACGGCGCGAAGCCCCACGGCTGATCGTCGACCCAGGTCCAGCCCCACGGCGCCTGCCAGACCCAGTGGCCGTCGCGGTACGGCGCCCAGCCGGCCGGCGTCGCGCGCGGGGTCCATACCGCGCCGTACTGCGGGGTCTCGCGCCACGTGCCGTTGGCGTCGAGGTCCTGGTAGCCCGGGATCTCGCGCGACACGTAGCGGGCCGACACCGAGCGGTCTTCGCTCGCGTCGCGGGTGGCGGCCCACTGGTCGAGCTCGTCGGGGCCGGGCGCGCGGGCGTCGGACAGCTGTTGCAGGCCGGTGCCGGCGAAGCGGATCTGCTGACCCGCCGCGATCGGCGCCTGGCCGCCGTCGCCATAAGCGACCGCGCTGCCGCTGCGCACCGTCACGCTGGTGCTGCTGCCGTCGGGCGCGACGTCGACCCGGTAGTCGCCGGGGCCGTTCATGCCGAGCGCGAGGTTCGGCGTGTCGATTTCATACGACGAGCCCGGCGCGAGTTCGCGCACGCGGGTCGACAGCGTGCCTTGCGCGACCTTGAGCTGCGCGCTGGTGTCGTCGAGGTTCAGCACGTCGAGGCTGGTGTTTTCGCCCAGACGCACCGCGGTCGAGCCGATGTGCAGTTCGGAGCGCGCGTTCTGGTCGTTCCAGAGCTGGTCGCCGGTCGTCAGCGGCCGGTTGATCTGCGCGTACGACCAGTCGCTCGCGCCGGCCGGCTCGGTGGTCACGGTGCCGGCCATGTAGTTCAGGCGCGCGATCCGTCCCGGCGGATCGCCGTCCGGTGCGGCGGCGAGCGCGGCCGTGGACGACGGGGCGGGCGGTGCTTCCTGCGCGAAGCCGGGCTGCGCGGCGAGCGCGACGACGGCGGCGGCGATCAGCGAATAGCCGGCCACCTGGTGCGAAATTCGAGGCTTGTTGGGGGGCGGGGCGAGCGGTTTCATGGCGGGGGTCTCCGGCGGATGCGGCGAGCCGCCGAATCCTCGCTTCACTGTAGCCGCCGCCTATGTTTCAAGGGGTCCACTTTTGTAAGGTGGCTTCGCACGCGGTAACAAAAGGTCTCGGGCAGCGCAACGCTGTAGCCGGCCGTCATCCGCGCGAGCAGCGGGAGCGGTCGCGGCTCGACATTTGCGCATCCGATCATGGTCAGCGGGTCCGCGCGCCGGCACCCCTAGCCCGCCAGAAACGCATCGAATTGCTGCTGCCCCGCCGGCGTGACGCGCAGCACCCGCGGCCGCTGGGTCCGCTCGACCCAGCCATGCGCCGACCACGCCTCGAGCAGCGCGGCGCCGAGCGCGCCGCCCAGGTGCGGGCGACGCACGCTCCAATCGGGGCACGTGCACGCGAAGCGGCGCCGGCGGCTGTGCTGCGTGGACAGATCGATGCCCCACGCGGCGAAGCGTTCGGCGCCTTGCGCGGTCGCATCGAGCGATGCGCCGTGCAGCGTCAGCAGCCCTTGTTCGAGCATCCGCTCGTAGAGCCGCACCGACAGCTCGCCGGCCATATGGTCGTAGCAGGTGCGCGCGTAGCGCATTTCCAGCGGCACCGTGCGCGCGGGACGCGGCGCGGCCCGCTGCGGCGCGCTGACCTGCGCGACGTTGGCGAGCGCCTCGATCGACGCGGCGATCTCCGCCGACGCAATGCGGAAATAGCGATGCCGTCCGCGCACTTCGAGCGCGAGCAGGCCGCCGTCGGTGAGCCGCGCGAGGTGCGCGCTCGCCGCCGACGGCGACAGTCCCGCGATCATCGTCAGTTCGCCGGCGGGGCGGGCGCTGCCGTCCATCAGCGCCCACAGCATCGCGGCACGGCCGGGGTCGGCGAGCAGCGCGCCGATGCGGCTCAGGCCGGGGAAGTGGTTGTGGTCGTCCGCGAGTGGGGTGGTCATCGGGGTCTCCTGAAGCGGTGAGGGCGTGTTTCCACTGTACCCGCGCGGCGGATTCGACGTTTCAGGCTCGCATGAACAATCGAATCCGGCGGATTCGGGTCACCGCCCGCGTTCCGGCGTCGCCGCATCCCGCCAGGCTAGAATCGAAATCTGTCTTTGCAGGAATATGCCGTGATGAAAACGCTACTGATCGCCGCCGCGGCGGTTCTGCTGTTCAGCGCCTGCGCTCAGGGCGGGGCCGGTTCGGGCTCGGCCGGCAGCGGCCACATCGAGATGTACGGCACGATCGACCAGGGCATCAGCTTCCGCAACTAGCGCCGAAGCTCGAGGCCACGCAGCCGCCCGCAATATTGCGCTCGTATAATCGCCTCCTTTCAACGCATCCGCTTGACCGGAGCCAAGATGAGCACTCTTTCCACAGCACCGCTGGACCGTTCGGAAACCACCTTCCGCTTTCTCGCCGAGCCGACCTCGGTCAACTTCGGCGGCAAGGTGCACGGCGGCGCGCTGATGAAGTGGATCGACGAAACCGCCTACGCGTGCGCGGCGGTGTGGTCGGGGCGTTATTGCGTGACGGTCAGCGTCGGCAACATCCGCTTCCGCCGGCCGATCCTCGTCGGCAATCTGGTCGAATTGCGCGCGCGGGTCGTCGCGACCGGGCGCACCAGCATGCATATCCACGTGTCGGTGCAGGCGGGCGATCCGAAGGGCGGCGAGCTGCTGCAGACCACCGACTGCCTCGTCGTGATGGTCGCCGTCAATGAGAACGGCCATCCGGTTCCGGTGCCCGCGTTCGTGCCGCAAACCGATGAACAGAAGCGCCTTGCCAAGTACGCGATGGACGTGAAGGAAGCGCTCGACGCGATCGTCGAGCTGAAGCCGGAAGAAGTGGCGCAGGGGAAGATCTGAAGCGCGGTGGGCGGCGCGCTAACCGCCACGCCGCCCACCCGGCTAACCCACCGCTAGCTACAGCGCCAGCGCCGCTTCCTCACCCAGCGCCGCCTCCCACCATATCCTTCGGCCGCACCCACTCCTCGAACTGCTGCTCGGTCACGTAACCGAGCGCGAGCGCGGCCGCCTTCAGCGTCGTGCCTTCCTTGTGCGCCTTCTTCGCGATCTGCGCGGCCTTGTCGTAGCCGATGTGCGGATTGAGCGCGGTCACCAGCATCAGCGATTCGTTCAGCAGCGTATCGATGCGCTCGCGATTCGGCTCGATCCCGACCGCGCAGTTATCGTTGAAGCTCTGCGCGCCGTCGGCCAGCAGCCGCACCGACTGCAGTACGTTGTGCGCGATCATCGGACGAAACACGTTCAGCTCGAAGTTGCCGCTCGCGCCGCCGATGTTCACCGCGACGTCGTTGCCGAACACCTGCGCGCACAGCATCGTCAGCGCTTCGGACTGGGTCGGATTGACCTTGCCCGGCATGATCGAGCTGCCCGGTTCGTTCTCCGGAATCGACAGCTCGCCCAGCCCGCAGCGCGGCCCGCTGGCGAGCCAGCGCACGTCGTTGGCGATCTTGTTCAGGCTCGCGGCGACCGTCTTCAGCGCGCCGTGCGCGAACACCAGTGCATCGGCGGCCGCCATCACCTCGAACTTGTTCGGCGCCGACACGAACGGCAGGCCGGTCAGCTTGCCGATCGCGGCCGCCACCGCGTCGGCGAACTTCGGATGCGCGTTGAGCCCGGTGCCGACCGCGGTGCCGCCCTGCGCGAGTTCGTACAGATGCGGCAGCGCCGATTCGACGTGGCGGATCCCGTGCTCGAGCTGAGCGACGTAGCCGGAAAACTCCTGGCCGAGCGTCAGTGGGGTCGCGTCCTGCAGGTGCGTGCGGCCGATCTTGACGACCTCGGCGAACGCCCTGGCCTTGCCGTCGAGCGTATCGCGCAGCGTCTTCAGCGCGGGCAGCAGATGCTTGACGATCGCGTCGGCGGCGGCCACGTGCATCGCGGTCGGAAACACGTCGTTCGACGACTGGCCGCGGTTCACGTCGTCGTTCGGATGGACCTTGCGGGCCTCGCCGCGCTCGCCGCCGAGCAGCTCGCTCGCGCGGTTCGCGATCACCTCGTTCAGGTTCATGTTGGTCTGGGTGCCGGAGCCGGTCTGCCAGACCGCGAGCGGGAATTCGCCCGGATGCTTACCGGCGATGATCTCGTCGGCCGCCTGCATGATCGCGCGGGCCTTCTGCTCGTCGAGCACGCCGAGGCCCAGGTTGACCTCCGCGGCCGCGCGCTTGACCACGGCCAGCGCGGTGACCAGTTCGGGCGACTGCTTCTCGGTCGAAATCTTGAAGTTCTGCAGCGAGCGCTGGGTTTGCGCGCCCCACAGGCGGGCGTTCGGCACCGCGATTTCGCCGAACGTGTCGCGTTCCATCCGTACGTCTTCAGTCATGTTTCGCTCCGCTTCTCATAGTTCCGCTCATGGTTTTGCTCATAGTTCCGCTCATAGTTCTGAGTTGACAGGCAATAACGAGAATAGACCCGTTAGCGCGTTCCGGTAGAAACCCGCCTGCGGATCGAAGATATAGGTGCGCTTCTGGCCGTTTTCGACGTCCGTCCACACCAGCGGCGACAGCGGCGCGCCGATCGAGCGCAGATACGCGAGCTGGTTCGCATCGGCGAGCGTCACGCGATAGCTCTGCCCGGGCTCGATCGCGCGGCCGAAAATCTGCGCGACCTGTTGCGCGAGTTCGGGGCTATGGATCACCAGCGCGAGTTCGGTGTTCAGATTCGCCGAGCGCGGGTCGAGATTCATCGAGCCGATCACCAGAATCTGCTGGTCGATCACGTAGGTCTTCGCATGCAGGCTCGCGCGCGAGTGCGAGCCCATCACACCCGCGCGCGGCGACTCCTGGTTCGGTTTGAACTCGTACAGTTCGACGCCGGCTTTCAGCAGCGGCACCCGGAACGGGCTGTAGCCGGCCTGCACGGCGACCGCGTCGGTGGCGGCCAGCGAATTGGTCAGGACTGCGATCCGGACACCGCGTTGCGTGAGCTCGCTGGCCGCCTGCACGCCCGCGTCGTGCGGCACGAAGTACGGCGACACGATCAGGAAGTCGTGGCGCGCGTCGCGCAGCAGCTCGCGCAGCCGCTGCATCGGCGGACTCACGTAATCGGGCGACGGCTGTTCGATCTTCTCCGGCCGGTCCACCTTGAACTCGGCGCTCGCCCACGTGAGGCCGAGCTGTTCATTCGTGATCTGCGCGGCGAGCGGGGTCGCGTTCAACGGCTTCGCGTTGTACGGATCGGCATTGGTGCGCCAGTGCTGACGCAGATCGTCGCGGGTCTGATCGAGTTCGTGCGGATCGAACTTCTGCTTGTTCAGCACGCTCAGCGGATAGGCGAGGCCGCTGTTCCAGTAGTCGTCGAAACTGGCCGACACGTCGGCGACGATCGGGCCCGCCGCCAGCACGTCGAGATCGCGAAACTGCAGCGTTTCGCTCGCGCTGAAATATTCGTCGCCGAGATTACGGCCGCCGACGATCGCCAGCTGGTTGTCCGCGATCATCGCCTTGTTGTGCATGCGCCGCGTGAAGTGGCCGATCTGCGTGAACAGGTTGGTGGTGCGCTCGAACATCCCCTCCTGCGCGCTGCCGAACGGATTGAACACGCGGATTTCGATCTTGTCGTGCGTGTTCAGGCCGGCCATCAGGCGGTCGATGTCCTTGAAGTTCAGATCGTCGACCAGCATCCGCACCCGCACGCCGTGATCGGCCGCGTATAACGCCGCGCCGAGCAGCAGCTTGCCGGTGGTGTCCTCGTTGGCGATGTAGTACTGCATATCGAGGGTTCTAGTCGCCGCGCGGGCAAGCGCGATGCGCATCTGCAGCGCGTCGGTGCCGCTCGCCAGCACGCGAAAGCCCGACTGTTGCGGATGCTTCGCTTCGAGCGGCGCGAGCGCGGCGCGCAGCGGCGTGTCGGTGGTGGCGGGCAGCGCGTGGCTGACGGGGCGCTCGTATGCGGTGGCGGGCGGCCGCGTTGCGCAGGCGGTCAAAAATGCCGCCGTGCAGAGCAGCAGGAAAAACTGTCTCGTTGTGCTGATTATCGGCTGGCGGCGCAGCGCGCGCCGTTGCTGTTCGAATTGCCCCTGCACGCTGTTTTCCCCTTGTTTTGCAAGCTTTTCGTGGCGGCGCGACGGCTCGCTCACGCGGTCGAGAAAGCCATTCTAAGGGGAATTGGGGCGCGTGTTGGGCGTTGTTCGGTGGCGCGGGGAAGGGTGGGGAGCGCGGCTTGCCCGGCGGGTGGTCATGCTGTGTCGGATGTCGCGCGGAGTGCGGATTCAGACGCCGTCTCCCCCAAGTTATGCGGTGGAGGAGACGGCCTGTGTTGCCGGTTGCTGCTGGCCGGAGCGAACGTTGCTGCGTTCGTAGCCGAGGCCACGGATATTGCGGAGAGGCATGGCGTGGACCCGGGTGCGACAGGCGCCGTCAGATGCGGTCGCGTTCGTCACGCGTGTTCGAGAGCCGCCTGCATGAGCCGCGCTGGTGCGCCGCCTTCGCGAGTCCTGTCCGTCGGCCAGTTCGATCAGCCGCGTTCCGCGCCGAACAGACGCTTGCCGTCCGCGTGCGTCGAACCCTTCGCCGGACGACCCGCCCAGAAGCCCGCCAGCAGCGAGCCCGACAGGTTGTGCCAGACCGAGAACAGCGCGCCCGGCAGCGCCGCGAGCGGCGTGAAGTACAGCTTGCCGAGGGTCGCCGCGAGGCCGGAGTTCTGCATCCCGACTTCGATCGCGAGGGTGCGGCAGATCGCTTCGTCGAAGCCGAGCAGACGCCCGCCCCAGTAGCCGCCGAGCAGGCCGATGCCGTTGTGCAGCACCACCCCGAGCATCACCACGAGGCCGACCGACGCAATGCTCTTCTGCGTGCCGCCGACCACCGCGCCGATGATCAGGATGATCGCGACCATCGACACCAGCGGCAGGATCGGTTCGATCTTGCGCACCAGCTTGCCGAACAGATGATTGACGACGAGGCCGACCACGATCGGCAGCGCGACGATCTGCAGGATGCTCATCAGCATCCCGTGCACGTCGACGACGATCGACGCGTCGACATACAGACGCGTGAGCAGCGGCGTCGCGAACACGCCGACCAGCGTCGACAGCGCGCTGATCGTCACCGACAGCGCGACGTCGCCGCGCGCCAGATAGATCATCACGTTCGACGCGGTGCCGCTCGCGACGCTGCCGACCAGCACCATGCCGGCGGTCAGATCGGGCGGCATGCGCAGCGCCTTGGCGATCACCCACGCGGCGAGCGGCATCACGAGGTAGTGCAGCACGATGCCGGCGATCACCGGCGCCGGGCGCGTGAACACGCGCAGGAAGTCGGACGCGGACAGCGTGACGCCCATCGCCAGCATGATGATCGTCAGCAGCGTGGTGACGTGCGGCGCGATGCCGGAGAACGAGGCCGGCGAGAAATACGCGGCGACTGAAACGAGCACGGCCCAGAGCGGGAACAGGCGGGTGACGCGGGCAAGCATGGGGGGTGGTCCTTGGTTATGTTTTATTGCGAGAAAAAGGCATGACGGTGGCCCGACGCGGCATTTTGCCGGGCGCGGATCGGCGCCCGCATGCCGAGGCGGGATTTTACCTTTTGCAGGGAATGCTTCAGGAGTAGGGCTTTACCTGCCCACGTGCGTGCGTGCCTGCCTGCCGCTCAGGCGGAGTGAGCCGGCGGCGCATCGGCCGCGGGCGGTGTCTGGCGCAGGCTCAGCTTGTGAAAGCGCAGCGTCATCAACACCGCGACGCTCGCGAGGCCGGCCGCGAGACCCCACCACAAGCCGCGCGCGCCGAGCCCGAAGTGAAACGCGAGCGTATAGCCGGTCGGAAAGCCGATCACCCAGTAGCCGAACGCGGCGGCGATCATCGGCACCCGCACGTCCTTCAGTCCGCGCAGACAGCCCGAACCGACCGTCTGCATCCCGTCGACGATCTGGAAAATCGCCGCGACGCCGAGCAGCGAACTGGCGAGCGCGACCGTCGACGCGTTGGCCGGATCGTCCAGATGCAGATACAGCCCGACGATCCAGTGCGGCGCGGCGATCAGCACGATCCCCGACAGCGTCATGAAGCCGACCCCGAGCGCGAGCGCGACGAAGCCCGCGTGACGCGCGGCGAGCGGCTGGCCGGCGCCGGCCCAGTAGCCGACCCGCACGTTGGCGGCCTGGCCGATCGACAGCGGCACCATGAACGCGACCGACGCGACGTTCAGCGCGATCTGGTGCGCGGCCAGTTGCGACTCGCCGAGCAGGCCGACCATCAGACCGGTGGCGAGAAACAGCGTCGACTCGACGCCATAGGTGATCGCGACCGGCCAGCCGATGCCGAACAGCTCGCCCATCAGCGGCAGCTTCGGCCGCGTCGCGACGACGAAGTGCTTGAAGCGCGGCCGCAGATGCAGCAGCGCCATCAGCACCAGCGCGGTCAGCCACACGGTGATCGTGGTCGCCGCCGCCGAGCCGAGAAAGCCGAGCCGCGGCAGCCCCCACGCGCCGTGGATCAGCCCGTAGTTCAGGAAGCCGTTCACGCCGACGCTCGCGATCGACACCCACAGCAGCCGCCGCGCCGCGCCGATCGCCGGCAGGAACGAGCGCATCAGGCCGACCCCGATCAGGCTCGCGGGCGCGCCCCAGCGCAGCACCTCAGCGTATTTGCCGACGTTGTGCGAGAGCAGGCCCGGTTCGCCGAACGCGAGCATGATCTGCGACGCGAACGACAGCAGCGCGAACGCCGGCACCGACAGCAGCACCGACAGCACGAAGCCGGTCCAGTAGATATGCGGGACGCGGCCGTCGTCCTGCGCACCGCGCGCGTGCGCGACGGTCACGCTGACCGAGGTCAGCACGCCCTGCAACAGCGTGACGACGACGAAAAACAGGTTCGCGCCGAGGCCGCCGGCCGCGAGTGCGTCGGGGCCGAGCGAGCCGAGCAGGATCGTGTCGGTGACGCTCATCGCCATCTGCGACAGCTGCGCGATCGCAAGCGGACCGGCGAGCCGCGCGGTATCGGCGGCGTGGCGGGAAAGGGTCGGCGGCCGGGTGGCCACCCGGGCAAAGCCAGATTGGGTCATGAAACGCCTGGGCGCGGAAAGTGGCGACAGCGCGGGACGAATGCGGCGGGGAGGCGGCGCCGGGCGGTGAGCTAGCGCTCGCGTAGCTTTGGCTGCGGTGCGGCGTGCTCCGGCGAGCGTGGCGGGCGCGGCTCGCGCCGTAGGCGGCGCGGCATGCTTCGCGGCGTGGTGGCGCGCTGCCCGGTCAGGTCGCCGGTTTTGCGCGCCGCTGGCGTAATCCGTCGTTCGACTGTCGAAACCGACAGCTTATTGTGTCGCCCGGCCGCTGTCGATGGACAACGCACATTGCTGGTGCGTGCGCGTGGCTCGCCGCCCACGCGCCACCCCCGCGCCGCCCGCGCGCCGTTCAGCCCTCGTGTACCGCGATCCGCGTATCGCCTAGCAACACGACCTGGCCCGCGCGAATCTTGCAGGTTTTACGCGTCTCGACGCGGCCGTCGACCGTCACCGCGCCGTCCGCGACCATCATCTTCGCGGAGCCGCCGCTGTCCGCGAGGCCGGTGATCTTCAGCAGGTTGTGCAGCTCGACGTAGTCGCCGGTCAGCGTGAAATTGAGGTTGGGCATGGGGTTTGCACCTTCGGGCAGGGTCGCGGTCGGGGTTCGCATCATAAAGCAAGCGACGCGCAGGGTGACGGGCTCCGAGCTTGTCGCAAGCAATTGAAAGAAGATGTTATGCAGCTGTCGGAAAGTGAAACGTTCCGTAACGCTGGTCGCCTCGACGCGATTTCACTCCTAAAGTCAGTTCTGCAAGCAAAGCCCGCTGCATTTCCGGGATCGCCCCCCGGCAACCATCCAGCGATGCGTAGACCGGACGAGACGCGCGGGACAGCCCGTCATCGCGACGCCGGACAGTTCGTCCGTGTCAGCACAATTCTAGAGAGGATAAAGCCATGACCCAGATTCGTTCGCTCCTGATCGGTACCGCCCTGACTGCTTTTGCCGCGACCGCCGCCGTCGCGCAGACCGCGCAGCCTGCGGCAGGCCTCGGCGGCCAGGCGCAACTGCAGACGCAGGGCGCAGTGAGCGCCGCGCCGGCGGCGGCTCCGGGCAGCCAGGGGATGCCGGGCACGCCGCCGGCCGCCGCCCAGGGGATGCAGGCCGGCGCGCAAGCGGGGCTTCAGGCGCCCGCCGCGCAAGGCATCCAGCCGCCGCCGCCGCCGACCCGTCTGACCGCGTCGGGCTCGGCCGACCCGCTGGTGCAGAAGCGTGAGGCCGATGCGAAGGCCAACGCCGAGTATCGCGCGTCGAAGAAGGCGTCGAAGACCGAAATGAAGGCGCAGCAGAAGGCCGCGAAGGATCAGTACAAGGAGCAGGTGCGCGGCGCGAAGCTGAACCAGAAGGCGGACAAGCAGAGTGCCAACAACGAAATGAAGATGGACATGCAAGGGCAGGCGAATGCGCAGGCCGATGGTGTGGACGTCAAGCATTAAGTCGACGGGAGGTTGGCGGCGCGTGAGGTCCCGGTCCCCGGGCTCGCGCGCCGCGGATGGCGTCAGGTACTGTTTCAGGGAGGTTTCAAAATGAAGATCACTCGATCCACGAAGAATCGTGTTTATGCCGCGTTGATCGCGACCTGTCTGTCGTCGGCGGTGTTTGCGCAGACGTCCGAGCCGGCCGCGGCGCCTGCCACTCACGCGGACAAGAAGGCCGTGAAGGAGCAGTCGAAGGCCGACAAGAAGGCCGCCGTCGCGCAGGCCAAGGCCGACAAGACCAAGACCGATGCACAGGCCGATGCCGACAAGGCAAACGCCGAAGCCAATCTGAAGGACGCGAAGAAGCAGTAATGCGCGCGAGGCGAACCGGCGGCCGTAAGTTGACTGCCGCCGGTTTTGCGGCAGCAATCGCGTCGCTTTCTCGCCGCTAAATCAACCCGGAAAAAAGGGTCGCTTGTCGGCGAGAGTTGTATGGATATACAGTGTGCGCCACATCCTGAATTAATCCCGCGCATACCGATCCGTGTCCACCGTCGCCGAATCCGCCCCGTCGTTCGATACCGCCGCCTGGCTCGCCAAGCTCAACGACGCGCAACGCGAAGCCGTCGAACACGGCGCCGACACGCCGCACGCGCCGGCCGGCGCGCTGCTGGTGATCGCGGGCGCCGGCTCCGGCAAGACCAATACGCTCGCGCACCGCGTCGCCAATCTGGTGGTGAACGGCGTCGATCCGCAGCGGATCCTGCTGCTGACCTTTTCGCGCCGCGCGGCGCTCGAAATGATCCGTCGCGTGACCCGTATCACCGCGGCCGCGACGGCCACCGCCGGCGGCCCTGCCGCACGCGCGGCGCTCGCGCAGGGACTCACGTGGTCGGGCACCTTCCATAGCGTCGGCGCGCGCCTGTTGCGCGAATACGCGGACCTGATCGGCCTCGCGCCGACGTTCACGATCAACGACCGCGAAGACTCCGCCGACCTGATGAACCTCGTGCGCCACGAGCTCGGGTTGTCCGCGAAAGAGCGGCGCTTCCCGGCCAGGAGCACCTGTTTCGCGATCTACTCGCGGGTCGTCAACACCGGCGCGTCGCTCGGCCAGGTGCTCGATAGCGCGTTCCCGTGGTGTCGCGAGTGGGAGGACGATCTGCGCCGGCTGTTCGCCGCGTACGTCGACGCGAAGCAGAAGCAGAGCGTGCTCGATTACGACGATCTGCTGCTGTACTGGTCGCATATGGCCGCCGAGCCCGCGCTTGCGGCCGATCTGTCGGCGCGCTTCGATCACGTGCTGGTCGACGAGTATCAGGACACCAACCGGCTGCAGGCGTCGATCCTGCTCGCGCTGAAGCCCGATGGCCGCGGCCTGACCGTGGTCGGCGACGACGCGCAGTCGATCTACTCGTTTCGCGGCGCGACCGTGCGCAACATCCTCGATTTCCCTGCGCAGTTCGATCCGCCCGCGCGCCAGGTCACGCTGGAGCGCAACTACCGCTCGACCCAGCCGATTCTGGCGGCATCGAACGCGGTGATCGAACAGGCGAGCGAGCGCTACACGAAGAACCTGTGGACCGACAAGGCGTCCGCGCAGCGCCCGCGCCTCGTCACCGTCGCCGACGATGCCGCGCAGGCCCGCTACGTGGTCGAACAGGTGCTGGAGGCGCGCGAGCAGGGGATGAAGCTGAAGGCGCAGGCGGTGCTGTTTCGTGCCGCGCATCACAGCGCCGCGCTCGAGGTCGAGCTGACCCGCCGCAACATTCCGTTCGTCAAATTCGGCGGCCTGAAATTTCTCGATTCGGTGCACGTGAAGGACGTGCTCGCGGTGCTGCGCTGGGCCGAGAATCCGCGCGACCGGGTGGCCGGCTTCCGGGTCGTGCAGCTGCTGCCCGGCGTCGGGCCGGCGACCGCCGCGAAGCTGCTCGACGAGATCGTCGAGCGCGCGGGCGGGGCCGATCCGGTCGCGAGCGCCGGCGGCGTGCTGGCTGCGTTCGCCGCGCCGGCGCGCGCGCAGGAGGACTGGCATCCGTTCGTGAAGCTGATGTCGAGCGTGTACGGCCGGCAGAGCCCGTGGCCCGCCGAGTTCGAGATGGTGCGGCGCTGGTATGAGCCGCATCTGGAGCGCAATCATGAGGACGCCGTGGTGCGGCACGCGGACCTGCTGCAGATGGAAAGCATCGCGGGCACCTATGCGTCGCGCGAGCGCTTCCTGACCGAATTGACGCTCGATCCGCCCGACGCGACCAGCGACGAATCCGGCGTGCCGCTGATCGACGAGGACTACCTGATCCTGTCGACGATCCACTCCGCGAAGGGGCAGGAGTGGCGCAACGTATTCGTGTTAAACGGCGTCGACGGCTGCATTCCGTCAGATCTGGGCACCGGCAGCGACGAGGAAATCGACGAAGAGCGCCGCCTGCTGTATGTGGCGATGACGCGCGCGAAGGAGGACCTGCATATCGTCGTGCCGCAGCGTTTTTACGTGCACAACCAGACCCATCTCGGCGACCGGCACGTATGGGCGTCGCGTACGCGCTTTATCTCGACGCCGCTGCTGCCGTTGTTCGATGCGTATGCGTGGCCGCGCGTGCCGGTTGCGAGCGCGCCGAGCGCGACCGGGCTGGCCGCCGCCGCGCGGGCGAAGCTCGAGATCGGCGCGAAGCTCAGGAAGATGTGGGACTGAGGCGGTGACGGGCCGCCGCTATCACCGTGCCTGTTGCGAGGATTGCCGCTGCTGCGGCTGCGCGACCGGGCGCGGCGGCACGAAGAAATTGCGCAGCCACGCGGCGAGCCGCGAGAACACGTCGTAGGGTTCCTCGACGAAGATCTCCGGCTTCAGCAGCCGCAAATACTCCATGATCTGTTGCGCTTCCTGCTTCTGGAAAGTGCCGTGCGAAATGCCGAGGCGCAGCAGCCCGCGCAGTTCGCCGAGCTTTTCGCGCGCGGTGCTGCCGACGCTCGTCTCGCACGCGACCTTCGCCTCGTAGACGCGCTGGCGCAGCGATTCGACCAGCCGCCACGCGGGGGTCTGCATCAGTTCCTCGAGCGCCTGGATGTCCTGCACCGAACCCTTGATCTGCGACGCGAGCGGATCGACCAGCGTCGCGTCGCCTTCCGCTTCCTTGACGATCGCCGCGGCCCAGTCGTGACACTGTTTCGCGAGTTCTTCGGGGGTCCATTCCGAGCGCGCGGCGAAGCCGAAGCCGAATTCGCTCGCCTGACGCATCAGGATCGACACGACGTCCGGAAACTCCTTGTCGAGCGTGCGCTTGGCCCACGCGTACTGGCCGCCTTGCAGCATCCGCTGCACCGCGTGCTCGGTCAGCGGCACCATGTTGTCGAGCAGCTTCGCGCGCAGGAAGTCCTCAAACGACGGCGTCGCGAACTGCGGATCGAGCTTCAGCGAGACCCGCAGAAAAGCCTCGAAATCCTTGCGCAACGACGCGACGGTCTCGTCCTTGAGCTTGAGGGTGATTTGACCCATGTGTTATCCCGTTTAATGCTGCCGCGCCCGGCGCCGTCGCGATTGGCGGCCCCTGTCTGTGGACCGGGGCGGCGCGACGCCCGCTGCCGACGCGGTGTGTTCCAGCCTGTTGCCGCGTCACCAGCGGGACGAATCCCGATGAGCGGACCTCGACTGCATATCGGCGGAGGGACGGGAAACTTGAGGGTGGGGGTGTCGGCGTTCCGCGAGGAACGCCGCGGCGCGCGGCGCTGGGCGCTTACTTCAGCACCAGCCACTGCCAGCCGAAGAACACGATCAGGCCGACCGCGATGGTCAGCAGCGGCCGGCGCGTCACCGCGCTCACCACAACGGCGGCCAGCGCGCCGACCAGCTGCGGATTGCGCCACGTGAGTTCGGCATCGGCGCCGTGCGGCGATACGGCCATCGGCACGATGATCGCGGTTAGCACGGTGACCGGCACGAAGCCGAGCGCGGTGCGCACGAGCGGCGGGAACACCAGCCGGTCGCCGAGCACGAACACGGCCGCGCGGATCAACCAGGTTATCGCGGCCATGCCGACGATCAGAACGACGTAGTTCATCGCGTGGCCTCCACGGTGCGGCGCGCGCCGCGCAGATTCAGCCGCGACACCGACAGCAGCACGCCGACCGCGACGCCGACGAACACCGCGCCGAGCAGCCCGAGCTTGTACGGCCACGCCTGCCAGAAAAATGCCAGCGTGCCGGCGGTCGCGGCCGCCGCGATAAAGCGCAGCGCGACCAGTTGCGGGACGACGATCGCGATGAAGGTCGCGACCATCGCGAAGTCGAGCCCGAGCGATTGCAGGCCGGGGAAGGCCGCGCCGAACAGCAGGCCGGCGACGGTCCACAGCTGCCAGTTCAGATACATCGCGACGCCGGCGCCGAAGAAGTAGTGCGGGCCGACCGTGCCCGGCTCGCGATGCCGGTAGTGTTCCCACGCGACCGCGAACACTTCGTCGGTGAGCAGCGCGCCGAGCGCCCAGCGCCAGCGCGCCGGCAGATGCGCGACGTGCGGCGCGAGCGTCGCGCTGTACAGCACGTGACGCAGATTGACGACGAGGGTGGTCGCCCAGATCACCGCGAAGCTCGCGTGTCCGGCGATCAGGCCGAGCGCGATGAATTGCGCGGAGCCGGCGAACACGATTAGCGACATCAGCTGACCGTGCCACAGATGCAGCGGGCCGGACGCGACCAGCGTGCCGAAAATGACGCCGAACGGCGCCGCGCCGACCATCATCGGGATGATGTCGCGCGCGCCGGCGGTGAATTCCTTGAGATGGCCCGGGCGTGTGGCCTGGGCTTGGGTTGAATTGCTCAATCTTGCCTCCTTGATGGACGCAAGCTTAGCGGGCCGGGGGCGATTGGGCTTGTACGTTCTTGCGGCGGGAGGGAGCGATGGGAGGGCGCGGTGGGCGAGCGCCCTTTACGAACCCCGGTTATTGCCCTGCCATTGTCCGGGCGGCACGCCGAACATGCGGCGGAAATGCCGGGTGAAATGGCTCTGGTCGGTGAAGCCGCTGGCGGCGGCGACGTCTGTCACCGAAACACCCGCGCGCAGCGGTGCGAGCGCGCGCTGCAAGCGCACCTGATTGCGCCACGCGTGCGGCGGCAAACCGGTCGACTGGGTGAACAGCCGCGCCGCGTGAAACGGCGACAGACCAGCGGTGCGCGCGACCTCGGCCAGCGTGACCGGCTCGATCAGATCGCCGGCCAGACGCTCCTGCATCAATGCGATACGGCGGTCGTCGGCGGCGAGCCGCGCGTCCGCCGGGCGCGTCTGCGCGTAACGGACCAGCAGCGTCGACAGCGCATCGAGCATTGCGGCTTCGGCGGCGAGCGGGTCGGCGCCGGCTTCGAGCAGCTGATGCGCATGCGCGAGGCGCGTCGCCAGATCGGGGTCGCGGATCACGCCCGGCTCGAACCACGGCAACGCTTGCGGCTTGCCGGCAATTTCGTCGGCGAGTTCGCGAATGAAATCGACCGGCGCATACATCACGCGATACCGCCAGCCCGCGTCGACCGCCTTCGAGCCCGTGTGCAGTTCGCCCGGATGGATGATCGGGATGCCGCCCGCCTCGGCGACGTAGTTCTCGCCGCGATACCGGTAGCCCTCCGCGCCCGCGACGATCACCGGAATCGTGTACGCGTCGTGCCAATGCGGCGCGAACTCGTGGTCGTGATATTCGGCGGTGAGCAGATCCGCGCCGGGCAGCAGCGGCGTGCGCCAGTAGCGGGCGGAATCGCGGAAACGGGAAATGGCGGTCATGACGAAAGTCCGGCTGGACCGGTCAGTGTAGCGCGTCGCGGGGGCGGGCGGCGTGGCCCGCGAACCGCGTGACGCAGGCCGGGTTACTTGACGGGAATCGTCGTGCCGGCCGGCATCGGCACCGCACTGACGCTGTTTTTCGCGCTGCCGCTGACGACCCGGTCGCTGTAGGTCAGATAGACGAGCGTGTTGCGCTTCGCGTCGACCACGCGCACCACGTGCAGCGACTTGAAGATCAGCGACATGCTGACGGAGAACACGTCGTCCTTCTGTTTGACGGGGCCGGCGAAATGCAGCGGCCCGACCTGGCGGCACGCGATCGACGACTCGGTCGGATCTTCGGCGATGCCGAGCGTGCCTTTGACGCCGCCGGTCCGCGCGCGCGACACATAGCAGGTGACGCCTTGCACGAGCGGATCGTCATAGGCCTCGACGACCACCCGGTCCGAGCCGGTGATGCGGAAATTCGTGTTGACGCTGGCGACTTCTTCGCCGTGCGCGGTCGACAGCAGCAGGGCGCCGACGGCGGCGAACGCGAGGCGTAGCGAAGTGGATTTCATGGGTGTGCCGGGTGAACGTTGAGTGGGGCGGCGGGACGTTTTGCGAACGTGTCGCGCGTGTGCCGCGAAGCTGCCATCGTATAACGGCGCACGGGCAACGCGATGCGAACCGGCATGTTCGACGTTCGGCGCAGCGCACCGGCGCGCTGCCGCAAAACCGCCGCGCAAAACAAAAAGGCCCGCACGGATGCGGGCCTTTCAAAATTTTGGCTCCTCGACCTGGGCTCGAACCAGGGACCTACGGATTAACAGTCCGGCGCTCTACCGACTGAGCTATCGAGGAACAGCAGTACAACTTGATCTACATAAAAAAACCCGTCTTGGTTAACGGGCTTTTGAAATTCTTGGCTCCTCGACCTGGGCTCGAACCAGGGACCTACGGATTAACAGTCCGGCGCTCTACCGACTGAGCTATCGAGGAACAGCAGTACAACTTGATCTACATAAAAAAACCCGTCTTGGTTAACGGGCTTTTGAAATTCTTGGCTCCTCGACCTGGGCTCGAACCAGGGACCTACGGATTAACAGTCCGGCGCTCTACCGACTGAGCTATCGAGGAACAGAACAACAACAGCAGAGAAGCGAAATTGTAGAAGCAGCTTAAACGGCTGTCAATACCTCTCCGCTAAATCCGAACAAATTTCTGTCCGGCGCGACGACAGGCGAGTGCGCCGGCGAACCGCGCACTCGTAGCGCATCGCTTAGCGGGCGAGCAGCGCGAGCTTCTCTTTCACGTCCTTGAATTCGTCGGCTTCCGGCAGCGGCGCCTTGGTCTTCGTGATGCTCGGCCAGTTCTTCGCCAGGTCGGCGTTCAGCTCGATGAAGTTCTGCTGGTCGCCCGGCACGTCTTCTTCGGCATAGATGGCATTCACCGGGCACTCGGCCACGCACACGGCGCAGTCGATGCATTCATCGGGGTCGATCGCGAGGAAGTTGGGACCTTCGCGAAAGCAGTCCACCGGGCACACATCGACACAGTCGGTATAGCGGCACTTGATGCAGCTTTCGGTCACAACGTGAGTCATTCAGGCAGCTCCTGCATACGGAATCAGGGAAGGCGCGGACGCCAAAAGCGGTATTGTAACTTAACGTCAAGAGCCGCATGAAGCATCGGACAGCGGCTCTTATACGTTTTCGTGATTAGTTTATGGGGTGTTGCGGGCATGCGCTGACGTGCCCGGCGGCACGCTGAATACGGGCGCATTCGGGTAACATGCGTCACAGGTCGGCGCGCGGCTAACAATACGCGTGCCCGTTGCAAGGGCGATGTGAGCCCTTGTGTTTTCCGGCGGTCCTGTTCGTACCATCATGATTATTACTTCGCTGCTCGATACCGATCTGTACAAGTTCACGATGATGCAGGTGGTATTGCATCACTTCCCCGCCGCGAATGTGGAATATCGTTTCCGCTGCCGTACGCCGAACGTCGATCTGGTGCCCTACATCAACGAGATTCGTGACGAAGTGCGCAAGCTCTGTGACCTGCGCTTCACCGACGACGAACTCGACTACCTGCGCCGCATGCGCTTCATCAAGGGCGACTTCATCGAGTTTCTCGCGCTGTTCCATCTGAATGAGAAGTACATTTCGATCACGCCGTCGCCGAAGGGCAACGGCGAAATCGACATCGATATCAAGGGGCCGTGGCTGCACACGATCCTGTTCGAGATCCCGATGCTCGCGATCGTCAACGAAGTCTATTTCCGCAACACCCAGCAGACCCCCGCTTACAGCGAAGGGCGCGGCCGCCTGCTCGACAAGATCCAGCTGCTCGGCGCGCGGCCGGAATTCGGCGACTGCAAGATCGCCGATTACGGCACGCGCCGGCGCTTCTCGAAGCAATGGCACGAGGAAGTGATCCTCACGCTGAAAGACGGTCTGGGCGAACAGTTCGCTGGCACCAGCAACGTGTTCTACGCGATGAAGCACAACCTCACGCCGCTCGGCACGATGGCGCACGAGTATCTGCAGGCGTGTCAGGCGCTCGGGCCGCGGCTGCGCGACTCGCAGATCTTCGGCTTCGAGATGTGGGCGAAGGAGTATCGCGGCGACCTCGGCATCGCGCTGTCGGACGTGTATGGGATGCAGGCGTTTCTGCGCGACTTCGACATGTACTTCTGCAAGCTGTTCGACGGCGCGCGCCACGACTCCGGCGATCCGTTCGACTGGGGCGAGCGCCTGCTCGAGCACTACGAGGCGAACCGCTGCGATCCGCGCACCAAGGTGCTGGTGTTCTCCGACGCGCTCGATATCCCGAAGGTGCTGCAGCTGTACGAGCGCTTCCGCGGCCGCTGCAAACTCGCGTTCGGGGTCGGCACGAATCTGACCAACGATCTCGGCTACAACCCGCTGCAGATCGTGATCAAGATGGTTCGCTGCAACGGTCAGCCGGTCGCGAAGCTGTCGGATTCGCCGGGCAAGAACATGTGCGACGACAAGGCGTATCTCGCGTATCTGCGCCAGGTGTTCGGCATCGCGCAGCCGGAAGAAGAAGCGGCGAAGTAAGCGCGCCTCGCGTCGCTTGCTGCGCAATAGGCGGTCCGGCCAGGGTGTTTTGGGCCCTGGGCCGCCGGTATAATCCTCGCCATATCGCCGCCCGGCCGTCGACACGAGGATTTCGCCCATGGACACATCGATTGCCCGCCGCAACATTCTGGCGCGCATCCGCGCCGCGCAAGGGCGCGAGCCCGAGCCGAGCGCCGCCGAGCGCGACGCCGCGGCGGACTACCTCGCGCGCCATCCGGCCGGTCCGCGCCCGGAGCTTCCCACCGATCTGTGCGCGCGCTTCATCGACGAAGCGCGCAAGATGGCGACCACCGTCGACACCGTTCAAACCCTCGCCGATGTACCGGCCGCCGCGCATCGCTATCTGAGCGAACACGGCCTGCCGTTGCAGGCAATCGCGTGGCAGACGCTGCTCGATCTGCAATGGGCCGACGCGGGCCTTACCGTCGAATTTCGCAAACCCAAAGACAACGACGTGGTCGGTCTCACCGGCTGCTTTTGCGCGACCGCGGAGACCGGCACGCTGGTGTTGCTGTCCGGACCCGAGACCTATGCGTCGGCCGGACTGCTGCCGGAAACGCATATCGCGATCGTGCCGGCGTCGCGCATCGTCGCCGGTCATGAGGACGCATTCGCGCTGATCCGCCAGGAGCGCGGCGAGCTGCCGCGCGCGGTCAACTTCGTGTCGGGACCGTCGCGTACCGGCGATATCGAGCAGACCATCGTGCTGGGCGCGCACGGTCCTTACCGGGTGCATGCGATCGTCGTGCAGGGTGCCTGAGGGGCCGGGCGGGGTGTCCGGGCGGCTGGCGCGGCGGCGTCGTCATTACGCGGGCGAGCCTGGCTGTGTACCGGTCACACGCATTACGGCGGGTGACCCGCAGCAGCGCGGCGGCGGCGTGAATACACACGTCGGGCGAATCAGCCAATCGTTAGCCGTGGCAACGCTGCTGGCGCTGTGGTCGCAACCGACATGGGCCGCGATGCCCGACGGCGCGTTGCTGTCTGCGCTGTGGGGGCTGCCGTTCGCGGGCATGCTGCTGTCGATTGCAATCTTCCCGCTCGTCGCGCCACATTTCTGGCATCACCATTTCGGCAAGATCGCGGCCGCGTGGGCGCTCGCTTTTCTGTTGCCGTTCGCGTCGAGCTTCGGCGCCGGCGAGGCGTTCGCCGCGCTCGTGCACGCGATGTTCGACGAGTACATCCCGTTCATCATTCTGCTGACCGCGCTTTATACGGTCGCCGGCGGCATCTGCGTGCGCGGCGAGCTGCGCGGCACCCCGGCACGCAATACCGCGCTGCTTGCGCTCGGCACCGCGCTCGCGAGCGTGATGGGCACGACCGGCGCAGCGATGCTGCTGATCCGCCCGCTCTTGCGCGCGAACCAGCACCGTCGTCATGTCACGCATATGGTGGTGTTTTTTATCTTTCTGGTCGCGAACGTCGGCGGCTCGTTGTCGCCGCTCGGCGACCCGCCGTTGTTCCTCGGTTTTCTCGAAGGCGTGAGTTTCTTCTGGACCACTACGCATCTCGCCGCGCCGATGCTGTTCGTCAGCGGCGTGCTGCTCGCCGGCTTTTACGCACTCGATTCGTACTATTTTCACCGCCGCGAGGACGCGCTTTCGCGTCCGACTGAAGCGACGCCGCGCGGCGCGGCCGTCAGCCTCGAAGGCAAGCTCAACTTCGTGCTGCTCGCCGCGGTGGTCGCGTTAGTTTTGATGAGCGGCCTATGGCGCCCGCAGGTCACGCTCGAGTTGTTCGGCACGCACGTCGAGTTGCAGAACGTCGTGCGCGATCTCGCGTTGATCGGCGTCACGCTGGTCTCGCTCGCGGCGACCCCGCGCGCCGCTCGCGCGGGCAACGACTTCAACTGGGCGCCGATCGAGGAGGTCGCCAAGCTGTTCGCCGGCATCTTCGTGACGATCGTGCCGGTCATCGCGATGCTGCAGGCGGGCAAGGACGGCGCGTTCGCCGGTCTCGTCGAGCTGGTCCACGAGCCGGGCGGCGAGCCGCGCGACCTGATGTACTTCTGGGCGACCGGGTTGCTATCGTCGTTTCTGGACAACGCGCCGACCTATCTCGTGTTCTTCAACCTCGCCGGCGGCGACGCGCAGACCCTGATGACCACGGGCGCGTCCACGCTCGCCGCGATGTCGGCCGGCGCGGTGTTCATGGGCGCGAACACCTATATCGGCAATGCGCCGAACTTCATGGTGAAGTCGATCGCGCAGTCGCGCGGCGTGCGCATGCCGAGCTTTTTCGCTTATCTGGGCTGGTCCGGCGCAGTGCTCCTGCCGCTGTTCGCGCTGACCGGCTGGCTGTTTTTTCGACACTGATCGCGCCGCCGGGGCGGCTCCGCCCGGCGCGCGATACCGCCAATACGGAGACTTGCCATGCAGAAAATCCTCGTTGCCCGTTCAATCTTTCCCGACGTGATCGAGCGGCTCAAACAGCATTTCGAGGTCGACTGGAACGACGGCGACGTGCTGCCCGCCGACGAACTGAAGCGCCGCCTTGCCGACAAGGACGGCGCGCTGACCGCCGGCGACATGATCGGCGCCGACGTGCTCGCCGCGGCGCCGCGCCTGCGGGTGGTGGCGAACATGGCGGTCGGCTACAACAACTTCGACATGGCCGCGTTCAACGCGGCGAACGTGCTCGGCACCAATACGCCGGACGTGCTCAACGAATCGACCGCCGATTTCGGCTGGGCGCTGATGATGGCGGCGGCGCGCCGCATCGCCGAATCCGAGCACTGGCTGCGCGCCGGGCATTGGAACAAGTGGAGCTACGACGGCTTTCTCGGCGGCGACCTGTACGGCTCGACGCTCGGTGTGATCGGCATGGGCCGGATCGGTCAGGCACTCGCGCGGCGTGCGCGGGGCTTCGACATGCGGGTCGTCTATCACAACCGCTCGCGGGTCGCGCCGCAGATCGAGAGCGAACTGAATGCCGAGTACGTATCGAAAGAGGACCTGCTGCGGCGCGCCGATCACGTCGTGCTGGTCCTGCCGTACACGAAGGACAACCATCACACGATCGGCGCGGCCGAACTCGCGCTGATGAAGCCGACCGCCACGCTGACCAATATCGCGCGCGGCGGCATCGTCGACGATGCGGCGCTCGCCGAAGCGTTGCGCGACAAGCGCATCGCCGCGGCCGGTCTCGACGTGTTCGAAGGTGAGCCGAAGCTGAATCCGGCGCTGCTGACCGTGCCGAACGTCGTGCTGACGCCGCATATCGCGAGCGCGACCGAAACGACTCGCCGCGCGATGGCGAATCTCGCCGCCGACAATCTGATCGCCGGCCTCGGCGCGGGGCCGCGCGCCGGTCAGCCGCCGAATCCGATCAACCCCGATGTGATCGGCAAGGCGCGTACATGACGATGATTCTGGTAGCGGCCGTCGCGGTGCTGGCGGTCGCGTTGGTGATCGCGCTCGCGCTGCTGCTGCGCGCGCACGCTCGCGCGGGGCAGGACGAGCAGTTCGAACAGTTCGAGCTGCTCAATCAGCGTCTCGATGTAGTAACCGACACCCAGGTGCACGCGTACGAACGGCTCGAACGGCAGTTGCGTAACGACATCGCCGAGACCGCGCGCGCGTCGCGCGCCGAGCAAAGCGGCGGCTTCGCGCATTTCCAGCAGACGCTGGCCGCGCAGTTCGGCAGCATGACGACGGTGCAGGGCGGCAAGATCGACGGCTTCGCGCAGCAGCTCGACGCGGTGCGTCACAGCCTGCAGGTGCAGGCGCAACAGGCGCGCGACGAACAGGCCCGCTCGCTCAAGCAGTTCGGCGACACGCAGAGCCTGCAACTGGGCCAGTTGACCGAGGCGAACGACCGGCGCTTCGCCGAAGTGCGCGCGACGATCGAGCAACGCCTGAAGGACATCGAGGCGAACAACGCGACGCGGCTCGAGGAAATGCGCCGCACCGTCGACGAAAAACTGCACGCGACGCTCGAACAGCGTCTGGGCGAGTCGTTCAAGCTGGTGTCCGACCGGCTCGAACAGGTGCATCGCGGGCTCGGCGAAATGCAGACGCTGGCGGCCGGCGTCGGCGATCTGAAGCGCGTGCTGACCAATGTGAAGACGCGCGGCACGTGGGGCGAAGTGCAGCTCGAAGCGCTGCTCGAACAGTTGCTGACCGCCGACCAATACGCGAAGAACGTCGCGACGGTGCCGAAGAGCACGGAGCGCGTCGAGTTCGCGATCCGCCTGCCGGGGCGTCCGGAACCGGGTGGCGCGAATACGCCGGTATGGCTGCCGATCGACGCGAAATTCCCGCGCGAAGACTACGAGCGGCTGATCGAAGCGCAGGAGAGGGCCGATCCGGTGGCGGTGGAGGATGCGTCGCGCGCGCTCGAAGCGCGGATTCGCGCGGAGGCCCGCACGATCGCCGAAAAGTACGTGGCGCCGCCTCATACCACCGACTTCGCGCTGCTGTTCCTGCCGACCGAAGGCCTGTATGCGGAGGTGCTGCGCCGGCCGGGGCTCACGGACCTGCTGCAGCGCGACTATCGGGTGACGATCGCGGGGCCGACCACGCTGACCGCGCTGCTCAACAGTTTGCAGATGGGTTTTCGCACGCTCGCGATCGAACAGCGCTCGAGCGAGGTGTGGCAGGTGCTCGGCGCGGTGAAGACGGAGTTCGGCAAATTCGGCGACGTGCTGGCTAAAACCAAGGCGCAGCTCGAAACGGTCACGCGGTCGATCGAGGCCGCGGAAACGCGCACTCGCGTGATGAACCGCAAGCTGCGTGATGTCGAGGCGTTGCCGGGAGAGGCGGCGAGCGGGTTGCTCGGCGATGCGCTATCCGGGCTGGAGCCGGAGCTGGGGCCGGACGAGCAGTAAGCGGTGAAGCGTGGGAGCGGGTTACGTGGGGCGGGCCTGCCAAACCACGCACCGCGGCCCCGCGACGAGCGCGCCGCGATGCGCGGACGTTGCGCGGACGTTGTGCGGCGGCGCGGATCGTCGCTGGCGTTACGCTTCTTCCGGCGCGTCGGTCAGGTGGATTTCGATGCCGCCGAAGCGCGAGGCGACCCAGTTGTACGCGTGACACGCAATCCACAGCAGCACGAAACCGAGAATCGCGTTCAGCAGCAGCGCGCTGAACACCGTGCTCAGCTCGACCGAGCCGTAGCGCACGAACGCGACCAGCACGCCGAGCAGCACGATCGGCACCGAGAACGTCAGATACACGAGGATCAGCGCCTTGGCCGTCTGTCCTGGAGCGATGAACGAGATCTGTTTTTTCATGTAAAGCCCGTGAGTCGTATTAGTAGTAGTTGAAATGCCGCGTCGTGCCGATCCGGTGCCGGCCTCGCGCGTGGTCCGCTAGATCAGGCCGTCGAACAGCATGATCGACACACGTTCTCCGGCGTCGATGTTGCCTTCGTCGTGGCCGAGCGCGATGAAGCAGTTCGCTTCGCTCATCGAGCTCAGCACGCCCGAGCTTTGCGAGCCGGTCGGCGTGACGTGCCAGTGGCCATGCGCGTCCTGTTCGGCGATGCCGCGCTGGAATTCCGTGCGGCCCGCGCGCTTTTTCAGCGCAACGCGGCTCGCCGCGTGGATCACCGGCAGCGGCCGCGGCGTCGCGCCGGCCATCAGCAGCAGCGCTTCGCGCACGATCTGGTAGAAGGTCACCATCACCGCCACCGGATTGCCGGGCAGGCCGAAGAATAGCGCAGGTTTGCCCTGACCCGGCTGCGAGCCGGACCACAGGCGGCCGAACGCGAGCGGCCGGCCGGGGCGCATCGCGAGACTCCAGAACGCGACGTCGCCGAAGGTCTGCAGCAGCTGCTTGGTGAAATCGGCTTCGCCGACCGACACGCCGCCCGAGGTCAGCACCACGTCGGCATCGGCCGCGGCGCTGCGCAGCGCCGCTTCGAGCACGGCCGGCTCGTCGCGCACGACGCCGAGGTCGAGCACGTCGAGGTTCAGGCGGCGCAGCATCGCAAACAGCGTGTAGCGGTTGCTGTCGTAGACCGAGCCGGCGTCGAGCGGCTCGCCGAGCGAGCGCAGTTCGTCGCCGGTCGAAATGAACGCGACGCGCAATCGGCGTCGCACGCTGACTTCGCCGATCCCGAGCGACGCGAGCAGGCCCAGATCGGACGCGCGCACGATGCGCCCCGCGCGCAACGCGACATGGCCGCGCGCGAGATCTTCGCCGGCGCAGCGCCGGTTCGCGCCCGGCGCGACCGCATCGGCCCCGAAGCGGATCGAAGCCGCGGCGGCGCTCTCGCGCTCCACCAGTTCTTGCGGCACCACGGTGTCGCAGTCGGCCGGCATGCAGGCGCCGGTCATCACGCGCACGCACTGGTTCGTCGCGACGCGGCCCGCAAACGGATGGCCGGCCAGTGCCTTGCCGGCGACGCTCAGCTCGATGTGTCCGGTATCGTTCGCCACGAGTGCCGCGCGGTTGAACGCGTAGCCGTCCATCGCCGAGTTGTCGTGCGCGGGGACGTCGATCGGCGACACGATGTCGGCGGCGAGCACGCGGTCGAGCGCATCGCGTAATGCGACCCGCTCGACGGCCGCGAGCGGCGTCGCCCATTGGCGAACGATCGCCTGAGCGGCCGCAACAGGTAGCGCGTGAGGATCGTACTGCGCGACGCAGCGGGAAAAGTCGTTGAGCGTGGTCATGAAGGGCTGGGCGTCGCGCCCGGAGTGGGGCGCCGCGAATGCCGGGCGGACGGAGCGGATGTCAGCCGGGGCCTCGAGCACGTTCGAGGTCGGCGAGTTCTTGTAACGAGTTGGCATTGTAGAACGGTCGCTCGTCGCTAAAGACGACTTCGACCGTCGTGTGGCGCGCGTACCACGCACGGACCTTGCGTTCGCCGGCGGCCAGAAACGCGGCGAGGTCGTCCGCGAGCGCGGTGCGCAGCAGCGCGAACACCGGGTGCAGCGACGCGTTGCCGCGCGCGTCGAGCGTGGTGACGGTGGCGATGTCGGCGTGGTTCGCGTCGAGCGCTTGCGCGAGCCGGACGGCGAGGTCCGTGGGCAACCACGGGGAATCGCAGGGCGCGCTCAGCAGATATTCGCTGCCGGCCGCGCGCATGCCGGCCAGCAGACCGGCGAGCGGGCCGGGGAAGTCGGCGAGGGTATCGGCGACAACCGTCGCTCGATACGGCGCGCCGAGCGCGGCATAGATGTCGGAATGGCGATTCGCGCTGATCAGCAGCGCGCCGGTTTGCGGCGCGAGACGCCGCAGCACGTGCGCGGCGAGCGGTTCGCCGTGAAGCGGCTGCAGCCCCTTGTCGACGCCGCCCATGCGCGTGCCGCGGCCGCCCGCGAGCACGAGGCCGGTGATCTGTTCACGGGTGACTTGCATGGGCCGGCCGCTCAGCCGCCGATGTAGGACATTTCGACGCGACGCCGCGCCGGCTCGGTATCGGCCGGCTGGCTGCCGCGCAGCTGCGAATAGCGGTCGCTGCGGCCCTGCCAGATTTCGGCGATCGCGGTGGCGATTTCCGCATCGCTCGCGCCGCCGCGCAGCAACGCGCGCAGATCGTGCCCGGTCGAGGCGAACAGGCACAGGTACAGCTTGCCTTCGGTGGACAGACGCGCGCGCGTGCAACTGCCGCAAAACGCGCGCGTGACGCTCGAGATCACGCCGATTTCACCCGAGCCGTCGACGTAGCCCCAGCGCTGCGCGGTCTCGGCGGCGCTGTGCGCTTCGAGCGGCACCAGCGGGAAGTGTTCGGCGATGCGCGACACGACATCGGCCGACGGCAGCACTTCGGTCATGTTCCAGCCGTTCGACGTGCCGACGTCCATGTATTCGATAAAGCGCAGCACCGCGCCGGTGCCTTTGAAATGGCGCGCCATCGGCACGATTTCGCCGTCGTTGGTGCCGTGCTTGACGACCATGTTTACCTTCAGCGGCGCGAGCCCGACCGCGTGCGCGGCGGCGATGCCGTCGAGCACGTCGGCGACCGCGAAGTCGGCGTCGTTCATGCGGCGAAACAGGGTGTCGTCGAGCGCGTCGAGGCTGACCGTCACGCGGCTGAGGCCGGCGTCCTTCAGGCTGCGCGCCTTGCGCGCGAGCAGCGAGCCGTTGGTGGTCAGCGTGAGATCGAGCGGACGGCCCGCCGGCGTGGTGAGGCTCGCCAGACGTTCGATCAGGAATTCGAGGTTCTTGCGCAGCAGTGGCTCGCCGCCGGTCAGGCGAATCTTCTCGACGCCATGCGCGACGAACAGCTTCGCGAGCCGTTCGATCTCCTCGAAGCTCAAGAGCGCGCTGTGCGGCAGGAACGCGTAGTCCTTGTCGAACACCGCGCGCGGCATGCAGTAGACGCAGCGGAAGTTGCAGCGGTCCGTCACCGAGATGCGCAGATCGCGCAGCTCGCGCGCGAGCGTGTCGTGCAGCACGCCGCTAGGCGTTTGCGCCGGACCGGTGACGACCGGCGCCGCGCTGAGATCGGCAACGGGGATGATGCGTCGGGACATGGGGTGCTTCGTCGGATGTCTGCTTTGCTGGAACGAACCGCGGATATCTCATTTTATCGGAAATGCCCGTGGTGGCTGGGGGCCTGCGACGCGGGTGGGGGTATACGGGGAGGCGGTCCGCCAAAAAGAAAAAGCCCGCCGGGAGGGGCGGGCTTTTTCGTGGTCAGCGACCGGCAGGCAGCTTAATGCGGCTGCTTGACCGTTTCGACCTGCTGCATCGGCGTGCTGTCGGCCGGCGGCAGTGCCTTGCGCTCACGGATCACGCGCGCCGGCTTGACGGTCTGCGCCGCCACTTCCTGCGCGGCGCGCAGCTTGTCGGCGTCGGTGTTGACCCAGATCAGGCCAGCCTGCTCGAGGATCGGCTGCAGTGCCTCGGCCGATGCGGCGCGGGCCGGAGCCTGCGGCGCCGGCTGTGCTACGGGCTGTGCCGCGGCGACCGGGGCCGGCTCGACGACAGCCGGCTCTGCTGCCACGACCGGTTGCGCTTCGACGATCTCGGCTTGCGGCGCCGGTTCGGCGGCAGGGGCCGCGACGACCGTGGCCGGAGCCGCGGTGTCGAGTGCGGCCGGCGCTTCGGCTTGCACCTCGGCCGCGGGCGCAGCTTGCGCCGGCTGTGCTTCGACAGCCGGTGCGGCTGCCGGAGCTTCGACAGGCGCAGCCTCGACACGCGCGACCGGCTCGACCGGCGTTGCCGTCTCGCTGACGGTCGGCGCAGCTTCAACTGCCACCGGCGCTTGCGCTGCCGGTTCAACTGCCACCGGAGCCTGTTCGACCGGCACGACCTTTTCGGTCTTCGCCGCGCTTTCCGCAGCCAGCGCCGGCGTTTCGGCGGCAGCGTGCAGCTCGGTGACGACCGCGGTTTCCGTCGCGACAGCGGCGACCACCACTTCGACCGGCGTCACGTCTTTCGCTTCGGCAGCTTCCGCCTTGCGCTCGACCGGCTCGGCCGCACGCAGCGGAGCTTCGTCGTTCGCGCCGACGTTATCGCCTTCGGCTTCCGCGACATCCGCGGCGAGGTTGCCGTTGACGTCCTCTTCGCGCTCACGACGACCGCCACGACGGCCACGACGGCGACGACGACGCTCTTCGCCATCACGTGCCGCCGCTTCCTGATCGACCGGTGCGCCGTCTTCGCCGATAGCGACGGCCGCGCGGTTGCGGGCCAGTTCATCGTCGGCCTGCGCGGCGTCGGATTGCGTCAGTGCTGCGGCTGCTTCGACTTGCGGCTTGCGACGCTCGCCACGTTCGGCGCGTTCGCCACGCTCACGGCGCTCGCCGCGTTCCTGGCGTTCGGCGCGCGCGGCGCCTTCGACTGCATCCGCACGCTCGGCGCCACGGTTGTCGCGCTCGCGACCGTCACGGCCTTCGCGCGCTTCACGCGGCTCGCGGGCCTCGCGCGGCTCACGGCCTTCACGGATCTCACGCGGTTCGCGCGGCTCACGTGCTTCACGGGGCGCACGCGGTTCGCGGCCTTCGCGCGCCTCACGCGGTTCGCGACCTTCACGTTCCTCGCGACGCTGCGACGGTTGCTGACCTTGTCCCTGACGGCCGCCGCTCACGCCTTCGCCGCGCGCTGCCGCGTCGCGGCCGCCTGCGCCGCCACGGCGGTTGCGGTTGCGATCGCCGCCGCGTTCGCCGGTGCGCTCACCGCGCTCCGTGCGTTCGCCGCGTTGCGGACGGGTCTGCTTGTCGGCCGTAGCCGGCACAACGGGTTCCGGAGCCGCCGGCTGCACGCCGAACAGCTTCTTCAACCAGCCGATAAAGCCGCCGCTCGCCGGCGTCACCGCGACCGGAGCGGGCGTAGCCGCCGGGCGAACCGGCGCGCTCGGCGCCGGCTTCTCGGGCGTGATGCCCTTGACCGCCGCTTCCTGCTTCGGCTTCACTTCCTCGGTGCGCTTGCTGTAACCGGTTTCCGACTCGAGTTCGCGGGCCGCTTCCTCGGCCATCTTCCACGACGCGCGCGGGTCGTCGAGGCGCGCATCGTCGTGACGCAGACGCTCGAGCTTGTAGTGCGGGGTGTCGAGGTGCTTGTTCGGGATCAGCACGACGTTGACCTTGAAACGCGATTCGATCTTGTTGATCTCGGCACGCTTCTCGTTCAACAGGAAGGCGGTCACTTCGACCGGCACCTGGCAGTGGATCGCCGCGGTGTTTTCCTTCATCGCTTCTTCCTGAATGATCCGCAGCACTTGCAGCGCGGACGATTCGGTATCGCGGATGTGGCCCGTGCCGTTGCAGCGCGGGCAGGTCACGTGGCTGCCTTCCGACAGCGCCGGACGCAGACGCTGGCGCGACAGTTCCATCAGGCCGAAGCGCGAGATCTTGCCCATCTGCACGCGGGCGCGGTCGTGCTTGAGCGCGTCTTTCAGGCGCTGCTCGACTTCGCGCTGGCTCTTGGCCGACTCCATGTCGATGAAGTCGATCACGATCAGGCCGCCCAGGTCGCGCAGACGCAACTGGCGGGCGACTTCGTCGGCCGCTTCGAGGTTCGTGCGCGCGGCCGTTTCCTCGATGTCCGCACCCTTGGTGGCGCGCGCCGAGTTCACGTCGATCGCGACCAGTGCTTCGGTGTGGTCGATCACGATCGCGCCGCCCGACGGCAGCGGCACCGTGCGCGAGTACGCGGTTTCGATCTGGTGTTCGATCTGGAAACGCGAGAACAGCGGCACATCGTCGTGATACCGCTTCACCTTGCTGACATTATCGGGCATCACGATATCCATGAAGGCGCGGGCCTGGTCATGGATTTCGGTGGTGTCGATCAGAATTTCGCCGATGTCGGGCTGGAAGTAATCGCGGATCGCGCGAATCACGAGGCTCGATTCGAGATAGATCAGCATCGGCTGACCGCTGGTGCCGCTTTGCGACGCGGCTTCGATCGCGCGCCACAGCTGCATCAGGTAGTTCAGGTCCCACTGCAGCTCTTCGGCGCTGCGACCGATGCCGGCCGTGCGCGCGATGATGCTCATGCCTTCCGGCAGTTGCAGCTGGGCCATCGTTTCGCGCAGTTCCTGGCGGTCATCGCCTTCGATCCGGCGCGATACGCCGCCGCCGCGCGGGTTGTTCGGCATCAGCACGAGGTAACGGCCGGCGAGCGAGATGAAGGTGGTCAGGGCCGCGCCCTTGTTGCCACGTTCTTCTTTTTCGACCTGGACGATCAGCTCCTGGCCTTCCTTGAGCGCGTCCTGGATGCGTGCGGAACGCATATCGACGCCTTCGCGGAAGTACTGGCGCGCGACTTCCTTGAACGGCAGGAAGCCGTGGCGGTCTTCGCCGTAATTGACGAAGCACGCCTCGAGCGACGGCTCGATGCGGGTGATGATGCCTTTGTAAATATTGCCTTTGCGCTGTTCGCGGCCGGTGGTTTCGATGTCGATGTCGATGAGTTTTTGCCCATCGACGATGGCGACGCGCAGTTCTTCCTGCTGCGTCGCGTTGAACAACATTCGTTTCATTGAACGGCTCCAGAGCGGCCTCGCCGGCCCAGGCTGCGCGGTTGTCAGTCGCGAGAGCAAGGGAGGGCAGCGGCGTGCCGCGTCTTATTGTGTTTTCACAAGCACGCTGGAGCGGGAATG
Source organism: Burkholderia sp. SRS-W-2-2016 (assembly GCF_001931485.1). Classification (GTDB taxonomy): domain Bacteria; phylum Pseudomonadota; class Gammaproteobacteria; order Burkholderiales; family Burkholderiaceae; genus Paraburkholderia. Next base: position 33,869 of record NZ_MSDV01000040.1, on the reverse strand, counting down.
ATGGCGGGAGAATTGCCTGGGAGGGCCCGGCCCGGCTAAAAATGGGCGCGGTGCCGCAGGGCACATGCGAACACGGCTTCAAATCATGACCTGACACGCCCCGTGCTGCCAGCAGACCATCACAAGCCTTCGTCATGTCGAGCCGGCGCGCCAACTGGGCGCACGAGCGGACGGCAAAGCCGGGTCATGCCGCAACGGGAAGTTCGCGCAGGCGGCGCGTCTTTTCCTGCTGGGGGTGTCTCGCTTCATTTTTTGACGTCGCCATGTCTTGTACTTTCTACAAGACGCCACGGGCGCACGCCGTATTTTCGCTACTTGCAGCTTCGGGCAGGGCGCTATACCACCCGGATCGCGAAGCTGAAAGCCAAATTCTTTTTTACCAAAATTCCGTTACCGTCGAAGCCGACCTTTGACCGAACGCGCCTGTGGGCGCCGTCCCTGCCGGGTACCGACTTCGTGCGTGCAACTTGGTGCATCTCATTTTCAGGGTGAGCAACCAGACCCCGGCGCAAGTAAAATAACGGTTTATCGCTTGCGCTCGCGCAATCCACCCACATTCCGAACGCTGTGAGGACACTGCGCCGGCCGTCGCGGACTGCTGGGCAAATTATATTCAGAATGAAAGAGTTAGGCAAAACATCCCAGAGATCGGTTGCAGGCGCGGTTGCGAGCGACCAGGTCTCGCTGATCGAAATCGACGACAGCTCGGCCGGACAGCGCATCGACAACTTCCTGTTGCGCGTCTGCAAGGGCGTGCCGAAAAGCCATATCTACCGGATCTTGCGCAGCGGCGAGGTGCGTGTGAACAAGGGCCGGATTGATGCGCAGTACCGGCTCGAACTCGGCGATCTCGTGCGCGTGCCGCCGATCCGCGTCGCGCAGCAGAATGAAGCCGCTGCCCCCGTGCCGGTGCCGGCCGCCGGTTTTCCGATCCTGTTCGAAGACGAGCATCTGCTGGTGATCGACAAGCCCGCGGGTGTCGCCGTGCACGGCGGCAGCGGCGTGGCGTTCGGCGTGATCGAGCAGATGCGTGCGGCGCGCCCGCAGGCGAAATTTCTCGAACTGGTGCACCGGCTGGACCGCGAAACCTCCGGCGTGCTGATGCTGGCGAAAAAGCGCGCGGCGCTCGTCAATCTGCACGAACAGATCCGCGACAACCGGATGGACAAGCGCTATTACGCATGCGTGCACGGCGAGTGGGCAAGCGACTGGGGCCGCCGCCGCGCGGTCAAGGAGCCGCTGCACAAGTATTCGACCGCCGACGGCGAGCGCCGCGTGCGGGTGCAGGCGGACGGGCTCGCATCGCATACGATCTTCAATCTGGTCGACCGCTGGCCGGACTACGCGCTGCTGGAGGCGGAGTTGAAGACCGGGCGGACTCACCAGATTCGCGTGCACTTGCAGCATCTGGAACTGCCGATCGTCGGCGATGCCAAATACGGCGATTTCGCGCTGAACAAGGCGCTCGCCCGCGCCAATGCGAAGCCGGGCATCAAGCGCATGTTCCTGCATGCTTACCGGCTCAAGCTCACGCATCCGGCCACCGGCGCGCCGCTGCAGCTCGACGCGCCGCTGCCGCCGGAGTGCCGCGGCTTTATCCAGCAACTCAACGAACTACGCACGGGGTCCAACCCGGAGGCGACCTTGCATGGCTAGAGAGCAATTTGATCTGATCGTGTTCGACTGGGATGGCACGTTGATGGATTCGACCGTGCACATCACGCGCAGCATTCAGGCGGCGTGCCGCGACCTCGGCCTGCCGGTTCCCGCCGACGAGGCGGCGAGCTACGTGATCGGTCTCGGGCTGCGCGACGCGCTGCAGCTGGCCGCGCCCACGCTCGATCCGGCCGACTATCCGCGTCTTTCGGAGCGCTACCGCTTCCATTATCTGGTGAAGGATCAGACCACCGAACTGTTCCCGGGTGTGCGCGACATGCTGCAGGAGTTGCGCGATCTGGGCTATCTGCTCGCGGTGGCGACCGGCAAGAGCCGCGTCGGGCTGAACCGCGCGCTCGACCAGGCGCGCCTGACCAGCCTGTTCGACGGCACCCGCTGTGCGGACGAGACCTTCTCGAAACCGCATCCGGCCATGCTGCACGAGCTGACCCGTGAATTGGGGCAGGATAATGCGCGCACCGTGATGATCGGCGACACGACGCATGATCTGCAGATGGCGATCAATGCCGGCGTGGCGGGCATCGGCGTGACGTATGGCGCGCATCCGGCCAATTCGCTGACCGCGTTGGAGCCGAAGTTCGTCGCGTCGAGCGTCGGTGATCTGTCCGGCTGGCTGCGGGAGCACGCATGAGCGACGGCGGCGGGGTGGACGGGGCCGCCGGCACGGCCGCGGCGGCGGTGCGGATCTGCGCGGCGGACGAGTTGCGCGACGGCGGTGACGGGATCCGGCGCGACGCGCGGCTCGGCGGCGACGACGTGGTGGTTTTTTTCGTCCGCTACGACGGTCACGCCTACGGCTACCTGAACCGCTGCGCGCATGTGCCGATGGAGCTCGACTGGTCGGAAGGGCAGTTCTTCGAATCGTCAGGCTTATACTTGATGTGCGCGACACATGGCGCGATTTACGCGCCTGATACCGGCAAATGCGTCGGTGGACCGTGTCGCGGCGGCAAGTTGCGGCCGCTGCAGGTCGAGGAGCGCGATACGCCCGAAGGCCGTGCGGTATTCTGGTTGCCGGACGGTGAGTTGCTGCCGGCCACGTCCTGATTTTCCTTTCCCCCTCATCTCATTGCCCGCATGTCCGACAATTTGACCCCTGAGAAGGACCCCGCACCGGCTGGCCGTTCCTCGTCGACGGCTGGCGAGCCCACCTGGGAGCGGGCTGCGCTGGAGCGCATCGCGTTGGCCGCGATCACCGAACAGCGGTCGGCGCGCCGTTGGAAAATTTTCTTCCGTTTCCTGTTTCTGGCGGTCCTGTTGCTGATCGTCTGGAGCTTGTTCAGCTTGACCGGCGAGCGCGTCGCCACGACCGGGAGGCATACCGCGATGGTGTCGATTGAGGGCGAAATCGCGTCGGATTCGCGCGCGAATGCGGAAGATATCAACACTGCACTTGGTAGTGCTTTCGAGGATGCTGATACAGCCGGCGTGATCCTGTACTGCAACAGCCCGGGTGGGAGTCCGGTGCAGGCGGGCATCATCAATAGCGAAGTTCGGCGATTGCGCGCCAAATATCCGTCAATTCCGCTTTACGTGGTGGTGGGCGATATGTGTGCGTCGGGAGGCTACTACGCCGCGGCCGCGGCCGACAAAATCTATGTCGACAAGGCGAGCATCGTCGGTTCGATCGGTGTGTTGATGGAAGGCTTCGGCTTTACCGGGCTGATGGACAAGCTCGGGGTGCAGCGTCGTTTGCATACGTCGGGTGAGAACAAGGGCTTTTTCGACCCGTTCTCGCCGGAAACGCCGAAGATGGACGAACATGCGCAGGACATGCTGGATCAAATCCATGCCCAGTTCATCGATGCAGTGCGCCAGGGCCGGGGCAAGCGGCTGCACGAGACGCCGGACATGTTCTCGGGTCTGTTCTGGACTGGCCAGAAAAGCGTCGATCTGGGCCTTGCCGATGGCTTCGGCGATCCGGACTACGTGGCGCGGGAAATTTTCAAGGCACCGGATATCGTCGACTACACGGTCAAAGAAAGCATTTCGGACCGCGTTGCGCGCAAGTTCGGCGCTGCGGTCGGCGCAGGCGCGGTGCGCGCGATGGCCTTGGGCTCGGAGCTAAACCTGCATTGACTTCGCTGTTATAAAAAAAGCCCGCGCGATCGTGGTTCGGATCGCGCGGGCTTTTCTTTGCTGGCGCGGTTTTGCGCTTTATGTGCGCTCGGCAGACGTCAGCCGGGCGGCATCGCTCAGATCAGTTAGCCAGAATCAGAAAGATCGCCGGCCGCTTGTGCAGATCGATTTCCGGCTTCTTCTTCCAGTCGCTGACCGTGCGGCTGGCGATCGTCTCCGAGGGCAGGGTGAGATCGACCGCGACGCAGACGAGAGTCGACGGCGCGCAGCTCGCAAGCAGCGTGTCGAGCAGCGCACGATTGCGGTACGGCGTTTCGATGAAAATCTGCGTCTGCTTCGCCTTGCGCGACTGCTGCTCGAGATCGCGCAGACGTTTCGCGCGCTCGGTGGCGTCGACCGGAAGGTAACCGTGGAACGCGAAGCTCTGGCCGTTCAGGCCCGACGCCATCAAGGCCAGCAGAATGGAGCTCGGCCCCACCAGCGGCACGACCTTGACGCCGCGCTCGTGCGCGCGCCGCACCAGCAGCGCGCCCGGATCCGCGACGGCCGGGCAGCCGGCTTCCGAAACCAGTCCCGCGTCGGTGCCGGCGAGCAGCGGCGCGAGCAGCCGGTCGATCTCGCCGGCCGGCGTATTCACGTTCAGTTCGCGAATCTCGATTTCCTGGATCGGCCTCTCGGTGCCGACCTTCTTCAGGAACGCGCGAGTGGTTTTCGCGTTTTCGCCAATGTAATAGTGCAGCGACGCCGCGCGGGCGCGCACCGGCGCCGGCAGGACGAGTTCGAGCGCGCTCGCGTCGCCTTCGCCGAGCGTATTGGGAATCAGGTACAGGGTGCCGCTCATTGAGTCTCCAGAAGTGGGTAGCCGGCCGCGAGCAGCATGCTCGTCAGCGCGATCAGCGGCAGGCCGACCAGCGCGGTCGGGTCGTCCGAATGGATTGCTTCTAGCAGCGCGATTCCGAGACCCTCGGATTTGGCGCTGCCCGCGACGTCGTACGGGGTTTCGGCGCGCAGATAGGCGTCGAGCGCGGCGTCCGGCAGGTTGCGGAAACGTACGCGAGTGATGACGTCGATGGTCTGCGCGTGATCCGTGGCGCGGTCGAACAGGCACAGCGCACTATGGAACAGCACTTCGCGGCCGCGCATCGCCTGTAATTGCGCGAGCGCCTTCTCGTGCGTGCCCGGCTTGCCGATCTGCAGGCCGTCGTAGGTGGCGACCTGGTCGGAGCCGATCACGAGCGCGGGCTCGCCGGCAGGCAGCCCGGCGGCGACCGCGCGCGCTTTGGCTTCGGCGAGGCGCAGTGCGGTCGCTTCGGGCGTTTCGCCGGCGAGCGGGGTTTCGTCGAGCGCGGGCACGACGACGTCGAACGGCACGCGCAGGCGTTCGAGCAGCTCGCGGCGATAGCGCGAACTCGACGCCAGAATCAGGCGTGGCGGGCGTTTGGAGGAATCGGACATGGATAACCGGCGGCTAGGGAGGCGGGTCGTACGGGGTCGCGCGGAGCTTGCGCGCGTACGGGCTTAAGTGTTTGACTCGAAAAGACAAAACGGATATGATTTCGGGCTTTTCACGGTATGCTTGCGCTAGATGGGCTTGCCGCGTTCGCTGATTCCACTGGCCTGAAAGCCGCAGTAGCATTGAGCGAAGGCCTGATCCATCATGTCTTGCACACCGGTTTATCTCCGCGCCGGTCTTACCGTCGCGGATCACCCCGGCAACATGTTTGTCGACGCAGGAGCGCACATGACTCAACATCCTGGCAAACCTGCAGGTCTGTCCGACCCGCATGAACTCGATCTGTTCGAATTTGCGCGGAGTGGGCGTCAGGCCGCGGGTGTCGTGCGCGTCTCGCAACTGCCGCGCATGTTAAACGAAGTCCCGGCGGAAGCGCCAGATCGCGACACCGCGTTCACGTGGCAAGCCGAAGGGGCGAACCAGCCGGAATTGCAGGACGACGGCACCGAAGGTCCCCAGCCTTATCTGAGGCTGGCGGTTCACGGTTCCGCGTGGCTCGAATGTCAGCGCTGCTTGACGCCGTATTCGCAGGCATTCAACGTCGATGCAACTTACCGGATCGTCAATACGGAGGCGGAAGCCGAAGAGTTTCCGCTCGACGAGGATGAAGTCGAAGTGATCGTGGGCTCGCGCCAGTTCGATCTCATCGACTTGATCGAAGAAGAGTTGCTGCTTTCCTTGCCGCTCGTGCCCAAGCACGAGGTCTGTCCGAAAGTGCACGAGAGTCTTGTCTCGGGTGTGGACGGCAGCGAAGGCGAGGGCGACGAAGCCGCGCAGGACGAAGCTGGCGATGCCGGCGAGCCCGAGCGGCGCAATCCGTTTGCGGCGCTCGAAAGTCTGAAGCGCGACGAGCCGGGCGGCAGTAAGCACTAAACAGTTGCAGGGTGCGCGATGCGGGCGTATTGGCCATCTGGCCAGTGGCGGACACCGTATCGGGCTGTGTTAGAATTCGGAAAATTTTTAGGAGTTATAGTCATGGCAGTTCAACAAAATAAGAAGTCGCCGTCGAAGCGCGGCATGCACCGTTCGCACGATTTCCTGACGACCGCGCCGCTGGCCGTCGAGCCGAGCACGGGCGAAGTGCATCTGCGTCACCACATTAGCCCGAACGGCTACTATCGCGGCAAGAAAGTCGTCAAGACGAAGAACGACTAATCGTTCACTGCGTTGCGCCCTTTGGCGTTTCGCGTGGCGATCGGCTCGCTTGACATTTTCCCGGTTCGGCAAAAGGGCGGCATTCAACTGCCGCTTTTTTGTGTCTGAAATTCGTCGCACTCCATGACAGTAAAGCTCACGATCGATTGCATGGGAGGCGACCACGGCCCGTCCGTGACCGTTCCCGCTGCCGTCAACTTCGCTCGTTCGCATCCTGACGTGCAGCTACTGCTCGTCGGCATTGAAAGTGCGATTCGTGCGCAGCTGAAGAAGCTCAAGGCTCAGGATCTGCCGGCGTTGACCGTCGTGCCTGCGTCCGAGGTCGTCGCAATGGACGACCCGGTCGAGGTCGCGCTGCGCAAGAAAAAAGATTCGTCGATGCGCGTGGCGCTCAATCGCGTCAAGGAAGGCGAGGCGCAAGCCTGCATTTCCGCCGGCAACACCGGCGCGCTGATGGCGGTCTCCCGCTATGTGCTGAAAACGCTGTCGGGCATCGAACGCCCGGCCATCGCGTCCGCATTGCCCAATCCCACCGGCTACACGATGATGCTCGACCTGGGCGCCAACGTCGACTGCGAGCCGCAGCATCTGCTGCAGTTCGCGGAGATGGGGCACGCGCTCGTGTCGGCGCTCGAGGGTAAGGAGCGGCCCACCATCGGCCTGCTCAATATCGGCGAAGAGGTCATCAAGGGCAACGACATCATCAAACGCGCCGGCGAACTGCTGCGTGCGAGTACACTGAACTTTCACGGCAACGTAGAAGGCGACGATATCTACAAAGGCACCGTGGACGTGATCGTCTGCGATGGCTTTGTCGGTAACGTCGCGTTGAAGACGTCGGAAGGTCTCGCGCAGATGCTCTCCAATATCATCAAGGAAGAGTTCGGCCGTTCGTGGCTCACCAAGGTGATGGCGGTGCTCGCGCTGCCGGTATTGATGCGTTTCAAGAAACGCGTCGACCATCGGCAATACAATGGCGCCGCGCTGCTCGGCTTGCGCGGCCTCGTGATCAAAAGCCACGGTTCCGCCGATGCCTACGCGTTTGAGTGGGCCATCAAACGCGGGTATGATGCCGTCAAAAACGGCGTGCTGGAGCGCCTTGCGCGAGCAATGGAGGAGAACGCGGGTTCCCTCGAACAGGCGGCGCGCGACGCAAGCGGTGCGGGCAACGCAAGCCCCATTGCAGGCCAGCCGGCCGAGCCCTACGCTGCGCAATCCTCGAAGGCATAATGGCTCAATCCACAATCTATTCCCGCGTGCTGGGCACCGGCAGCTATCTGCCGCCGCAGCGCGTCACCAATCAGGATCTCGCCGAGCGTCTCGCGAAGCAGGGTGTCGAGACGAGTGACGAATGGATCGTCGCGCGCACCGGCATTCATGCGCGTCATTTCGCCGAGCCGGACATGACGACCAGCGACCTCGCGCTGATCGCCGCGCAGCGCGCGATCGAAGCGGCGGACATCGATCCGCAGTCGATCGACCTGATCGTCGTCGCCACCTCCACGCCCGACTTCGTGTTTCCGAGCACCGCCTGCCTGCTGCAGAACAAGCTCGGCATCAAGAATCACGGCGCCGCATTCGACGTGCAGGCGGTCTGCTCCGGCTTCGCGTACGCGGTCGCGACGGTGGACGCGCTGATCCGCAGCGGCCAGCATCGCACCGCGCTGGTGATCGGCGCGGAGACGTTCTCGCGCATTCTCGATTTCAACGATCGCACCACCTGCGTGCTGTTCGGCGACGGCGCCGGCGCAGTGATCCTGCAGGCGGCCGACGAACCGGGCGTGCTGGCAAGCGCGCTGCATGCTGACGGCAGCCACTCGAACATTCTGTGCACGCCGGGCAATGTGAACGGCGGTGTGGTCGCCGGCAGCGCATTCCTGCACATGGACGGCCAGGCGGTGTTCAAGCTGGCGGTCAACGTGCTCGAAAAGGTCGCGATCGAAGCGCTCGAAAAAGCTAATCTGACGCCGGACCAGATCGACTGGCTGATCCCGCACCAGGCCAACATCCGCATCATGCAAAGCACCTGCCGCAAGCTCGGCTTGCCGCAGGAGCGCATGGTCGTCACGGTGGGCGAGCACGGCAATACGTCGGCGGCGTCCATTCCGCTCGCATTCGACGTCGCGGTGCGCGACGGCCGCATCAAGCGCGGCCAGAACGTGCTGATCGAAGGCGTGGGCGGCGGCTTCACGTGGGGCGCGTCGGTTATCCGCTACTGAGCGTAGCCACGCTTCGCAACGCACCGCTCACGGTGCCTGAGCGACCGGTGTGACGCGCCCATCCGTGGCAGCGGCTGCCGGTCGTCCGATCCGATTAAACAGATTTTGGGGACGATATGAAATTCGCGTTCGTTTTTCCTGGCCAGGGCTCGCAGACGGTGGGCATGCTCAACGCATTCGCCGATCACGCAATCGTGCGCGAGACGGTTCAGGAAGCCTCCGACGCCCTCAATCAGGACCTCGGCAAGCTGATCGCCGAAGGCCCTGCCGAAGATCTCAATCTCACCACCAACACCCAGCCGGTCATGCTGACCGCGGCCTACGCGATTTATCGCGCGTGGCAGCAGGCAGGTGGCCCGGCGCCGGCGCTCGTCGCCGGTCATAGCCTGGGCGAATACACGGCGCTGGTCGCGGCCGGCGCGCTCGCGTTTCGCGACGCGGTGCCGCTCGTGCGTTTCCGCGCGGAGGCGATGCAGACCGCCGTGCCGGTCGGCGAAGGCGGGATGGCTGCGATTCTCGGTCTCGACGACGACACGGTTCGCGCGGTGTGCGCGGAGGCGTCGGCGGCGGGCGTGGTCGAGGCGGTCAACTTCAACGCGCCGGCGCAAGTCGTGATTGCCGGCCACAAGGCCGCGGTCGAGAAGGCCTGCGAAGTCGCGAAGGCGAAGGGCGCGAAGCGCGCGCTGCCGCTGCCGGTGTCGGCGCCGTTCCATTCGTCGCTGCTCAAGCCCGCGTCGGATCAACTGCGCGAGTACCTCGCCAGCATCGAAGTGAAGGTGCCGTCGATTCCCGTGATCAATAACGTCGACGTCGCGATGGTCAACGAGCCCGCCGCGATCAAGGACGCGCTGGTGCGCCAGGCGGCCGGTCCGGTGCGCTGGGTCGAATGCGTGCAGGCGATGGCCGCGCAAGGCGTCACGCACGTGATCGAATGCGGTCCGGGCAAGGTCCTTGCGGGCCTGACCAAGCGGATCGACGGCAATCTGACCGGTGCGTCGGTGTTCGATCCGGCGTCGCTCGAAGAAACGCTGAAGCTGGTGACGGCAGGCTGAGCGAGCCGTCTCGCAGGCGTCGCTCGGGCCCGTGCCGCGACGAAATTCCGTTGCGGCATTGCGCGGCATCCAGAACCAACAAGAATCAACGAGCCCTTTGAAGGGCATCCGGACTGACAGATGGAAAAGACTCTCGACAAGCAGATCGCAATCGTGACCGGCGCGTCGCGCGGTATCGGCCGTGCGATCGCGATGGAACTCGCGCGCCAGGGCGCGACCGTGATCGGTACCGCGACCAGCGAAAGCGGCGCGGCGGCGATTAGCGAAGCATTCAAGGCGGCCGGCGTGAACGGCCGCGGCGCGGTGCTCGACGTCAACGACGCGGCTGCGGCGGAAGCGCTGATCGACGGCACGGTCAAGGAATTCGGCGTGCTGAACGTACTGGTGAACAACGCCGGCATCACCCAGGACCAACTGGCGATGCGCATGAAGGACGACGACTGGGATTCGGTGATCGACACCAACCTGAAGTCGGTGTTCCGTCTGTCGCGCGCGGTGCTGCGCCCGATGATGAAGGCCAAGGGCGGCCGCATCATCAACATCACCTCGGTGGTCGGTTCGGCCGGCAACCCGGGGCAGATCAATTACGCGGCCGCTAAGGCCGGCGTCGCCGGTATGACCCGTGCGCTCGCGCGCGAGATCGGCAGCCGCGGCATCACGGTCAACTGCGTCGCGCCGGGTTTCATCGACACTGACATGACGAAGGCGCTGCCCGAAGAGCAGCAGACCGCGCTGAAGACGCAGATTCCGCTCGGCCGTCTCGGCAGCCCGGAAGACATCGCACACGCGGTCGCGTTTCTGGCGTCGCCGCAAGCCGGCTACATCACCGGAACGACGCTGCACGTGAACGGCGGCATGTACATGCAGTAACCGGATTCGGTTACTATCCGCGCCTTGATGCGTTAGTAAAAGCACGAGGCGCAAGCGTCGACAGGAACCCGATGCGCAGCTTTTTTGCCGGGTCAAACCTGATAAAATGCGCGCACCTGTATTTTTGAACTTCTTTTCCCTTGGAGGGGTAATGGACAATATCGAACAGCGCGTCAAGAAGATCGTCGCGGAACAACTGGGCGTTGCGGAAGCGGAAATCAAGAACGAAGCGTCGTTCGTGAACGATCTCGGCGCCGACTCGCTCGACACCGTTGAGCTCGTGATGGCCCTCGAAGACGAATTCGGCATGGAAATTCCGGATGAAGAAGCCGAGAAGATCACCACCGTTCAGCAAGCGATCGACTACGCTCGCGCGAACGTCAAGGCCTAAGGTCATTCGCGCCTGCGCTTCTGCACTGGCCGCGCATGACACCCTGCCGGGCCGCCTCGCGGTATCAGCAGGGATGACGCTTTTGGGCGTGTCCGTTGGATTACCATTCGCCACGCCGCTTGCGATGCAGGAGCCAGCGATGCTGACAGCGCAACTTTCCGCGCGATTGCCGACTTAAACAGCCACAGGGCACACAGGGCAGATTCCTGTGGCCGCTGTGGCTTTTGCTTTTGTCATCTATGAAAAAGGGGTTACCGTGAGCCGCCGTCGTGTTGTTGTTACAGGCCTGGGGCTGATTTCGCCTGTTGGCAATAATGTTGCCGATGGCTGGGCCAATCTGGTCGCCGGCAAGTCTGGGATTGCCAATATCACGAAGTTCGATGCGTCGAACTTCTCGACTCGTTTCGCCGGCGAGGTGAAGGGCTTCAATATCGAGGACTACATCCCCGGTAAGGAAGCGCGCCACATGGATACGTTCATCCATTACGGCGTGGCCGCGGGCATCCAGGCGATGCAGGACAGCGGTCTCGAAGTCACCGACGAGAATTCCGAGCGCATCGGCGTGGTGGTCGGTTCGGGCATCGGCGGTCTGCCGATGATCGAAATCACCCAGACCGAGCTGCTCAATCGTGGCCCGCGTCGGATTTCGCCGTTCTTCGTGCCGGCATCGATCATCAACATGATCTCCGGCCATCTGTCGATCAAGTTCGGCATCAAGGGTCCGAATCTGTCGATCGTCACCGCGTGTACGACCGGTCTGCACTGTATCGGCGAGGCTTCGCGCCTGATCGAATACGGCGACGCCGACGTGATGATCGCGGGCGGCGCGGAATCGACCGTGTCGCCGCTCGGCATCGGCGGCTTTGCGGCGGCGCGCGCGCTGTCGCAACGCAATGACGATCCGGCCACCGCGAGCCGTCCGTGGGACAAGGACCGCGACGGCTTCGTGCTGGGCGAGGGCGCCGGCGTGATGGTGCTCGAAGAGTACGAACACGCGAAGGCGCGCGGCGCGAAGATTTACGCGGAAGTCGGCGGCTACGGGATGAGCGGCGACGCGTATCACATGACCGCCCCGCTCGAAGACGGCGACGGCGCACGCCGCTGCATGCTGGCCGCAATGAAGAACGCGGGCATCAACGGCGACCAGGTGAACTACCTGAACGCGCACGGTACCTCGACGCCGCTCGGCGACCTCGCGGAAACCACCGGCATCAAGCGCGCGTTCGGCGATCACGCAAAGAACATGGTCGTGAACTCGACCAAGTCGATGACGGGTCACCTGCTGGGCGGCGCCGGCGGTCTGGAGTCGGTGTTCACGGTGCTCGCCGTGCATCACCAGGTCTCGCCTCCGACCATCAACATCTTCAACCAGGACCCGGCCTGCGATCTCGACTACTGCGCGAACACCGCGCGGGAGATGAAGATCGATGTCGCGCTGAAGAACTCGTTCGGGTTCGGCGGCACGAACGGCACGCTGGTGTTCAAGCGCGCCTGATCGCCTGAGCACGGGTGACGCGTCAGTCCACGACGCCGGCTACGCCGGCGGATTCCCCCGGGCCGGCAACGTTGGGCGGAACGACGCAGCGCATTGCGCTGCGTCGTTCGTTCTCGCTGCGCGTCGCGCTGGGAATGTTCGTGCTGATTGCTACCCTGGCTGTTTATACCTGCCTCGCGCCTGAACTCGGCGCGTGGCAGACCATTCCGTTGACGTTCGCGATCGCTATGCTGCTTGCGCTGTGCGCGGCGCGCTATGACGCGGCGCAGCCTGCCGCGCTGCGGATCGGCTCCGGGGAGCTGTCCGCGTGGAATCGGGCAGGTGGGCTGCTCGCGCAAGGCCGCGTGGTCGGCTGTGCGCAGTGGAGCGGCCGTTTGCTGGTACTCGCGCTGGAGCCTGCGGATCGCTCGCCGCGTAGTCGCGCGGCCTGGCCGCGGCGGCCCACACCCGGGCGCTCCCGCACCGTGCTGCTCACCGCCGATGCGCTGCCGGCCGCTGTCTTTCGGGAGCTTTCCGTGCTGGGCCGGCATGCGGCCGGCGCCTGACTGTAACGACTGTAACCGCTGTTACCGTAGTAACGTGCCCTCACGAGGGGAACGCTACAATGGTCCCCCGCCATGCGCCCTATAGTTAACGGATTTATCAGGTGAGCGAAAAAGAAATTGATCAGGTGCTGGTCGAGCGCGTCCAGAAGGGCGACAAGGCCGCCTTCGAGCTTCTGGTCTCCAAATACCACCGCAAGATTCTTCGCTTGATCTCGCGACTCGTGCGGGACCCCGCCGAAGTCGAGGACGTTGCCCAGGACGCCTTTATCAAGGCGTATCGCGCGTTGCCGCAGTTTCGCGGGGAGTCTGCGTTCTATACGTGGTTGTACCGGATTGCGGTAAATACCGCGAAGAACTACCTTGCCACCCAGGGCCGGCGCGCGCCGACCTCGACCGAAGCAGATGCTGAAGAAGCTGAAACTTTCTCGGACGCCGACCAACTAAGGGATATCAACACGCCCGAGTCGATGTTGATGAGCAAGCAGATCGCCGAAACGGTCAATGCTGCGATGGCGGTTTTGCCGGAAGAACTGCGCACCGCCATTACTCTTCGAGAAATTGAGGGTTTGAGCTACGAGGAAATCGCCGAGATGATGGATTGCCCGATTGGCACCGTCAGATCACGAATTTTCCGCGCTCGCGAAGCCATTGCGGCAAAATTGCGTCCGTTGCTTGACACACCCGAAGGCAAACGCTGGTAAACGCGTATCGAGCGTTCAGCTAATCCCGCGGGGCAGCGGTGCAATATCTGGATTAGTGGTGTCACTACGGGGTATTCGTAAGATGGGGAGCATCATGGGGTCGGTCTCGATGCAATCGCAAGCGGGCTCGCACGGCGAGCGTCTGTCCGCTTTTGTCGACGGTGAGCTGTTCGACGAAGAGCATCTGAATCTGGACAAGTTTCTCGCGGAATTCAAAGGCGACGATCGCGCTGCGTGGTCGAGCTATCACCTGATCGGCGACGCGCTGCGTTCCGACGATCTGGCGGTCAGCCCGGCGAAAAGCAGCGCCTTTCTGAGCGGTTTCGCCGCGCGTCTCGAAAGTGAGCCGCATCTGCTGGCACCGGCCGCCGCGCCTGTCGCGCGCCGTTTGCTGGGTTTGCGCCGCCGCGTGGTGCCGGCCTTCGCGGTAGCTGCCGCGGCCGCCACCCTGACCTGGATCGTGGTGCCGCAATTGCAGGGTGTGCCGGGCGGCCCGGGCGCGCAGCTCGCGTCGGTTCAGTCGCGTGGCGACACGGTGCAACGCGTGGCGATGGCGTCGGTGCCGTCGTCGCAAGACTCCAACATCATTCGCGACGCCAGCCTCGATCAATACCTCGAAGCCCACCAGCAGTTCGCGCAACAACCGGCAATGGCCGGCGCGATGCCGGTGATCCGCGCTGCGTCAGTCTCCACGCAAGGCCAATAGTTTGATGCAGACTTCGCGGTTGAATAAAACGACTATCTGGGGGCGGTTGCCGGCATTTCTGTTCTGCGCAGCCGTATTGTTGTCCGCCACACCGCGGGTCTTCGCACAAACAGCCGATCCGGCTGCCGTACGGCGTACGGCGGCGGAACTGCTCGATCGCATCCATCAGGCCGCCCAGCAGCAGAACTACGAGGGCGCGTTCGTCTATCAGCGCGGCGATTTCGTGCAGACGTCGCGTATCGCGCATTACTCCACCCACACGGACGGCCAGTTCGAGCAGCTGGAAAGTCTCGACGGCAAGCCGCGCAAGATGTTGCGGCATAACGACGACATGTATACGTTCGTGCCGGAGCGCCGTCTGGTGGTCGTCGAAAAACGGCAGAACAAGGACTCGTTCCCCGCGCTGCTGGCCGTCGATGGCGAACAGGTGCTGTCCGTCTACGAGCCGAAAATGCTCGGCGGCGACCGCGTCGCGGGCGTCGACAGCGTCGTGATGGAGCTTGATCCGAAAGACGGCTATCGTTTCGCGCACAAGCTCTGGGCCGACAGCAAGACCGGCCTGCTGCTGCGTGCGCAAACGCTCGACCCGAGCGGTCAGGTGCTTGAACAGCTTTCGTTCACGCAAGTGCGGATCGGTGTGCCGGTGGATAAAGCCGGCATCGTCAACGGTATTCGCAATCTGGCGGGCTGGACAGTCGTGCGTCCCCCGGTCGAGCCCGTCGATCTGGCCGCGCAAGGCTGGCAAATCGCACCGTCGGTGCCGGGCTTTCGTATGATTCGCCAACTGCGCCGTCCGATGGCGTCGCGCGAAGCGGGGCAACCGCCCATTCCGGTCGATCAGGCTGTGTTCTCCGACGGTCTCGCGGCCATCTCGGTGTTCGTCGAGCCGGTGGAAAACAACACCCGCAAGGAAGGCACGGGCAACAGCGGCGCAACGCACGTTCTCGTCAAGCGCCAGGGGAACTTCTGGATAACCCTGCTGGGTGAAGTGCCCCAAACCACATTGCAGCAGTTCGCGTCTGCCATAGAATACAAAGCTCCGAAGTAACCCTTCCGAATCCTGAAATCCCTCGGTTTGTGACGATATGACGACTTTTTCGGTGCGCAAATTCCTCGCGGCCGTACTGGTAGCGGCTTGTTTGCCGCTCGTACCGCATATGGCGTCGGCGGCTCCCGCCGCCAATCTGCCTGACTTCACGGACCTCGTCGACAAGGTCGGCCCGGCGGTCGTCAACATTCGCACGACCACCCGTGTGTCGAGCGGCAGTTCCCGCGGCGGCCTGCCGCCCGGCATGGACGACGGCGATATGTCGGAGTTCTTCCGCCGTTTCTTCGGCATTCCTTTGCCGCAGTCGCCGCAATCGCCGGGCTCCCCGGGTACGCCGCGGGGCGGCGATAACGGTGGCGGTGGTGGCAGCGGCGGCCAGGATACGCCGGACAGCAACGATCCCGAACAGAACAGCGGGGTCGGCTCGGGCTTCATCCTGTCCGCGGACGGCTACGTGATGACCAACGCGCACGTCGTCGACGACGCGGACACCATTTACGTGACGCTGACCGACAAACGCGAATTCAAGGCGAAGCTGATCGGCGTCGATGACCGCACGGACGTCGCGGTCGTGAAGATCAACGCATCGAACCTGCCGACCATCACGATCGGCGATTCGAACAAGGTGCGCGTCGGCGAATGGGTCGTCGCGATCGGTTCGCCGTTCGGGCTCGAAAATACGGTGACGGCCGGCATCGTCAGTGCAAAGGGACGCGATACCGGCGACTACCTGCCGTTCATCCAGACCGACGTCGCGGTGAACCCGGGTAATTCGGGCGGTCCGCTGATCAACATGCAGGGCGAGGTGATCGGTATCAACTCGCAGATCTACAGCCGTACCGGCGGCTTCATGGGCATTTCGTTCGCGATTCCGATCGACGAAGCGATGCGCGTCGCCGATCAGCTGAAGAGCTCGGGCAAGGTGGTGCGGGGCCGAATCGCGGTGGCGATCGGCGAAGTGACGAAGGACGTCGCCGACTCGCTCGGTCTGCCGAAGGCGCAGGGCGCGCTGGTCAGCAGCGTCGAGCCGGGCGGCCCGGCCGACAAGGCCGGCGTGCAGCCGGGCGACATCATCCTGAAGTTCAACGGCCATTCGGTCGACACCGCGACGGATCTGCCGCGCATGGTCGGCGATACGAAGCCGGGCACGAAGACGACGCTGACCATCTGGCGCAAGGGTCAGACGCACGAGTTGCCGGTCACGATCGCTGAGATGCAAGCCGACAAGGTCGCGAAGGCCGATCAGAAGAAGCCGCAGGCGCCGAAGCAACGCGCGACCAACGCGCTCGGCATCGCGGTTAGCGACATTCCGGCCGATCAGCAGAAAGCGCTGAAGATTCACAACGGCGTGCAGATCGACGCGGTCGACGGACCGGCTGTGCGGGTCGGGCTGCAGAAGGGCGACATCATTCTGCGGGTCGGCGACACGGACGTCACGGGCGCGAAACAGTTCGACGAACTGACCTCGCATCTGGATCCGCAGAAGATGGTCGCGCTGCTGGTCCGCCGCGGCGAGAACACGCAGTTCGTGCCGATCCGCCCGCGCGCGCAAAAATGACGAACACGGCATCGCTCACGCTCTATGGGCGCGCGTGGTGCCATCTATGCGAGGACATGCGTGCCGCGCTCGAGCCGTTGCTGGCCGAGTTCGGTGCGCAGGTAACTGTCATCGACGTCGATACCGATCCGCTGCTTGAAGCGCGTTATAACGAGCTAGTACCGGTTCTGGTGTGCGACGGCGTCGAACTGTGCCACTACCATCTCGACGAAGCGCGCGTGCGTGCCGCATTGAGCGCGTATGCGCTGCGCGCGGCGGCGCCATCTTGATGCGCTTTGTCCCCGGCGGCTCGCTGGTTCTGTCTGGTTTGGCCTCATCATCCGCGAGGGCACGCGTCGCGCGCATTGATTTACGCGCGAATTTGCCGCTGCTTCCGCTGAGTTTCTCGCATCTTCCGTGCCGTCTTTCGGTCCGGCCTTCGCAAGATACGCCGGCCGATAGCCTTTTCGGCTAAAATAGATAGGTTTTTCACCTACTTACAAGGCGTGCTCCGCTATTGTCCGGGCGCGCCTTTTCGCTTGATCGGCACTGAATGGATCATATTCGTAACTTCTCGATCATTGCGCACATCGACCATGGCAAGTCGACGCTCGCCGATCGCATCATCCAGATTTGCGGCGGTCTGTCCGACCGCGAGATGGAAGCACAGGTGCTCGACTCGATGGATCTCGAGCGCGAGCGCGGCATTACCATCAAGGCGCAAACCGCCGCGTTGACCTATCGCGCGCGCGATGGCCGCGTCTACAACCTGAACATGATCGACACGCCGGGCCACGTCGACTTCTCGTACGAAGTCAGCCGCTCGCTGTCCGCGTGCGAAGGCGCGCTGCTGGTCGTCGACGCGAGTCAGGGCGTGGAAGCGCAAACCGTCGCCAACTGCTACACGGCGATCGAACTCGGCGTCGAAGTGGTGCCGGTGCTCAACAAGATCGACCTGCCGGCGGCGAACCCGGAAAACGCGATCGCCGAAATCGAGGACGTGATCGGCATCGACGCGACCGACGCGACGCATTGCAGCGCGAAAACCGGTCTCGGGGTCGAGGATGTGCTCGAAGCGCTGATCGCCAAGGTGCCGCCGCCGAAGGGTGATCCGAACGCGCCGCTGCAGGCGCTGATCATCGATTCGTGGTTCGACAACTACGTCGGCGTCGTGATGCTGGTGCGTATCGTCAACGGCACGCTGCGTCCGAAGGACAAGATCCGCCTGATGGCGACCGGCGCGCAGTATCCGGTCGAACACATCGGCGTGTTCACGCCGAAGTCGAAGAATCTCGAATCGCTGTCGGCCGGGCAGGTGGGCTTCATCATCGCCGGCATCAAGGAACTCGCGGCCGCGAAGGTCGGCGACACGGTGACCCTCGTCGGTCAGCCGGCGTCGGAGCCGCTGCCCGGTTTCAAGGAAGTGAAGCCGCAGGTGTTCGCGGGTCTCTATCCGGTCGAAGCGAACCAGTACGACGCGCTGCGCGACTCGCTCGAAAAGCTCAAGCTCAACGACGCGTCGCTGCAGTACGAGCCGGAAGTGTCGCAGGCGCTCGGTTTCGGTTTCCGTTGCGGCTTCCTCGGGCTGCTGCACATGGAGATCGTGCAGGAACGTCTCGAGCGCGAATTCGATATGGACCTGATCACCACGGCGCCGACCGTGGTCTACGAGGTCGTCCAGCGCGACGGCACCACGCTGATGGTCGAGAACCCGGCCAAGATGCCGGAGCCGTCGAAGATCGAAGAAGTGCGTGAGCCGATCGTCACCGTGAATCTGTACATGCCGCAAGACTACGTCGGCGCGGTGATCACGCTGTGTACGCAAAAGCGCGGCACGCAGATCAACATGCAGTATCACGGCCGCCAGGTTCAGCTCACGTATGAAATTCCGATGGGCGAAGTGGTGCTCGACTTCTTCGACCGCCTGAAGTCGATCTCGCGTGGCTATGCGTCGATGGACTACGAGTTCAAGGAATACCGTGCGTCAGACGTCGTGAAGGTCGATATGCTGATCAACGGTGACAAGGTCGACGCGCTGTCGGTCATCGTGCACCGTTCGCAAAGCCAGTATCGCGGCCGCGAAGTGGCGGCGAAAATGCGCGAACTGATTCCGCGTCAGATGTACGACGTGGCGGTGCAGGCGACCATCGGCTCGAACATTATTGCGCGCGAAAACATTAAAGCGTTGCGTAAGAACGTGCTGGCAAAATGCTACGGCGGCGATATTACGCGTAAGAAGAAACTGCTCGAAAAGCAGAAGGCAGGCAAGAAGCGAATGAAGCAGGTGGGCTCGGTCGAGATTCCGCAAGAGGCTTTCCTCGCGATTCTGCGTGTCGAAGACAAATAAGTTGAATAACGGAACCCTATGAATTTTGCGCTGATTCTTTTTGTGCTCGTCGTTTTGACGGGCGTCGCATGGGTCGCGGACAAACTGGTTTTCCTACCGGCACGACGCCGCGCGGCGGAAGCCGCAGTCGCCGAATTCGATCGTCAACAGGCTCGCGTCGGTGAGCGTTTCGCCGATGAAAACGCCGCGCAAACGCGCTCGCGTCTGCGCGACGACAAGCTGCGTCAACCGTGGTGGCTCGAATATACGGCGAGCTTTTTCCCGGTGATTCTGGTGGTGTTCGTGGTGCGCTCGTTCGTGGTCGAGCCGTTCAAGATTCCGTCGGGTTCGATGGTGCCGACGCTGCTGGTGGGCGACTTCATCCTCGTCAACAAGTTCGAATACGGGCTGCGTCTGCCGATCACCAATACCAAGATCACCGAGGGCAGTCCGGTTCGACGTGGCGACGTGGTGGTGTTCCGTTATCCGAAGGACGAATCGGTCGACTACATCAAGCGCGTGATCGGCCTGCCGGGCGACGTGGTCGAGTATCAGGACAAGCGGCTCACGATCAACGGTAAGCCGGTGCCGCAAACGCCGCTGCCCGACTATCTCGACGAAGAACGGCTCGGCTATGCGAAGCAGTTTATGGAAGAGCTCGACGGCCGCAAGAACGCGATTCTGAATAATCCGGCGGTGCCGCCGTTTATCGTCGGCGCGGAAGATTTTCCGTATCGCGATAACTGCACGTACAACGCGCGCGGTGTGATCTGCAAAGTGCCGCCGGGCAATTACTTCATGATGGGCGACAACCGCGACAACAGTGCGGACAGCCGTTACTGGGGTTTCGCGCCGGATCGCAATATCGTTGGACGGGCATTTTTCATCTGGATGAACTTCAGCGATCTGAAACGGATTGGCACATTCCAGTGAGTCGCGTGATTGATCGCATGACGATCATCTCGTGATTGCCTCAGACACGCCGCGCGAATAACCGGCATCCGGTTATCTCGATCGCGGCGTGTTGCTACGCTACTTTAAGAACTCGCGGTAACGTCGCTTCGCGACGCTTTTTCCGCCGGCGCCCCGCGTTTCCGCCGGGTCAGGCGCCCGCGTTATACTCTGCCCATGCCTCTATCTCCGTTGGAAAGCCGTTTGCGCTACGAATTTCGCAATGCGGAATTGTTGCGTCAGGCTTTAACACACCGCAGTCATAGCGCCACGCATAACGAACGGCTCGAATTTCTCGGCGACTCCGTTCTGAATTGCGCGGTGGCTGCGCTTTTGTTCCAACGTTTCGGCAAACTCGACGAAGGCGACCTGTCGCGGGTGCGCGCGAACCTGGTCAAACAGCAGTCGCTTTACGAAATCGCTCAGGCGCTTAATATCTCCGAGGGCCTGCGGCTAGGCGAGGGCGAACTGCGCAGCGGCGGCTTCCGCCGGCCGTCGATCCTCGCCGATACGCTCGAGGCGGTACTCGGCGCCATCTTCCTCGACGGCGGCTTCGACGCTGCCCAGACGGTCATCAAGCGGCTCTACATCCCGATTCTCGACCATATCGATCCGCGCACGCTCGGCAAGGACGCAAAGACGCTGCTGCAGGAGTATCTGCAAGGCCACAAGATTGCGCTGCCGACCTACACCGTCGTCGCGACTCATGGTGCGGCGCACAATCAACAGTTCGAAGTCGAATGCACGGTGCCGAAGCTGGACGTCAAGGTGTCCGGCTCGGGCGCGAGCCGTCGCGCAGCGGAGCAGGCGGCCGCGAAGAAGGCGCTCGACGAAGTGATGGCCGCCGCACCCGCCGTGGTCGCGAAGCCGAAGCGTTCGAAAGGCGCGCGTGCCGCGAAAAACGCCGAACAGGAGATCGTGCCGGGCGTGACCGGCGTGCAGGCCGCGCTGGATCTGCGCACGCCTGATCGGAAGAACGAGCGCGGCGCGGTGCGCAGCGAAGGGCGCGCGAGCGGTGCCGCGGAAGCGCACGCCGACAAGCCGGTCACCGAAAAACCTGCTGCTGACAAGCCCGCCGCCGAGCGCGTCGCGCCGGGCGCCAGTGGCGCGCCGCTCGCGGTGATCCGCGCCGCGCACGTCGAATACAGCGGGCACGACAAGGCGGAGCGCAGCGACAAGTTCGAACGTAGCGCCGCACATCCCGCTGAAAAGCCCGCGGACAAAGCCCACGATTTCAAATCCGAAGCCGTCTCCGCACCCCGCGGCACCGACCGTCAGCGCGGCCGCGAAGCCACGTCGGACGCAGCCGCTCCGGGCGTAACCGCCGCAGCCGCGCCGGTCGCCGCGGTAGCCCCGGCACCCGCCGAACACGAACCCGGCGTTGCCGACGCGGTGCAAACGCGCGTCGCCGACGCGGGCCATTGATTTTCCGCGGCGCCCATCTCCGGCGCGCCGAACTGAACCTGCCGTAGTCCGAATATGAACGCTCCCACTCCCACTGGTTTTCGCTGCGGCATGGTCGCGATCGTCGGCCGCCCGAACGTCGGCAAGTCGACGCTGATGAATGCGCTGGTCGGCCAGAAAGTCAGTATCACGTCGCGCAAGGCGCAGACCACCCGCCATCGCATCACCGGCATCAACACGATCGACGACGCGCAGTACGTGTTCGTCGATACGCCCGGTTTCCAGACCAAGCACAGCGGCGCGCTGAACCGTTCGCTGAACCGCGCGGTCACCTCGACGCTGACCTCGGTCGACGCGATCCTGTTCGTGATCGAAGCCGGCCGCTTCGGCGCCGACGATCAGAAGGTGCTCGACCTGATCCCGCCGAACGTACCGACGCTGCTGATCGCGAACAAGCTCGACCGGGTGAACGACAAAGCGTCGCTGTACCCGTTCATGCAGCAGATGAGCGCGCTGCGCGACTTCAACGAGATCGTGCCGCTGTCGGCGAAGAATATCGACGACATCAAGCGTCTGATGGCGACCATCAAGCCGTTCCTGCCGGAAGGCGAGCCGATCTACGGCGAGGACGACCTGACCGATCGCAGCGAGCGCTTCCTCGCCGCTGAAATCCTGCGCGAAAAAGTGTTCCGCTGGACCGGCGACGAACTGCCGTACACGAGCACCGTGCTGATCGACAAGTTCGAAACCGAAGGCCGGCTGCGCCGTATCTTCGCGACGATCCTCGTCGATCGCGATACCCACAAGGCGATGATCATCGGCCAGAAGGGCGCGAAGCTCAAACAGATCAGCACCGAGGCGCGTCTCGACATGGCCAAGCTGTTCGACGGTCCGGTGTACCTGGAAACCTTCGTCAAGGTGAAGAGCGGCTGGGCCGACAACGAAGCCGGGCTTCGTGCGTATGGGTACGAATGACGCGTGGATGACGCTCAATTCCGACGCTGCTCCGGACGACCCGGAGCAGGAACCGTCGCGGCCCGCGCGTAGCGCGAAAAAATCCGCCGCAAAAGGCGCCCGCAGCACCACGTCGTCTGCCGACACCGGCAGCGGCGAGCCGCGCAGGGCCGCACCGCGCCGCGCGCCGCGCACTTCCGCATCCGACTACCGGATCACCGAGCAGCCCGCTTTCGTGCTGCACAGCTACCCGTATCGCGAGACCAGCCTGATCATCGACGTGCTGTCGCGCGATCACGGCCGTCTCGCGCTGGTCGCGAAGGGTGCGAAGCGACCGCACTCAGCGCTGCGCGGCGTACTGCAAACTTTCCAGCCGCTGGCGCTCGCATGGTCCGGCAAATCCGAAGTGCGTACGCTGACCGGCGCCGAATGGGTCGGCGGGATGCTGCCGCTGACCGGCGACGCGCTGCTGTGCGGCTTCTACGTGAACGAGCTGCTGGTCAAGTTCTGCGCGCGCGAAGACCCGCATCCGCAACTGTTCCATCACTACCTGGTCACACTCACCCGTCTTGCCCACGACGAGCCGCCCGTGCAGGTGCTGCGCTCGTTCGAACGCGTGCTGCTGCGCGAGACCGGCTACGCGATGGCGCTCGATCGCACGGTCGCGCGTAAAGCGGTGGTCGCGGAAGGGCGCTACGTGTTCGATCCCGAGCGCGGCGTGCGCGAGGCCTCCGACGAGTGGCCCGCGCAATGGCCGGTCATCTCCGGGCAAACCTTGCTCGATATGGAACAGGACGATTACCATCGAGCGCAGACCGTCGCGCAAAGCAAAACGCTGATGCGCTTTCTGCTCAACACCTATCTCGGCGGCACGCCGCTTGCGACCCGCCAGATCCTGATCGACCTGCAGAATCTATGAGCTTCTTTCTTACCTCGCCGACCGTGATCGACCTCGGCGTCAACATCGATCACGTCGCCACGCTGCGCAATGCGCGCGGCACCGCCTATCCCGATCCGATCCGCGCCGCGCTGATGGCCGAAGAGGCCGGCGCCGACGCGATCACGTTGCACCTGCGCGAAGACCGCCGCCATATCGTCGATGCCGATGTGCGCAAGCTGCGTCCGCTGCTGAAAACGCGCATGAATCTCGAATGCGCGGTGACCCAGGAAATGCTCGATATCGCCTGCGAAGTGCAGCCGCACGACGTCTGCCTCGTGCCGGAAAAGCGTGCGGAACTGACGACCGAAGGCGGGCTGGATGTCGCCGGCCAGTTCGAAGCGGTGCGGGCCGCGTGCCGCCAGCTCGCCGATGCGAACTCGCGCGTGTCGCTGTTCATCGACCCGGACGAAACGCAGATTCGCGCCGCGCACGAAGCGGGCGCGCCGGTGGTCGAGCTGCACACCGGTCGCTACGCGGAAGCGCACGATCCGGCCGAGCAGCAGCGCGAATACGAGCGCATCGTGCGCGCGGTCGAATTCGGCGCGACGCTCGGCCTGAAGGTCAACGCGGGCCATGGTCTGCACTACACGAATGTGCAGCAGATCGCAGCGATCGACGGCATCGTCGAACTGAACATCGGTCACGCGATCGTCGCGCACGCGATCTTCGCGGGCTGGGACAACGCGGTGCGCGAGATGAAGGCGATCATGGTCGCCGCGCGTCTCGGCGCGCGCGGCTGATCCAGCCGTAACGCGAGGGCGCAGGCATGGCGATCTACGGCATCGGTACCGACATCGTGCAGGTCAGCCGAGTGGCCGCGGTGATGACCCGCACCAACGGCCGCTTCGCGGAAAAGGTGCTCGGCCCCGACGAGTTGCGGGTCTACCACGCGCGCCATGCGCGTTCGGCGGCGCGCGGCCTCGCGTTTCTGGCCACGCGTTTCTCCGCGAAGGAAGCGTTCTCGAAGGCGATCGGTCTCGGCATGCATTGGCCGATGACGTGGCGCGCGCTGCAAACGCTGAACAAACCGAGCGGCGAGCCGATGGTGGTCGCATCGGGCGAACTGGCCGACTGGCTCGACGCGCGCGGCATCACCGCGCGTGTGACGATCAGCGACGAGCGCGATTACGCGGTGTCGTTCGTGATCGCGGAGACCGGCGTGGCGTCTGACTCCGGGCCGGGGACGCAGGCGACTACCCGGCATACTTCGTCCGCACAATCCGCGACTGAATAAAACATTGAACCCGCCGTTGGCGGCGCGGGTTCGTCCTTGCTTCACACTCCCTTGCAGCGGAATTCGATGAAAACCAGAACCGGACCGGTGATGTTCGACGTGGTCGGCAAAACGCTCGATCGCGACGACAAACGACGCCTCGCTCACCCGATGACCGGTGGCGTGATCCTGTTTGCGCGCCACTACGAGAGCCGCGCGCAGCTGATCGCGCTGACCGGGGCGATCCGCGCGATCCGACCGGATCTGCTGATCGCCGTCGATCACGAGGGCGGCCGCGTGCAGCGCTTTCGCACCGACGGCTTCACGGTGCTGCCGTCGATGGGCAAGCTCGGCGCGCTGTGGGATCGCGACGTACTGCTCGCGACCAAGGTCGCGACGGCGGTCGGTTATATCCTCGCCGCGGAGCTGCGCGCGTGCGGTATCGACATGAGTTTCACACCGGTGCTCGATCTCGATTACGGGCATTCGCAGGTGATCGGCGATCGCTCGTTCCATCGCGATCCGCGCGTGGTCGCGTTGCTCGCGAAGAGCCTGAACCACGGCCTCGCGCTCGCCGGCATGAGCAACTGCGGCAAGCACTTTCCGGGGCACGGCTTCGCGCAGGCGGACTCGCACGTCGCGATGCCGGTCGATGAACGCCCGCTCGACGAGATTCTCGGCAACGACGCCGCGCCGTACGACTGGCTCGGTCTGTCGCTCGGCGCGGTGCTGCCGGCGCACGTCGTTTATCCGCAGGTCGACACGAAACCGGCCGGCTTTTCGCGCGTCTGGCTGCAGGACATCCTGCGCGGCAGGCTCGGCTTCGACGGCCCGATCTTCACCGACGATATGTCGATGGAAGCCGCGCGCCAGGGCGGCACGCTGACCGAAGGCGCAACCGCCGCGTTGGAGGCCGGCTGCGACATGGTGGTGATCTGCAACCAGCCGCACGAAGCGGAGAAGGTGCTCGACGCGTTGCGCTTTACGCCGTCGGAGGAATCGCGACAGCGTCTGGAGCGCATGCGGCCGCGCGGCGAAGCGCTCACGTGGGACAAGCTGATGACCGAGCCGCGCTACGTGCAGGCGCAGGCGCTGCTGCGCGGTGCGTTGGGTTGAAGAGCGGCTACTGAGAAAGAAAATGGCGCCTTGAAGTGATTCAAGGCGCCATTTTTCATCGTCATCCGCGGCAGGCAGTTTGCCCGCTGCCCACGCAGCAGGCAGCGCGGTGCGGACTCAGTTCAAGCGCATCCGCTGCAGCTTGTTGTACAGCGTCTTCGGACTGATCCCCAGCAACGATGCCGCGCGATGCCGCGTGCCGCCGACCGCATCGAGCGTCGCGCGAATCAGCATTTCCTCGACGTCCGCGAGCGGCGTGCCGACCGTCACCTGCACGCGGCTGCCGTTCAGATCGCGGCCGTTCGCGGTGCCCGCTTCGTCGGCCCGCAACGATTCGATCACGTCGCCCGAGGCGAGATACGCGCGCCGCACCCGCTCCTGCAATTCGCGCACGTTGCCCGGCCAGTCGTACGCGAGACATTCGCGCAGGAAGTTCGGCCCCGCCTGTTTCGCGGCCTCGGCGGTGCCGCGCGCGCTCGCTTCCTGATTCATTTCATCGACGACCGCCTGAGCGATCAGCACCGGATCCTCGCCGCGCTCGCGCAGCGGCGGCAGCGTTACCGCGGCGGCTTCGAGGCGCGTCGCGAGATCGCGATGCAGACTGCCGTCCTCGACCGCTGCCCGCGGCGATTTGCGGGTCGATGCGACCAGCCGGAAGTCGGTGACGACCTGGTTGGTGCCGCCGACCCGCATGAAGGTCTGCGAATCGAGCGCACGCAGCAGCGCTTCCTGCTGCGCGCGCGGCAGCTCACAGATCTCGTTGATGAACAGCGTGCCGCCGCTCGCCTGTTCGAACAGCCCCGGCTCGCGCTGCTCGGCGCCGCCGAACGCGCCGCGTTCGTGGCCGAACATCACGCTGTCGAGCGAGCGGTTCAGTGCGGCGACGGCCGCGCTGCGGCAATCGAACGTGACGAACGGACCCTTGCGGCGACGGCTCATCTCGTGGAGGGTGCGCGCGGCGACCTGCTTGCCGGTGCCGGCGTCGCCCCAGATCAGCACGGCGGCCTCGGTCGGCGCGAGATGCTCGATCGTGTCGTACACGTGCTGGATCGTGCTGCTGCGGCCGAGCATCGAGCCGAAGCGGCCCAACTGACGCAGCGACGCGCGCAGCGTCTGCACTTCCTCGGTCAGTTCGTACGGGCGCGGGATCCGAGCGAGCAGGCTGCGCAGGCGCGGAATATTGACCGGCTTCAGCAGATAGTCCCAGATGCCGTGCCGCAAGCCCTCGATCGCGCTCTCGACCGTCGCGTTGCCGGTCATCACGATCACCGGCAATGCGCCGCCTGGCGGATGGGCGGGCAGATGCTGCAGCAGATCGAGGCCGCTGCCGTCCGGCAGGTTCAAGTCGACCAGCACGACGTCCGGAATGAAGCGGGTCAGCGCCGTGCGGGCTTCGGCGAGCGTGGTCGCGGTATCGACGGAAAAGCCGTCGGCCGCCAGTATCGCGGACAGGCCGGACAGGCTATTGGGATCGTCTTCAACAATCAGTGCGTGTGGCATGGCGAGCGCAATTTTATGAATGAATGAAATACCCGGTGCGCCGCTCGGTCAGCGGCGCGGCGCAGGCTCTGGGGCTCGACGACAGGGCAGTACAGCGGGCCCGGAACGGCGGAGCGACAGGCCACCGTCCGGCCGCGCCCGTGGCGGTCGCGGCGACGATGCCTGTAGTTCCTGCACCGGCTCTGTCAGAAATCCCGGTTGCTATCGAAAAACCGCCGCACTTCCAACTCGGCCTGCTCACGGGTCTTGCCATAACGCTCCTGAATCAGACCGGCGAGCCGGTCGGCGCGGCCTTCGGCCTTGGTCAGTTCGTCGTCGGTCAGTTCGCCCCATGCGGCCTTCGCTTTACCGACCATCTGTTTCCACTTGCCTTCTGCGATGTCGTGGTTCACGGTGCCTCCCGAATTTGGAAATAAACGGTGCTAGCTTCTTCTGAGGCAAGCAGAGACCGTGCCAAAAACATTTGTTGATGTGGATCAACGACTTGCTCATCGCGAAGTGCGAAATCCACCGCTCGACGATAGTAATTTTGAGACAGTCGCCGGTAAAGTTTTCCTGAACCACACCGACAGAGACAGAAAAGAAAAAGCGCCCAAAATTGGGCGCTTTTTTTATGCAGGCCGGCGGAGTACCGGCGCTGGCGGGGTGTTGCGCTGTTGCGCGCAGGCGCTTACGCGCGGCTGCGGTACTCGTGCGTACGGGTATCGATTTCGATCTTGTCGCCGATGTTGCAGAACAGCGGCACCTGCAGTTCGAAGCCGGTGTTCAGCTTGGCGTTCTTCAGCACCTTGCCCGACGACGTATCGCCCTTGACAGCCGGTTCCGTATAGATGATTTCGCGGACCAGCGTGGTCGGCAGTTCGACCGAGATCGCCTTCTCGTTGTAGAACACGACTTCGCAAGCCATGCCGTCTTCGAGGTAGTGCAGTGCGTCGCCCATCATTTCGGCTTCGACTTCGTACTGGTTGTAGTCGGCGTCCATGAACACGTACATCGGGTCGGCGAAGTACGAGTAGGTCACTTCCTTGCGCTCGAGCACGACGACGTCGAACTTGTCGTCTGCCTTGTACACGGTTTCCATGCCTGCGCCGGTCAGCAGGTTCTTGAACTTCATCTTGACGACGGCGGAGTTGCGGCCCGACTTGTTGTATTCGGCCTTCTGCACGACCATGGCGTCAGCGCCGATCATCACGACGTTGCCGGTGCGGAGTTCCTGTGCGGTCTTCATAAAACTGTCCTGTACGAGATAAATAGCTAACTGTTGCTCAACGGCATACGGCGCAAGCGGCTTCGGCGTTTCGCTCACCGCCTGCCGCGCGCCGTGACGAAACGGCGATGCTGGCTGGGATGCGTGAAACGGGGCCGGCTCGCGGCGGAAATCCGGGTGGGGGCCGCCTTTTGCAGCCCGCCGGTGCCCGGCCAGTCCACCTGTCCGTTACCTGATTTTTACCCTGTGCGGGCGTGTACACGAGTGGCGCCGATCCGTGAAGCCATCACCCTACGTCCCTTTTTTGACATTCGCGTGCCGGCCCGAAGGTTGGGGCACGCATACGTCTTTCCACTGGGGGACTGGCCAGCGTGGCTGACCATGAGGGTGCTGCGGAAATCGGGCCGCGCTTGCGTCGTCGGCCGTTGGATAACCGCTTATTTTAACTGAGTTTTTGCGAACAAGGTCAGATTTCCGGCGAGATCGCCGACTTGCGCGAGTTCGGCCGCCCAACCGGCGGCGCGCTGCTTCAGTGCCGGGTAATGGCGCTGGAATTGCGCCCAGTCCGGTTGACCATTGCCGTTCCACGCGTGCCAGAAGCGCTCGAGCGCGCCGCGCGCGGCGGCCGGCAGCGTGCGGGTGTAGTGGGCGAGGGCGGCGTCGAGTTTCGGCAGATGGGCATCGTCCGCCTGCGGATAGATGTGCCAGACGAACGGTTTCGCGGCCCATTGCGCGCGCACGAACGAATCTTCGCCGCGCACGAAATTGACGTCGCTGGCCCACAGCAGCGCGTCGTAGCCGGGCTGTTCGGTGAACGCGAGTGCGTGCGCGGTCAGGTTGCCGCGCGTCGCGTGGCTGCCCGCCGCGAACGACGGCAGCCCGAAAAAGCGCGCGAGTGCGCCGGAAATGCGGCCTTCGGGGACCAGCAGCACGATCGGGTTCGCGCTGTCGCGCCATTGTTCGAGCAGGCTGTCGACGGCCGGATTCTCGTATGCGAACAGCGAGATGACCGTGGCGTCGGCGGGCGGCGGCGGGTGGCCGGTGCTCGCGCGCCACCATTGGGAACGGGCCTCGGCCGACGCTTCGAACGCGGCGCGCGCCGCGTCGAGATGCCGTTCTTTCAGCACGCCGCCGGTGCCGGGGCCGAGGCCCGGGAAAAAGAACGTCTTGCTGAGCGGATAGCGCGGATGCGGCGACGGCCGCAGATGGAAGTCGGCGATCCAGTCCTCGGCGCTCAGATACTCCAGGTTCAGCCACAGCGGCGCGCGCGGGCGTTCGGCCATCGCGGCGATGTAGACCGGCGGCAGCTCGCACGCGAATGCTTCGATCACGACGTCGGCGACTTCGAGCGTGTCGCCGGCGTGCGCCGGTTCGTGCCAGTGTTCGATGACGATGCCGTCGAGCGTCTGACGCGCGCGAGTGGTGTCGAGCGACGGGCACAGCTTCCTGAACGCATGCAGATCGTCGACGAACACCCGCACCTGCCAGCCGTGCTCGCCGGCGAGCTGGCGCGCCAGACGCCAGCACACGCCGATGTCGCCGAAATTGTCGATGACCGCGCAGAAGATATCGCAGGCGATCGGGGTGGTGAGAGCGGCCGGGCTGGTGGGCGCGGCGGAGGTTCCGGAAGCGGGCGGGACGGCGGACATGGCGGTTCGGGCAGCGGCCGGCTCCGGCGACGCGAAGCGGGTTCGAAGCCACGCGGAATGATCTAAACTGGCGATTCTAAAGCCTCGCTCGCGATCGCGCGCGACCATTCCGAGCGCTTCGAGCACGACTCTGGCACGACGAGCGGCCCGCCGGGTGCGTTGCCCGATGCGCGACCGTGATGCCACGCCCGGCGCCTCTACGAGACAACGGACGAGACAACGACGAAATTAAGCGACACCGAGCCACATCGAGCGCGACACCGTCCCACCCAAACGACCCCGCATGACCGAATCCGCAGCAACCGACGCTTTCGAGCCGAAAAAAGTGCTCGCCCAACTGCCGCATCTGCCCGGCGTCTACCGCTACTACGACACGGGCGGCGCGGTGCTCTACGTGGGCAAGGCGCGCGATCTGAAAAAGCGTGTATCGAGCTACTTCACGAAGACCCAGCTGTCGCCGCGCATCGCGATGATGGTCACGCGCATCGCGCGCATCGAGACGACCGTTACGCGCTCCGAGGCGGAGGCGCTGCTGCTCGAAAACAATCTGATCAAGGCGCTTGCGCCGCGCTACAACATTCTGTTTCGCGACGACAAGTCGTATCCGTATCTGAAGCTGACCGGCCACAAGTTTCCGCGCATGGCGTATTACCGCGGTTCGGTCGATCGCAAGAACCAGTACTTCGGGCCGTTCCCGAGCGCGTGGGCGGTGCGCGAGAGCATCCAGATCCTGCAGCGCGTATTCCAGTTGCGCACCTGCGAGGACTCGGTGTTCAACAACCGCACGCGGCCGTGTCTGCTGCATCAGATCGGCCGCTGCACCGCGCCGTGCGTCGCCAATATCAGCGAAGAGGATTACGCGCGCGACGTCGGCAACGCCGCGCGCTTCCTGCTCGGCCGCCAGGGCGAGGTGATGAAGGAGCTCGAGCAGAAGATGCACGCGTTCGCGAGCGAGCTGAAGTTCGAGCAGGCGGCGGCGGTGCGCAACCAGATGAGTTCGCTGTCGACGGTGTTGCATCAGCAGGCGATCGAAGTCGGCAGCGATAGCGATGTCGACATTCTCGCGGTGGTCGCGCTGGGCGGCCGCGTGTGCGTGAATCTGGCGATGGTGCGCGGCGGCCGGCATCTCGGTGACAAGGCGTATTTCCCGACTCACGTGGAGAGCGCATTGACCGCCGACGAAGGCGGGCTGGAAGACGGTGACGCAGACGCGGGAGCGGCCGACTGGCCGGTGCCGATTGTGCAGGCCGAAGCGCGCGTGAACGACGCGGCGCACGCGGCGGCGGCCGTGGATGCACTCGCGATCGCGCGGGACATGCCCGCGGAAGACGAAGACGCCGACCTCGACGACACTGACGCAGACGCAGACGCAGACGCAGACGCAGACGCAGACGCAGACGCAGACGCAGACGCAGACGCAGACGCAGACGCAACCACCCCCGACGCATCCGCCCCAGCCACAAAACGCCGCAAAGGCCGCGCGCCGGGCGGCATCGAAGCCGAGGTGCTCGAAGCGTTCATCGCGCAGCACTACTTGGGCAATCGCGTGCCGCCGGTGCTGGTCGTCAGCCACGCGCCGGGACGTGAACTGGTCGACGTACTGATCGAACAGGCGGGCCACAAGGTGACCGTGCTGCGCCAGCCGCAAGGCCAACGCCGCGCATGGCTCGCGATGGCCGAGCAGAACGCCCGGCTCGCGCTCGCGCGACTGCTGTCGGAGCAGGGCTCGCAGCAGGCCCGCACGCGCGCGCTGACCGACACGCTCGGGATGGAGTGCGACGACCTCGCGCATCTGCGCATCGAATGTTTCGACATCAGTCACACGATGGGCGAGGCGACCCAAGCCTCGTGCGTGGTCTATCACCATCACAAGATGCAGTCGTCCGAGTACCGCCGCTACAACATCACCGGCATCACGCCCGGCGACGACTACGCGGCGATGCGCCAGGTGCTGACGCGCCGCTACGAGAAGATGGTCGAGCAGGCCGCCGCCAATGCCGCCGATGCGGCGGCCGAATCGCAAAGCGACGCGGCCGCCGAGCCGTCGCTCGCCGCCGATGCCGCCGAACCGGCCGCGGCCGGCGGCACGCTGCCGACCATCGTGCTGATCGACGGCGGCAAGGGGCAGGTGGAAATCGCGCGCCAGGTGTTCACCGAACTCGGGCTCGATACCGGCATGCTGGTCGGGGTCGCGAAGGGCGAGGGCCGCAAGGTCGGCCTCGAAACGCTGATTTTCGCCGACGGCCGCACGCCGCTCGAACTCGGCAAGGAAAGCGCCGCGCTGATGCTGGTCGCGCAGATTCGCGACGAAGCGCACCGCTTCGCGATCACCGGTATGCGCGCGAAGCGCGGCAAGACCCGCCAGACCTCGCGGCTCGAGGAACTCGAAGGGGTCGGCGCGAAGCGGCGTCAGCGGCTGCTCGCGCGCTTCGGCGGACTGCGCGGGGTGGTGGCCGCGAGCGTCGAGGATCTCGCGAGCGTCGAAGGCATTTCGCAGGCGCTCGCCGAGCAGATCTACCGGCAACTGCATTGAGCTTCGCTTCGCGGTGAGTCGCCGCGCGCCGCGCGCGGCTTGGTCCGGCGGCGCGTGAGCGGGCCGGCGCATCCATCGCCGCCCGACCGCCGCCGCGCGCGGCAAGCGCCGGGCCCGAGCCGGCCGCGTGCACAGCCGCGCCGGCTTGCTTGTGGCAGGCACGGCGACACGGCACAATTGCAACTCACTCGTCCGACGCTGCGCCTGCCCACATGCCGTTTAATTTCCCGATCTTCCTGACCTGGCTGCGAATCGTGCTGATTCCGCTGGTCGTCGGTGTGTTCTATCTGCCCGACATGATGATGAGCCCCGCGCACCGCAACCTCGCGGCCGCGACGATCTTCATACTGGCCGCGCTCACCGACTGGTTCGACGGCTTTCTCGCCCGCAAATGGAATCAGACTTCCGCGTTCGGCGCGTTTCTCGATCCGGTCGCCGACAAGCTGATGGTGACGGCCGCGCTGCTCGTGCTCGTGCAACTGTCGCGGATCGATTCGGCGATTGCGCTGGTGATCGTCGGACGCGAAATCGCGATCTCGGCGCTGCGCGAATGGATGGCGCAGATCGGCGCGTCGAAGAGCGTTGCGGTCAACTCGCTCGGCAAGTTCAAGACCGCGTGCCAGATGATCGCGATTCCGATGCTGCTGTTCTACGGTCCGCTGCGGCTCGGCGCGGGCATCGCGGTCGATACGCGCGTGTGGGGCCTGTGGCTGATCTATCTCGCCGCGTTCCTGACGATCTGGTCGATGCTCTACTACATGAAGCTCGCATGGCCGCAGATTCGCGAGCGCGGTGGCATCGCCTGAGGTCGGAAACGTCGTCGTGAACATAGCGGCGAGGGGGAGCAAAAGTGTGCTCGAACCTCGTGCAACGATGAGGGAAATAATTTCTTTAAAAGAGTTGTACAAAGGGGGTTGACACGTTTCAGTCGGTTCTCCATAATCTCGTTTCTCCGATGCACGCAACGCGAAACACCGGAGACGCAGTAAAGAAGTAGCAGTAAATGCAGTGCAATGCGGGAGTAGCTCAGTTGGTAGAGCGCAACCTTGCCAAGGTTGAGGTCGCGAGTTCGAGCCTCGTCTCCCGCT
>NZ_MSDV01000056.1 GCF_001931485.1 Burkholderia sp. SRS-W-2-2016 | reverse complement strand
ACACTTCCCGCCCCATCTCAAATAGTCTAAATAAATCCCGCATTTTGCCGATAACATGTCCAGCCGCACCCCTACCCGCGGTCCGACAGACTATGCAGAGTTCTTACAATTACTGGCTCGTGGCGATTTCGTTCGCGGTGGCGACCCTCGCGTCGTACACCGCGCTCGACCTGACCGGGCGCATCTTCCTGCTCGCGTCGGCGCCGCGGCGCCACGCGTGGCGGCTCGGCGGCGCGCTGGCGTTGGGCGTCGGCATCTGGTCGATGCACTTTGTCGCGATGCTCGCGTTCTCGCTGCCGATCCCGCTCGGCTACGACCTCGGGCCGACCGCGTGGTCGCTCGCGCTGGCGATCGGCGCGTCGTACCTCGCGCTCTGCATGACCACCCGCGCGCGCCTGACGCCGGGCCATCTGTTGCTCGGCGGCGTGCTGATGGGCCTGGGCATCGCCGGCATGCACTACACCGGGATGGCGGCGCTGCGGATGGCGCCGTCGATCAGCTATCAACCGGGCTGGTTCGCGGCGTCGCTGGCGATCGCGATCGGCGCATCGAGCGCGGCGCTCTGGATGGCGCGCGCGCTCAGTAACGAAAACACCCGCCATCTCGCGCGCAAACGTTTCGCTGCCGCGCTGGTGATGGGCGTCGCGATCAGCGGCATGCACTACGCGGGCATGGCCGCCGCCGATTTCGCGCCCGGCGCGATCTGCGGCGCGGCCAACGGCATCGACTCGACCTGGCTCGCGACCCTCGTGCTGCTGTTTACGTTCGCAATCCTGACGGTCACGCTGATGCTGTCGCGCTTCGACGTGCGCACCACCTTCCTGCTCGGCGCGGTATCGAAGCTGAACGGCCAGATCGTGCGACTCGCGACGCTCGACGCGCTGACCGGCCTGCCGAACCGCGCGACCCTCACCGAGCGGATCGACAGCGCGATCGGCCACGCGCGGCGCCAGCACACGTCGTTCGCGGTGCTGTTCATGGACCTCGACGGCTTCAAGACGATCAACGATTCGCTCGGCCACTCGGCCGGCGACGAGGTGCTGGTCGCGTTCGCGCGCCGCCTCGAACAGTGCGTGCGCGCGAGCGATACCGTCGCGCGGCTCGGCGGCGACGAGTTCGTCGTGCTGGCGGAAAACCTCGCGACCCGCGACGACGCGGCCGCGCTCGCCAACGGCGTGCTCGAACGGATGCGCCGCGGCACCTGGAGCGACGCGCAGCCGCTGCAGGTGATGCCGAGCATCGGCATCGCGCACTATCCGCAGGACGGCGACAGCGTCGAAACGCTGCTCAAGCACGCGGACGCGGCGATGTACGAAGCCAAGCGCGCGGGCCGCGGCACTTACCGTTTCTTCGAGCGCAGCATGAACGAGGCGGCGACGCGCACGCTGCAGATCCAGCACGCGCTGCACGAAGGCTTCGCCAACAACCGCTTCTCGCTCGAGTTCCAGCCGAAGTTTCAGGCCGGCGGCGACACGCTCGCGGGCGCCGAGGCGCTGATCCGCCTGAACGATCCGCAGATGGGCGCGCTGACGCCGCTCGAATTCATTCCGATCGCCGAGCGTTCCGGGCAGATCGTGCAGATCGGCTACTGGGTCGCGCGCGAAACCTGCCGGCGCATTCGCGGCTGGATCGACCAGGGTCTGCCGGCGATGAAAGTGGCGATCAACCTGTCGCCGCGTCAGTTGCTGCAACCGGATCTGGTCGAGACGATGCTGGAGATCGTGCGCAGCGAAGGGGTCGAGTGCGAGCAGCTGATGTTCGAAATCACCGAGACCGTCGCGATGCAGGACGCGGCGCGCACGATCGAAGTGATCCGCGCGTTCCAGGCGAGCGGCTTCGAGATCGCAATCGACGATTTCGGCACCGGCTATTCGAGCCTCGCGTATCTGCAGCGGTTTCGCGTGAAGCAGCTGAAGATCGATCGCTTCTTCACCAACGGGCTCGACTCGCACGGGCCGGAAGGCAGCGCGATCGTATCGGCGATCATCGCGCTCGCGCACTCGCTGGAAATGGACGTGGTCGCCGAGGGCGTCGAAACGCAATCGCAGCTCGACAAGCTGCGCTCGATGATGTGCGACGAAATGCAAGGCTTCCTGCTCGGCAAGCCGGTCAATGCCGACGACTTCGGCGCGATGCTCAGGGGACGAATGATGGCCGCATAAGCGAGGCGTGCTGCACAACCCGAGCGGGTTGCCGCCGTGGCCGGATCGACCGGCGCGGCGCGCCGCACGGGGCGGGGAATTAAAACAGAGCAATCACGTTGCCGGTTGCCGCCGCGGCGGGGACACGATCCGGGCATTCAGGGACCGGCGACGCATACCAATAAACAAAGACAGGCAGACCGTGCTGGAGAGTTCATGACTTTCGATGTAGCGACTTTTACCTCGTTGTGGCTAGTCACGTTTCTATACTGCGCGGTCTTCACCACCGCGTTGTCGCGGATGTTCGCGCAGGTCGTCGCGTTCCGCTTCTGGGCCGTCGCGTTCTTTCTGAATGCCGGCTCGGCGGCGTGCGTGTTTGCGCATCTGACGTGGCAGAGCAATGTGCTGTCGGTGCTCGCCGCGACGCTGGCGCTGCAATGCCGGCTGCTGCTGTGGGCCGGCCTGCGCAAGCTGCTCGGCAGCCGCGCGCCGTGGCGCACCGGGCTCGCGCTGTCGCTGCTGTTCTGCGTGCTCTATGCGGGTTTGCTCGCGTTCGACGTGCCGATCCTGTGGCGCGCCGCGTTGATCGCGCTGTTCTTCCTGCCCTACCGCGTCGGCACGCTCTATGAAGTGTGGCGCCCGCGCCGCGGCAATCTCGGCCCCGCGCGTTCGATCGCGACGATCGGCGGCGTGATGGCCTGTTTCAACTCGACGCTGCCGTTCCTGCTCGCGCTGGTCAATCGCTCGCATTTGTCGCTGCTGCTCGGCAGTCCGCAAACCATGTCGGCGCTCTACGCGTTCGTATTCGCCGGCGACCTGCTGCTCGCGAGCGGGCTGCTCGTGCTGGCGTTCAAGCTGCTGAGCGTCGAGCGCAACATGCTCGCGACGCTCGATCGCAGCGCGTCCGCGCAGCTCGCGGCGAGCCGCACGCTGCGCGCATTGCAGCGCCGGCGCGACCGGCTCGCTCATGTGTATGGGCAGCATGAAGGGATTACGCATCCGCAGCCGTTGACGTGGAACGCTTGAGTCGCGATGTTGCGACGCCGGGGGCGATGACGGCTGGCCCCCGCTCCACAGCCGCTTAAGCGGCTTAAGCCGCCTCCTCGCTCAACGCGGCGAGCCGCTCGGCCAGCGCGTCGCTGACGCGCGTCATCGGCAGACGCAGTTCGTTGCGCACCCACCCTCCTGCCGCGAGCAGCGCCTTGACCGGCGCCGGATTCGGTTCCGCGAACGCGAGCTGGATCTGCGGCACCAGCGCGTGAAACTGCCGCCGCCCTTCTTCCAGCCGCCCCTCCACCAACGCCCGATACAGCGCGACGAAGCGCTCCGGCCGCCAATGCGCGGACGCGGCAATCGCGCCGCTGCCGCCCGCGCACACCGTATTGAAGAGATCGAGATCGTTGCCGGCCAGCACCTGCAAGCGGCCGTCGCGGATCAGCGCGAGCGTGGTGTCGAGCGAGCCGGCGCAGTCCTTGACCGCCACGATGCGCGGATGCGCGGCGAGCGTCAGCAAGGTGTCGAGTTCGAGCCGCACGCCGGTGCGCTGCGGAATGTCGTACAGCACCAGCGGATGCGCGCTCGCGTCGGCCAGCGCCTCGAAGTGCGCGACGATGCCTTGCTGCGCCGGACGCGTGTAGTACGGCGCGGCGATCAGCAGACCGGCGAGCGGCAAACGGTTCAGTTCGGCGATCCGCGCGCGCATCGCGGCGGTATCGTTGCCGGAGACACCGGCTACGACGGGGAGCGGGCGGCGGGACGCGATACCCGTTGCCGGGGTGTCGGTTGCTTTGCCCGCCGCGGCGGCCTGCGCGGCGTCGAGAATCGTCGCGAGCACCGCGTCCTGTTCGGCCGCGTCGAGCGTGGCCGGCTCGCCGGTGGTGCCGAGCGCGACCAGACCGGCCACGCCGGCGTCCGCATAGCGGCGCACCAGCGCGCGCAACGCGGCGTGATCGACCGCGCCGTCGACGAACGGCGTGATCAGCGGAATCCAGATACCCGAGAAATCAGACATGTTTCTACCTCGATGACGACCGTATCGAATCCGGTCAGCGCTGCGAGGAAGAAGGGAAAGCCGCGAGGGCGGTCGACCGGTCGTTCCGTCGCAACATCTGACGACGGAACAGCACTCCGGTCAGATGAGCGACTGTTTTTTGGCTTTGGCGCCGACGTGGTCCGCGCAGGCGTTCGCGCACGCGTTCACCGCGCTCGAAAGAGCGGCGTGGGTGGC
This sequence comes from Burkholderia sp. SRS-W-2-2016, assembly GCF_001931485.1. Taxonomy (GTDB): domain Bacteria; phylum Pseudomonadota; class Gammaproteobacteria; order Burkholderiales; family Burkholderiaceae; genus Paraburkholderia. The sequence goes on along the minus strand of NZ_MSDV01000056.1, from coordinate 94,179 downwards.
GAGCGACGAACGGAGTCGGATCATGGGGTCGGAATGCATGAACGGCAGTGTAACCGCGAAAGCCGCGCCGCGGGGCGCTGCGCAGGCGTCCGCAGCGGTTTTGTCTCGAAAAAGTCTTGACTTCCGTGGCCGGGAAACTAATATACGCACCGCGTACATACGACACGCGAACTTCCGCCCCTCCCGCCGCTTTCTTCCGACAGGTGCCGCCATGAGCGTTCCGCAACAAGCCTTCCTCCGCGATGCGATGCGTCGCCTGAACATGACGCGCGATACCTTCGCCAGCCGGATCGGCGTGTCGCGCCGGGCGCTCGACACGTGGCTGCTGCCGGACGACTCGCAGGAATCGCGGGCGATGCCGGAGATCGTCGAGCGCTTCGTGTCGGAGATCGTCGCGAACGGCGAGCCCGGCGAAAAATATACGCAAAGCGTAGATTCGCAGTCGCTCGCGAGTCAGATCCTGTTCGAGGGCCGGCCGCAATTGCTGTCGGTCGAGCAGTTCTCGCGCGACTCGGTCGAGGCGCTGTTCCGGGTCGCCGACATCATGCAGCCGATCGCGCGACGCCGAAAAATCTCGCGCGTGCTCGAAGGCGCGGTGCTCGGCAACCTGTTCTTCGAGGCCAGCACGCGAACCCGCGTGAGCTTCGGCGCGGCGTTCTGCCGGCTCGGCGGCTCGGTGTGCGACACGACCGGCTTCACGTTTTCGTCGATGGCCAAGGGCGAATCGATCTACGACACCAGCCGCGTGATGAGCGGCTACGTCGACGCGCTGGTGATCCGCCACCCCGAGCAAGGCTCGGTGGCAGAGTTCGCGCGCGCGACCAACGTGCCGGTGATCAACGGCGGCGACGGCCCCGGCGAGCATCCGAGCCAGGCGCTGCTCGACCTGTACACGATCCAGCGCGAGTTCTCGCGGCTCGGCAAGATCGTCGACGGCGCGCACATCGCGCTGGTCGGCGACCTCAAATACGGGCGCACCGTGCACTCGCTGGTCAAGCTGCTGGCGCTGTATCGCGGCATCAAGTTCACGCTGATCGCGCCGCCGCAACTCGAAATGCCGGCGTACATCCTCGAGCAGATTTCGCGCAACGGCCACGTGATCGAGCAGACCCACGATCTGCGCAGCGGGCTCGCGGGCGCCGACGTGGTGTACGCGACGCGGATCCAGAAAGAGCGCTTCGCGAACGAATCGTTCGAAGGCTATACGCCCGACTTCCAGATCAATCAGGCGCTGGTCGACAGCGTGTGCGGCGCCGATACGCTGATCATGCATCCGCTGCCGCGCGACAGCCGCCCCGGCGCGAACGACCTGAGCACCGACCTGAACCACGATTCGCGGCTCGCGATCTTCCGCCAGACCGACAACGGCATTCCGGTGCGGATGGCGATTTTCGCGGTGCTGCTCGGCGTCGAGAAACTGGTCCAGCATTCGATGCGCGATGCCGCGTGGCGTCCGCCCGTGTATCTCGGGCCGGACGACGCGGTGTTTCATGGGATCGATTGAGGGGGCGTTGGGGGGACGTTGCGGGACCTTGCGGGACCTTGCGGGCTCGCCGGCGCCGCGTGACCGTGACCGTGACCGGTCAGGTCGCCGCGCCGTTCGCGGCGCGGGCCGCCTGCCTGAAGCCGCCGGCGAAGAACAGCACCTGGTACTTGACCGCATTCGACCAGTAGTCCCAGGTATGGCCGCCGGGCCGCTCCGCGTAATCGTGCGGCACGCCGAGTTCGACGAGCCGCTCGTGCAGCAGGCGATTCGATTGCACCAATGAGTCGTTCACGCCGCAATCGATCGTCAGCGCGATGTGCTCGCGGCCGAAATCCTGCGCGCTCGCGACGATCGCCTCGTCGTTCCAGAACTGGGCATCTTTCAGCGGGTCGCCGAATACCCGTTCGATGCCCGGCTCGTCTTCACAGCCGCGCGGGTCCACCGCGCCGCTGATGCTGCCCGCCGCGCCGAATTCATCGGGGCGATCGAGCGCGATACGCAACGCGCCGAAGCCGCCCATGCTCAGACCGGTGATCGCGCGCGCCTGCCGGGTCGCGATCGTGCGGAAATGCAGATCGATATAGCCGACCACCTCGGAGCCCACATAGGTTTCATAGCGGCTGCGCGGATCGACCGGGCTGTCGATATACCAGCTTTCATGACCGCCGTCGGGCATCACGAGGATCACGTGGTAGCGGTCGGCGAGCTTGCCGATATGCGAATTCGCGGTCCAGTCGGTGTAATCGCCGCCGGAGCCGTGCAGCACGTAGACCACCGGGAAGCGCGCGCTGCCGCTGCCGTGTGTGTATTGATCGGGCAACACGACCGTCGCGTCGAACGAGCGATGCATCGCGACGCTCGGAATCGCGACGACGCGGGTCTGAAACGCCCACACCGGCGACGCGGTCAGCATCACTATCGACATCAATATCAGGCAGAACGCACGGACTGGATTCATCGTGGGTCGCTCCCGCTTGCTTTCGTTTGCCTTGATCCGGCATCGATCCAGCCTCGATCCATCAGGCATCCGAATGAAGTCGCCGGGGTTCGGCGCGGATGGTGCTCGCCGATGACTTTAGCAATAGGGACTTACAACCATATTTCAGGGCGACGCAAGGCCCCCGAGATATGAGCGTGAATTTCGGCAGCGGAATTCCTATTATGTTGTTGCCGTGGCCATTAAGCCGATTCCGCCATCGCGAGAATAAATATGCTTTCGCAATAGCGGTTTTTGTTTTCCGTAACCATTGGCGCAATCCGAAAATCTGTCCCACACTTATTCCCGACCCACCGCCCCGCGCGGCAGATAAACGCGGAATGTCAAATACAAGATTCGCACTGGTCCAAAGTCAACTGATTGGCCTGTTCCCTCGCTAACGGAGATGCCGAATGAAACGTCGTGAAGTGTTGGCCATGCTGGCCGCAAGCGCGCTTGTCGAGGTGACCGAGGTTTCCACCAGCGAGGCGCAGGCAGCCCAGGCGCCGTTCACCGATGAAGCCGAGTTGGCAAAACCGAACGTCACCGGCTCGGTCACGCTGGAGGACGCGATCCAGCGACGCCGCTCCGTGCGCTCGTTCAAACCCGACCCATTGCCGATCGAAACCATCGGCCAACTGTTCTGGGCCGGGCAAGGCATCACGAATCCGGAGAACGGCCGGCGCGCGGCGCCGTCGGCCGGCGCGTTGTACGCGCTGGAGCTTTACGCGGCGACCGCCACTCAGGTGCTGCACTATCTGCCGCAAGGCCACCGCGTCGAAACGCGGGACTCGGCCGACCTGCGCCCGAAGCTGCGCTCGCTTGCCGTCGACCAGGCATCGGTCGGCAACGCGCCGCTCGTGATCGCGGTGGCCGCGGAGCCGAGCCGGCTGAAGCAGCGGTATGGCGGCAGAGCCAATCTGTACGCCGACCTCGAAGTCGGCCACGCGACCCAGAACATCCTGCTTCAGGCCGTCACGCTCGGGCTCGGCGCGGTGACGGTGGGCGCCGTCGATGGACCCAAGGCGTCGCGCGCGCTCAAGCTGCCGAATGGGCAGACCATCGTTTATCTGATTCCGGTGGGTTTGCCTGCGTAGTCGGGAGGTGGGTTTGCCTGCGTAGTCGGGAGGCGGCTTTGGCGCCGCCGCTTCTTAACCTCAAGCATCGGTAATTCGCCGGCCGGCCTGCAGGTCCCGGCGAACTCACTCACGCCGCAGCGCCGCTGGTCCGCCACTGCGCCACTGCGCCACTGCGCCACTGCGCCACTTCGCTCGCGCGGCGACATCGCGCCGGTCTCTGTAAGACGTACTCCCGAAATATCCCCTCTCCATCGCAGCCAACCGCCGCGCGGCATCGGCCCACGCATGCCCGACCGCATCAGGCGCGCAACGTGCTTAGGGATAGATTCGTTGATCGCTACTCGCCGAAATCACAAGGAGGACAACGATGACCCTGATCATCTATCTGCTCGGATGGCTCATTTTTATCGGCGGCGTCGCCTGGGCATTGGTGACGCTGCATGTCGCGCAGCACACCATCGCGATCGTCGCCGTTATCCTGCTCGGCATCGCGGTGGCCACCGGCGCCACCCGAGCGCGCAATCGCGACCGGTCATAGTCGCCCCAGGCGCTTGCGCGGCGCGATCTCACGCAGCGGACATGACGGCCGTCTCACCCGGCTGAAGTTGCGCGGCATGATCCACCGCCCCGCTTGCGCGCCCTTCGACGTGCGCCGCGAACCCCACCTGCCCCGGCGCGACTTCATCGCGCAACGTCAGCGCCGGAATCGTGTAAGCACCGCCGTTCTGCTGCCGGAACGCGATCGGCGCATCGGTCCACAGCGCATCGAGCCGCTGCCCAAGTGCTTCGCTCACCTCACCATATTTCGCGTCATTGACCCGGCTCGTGCGATAGACGACGAACGGCGGCAGCACGTCGAAGCCCGGGTAATAAAGCACGCCGTGCTGGATCGGAAACAGCAGATCGTCGATCGGACCATTGATGCCGCGCGCGCTGTAATGCGACTCCCAGCCGCCGGTCGTCACGACCAGCATCGCGCGTTTGCCGGCGAACTTGCCCTCGCCGTAACGCTCGCCCCAGCGCGCATCGGAATGCTCGCCGACGCCGTACGCGAGACCATACGCATACACCCGTTCGATCCAGCCTTTCATCAGCGCCGGCATCGAGAACCACCACAGCGGAAACTGGAAGATCACCGCATCGGCCCACTTCAGCTTGTCCTGCTCGCGCGCGATGTCCTCGCTCTGCAAGCCGTTTTCGAACGCATGCTTCGATTCCTGCGACGGATAAAAGCGCTCGCTGCTGAGCCGCTCACGGCTATCGTCCGCATCGAGCGACGCTTTCCAGTTCATCGCGTAGAGATCGGACACCTGCACGGTATGGCCCGCGCGTTCGAGATGGCGGACCGTGAAATCCTTCAGCGAACCGTTCAACGATTTCGGCTCGGGATGCGCATAGACGACGAGTACGTTCATGATGAGACCTTCGTGGCTGAAAGTCCTCACGATAGGCGCCGCCGAGGTATATTGGAAATGAATTACCAACATATCAGGTATTACCGTGCTTAATCTCCGCAGTCTCGACCTCAACCTGCTGGTCACGCTCGATATGCTGCTCGAAGAGCACAACGTCACGCGCGCCGCCGAGCGGCTGAACTTCTCGCAGCCGTCGGTCAGCGTGCATCTGGCCAAGCTGCGCGAGCTGTTCGGCGATCCGCTGCTGTTGCCGGGCCCGCGCGGAATGCGCCCCACCGCCCGCGCCGAGGCGTTGCGCGAACCGTTGCGCGATGCGCTCGGCGCGCTGCAACGCGCGGTCGCGCCCGCCAGTCCGTTCGATCCGGCCGCGGCCACGCATAGCTGGCGCATCGCCGCGACCGACTACGCGGAATCGACGATCATCCTGCCGATGCTCGCCGGCCTGCGCGCGGCCGCGCCGGGCACGCGTCTGGCGATCGTCGAGGCGGCGCCGCCGCGGCTCGCGCGCCAGGCCGAACAGGGTGAGATCGATATCGGCTTTCATACCAGCGAAGGCGCGCCCGAGGGTTTGCGCCGCCGCGTGCTGTTCGCCGAGCGCTATCTGCTGGTCGGCCGCGCCGGTCATCCGAAGCTCAAGCGCCGGCCCACCCTCGCGCAGTTCTGCAAACTCGAACACGTGATCGTGTCGCCGGACGGCGGCGGCTTTTTTGGCGTCACCGACGAGACGCTCGCGAAGGTCGGACTCGCGCGCAAGGTCGTGCTGTCGGTGCCGCACTTTCTGTTCATGCAGTCGGTGCTCGCGAACACCGATCTCGTCGGCATGCTGCCCGCGCGTCTCGTACGCGGTTCGACCGCTCTCTGTACGGTCGAACCGCCGGTCGAAGTACCGGGCTATGAAATGGCGATGCTATGGCACGAGCGCGTGCATCGCGATCCCGCGCATCAGTGGTTGCGGGAGTTTATTGCGGCGTCGGTGTGAGCAAGCGGCGTGGCCGCTAGTCAATGCGCGCCACCCTCACCACCAATCGCATTCAGCGCATCGAGCGTCGCATCGCTGAGCTTCAACCGCGCGGCCTGCAGGTTCTCGCGCAGATGCCCAACCGACGACGTCCCCGGAATCAGCAGAATGTTAGGTGCCCGATGCAATAGCCACGCGAGCGCGAGCTGCATCGGCGTCGCATCGAGTTCACGCGCCAGCTCCGATAGCGCCGACGATTGAATCGGCGTAAAGCCGCCGAGCGGAAAGAACGGCACATACGCAATGCCTTGCGCGCCGAGCGCGGCGATCAACGCATCGTCGTCGCGGTGCACGAGGTTGTAGTGGTTCTGCACGCAGACGATCGGCGTAATGCGCTGCGCTTCCTCGATCTGCGCGGCCGTCACATTGCTCAGCCCGAGATGGCGCACCAACCCGCGTTGCTGCAATTGCGCCAGCGCGCTCACCTGCTGTTCGATCGACCCTTCGCTCGGCGCATGCACGTTGCCCATCACGCGCAGGTTGACCACGTCGAGCGCATCGAGCCCGAGGTTGCGCAGATTGTCGTGCACCGCGCGTTCGAGGTCGGCCGGCTCCTGCGCCGCCAGCCACCCGCCGGCGCTGTCGCGCACCGCGCCGACCTTGGTGACCAGCGTCAGCTCGCGCGGATACGGGTGCAGCGCCTCGCGAATCAGCTGGTTGGTCACGTGCGGCCCGTAAAAGTCGCTGGTATCGATGTGATCGACGCCCGACTCGACCGCCTCGCGCAGCACCGCGAGCGCCGCGTCGCGATCTTTCGGCGGCCCGAACACGCCGGGCCCGGCCAGCTGCATCGCGCCGTAACCCATCCGGTGCACGCTGCGGCCGGCCAACGGGAAGGTGTCGGTGGAGCTGAAATTCGGCATGACGATCTCCTTGTGAAGTGATGAGCCGCAGTATCGCCGGATTGCGTTGTTGAATAAACCGGTCTAACGTGCACGGGTTGTTCAAAAAAATGAACGGTATTCCTATGGAACTCAACGATCTGGCCGCCTTCGTGTCGGTCGCCCGCGCGGGCGGCTTTCGCGACGCCGCGCGGGTGAGCGGCGTGTCGGCATCGAGTCTGAGCATCGCGGTGCGGCGCCTCGAAACGAAGCTCGGGCTGCGCCTGCTGAACCGCACCACCCGCAGCGTCGCGCCGACCGAGGCCGGTGCGCGGCTGATCGAAAAACTGACGCCGCTGTTCGGCGAAATGGAAGCGGCGCTCGACGTGCTCAACGGCTTTCGCGACAAGCCGACCGGCACGCTGAAGCTGAACGTGCCGGCCAGCGTCGCGCGCATCGTGCTGCCCGACGTGCTCGCGCGTTTTCTGAAGCTGTACCCGGATATTCGTGTCGAGGTGGTGGTCGAGGACGGTTTCGTCGATGTGCTGGCGGCCGGTTGCGATGCGGGGATCCGTTACGACGAGCGGCTCGAACAGGACATGATCGCGGTGCCGATCGGCGCGCGCGCGCAGCGCTTCGCAACCGCCGCATCGCCCGCTTATCTCGACTCGCATGGGCGTCCCAGCCATCCGCGCGAACTACTCACGCATGCGTGCCTGCGCGGTCAATTCGCCGGCGGCGCGACGCCGACCTGGTACTTCGAGCGCGACGGCGAACTGCTGCAATTGAATCCGAGCGGCCCGCTGCTGGTGCGGCCGAGCGCGGCGATCGACCTCGCGATCAGCTGCGCGATCGCCGGCGTCGGCGTGATTCATCTGTTCGAGGACATGCTGCGTCCGCATCTGGCGAGCGGCGCGCTCGAAGCGATTCTGGAGCCGTGGTGGCAGCGTTTTTCCGGGCCGTTTCTGTACTATCCGGGACATCGTCACGTGCCCGCGCCGTTGCGAGCATTCGTCGATTTTCTGAAAGCGGATCCGGCAGGAATCCTGCCAATCCCGCATCAGTGAGGTGTGCCACATAATCGCGCGATCGTCGTCAGAAACAGGTCCGCGCCGATCGGTTTGAGCAGGCACGCGGTCCAGCATTGCGCGTCGCCGGTCGCCGGCGGCACCGCGGTATTGACGAGAATCGGCACGCGCGCGAGTTCCGGCATCAACTTTAGCCGCCGGCAGAACTCGGCGCCGCCCATCACCGGCATCATCCAGTCGGTGACGATCAGGTCGGGAATACGTTTGCGCAGACACGCGAGCGCCTCGGCCCCGTTGCTCGCACAACAGACCTGATACCCTTCGCTCTCCAGAATCAGCCGCCACGCGGCGAGGATTTCCGGTTCGTCGTCCACCAGCAGGATTGAAAGCATCGTGTTTTGCCGACGCAAAAAAAATGTTCTTGTCAGACGAGTCGCCGCAAGTCCTGTTCCACAGCCGGCAATTGCGCGGATAATGACGCGGATTGCCGCTGCGCACAGGCGCGCTCTCGCGGCCGCGCGAAACGCGCAGCCGGGGCTGAAGCGGTATCGACGCGAGTCGTAGCGTCGATACGTTCGCAGGTTGTAGAAACTTCATCCGCGCTTTCATCATGACCGAGTCACATGTAACCCCGCTGCGCAGTTTTGCAGGATTCGTCAAAGCCGAACGCCATCGGCTCACGCGTCAATGGATGCAGGCGGTCGCCGCCGACGTCGATCTCGTCGAAGCGGACAAGCTCACTTACCAGCAGCTTGCCGATCATCTGCCGGACATTCTCGACGAACTGTGCGCGGCGCTCGCCGCGGAAGATCTTGAGCACGTCGAAACATCGATCGAACGCGATGCGAAAAAACACGGCAAGGTGCGCTGGCGCCAGGGCTATCGGATCGAAGAACTGGTGCGCGAACTGGATCTGTTCCAGCAGGTGCTCGCCGATGCGCTCGACGAATACGCGGTGCTCGACAAGACCTTCACGCGCCGCCACGAAAGCCGCGCGCGGCGCTTGATCGCCGAGGCGTTCAGCATGGTCACGCTCATGTCGATCAAGGAAGTGGTCAGCGAGCGCGATCGCAAGATCGACGAATACACCGGGCAGCTCGAACGCGCGAATCATGAATTGACGCTCAAGCAACGGCTGGTCGGCGATCTGTACGAATCGCGGATGCAGATCACGCGCAGCGTCGTGCACGATCTGCGCAACTTCCTGAACGCGTTTTCGATTGCGTTGCAGCTGATCGCGCGGGCGCCGTCGAAGGCCGACACCGCGCTGACGCTCGCGAACCGCCAGGCCGCCGATATGAAGCTGCTGGTCGATCAGATGATCGAGTACTCGGTCGTGCTTGGCGACTCGGCGCCGCTCGCGCGGGAGAGCGTCGATCTGCGCGAGCTGTACGACGAACTGGTGGTCTCGACGCGGCCGTCGATCGAAGCAAAGGGACTCACGTTGCACAGCTCGTTCGACGCGGCGCTGCCGGTCGTCACGTCGCATCGCCTGAAGCTCAAGCAGATCGCGGTCAACCTGCTGTCGAACGCGATCAAATACACGAAGTCCGGGCAGGTCGAATTGCGCTTCGCGCTGCGCGATGCCGAACACTGGGCGATCCGGGTGGCCGACACCGGCGTCGGCATCGCGCCCGCCGACGCGGAACGCGTGTTCGACGAATTCGAGCGCGCGGCCGGCGACGATATTCCCGGCACCGGACTGGGACTTGCGATCGTCAAGGAGCTGAGCCGCGTGCTCGGCGGGCAGATCGAATTCCGGTCGCGCGAGGGCGTGGGCACGACGTTCGAGATCCGGTTTCCGCTGCGGCTCGAATGATTGCGCTGCGCTAAACTGCCCGCTCGCCAATCCCGCTCACCCGTTTCGACTTGCGCATGATCCACCTTCACACCGCCCGTTTCCCCGACCAACTCGACGACGTGCGCAGCATCTTCCGCGAATACGCGGAGAGTCTCGGCATCGATCTGGGCTTCCAGCAATTCGATGCCGAACTCGCCGGTCTGCCGGGCAAATTCGCGGCGCCGCGCGGGCGCGTGCTGCTCGCGAGCCGTGACGACGGCGAGATCGTCGGTTGCGTCGCGATGCGGCCGCTCGACGACACCGTCTGCGAAATGAAGCGGCTGTATGTGCGTCCGGCCGGACGCGGTCTGCACGTGGGACGGCAACTCGCCACGCAGATCTGCGCGGCCGCGAAACAGGCCGGCTATCGGCGCATGCGGCTCGACACGTTATCGACGATGCAGGCGGCGCTGGGACTGTATGCGTCGCTCGGCTTCGAGCCGATCGATGCATACGTGTTCAATCCGATTCCCGGCGCGGTGTTTCTCGAATGCGATTTGACGCGGCAGCGTGAGCAATCGGTTTAGCTTTTAGCTCGCCTGCCTGCGTCGCCGCTTTCGTCAGGATCGCGGTTCGACAATCGCGGCGATGTTCAATGCGCTGGCGATGCGCGCTCACCGCGCGTCGAAGGCAAACAGTCGCGCATCGCGCCGCCCCGCTCGCTCAACCCGCGCATTACCACTTCGGATGACTTACCGTCGCGCCGCACGAGTTCCGCGAGATCGAGCAAGGCGGCGTAGCGCGCGGAGCAATCCTGCGCGGCGGGACTCGCCGCAGCCGCAATGAAGTAGTTTGCGGCGACGAAAGCGCTGAGCGTGAGCAGCGTCGCGACGACGAACGCGGCGAGCGCCGCGGGTTGGCCGCCACGACGCAAGCGCGCCGGAACAACCCGCGCGCTTACCCACCTGGCCGCGCTCATCATCAGGCCCAGTGCGCCGGCACGAACACGCGGCCCACCCAATGCGCGGGCACCCACACAGCGGCGTGAGGCGCGGGAGCGACATACACCGGACGCGGCGCGACGTACACGGCCCGCGGCGCAACGTAGACCGGCGCACGCGTGACCACGACAGGCTTCGGTGCCACGTAGACAACCGGCGCGGGCGTCACGACCACGGGCTTGGGCGCCACATACACAGCCGGCGGCGGCACAACCACCACCGGCTTCGGCGGCACATACGCGACCGGCGGCGCCACGACGACAGCCGGCGCGGGCGGCGGCGTGACAACCACCGCGGCCGGCGGCGGCGGCGTCACCACCACGGCAGCCGCCGGAGGCGGCGCAACGACCACCGGCTTCGGCGCGACCACCACCGTGGTCCCCGTCGTCGTGCCGCCGGCCACCACCACCCCGCCCGTCACCACCGTGCCGCTCGAACTCACCGTATTGCCGTGCGTGCCGGTCACGCTCGTCGACGTGGTCACGACGCCGGGCGCGACCCGCGTCGCCGAACCGGAGTGATAGACGCTGCCGTTGTCGGGGCCCGTCACCGTGCCCGAGCGCGCGCAGGTCGATCCCGCGCAACTGGTCGCCGCCGAATGGCCGTAGGTATTGCCGTTCGCGCCGGTGACCGAGCCCGACGACGAATACTGACCCGGCGCCGTGCGGGTGACATCGCCGGAAGTCGTCGCGCTCTTGCCGTCCGGGCCGGTCAGCGAGCCGGTGTGCGAGCACGAACCGCCCGCGCAGCTGGTGTCGCCGGAATGCTGCACCGAGTTGCCGTAGCGGCCGGTCGCGGTGCCCGAGTTCGAGAACTGGCCGGGCGCGGTCCGCGTGACCGTGCCGGTGTTGCTCGCGAAGCCGCCGTACGGGCCAGCGACGCCACCCGCATGCGTGCAGCTGCCGCCGCCGCACGAGCCGTAGTGGCCGCCGTTATAGGCGCCGCGCGACGTGTACGCGGTGCCGTGTCCCGACCACGCGAACGCCGACGCGCTGCCGAACGCGAACACCGCGGCGGCCGCGCCGAGCACCAGTTGGCGCAGCGCGCGGCGGCCGCTGAACGCCGGCGAAACTGATGCCGCGGTGCAAGCCGCCGCGTCACGAGCGACGCCGGCCACGTTGGCATCGGCGTTGAAGAAACCTGCGAACGAACGATTTTTCACGGTATGTCCTTGCTGGATTCGGGCCACTTGCGTCACTGCGGTGTGGCGACGAACGGACTATAGAAGGAGCTGCCGGGGAAATCATCCGGGAAGATATGTCACGCTGTTTCACCGTGCGGCCACCGCATTGAAGCCCCGCCCAGCAAGGGTTTTCGGGCGATTCGCGGGCTTCGCGACATCTTTCGACATAGTTTGCGGCGCGCTCGTGTAAGCGGATTTACAAGAGTCCACAAGCACTCACTGCCCGGCCGGCGTCACCTCCACCGCCGCCGCCGACACAAACGCCGCATGCACGGTATCGCCCACCTTCAGCCCGTTCAGATCGACGCCGGGCGCCGCTTCATAGGTCTGCGTCTGCGACGCGCCGCGCAACGTCACGCGACGCTCGTTGCGATCGATCTTCTGCACGGTCGCGAGCACTTCGGTCTGGCGCGCCGCTTCATAGCCGCCCGAAGCCGGCGTGATGCTTTGCCGGTCGGCGCGCTCGCGACTCTTCTTACCCGCGCCGCCGGCCTTCTCGACCTTCGTCAGCAGCGCGTTCCTGTACAGCACGTCGACGCGGTCGCCGATCTTCAGTTGCTCGAAGCCGGCGACCTGCTGACTCACGAGCACGATCGCGACGTCGCCGCGTGGACCCTTCAGCGTCAGCGAGCGGTTGCCGGCATCGATCGCGACGATCTCGGCCGTCATACGCACCGGCTGGACCGCGCTCAGCACGCCGCGCGGGGCGCTCGCGAGATCGTCCTGCGCTGCCGCCGGCTGGACCACGGCCCCCGCCGCCGCCGCGAGCATCAACGCTGCGCCTATCGTCGCTGTCTTCATCCGCGTTCTCCTTGGCAAGGGTCGTTGCAATCGGGCAGCGCGATCGGTCGCATTCGCCGCCCGGATGCTCGTGGGACGCACTGTTCGTGCCAGATGCCGGCCGCACCGCGTAAGCGGGGCACAGCCATTCCATGCTATTCTCCATACCCCTAGGGGGTATACCTATGTCACATCTCAGTGCACAAAAAGACGATCTTCTGAAGCGGGTTCGCCGGATCGCCGGCCAGGTGCAGGCCATCGAGCGCTCGCTGGAGTCGGACGCCGATTGCGAGAAGGTTCTGCATCTGGTGGCCGCGACGCGCGGCGCGATGAACGGTCTGCTCGACGAGATCGTCGAGGCGCATGCGCTCGAACACGTCGCGCATCCGGACCTGACCGCGAGCCAGCGCAAGCAAGGCGTCGATGCATTACTCACGGCGATCCGCCGTTATTCGAAGTAGGTTTGAAATGACTGATTCCAGCAGCATCCGTTACGCGCACGAGCATTCGTATCTCGGCAGTTCGCACGACGAAAACGCGCGGCGCACCCGCTCGGTCGTCGCGCTGACGCTGATCATGATGATCGGCGAAATCACCGCCGGTTATCTGACCGGCTCGATGGCGCTGCTCGCCGACGGCTTCCATATGGCCACGCATGCGGGCGCGCTCGGCATCGCCGCGCTCGCGTACGCGTACGCGAGACGCAACTCGACCAACCGCGATTTCAGCTTCGGCACCGGCAAAGTGGGCGAGCTCGCCGGCTTTACGTCCGCGGTGATTCTCGCGCTGGTGTCGCTCGGCATCGGGATCGAATCGGCGTTCCGGCTGATCCATCCGACCGGCGTCGCGTTCGGCGAGGCCGCGATCATCGCCGCCATCGGCCTCGTCGTGAATATCGTCAGCGCGCTGCTGCTGTCCGGCGGCCATGCGGACCATAGCCACCACGGGCACGGTCACAGTCATGGTCACGATCATGCGCACGCTCACCCTCATCATCACGGCCATGCGCACGGCAGCGACAACAATCTGCGCTCCGCCTACGTGCACGTGCTCGCCGACGCGCTGACCTCGGTGCTGGCGATCGTCGCGCTGCTGGCCGGCCGTTATCTCGGCTGGGTCTGGCTCGATCCGCTGATGGGGATCGTCGGCTCGATCGTGATCGCGCGCTGGGCCTGGACGCTGATGCGCGATACCGCCGGCGTGCTGCTCGACAAAACCGATCAGCACGTGGCCGACGAAATCCGCAAGATCCTCACTTCACACGGCGACGCCGAGATCGCCGATCTGCACGTGTGGCAGATCGGACCGGAAGCGCGAGCGGCCATCGTCAGCGTGCGCACTCGCGGCGGCGTGACGATCGACACGATCCGCGCGCGGCTCGCGCCCGTGCACGAAGTCATGCATCTGACGGTCGAGGCGGCGTAGCCGCGGTAGCGTTTCGTTTCGCGCAAGAAACGCGCGCAAAACAAAGGGCCGGTGTGTCGGACGACACACCGGCCCTTCTCATATCGATTGGCGCGGAAAAACCGCAAGGCGGAGCGCGCTGCGCCCCGCCTCAAACCATTACACGCGTTCGATCGCGATCGCGATGCCCTGACCGACGCCGATACACATCGTGCACAGCGCGAAACGGCCTTGCGTGCGCTGCAGCTGATACGTCGCGGTCGTCACCAGACGCGCGCCGCTCATGCCGAGCGGGTGGCCCAGCGCGATCGCGCCGCCGTTCGGGTTCACGCGAGGATCGTCGTCGGCGACGCCCAGCGCGCGCAGCACCGCGATGCCTTGCGACGCGAACGCTTCGTTCAGTTCGATCACGTCGAACTGGTCGATCGTCATGCCCAGACGCTTGAGCAGCTTCTGCGTTGCCGGTGCCGGGCCGATGCCCATCACGCGCGGCTCGACGCCGGCGGTCGCGACGCCCAGCACGCGGGCACGCGGCACGAGGCCGAAGCGCTTCGCGGTTTCTTCGTTCGCGAGCAGCAGCGCGGCGGCGCCGTCGTTCACGCCCGATGCGTTACCGGCCGTCACCGTGCCGTCCGGGCGCACCACGCCCTTGAGCTTCGCGAGCGTTTCGAGCGACGTTTCGCGCGGGTGTTCGTCTTGCGTAACCGTGATCGGATCGCCCTTCTTCTGCGCGATCGTCACACCGACGATTTCCTGCGCGAGCGTGCCGTCGCGTTGTGCGCGCGCGGCCTTCTGCTGGCTGCGCAGTGCGAACGCGTCCTGGTCGGCGCGGCTGATGTTGTAGTCGGTCGCGACGTTTTCGCCGGTTTCCGGCATCGAGTCGACGCCGTACAGCTTCTTCATCAGCGGGTTGACGAAACGCCAGCCGATCGTCGTGTCGTAGACCTCGTTCTGGCGCGAGAACGCGGAAGTCGCCTTCGGCATCACGAACGGCGCACGGCTCATGCTTTCGACGCCACCCGCCACCATCAGCTGCGCTTCGCCCGACTTGATCGCGCGCGCGGCGATGCCGATCGCGTCCATCCCCGAACCGCACAGACGGTTCACCGTCGAGCCCGGCACGTCCTTCGGCAGACCCGCGAGCAGCAGCGACATACGCGCGACGTTGCGGTTGTCGTCACCGGCCTGGTTCGCGCAGCCGTAGATCACGTCGTCGATCGCGGTCCAGTCGACGTTCGGGTTGCGCTCCATCAGCGCCTTGAGCGGCACCGCGCCCAGATCGTCGGCGCGCACCGACGACAGCGAACCCGCATAGCGGCCAATGGGGGTGCGAATCGCGTCGCACAGGAATGCTTCGGTCATGTGATGTCTCCAGTTGAGAGGCTGCGTGCGCTGCGCGCCGGTTCGCCGCGATGCCGTGAGGGCAGCGCGGGAAACTGCAGGAAGCTGCAACAGGCATCGGCGTAGGGGCCGACGCGTCGCAGCAGCTTAGCGCAGGATCGAAAACGATGGGCTTGGGATTGACGACAAGTACCGCGATGGCGCTTCCTGAGCCGACCAAAATGTTCTTTACACGAACACTAGGTCATATATCGAACAAACAGGCACGATAATAGGCGCGTGCGCGAAACCATGTCAAGCACGGCGGACGCCGTGCCAGCTCATATTAGGGAATACGCGGAGGGGGAGTCGTTCGAGGTGCGGTGAATGCGCATTCGGTGCGCATTCAGTGCGGATTGAACGTACGGTCAGCGCGGAACGATCCCTTCGTCGGCGAGATAAGCGCGGATCACATCGGCGAAATTGCGCTCGCCGGTGAGCCCCAAACGCTCGGCGCGCGACGTGTCCCACGCGCCGGGCCAACTGCCGACAATCTTCTCGATCCGCTCATCGGGCTCGCGCACGACACGCCCGGCAACCGCGTCGCCGGCCACTTCGCGCAGCGCCGCGATCATTTCGTCGACGCTGACCGACAGCCCCGGCAGATTCAGCACCCGCTGCTTGCCGAGCGCGGCGCCGTCGAGTTCGAGTCCGGCGATCAGAGATTCGATCGCCTTGCGCGGCGACAGCAGCCACAGCCGCGTCGAGCCGGCGACCGGACACACGGCCTGCTCGCCGTTCAGCGGCTCGCGAATGATGCCGCTCGCAAACGACGACGCCGCCGCATTCGGCCGCCCCGGCCGCACGCTGATGGTCGGCAGCCGCAGCACCCGGCCGTCGACGAAACCGCGCCGCGAATAATCGTTCAGCAGCAATTCGGCGATCGCCTTCTGCGCGCCGTACGACGATTGCGGATTGAGCGCGGTGTCGTCCTGCACGATCTCGGGCAGTTCGCCGCCGTACACCGCGACCGAACTCGTGAACACCACGCGCGGTACATGCCCACGCTGCCGGCAGACTTCGAGCAGCAGCCGCGACGCATCCAGATTGATGCGCATGCCGAGATCGAAATCCGCCTCGGCCTGACCGCTGACGATAGCGGCCAGATGGAAGATCGCCGCCGTATCGGCATCGATCGCGCGTTCGAGCACGCTGCGCTCCGCGATATCGCCGACTTCGGTGCGCACGCGCGCGTCGCCGAAATCGTTCGCGCGCACGACGTCGAGCAGCACCAGTTCAGTCAGCGCTTGCGGGGTGCCGCGCGCATCCTTGAGCGAACCGCGCGCGAGCAGTTCGCGCGCGAGGCGTTGACCAAGAAAACCCGCGCCGCCGGTGATCAGTACTTTCATGATTGCGTGTCCGTGGTGATGGATCGGGAATCGCGCGCTGCCGCGACGCGCGGCAACACTCAGCGCGCCGCGTCCAGATAAGGCGCGAGCCAGCCGAGCCCGGCCGAAGTCCCCGCGCGCGGCCGGTATTCGCAGCCGATATAGCCGTCGTAGCCGAGCGCATCGATCAGCTCGAACAGGTACGGATAGTTCAGCTCGCCGAGATCCGGTTCGTGCCGCTCGGGCACGCCGGCGATCTGAATATGGCCGATGCCGGCCATGTCGCGTTTGAGCTTCATCGCGAGATCGCCTTCGACGATCTGGCAGTGGTAGCAGTCGAACTGCACCTTCAGATTCTTCGCGCCGACTTCCGCGCAGATCGCCTGCGCGTCGTCCTGGCGATTGAGGAAATAGCCGGGCATGTCGCGCGTGTTGATCGGCTCGATCACGATCGTGATCTGCTCGGCTTGCGCGATTTGCGCGGCGTAGGCGAGGTTTTTCAAATACACGTCGCGTTGCGCGCGGCGTTGCGTGTCGCCCGGTTGATCGCCTGCAAGCAGCCCCGCCATCACATGCAGCTTGCGATTGCCGAGTACGCGCGCGTACTCGAGCGCGGTGTCGAGGCCGCGTTTGAATTCTTCCTCGCGCCCCGGCAGCGACGCGAGACCGCGTTCGCCGCCGGCCCAGTCGCCGGGCGGCGCATTGAACAGCGCCTGCGTGAGGCTGTTCGCGTCGAGCCGCGCCTTCAGTTCGCCCGCGCGAAATTCATACGGGAACAGAAATTCGACCGCGTTGAAGCCGTCGCGCGCGGCGGCGGAGAAGCGGTCGAGGAACGCGTGCTCGTTGTACATCATCGTCAGATTGGCGGCAAAGCGGGGCATGTCGGCAACTCCTTTATCCAATTAGTGCTGTGCGGCGCGGCTGGCCGCCACTACCAGCGCGCGCCGAACGCGCCGCGCAGTTCATCGATTGCGGCGGCGTCGAGCGGCGCGGGCCGCGGGTTCGTCATCAGCCACAAACGCGCGGTCTCTTCCAGTTCTTCGAGCGCATACGACGCATGCGCGACCGAGCGCTCCCACACCACCGGCCCCAGCCGTTCGAGCAGCACCGCGCGCACGCTGTCGGCGAGCGCGGCGATCTGCTCCGCGACTTGCGGATCGCCCGGCTTGCGATAACGAATCAGCGGAACGTGCCCCACTTTCATCACGTAGTACGGCGTCAGCGGCGGCAGCACGTCGGCGTCGCTCCATACGCCCGCGAGCGTCAGCGCGACCAGATGCGTCGAATGGGTATGGACGACACCGCGCGCGTCGCGATTGCGCGCATAGATCCCGCGATGCAGCGCGAGCGTTTTCGACGGCTTGCCGCCCGAGACCGGCTGGCCGTCGAAACCGACCTTCGCGATCTCAGCGGGATCGAGGCGGCCGAGACACGCATCGGTCGGCGTGATCAGCCAGCCGTCGTCGAGTCGCGCGCTGATGTTGCCGGCCGTGCCGACCGTATAGCCGCGCTGATAGAGGCTCGCGCCGACCGTGCAGATTTCGTCGCGCACGCGCGCTTCATCCGACGTATGGAGTGCGGGCGCGCCGGTCATTGCGCGGCTCCGTCGAGATGGCGCAGCGCCTTCGCGAAGAAATCAGTCGTACCGAAGTTGCCGGACTTCAGCGCGAGCGCGAGCGGCTCCGCGCCGGTGGTCGCGGTCGCCGGCACACCCGGATCGATCTGCGCGCCGATGCGCAGCGTGCGCACGTCGAGCGCCTGCACGACCGCGCCCGATGTCTCGCCGCCCGCGACGACGAACTTGCGCACGCCGCGCTCGCGCAAGCCGCGCGCAATCGACGCCAGCGTCGTCTCGACCAGATGCCCCGCCTCGTTGACGCCGAGTTCGCGCTGCACCGCCTTCACTTCGTCGGGCGAGGCGGTCGCGTAGATCAATACCGGCTCCGCGCGATCCAGATGCTGCTGCGCGAACGCGAGCGCCTGCGCGACCACGTCCTCGCCGCGCGCCGCCGCGAGCGGATCGATGCGGAACGCGGGCCGGCTCGCGCGCCACTCGGCAACCTGCGCGTTGGTCGCTTTCGACGCGCTGCCCGCCAGCACCGCCGACAAACCTTCTACACGCGGCAACTGCGCTGCGTCGGCCTGTTCGCCGAGCAGACCCGCGCGGCGGAAATTGGCCGGCAAACCGAGCGCGACGCCGGAGCCGCCGGTGATCAACGCCAGCTCCGCGCAAGCCGCGCCGAGCGTATGCAGGTCGGCGTCGGACACCGCATCGGCGATCGCGATACGCACGCCATCGGCGCGCAATGCATCGATGCCGGCACGCACGGCCGCATCGCCTTGCGCGATCGTGTCGTAACGCAGCAGCCCGACCTTCGATTGCGTCTGTCGTTGCAGCACCCGCACGAGGTTCGCATCGCGCATCGGGGTGAGCGGATGGTTCTCCATCCCCGATTCGTTGAGCAGTGTGTCGCCGACGAACAGATGGCCGCGAAAGATCGTGCGGCCGTTCTCGGGAAACGCGGGGCATGCGATCGTGAACGACGCGCGCTGAGCGTCGTCGGCACCATTGGCACCATCGGCACCGCTAGCACCATCAGCCGCCAACGCATTCAGCAACGCATCGGCGACCGGCCCGATATTGCCCGCATCGGTCGAATCGAATGTCGAGCAGTACTTGAAAAAGAACTGCCGGCAGCCTTGTGCGCGCAGCCAGTCGAGCGCGGCGAGCGATTGTGCGACCGCATCGGCGGCGTCGATCGTGCGCGACTTCAGCGCGACCACCAGCGCATCGGCATCGAGCGCTTCGTTCGACTCGGGCACGCCGATCGTCTGCACCGTGCGCATACCGCCGCGCACCAGCATGTTGGCGAGATCGGTCGCGCCGGTGAAATCGTCGGCGATGCAGCCGAGCAGTGCGCGTTGCGCGGGTTTCGAATCAGCCGTCATTGCAAGCGCCCTCGCCTAGTGCCGACCCGGCAAATCGATGCCGGGAAAAATCTTCACGACCGCCGAATCGTCTTCGCCGCCATGCCCCGCGCTCGACGCCATCATGAACATCTGATGCGCGGCCGCCGACAGCGGCAGCGGAAATTTCGTGCGCCGCGCGGTGTCGAGCACGAGGCCGAGATCCTTGACGAAGATATCGACCGCGGACAGCGGCGTGTAATCGCCCGCGAGAATGTGCGGCACGCGGTTCTCGAACATCCACGAATTGCCGGCGCTGTGCGTGATCACTTCATACAGCGCGGCGGGATCGACGCCTTCGCGCAAACCGAGCGCCATCGCCTCGGCCGACGCGGCGATATGCACGCCGGCCAGCAGCTGGTTGATGATCTTCACCTTCGAGCCCGCGCCGTGCGCGGCGCCGAGCCGGTAGACCTTGCCGGCGATCGCGGCGAGCACGTCTTCGCAGGCGGCGTAGGCGGCCGCCGGTCCCGAGGTCATCATCGTCATTTCGCCGGACGCGGCGCGTGCGGCGCCGCCCGACACCGGCGCGTCGAGCATCTGCAAGCCGGCCGCCTCGACGCGCCTGCCGAGTTCGACCGCGAATTCCGGCGCGACCGTCGCGCTCGCAATCACCACGCCGCCCGGCTGCATCGCCACGACCGCACCGTGCTCGCCGAACAGCACCGCTTCGGTTTGCACGGCGTTCACGACCAGCGTGACCACGACCGCGCATTGCGCGCCAAGCTCGGCCGGCGTGCTGCAACCGGTCCCGCCTTCGGCGACGAAACCCTGCAACACGTCGCCGCGCAAATCGCACGCGTGGACCTTGAAGCCCGCGCGCAACAGCGAACGCGCGACACCCAGCCCCATCGCTCCCAACCCAATCACACCGACATTTCTCGACATGCGTGTCCTCGCTCGAATGATGTGCCTACCCGATCCCCGCCTCCGCCAGCCGCCGCGCCGCGTTATACAGATGCGTCTGCGCGGCCTCGCGCGCCGCCGCCGGATCGCTCGCGCGAATCGCCGCCGCGATCGCCGCATGCTCGTCGCGCACCTGGCGTGAAAAATCCTCGCGCAGCGCCTCGTTGCGGCGCGTGACGAGCGTACCTGCTTCGAGGTACTGATTAAGGAAGCTCAGTGTCTTCAGGAAATATGGATTGCCGGTCGCGGCCGCAATCGCGCGATGAAACGCGACATCCGCGGCGACGCCATCGTCGCCGTCCGCGACCGCCGTATCGATCCGCGCGAGCGCCGCGTCGATCGATACGAGATCGGCCGCGCTGCGCCGCATCGCCGCCTCGGCTGCCACTTCGGCCTCGATCGCGCGCCGCAGCGCCAGAATCTGCACGACCGAACCCGGCTCGATCGCCTCCGCGTAATCGATCCGCAGCGGCCGGATCGCGCCGTGCGCGGCGATGAACACGCCGCTGCCCTGGCGCGGCTCGACCACGCCTTCGTTCTTCAGCCGCGACAGCGCCTCGCGAATCACCGTGCGGCTCACGCCGAACTGCTGCGCGAGCACCGTCTCGGTCGGCAGCTTGCCGCCGCGCGCGAACGCACCCTTATCGATCTGCTTGAGCAGTTGCTGCGCGACGGTGTCGCTCAGCGCCCGCGCGGGAATTTTCTCGAACATGCACTATCGCTTCGGTGGGGGCGGTAAGATGCGGCAGGTTGTCGGGTCATCATACAAATTTCGCGCTGCGTGCCGCATTCACGCAAACCCTGGGATTTTTGAGCAGGTTTCGCGTTATTTGGCGAAACGGAAGGCTTAAGCTATCGTCTCGCCTTTGCGTCACAACCTGCCTCAGCGCGCCGTAGCCGGGCGCGCACCGCGTGCATCGCCACGCGCACTTCTCGAACCGACTTATCTCGAACCCATTTACCAAGGTCCATGAGCAAAGCCCTGCCGTCGTCTTCCGTCGTGCCCGCCAACGCCGAACCGGCTCCGGAGAAGCCGGAGCCGGGCGACTCGTACGTGCAGTCGTTCGCGCGCGGTCTCGCGGTGATCCGCGCGTTCGATGCGAGCCGTCCCGAACAGACGCTCACCGATGTCGCCGCCGCGACCGGCCTGACCCGCGCCGGCGCGCGGCGGATCCTGCTGACGCTGCAGACGCTCGGCTATGTGGAAGCGGAAGGACGGCTGTTCCGGCTGACGCCGAAGATTCTCGATCTGGGCTTCGCGTATCTGACCTCGATGCCGTTCTGGAATCTCGCGGAACCGGTGATGGAGAACCTGTCCGCGCAGGTGCACGAAAGCTGCTCGGCGGCCGTGCTCGATCGCACCGAGATCGTCTACGTGCTGCGCGTGCCGACCCACAAGATCATGACGATCAACCTGTCGATCGGCAGCCGGTTGCCCGCGTACTGCACGTCGATGGGCCGCGTGCTGCTCGCCTCGCTCGACGACGACACGCTCGACGCGACGCTGAACTCGTCGCCGCTCTACGCGCACACGCCGCGCACCGTGACCGACAAGGAAGAGCTGAAGAAGCTGATCGCGCAGGTGCGCCGCCAGGGCTGGGCGATCGTCGATCAGGAACTCGAAGGCGGCTTGATCTCGCTGTCCGCGCCGATCCGCAACCGCCAGGGGCGCGTGATCGCCGCGCTGAACATCAGCGGCAATGCGCAGCGCAATTCGGCCAAGCAGATGGTGAAGGCGTTTCTGGAGCCGCTGCAGGAGGCCGCGCAAACCGTCTCGGAGATGGTCGCGCGGCGCGGCTGATCAATCGAGCGGCTGGTCCGCGGTCTCTTTCAACATCGACACCGCGATCAGCGACACCACCACGCACGCGGCCACATAGCCGGCCGGCGCGAGCTTGCTGCCGGTGACGCGCACCAGCCATGTCGCGACCAGTTGCGCGGTGCCGCCGAACACGCACACCGACAGCGCATAGGCGATCGAAATCCCGGTCGCGCGCACGCGGCGCGGAAACGACTCGCACATCAGCGCGAATTCCGACGCCGAACCCATCGAGTAGAACACCAGCATCAGCGACGTCAGCGGCATGATCACCGACAGCCGCGGAAAGCGCGCCATCAGCATGAAGGCCGGAAACAGCAGCAGCACCAGCACGCCGCGGCCGATCAGGATCGGCAGCTTGCGGCTGCGAATGCGGTCCGACAGCAACCCGAACACCGGGCACATCACCAGCACCACGCAGCCGGACGCGACGCCGACCAGCATCGACAGCGACATCGGCATGCCGAGCGTGTGGATCGCGTAGGTCGGCATGTAGAAGGTCAGGATGTAGGTCGACACGGTGCCGCCCATCACCGCGAGCGTAATCAGCAGCAGCGTGCGCAGATGCTTGCTGAACAGTTCGTGCAGCACCCCGCGTTCGATCCCGTGATGAGAATGCGCGCCGACCGGATCGTCGGCGAGACGGCGGCGCAGGAAAATGCCGACCGGCGCAATGCCCACCCCAATCAGAAACGGCACGCGCCAGCCCCAGCTTTCGAGCGCTTCCTTCGACAACACCGCCGCCAGCAGTGCCGCGATACCCGCGCCCATCAGCGCCGCGCCGCCTTGCGTCGCCAGTTGCCAGCTCGCGCGAAAACCGCGCCGCGAACCGCCGCCCTGTTCGAGCAGCGCCGAAGTCGCCGCGCCGAATTCACCGCCCTGCGAGAAGCCCTGCACGAGCCGCGCGAGCACGATCAACAGCGGCGCCGCGAGACCGATTTGCGCATAGGTCGGCATGATCGCGATCAGGCCGGTGCTCGCCGCCATCAGCATGATCGTCACGTTCAACGCGGCCTTGCGGCCCTTGCGGTCCGCGTACACGCCGAGCATCACGCTGCCGAGCGGCCGCGTGATGAAGCCCGCGGCGAACGTCGCGACCGACAGCAGCAACGAGGTAGTCGGGTCCGCCGACGGAAAGAACAGCCTGCCGATAATCACGGCGAAAAAGCCGTAGACCGTGAAGTCGAAGAACTCGAGCCAGTTGCCGATCACCGCCGCGGCAATCGCACCGCGATGGGAGATGCGCGCGGCGCCGGCGGCGTGGCTTGCGTCGGTGGTGGTATTCATCGCGTGGTCGACTCCATCGTGATGCCGGCCGGCGCCGGGGCGCCGGCCCTGCGGTTATTGCGGCAGATAACGCTCGACCAGCCGCGCCCAGAACGCCGCGCCGATCGGCAGGCTGTGATCGTTGAAGTCGTAATGCGGGTTGTGCACCATGCAGCCGTCCTCGCCGACACCGTTGCCGATGCGCAGGAACGTACCCGGCCGCTTTTGCAGCATGAACGCGAAGTCCTCGCTGCCCATCAGGATGGCGGTCTGCTCGACCACCTTGTCGTCACCGACCAGTTCGCGCGCGACCTGCACCGCGAAATCCGTTTCGGCGTCCGTATTAATGACGACCGGATAGCCTTCGATGTACTCGACCCGCGCCTTGCCGCCATAACTCTGCGCCTGGCTTTCCGCCAGCTCGGTGATGCGCTTTTTCAGCAGCGCGCGCACTTCGGGGCTGAACGAACGCACGCTCAGTTCGAGCCGCGCGCTGCTGGCAATCACGTTGTTCGCGGTACCCGCGTGCATCGAGCCGACCGTCACCACCGCCGGCTGCGACGGATCGACATTGCGCGCGACGATCGTCTGCAACGCCATCACGATGCTCGCGGCGATCACGACCGGATCGACGGTCAGTTGCGGCCGCGCCGCATGACCGCCGACGCCTTCGATCGAGATGATCGCCTTGTCGCCGGCCGACATGAACGGCCCCTTGCGGAACAGCAGCGTGCCCGGCTCCGCGCCCGGATGGTTGTGCAGGCCGAACACCGCGTCGCACGGGAAGCGCTCGAACAGCCCGTCTTCGATCATCTTCAGCGCGCCGCTGTCGATCCCGCTTTCCTCGGCCGGCTGGAAATACAGATGCACGGTGCCGGAGAAGTTACGCGTCGCCGCGAGCCGTTGCGCGGCGCCGAGCAGGATCGTCGTGTGGCCGTCGTGGCCGCATGCGTGCATCTTGCCGTGCGTGCCGCTCGCATACGGCAGCCCGGTCTCCTCGATGATCGGCAGCGCGTCCATGTCCGCGCGAATGCCGATGCTGCGCTTGCCGTCGCCCGCTTTCAGCGTGCCGACCACGCCGGTCTTGCCGACCCCGCGCGTGACCTGCCAGCCCCACTGCTCGAGCTTTTCCGCGACCAGCGCGGCGGTCCGCACTTCCTCGTACGCGAGTTCGGGATGGTGATGGATGTGATGGCGAATCTCGCGCAGGCTCGCGGCGGCGGGTTCCAGATCGGACACTTCGGTCAAACGCGGGGCTTCTTTCATCGGGGACGGCTCCAGTGAGTTCGCAGGCCGGGCGCAACGTGACGCTGAAAAGCGGCCTCGCGGCCAGGCGGATAGCGGTAACAGAAAGCGTGCAAGGTAGCCCAGCACTATAGCCACGCGATCTGGTTCGAATAAGATGCTATTTTTTTCACCCTGATTAACAGTCCTTATCTCGGGGAATACCCTCATGAAGCTGCAGCAGTTGCAGGCCTTCGTCGCCGCCGCGCATCACCGCAGCCTGCGCGCCGCCGCGCGTGAACTCGGCGTCACGCAGCCGGCCGTCACCCATACGATCCGCGAGCTGGAAAGCGCGCTCAATGCCGAGCTGATGGTGCGCAGCGTGCGCGGCATCGAGCTGACCGCGTGCGGACTCGCGCTGCTGCCGCGCGCCGAGCAATTGCTCGGCGACATGCGGCGCACGGTCGAAGCGGTCGAGCAGGTGAAGGGAGAGATGGCCGGCAAGGTCAGCGTCGGCACGATGCCGTCGCTCGCGCTGACGGTGCTGCCGCACGCGGTGTCGAGCTTTCGCGAGCGGATGCCGCTGGTGAGTCTGCATCTGGAAGAAGTGACGGTGCCCGATGCGCTCGCGCGGCTGCGCAACGGCGCGCTCGATCTCGCGGCGATCCATCACGTGCAGGCGCTCGACCCCGATCTCGTGCAGGTGCCGCTGTATTCGACGCAATTCGTCGTGACGATGCGCGCCGGCCATCCGCTCGCGCACGTCACGCGGCTGTCCGAGCTGCTCGACGCCGAGTGGATCGTCACGGTGGGCGCCGATCATTTTCCGCACAGCGTGATGATGGCGATGTTCAGCGCGCATGGTCTGCCGGTGCCGAAGCGGCTGCTGCGCGCGCCGTCGTCGTTCGCGGTGACGCTCGGGCTGGTGTCGCAGACCGACGTGATCAGTTGCTTCACGCGGCCGCTCGCGCAGATGGTCGCGCCGCTCGGGATCCGCGTCGCGCAGATCGAGGACGCACTGCCGAACTACGATCTGAGCATCATCTCGCGACGCAATCTGCTGCCGACGCCGGCCGTGCAGCAGTTCGTCGCGTGTTTGCGGCAGGTGACGCGCGAGAGGATCGGCGCGGTGCAGTAGACGCGCGCGTTATGCGAGCCCGCGAGCCCGCCAGCGCGTGGCGTGACGCGTTAAACGCTCAGCGGCTCCTTGAGGGCCGCGATCAACGCGTGGCCCGCTTCTTCGAGCGCGCCGGAATTATCGATCGACGTGCAGCGCACGCCGGCGGGCAACGCGAACGGCGCCTGCCGCGCGAGCCGCGCGGCGACCTGCTCCGCCGATTCGCGGGCGCGCGCGCCGAGCCGCGCTTCGCGGATATGCGGCGCGGCGTTCACATGCACCACTTCCGTTCGCGGATAACGCGCGAGCGCATGCGGCAGATATTGCCGCGAACCGTTGACGACCACCGTGCAGCCGCGCGCGAGCCAGCCGTCGAGTTCGATGCCGATCCCGTAACGCAGCGTATGGCTCGACCATTCGAGCGCGAACAGGCCGAGCACCGAGCGCGCGGCGAACTCCTCGACGCTCAGCGCGACATGCGCTTCGCCGTTGCCGCTCGGCCGCGTGATATAGCGATGCGCGAACAGGATCGGCTCGCCGGCCAGACGCCCGCGCGCGAATGAAAGCAGCGCGTCCTTGCCCGCGCCCGATGGCCCCATCACGTAGATCAAACGTCCTGCCATTGCTGGCTCACCTCCTTGTGATTTGCGTCGTTGCGGGACTCGCTACTCGCTACTCGCTACTCGCTACTCGCGCGGCGCGAGGCACATTAAGCACCGGGTCACGCGGTCGGCTCGGCCTCGCGGCCCTCGTCCGCGTCCGCGGCGTCCGCCGCATCTGCCGCGTCCGCCGCGTCGGTCGCAGCGCGCACCTCGGCGACACCGGCTCGCGCGGCGGCCTCGGCGGCTTCGGCCTGCTCGCGCAGACGCGCGGCGAGCAGATCCTGGTAGCGCAGATACGCGCAGCGCCCGCCCGATTTCGCCGCGTACATCGCCGCGTCCGCGTTCAGCAGCAGTTCTTCGGCATTGCCGCTGTCGTGCGGGAATTCGCTGATGCCGATGCTCGCGCCGACCGTCATGCTGTTGCCGTCGAGCGTCAGCGTTTCGTTGAGCGCATCCATGATACGCGTGGCGATCGCCGGCATGACCTGCGCCGCGCGCGCGCCTTCGATCAGCACGATGAATTCGTCGCCGCCGAGCCGCGCGACCACGTCGCCGGCATCCAGCACGTCCTGCAAGCGGCGCGCGACCGCGACCAGCACCTTGTCGCCGACCGAGTGGCCGAACTGGTCGTTGATCTGCTTGAAGCGGTCGAGGTCGACGAACAGCACCGCGAGTTCTTCGCGACGGCGCCGCGCGTCGTCGATCGCGCTTTCGAGCTTGCGCATGAACAGCATGCGGTTCGGCAAACCGGTCAATACGTCGTGCGTCGCCAGATATTCGAGGTCGCTCTGCTTGCTGCGCAGCGCATCCATCTGCGCGCGAATCTCGCCGCGCAAGCGCTCGAAGCAGCGCGCGAGCACGCCGATTTCGTCGGTGCGCTTGAGCGGTAGCGTATGCATCGCGTGCGCGGCGAACAGATGGGTGGCCGCATACGCGAGCTGATGCAGCGGCTTGGTCAGCGCCCGCGCGAACAGGATCGCCAGCAGCACCGACAACGCGCTGAACACCAGCACCATGCGGATGATGCGGGTGCCGAGCTGATGCGCGCCGGACAGCACGTCTTCGAGCGGCTTGGCGAGCCCGAGCACGATGAAGCGGTTGCCCTCCGAGCCGCCGAACGGCCGGCGCACGAACGCCAGCACGTGGCCGCCCGCCTGGCGCGGCCGGGTCAGCCCGTTGACCAGCATCGCGGTCTGCTTCTGCTCGAACAGCGGCCTCGTGACCGGGAAGCTCTCCTGCATCAGCACGCGCCGGCCGCGATCGAAGCCAAAAGTTTGCGACGCATCCGGATGCACGAGGAAGTCGCCCCACTCGTTGGCGAGATAGACCTGGTAGTCGCTCGGCAGATCGCTTTGCAGGCGCCGCAGCATGCCGGCCAGATCGATGTCGATCACGACCACGCCGACCACGCTGCCGCGCGCGTCCGCGATCGGCGTGCCGATCCGCAGCGTCGGCCTGCCCTGCGCGGCGTGCGTGCTGTATTCGTGATTGACGCCGATCGGCGACGTGTAGATGCGGCCCGGCGAAAACGCGAGCGTCTCGAACACATAGGAGAACTGGGCTTTTTCCTGCAGATCGTTGCCTGCGAC
The DNA here is from genome assembly GCF_001931485.1 of Burkholderia sp. SRS-W-2-2016. GTDB lineage: Bacteria > Pseudomonadota > Gammaproteobacteria > Burkholderiales > Burkholderiaceae > Paraburkholderia. Next base: position 66,010 of record NZ_MSDV01000056.1, on the reverse strand, counting down.
GCGCACGATGCCGTCGCGATCGCGATCGAAACGGATCAGCTCGAGCCCGTAGTGCTGCCGCGTGATCAGCCGCACCTGCAGATATTCCGGGTGATGCAGCATGAAGCTCGAATACACCTGCGCGAGACGCTCGCGCCCCGCGTTCGAGCCGATCCCGTCGTCGGTCTGCGCGACTTCCACCGACGACGGCATCGTGGCGAGCACGAGCGCATCGGCGGCGACATCGTCGATCGACACCGAGATGCGCTGGCCGAGCAACTCGGTCGATGTGAGCAGGCTCCGCTCCGCTTCGTTGACCAGCATCGTGCGGTTCGCGTGATACGCGTAGTAGCCGGTCGCGCCCGACGCCAGCACGCCGATAAACGCGAACAGCACCGACAGCTTGAAGGTCAGGCCGTGGCGGAACATCAGAAGCGCTCCGAGCGGTCGCCCGACACGATGCGCGTCCACAACTGCTCGCGCCGCTGGATGTCTTCGACCGGACCGATCCACACGATGTGCGCGTTCGCGCTGTTGCCGGCGGAATCGGCGAGCGTATTCGCGAGTCCCTGGCGCTGCGTGAGCAGCCCGCTCACGTCCGGCTCCAGCATGTAGTTGATCCACGCGAGCGCGAGCGGCGGATTGCTCGCCGCGCGCGTGACCGCCCAGCAGTCGAGCCACGCGAGCGCGCCTTCGTCGGGGATCACGTAGCCGACGTCCGCGCCCGCGCGGCGCAGCAACTGCACCTGCTGGGTGCCGTAGTTGCCGAACATCAACGCGACCTTGTGCTGGATGAAGAACGCGGTCGCCTCTTCCGGCAACGTGTAATAGGTCAGCAGATTGCGGCGCAACTCGACCAGCTTGTGCGCGATCGAGCGCATCTGCGCGGCGTCGAGCTGGAACGGATGCGGATAGCCGAGCGCGAGCGCGGTAAACGAGAAGTTGTGCTGCGCGCTGTTGAAGTCGAGCACCTTGCCGCGATAACGCGGGTTCCACAATTCGCGCATCGAGTGAGGCGCCACCGGGATCTGCTGGCGATCGTAGATCAGGCCCATCGACGAATACGTGAACGGAATCCCGTACACCCTGCCCGCCGTCGTCAAACCGTCGATCGAGCCGAGCGCCTGAAAGCGCGGCAACTGTTTGGCGGTATTGGGCAGACTGGCGAGATCGAGCGGCGCGAGCAGATGCGCGTCGGTATAGCGGCGAATTTCGGCGGTATTGGCGGCGAGCACGTCGAACGGCGCGCGGTCCTTGCCGTGCATCTGCGCCCACAACGCCTCGTCCGAATCGACCAGCGTGACTTCGACTTTCGCGTCGTAGCGCGCCTCGAAATTCTTCACCACGTCGGGGTCCGCATAGCCGGGCCACGCGAGCACGCGCAGCACGTTGCCGGCGGCGAACGCGGGGCGCGCCGCGCTCAAACCCGCGCATAACAATGCACCGCTCAGAACAGACAAAAGCGCGGATGAAAGCGTCATTGCGGCGGCGGCCCGAAAAACCGCGCTTATCGAAGCGGTAATGACGGCGAAAAATCCGCGTGAAACGCGATGCGTCGATAAAGCGGCGCGCACCGGCACAGCCGCGCCCGCCATTGCTCGCTTAAAAGGCTGTTTACAACAGCTTGTTTCATCCGCTGTCGACATCGTGTGCATGGTTAACACCGTTGAGCAGAAGGCCTTTTGAGCGAACGTAAAAGCGCGACGCACTCGGGTTCGGGCTGGCAAACCGGTACAGGCCGGGCCGCGCGGGCGGCGCCCGGCGGCAAACGCGGGGAGCACCGATGATAGCGCCAAAGCCCGCGTTTTTACCCTCGAACTCGAAACGACAGCGCAAAAATATCCGCTGTTGGTAACAGCTGGTAATGCATCGGACGACGGGTCGGCCGCTGCCGTTAAATAACGGCAATTTATGCGTAATCTTTAATTCGTCCGCCGCGGTTTTCAAACAGCATGCGCTGTAATCCGGCAAAAAGCCGTTGTAAATCAGTGATAGTAACGACTACCGCGAAAGCTTTACCGGCACTCGCCGATTACAATCCGGTTACGTCGAAACGAGCGCCGGCCCGCACCCCGATAACGGCGCCGCGCGACGGCCCGCGGCGTTAGAAGCACCTCTCCTACGCCATCCGGTGTTTTCCTAACATCCCAATATTTTTGAACTGATAAGCTTTGCGCGCGTTGCAGGCCGACCCGGCTTGCAGCTGACCCCAAAACCCGTCGCGAGTCGCGCCGGGGAGCCCCCGGCGGCGCGAAATGCCGAGGGCGCAATTGAACTACACCGAGGAGTAAAAACAGTGAAAAAACTGCTAGCGGCTTTGACGGTTGCCCTGCTTGCCACCGTCGCGATCGGCGCACACGCTAAAGATTGGACGACGATCCGTTTCGGCGTCGACGCGAGCTATCCCCCGTTCGAGTCGAAAGGCGCGGACGGCAAGCTCGTTGGCTTCGATATCGACCTCGGCAATGAAATCTGCAAGCGCGTCGGCGCGAAGTGCGTGTGGGTCGAAAACGACTTCGACGGCATGATCCCGGCGCTGAAGGCGAAGAAGTTCGACGGCGTGCTGTCGTCGATGTCGATGACCCCGCAACGCGCGGAACAGGTCGCGTTCTCGTCGAAGCTGTTCAACACGCCGACGCGCCTCGTCGCGAAGAAGGGTTCGGGCCTGCTGCCGACTCCGGAATCGCTGAAGGGCAAGACGATCGGCGTCGAACAGGGCACGATCCAGGAAACCTACGCGAAGACCTACTGGGAGCCGAAGGGCGCCAAGGTCGTGCCGTACCAGAACCAGGACCAGGTCTACGCGGACCTGATCTCGGGCCGTCTGGACGCGGCGCTGCAAGACGCGGTGCAGGCTGAACAGGGCTTCCTGAAGACGCCGCGCGGCGCGGGCTTCGACTTCGCCGGCAAGGACCTCGTCGACGCGAAGATCCTCGGCAACGGCGCGGGCATCGGCATGCGCAAGGAAGACACCGATCTGAAGGCGAAGGTCGACAAGGCGATCGCCGACATGATCAAGGACGGCACCTACAAGAAGATCGAACAGAAGTACTTCGACTTCGACGTGTACGGCGGCTAACTCCCGCCACGCGTGCGGTAGCGCACGCCGGCTGCAGGCCTGAAACGGGCTCCGCGTTGCGGAGCCCGTTTTGTTTGGGCGCGCAGATCGGCTAAGATCGTGCGACACGCGAAGGCTACGAGACACCTGCGCCGCGCGCCGCCAGCCCGCTTTCCCGCCCGCGGCGACACGCACCTTTCCCCTTGCAATCAACCAGATAGCGCCGCTCGCCCAGGCGAGCCGCGAAGCCAATATCATGCAAACCCTGACCCATCCGCTGATTGCCCCGTCGCTTGGCACCGAACGCAACCTGACGAGTTTCCACTACGGTCCCGGCGGCGGACAGAAGATTTACATCCAGTCGTCGCTGCATGCGGACGAACTGCCCGGCATGCTGGTGTCGTGGGCGCTGCGCCGCAAGCTCGCCGCGCTCGAAGCCGCCGGCAAGCTGCGCGGCGAAGTGGTGGTCGTACCGGTGCCCAATCCGATCGGTCTCAATCAGCACCTGCTCGGCCAGATGCTCGGCCGCTTCGAAACCGGCAGCGCGCAGAACTTCAACCGTAATTTCCACGACCTCGCGGCGCTGGTGCTGCCGGTGATCGAAGCGCGCCTGACCGACGACATCGACGCGAACCGCGGCGCGATCCGCGCGGCGATGCGCGAAGCGCTCGACGCGCAGCAGCCGACCACCGAACTCGCGTCGCAACGCCTCGCGCTGCAAAAACTCTCGTACGACGCCGACGTCGTGCTCGATCTGCACTGCGACTGGGAAGCCGCGATGCACCTGTACACGAATCCGGATCTGTGGCCCGAGGTCGAACCGCTCGCGCGCTATCTGGATGCGAAGGCATCGCTGCTCGCGCTGAACTCGGTCGGCAATCCGTTCGACGAAATCCACAGCTTCTGCTGGTCCGATCTGCGCGGCCGCTTCGGCGAGCGCTTCCCGATTCCGAACGGCGGCATCTCGGTGACGATCGAACTGCGCGGCCAGCGCGACGTGTCGTATGAATACGCGGAACAGGACGCGCAAGGGATCATCGAGTACCTGACCTCGCGCGGCGTGATCGACGGCGAGGCGGCGCCGCTGCCGCCGCTCGAATTCGCGGCGACCCCGCTCGCGGGCACCGAGCCGCTGGTCGCGCCGATCAGCGGCGTGCTCGTGTATCGCTGCGATGTCGGTTCATGGGTGGACGTGGGCCGCGAAATCGCCGACATCGTCGATCCGCTGACGGACCGCGTCATCACGATCAAGAGCAGCGTGGCCGGCGTGCTGTACGCACGGCACCTCGCGCGCTTCGCGACGGCCGGCCTCGAGTTCGCGCGGATTGCCGGCGCGAAGGCGTTTCGTAGCGGTTCGTTGCTGAGCAACTGATAGTGACTTTCCGGGCCGGCGCTCTTGCCGGCCCTCTTGCCGCCCCCCGCATCTGCCCTTCCGCCCCGCGCTTTCGCTCCGTTTCAGTTCAGCCCTTCGGCGACGTCTCGCCCAGCTACTCCAAAAAGCTCCCCGCAACATAGGTCAAATCTGGCTTGACAGCCGCTCGCGCTTGTTCCGACGCGCGAATAGCCGCTTATTTCCGCGTGCGAAAAGCTTATGACAGTGCGGTCTTGCGCAAGATTGGCCACCGTCGCCAGCGAAGTGTCGCGTCTGCACGACAGATAAGAAAAAAATTCTAACTGTCACACACGGTACTCAGCGTTCCCTTAAATTGCCGCCCATCGCGTGACTTTGCCGCAGAGCACCGCGTCGCGATCGCCAATTTTTTAACCGGAGAATGTTTTGAACAAGAAAATCCTGACCGCCGCTACGTTTGCCCTGTTCGCCAGCGCTGCTCACGCACAAAGCAGCGTCACGCTGTACGGCCTGATCGACGCCGGTATCAGCTATGTGAACAACTCGAAGACGGCGAGCGGCAGCGACCACCTCTTCAAGTACGACGACGGCGTTGCGCAAGGTAGCCGTTGGGGCCTGCGCGGCACGGAAGACCTGGGCGGTGGCCTGAAGGCACTGTTCGTGTTGGAAAACGGCTTCAGCAGCGGCACGGGCGCTGCCGGCCAGGGCGGCGCGATGTTCGGCCGTCAGGCATTCGTGGGTCTGTCGCAGAACAACATCGGCTCGCTGACGTTCGGTCGCCAGTACACGTTCTCGACCGACTTCCTCGGCTCGAACTACTCGACCGGCGGCCAGACCGTCGCGGGTAACTACGCTTACCACATCAACGACATCGACCAGCTGACGTCGAGCCGTATCAACAACTCGGCCAAGTTCACCAGCGCGAACTTCTCGGGCCTGACGTTCGGCGGCATGTACGGCTTCTCGAACCAGGCAGGCGCATTCGCCGGCGCACCGGCAGTCGGCACGACCGCTGGCTCGTCGCGCGCATACAGCTTCGGCCTGAACTACGCGAACGGTCCGTTCGGCATCGGCGCGGCTTACACCGACATCAGCTACCCGGCTCAGGCTACCCCGGCCATGTCGACGACGGTCTCGAACGTCGTGACCGGCACCGTGCGCGACCTGCGCTCGTTCGGCGTCGGCGCTCGCTACGCGATCGGCCCGGCAACGCTGTGGGCGTTGTACACCAACACGCGCCTCGAAGCGACGACCGGCAACTCGACGACGTTCGCAGCGTACGAAGCAGGCGCGAAGTACGCGATCACGCCGGCCATCACGGCAGGCGCGGGCTACACGTACATGCACCTGAGCAACGCGAACACGGGTCACTGGAACCAGGTGGACCTGAGCGCCGCTTACGCGCTGTCCAAGCGTACCGACGTGTACGTGCTGGGCATCTACCAGATCGCGTCGGGCAACAACGGCGGCACGCCGCTGCAAGCGCAGATCGGTTCGAGCTCGAGCTACTTCGGCACGTCGGGTACGTCGGACAACCAGCTCGCGTTCCGCCTTGGCATGCGTCACAAGTTCTAAATGGATGGCCGGGGATGGGGGGCGCTTGCGTCTTCTGTCCTCGTGGTTTGAGGAAAAACGCCCCCACGTGGGGCGTTTTTTTTCGTCTCCGCAATCGATGGGCCGTGTTGAGCACGGCCGCTGCGCTTTGCCATTTCGGCAAAGCCATCTGCCAAATATTGTAATTGTCGGGAAATATCGGCCACCTCAAGATCGCGACACAGGCTTCGAATCCTGCGCCGCGGACGAGACACCGACGGCGCGCCCCCACACGCCGCCAGAGGACTTCGTCATGCGCATCAATTCCGCCACCACGGCCGACACGATAGAGGAGCCGGCATCGCAAGCGGGCGTCTCACGGCTGATCCTCGCGACGTCGATCGGCAATGCGCTCGAGTTCTACGATCTGGTCGTGTACGGCTACTTCGCGGCGGTGCTGTCGCGCACGTTCTTCCCGGTCCACGACCGCACCGTGTCGCTGCTGCTCACGCTCGGCACCTTCGCGCTATCGTATCTGGCGCGGCCGGTCGGCGCGCTCGCGCTCGGCTCGTTCAGCGACCGCAAGGGCCGCAAAGCATCGTTGACGCTGTCGATCGCGCTGATGACGCTCGGCACCGCGATGATCGCGCTGATGCCGCCGTATGCCGCGATCGGCGTGCTGGCACCGATCGGCGTATTCGCGTCGCGGCTGTTGCAGGGCTTCTCGGCCGGCGGCGAATTCGGCAGCTCGACCGCGTTTCTGATCGAGCACGCGCCGCAGCGCAAAGGCTTCATGGCGAGCTGGCAGTTCTCCAGCCAGGGCGCGAGCACCCTGCTCGCGTCGCTGTTCGGCGCGGTGCTGACCACTACGCTGTCCACCGAACAACTGGAAAGCTGGGGCTGGCGCATTCCGTTTCTGTTCGGTCTACTGATCGGCCCGATCGGTCTGTACATTCGCCGCCGCATCGATGAATCGCCGGAATTCGAGCGCGCGGAAAAATCCGAGGCGCCGGTGCGCGAGCTGCTCGCCACGCAGAAAGAGCGCGTGCTCGTGTCGATCGGCGCGCTGATCCTGACCACCACCGCGAACTACATGCTGCTCTACATGCCGACTTACGCGGCGCGGCAACTCGGGCTCGCGCCGTCGTCGGGTTTCATCGCGACGCTGCTGGCCGGGCTGATCATGATGCTGCTGACGCCGTTCATCGGCCATCTGTCGGACAAGATCGGCCGCGTGCGGATCATGCTGTGCACCGCCGTGCTGTTCTTCGCGACCGTTTATCCGGCGTTCGTGCTGATGAACGCGCACCCGTCGCTCGGCACGCTGCTCGCCGCGGTCGCGTGGGTCGCACTGCTCAAAGCCACCTACTTCGCGCCGCTGCCCGCGTTGATGTCCGAGATGTTCCCGACCCGCACGCGCACGACCGGCATGGCGTTCGGCTACAACATCGGCACCACGATCTTCGGCGGCTTCACGCCGGTCGCGATCGCCGCGCTGATCGCGGCGACCGGCAACAATCTCGCGCCGGGCCTGTATCTGATGATCGCCGCAGTACTAAGCATTTTCTCGGTGACGTGGGCTCGACTGCGCCTGCATGCGCGTTAAGGCGATATGACTTTGATTGAATCGACAGAACAACAGGACTTATCCATGCAAGACCGTTTGCAACCCGCGGTGGACTTCGCGGTGGCTCATGAATCGTCGTGGGATCGCCATGTGAATGGCGCGTGGGGCGTGCACGTGAACGACCCGCCGCCGTGGAACAAACTGCTCGGCCCGGTGCACGATCGCGGGCCGGTGTCCGGCACGATCGCCGTCGATGGCCGTGTGCTGACGAGTTGGGGCGAACCCGATCGCGCCGATCTGACCTTCAGCGTCGCGAAGATGTACCTCGCGCTACTCGCCGGCGTCGCGCACGATCGCGGGCTTCTCCCCGACGTCGATGAACCGGTGCGCGTAAGAGTGCCGGGTATCGGTTTCGACGACGAACACAATGCGCCGATTACGTGGGCGCATCTGCTGCAGCAGACCAGCGAGTGGCGCGGTACTTATTTCGGGCTGTCGGATCAGGCGGACCACTATCGCGCGGTCAATTTCGCCGCGCCGCCTAATGGAAGGAAAGGCGATCCGCGGCCCGCGCAAACGCCGGGCACGTACTGGGAATACAACGACGTACGCATTAATCAGCTGGCGCTTGCGCTGCTCCATCTGTTTCGCCGGCCGCTGCCCGAGGTGTTTCGCGAAGCGATCATGCGGCCTTGCGGCGCCAGTGAACACTGGCAATGGGTCGGTTATGACAACGCGTGGGTCGAGATCGACGGACAGCGGATGCAGTCGGTGCCGGGCGGTACGCATTGGGGCGGCGGGATGTCGGTGAGCGCGCACGATCAGTTGAAGGTCGCGCAGATGCTGTTGAACGATGGTGTCGCGAATGGGCGGCGGGTGTTGTCGTCCGAGTGGATTGCGCGGATGCGCACGCCGTGCGGGATCGCGCCGTTTTATGGGTATCTCGTGTGGCTCAATACGGAGCGCAAGGTGTTTCCCAATGTGCCGGAGTCGAGTTATTTCGGGATCGGCGCGGGGAGTTCGTTTACCTGGATCGAGCCGCAGCGGCGGATGACGGTGGTCGTGCGTTGGCTCGATCCGGCGGCGGCGAATGAGTTTTTTGGGTTGGTGATTGGGGCGGTGGATGGGGGGCTGCGGTAGTGGGTCGGGTTTTATCTCGATAAGCATGAGCGAGCCCGTCATGCCGGGTAGATCACTACCCGGCGTTCCTGATAGACCCATATTCCCGACTGTCTGCGCGGGTTTGCCAGATCCCCTCCTCTACGCGTGTTCACTGGAGGAGGCCCCTGCTCGTTGATCCATTCGTCGATTGCGAGCAACTTAGTTCATCATTTTTAACAAGTACTTTCGGGACCTTGATTCCCGAAAGACTCAGCGACATCGCACGGCGATGCGATGCGCCACATCCCTCCAGGAAATCCCTCCGTTTAGCCCGGTCAAGGGCGTCCATAGCGCATTTGCGCTAAATCTCCACCACCCGATTCGAGCATTTCTGCGCAAATCTCGGCCGTGCTTTCCGGCTCGCGACACTCACTACAACCCCTCAAAAATCGCGGCATCGCAGGCAGGTCCAGGAATAGTCCGCTTGCACTGCGCGCCCCACTCGCCATACCGTGTTTCGCTGCGATGGCGAGATTGTTGACGATGTGTCGCGCGCCAAGGCTTAGCTTGAACCGAACGAACGGGCGTTGCTGGTCTTCATGAGAATGGTCCGGTAACGGGCTTTGCCGCCGACGCTTTATCACTGGTCTTTTTTCAGGGGAGCAGGAGTGGCAGAGTTTGATCCGTTCAGCCGGACTATCACGGGGCGCCAGGCGTGCTGTCTGACGGTGCCCGGCACTGATAGCGCGGCAGCGTTATCGGTCGTGTCTTTCGACGCAACCGAAAAGATGGGTGCACCGACCGAAGTGCGGATCAGGTTGACCCACCCGCAGCAGCTTCGCCGTACTGACTATCTGAATTTCGATGCGGTTTTCAGCGTTGAGGCCGAGGAGGGAAGCGTGCGAAAGTTCTCGGGCTACATCGAGCGACTTTCAACGGTACAAACGACGAAGGATTTCGTCGCTTATGAAATCGTTCTGAAGTCGCACTTTGGACGGCTTGAGGCCGTCACGAATACCCGGCCCTATCAGCACCAGACGACACCGCAGATCATTCAGGCCATTCTGCGCCGGCACGGCATACCGGATCACCTGATTGCACTTCGCCTGAGACGCCCGTATCCGGTTCATGCGTGGCGCTTCCAGTATCAGATGAACGATCTGGCTTACGTCCAGATGCTGATGCAGAAGGCGGGCATCTACAGCTATATCGTGGAAACGGAACATGGCGACATGACCGTTTTCGCCGACGACATTGACCACTACCTTTACGACGAACCGCAACGGATCGTGCCGTATCGCGAAGCCGCGGGACTCGAAGCGGACGGTGTGGAAGCGGTGACGGCCATCAGGACCCATACCGTGACGGTGCCGCAGTCGGTGATGGTGGCGGACTACAACCCGGAAAGCGCGTGGGAGCGGTTGCGCGACACGGCCAATGTTTCGCCGGACGATCCGACTACCTACGGCCAGCCCTATATCTATGGCACGAACCACCTCGACCAGGCGGGGGCAAAGTGGGAAGCACAGCTTCGGCACGAAGCGGCGCTCGCGCGTCAGGTCGTGTATGAAGGCGAAAGCAACGTGCTCGCGTTGCAATGCGCCACCGTGCTCGAAACGGATATTGTCCTGCCCGATGCGCCCAAAGGTCAGGTGATCATCGAGATCACACACCGCGGTGCGCGCGACCTGGCCTACTCGAATACCTTCAGGGCGATTCCAGCCGACCGCCGTTTCCGGCTGGAACTGAAGCCGGAAACCTGGCCAAAAATTCCGGGAACACTCTCTGGCCGTATTTGCAGCCCGGACAAGTACACGTATGGCTACCTGAACGCGGCGGGCTACTACGTGGTCCGGCTCGATGCCGACTTCGGCGCGTGGCCCAAGGGCGGTGAGAGTGTGCCGCTGCGGCTGGCCAAGCCGTTCGCGGGCAAGCTTCAGACCGGCATGCACTTTGTCGCGCTGGATAACGACGAAGCCGTCATTTCGTTCCGGGACGGCGACCCGGACAAGCCTGAAATTGGTGGGTTTCATCACCACAGCCAGGCGCGCGATCTGGTGACGAACGATCGTCGCTGGCTCTCGCGCAACATGATCCGCACGCAGAAGAACAACAAGCTGCGGATGGAGGACTGGGAGGGCCAGGAAGGCATCAAGCTGAGTACGGATCACTCGGGCAAGTCTCAGTTGAACCTCGGCTATCTGGTCAACCAGAAACTCGAATATCGGGGCGAAGGCTTCGAGCTTCGCACATCCGGCTACGGCGCTATCCGCTCAGGAAAGGGGCTGCTGGTCACGACCTGGGATCAGCCAGCGGCTTCCGGCAAGCAGCTCGATATGGACGGCGCCGTGAGCCAGTTGCGCACGGCGGTGGCACAGGCGGAAGGACTTGCACAGGCGGCCGCTGTGGCGAAGGCGGAAATCGCCGACCTGAAGGCCGAGAACGAATGGCTCAAAAGCAGCGTGAACGAACTGCGGGAAGCCGTCATGTTGCTGTCGTCGCCTAAAGGCATTGCGCTTGCCACACCGGATCGCGTGTCGGTGTCGGCGGGCAAGGATGTGAACACTACGACCAGCGCAGGATTCAACGTCAGTGCGATGAGAAACGTCGTGATGGCTGCCGCCGGCGCGGTGTCGCTATTCGCGCAGCGCCTGGGCGTGAAGCTGATCGCGGCGCGCGGCAAGGTTGTCATGCAGGCGCAATCGGACGCAATGGACATCGTTTCGCAACTGAACATGGAACTGTGCAGTGCGGGCGGCACGCTCACGGCCCACGCTGCGAACGGCGTGGTGCTTCAGGGTGGCGGGAGTGCCTATATCAAGATCGTGGGGGACAACGTGGAGATTGGCGGCATGTCGCTAGTGCTGAAGGTTCCGCTGGTTGACAAGCAGGGTCCCGGCTCGCTGTCGTTGCCGTTGCCCAAGTTCGGACAGCTGAATACGCCCAGCAAAGAACGCTTCGTTCTCACCGACGAACTGACCGGGCGGCCCCTTGCAAACAAGCCGTACAGGATCGAGCTGGCTGACGGCAGCATCAAGGAAGGCTTGACCAGTGATAACGGTGAAACGGATCTGACCCAGAACGATATTGCCCAGGGCATGAAGATGTTGCTTTCGAAGATCAAGGGAACCTGAGTCGATGAATAACAAGAACAGCAGCCACGACGATGCTACGCAGTCCGATGCACAACCTCAGCGGTATCAACATGACACGGCGACCAATGTCGTGCCGATGCAGCGAGATCATCTGGGGCGGCCGTACTGGGAGTCGTATATGTCGCCTGCCAGCTATCAGGTGCATGCGGAGGCGCGGGTGCCGCCGCATATGCCGGGGGTGATTATTTTTGTTCACGGAGTGAACTCTGAGGGGGAGTGGTATGACGATGCGGAGATAGCACTGTGCGACGGTTTGAACGAGCGGCTTGGTCGCAAGGGCACATTCGAGCTTTCTGCCAATGAATATGCGAAGACCAAAGATAAAAAGCCATCGCTACGGCGGATGACCAAATATGGTTGTTCCCCAGTAATCCGCTTCTATTGGGGCTACCGTGCCGAACCCGGCACGGAACGCAAGTGGCGTATTCCAATGCAGAATCCGCGTGGTGCGAGTTTCTGGGACCCGGAGAGCAGCAATGAAAAGGGGCCGTGGTATTGGGGCGGCGGTCCATTCCAGAACGGCACCAACAATCTTCAGCAGCTATGGAGTAATCAGGGCTTCGCGCGGCATATGTCCGGCTTCGATTTGCAGGACCTGAATACGGAAATGGATCGCCAGCTTGACGATGCTCCCCCGCGCCGGTACTTCTCGCATGCCGCACAGAGGCTTGCGGATCTGATCGACAGGATACGGACGACCTGTCCTCAGGATACGGTGTCCGTCATGTCCCACAGTCAGGGCACGATGGTGGCGCTGGCTGCAACGGCGATGTGCAAGACACGCGCGCCGGACGCGCTGTTCGTGATGAACTCGCCCTATGCACTGGATGACAAGGTCACTGATGCTCTTACCTGTGGAATGGAATATCCGACGCAGGACGCCCGCATCAAAACCTTCCGCAACATTGCGCAGCGTATCAGGAAGGACAAGCACGTCTTCACGGAAGCAGAGCTGAAACAGCTTCATTGTGGCGCCTCGGAGGACATGAACTTCTGGCGACCTGATAACAAACGCAAGTCGGGCGTGAACGAGCGCGACAATCATGGGCGGCTCTATGTGTACTTCACGCCGCACGACCGCGTGATGGGCATCACGACGTTGCAGAGCATTGGCTGGCAGGGTGTAGATGACAAGCTGCTTGTGGAGTTGGGCGACACGGTGAAGCAGCGCATGCTGGCACGCGGCACGCCGGTAGGTGACGATCCAGGCACGAAGCCGTTTGGCAGGTTGCCACCGATCCAGAATCCGGTTCCGGGAGTCAACCCCACGGAATTCTGGAACGGCAACCGGGGCGCGTTCGGGAACACCCTCAAGTTATGGGCAACCCCTGATCTGAACAAGATGGTCACGATTAACGCGGAGAAAGTCCCGCATCCGCTGACTGCCTCTGAGATGAAGACTTTCGAGGACTCACGGGCCGAGGCCCCGAAGATGGGTGAGATGAAGCCGGACCCAGATCGTCCTGGAAAATTTCGATATAAGGACGAGTCGTATCGATTCTTCCGGTCGCTTTACGAGCCTCAACTCGCATGGGTGGCCAATCCTTTGAGTCCAATTGGCGCAAGCGTGGTCCGTCAGTCACGCAATGAGACGCTTAAGGCACATGATGACTACCATGCGGAACCGACCAATCATAGTACGTTGCCCATGAGCCATGAGTTCATGCGCCGGGTGGCGGCTTATGATCTGCCGGTCGGATTCTGTGAGGCCTACGCTAATCGGGACTTCTGGTTCAGTCTCATCAAACGCGCAGACTGGACGTTGGGGCTGGACCCGTATTTCGAAACGAGCAAGCTCGAAGTGATTCCCCGGCCGACGCTAATAGACTGGAATATCACTTCCACCAAGTTGAGCCTTCTTGCCATTGAGCAGTTTAAGGAGGAACAAGAACAACTTAAGCAGCTCAATTCGCAGCGGTCTTGGAACAGGGATGTCATCTATGGCGATTAAAGGCATGCGGTGCACAGTCATCGCCCTGCCTCTGCTTGCGCTGTTACAGGGCTGTACGGGAAAAAAATCAGACGAACCATATGTGTTCATGCTGAGTGATTTCATGGCAGCGAAGGAGCTACCCTACGATTCGCCACCACAAGTTATCTATCGCATTGACGATCACAGGTTCGTGACACTGGAGCGCTATCGCGATTGCTACCACGGTGATACCTGGTACAACGATACGCGTACACACATCCGGAAATATCTCGGCCGGGCAGGAATCGAAGGGTATCAGGGAATGCTCTTCAATGCTGACCCGACTGGTAGAAATCTTGTTTTCCCGTCTGGGTCTCCCCCAAATATAGCCACCATAGATCGCGGCTGGACTGTTGAAATGATGTACTCGACGGACGGTGGGAAAACCTTCGATGCTCTGGACTATATGCCACATAGTTTCAATCCATTCAGCGAATCGAAGAGATATGCAGTGTATGTCGATCGCGATCGTGTATATGTTGAGAAGCGACGAAATACAGATTCGTACGTGGAGTCTTATCCGTTGATTCCCGGTTTCATCTACGACGGAAAGAGCGATATACCGGATAACAAGCACGTCGAAGAAGACACGATGGTTCCTAGCGGCCTGCGCACACCTTCCGGCGACGACCGCATCCATTGCGATGCATCTATCAAGCCGACCAACCCTGACGCTCCGCTGATCAGCGGCGACAGATGAAGAGGCTGACCTGAGATGATGACTAAAGGAACAGGGTGCACAGTCATCGCGCTGGCCCTACTCGCGACGTTGCAAGGCTGCAAGGAAACGAAGCCAGACGAGCCGTTCATTTTCATGCTTAGTGATTTCATGGCGGCGAAGGAGCTTCCCTACGATTCGCCGCCGCAGGTCATCTATCGCATTGACGATCATCGGTTCGTGACGCTGGAGCGCTATCGCGACTGCAATTATGGGGAAACCTGGTACAACGATACGCATTCAGGTATTCGACATCAGCTCGGGAGAGGTGGGTACGAGGATTATCAGGGGATGTTAATCAATGCTGATCCGACTGGACGTAACCTTGTTTTTCCGTCGGGCGCTCCCCCGGGGCTGGTCACGAATGAGCGCGGCGTAAGCGTGTACCTGGCGTACTCAACAGACGGCGGCAAGAATTTTCATTCGCTGGAGTACATGCCTCATAGCTTTGATCCGTTCGAGGATTCGAAGAGATATGCGGTTTATGTTGACCGGGAGCGTGTATATGTCGAAAAGCGACGAAATACAGATTCGTACGTGGAGTCTTATCCGTTGATTCCCGGTTTCATCTACGACGGAAAGAGCGATATACCGGATAACAAGCACGTCGAAGAAGACACGTTGGTTCCTAGCGGCCTGCGCACACCCTCAGGCGACGACCACATCCATTGCGATGCATCTATCAAGCCAACCAACCCTGACGCCCCGCTGATCAGAGGCGACCGATGAAGAAACCTGTCTGTGAAGGCGACCCCACTACGCACGGTGGCGTCGTCAAACAAGCGACCTCGACTTTCCGTCTGAATGGCCGCATGGTCGCGTTGCATTACGACATCGTGACCTGTCCCCTGCACGGCGACAACCAGATCATCGAGCACGGCGAAGGCTACAGCGAGGGCGGTCGCAAGTGGGTAGTCGATGACTGCGCGACGGAATGCGGTAGCCGTGTGATCGCGAAGACTAAAGGAATGAAAATCCGATGAAGCTGGACTGGCGATATCACGAGCGAAAGGAGCTCGAACACGAAAAACCACCGTCTGCGTGGATCGCTGTCGCGATTGCGGTTCTCGTGTTCATTATCGCGTTCGCAGTGACGGTGCTGACCTGGGAAAAGGGGCAGCCGGTTGTCTCCCCCGCCTTTGCCACTCGCGCGTTGCTGGTTCCACTGCTGGTGAGCGGGCTCCTGTGCGCCTTCTGCTACCTGGGGTATGAGGACTGGGCAGACACCGTGGATGTCTGGAACTTCCTGTGTGCGCGTGCGCGGGTGCGCTGGCAGGCGTGGTCACAGGGATGCGTGGCGATACTCGAAAGCGTGACATTCACGCCGGAGAGCGACCTTGCTGAACGTATGCTCGGCCTGGAAGGCAGCGAACCGCGCAATGAAGGAAAGTTGCTGCCGTTGTCCGCAGACCATGAGGCCGACGCGGGAGACGAAAGCCGCGACCTGGTGTTATCGGCTTCGCGTCTGGATGCGACGCTCGAAAAGCTCCTCACGCCCTTTGTGCCCTTCATGGCGCGCTTTGCCGCCAGACACTCCTTCGTCATCATCCTTCAGTCGGAGGATGATGACGGAATCAGCGCGGTGCGTACGATGCTGCAAAATCTCGACCTGCCTGCTGCCGACCGGATGCGCGTCGAGCGGGCCGAAGGACCTATCGACGCGGCCCTGGTCCATCGGTGGCTGAACGAAGGGAACATGCCGGACCTCTGCCTTCTACTCGCCTGCCAGCTTCATCGGGAAGGACAGGATGCCAGGTACTCGGAAGTTGCGGTGGGAATGCTCGTTGCCTCCGAGGACTTCATCGGTAGGTATCCGCGCGAATTCAGGCCACAGGCCTACGTGTTCCAGCCGATATCGTCGGCGCCGGATTCCGTGACGCCGGCATTGCGGGACATGCTGACGGCACAGCGGATGCCGCCAGAGTATGTCAGACACCTCTGGCTCAGTTCGCTGCCGAAGCAGGCCCGGCATGCGGCAGAAGCCGCATCGGAAGCGGCGGCGCTGAAGGCCGCCGCTCATGATGTGGACCTCGCCATTGGCAAAGCGGGACCTGCGGGTGCGCTTCTGGCCCAGGCACTCGCGGCGGAAATGGTGCAGCACGGTCAGGGCACGCAGCTCATTGCCACATCGGGTGGCGCTGGTGTCCTGCTTAATCTGACTGGCACGCAGGCGGTTCCGGTACCCGTCGTGCGGAAGTATGAGTTACGTCATCTGCGGCCATTCAGGGTTGTCGCCTATGCCTGCATATGCGGCCTGCTCGGAGTTGTTTTGGTCGCCACCGAGGCTCCCGGTGCAATACCTCTGCTGGCTCCTATCCTGCTTTTCGGGTTTGTCTTTATTGAAGCACTGTGCGCGCCGCTCCGCTTTGAGGATGTCGAGGAACTGTACGATGGCCGTGACGAATAGGTGGAGCGGCGTATGGGACAAACGGCGGCGGTCGGCCCTTTGCTGCCGGTCATCGCTGGGTGATTTCGCCGACCGCTCCATACTAGCAACTGCCATCCGCGCAGTCTGGTTCTCATCTGTCCGGGGAGCGACGTTACGAGAGACGAGAGCGAAGGTACGTGCGCGCCCCGGAAAAGTCCTTCGGGCTCACGGCAACCCAAAGATCCGCGGCAACAGCGGTACGTCGGTTGCAGGTTGCTCTGCCGCCGTTCTTACAGTCGCGTTAGCAAATCAAGGCGACCCGAGGCGATCGTCCTGTCGAAGGCTCACTTGCCGATAGGCGCTCACATGCAAACTCCGTTCCTATCTCGAACTCACCGGTGCACGGACTCCGTTATAATCCAAGCACCAAAAATGATGCGATCGGCGAATCACTTCGAGAGCAACACTCTCATTGCATTCAATACGAGAGACGCGAGAATTCTCCAAAAATTAAAATACGGTGCTGAAAATGAGTAGTAATACAGTGGGGAAGTTTGCTGCTGAGTTGCGTATGCCTGTGGAGGTCCTGATCGAGCAGCTAAACGCCGCCGGGGCAGTGAAGGAATCCGCTAGCGACGCCATCTCGGAGGCAGACAAATCAAAGCTGCTTGCGCATTTGCGCGCAATGAATGGGATCTCAGATTCAAAGATAGAACTGACCAGGCGACATGCTTCTGAGTTCGCTCAAAAAGGATCTGACGGCAAGGCTCGTACAATCCAGGTTGAAGTCCGGAAAAAAAGAACCTTTGTTCGCAGTCAGCCGCCCGTGCAGGTGCCGGTCCCAGAGCCTGCAGCCGTAACGAATATTTCTATCGACCAACTTAGCCCGCAGCTAGACACGAAGGCAAAAAAGCTACGCTGGACCAAGCTTGCTTCAGTCGAAATTACCAACTTCAAGGCAGTAAGAAACCTTCAGGTCCCGCTGTCCGACGTTACTATATTGGTCGGTCCGAATGGATCGGGCAAGTCATCAGTGTTACAGGCAATTCACTGGGCAACACGTGCGGCGAGCTACATACCTCCCCGGAGTCAATCAGAAGTCGTCTCGTTCGAAAGACTGGATTACTCGCCATCTAGCGAGCCTTTGACGACAGCTCACAGAGGGGAATTATCAACTGATCAATCCAGTCAACCAACGTCGGTTGCATTCAGGCACGCCGGCGCCGGGGACGAAACGTCTTCAACTGCAACAGTCAGAATCTGGGCAGCGCGCAATCGCGGTGGAATTTCTGTACATATTGACGGGGGAAGTGCTGTAAGCCCTTTCAAACAACGTGAAGAGCTAATTACTACATATATTCCGGGTCTGGCGGGTCTGTCTGAGAAGGAAACGATTCTCGTAAAACCCCTGCTAAGGAGGCAGGCTGCTGGCGGTGATGCGGGGGGCGTGTTGCGCAATGTGCTGTTTAACATCGCCAGCCGTCAGGCAGCGGAGACAGACAATCGCATGGCCGAAGAGCGTCTCCAGCACTTGAACCGTCTCGTTCAGATGGTGCATCCTAATGTGCGGGTCGAAGTAAGTTTTGACGAACGAGAGGACGTGCACATCCAGGCATCGTTTGACGATCAATTGCTGTCTGGCGTCAAGCGCCCGCTAGAGGCTGCCGCGACTGGCGTCCTCCAGATCATTCAGATTTTTGCCTACCTCATTTTATTTCGGCCGAAGCTGATTCTGATCGATGAGCCTGACGCGCACCTGCACCCGGACAAACAAGAGCGACTGATTGAGGCTTTGGAATTTGCCGCGGATGAATTTGATGTGCAAGTGCTTCTGACTACCCACAGCCCCCACATCGCAAGAGCGGCTTCTCCGGCCGCAAGCTTGCTGTGGGTGAACAACGGTCAAGTAGTTGAAGATCAGGACGAGGCGATTCGCTCGTTGTTGGGATGGGGAGGACTCGACCGAAAGATACTATTCTTCGTCGAAGATGAGAACGATCACGCAATTCGAGCGATACTGCGGCAGTGGCCACAGCTGAATCGGCAAATCACAATCTGCCGCTGTTTTGGCGTCGACAATTTGCCCAAGAATGCGCTACTGAAGGGATTGCTAGGAGAACAGGCTTTCGACGTTAGAGTCGTTATACATCGTGATCGTGATTTCATGACGGAGCAGGAGAGCGAAAGATGGGGGGAGCGATATACGACCAATGGCGTAGCAGTGTGGGTAACGCGGCATTCTGATGCAGAAGCATACTTTTGCACACCGGCGTACCTGTCATCGCTTTACGGAGTGTCTGAACAGATCGCCAGCGACTGGGTCGATACCGCGGCTCAATCATGTACTGATGGCAGGAAAGTTTTTTTCGATAAAAGAAAACACATTAATCGCCTCCTTTACGAGGACGGAGGTTCGCCTGCATCAGAGAAACTTTGGAATGTCGACGCAAGCGATCTGCCGAAAAATATACTTGGCAAAAAGCTTCATAAATCGCTTAAGAACATCGTCAAGACTAATGGCTACGATGAAAAAAAACTCGACAGATTTTCCGTGCCATCGGAGCATGAGCTAGCTCCAGAGCTTCGTCAAGCGATCGAACGGCTCTTGCAATAACGTGCAACGTTAGCGACGGAATCTTCCTCTGGTCGCCCAGACTTGCAGGGAATTCCCGACTGTAAACCTTTGCTTTGGTCCGCTCGGGTCTGGAAACTTACCGGGGGTCGACTTTCGCCGGCACCTCTTCGTGAATGTCGGCGAAGCGCAGGGCAGTTGCTGGACATCGGCAACCATCAGCTAAACCCGACTCCTGAGCGTTCGTCGTTCGCGAATGGATGGCGGGTTTCGGGTTGTTGCTAACATTTGAGTGCCCGAGCGACGCCGTACCTGAACGGCTGCTAGTGGCCGACCAGAGTCCGACGACCGAGCGCAAGGATAATCTCCGTGTCCGTCGATGCAAGACACATAGCTCGACCCGCCTCGGTCGCTCAGATTTTTCGAAGATAGTCGCCTATGGGCTGATCACCAGGCTCGCCGACGAGGCTACACTGCGCCGCCTGCCAGCGTCGCTTCGATCCACGCCAGTACTGCGGATACGCGCGCGAGGTGTCGTACATCCGGATGGATCAACGTCCAGATTTCCCGCTCCAGCAGCGCTGGGCCGCGATAGTCGACCCGCGCAAGCCCCGCCGCATGATCGGCGACGATACATGGCAACAACGATCGCCCGAGCCCGGCCTGAACGCATTGCAGGAGCGACTCCGCATCATTGACTGCCGCGGGCGCAAAGCCGCCCGTTTGAGCAGCTCTATTGATCCATTGCGCCGGCGGAAATGTACCCATCCTGGCTTCGTACGCAACCCACGGCAGAGTCTGCGCATTTTGCTTGTCGGCCTCCCGCGTATACACGGCGTAGCGAAGCAGGCCGATTCGCCGGGCGAATATGCGGCTACCGACCGCGTCTTGAGGTCTCGCAAGACGCACGGCGACGTCAGCGTCGCGTCGATTCAGATTCAGGTCTCGCCCGTCGCCGATCAGTTCGATTCGTAAGTCGGGGTGTGACGTGAGCAATGTCGGCAGGGCCGGGACCAGCACGCGATTAACGAGCAATGGCACGGCAGTCACTCGCACCAAGCCGCTTACGGCACCGTCGACGCGTTCCACGACCTCGCTCAAGCCACCAATCTCCGCCTCGACCACTTGCGCTCGCGCAATCACGACCTCGCCGGCTTCAGTCGGACGCATCTGGCCATCCGTCGCGCGCTCGAACAATTTCACATGCAGCGCGGACTCGATGGCACGCACCCGTCGCGCGACGGTTGTCGGATCCGTCCTCAACCGTCGCCCGGCCGCAGCGTAGGCACCGTCACGGGCAACCGCAAGGACGTACTGAAGGTCGTTCCAGTCGAGAGCGGACATTTTTGCAGTTTTAACCGGCGATTTTGTGCATTGGCACGGCAATGATGCCGCACTAAGCTGAGCGCATCCACCCAACAGGAGATACAAAGATGCTGTTCGCCGTTCTATTCGAAGACAACGACAATTGCGGGGTCGACGTGCGCGACCTGCATATGCAGGCGCATCTGGACTTTCTCGGCAAGCATGCTTCGATGATCAAGGCGGCCGGCCCGCTTCGCGACAACCAAGGCTCGGGCGCGGGGGGACTCTGGCTGGTTGAGGCGGACACGCCGGAGGCGGTAGATCGATTGGTTCGGACTGATCCGTTCTGGCCGACAGGCTTGCGTCGATCTGTTCGGGTGTTGATCTGGAAACAGGTCTTCGCGGCAGGGGCTCGAATTTGAGGTTGCGCCTGTGACCTTGCGGGATTGTCAGCAATTCTGGTCGGCGGCTCGAACGTCCCTTTCTGGCGACTGCTGCCCGCCCCGGAAGGCCGTGGTCGACCCGAAACGGTCCTTTGCCCGTCTTGATAACGGCCCTTCGATGGCACCATCCGGCTTGCTCAGGGCCGCAATATGATTGAACCGCTCGTTTCACCGGACTCGAGTCGACGTTGCGCTTCAGCTGCCTGAGCCAGAGGAAGCATCGCTCCAATTTTTGCCTCCATCCCGTTGCGCAATTGCTGGAACGTGGACAAAACTCCTTCCCGATAGCGGGCGGGATCGGCCACGAACTGGAATACGCTTGGCCGGGAAATGGCAATCGAGCGTGCTGGACCAAGGAGAGACAGGTCGATCGGCCCTGAATCGCCACTCACCTGACCAATGCTGGCGACCGTTCCGAAAGGGCGCACAGTGCCGAGCGTCTCCACGAGTGTCTTGCCACCGATCCCATCGATTGCATAGTCGACGCCACGACCGTCAGTCAATGCCTGTATCCTGGCCACGAAATTCTGTTCGCGATAAAGAATCGCCTCGTCCAGGCCATGTTCTTTTGCCAATTCCGCCTTGGCAGCGGACCCGACGGTGCCGATAACACGTGCGCCCAGTGCTTTAGCCCATTGCACCAGGACGAGACCAAGGCCGCCTGCCGCCGCGTGGATCAATATCGTGTCGCCAGCTTTGACGGGATAGACATAAGAACAGAGCATGTGAGCGGTGATACCTCGCAGCAGCAGACTGGCCGCTGTGTCGTCGTGGATATCATCAGGCAGTGGCAGAACGCGGGCGGCCGAAATATTTCTGGCGCTGGAGTAGCTGCCTACAGGCGGGCCAGCGTAGGCAACCCGCTGGCCGGGGTGCATTGATTCTACGCCGGCACCGACGGCGTAGATGACACCGGCAGCCTCGACACCCAACGCCGCGGGAAGCGCTGGTAGGCGGTAGAGGCCAGTGCGGTGATAGATGTCGACGAAATTGACGCCGATAGCAGTGTGACGAATTTGAACCTCCCCCACTGCGGGCGGTGGAAGCATGGTTTCGCTCAGCCTCAGCTTCGAAGTGTCGCCGTATTCCTCGATCATGACGTGGACCGCATGGAGCGCAGACGTTTCGGGCGCGGTTTTAAAATTCATGCTGTTCTCCTGGTGATTGATCTGGCAAGCTGATGTTGCACTGGGAAATTTTCCTGAACAATTCCAGATAAATCATCAATGAGTGTGCAAAAAAACACAGGCAAAGCGCCGCTGGAAAACCCGCCTCTGCATTGGGACGACATCCGGTATTTCTTCGAACTGGCGCGTGTGGGAAGTCTTTCCGGGGCAGCACGCAAGCTATCAGTCGAGCATTCGACCGTTGCCCGGCGGGTCGACGCATTGGAGCAGTCTTTGGCGGTTAGACTGTTTGATCGCTTGCCGAAGGGCTGGGCGCTTACACCTGAGGGTGAGGCATTGGCGAAGCTGGCGACGCGCCTCGATCACGAAGCACAAGCTTTTTGCCGAGCGGCCGCAGGCGTATCGTCGTTGAAGGGTACGGTCCGTATCTCGGCGCCTCCTGTATTGGCGAGCCATCTTCTGGTGCCAGGTCTGGCTGCGATACGATCGCAATGGATGAACATCGATCTTGAAGTAATCGGCGAAACACGTGACGCAAACCTTGCTCGCGGTGAGGCGGATCTGGCAATTCGCTTGTCAAGGCCAACTGCTCCAGGCCTGGCGACGCGATGCATCGGTGAGATGGGCTATGGCGCTTACGCTGCCAATGGGTATGCGGAGCGACCACAGTCGGAATGGGAGTTTCTGGGCTATGACGAGAATCTCAGCCAGGTGCCGCAACAGCGCTGGCTTAATCAGATTGCCGCCGACCGTCGCTTTGCCTTCCGAAGCAACGACCTGGCCGCACTACTTCACGCAGCTCGAGCAGGGTTAGGGGTTGCAGCGCTTCCGTGTTTTCTTGCGGCGAACGACCCAGCGCTTTGCCTGATACCAGATCACACTTGTTCAACTGTTCGCCAACTGTGGCTCGTGATGCATCCGGACGTCAGGCGTTCACCCCGTGTCCGGTTAATCGCCGATCTGGTTGTCGATCTGATTGGCAAAACCCCCGGGCTTGTCGCAAAACTACAAGCAACCTTGGAGGATTGAACGACAGGCCTTCCCGGTCGTCCTCGCCCAAAGGGGAAATTCCGCTTGACTGGATTCGATCGCTCGCTTTCGAGCGATCTGATGTTGCCGCCACTGTCTCTTCCTGGGCTTGGCACAGCCGGTCGAGATTGCCGTCGTGAACTGCGCCGATCGACTCGTCAGAGTCTCGCAGACGCTGCGATTTGTGCGAGCACGAATGCGTACACCGCTGTGAGTTCAGAAACGATTTTCGTGCCATCCGGTACGCTACCAAAGGCGTCCATTGGACCGACGCAGATCAGCGGTTTTGAAAAGCGTGTCGCCAGCCGAATTTCATCGAGGGTGCCTTGACTACCTGGCAGTGCGATCACCACATCGCTCGTCAGCACGTTGACATAGTTTCGATTCAGAGCATCATCCGGCGCATCAGCCTGTTTGCGCGGCAGCGGTGTCAGGATCGGCAAATCGATATATGGATTGGGATAACCGGAGATCGGTGCGAAGCCCAATGTGGAATGCACTTCACTTGGCACAATTCCAATGGAACGGCCGGTGCGCCCGTCTCTGGTCGAGAACGCGCGTGCGGTTGCGAGCATTACGCCGAGGCCTGCTCCAGTGAGCAAGTCGAATCCACGATCGGCAATCCATCTTCCGAGCGGTATCGAGAAATCTGGCCATTCTGCTTTGCCCGAACCCATGACTCCGACAATTGACAATTCGTCCTCCTGCTTCGTGATCAGCGCAATAAAGGGGAAATTGTCGACGATCTTCACTGCGAAGTCGACCGGCCGTATATGGCCGCACCAAGACAGCCAATCTGACATCGTCTATCCGACCAAGTCGTGCTGTCTCCAGCTTATGCACATCAAGGCAGTCAGATAATCCCGACGCTAGTCCACGTATCGCATTGCCCTCGCACCAATTCCGCCAACACCTCACCCCTTACCGCCCCCCTCCCCCTCAACAACAAACACCGCCATAGCCCCCACCAAAGTCCTCGCCTGCTCCCGCAAATCCCCCGACGCCGACGCCACCCCCTTCACATTCCCCACATTCCCAGCCAGCGCCGCATCGATCCGCTCCACCCCTTCACTAAACCGATCAACATCACGACTCTGCGCATCACTAACCGCGCTGATCTGTTCGATCAACCCCACCACCTCTTCAACATGCCCAACGACCCGTTGCATCGTGTCACCCGCACGCGTCGCGAGCACCGACCCGCGTTCGACACGTTGCAGCGAATCCGCAATCAGCTGGCGTATCTCGCGCGCGGCATTCGCGCTGCGCTGAGCGAGCGTGCGCACCTCCCCCGCCACCACAGCAAAGCCACGTCCTTCATTACCAGCGCGTGCCGCTTCAACCGCCGCATTCAGCGCAAGAATGTTCGTCTGAAACGCAATCCCCTCGATCGTCGCGATCATGTCGCCCATCCGCTGCACCGCGGTGTCGATCTCGCTCATCGTGCCGACCAGCTCGCCGACCGCCGCGCCGCTTTCCCGCACCACCACCGAGGTTTGCCGCGACAACGCATTCGCTGACGCCGCCTGTGCCGCGCTCTCACGGATATTGCGCGCGATATCGGCCATCGCCGCATCGGTCGCTTTCAGTTCGTCGGCTTGCGCGGAGATCTGTTCGAGCAGCATCTGATTGCCGCTGGCAATGTGCTCGGACGACGCCGCCATTTGCGCGGTAGTCCGCGTGATTTCGCGCAGCGCGTGATGAATCGCATCGAGCGTGCCCTTGAACGCGCGGCTGCTCGCGCCCTGCAACGGCATCTGCGTATGGCGCAGATCGAACTTGCCGGCCTCGCGCGCGAGCCCTTCGCCGAGTAGCGTCAGTTCGCCGCCGGTCCGCGCATCGGCCCGCATGTGGAGCGCGATGTAAATCAGCAGCGCCGCCTGCACCACGACGTAAATCGCGTGCGCGAGCACCGTGACGAGCGACGGTTCGGTGAAGCAATAAACGCCGAGTCCGGCGATCTGCAGATAGTTGAAGCTCAGATGGTGCAGCGCGATCACCACGGCCGCGCACGCGATCGGTCGCCAGTCGCGATACGCGAGCAGAAACGACATCAGCACGAACACCCCGAAGTGCAGCTCGGTCACGCCATGCACCTGATGAATCTGCAGCGCGGCAAACGTCATCAGGCTCGCGGCGAGAAACAGCCGCGTGACGAGTGCGCCGGACCAGCGCCACACCAGCACCGAAGCAATCAGCGCGACCGGCAGGCCGATCATGCGCACCGCCGGCCACGTGTAATAGCGGCTGGCGAGCGCACACGACACGCCGAACAGCATCCACACCACGCCGATCATCAGCCGGTCCCCGCGCTGATAGATCGCCCGCAATAGCTCGTCGCTCGCTCTCATGTCGGGCCTCTTCTCTCTCGTATCGTTATTGTTCGAGTTCGACGGCGACTGCCGCGCAGCGACGCTTAGCGTGCGAGCGGCAAACACGTGACCCCGCAATGCCGGTTTACGGCAACGGCGTCACGCGACTTGAGCAAATAGAAGCGGCGCTCGAAAAGCGCCGGTCAGAAAAGATGAGAAGAACCGTCAACGCATCTCAATGCGAATGGCGCGGCACCTCGGAGCCCCGGCAGCCGACCAGAAAATCGAGGTCGCAACCTTCGTCGGCCTGCAATACGTGATCGATATACAGGCGCCGATAACCGCCGCCCTCCGGCGGCGCCGGCGGCTCGTGCCGTTCGAGACGGCGAGCCAGTTCCTCGTCGCTGATGTCGAGATGCAGCGTGCCGGCGTCGCAATCGAGTTCGATCCAGTCGCCGTCCTGCACCGCCGCGAGCGGGCCGCCGTCTGCCGCTTCCGGCGTCACGTGCAGCACCACCGTGCCGTACGCGGTACCGCTCATCCGCGCATCCGAAATCCGCACCATGTCCTTCACGCCCTCGCGCAGCACTTTCGGCGGCAGGCCCATATTGCCGACCTCGGCCATTCCCGGATAACCCTTCGGCCCGCAGTTCTTCATCACGAGCACCGAGTTCGCATCGACGTCGAGCGTTTCGTCGTTGATACGCGACTTGTAGTGCTCGAAGTTCTCGAACACCACCGCGCGACCGCGATGCTTGAGTAGTTCGGGCGTTGCCGCCGACGGTTTCAGCACCGCGCCGCGCGGCGCGAGATTGCCGCGCAGCACGCGAATGCCGCCATCGGCGACCAGCGGTTTGTCGAGCGGACGGATCACTTCGTCGTTGGTGTTCGGCGCATCCTTCACGTTGTCCCACAGCGACTTGCCGTTGACCGTCAGCGCGTCCGGATGCGGCAGCAGGTTCGCTTCGCCGAGCCGGCGCAGCACCGCCGGCAGACCACCCGCGTAATAGAACTCCTCCATCAGGAAGCGGCCCGACGGCATCAGGTCGACGATCGTCGGCGTATCGCGGCCGATGCGCACCCAGTCGTCGAGTTCCAGATCGACGCCGATGCGTCCGGCGATCGCCTTCAGATGGATCACCGCATTGGTCGAGCCGCCGATCGCGGCATTCGCGCGGATCGCGTTCATGAACGCTTCGCGCGTCAGAATCTTCGACAGCTTCAGATCCTCGTGCGCCATCTGGACGATTCGGATCCCTGACATATGCGCGAGCACGTAACGGCGCGAGTCCACCGCCGGAATCGCCGCGTTGTGCGGCAGCGAGGTGCCGAGCGCTTCGGCCATGCAGGCCATCGTCGACGCGGTGCCCATCGTGTTGCAGGTGCCCGCCGAGCGCGACATGCCGGCTTCGGCCGACAGGAACTGATGCAGATCGATCTCGCCGGCCTTCAGCGATTCGTGCAGTTGCCACACCGCGGTGCCGGAGCCGATGTTCTTGCCGTCGAGCTTGCCGTTCAGCATCGGCCCGCCGGTCACGACGATTGCCGGCACGTCGCAACTCGCCGCGCCCATCAGCAGCGCCGGCGTGGTCTTGTCGCAACCGGTCAGCAGCACGACCGCGTCGATCGGATTGCCGCGGATCGCTTCCTCGACGTCCATCGCCGCGAGATTGCGCGTGAGCATTGCGGTCGGCCGCAGGTTCGACTCGCCATTCGAGAACACCGGAAACTCGACCGGAAAACCGCCCGCCTCGTAAATGCCGCGCTTTACGTGCTCGGCGAGCTTGCGAAAGTGCGCGTTGCACGGCGTCAACTCGGACCACGTGTTGCAGATGCCGATCACGGGGCGCCCGTCGAATTCGTGATCGGGAATGCCCTGATTCTTCATCCAGCTTCGATACATGAAGCCGTTCTTGTCAGCTGTGCCGAACCATTCGGTCGAGCGCAATTTCCGCTTTTTTTCCGACATGCTATGTCCTTGATGCATGTGCCGGGACACCATCACCGGCCAGTTAGTCCGAAGCGGCGCGAGCGGCGCTACGACGCAAGGCAGTCGCTCAGATTCGAGGGATGGTGAAGTGTACGAAGCGGGTCGATATCTTTCCAATCATATTTTTGGTGATATCGATACCAGTTCTGGTATCAAGCTGCGGGAGTGGCCTGTGGCGCGGGGCGCGGGCCGTGGTGGGAGGTACTGCGGGGTGTGCGGGGCCTGGAAACGCCCCCGATGCGGATCATGTTTGAGGCTCGCTTCCCGCTCGCCTCATGCGTCGCTCTTTGCCGCGCCGGCTGCTTTCTTACTTTCAGCTTTCGGTTGCGCGGCTCGCGCGTTCTTCTTCAGATGCTTCTGGTTATAGTCGATCGCCGCGCGCACTAGTGCCTTTAGCGCGCGCTCGTCGACCTTGTCGTCCTCGAAAAAATCGATCGCGCGCCGCGCGTTACCTTCGAGGCCGGCGTTAAAAAGGCCATCGGGATCGGCCAGCCCCGCGCCGTGCGCAAAGGTCAGCTTCACCTTGCCCTTATGCGCGTTGGCGACCGCGATCATGCCGTCGCGCGACCAGACCGGGCTGCCCATCCACTTCCATTCTTCGATGATTTGCGGATCCGCCGCGAGTACGCACTTGCGGATCCGCGCGAAGGTCGCGCCGCGCCAGTCGGTGATTCCCGCTATCAGTTCGTCGATACGTTCGGATGCATTCATCGGAGCGGCGGCCTCGTAGACGGTGGACCCATAGGATGCCGTAATAACCGGTCGATGGGAATCCCGCTTGATGCCGCCGCGTTGCGGGCGCATGCAACACTGCTGCATCCGCCCGCGGCCTGTTACATGCCGCCCAGCGGCTTGCTCACGGTCAGCTTGTTCGTGACCGAAGTGACGCCCGGAACGCCCTTCGCAATTTCGGCCACGCTACTGATCTGAGCGGTATCGGTGACCGTGCCCGTGAGCGTCACCGCACCGCCTTTCGCGCGGACGCTGATATTTCCAGCGTCGATCTCCTTGTGCTTGCCGATTGCCGCATAGACCTCGCGCCGCAGCGCGCGGTCGGCTTTCCTGCCGCTGACCGGCGCGCTCGCGCCGGCCCCGTTGCTGGAACCCGCGCTAGAGCTCTGGCCGCTTTGCGCACGTGTGTCGAAAGACACGGCGGCGATCAAGGTGGCAATCGCCACTACTACGTATAACTGAATCTTTTTCATCGAATATCCCTTTGAACTTATTAACGTAATCAGAAGCTATGACGGATGCCGACCATCGCGGCGGTAGTGGACGTGCCGGGCGCGACCGGCGCGCCATACACGATGGTCTGGTTCATGGTTCCGTTGTTGTCGACATAGCCGACCTGCGCATACGCTTTGGTTCGTTGCGACAGGTTGTACTCCGCGCCCACCGCGACTTCACTCGAATGGTTCGCCGAGTGATTGCGGTCTTTCAGGTAGTAGTACCCGGACGTGACCTTGAAACGCGGATTGAACTGGTAGCCGAGGCCGCCCGAGATCATTTCGAAATCGGCGTTGCTGCTTTGCGCCGGATTCTTGCCCTGCCCGTACGACGCCGAGATCGAAAAGCCGGCAATCGTGTACATCGCGCCGAAATAGACGAGGCGGTTGTTGTTCACGCCTGTCGCCGGTATTGCGGGCGCCGCCGGGTATGTCAGCGGGTACGGATTGGTATCGTGGCCGTTGTAGTAGACCGCCGCCAGATTCAGCCCGTAATTCGAATACTTGAGCACCGCCGACTCGCGCGTGCCGCCCTGGAAGTGGCCGGCCGTGCCGCCCGGCGCATACTCCAGCGCGAGCGACGCGCCATGGAACTTCGGCGAGTTATAGACCAGCGCATTGCTGTCATACAGCGCGCCGATCGGCGCATTGGTGCTGGTGCCCGGCCAGCCGGCCGCCTGGTTGATACCGAGCCACGCGGTCAGAATACTGCCGAAGTACTGCGCGCCGCGCACGTCGGTCTCGGCCATCGCGTAGATCATCGGCACGATCTGCCGGCCCGCGTCGAACGTACCGAACGGCCCGGAGACGCCAACGGTCGCGAACTGGTTGAAGATCGCGGTGACGCCCGGCGTGTCGGACAGACCGAACCTGCCGTTGGTCGTGTTGAACGCGCCCTGCAGCTTGAAGTTGATCTTGTAGCCGCCGCCGATATCCTCGCTGCCCTTCAAACCCCAGAAGCTCGAATAGATACCGCCGTCTTTCATCTGATAAACGTGGCCGAGATTCGGAGCGTGTGGCAGAAACGTCGCCGCCGACGTGCTCTGATAAAGAAATCCGGTGTCGACCACCCCGTAAAGCGTGACGGACGATTGCGCTTGCGCGGCCGTCGCGAACATCGCCAACGCGATGACGCAGCATGACTTCATTTTCATTGTGTCTCCAATGCAAACCCGAGTTCGCGCAATGCGCTGTCTGGTGGTCGCTTACAAAAAATGGTTGGTTGTTCTGAACACCGGGCACCCGGGCCCGGCGTGTTGCACGAATAAAAGATCCTGCTTATGACTGCGCGCTGCGTATCAAACCGTCAGGTAGTAGCTGCCGAACCGGTCCCGCAACTGGTTCTTCAGCACCTTGCCGGTTGCGCCGATCGGCACCGAATCGACGAACACCACCGCATCGGGCGTCCACCAGCGCGCCACCCGGCCGTCGAAGTACGCGAGCAGTTCGTCGCTGGCGAGCGTGCTGTCCGGCTTTTTCACCACCAGCAGCAACGGCCGTTCGTCCCACTTCGGATGCCGCGCGGCAATGCACACCGCGGTGCTGACGTCCGGATGCAGATACGCGACGTTCTCGATCGCCGACGAGCTGATCCATTCGCCGCCCGACTTGATCACGTCCTTGCTGCGATCGGTGATCTGCATGAAGCCGTACGCGTCGATCGTCGCGATGTCGCCGGTCGGGAACCAGCCGTCGCACAGCGGCGACGCGTCGTCGCTCGCGAAGTACTGCTGCGTGACCCAGTGACCGCGCACCATCAGATCGCCGGCGCTCTTGCCGTCCCACGGCAATTCTTCGCCTTGCGGGCCGACCACTTTCATATCGATCCCATACAGCGAGCGGCCCTGCTTCGCCTGCACCTCCAGTTGCTGCGGCATCGGCAACGACTGCTGATATCCCTTGAAGCTGCAGATCGTGCCGATCGGGCTCAGCTCGGTCATCCCCCATGCGTGCAGCACTTCGACCCGATGACAGTTCTGGAACGCTTCGGTCATCGCGGTCGAACAGGCCGCGCCGCCGATCACCGTTCGCCGCATCGACGAGAACGTCGCGCCGAGCGCATCGACGTGCGCGAGCAGCCCTTGCCAGACGGTCGGCACGCCGGCCGACATCGTCACCTGCTCTTCCTCGATCAGTTCGTACAGCGACTTGCCGTCGAGCGCGGGACCCGGAAACACCAGCTTCGCGCCGACCATGCAGGCGATATACGGCAGGCCCCATGCGTTCACATGGAACATCGGCACGACCGGCAGGATCGCGTCGCGCGCGGAACAGTTCATCGCATCGGGCAGCGCCGCCGCGTAGGTATGCAGCACCGTCGAACGGTGGCTATACAGCACGCCCTTCGGATTGCCGGTGGTGCCCGACGTGTAGCACAGCGAAGAAGCGCTGTTCTCGTCGACTTGCGGCCATTCGAACGCGTCGTCGTGCAGATTGATCAGGTCTTCGTAGCACAGCAGACGATCGGCCAGACTCGACTCCTGCGGCATGTTCGCGCGATCGGTCATCGCGACGAATACCTTCGGGCTCCTCACCAGCGGCGCGACGCTTTCGATCAGCGGCAGAAACGTCATATCGAAGAACACCACGCGATCCTGCGCGTGCTCGATGATGTACGCCAGCTGATCGACGTGCAGCCGCGGGTTCAGCGTATGCAGCACCGAGCCGGAGCCCGACACCGCGAAATACAACTCCATGTGGCGATAGCCGTTCCATGCCAGCGTGCCGACGCGCTCGCCCGGCTGCACGCCGAGGGTCGCCAACGCATTGGCCATGCGGCGCGCGCGTTTCGCGAGTTGCCGGTACGTATAACGGTGCACGTCGCCTTCAACGCGGCGCGACACGATCAACTGTTCGCCGTGATGGCGTTCCGCGTGGGTGAGCAGCGAAGCGACTACCAGAGGCTGCTGCATCATCAAACCTTGCATTTCCAAATCTCCTGATTGCTGTAGAGTCCGCCCCGCGGCTCACGTCGCCGCGCCACACGGACGCGCCTGCGAAAGCGGCGCGTCCGGCTGGTCGAGACTCACGACCAGCTTCGAATCCACTATGGCGACCGGAAAGGTCGTCACTTTCAATCCACCTGCTCCCGCCATCGCGCCGCTGCGCACATCGAAGCGCAGGCCGTGCGCCGGGCAGCGCAGCAGGCAACCTTCCAGTTGTCCGCCCGCCAACGCGGCGCCGTTATGCGGACACGCGTTATCGAGCGCGTAAATCGTGCCGTCGAGGTTGAACAGCACGATGCTGCGACCGTCGACGAAGGCCAGCTTGCGCTCGCCGACCGCTATCTCACCCGCGACACCCACCACCTGCCGACGCGACATCGCAGCCTCCGTGTTGCTGATTCGCCGCGGGCCGGCGCGACCAGTACAGGCGGCAAATCAGCGTTTCGGCCATCGGCCATTCGCCGAAACCGGCGGCCGGGTTCAGGTGCCCAACGTCGCCGAGATCGACGAAGTTGCTGCCCCAGTCGTTCGCCATCGCCTGCACCCGTTCGAAGCGCGCGAGCGGATCGTTGCGGCTCGCCGCGACGATGCTCGGGAACGGCAGCGGCTGACGCGGCACCGGCAACCAGCCGTTCTGCGCGAGTTGCTCGTGAGTCGGATAACCGGCCGGCAGCGGCGTTTCGAGGTCCGCCGGCGCCGCCAGCAGCGCGCCTTCGATCCGGCCCAGATGACGCCCTTGATGGCGCGCCGCCCAATGCACGGTGGTCATCACGCCCGCGCTGTGCGCGACCAGGATCACCGGGCCGTCGATCTTTGCGAGCGCGGCATCGAGTGCCGCCACGCGTGCTTCGCAACTGAGCTTGTCGTGCTCGAGCGGCTGCACCGAGGCCGCTTTCGGCAGTCGCTGCTCCAGCAGCGTTTGCCAATGCTCCGCGACGTGGTCGCGCAGCCCGGGGACCATCAGAATGGTCGGTGTCGTTTCGAAACTCATGGCCAATTCGCTCAGTAGGGCTTATCACCGATAATGCCGGCCCGCTCCATCTTGCGATGGCACGGCGGGTAGTCCATCACCGCGTAGTGCTGCGTGCTGCGGTTGTCCCAGATCGCGATGCTGTTTTTCTTCCAGCGCCAGCGCACCTGGTACTCGGGGATGTACGCCTGACTGATCAGATAGCGCAGCAATTCGCCCGCGCCCGGATTCGCGTCCTGCCCGAAGCGCACTCGTGCCGGCGTGTGGTAGTTGGTGAAATGCGTGGTGAACGCATTCACGAACAGCACCTTCTCGCCGGTCTCCGGATGGGTGCGCACGACCGGATGCTCGGCATCCGGAAACTGCGCCTTCAGCGCCAGACGCTTTTCGATCGGCATCACCGCGCCGAAGCTCGCTTCGATGCTGTGGCGGCCGCGCAAGTCCGCGATCTGCGTCTTCACGTGCTCCGGCAGGTTCTCGTACGCGAGGACCATGTTCGCCCACATCGTGTCGCCGCCGACCGGCGGACACTCGACGCAGCGCAGCACCGCGCCGAACTGCGGCGCCTCGCGCCAGGTCGCATCCGCGTGCCACGCGTTTTCATAGCGGTCGTTCGGCTGCTCCGGCGTCTTGTAGATCCGCACGAGACCCGGATGCTCCGGATCGCTGCCCGCGACCGGATGGTCTTCCAGTTCGCCGAAGCGGCGCGCGAACGCCACGTGCTGCTCGCGCGTGATGTCCTGATCGCGCAGGAACAACACCCGGTGTTTCATCAGCGCCTCGCGGATACCCGCGAACAGGCCATCGTCGTGCACCGCGTCGGCGAGCTTCACATCGGTGAGTTCCGCGCCGATCGAGTAAGTCAGTTGTTCGATTCGCATCGCCGGCTCCTTAGATCACGAAGACCGACGAACCGGTCGTCTTGCGCGACTCCAGATCGCGATGCGCCTGCGCCGCGTCCTCGAGCGCATAGCGCTGATTCAGTTCGATGCTGATCCGCTTCGATGCGATCAACCCGAAGATCTCGCCAGCGAGATCGTTCTTCTCGGCCGGGTCGGCGATATAGTCGGCCAGCGCCGGGCGGGTCAGATACAGCGAGCCCTTCATCGCGAGAAGCTGCGGATTGAACGGCGGAATCGGACCGGACGCGGTGCCGACGCAGACCATCAGGCCGCGGCGCTTCAGCGAATCGAGCGAGGCTTCGAAGGTATCCTTGCCGACGCTGTCGAACACCACGTTCACGCCCACGCCACCGGTCAATTCGCGCACCCGTTTGGCGACGTCTTCGCGGCCGTAATACACGACGTGATCGCAACCATGCGCACGGGCGATCTCGCCCTTCGCTTCGGTCGAGACCGTGCCGATCACGGTCAGGCCCAGCAGCTTCGCCCATTGCGAAACGATCAGACCGACGCCGCCGGCCGCCGCGTGCAACAGAATCGTGTCGCCGGGCCGGAACTCGTGAATGCGGCGCATCAGGTACGCGGCGGTCAAACCGCGCATCGTCATGCCGGCCGCCGTTTCGCAGGAAATCGCGGAGGGCAGGCGGATCAGCGGCGCGGCCGGAATCAGCCGTTCGGTGCTGTACGCGCCGAGCGTGTTGACGAAGCCGGTGTAGGTCACGCGGTCGCCGACCGACACGTTCGTGACGCCCGCGCCGACTGCCTCGACCACGCCGGCCGCTTCCACGCCCATCCCGGCGGGCAGCGGTACCGGATACAGGCCGCTGCGGAAATACGTGTCGGCGAAATTCAGACCGACTGCCTCGTGGCGCAGGCGCACCTGGCCGGGGCCGGGCTCGCCCACTTCGACGTCCTCGTACCGCAAGACCTCGGGGCCACCGGTTTCATAAAAGCGAACTGCCTTTGCCATCTTGACTCTCCAATTCTTCAGGTGTTCTGATCAATCGCCGCGCGTCTCGCGCACAGCACGTTCCATTCGGTGCGCCGCACTCGCGGCGCGTATCACTTCAGCGTGCGGCCTCGTCGCGCAATGCGTTCAGCCGGTCCACGTCGCCCGCATAACCGCGCTTGCCGATCACGAACGCGACAGCCGCGATGAGGGGCGCGAACGGCACCAGTTGCAGCGCGCCCAGCAAACCGATCCGGTCGGCGAGAAGCCCGGTGAGCACCGCCGCCGGCGCAAGGCCCAGCAGGTTGTTCGCGAGCGTCAGCGTGGCGAAGGCCGACGCGTGAATCGAAGGCGGCGTCAGGTTCGCGACCATCGCGCCGGACGGACCGCTGGCGCCGGCGCAGAAGAACATGCCGAGGCCAATCACCACCAGTTGCGCCGGACCCGCGGGCATCCGGAAGCCGATCGCGAGCAACACGAAGCACGCGAGGCAGAACACGATTGCCGCCGTCCACTTCCTTTGCCGCGAATGCTTCGCGAGCCGGTCGGCGACGTTGCCGCACACCACCATGCCCACCCCGGTCACCAGCACGAACACCGCCGCGCACATCGCCGCCTTGCCGGTCGCCATCCCGTAGTAACGGTTCAGGAAACTCGGCAGCCACGCCCACACCGCGGCGGGCACCAGCAGATGAAGTCCGCTGCCGACATACGCGCAGATCACCGAGCGGGTCGAAAACAGTCCCTTCATCAGCGCGCGCAGACTCATCCGCACGCCGGGCCGCTCCGCCTGCCGGCCGGCACCGGCCGGTTGCAACGGTGCGAGCCGCTTTTCGGTGACGACGAAGCGATAGATGATCACCAGCACGATCCCCATCACCGCCATCGCGCCGAACGCCGCGCGCCAGCCCAGATGGGCAGCCACCGCGCCGCCGAGCGCCATGCCGAGCACCGAACCGAACGCGCCGCCCGCCATGAAGGTGCCGGTCAGCGTGGCGCG
Source organism: Burkholderia sp. SRS-W-2-2016 (assembly GCF_001931485.1). GTDB lineage: Bacteria > Pseudomonadota > Gammaproteobacteria > Burkholderiales > Burkholderiaceae > Paraburkholderia. Next base: position 30,438 of record NZ_MSDV01000056.1, on the reverse strand, counting down.
CAGCCGTACCGGGAAAATGCTCAGTACAACTGCGATTCCGACACTGCCGTACGCCGCTTCGCCGATCCCGACGAACGCTCGCGCCAGCAGCAGCTCGCCGAAATTCGTCGAGATCGCGCAGCCGAGCGTCGCCAGACTCCACATCGCCGCCATCAGCACGATGCTCTTCACGCGGCCCCAGCGGTCGGCCAGCACCGACAGCGGAAACGTCAGCAGCCCGACCATCAACGCGACCACGCTGCTGAGCGAACCCAGTTGCGCGTCGGACAGGTGCCATGCGTCCTTGAGCAGCGGAAATACCGCATTGAGCACCTGCCGCGACATGTAGTCGGACAGCAGCAGTCCGACCGTCAGCGCAAATACCACCCAGGCATACCCGCGCACGTCTCCGCGCGTTGCCGTTACCTCTCCCGTCGCGGGCCCTGCATGCTGCATAAGCATGGTTTGTCTCCTCCAGCTCTGCTATCAGGCCGCGCGCAGCGGCAGGTTTCTCACGCCGGCTTCGCGGTTCGGCGCCATGCCATTGGCGACCAGCGTTTCGTCGATCGTGTCGTACTGCACGCCGATCCGGTAAATCTCGCGCGCTTCCTTGCCGGTGGCGATCTCGCGGCCCAACTCACGCGCCACCCGCACGCACTGCTCGATCTGCTGCACCGACGTGAAGCGCTGGCCGCGTTGATCGATGATCGTGTCCTCGATCCCGCAGCGCGGATGCAGGCCCATCGACATCGCCATCATGTTGAACGGCAGCACGTTCTTCAGTAAGGACTCCGCGGTAAGCGTGCAGCCATCCGGCGCGCGATGCACGAAGTTGAAGAAGTTGAACGGATTCGGACCGTCGAAACCGCCGCCGATGCCGATCCACGTCAGATTCAGCGGGCCTTTGTACACACCCTTGCGCACCAGCCGCTCGAGCGTTTCGAGCGCATGGATGCCGGTCAGCTGAAAGTGCGGCTGGATGCCGGCGTTCTGCAAACGGCGCAGATGTTCTTCGACCCAGGCCGGACCCGCCGGCACCGTCATTTCGCTATACGCGGACATGAACGCCGGGTTCGCGAGCGACGTGCCTTTCAGGTATTCCGGATAGAGCAACTCCATGATGTTCATCTGCGTGGTGTTGATCGCGACCGTCACCTGATCGGGCTTCGGTTCGAGATCGGCCAGCATGTGACGGGTGTCGTCGGACAGCCACTTCGCGCTTTGCCCTTCGTCTTCCGGCGCGAACGAAATCGAACCGCCTACCTGGATGATCATGTCGGGCACCGCGGCGCGCACGCCGGCGATCAGTTCGTTGAACTTGGAAAGCCGCTTCGAACCTTTGCCGTCCAGCTCACGCACATGCAGGTGCAGTACCGTCGCGCCCGCGTTGTAGCAATCGACCGCTTTCTGGATCTGTTCGTCCATCGTCACCGGGATGTCTTCCGGGAAATCTTCCGGCATCCATTCCGGACCGTACGGCGCGGTGGTGATAACAACCTTGTCCTGGTTCTCCGGGTGCAGGGAATCGTCGAGAAATTGCATTTACTCCTCCATTCAGATTAGTGGCTAACGACAGTTCTGAACTCACGCTTTGTCTGGCTTGCTAGAACTTGTCGACCGATGTACCCACGATACGGCAATCGCGCGCTACACTTTTAGGATCACGCGCCAGCTTCTTATGCGTTCATGCCACTGCGTGTTAACACCAGTATTTCTGTGCGGCCTACATTGAATGGTTGAAGGTGTCACTTACATGAAACGTGCGGAGACACAGCGATGGAAACGATGCTGACGTCGGTAGCAATGAGCGGCTATTTCGACGTGACGCGGCGGCTCGGACTGAATCCGGTCGAACTCGCGAAGCAATGCGGCGTCGACGCGGGCGAGCTCGCGAATCCGAATGGCCGCGTGCCGACCGGCGCGTGCTGCCGGCTGCTGGAAGTGACGGCCGAAAAGGCCGCGTGCCCGACCTTCGCATTGCAAATGGCGGACACGCGCCAGACTTTCGGCACCGGCATCATGAATGTATTGCTCGCGCATAAGCGCACGCTGCGCGAAGTACTGCTGGCCGCCGCGCAATACCGTCATCTATTGAATGAAGCACTGGCGATCTACGTCGAGGACACCGACCAGACCGTAACGATCCGCGAGGAAATCGTCGTGCCGCCGGGCACGCCGACCAGGCAGGCAATGGAACTCGCACTGGGCGTACTCGGGCGCCACTCGCACTCGCTGCTCGACAACTACTGGAAACCGCGCGAGTTGCACTTCACGCACGCGGCGCCCGCGGATCAGACTTTCCATCGGCGCTTTTTCGGCTGTCCGCTGGTATTCGGCAGCGACTTCAACGGCTTCGTCTGCACGAGCTCCGATCTCGACTATCCGAATCCGCTTGCCGACCTCGAACTGGTGCGCTACGCGGAGAGCCTCGCAACGCCGCTGAACGTCAGCGATACCGAGTCCGCCGCGCTCGAAGTGCGCAAGGCGATCTATCTGCTGCTGCCGCTGGAGCAGGCAACCGTCGAACTGGTCGCGCGTCATCTGTGTGTGAGCGTGCGCACGATGCAGCGCCAGTTGAGCGCGGCCGGCACCAGCTTTTCCGATCAGGTCGAGCAGGTGCGGCGCGAACTCGCGGTCCGCTATATGAGCAATCCGACCTATCCGATCGGACGCGTGTCGGCGCTGCTCGGTTATGCGCAGCAGGGCTCGTTCACGAACTGGTTCGTGTCGCGCTTCAGCATGACGCCGCGGGACTGGCGCGCGAATCATCCGCAGTGAACGGCCACAGCAAGAATTGCTGGCTGCGCGACTGAAGGCCCATAAAACAACAAGGGGTGATGTCCGAATGAACATCACCCCTGTTTAAACCACCCGCATTAGCGCCGGCTCGTTACGCGGCGCGCACTTTCACATACCGGCCCGGCGCGCTCTCGATTGGCTTGTACTGCTTGTTGCCGAGCGTCGTGCGCGCCTTTCTCTGGTCGCCGGAATGCCGGCCGACCCACTCGATCCAGTGATTCCACCAGCTGCCCGGTTGCTGCACCGCACCGGCGCGCCACTCGTCGGCACTACCGTCGCACGACACGTTGGTCCAGTAGCTGCGCTTGTTTTTCGACGCCGGATTGATCACCCCCGCGATATGGCCGCTCGCGCCGAGCACGAATTCGTTTTCACCGCCGAGCAGTTGCGTCGAGCGATACGCGGATTGCCACGGCACGATGTGATCTTCCTCGGCCGCCAGCAGATAGGTCGGCATATCGACGTTGCCGAGATCGACCGGCGTATCGCACAGCGTCAATCTGTTCGGCACGCACAGATTGTTCTCCAGATACATGTTGCGCAGATAGAAGCTGTACATCGGGCCCGGCAGATTGGTCGTGTCCGCGTTCCAGTACAACAGATCGAACGCGGCCGCGGATTTGCCTTTCAGGTAGTTGTTCACTACATACGGCCAGATCAGATCGTTCGCGCGCAGCGTCTGGAACGCGAAGCCGAGTTCGCGGCCCGGCAGCAGCCCGCCGCGCCCGATCGTCTGTTCGCGCAACGCGACGCCCACTTCGTCGATAAACACACCGAGATCGCCCGGTTCGCTGAAGTCGAGCAACGCGGTCAACAGCGTCGCGCTCGCGACCGAATCGTCGCCACGCGCACGCAGGATCGCCAGTGCCGATGCGAGCATCGTGCCGCCGACACACCAGCCGAGCACATTGATCTTGTCCGCGTTGCCGATTTCTCGCGCGACGCCGAGCGCCTCGATCACGCCCTCTTCCAGATACGCGTCCCACGTGACGTGCGCGCTGTCCTGCTCCGGATTGCGCCAGGACACGACGAACACCGTCAGCCCCTGCTCGACCGCGAAACGCACGAACGAGTTTTCCGGCTGCAGATCGAGAATGTAGAACTTGTTGATGCACGGCGGCACGATCACGAGCGGGCGTTCGGCGACCTTCGGCGTCAGCGGCGCGTACTGGATCAGCTGGAACAGTTCGTTCTCGTAGACCACCGAGCCGCTGGACGCGGCAACGCTCTGTCCGACTTCGAACGCGCTCCGATCGGTGATCGAAATGGAGCCGCTCTTGATGTCTTCGAGCAGATGCGTGACGCCCGCGAGCAGACTCGTGCCGCCCGATTCGACCGCGTCGCGCAGCGCCTCGGGATTGGTCGCGGCGAAGTTCGCCGGGCTCGCGCAGTCGATCAACTGCTGCGTGAAAAAGCGCAGCTTCTGCTTGTCCTTGTCCTCGAGAACCGTCGCCTCGACCATTTCACCGAGCATCCGCGAATTGATCAGATAGCTCTGTTTCAGCAGGCTGTACCAGCCGTTGCTGGACCAGTCGTCGGCCTGGAAGCGCCGGTCGCCGGCCGCGGGTTCGGCGACCGACTTCAGCCGCGCGCGGGCGCAGACCACGCCAGCGAACACGTCGCTCCACAGTTCCGTGTGTTGTTGCAGGCAGGCGGCGCTCGCCTGCATCGCGACACAGCGCTTGCCGGACGGAGCGACATCGCTATCGTCGCCGGCGGCGGGCGCCGTCATGAAGTCTCCATCGATCACCGGCGCAACGCGCCAGAAGTCGAAACCGGTCTTGAGCCAGCCGAGCGAAAGCTCGTGCGGCATGTTGAAGGGCATTTTCATCGCGGGACCTCGCCGTTAGCCGTTGCTGGCGGTGGAACCCGCGGTTGCGTCGGCACGATTGCCGGACGACGTCGGCAACACGGTCGCGTCACCGTCGATCACGATCTTGCCGTCGACCTTGCACACGGTGCTCAGCACCACGCGGCGCTTGTCGTGCAGCAGTTCCTTGACCGTCACTTCGGCCTGCACGGTGTCGCCCGGTCGAACCGGCGCCTTGAAGCGCAGGTTCTGACCGAGGTAGATCGTGCCGGGACCGGGCAGCCGTCCCGCGATCGCCGCGGAAATGATGCTGGCGGTCAGCATGCCGTGCGCGATGCGCCCTTTGAACGGGGTCGTTCGCGCGAACTGTTCGTCGATGTGAACCGCGTTGAGATCGCCCGACGCGCCCGCGAACAGCAGGATGTCCGCCTCGGTGATGGTCTTCGCGAACCGCGCGCTCATGCCCGGTTGCAGGTCTTCGAAATCGTATCCATTAAGCTCATTCATGATTCTTCCACTCGCCGGGCAGCCGTTGGCTCCCGGCACAATTCGTTACCGCGCGTCGTTATCGAAGCGACGCGCGCAATGCATTAGCCCAGCGCCTGCTCGAGTTCCGGCACCAGCGTGAACAGATCGCCGACGAGGCTGTAGTCCGCGACGCTGAAAATCGGCGCTTCCTCATCCTTGTTGATCGCGACGATCACCTTCGAGTCCTTCATCCCGGCAAGGTGCTGAATCGCACCCGAGATGCCGACCGCGACGTACAACTGCGGCGCGACGATCTTGCCGGTCTGGCCGACCTGGTAGTCGTTCGGCACGAAGCCCGCGTCGACTGCCGCGCGCGATGCGCCCAGCGCCGCGCCGAGCTTGTCCGCCAGCGGCTCGAGCACCTTCGTGTAGTTCTCGCCGTTGCCCAGACCCCGGCCGCCCGACACGATGATCTTCGCGCTCGTCAGTTCCGGACGATCCAGCTTCGTCACTTCACGGCTGACGAACTGCGAGATGCCGGTGTCGGCTGCCGCTTCGATCTTCTCGACCGCCGCGCTGCCGCCTTCGGCTGCAACCGGGTCGAAGCCGGTCGTACGCACGGTGATGACCTTGACCGGATCAGCCGATTGCACGGTGGCGATTGCGTTGCCCGCGTAGATCGGGCGCTCGAACGTGTCGGCGCTGACAACCGCCGTGATGTCGCTAATCTGCGCGACGTCGAGCTTCGCGGCGATGCGCGGTGCGATGTTCTTGCCGGACGCGGTAGCCGGCGCGAGGACATGCGAGTAGTCCTTAGCAATTTGCATAAAAGTTGCTGCGACGTTTTCCGCGAGGCCTTCGGCCAGTTGCGGCGCGTCGGCGAGCAGCACTTTCGACACGCCGGCGATCTTCGCAGCGGCGTCCGCTGCGGCTTGTGCGTTGTGACCCGCGACCAGCACGTGAATATCACCGCCGATCTTCTGCGCCCCTGCGATCGTGTTCAGCGTCGCGGCCTTGATCGACGTATTGTCGTGTTCCGCCACGACCAGGTTAATCAGATTCGTCATTTTCAGCGTCTCCTTACAGCACCTTGGCTTCGGTCTTCAGCTTCTCGACCAGCGTCTTCACGTCCGGCACCTTCACACCGGCGGAGCGCTTCGGCGGTTCCGCGACCTTCAGCGTCTTCAGACGCGGCGCGACATTCACGCCGAGGTCTTCGGGTTTGATCGTTTCCAGGGGCTTTTTCTTCGCCTTCATGATGTTCGGCAGCGTCACGTAGCGCGGCTCGTTCAGGCGCAGGTCGGTCGTCACGACTGCCGGCAACGTCAGCGACAGAGTCTCCGAACCGCCGTCCACTTCACGCGACACGGTAGCTTTACCGTCAGCAACAACAACCTTCGACGCAAACGTCGCCTGCGGCAGATTCGCGAGAGCCGCGAGCATCTGGCCGGTCTGGTTCGAGTCGTCGTCGATTGCCTGCTTGCCAAGGATCACTAACTGAGGCTGCTCCTTGTCGACCAGCGCCTTCAGCAGCTTCGCAACCGCCAGCGGCTGCAAATCCTCATTCGATTCGATCAGGATCGCGCGGTCCGCGCCGATCGCCAGCGCGGTGCGCAGCGTTTCCTGCGTTTGCGCGACGCCGGCCGACACGGCGATCACTTCGGTCACGATGCCCGCTTCCTTCAGACGAACCGCCTCTTCAACCGCGATTTCGTCAAACGGATTCATCGACATCTTCACGTTCGCGATATCGACACCCGTGTTATCCGACTTCACGCGAACCTTCACGTTGTAATCGACCACACGCTTGACTGCTACAAGTACTTTCACAACCGTCTCCTCCTAATCACGGCAGCGCCGCGGCGCTACCGCTTCCAATCAGATATGTACTGCCGTTGCCGTATCAGAACTGGTCTTCACGCAACGCCAGCATCCCTTCGTCCTGTCGCGCGCCGAGCAGCGCCGCTTCGAATGCGACCGCGCGCGGCAGCACCTGGGTCGCGTAGGTGTGCGCGGTCGCGATCTTCGTGTCGTAGAAGGCCGGATCTTCTTCGCGCTTGTCCGCCGCGATCAGCAGCGAGCGGGCCATTTGCCAGCCGCCGAGCACGACGCCCGCCAGCATCAGGTACGACACGCCGCCCGCGAACACCGCATTCGGTTCGTTCTTCGCGTGCTCGACGACGTAGCGCACCGCGTTGTCCAGCGCGTCGCGGCCCGCCGCGAGACGCCGTTGCATCGCCTGAAACGCCACGCTCGAGCGGTACGACGGATGCGCATCCAGCTCCGCGAGCGTCGCGTCGATCTGCGTGAGCAGCGACGCGGCGACCGCGCCGCGATCGCGCAGCGTTTTGCGGCCGATCAGATCGTTCGCCTGAATCGCAGTCGTGCCTTCGTAGATCGGCAGAATCCGCGCATCGCGGTAGTACTGCGCGGCGCCGGTTTCCTCGATGAAACCCATCCCGCCGTGGACCTGTACGCCCAGGCTCGTCACTTCCAGCGACATCTCCGTGCTCCAGCCCTTCACGATCGGCACCAGATACTCGTAGATCGCCTGATGAGTCGCACGCGTCGCCTCGTCCGGGTGACGATGCGCGAGGTCGCTCTGCGCCGCCGCGACATACGAAAGCGCGCGGGCGCCTTCGGTCAGCGCGCGCATCGTCGACAGCATGCGGCGCACGTCCGGGTGCTGGATGATCGTGACCGACTGCTTCGCCGAACCGTCGACCGGGCGGCTCTGCACGCGCTCCTTCGCATAACCGACAGCCTGCTGGTACGCGCGATCCGAGATCGCGACGCCCTGCACGCCGACCGCGAAGCGCGCGGCGTTCATCATGATGAACATGTATTCGAGGCCGCGATTCGCTTCGCCGACCAGCTGGCCGATCGCGCCGCCGTGATCGCCGAATTGCAGCACCGCGGTCGGGCTCGCCTTGATGCCGAGCTTGTGTTCGATCGACACGCAATGCACGTCGTTGCGCTCGCCGAGCGAGCCGTCTTCATTGACGAGGAACTTCGGCACGATGAACAGCGAAATGCCCTTCACGCCCTCCGGCGCATCCGGCGTGCGAGCGAGCACCAGATGCACGATGTTCTCGGTCATATCGTGCTCGCCCCACGTGATGAAAATCTTCGTGCCGAAGATCCGGTACGTGCCGTCGCCCTGCGGCTCGGCGCGCGTGCGCACCAGCGCGAGGTCGGAACCCGCTTGCGGCTCGGTCAGGTTCATCGTGCCGGTCCACTCGCCGGAAATCAGCTTCGGCACGTAGCGTTGTTTCTGCTCTTCGCTGCCGGCGGTCAGCAGCGCTTCGATCGCGCCGTCGGTCAAGAGCGGGCACAGACCCAGCGACAGATTCGCCGCGTTCAGCATTTCGATGCAGGGGGTGGACAGCAGCTTAGGCAATTCCTGACCGCCGTAATCCGCCGGGTGTTGCAAACCCTGCCAGCCGCCTTCGACGAACTGGCGAAACGCGTCCTTGAAACCGGGGGTCGCCGTGACCGCGCCGTCCTGCCACGCGCTGGGGTTGCGGTCGCCGTCGTGGTTCAGCGGCGCGAGCACGCCTTCGTGCAGCCGGGCGGCCTCTTCGAGCACCGCGCGGGCGGTGTCGGAGCCGGCTTCCTCGAAGCCGGGCAAGCCTGCCAGGCGGTCGATTCCGGCCAATTCCGTAAGTGCGAAAAACATGTCTTTGAGAGGCGCGACGTAGCTCATTGCGATTATTCCGATCAGAGAGTCAGAGTGGGATGTCGCCCTTCTGACCTCAGTCCGGCAGGGGCAACCAGTGGGAGCATCGTAGCCGCGCACGAGCGCGCGCGGCTGTCCAAACAGGACGATCGATTGACATCTTTGGCCACAGCGGAAAAGTGCCGGATGGCGTCGAGACCGCGTGGATGGGGGCCGGAATATGGCTCGCGGCGGTTCGCTATGACCGGATCGGCCGCTCAGCCGCCGCGGCGATAGGCGGCCGGCGTGCTGCCGGTCCAGTGCCGGAACGCGCGGTGAAAGGCGGTGGGGTCGCCGAAACCGATATCGCCGGCGATCACGGCGATCGCGTCGCGCGTACCGGTCAGGCGCTGGATCGCGATATCGCGGCGCAGCTCGTCCTTCAGCAGCTGGAACGCGGTGCCCTCGGCGGCCAGATGACGGCACAAGGTTCTGACCGAGCAGTGCAAGCCGTCGGCGGCCGCTTCGATGGTCGGCACGTCGGGTAGCCGCGACGCCACATACTCGCGCACCCGGTGACTGAAAAGCTGTTCGTCGAACGAAACGAACACCCAGTCTTCCGGCGCGCGCGACAGAAAGCGGCGCAGGTTGGCCTTGCGCTGACGCACCGGCAGATCGAAATAGCTGCTGCTGAACTGCATCGAGGTCTGGCCGCAGTCGAACTTCGCCGGTCCCGGAAACAGATACAGGTATTCGAGCGCGTGAGCCGGACGGGCAAACGCGAACTGCACCTGCAATAGCGGAATGCGCTGGCCGATCAACCACGAGGCGACGCCATGCGCGAGTTTCAGCATCAGCTCCTGGCCGAGCACGCTGGCCCGCATGCCGGTGGGCCCCGGTTGCAGCGTCAGGCTCGCGACCAGTTCGCCGCGGCGCGATTCGAACAGGAAGTCGTCGACGACGATATGAAAGAACTGGCCGAAGCGGTGCATCGCGGTTTCGAGATTCGGCGCATCGAGCAGGCTCAGGCACAAGAACTTCAGCGTGCCGCTGCGCAGCGGCCGCGCGAACACGCCGGGCATTTCATCGTCGAGTTCGATGGCGAGCGAGCGGTACAGCGTCGAGAACTGTTCCTCGGTGACGCGCGCGCCGGGCTGCACGAGCAGCTCACGCGGAATCGTCGCGCCCGCCAGATGCCGGTCGACGATGCCCGGCTGCGTCTCGACGCTGGCGAGAAAGCCATTGACGAGCGAGATCGGGACGGTGGCGCCGGGAGCGTGCATGGAGTGGTTTCAACGAGCGGACACGCGTGAGCATAGCGCGTCCGCCTGGCTATTGGCGAGGCCCGGCGAGTGGGGAGCGGACCAGGATCGCGAAGCACACGCCCGGCGTTTCTCCGATAATGATTCACCGCTAGAACGGAGGTGACGATGAGCACGATTCACGAGGTCTATCCGTACCTGCGCGTGCGCAACGCCGCGCAGGCCATCGAGTTCTATACACGGGCGTTCGGCGGCGTCGAACAGTTTCGCCTGACCGAGCCCAGCGGCCGGATCGGTCACGCGGAGGTGAAGATCGGTCCGGCGACCGTGATGCTGTCCGACGAATATCCGGAGCACGGGATGCTGGGCCCGAGCGCCGACAGTCAGACCAGCGTGCTGCTGCACATTCATTGCGACGACGTCGACCGGTTGTTCGCGCAAGCAGTGGCCGCCGGCGCCACCGTGATCCGGCCGCTGACCGATCATTTCTACGGCGAACGCTCGGCGACTGTGCTCGATCCGTTCGGCCATCAATGGATGCTCGGCGCGCAGATCGAAGCGCTGACGCCCGAAGAAATGCAGCGGCGCTATACCGCGCTGTTCGACGAGTAGCGCTCGCGCGGGTCACGCCCGCCCGTTGCAGCGCACCAATCCCACCGATCGCACCAATCCCACCACTGCCTCGCGGGGCGAGCACTACCCCGCGCGATGTCCTCGCCTTGCCCCGCCCAATCCCCCTCGCAAACGTTTTTATGCGCATTCGCACAACCGTCAACGTGACGACACAAAGCCCGCATACATTGTTCGCGCACCTCGCCGGTCGCGCTCCGTTGGGCTCCTCGTCAGTCCGTCGCGCGGCCATGCGTGGCCGCCTCGATAACAAAGGCAACCGCCGCCCAGACAAGGACCCCCGAAGATGACTACCACCCCTTCATCGCGTCGCCGCTTTCTGATCCAGTCGGTCAAGGCCGCCGGCGCGGCCGCCTCGCTCTCCGTGCTGCCGCCGTCGATCCAGCGTGCGCTCGCGATTCCCGCGCACTTTCGCACCGGCACGATCGAGGACGTCGAACACATCGTCGTGTTCACGCAGGAGAACCGCTCGTTCGATCATTACTTCGGCGCGATGGCCGGCGTGCGCGGCTTTGCCGACCGCTTCCCGATCCCGGTGCCGGACACCACGGCGCTGAACAAGAAGACCGTCTGGTATCAACGCAACGACGGCGCGACGCCGGCCACGCAAACGTTTCAACACAACGATACGGTCGCCAACTTCAATCTGATCCGCACCAAGGACACCCCGCACCTGTACCCGGATGCGCAGCAGGCGTGGGACGGCGGCCGCATGACGAGCTGGCCGGTCGCGAAAGGCAGCGCGTCGATGGTCTACTACACCGGCGCCGACATCCCGTTCCAGTACGCGCTCGCGAACGCATTCACGCTGTGCGACCACAATCACTCGGCGTTCACCGGCGGCACCAATCCGAATCGCTGCTACATCTACACCGGCACCAATCACGGCCGCGACAACCCGAACCAGCCGGGCGTGTTCAACGGCCCGGCGCTGAACAACGACTACAACAACATCGCCAACTACACGAGCGGCGAGCCGACCACCGGCTACACGTGGACCACCTACGCCGAGCGCCTGCAGGCCGCCGGCGTTACCTGGCAGGTGTACAAACCGGCCGCGCAGGACTACTCGCTCAATCCGCTGCTCGGCTTCAAATCGTTCCGCGACGCCAACACGACCAGCGCCGCCGCGCGCACGCCGCTCCAACAGCAGCTGTACACGCGCGGCATCCAGACCCGCGAGCTGACCGATCTGAAGAACGACGTGCTGAACGGCACGCTGCCGCAGGTCTCGTGGATCTGCGCGACGTCGACCGGCTCCGAGCATCCGAGCGCGTCGAGCCCGCTGCAGGGCGCGAACTACATCTCCGAAGTGCTCGATGCGCTGACCGCGAATCCGGAAGTGTGGAGCAAGACGGTGCTGATCATCCACTTCGACGAGAACGACGGCTTCTTCGATCACGTGCCGCCGCCGGCGCCGCCGTCGTACGCGACGTACAACGCGAACCCCTCGCTCGCGCAACTGGCCGGCAAATCGACCGTCGATACATCCGACGACTATCTCGGCGAGAACACCGCGAACGTCGCCGGCACCAGCGTCTGGACCCATCATCCGTACGGAATGGGCCCGCGCGTGCCGATGTATATCGTGTCGCCGTGGAGCAAGGGCGGCTGGGTCAATTCGCAGGTGTTCGATCACACGTCGACGATCCGCTTCATCGAGAAGCGCTTCGGCGTGCAGGAGCCGAACATCAGCCCGTGGCGCCGCGCGGTCGCCGGCGATCTGAGCTCGTGCTTCGACTTCCGCAATCCGGACAATCGCGCGTTCTATCCGTCGCTGCCGGATACGACGGCCGGCGACACGAAGAGCCGCGCGCTGGCCGGCACCACCGCGCCGGTGCCGCCGAGCACGCCGGTGCTGCCCGCGCAGCCGGGTGGCGTGCGTCTATCGCGCGCGTTGCCGTATGAGTTGCATGTGAGCGCGGCGGTGCCGCTCGGCAGCCCGAGCGTCGAGCTGACGTTCGCGAACACCGGCACGCAAGCGGCCGTGTTCCATGTGTACGACCGCCTGCATCTGGACCGTCTGCCGCAGCGTTATACGGTCGAAGCGGGCCGCCATCTGAGCGACGAGTGGAACGTGGTCGCCGACGGCGGCAAGTACGATTTGTGGGTGCTAGGGCCGGCCGGTTTCCACCGGCATTTCACCGGCGTGCGCGCGACGGCGGGCGGCAATCCCGAAGTAGAAGTCGTCTATCAGCGCAACAGCGGCGCATTGCGCGTGAAGGTGCACAACAGCGGCAATGCGCCGGTCGAAGTGAACCTCACCGCGAACGCGTATGGCAAGGATCCGCGGCGGGTCGCGCGCGTCGAGCCGCGCGGCGAGATGTTCTTCGAATTGCCGGTGCAGTCGTCGGGCTTCTGGTACGACTTCACGCTGAACGCGAAGGGGCTGACCGGCTTCACGCGACGCTTTGCGGGCCGCGTCGAAACCGGCCGCGACGGCATCTCCGATCCGGCGATGGGCGGCGCCGCGATCGGCGATCAGCTGGCGATTTCGTTCAGTTAAGACGAGGTGATAACCGCTTGCCGGCGCGCTGCCGGTAAGCGGCGAGCGTCACTGCGCCGATGCATGCGAGCGCAGAAACGGCAGATAGCCGCTTTGCGTCTTCAGAATCTTCTCCGCGCATTCATCGTAGTCCGAACCCTTTTCGCTGTTCTGGCCGTACATTCCGCGGCACTGCGCGAACAGCGACAGCGTCGCGCCGCCGCTGGCCTTCGGCGCGCGCGTCGCCGAGAACGACGCCTTGCCCGAATCGTCGGGGACGTCGGTGTCGATCGAGACCGCGTCGGCGTGAATCACGTGGGTATCGGAATGCTGCTCGATGTAGCGCTTGGTCAGCGCCCAGGCGGCATCGCAATTCTCAGGCGTGCAATCGATCGTCGCGTCGCGTTGCGCGGCGGCGAGATTCGGTTCGCTGTGAAGGATTTCCTGCTGGACCTTGCGCGCCTGCTTTTCTTCGGACGAGCAGGCGGCGAGCGTGAAAGCAACGAGTGCGAAGACTGCGATCTTTTTCATGAATCAATCCGTGGCCGTATTCGAGCGCGATTATAGCTAGGTACTCGCGACCAGCAACTCTTCCGCGTTCGCCGGCGGGCGCAAGCCATCCGTTCTGCCTGCGAAGTAACGCTCGCTCAGATCGGCTGCCGACACATGCCGTGCGTCGGCAAAGCCCGCTTCACGCGCGAGCGCGGTGATCTGCGGCGGCGTGAAGAAACTGATGAACGGCGTGCCGCTCGCCCGCGCGCCCTTCTCCGCCATTTCGAGCCCCGGCCGCACGTCGGGGTCGGCCATTTCCAACGGCAACAGGAACGTCATCGCGAACGTCGAACCGGGCGCGAGCCCGGCCACCTCGCGCAGCGTCGCCGCGTTCGCCTCTTTGCTCAGATACATGCTGACGCCGGTCGACACGACGACCGCCGGTTTAGCCGGATCGAAACCCTCGTCCACGAGACGCTCGCGCCAGTTATCGCCCGCTTCGAAATCGACCGGCACGAAGCGCAGCCAGTCCGGCACGCCGAAACCCAGCTCAAGCAAACGGCGGCGCTTCCACCTCTGCGGCCCCGGCGGATCGACCTCGAACACGGTCAGCCGCGCGGCCAGATCGGGCCGGCGCTGCGCGAAGCTGTCGAGACCCGCGCCGAGAATCACATACTGCGCGACGCCGCGCCCGACCTGCTCGACCACCAGGTCCTCGATAAAGCGTGCGCGCGCCACGATCGACGCGCGAAACGGCCGCGTGAATTGCGGGTCCATGTCGCCGCGGCTGCGCCAGTCCTCGGCCGGCGCCAGCAGTTGCAGGCCGACCTCGTCTTCGAGCACGTGCGGCGGCGCATCGGCCTGCACGTGCAGCGCGCGCCACAACGCGACGCGCGCGGCGGTGCTGTCGGGAGCCGCCGCTGGTTGATCGTTCATCACTGTCCGCTCCGTTGGTTCGACGCGACCCGCGCCAGAAGCGCTACCTTACTTCAGGAAGCGAAAATCGCAGCCTTCGTCGGCCTGCAGAATTTCCTGCTCGTACAGCTTCGCATAGCCGCGCCTGGCCGGCGCGTGGCTGCGCGGCGGCAACGCGGCGCGGCGCTTCTCGAGTTCCTCGTCGGACACCAGCAGTTCGAGCGCGCGATTTTCGACGCTCAGGCGAATCCGGTCGCCGTTGCGCACGAGGCCGAGCGGCCCGCCCGACGCCGAATCCGGCGTGATGTGCAACACGATCGTGCCGTACGCGGTGCCGCTCATTCGCGCATCGGACATCCGCACCATGTCCTTCACGCCGGCGCGCGCAAGCTTGCCCGGAATCGGCAGATAGCCGGCCTCGGGCATCGCCGATTCACTGGTCGGGCCGGCGTTTTGCAGCACCAGGAAATCGTCGGCGTTGACGTCGAGATCGTCGCTGTCGATCCGGTTCGCGAGGTCTTCGAGCGATTCGAACACGACCGCGCGCCCTTCCTGCTCGAACAGCTTCGGGTCGGCCGCCGAGCGCTTCAGGATCGCGCCGCGCGGCGCCAGATTGCCGAACAGCGCAACGAGGCCGCCGGTATCGCGCACCGGTTGCGCGTACGGCCGCACCACTGTGTGATCGACCCAGCTGACGTCGTGCAGACGGTCGCCGAGCGTTTCGCCGGTCACCGTGCGGCAGTCCAGATGCAGCAGATGTTTGATCTCGCGCAGAATCGCCGGCACGCCGCCGGCCGCGTACAGGTCTTCCATGTAGTGATCGCCGGTCGGTTTCAGATTGACGAGGACCGGCGTCGTGTCACTCAGTTCGTTCACGCGCCGCAGATCGACGTTCACGCCGACGCGGCCGGCGATCGCGGTCAGATGGATCATCGCGTTGGTCGAGCCGCCGATCGCCAGCAGCACGCGCAGCGCGTTTTCGACCGACTGCGCGGTGATGATCTCGCTCGGCAGGATCGGCTTCGCGATCAGCTCGAACGCGACCCGGCCCGTTTCTTCCGCGATCCGCAGACGGTCCGCGTCGACCGCCGGACACGCGGCGCTGTTCGCCGGCATCATGCCGAGCGTCTCCGCGATGATCGCCATCGTGCTCGCGGTGCCCATCACCGCGCAGGTGCCGGCGGTCGAAGCCAGACGCCGCTCCACGGTATTGATTTCCTGCGCGTCGATCTCGGTCGCGCGGAATTTGGCCCAGAAGCGGCGGCAATCGGTGCACGCGCCGAGCCGTTCGCCGCGATGGCGGCTGGTCGACATCGGTCCCGCGACCAGTTGCACCGCCGGCAGATTCGCGGACGCCGCGCCCATCAATTGCGCGGGCACCGTCTTGTCGCAACCGCCGAGCAGCACGACCGAATCCATCGGCTGCGCGCGGGTCATTTCCTCGACGTCCATCGACATCAGATTGCGAAACTTCAGGCTGGTCGGCGTGAGGAACGTCTCGCCGAGCGAGATGGTCGGAAACTCGATCGGCAAGCCGCCGGCCGCGAGCACGCCGCGTTTGACCGCGTCGATCATCTCCGGGAAATGGCGATGGCAATTGTTGAAGCCGCTCGCCGAATGCGCGATGCCGACGATCGGCCGGTCCAGCATCTCGCGGCTATAACCCATCGAACTCGCGAACGTGCGGCGCAGATAGACGCTGAATTCGCGGTCGCCGTAATTGGTCAGTCCTTTCGCGAAACCGACCGGCTTTTTACTGTGTTGATCGCTCATGAGGTGTGCTTACTCTCTTTGCCTGTGTGCCTGTGAATGCAGCGAAACCGACCGTCAGTGCAAAAACGGCAGCGCGAGAAACAGCTTGATCACGATCGCATTGACGAGGTCCATGAAAAACGCGCCGGTCATCGGCACGATCAGAAACGCGATATGCGACGGACCGAAACGGTTGGTGACCGCCTGCATGTTCGCGATCGCGGTCGGTGTCGCGCCGAGTCCGAGACCGCATTGCGCGGCGCACAGCACGAGCGCGTCGTAGTCGCGGCCCATCGCCGGGAACGTGATGAACACCGCGTAGAGCGCCATCAGCAGCGTCTGCGCGGCGAGGATCGTGACGATCGGCACCGCCAGCGCGGCCAGCTCCCATAGATCGAGGCGCATCAGCGCCATCGCGAGAAACAGCGCGAGGCTGACGTTGCCGACCAGCGCGACCGCCTGCTGATCGAGCCGTACGCGCGCGAGCGCGAGCCCGTTGTTCAGGATCACGCCGATAAACAGCACGCAGACGAAGGTCGGCAGTTCGAACACGCTGCCGGCGAGCCAGTCGGCCAGCACGTCGCCGCAGGTAAGGCAAATTGAAATCAGCGCGAGCGTGGTGATCAGCGCGGCGGGGGTGGTCGGCTGCTGCGCCTTCGGTTCTTCGAACACCAGCGTATCTTCCGCGCGCTGCGCGGCGCGCCGCAATTCGTCGGCGCTGAGCCGGCGCAGCAGCAGCCTCGCGATCGGGCCGCCGAGCACGCCGCCCATCACGAGCCCGAAGGTCGCGCAGCCGATCGCGATCTCGGTCGCCGCCTCGATCCCGTGATGCTCGGTGAACACCTGGCTCCATGCGGCGCCGGTGCCGTGGCCGCCCGACATCGTGATCGAGCCGCCGAGAATGCCGAGCAGCGGATCGACGCCGAGCGCGAACGCGAGCAGGATGCCGATCACGTTCTGCAGGATCAGCAGCCCGCTGACCAGCGCGAGAAAACGCACCAGCACCGGGCCGCCCGCTTTCAGATTCGACAGATGGGCATTCAGACCGATCGTCGCGAAGAACGCGAGCATCAGCGGGGTTTGCAGCGTCGGATCGAAGCGCACTTCGAGATGAGCGGTGACGCGTGCGAGCAGCACGCCGATCGCGACCACGAGGCCGCCGGCCACCGGCGCGGGAATCGAATAGGTCCGCAGCACGCCGATCCACTGGATCAGCTTTTCGCCGAGCAACAGCACGAACGATGTGGCGACCAGCGTGGCATAGATGCCGATAGTCATGAATGAATGGCCTCCGGCGCGGCACGCGCAGCCATCCGCCATCTTAGCCAATCCGCTCGCGCAAAGTATGCATTTCCTTGATGCGCTGCAAGCCGCGCATGACGCCGTGTCACTGCCGCGCGGCGAACTCTGCTACGCTGCCCGCTTCACCAACCTCGCATTGAAACGATGGAAACTCCTTTCAACGATCGCGGCGTGTCGGTCACGCGCAATGCCTTGTCGGCTGCTGGCCAGGTCTTTCCGCTGCGCGATATCGCCGGCGTGCAGGTGGTCACCGTGCAGAAGAACAAGGTCGTGCCGCTGGTGATTTCGATCGCGGGATTGATCGGCGCGATTGTCGGCGGCGCGATGCAGTCGGCGTCGGGAATCGTGTGCGGCGTGATGCTGATCGTGGTCGGCTGGCTGACGTGGGTCACCCAGGACGTGACCCACCGGCTGATGGTGAAGACCGCCGACGGCGAACGCGAGGCGCTGATGAGCACCGACCGCGAATTCGTCGAGCGGGTCGGCACCGCCGTCGAGCAGGCGAAGGCAGCGGCAGCGGCAGCGGCAGCGGCAGCGGCGGCGGCCGCCGCGCCGAAGGCTTGACGCCCGCCCGCTACCCTTGCGCGAGATCGAGCGGACTGACGCGCCAGATATTGCGCGCGTACTCGCCGATCGTCCGGTCCGACGAAAACTGCCCCATTCCCGCGACGTTCTCGATCGCGCTTTCCGCCCACGCGCGCCGGTCGACAAAACGCGCATCCACTTCGTTCTGCGCCTGCGCGAACGCCGCGAAGTCCGCCAGCACCATGTAGTGATCGCCCCAGTCGACCAGCGTGTGGAAGATATCCGAGAAGCGCAGCGGGTCGTCCGGCGAGAAATAACCCGAACGGATCTGGTCGAGCGCGGTGCGCAACTCTTCGTTCTCCTCGTAAATCTGCCGCGGCCGGTAGCCGCTCGCGCGCAGGCTGTCCACTTCGTCGGCGGTGTGGCCGAAGATGAAGATGTTCTCGCGCCCCACCGCCTCGCAGATTTCGATATTCGCGCCGTCCATCGTGCCGATCGTCAGCGCGCCGTTCAGCGCGAGCTTCATGTTGCCGGTGCCCGACGCCTCGGTGCCGGCCATCGAAATCTGTTCCGACAGATCCGCGGCCGGAATGATCAGTTCGGCGACGCTCACCCCATAGTTCGGCACGAACACGACCTTCAGCCGGTCGCCGATCAGCGGATCGTGATTGACCTTCTGGCTCACGTCGCCGATCAGCTTGATGATCGTCTTGGCCATCCGGTACGCGGACGCGGCCTTGCCGGCGAACAGCACGACGCGCGGTACCCAGTCGCGCTCCGGATTCGCGCGAATCTGGTTGTAGCGCACGATCACGTGCAGCACGTTCAGCAGCTGCCGTTTGTACTCGTGAATCCGTTTGACCTGCAGATCGAACAGCGCATCCGGATTGAACTGCAGCTTGGTGTGATGCGCGAGCCGCTGGACGAGCCGCTGCTTGGCCTGGCGCTTCGCGTCGCGGAATGCATCGACGAACTCGCTGTCCTTGCGCAGATTGCGCAGCTGTTCGAGCTCGAACAGATTGCTGCGCCAGTGCTTGCCAATGCGCGAATCGATCAGCGACGACAGCGACGGACTCGCCTGCGCGAGCCAGCGGCGCGGCGTGATCCCGTTGGTCACGTTGGTGAAGCGCTCCGGATAGATGCTCGCGAAGTCGGCGAAGATATCGCGCGTCATCAGTTGCGAGTGCAGCTTCGACACGCCGTTCACCTTGTGACTCGCGACGATCGCCAGATACGCCATCCGCACGCGCCGCTGGCCGTATTCGTCCACCAGCGAAATGCGCCGGATCATCTCGGCGTCATGGCCCGACTGCTCGCTCACGTGCTTGAGGAACTGCGCGTTGATCTCGAAGATGATCTCCAGGTGACGCGGCAGCAGCCGCGCCAACATTTCGACATCCCAGGTTTCGAGCGCCTCGGGCATCAGCGTGTGATTGGTGTACGAGAAGATCTGCGTGACGTGCTTCCAGGCCTTGTCCCACGGCAGATGATGAACATCGACCAATAGCCGCATCAGCTCCGGAATCGCCAGCACCGGGTGGGTGTCGTTCAGATGCACCGTCACCTTTTCGGAGAAGCGGCCGAACGTGCTGTGCGTGCGCTGATAGCGGCGAATCAGATCCTGCATCGTCGCCGATACGAAGAAGTACTCCTGGCGCAGCCGCAACTCGCGGCCGGCGGGCGTCGAGTCGTCCGGATACAGCAGACGCGATACGTTCTCCGACATGTTCTTCGTATCCACCGCGTTACGGTAGTCGCCGCGATTGAACGCGCCGAGGTCGAGTTCATCGGTCGCGCGCGCGGACCACAGGCGCAGCGTGTTGGTCGCGTCGGTCGCGTAGCCGGGGATCACCGTGTCGTACGCGGTCGCGTTCACGTGCTCGGTGTCGATCCACTCCGTCTTGTCGCCGCGCTGCACGGTGCGCCCGCCGAAATGCACCATGTACTTGATCTCGGGGCGCGGAAACTCCCACGGATTACCCGCGCGCAGCCAGTAGTCCGGCGCCTCGACCTGCTCGCCGTTGACGATCTCCTGACGGAACATTCCGTACTCGTAACGGATTCCGTAGCCGAAGCCCGGAATGCCGAGCGTCGCCATCGAGTCGAGAAAACACGCGGCGAGCCGGCCGAGGCCGCCGTTGCCGAGCGCGGCGTCGGGCTCGATCTCGATCAGCGCGTCCATATCGACGCCGAGACTGGCGAGCGCCTCCTTCATCTGATCGTGGATGCCGAGCGCGAGCAGCGCGTTCGAGAAGGTCCGGCCGATCAGAAACTCCATCGACAGGTAGTAGACCCGCTTCACGTCCTGCTCGTATTGCAGGCGCGTGGTCTTCATCCAGCGCGCGACCAGCCGGTCGCGTACCGCGAGCGCGGCCGCGTGCAGCCAGTCATGCGGGTGGGCGGTAACGGCGTCCTTGCCGACGCCGTACATCATGCGATTCGAAATTGAGCGCCGTAGCGCGTCGACGGTACTGTTGAGCTGGTCGAATTCCAGATCGACGGCTGTCATCGAAGCCTCCGGTTAGTTCGACATGGCAGACGCGAACCGCACTGGTGACGGACGGGAGGCGCGTGCCTGTCGGAGCGGTTAAAGAATCAGAGTAGGACATTTTAAGACCCGCGCACAACGGCACGCGTGAGCGGAGCGGGACGCACATGCCGTGCCCGCGGGTTCAGGCCGGTGCGCCGCGCGGCGCTGGCGACGGGCGCGCGAAGACGGTGCAAAGCCGCGCGGGCGCGGCACTCGCGAGGTGCATCGATGCCTGTCATGACGCGACGCGTGTCGCCGGCTAAATATCGCAATGTGATGCATGCCGATTATTTTTTCGTCGCGTGACGAGACGATGACGCAGCGAATTGCTGCGCAATGCGGTGCAATCGGGGGACGCTTTGTGCCAGCGGGTTTGGGCGAACACGCGTAGAACAGCCGCCGGTCGTTCCAGTTTGCGGACGCCGTAAGGGCTTGACCGTTAGTTGCGTACAACTCGCGTATTAACGTCGACACACAGCGACCCTGTCCACGCTCCGCTCTGCCCACCTCCGAGCACGATCGCCGCGTCTCTGCAACAATCGCTGCGTTGCGCCGCAAGGGCCGCCACGCTTTCATTTCGTAAGCACGAAAGCGAGGATGGCCGCGCGTTCACGCGCTACCCGCGACGCGACAGCAACACCCGCATCCCGATCAATCACAACGTAGCCGCCGCCCACGCGCCGCCCGTTTTCCGGCCGGCCGCCGCATCGGTATGCCCAACCCGACGAGCCACGCCTTGTCCGATAAGCTCAGTACCCCAGTCAGCCCCGCCGCCTTTCCCGCCGACGTGCCGATGTCCGCCGCGAACCGCCGCGCGATGGGCGCGATCATGCTCGCGGTCGCGCTCGCGACACTCGATACCGCGATCGCCAACACCGCGCTGCCCGCGATCGCCACCGATCTGCACGCGGCGCCGGCCGCATCGGTGTGGATCATCAACGCGTACCAGCTCGCGATGGTCGCGACGCTGCTGCCGCTCGCCGCGCTCGGCGACATCGTCGGGCACCGGCGCATCTATATCGGCGGAATCGCGCTGTTTACGCTCAGCTCGCTCGGCTGCGCGCTCGCGCCGACGCTGCCGCTTCTAGCCGCCGCGCGCATCGTCCAGGGCCTCGGCGCGAGCGCGATCATGAGCGTGAACACCGCGCTGATCCGCTATCTGTATCCGCCGCACCGGCTCGGCCGAGGCCTCGGCACCAATGCGCTGATCGTCGGCGTATCGTTCGCGGTCGGGCCGACGGTGGCGTCGCTGATTCTCTCCGTCGCGACGTGGCCGTGGCTGTTCGCGGTCAACGTGCCGCTCGGCGTGCTGGCGCTGAGCTTCGCGCTGCCGGCGCTGCCGCACACCGCGCACGGCAAGCATCCGTTCGATCCGCTCGCCGCGCTGCTCAACGTGGTCACGTTCGCCGCGCTGATCTTCGCGCTCAGCGAGGCCGCGCAGCGCGCCTCCATGCAGATCGTGCTGAGCGCCGCGGCCGTCGCGCTGCTGTTCGGTCTGCTGCTGATGCGCCGCGAAGCGGGTCATCCGTCGCCGATGCTGCCGGTCGATCTGTTCCGGCGGCCGGTGTTCGCGCTGTCGGCGGTGACGGCCGTGTGCTCGTTCGCGGCCCAGGGGCTCGCGTTCGTGTCGCTGCCGTTCTATTTCGAGGATGTGCTGCTGCGCAGCCAGGTCGAGACCGGCTTTCTGATGACGCCGTGGCCGGTCGTCGTCGCGCTCGCCGCGCCGCTCGCGGGCGGACTGTCGGACCGCTATCCGCCGGGGCTGCTCGGCGCGATCGGCCTCGCGGTGCTGGCCGCGGGGATGGCTTCTCTTGCGATGTTGCCCGCGCATCCGCACGTGCTCGATATCGGTATCCGGATGGCGATCTGCGGCGCGGGGTTCGGTTTCTTCCAGTCGCCGAATCTGAAGGCGCTGATGGCGAGCGCGCCGCCGGAGCGCAGCGGTGGCGCAAGCGGGATCGTCGCGACCGCGCGGCTGCTCGGTCAGGCGACCGGCGCGGCATTGGTGGCGTTGTGCTTCGGGATTGCCGGCCGCCAGCATGGGCCGACGCTGGCGCTTGCGACCGGCGCGTTCTTCGCCGGCGCGGCGAGTCTGGCGAGCGGCTTGCGGCTGTTCGCGCCGTCGCATCGCGCGGGGACGCGGGCGTCGTGAGCGATGCGGTGCGGTGGCTACTGCTACTGCTACCGCACGCTCACGCCATGACGTTCAACGCGCCGCCATCGCCGCGGCGCGCTCACTGCGGCACGCTCAACGCGCGGCGAAATACGCCTTCACCGCCGCGATAAACGTATCGATATCCGCGCGCGACACGTCCTTGTGCGTGACGAAGCGCGACGCATACAGCATCTGCGTGAGGATCCCGCGCTCCTTGAGCCACGCTTCGAGCGGCGCGCAATGCTGCTGCGGAAACTGCGCGAACACCATGTTGGTCGCGACCGACTGCACCTTCACCTGCTCGATCGATTCGAGTCCGGCCGCCAGATGGGCCGCGTTCGCGTGGTCGTCGGCGAGACGCTCGACGTTGTGATCGAGCGCGTACAGGCAGGCCGCCGCCAGCACGCCGGCCTGGCGCATGCCGCCGCCGAGCACCTTGCGCCAGCGATGCGCGACATCGACGATTGCGCGGCTGCCGACCAGCACCGAGCCGACCGGCGCACCCAATCCCTTCGAAAAGCAGATCGACACCGAATCGAACGGCTCGCACAGCGCGGCGACCGGCTGACCCGACGCGACCGCCGCGTTGAACACGCGCGCGCCGTCCAGGTGAGTGGCAAGGCCGCGCTCGCGCGCGAGCCCGGTGGCGTCAGCGACATAGCTCGCCGGCAACACCCGCCCGCCGATCGTGTTCTCCAGCGCGAGCAGACGCGTGCGCGCGAAGTGATTGTCGATCGGCTTGATCGCGGCGGCGATTTTTTCGAGCGGGATCGAGCCGTCGGCGGCATTTTCGAGCGGCTGCGGCTGGATGCTGCCGAGCACCGCGGCGCCGCCGCCTTCGTATTTGTAGGTGTGCGCGAGCTGGCCGACGATGTACTCGTCGCCACGCGCGCAGTGCGCCATCAGCGCGGCGAGGTTGCTTTGCGTGCCGCTGGGGAAGAACAGCCCCGCTTCCTTGCCGGTGCGCTCGGCCAGCGTGGCCTGCAGACGCAGTACGGTGGGGTCGTCGCCCCAGACGTCGTCGCCGACTTCGGCCGCCGACATCGCCGCGAGCATCGGCGGAGTCGGACGGGTAACGGTATCGCTGCGCAAATCGATCATTGTGGGTTCCTGTGCGTCGATGAAGGTAATGCCTACGGCAAACCGGCCGCGCGTGCGTTCCGCGAGGAACACACGCGCGGCCGGCAATCGAACCACACAGTGTATGCAATTAAAGCGACGCTGAAAATCGGCGCATCCCCGAGAAAGCGGGAATGGACGCCGTCCGGCCGCTAGCGCCCCGTACTCAGCCGCCCGGCTTCGGCAGCCACGCGAGCGGATCGACCGGCTGGCCGTTCTGGCGCACTTCGAACTGGACCGATGCGGCGCCGCGGCTATCCACGCCGACTTCGCCGATGGTCTGCCCTTGCGCGACCGCGTCGCCTTCCTTGACGAGCAACTGGCTGTTCTGACCGTACGCGGTGATCAGCGAGTCGTTGTGCTTGATGATGATCAGCGGCCCGTACGCTTCGATACCGGTGCCCGCATAGACGACGCGGCCGGTCGCGGCGGCCTTGACCGGATCGCCGGGGTGCGCGCCGATCACGATGCCGTTGGACGAGCCCGGCGCGAAGGTGCGCAGCACCGGGCCACGCACCGGCCATTGCAGCACGCCCTGCTGCGGCCCGCTGGTGGCGGCCGGCGCGCCCGGCACCGCACCCGGCGGATTCGGCCCGGCGCCCGGCGCGACCGGTGCGACCGCGACCGGCGGCGTCACCACGCTGCCCGAGCCGAGCGGCGGCGACACCCGCAGCACCTGACCGGGGGCGATTGCCGCATTGACCGGCAGACCGTTCCACGCGGCGATCTCCTGCGGCTTGCGGCCGTACGCGGACGCGATGCCGGACAGCGTGTCGCCCGGATTCGCGCGGTAGTAGCCGGCCGGCACCGAGACCGTCGCGAGGCTGGTCGCGCTGGACGGCGCATTGCTGTAGAACGGCGTGTTGTCCCACGTCGTGCAGCCGGCGACCATCGCGCTGAGCGCCGCCAGCGTGATGAGCCGCATCCCCGTCAGTTGCCAATGTCCTGTCATGTGATTTTCCTCGACGTGTTTCTCAAGCGATTCAACTCAAGCGGATTCAATCGACCGCGCCAGCATTTGCCGTGCCGCGCGCGTGCGCCGACGCTGTTCCACAGCGTGCCTATTATGCGCGAGCCCCACACCGGTGCCGCTGCGCGCGCACCGTCAAACTGCCGTGCTCTTCAGACGCTGCCCGCGCTTTCGACCACCAGCACGCGCGCCACGCCGAGCGGATGCGCGACGTGCTCGGTGCCGACCGTCGCGTGGAACACGTCGCCGGTCTCCAGCACGGTCGAATGCTCGACGCCGTTTTCGCGGTAACGCATCTCGACGCGGCCGTCGAGCACCGCGAACACTTCCTCGCCGTCGTTCACATGCCACCGGTAAGGCTGGTCGGTCCAGTGCAAACGCGTGGTGATGCCGTTCATGCTGGCGATGTCGAGCGCGCCCCACGGACGCGTCGCGGTAAAGCTTTTGCTGCGGATGATCTTCATGGTCGATGAGTTCGGGCCGGCGCGGGATCGCGCGACCAAACCGCCGCGCCCTTGGGCGGCGGCGCTCGCGCGACTGGCCCTATTATAGGTCGCGCGGCAGGCCTGGCTGCCCGGACCCGCGCCGCGGGCGTATCGTATGACCATTGCAAGCACCAGGGCGTCGCCTATACTCAACCAGGCCGCACGCCACAAGTTACGAAAACGTCTGGATTCTGGGAGGAGTCGAGGATGAACAAAGCCACCTTTCTGGCCGTGCAACTGAACGTCGACGATGTCGCGGCGTCCGCCGGCCTCGTCGAATTGCTGAACACGCATCTGATCTTCGCCGCCGACGTCGCCGAGGCCGCCGATGCGCTGGTGCAACTGGCCAGCATCGCGAAACTGTCGAGCGGGGTCGAGGCGAGCGTCGAGCTGCCCGCGGTCGCGATCGAGCGGCTGCGCGAGGCGCTCGACAATCTGAGCGGCTACGACGAATCGTGGCTGCTCGCGCTGGAGCCGAGCCGCGCGTTATTCGACGACATCGGCCGGCGCCAGCGCACACTGCATTGATTCGATGCCCCGCGCACCCGAACCGGTGCCGTAAACGACAAAACGCCATCCGATCGAACTGGATGGCGTTTTTTCTTGCCCGCCGCCCGCGCTGTTCTGCGAGGCGGCGTCCACAGCTACTTCAACTGCGACTTCTTCCACTGTTACTTCTTGCTGCGAACTGCTACTTCCACTGCTGACTGCTACTTCTACCACCAACTTCCAGACACCCCTTCGTGATGCTTAGTTGCCGAAGTAGATCGAGTTACGATCAGCCTTGGCCGGCAGGACCGGCGCGGCGTGGCCAGCTTGCGAGGTGCCGGCCGCCGGAGCGCCGTAACCGCTGGTGTCGGCCTTGCTCGCCACCGCTACCGTGCCGTGTTCCGCATCGACCCGCGCCTGCGCGGCCTGGATGTTCGCCGGGTAGTTAGCGTGGTCGCCCACCGGGTTGTAGCCGGCCTTTTCCAGTTGCACCAGTTCGGCGCGTACTTCTGCTCGGGTCACCGGCTGGCTCGCTTGTGCGAACGCGGCGGCCGGGACGATGAGGGCGGCGGCGACTGCGACTGCGGAAATCAGCTTCTTCATGATGAACCTCCTATTGAACTTGTTGGACTCTTGCGCTTGAGGTCTGGTGTTTCTTCCTCTGCGCTTGAAAACAAGTTTAGGAGGGTTAACCCCTAGGGTAAACCCCTAAGTCACGGATACTCTATTTCCTATCTTGAAAGAATCTTTTGGGAATTCGAGCGCGACGCCTAATTCACCGATAGGTTTTGGTAATAATGAAGAAACCGTTTCGTACGGCTTGCCGGGCTTCAAACGAACGATCGGCCCGGTTCGCGCGATACCGCCAGCGCGCCGGGCCGATTTTCAAACACTCGGACCGCTCAGTTCCACTGCGCGTGGAAGCTGCCCGGCTTGTCGACGCGCTCGAACGTGTGCGCACCGAAGAAGTCGCGCTGGGCCTGCACGAGGTTGGCCGGCAGGCGCTCGGAACGATAGGCGTCGAAATACGCGATCGCCGACGAGAAGGCCGGCACCGGCACGCCCGCGTTGATCGCCGCGACCACCACTTCGCGCAGCGCCGCCTGGTAGTTCTTCGCGATGTCGCGGAAGTACGGATCGAGCAGCAGGTTCGCGAGCGCCTTGTCCTGCGCGTACGCGTCGGTGATCTTCTGCAGGAAGCGCGCGCGGATGATGCAGCCGGCGCGGAAGATCTTCGCGATGGTCCCGTAGTCGAGATCCCACTTGTACTCTTCCGACGCCGCGCGCAGCTGCGCGAAGCCCTGCGCGTACGAGATCACCTTGCTGAAGTACAGCGCGCGGCGCACCGCTTCGATGAACGCGTCCTTCGAACCTTCGAGCGGCTTCGCCTGCGGCCCTTCGAGCACCTTGCTGGCGGCCACGCGCTGCGTCTTCAGCGACGACAGCACACGCGCGAACACCGCTTCGGTGATCAGCGGCAGCGGCGCGCCGAGGTCGAGCGCGTTCTGGCTGGTCCACTTGCCGGTGCCCTTCTGCGCGGCGCGGTCGAGAATCACGTCGACGAGGTCCTTGCCGGTTTCGTCGTCTTTCTTGCCGAAAATCTTCGAGGTGATTTCGATCAGGTAGCTGTCCAGCTCGCCCTGGTTCCACTCGGTGTAGACCTTGCCGAGTTCGTCGTTCGACAGACCGACCACCTGCTTGAGCACCGCGTAGCTCTCGGCGATCAGCTGCATGTCGCCGTATTCGATGCCGTTGTGGACCATCTTCACGAAGTGGCCCGCGCCGTCCGGTCCCATGTAGGCGACGCACGGTTCGCCGTCCGGCGCCTTGGCGGCGATCTCGGTGAGGATCGGCGCGACCAGGTCGTACGCGTCGCGCTGGCCGCCCGGCATGATCGACGGGCCTTTCAGCGCGCCCTCCTCGCCGCCCGACACGCCGGTGCCGATGAAGTGCAGGCCCGCTTTAGCCAGTTCCTGGTTGCGGCGGATCGTGTCGGTGAAATGCGTGTTGCCGCCGTCGATCAGGATGTCGCCTTTGTCGAGCAGCGGCTTGAGCGACGCGATGGTCGCGTCGGTCGGCTCGCCGGCCTTGACCATCAGCAGAATGCGGCGCGGCTTCTCGAGCGAGTCGACGAACTCTTCCAGCGTGAAAGCCGGCACCAGCTTGCGATCCGGATATTCGGCGATGAGTTCGTCGGTTTTCTCGCGGCTACGGTTGTAGACCGACACCGCGTGGCCGCGGCTCTCGATGTTGAGCGCCAGATTGCGACCCATCACCGCCAGCCCTACCACGCCGATTGCCTGTTTGCCCATGTGAATTCTCCAGAGTCCAAAAATGTCGTGACGCCGCGCGCTGCGATGCGCCAGCGCGGCGTCGAGGGTGAAAGGATAAAAGAAATGCGCGCGAGGCGCTTGGCGGCCCGCTATTGCGAACGCTTGCGGAACACCAGACTGAAATTGTTGGCCGGCATCGCCACCACCTGCTCGCACACGAGCCCGGCCGTCTCGCCGAGCGCGACCACCGCCTCCATATCGCGCACGCCCCATTGCTCGTCACGGCTTTTCAGCCACTGCTCGAATGCTTCGTTGCTCGGCGCGGTGTGCACGCCGCCGCGTTTGTATGGACCGTACAGAAACAGCACGCCGCCGTCGACCAGCCGCCGCCCCGCGCCGTCGAACAGCGCCTGCGCCGCGCTCCACGGCGAGATATGGATCATGTTGATGCAGACCACCGCGTCGAGTGCGTCGACGCCCCAGTCCGGTTGATGCACGTCGAGCGCGAGCGGCGCGCGCAGGTTCGCCAGGCCCGCGTGCGCGGTCCACGCGGCAATCGACGCGCGCGCGTCCGGATCGGCATCGCTCGGTTGCCAGTCGAGGCCGGGCAGCGCGCCGGCGAAGCACACCGCATGCTCGCCGGTGCCGCTGGCGATTTCGAGCACGCGGCCGCTGGCGGGCAGCGCGTCGCGCAGCACCGCGAGGATCGGTTCGCGGTTGCGTTCGGCGGAAGGCGAATGTTGCCGGGCGTCGGTCATGGTTGGGTCAGTGGATGGTTAGCGGTGGACGGTCAGTACAGCGTGGCGCGCACGCGGGCCGGCAGTTCGCGGTCGTAGGCGACGGCGTCGAACTGCTCGCCGTCGCCGGCGGCAAAGATGTGCTGCAGGATCTCGCCGGCGCTCGGCAGTCGCGAACGCTCGACATGACTCGCCGGATCCCACAAGCGCGAGCGCACCAGCGCCTTCGAACAGTGGAAATACACCGCGTCGACGTCGATCAGCAGCACGGTGCGCGGCAGTTTACCGTCGACGGCGTAACTGTCCAGTAGCGCCGGGTCCGCCGAGATGCGGCCGCGGCCGTTCACGCGCAACGTCTCGCCGACGCCGGGCACGATCAGCAGCAGCGCGAGCCGCGGGTCGGCGATGATGTTGCGCAGGCTGTCGAGCCGGTTGTTGCCGGGCCGGTCGGGCAGCGCGAGCGTGCGTTCGTCGAGCACCCGCACGAAGCCCGGCGCGTCGCCGCGCGGCGAACAGTCGAGGCCGGCGGGACCGCTCGTCGCCAGCACCGCGAACGGCGCCGCTTCGACGAACGCGCGATAGTCGTCGTTCACGTAGCCGATTTCCTTGCGCAGCGCGCGCTCGGCGGGTTGCGCGTAGAGAGCTTCGAGCTCGTCGATCGTCGTCAGCATGGGACCGTCCTGGAACGTGGGTTGGCCGGGGCCTTTCGTGTTCGGTGTTCGGTGTTCGGTGTTCGGTGTTCGCTCTTCAGCCGCCCGCCAGCCGGCCGGCGAGCGCGCTCAGCGTGTCGCCGCACGGCGCGGCGACCTTCAGCGACAGCAGCGGATCGGCACGCGTGCGGCCCAGGTTGATCGCGGCGATCGGCTTGCCCTGGCGCTGCGCCCATACGCAGAAGCGATAGCCGGAATACACCATCAGCGACGAGCCGGCCACCAGCACCGCGTCGGCCGCCTCCAGCGCGGCCGCGGCAGCATCGACCCGGCTCTTCGGCACGTTCTCGCCGAAAAACACCACCGCCGGCTTCAGCAATCCGCCGCAATTCGTGCAGGCCGGCACGCGAAAACCGCCGAGGTCGTGCCATTCGAGATGCGCGTCGCCATCGGCGGCGGCTTCGGCGGTCACGTCGAGCAGCGCGGGGTTGTCGGCTTCGAGCGTCTGCTGGATCGTCGCGCGCGCGTGCTGGGTGCCGCAATCGAGGCAGATCACGCCGTCGATCCCGCCATGCAGCTCGATCACGTCGCGGCTGCCGGCGCGCTGATGCAGGCCGTCGACGTTCTGCGTGACCAGCGTCGGCACATGGCCGGCCGCTTCGAGCCGCGCGAGCGCGACATGCGCGGCGTTCGGCTGCGCGCGCGCGACCAGCGGCCAGCCGACCATGCTGCGGGCCCAGTAGCGTTGCCGCATCGCCTGGGTGCCGAGGAATTCCTGCAGCGTGATCGGCGGCGAGCGCTTCCATGCGCCGTTGTCGTCGCGATAGCCGGGGATGCCGGAGTCGGTGCTGATACCCGCGCCGGTCAGCACGAACAGGCGCGGATGGCGCTGGACGAAACGGTGCAGGTCGTCGAGCGAGTGGGAGTCGGGTTGCGGGGCGGCTTGCGGGGGG
>NZ_MSDV01000062.1 GCF_001931485.1 Burkholderia sp. SRS-W-2-2016 | reverse complement strand
CAACCGCCCCTCCCAAACTCCCCAAAGCGCCCAATCCCGCACATCACTACGTAAGATTCAACCCCCCATCCGACAGCAGAATCTCTCCCGTCAGATAGTCTGACGCGATCAGCATCGCAACAGCCTGAGCAATATCGTCGGGACTCGCTGAGCGCCGCATTGGAGACCGCGTCGCCCACAGATCCCGCGCTTGAGTCCAGTCCGCGGTCAATGGCGTATCCACCAATCCGGGAGCGACACCATTTACTCGAATATCGGGCCCTAGCGACAGAGCCAGCAAACGGGTCATATGGTTAAGCGCAGCCTTGGCGGCCGAGTACGGAATTGACGCGCCCTTAGGTCGAACACCTGCGTGCGAACTGATGTTGATTACGCAACCCGGGCGGCCTCGGCGAGCTGCTTCACGCAAGGCAGGCTCCGCTTCAGCTATCAAACGAAAAGGCGCGATCACGTTGATCTCGTGCAGCTCTTGCCAGATCGCTGGCGTTGCTGCGGCCAGATCCGCGTGGGGGATCACCCGGCTAATACCGGCGTTGTTGACGAGCACGTCGAGTCGCCCCCAGGCCGAGACAGCTTCGCGGATAAGCCGAACCCTTTCGGCGTCATCGGCGAGATCGGCTTGTATGTAGATGGCGGACCCAAGTTCACGAGCCATCGCCTGCCCCGTTTGCGCTGAACTACGCGAATGCAGGGCGACAGAAAATCCATCATTCGAGAGCCGCCGGGCGATGGCAGCGCCGATACCGGAAGTCGAACCCGTGACGAGAGCCACGGGACGCGGACGCGAAATAGTCATAGACACGTCGATTGGCGTAAGGACCGCCTGATTGTCACCAATCCCGGCCAGGCTGTCCAACATCCGCGCGATCGAGGCCCCGGAGTTAAATCCCCTGCTCCGGTTTCCCGATCGCGGATAGCCCTGCCTGACCGGCGGCTGCATCGGCTGTACCGGTTGCCGTCGCAGCCGTCGCGCTCGACACGATGTGCAATTCTCGCGTGCGCAACGGCAGCGAATATTGCGCGTCGGTCAGTGTTTGACGCACCTGACGCGCGAGCTCCCAGCGCATGTTCCAGAACATGTCCGTGTTCGACCAGACGCGAATATTCAGCACCACCGTGCTGTCGTCGAAGCGGATGACCATCGCCTGCGGCGCGGGATCGCGAAGCGCACGCGGGTCGGCCGCGGCGAGGGTACGCAGCACCTCGAGCGCGCGATCGACGTCATCGCCGATAGCGATCTCCACTTCGAGATCGAGCCGGCGCATCGGATTACGGCTGTAGTTGCGGATCGAATTGCTCCACAACGCGCTGTTCGGCACGTATTCGCAGATGCCGTCGGGTTTGGTGAGGCGCGTCGTGAACAGATTGACTTCGACGACCGTGCCCGCGACGCTGCCGGCTCCGCCCTCGATGTAGTCGCCCACCTTGAACGGCCGCAACACCAGCAGCATGATGCCAGCCGCGATGTTCTGCATCGTGCCTTGCAGCGCGAGACCGATCGCAAGGCCGGCGGCGCCCAGCACGGCAATGATGCTGGCCGTCTGGATGCCTAACTGCGACAGCGCGCCGACGATCGCGACAGTGCGAATGCTCCACAAACTGATGTCGCAGAGGATCGGTCGCAACGTGGCGTCCATGCGTGCTTGACGCGACAGGAGCCGGCTCAACGACCGCGACACGCGGCGCGCGACCCACCATCCGATCACCAGTATCGCCGCGGCGGCGCACAGTCGAATCGAGAACGCGGTGAGCGTATCCAGCACGAAGGCCCATCTGTCCGGACTGATTTCGACGAGTAGATTCTCCATTTGTCTTGATGATCCCTTGATTGGAAAGCGGGTGGATTGCCGCGCGGGAGCATCGACGATATATGTGGACGAACCCGATTGGCTTTCGGGAATTTAACCAGATAACTTCCATTTTGGCTTTTTCGGCGTCCCACATGAACGCTCGTATCCTGCGCAATACCTTGGGCCGCCGGCTACGGCCAGGCGGCAGGCGCACCGAAAACACCAGTCGGCCTTGAGCTCAAAGAGATGACGCTATCCGGGTTCGCGACTGACGGTTGGCTGCGAAAGCCGACGGTGCACAAGCAACAATAAAGGCGTCGAGACCATCGAAAGCGCGACGACCAGTGTGACAAGCGACGACTGACGTTGATCGATGACCCCCGCGGCCAGCGACGCAGCCATCACCACGAACGCGAACTCGCCGCCTTGCGACAGCAGAATCGCAAAGTACGAGCGTTGCGAAGCCGGCACACCGAATCTGCTTGCGAGTAGCCACTGTGCGATCGTCTTGATGCTGACCAGTGCGACGACGAGAACCGCGACGCGGACCGGCTCGCGCATCAACACGCCGAAATCGATCGACATGCCCACTGCGATGAAAAACAGGCCGAGCAACAACCCCTTGAACGGAGCCATATCGACTTCGATCTGATGCCGGTATTCCGAATCCGCGAGCAGCACTCCCGCGACAAACGCGCCGAGCGACATCGACAGATGCACGGTCTGCATCATCAATGCAATGCCCACGATCCAGAGCAGCGCGAACGCGGTAAAAATCTCGGGGACCTTGACGCTGGTGATCAAACGCAGCACGAAATGCAGCAGGTAGCGGCCAGCTAGGGCGACCGCGACGACCATGGCGAGCGCCTTCAACGCGAGCAGCCAACCCGGTTCCGCCGCAGTGACCGCCACCCTCGGTGCGAGCAATGGCAGCAGAGCGATCAGCGGGATGGCCGCCATATCCTGGAACAGCAGAATGCCGAAGCCGGCCCGGCCCGTCGGCATATCCATCAGCTTGCGCTCCTGCAACTCCGACATGACCATTGCGGTGGACGACAGCGAAAGCGCGAGGCCGCCCGTCAATGCAATGCGCCATGGCAAACCCAACATCACGAAGATGCCCAGCAGCGCAGCGGCGCAGACGGTCATCTGCATCGTGCCGTAGCCGAAGATCGTGCGGCGCATCGCCCACAGCGCGTCGACCCTCATCTCGAGTCCGATCACGAACATCATCAGCACGATACCCAGCTCGGAAAAATGGAGGATCGCGTCGATGTCGGTCACCATTTGCAGCCCCCATGGACCGATCATGATGCCCGCCACCAGATACCCGAGCACAGCGCCGAAGCCGAGACGGACTGCGAGCGGCACGGCGATCAGCGCGGACGCAAGAAATATGACCAGGTCGATCAGCAACTTTGTCATGCGGTCTCCCCGATCAATGCCGGCATCTTGCGCCGATCTGCTGCGCCCGATTACTCATAAGAAGGTGATGAGCGGTTTCCCAATCGATAGCTTCGGCCGCGCGTTCATCGAACACGCGATCGCCCGGCACGCCGGCGCCGCGGCAGCTGCTTTGCGCGGAAACGGCTACGAATGGCCCGCGGGCGGCTGGGTTGGCACGTACACGACGCCGCCGTTTCCGTACCCCTCCGTGTACCAGGTCGCCCCACATTTGTAGTAAGGCGCGCCGCTGACCAGGATCGGATCGACATTGCAAGGCGGCATTGCCGCCGGCGGCGGGGGAGCCGGCATCGGCGCCGCCGTACTCACGGGCGGTGGCGTCGCCGCCGTTGCGACGGCCGCCGCGGTGCCGACCACCATCGCGCCGGCGACAAATCCGGCGGCCGCGTCGTTGTCCCAACTGGATCCGCCGCAGTTGTAGCAGTCGTTGACGGCTGTCTGTCGTTGCGACTGGTTCTGGCTGGCGGCAGCTTGCCGTTGCGACTGGTTCTGGCTGGCGGCGGCTTGCCGTTGCGACTGATTCTGGCTAGCAGCGGCTTGCCGTTGTGCCTGATTGGCGCTGGAGGTCTGCTGCGCCTGACTTCGCGACGCTTGTCGCTGCGCCTGGTTGGCGCCTGAGGTTTGTTGCGCCTGATTCATCGCGGACTGTCGCTGCGCCTGATTTTCGCCGGCCGCCTGCCTGCGCTGACCCGCCGCCGCCTGCCCCGCGCCGGCATTCGCGCCGCCCGCGCGCCCCGACGAGAACGATCCGCCCGCCGCGGCGCCGCCGCGTGAAAAACCGCCCTCGCCGCCGCCGCGCTCACCGCCGCCCCGGCCGCCACGCTCGCCTCGACCCGCCGCGCCGGCATCGGGCATGCTTGCGGCAAGCACGAGACCGGCCAGCATCGCTGTACCGACACGACTCCATGAAAGGGCTTTCATTTCGTGCCTCCTGTGGCCGGCGTCGACCTGCGTGAATTGGAAGGCAGCGTGGGGATATCGGCGGCGAACGCGATCTTCTTCGCACCGTCGGGGATCTTCACGACGAACGTGTCGTCGGCCAGCTTCGGCGCAAAGTTCCAGTTCGACAACTGCC
Source organism: Burkholderia sp. SRS-W-2-2016 (assembly GCF_001931485.1). Classification (GTDB taxonomy): domain Bacteria; phylum Pseudomonadota; class Gammaproteobacteria; order Burkholderiales; family Burkholderiaceae; genus Paraburkholderia. The sequence continues at coordinate 96,494 of NZ_MSDV01000062.1, read as the reverse complement.
CCCAGAACTGGGGCTGACCGGGCGCGTTCTTATACGTCAGGACGACGCGCACGGGGTACGGCTCATTGCCGTCCGCGATCCACACCTGAAAGTCCACCGTATCGGTGCGAGCGGCGATGTGATGCGTGGGAACGCCCTCGATGTTCGTCTTTTCCACATAATCGACCTGCCGCACCCGCTCCTCGAATTCCGCGGGCAGCCGGCTCGTCAGCAGCATTGCCATCGGAAAGCGCAAATGCAGATCGCGAACGAAATGGACCAGCGTGACGTCGACGTTACCTGGCTGCTGTTTGGTCGCGTAGACGTTATTGGCGGCATCGACCACGATGATGTCTTTGCCGTCGAAAACGGCAACGGTTCTGGTGCCGTCGCTACGTTCGCTTTCAACCCGCAAGCGGTCGGGCCGGCTCACCGTGATATTTCGCAGTTCACCGAATTCGATTTTTTGTCCGGACGGTTGAACGGCGTCATAGCCGCTACGCACACTGACGCTGAACGCCTTCGCGTTAGCCAGGAACTCCGCCATTCGCATCAGGATCGCGCGGGCCTGCGCTTGAGACGCGGTTTGCTGCTGCGGTGTTGACGGCTGTTGCGGATAAGCCGGTTGAGCGCTCACCGAGCAGAGCGCAGCGATGAGTAAAGCGGACTTGAAGCGTCGCAGCATGTGAAGTTTCGTACTCATGAGCTACCCCTTTCGGCCGTCGTGCCTCACGGATATCCTCGCTTCGAGCATTGAATATAGTACAGTTCCGCGCGGCCTGTCCGCCACGCTCGATGACGTAGCGCGCCATGCCGGGGTCGGCGTGGGTACCGCCTACCGCCACTCCCCCAACAAGCAGGCGCTGGCCTCCGAAGTGCTCGAAGGCGCCATGCAGCAGTTGATTGCCGACGCCGAAGCTGCGCTGGCCGCGGCCGATCCCTCGAGGAAGGGCTTCGCCGGCTTCTTCGAAACCGTGGTGGCGACGCAGGCACGCCATCGCGGCCTGCACCACCTGTCCCCCGCCGATGGCATCGCCAGCCCGCAAGTCCAGAAGCGCTTCGAACAAGCGGCGGCGGGGTTGTTCGAACGCGCGCAGCGCGCGGGCGGCGTGCGCGCGGATGCTTGCGCCACCGACATCGGACCGCTGCTGGTGATGATGCGCACGGTCATCGACCTGAGTCCGCCTGCCAAGCCGGAGCTCTGGCGCCTCCACCTCGCCTTCCTGCTCGACGGCATGCGCGCCGCCGGCCTCACGCCCACCTCGGTCGAAGGCCTCAGCATGCAGGAGTTCGACGACTTCCTGGCCACCAGAAAGCGCGCGGTGAAATAAGCGTGCGTCTTTGGAAATCATCCTTCGAACACCAACAATCAACCCGGAGTATTTAGAACAAATATCGCGCCCCGGCATTGAACAGCCAGCCTCGCACGCCCGCATTACCAATCGCCTGCTGATAGGAAACTCTCCCGTACAGCGAGAGCCTGGCCGTGGGTGTTCCATTGAGCCCGAGCGAGTACTGAAGCGCATCGCCGAGTTTGCCGCTCGTGAACTGAACGCCGCTCACCTGGACGCTGGTGCCGTCGGTAAACGAATGCAGCAGATCGATCGCAGCATAAGGCGTGAGCAGTCCGCTGCTCACGTCGAACGGTCTGGTCAGGCGCACGCCCAGGCGTCCGACCAACTGGTTCTGCGCGCCGATGTTCACGTCCAGATCGTCCGCATCGAAGGAATTGTGGAAGCTCAGATGCTGACCGACCAGCTGGATCTGCGGTTCGATATGCAGCCGATAAGGCAGCGCGACCGGATAGCCCGCCTCCATCGAGGCTGCGTATGCGTTGCCCTGCAGTTTCATCGTCTGGCCGCGCGCGCTGGTATCGACGTGGCCGTTGAACCAGCCCGCGGAGAGAATGCCGTCGAAGTACCATCCCTGCCGGCTCTGATAGGTTCCATAACCGGAGAAGCGAAAGATATTCGAACGGCTGGAACTCGGTCCATCGACGGCTTCGGGTTCGAAATGCAGCCAACCAACCGTTCCCGCCAGTCCAAAACGCCACAGTCCGTCGGTATTGCGCAGCGTGAATGCATTCGCGCCGAACTGAATCGCGCTGTAATCGCCGGACATGTCGTAGCCGAACTGCTGAAACCCGATGTTCGACGAGTAGCGGAAATCGCCACCATAGGCGCGGAAAAACATCTCGCCGTCGCCGCCGTCGCGCCCGAGCGGACCGTCGTCGCGAATCTCGCCCAGGCGCCGGTGCAACATGTCCATGTCGAGCATGCCGGCATACAGGAAGGCGACCGGTGCGCTGAGATACGCCGCAATCTGCGGGGCAACCGCGGGCCGCGCATCGGACGGTATCGGCAGTTCGATCTCCTGCTCGGGCGATGGCCCCGGCCCCGGCCCGGGCAAGTCCTCCGGATCGACAGGCCCCTCGGGCGTCACATAGGCGCTTTGCAGACGATAGTCCCAGTGCGCTCCACCGCTGCCGACCAGCTGCTGCGACGCGTCAGACGCACCGTGCGACGATTGCGGCCCGTACGCATAGAGCCGGTACGTGTAGGGGCTATCCGGCGCGACGACATAGTCGCCGGCCAGCCGGAAGGCGCCCTGGGTCGAATTGCCGGCCACCTGCACGACCGAGATGCCTTCATCGGGACCGATGAGGCCGCTCGGCGCTGTGAGTCCCCCGGGACTCGCCGCCACCGGTTTGACGTCGATCTGCGTCACACCCGACGCGTTGCCCGCGACCAGCAGGCGGTCGGTGAATTGCGCGCCCAACGCTCCGCCGGCATTGAGCCAGGTGTTCAGCGCGACGCTGCCATTCGCGCCAGCGTAATCGCCGGTGACGTGGACGGTGCGATAGGAACTGGCCACGGTCGGCGCTTGAGCGAGCGTCGGCGCCGCCTGAAAATCGATCAGACTGGCCGCATTCTGTAGCGTGGTGACCGTCGAGTCGCCGGTCACGTTCCAGCGACTCCCGTTCGATAAATCGAGCGACGTGCTGCTGCCCGTATCCGTGAGTACCGCCCCGTTCAACGTCGAACTGTCCGCGGCGATCGTCACCGTCGACGCAAGCGTAGCGGTTGTAGCCTGAATCGCCGCCGTCGCACCGGTCACCGTCGAACCGCTCAAGCCGACATTGGCGATGCCGCCCGCCACATAGATGCCCGCCCCGTTGTCGGATTGAACGGTCGTGTCGGTGAGAGTGAGATTTTCCTGCGGACCGCTCGCATGCACTACGGCGGCCGATTGCATCACGGGCGTAAAGCTCGTATCGATGCCGGGAGCAGCCGGCGGCGCATCGACGCCCGCCGCATCGCCCGGTGCCGCTCCCACCCCGAGCGTCGCCGTGCCGGTGAGATAAACGCCGTTGCCGCCCGCGCCGCGCGCATGCAATGAAGCACCGGTGGCGCTGAAGCTGCCGCCATTGGACACACGTACCGCATTCGCGCCGGTGCCGCTGGTTGTGACGCTCACGCCGGCGCCGGCGGCATCGCGGCCCAGCGCCGCGCTCGATAACCCATCGACGACTACGCCCGCCGCGTTATTTCCCGTGGTCGCGACCGTCCCGCCGTCCGCTCGCAGAATGCCCGTGGACCACACGTAATAGCCCGACGCGCCGCTGCCCGACGTATTCACGGCGACGTCGCTCGTCGTTGCGCTCGCACTGGTCCCGCCGACGAGCAAACCGTATGCGTTGGAGCCGGACGTGGTGAGCGCAGTGCCGCTCAGCGTCGCAGACGCTGCGCCGGCGATCCAGAAAGCGTAGGCACCTGCTCCGCTCGTCGATACGCTGCCGCCTTGCGTGGTGACGACCGCGCCCGACGTCCCATACACGCCGTACCCGTTCGCGCCGGCCGTCGAAATGCGGCCGTCGTTGAATGCCGCGGTTGTGCCCGCACCGTTGACGTAGAGTCCGCGGGTCGACGCGCCACGCACGTCGATCGAGCTGCCGTCGAATACGCCGTGCGATCCGTTCGTCAGCCAGACGCCATGCGCGCTGGCGCCGCTCGTGACGATGGATCCTCCGTTCACCGAAATATCGGCGCCGGTCGCGTAGATGCCATGCGCGTTATCGCCGGCGGTCGAAAAGCGCGCGCCAGTGAGAGCGGCGTTCGAACTCGATGCATAGAGGCCGATGCCGGAAGTACCGCTGGTCGAGATTGCCGTTCCATCGACAGTGAGCGTCGAGCCGCTGTACACGTAGAGCGCATAGGCGCTTGGCGCGACGGTCGTCACTGTTCCGTTGCTGAGATGAATCGTCGATGCGGACGCCGTGATGCCATAGGTCGCGGTTCCCAACGCGCTCAGCGCCGTATTGATGAGATTGACCGTCGCGCCGCCCCACGCGCACACGCCGTACGCCGATGCGAAGCCGCTCGACGTGGTTATCGAAGAATCGCGCAGCGTGATGACGGGCGCGCCGAATGCCGTGCCGTATACGCGGATGCCGTCGGCGCTGTCGCCGGAAGTGGTGATGTAGAGATTGGTCGCGTCCAGCACCGTTTCCGCGGTTTTCGACGACGAGTACGGTGCGTAGATACCGAACACGTCGAGCCCGTCTGTCGTGACATACGTGCCGTGGCCGTGCGCACTGCCGTTGACCGTGAGGCGGCCGCTGGACACGTACAGGCCATCGTTAGGCGCCCCGCTCCGATAATGCGAGTACACGACGATATCGCCGGGTGCGCTACCTTCGTCAGGCGCGATCACCGCCGAGCCGCCCGTCTCCACCGACACCCCCGCGCCGCCGAGTTGGGACGGGTAAGGCGGCAGCGGATTAATCGTCGTCGATCCTACAATTTGCGCGCTAATGTTGTTTATTTTTTGCGAGTACGAATAGCTTCCAGGTCCGATCACGATATCGTATTGGGCTCGCGCGGGCGTCGCCGCACAAAAGCTCAGCCAGACTCCAATAGACGCGGGAATAATGCGCAGGCGATACCGGTAATAACCGCGAGCAGAACGCAGAGATTTTCGACAGGCGTGGCAGTCGGGGTCTTTCGTTGCCACGCCGTGCAGAGCAAACGAGCTGCGGTCAATCAAAGTGCTGGTCACAATGATGTCCTCCGCGCGAAAGACATTAACCGTTTCGGATCCATTTCCGGCTTTCTCAGCAGCGGAACGTTTGCAAACAAATCGCGATCGGTTAGCTAACGAGAAGACTGGCGAACTCGGTTTGCAGGCGTATCCAGGCAAATCAACGCACATTGCCTTCTTCTCTAATAACGCCTTTTCCCAGCGGGAACAAGTGAAAATTTATCGATAAGTTAATCGAGCGTGGCTGGAGTATCCGGGGTCTGACTGCCGGATTAACGGTGAAGTACAAACGGGTTCAGTTGTAAAAGGTAATTTTTCCCGATTGAATTTCTCTCTCGCGACGCGAGAAAAGACCACGCGTTTGCAGGGTCGTTTTATGCGAATTGATTTAGTGGCGGCGTTTGCTTATAGCGCGCCGCCCAAATCGCGATCTCGCCCCCGGCGTTCATAAATCGTTCATGTGCGCCGCTTCCGCTGACTCGATTCTTGCCAGGCTACACAGACTTCGTGCGCGAATCAGCGGAAAGGAACACTAGTTGACTATGGCGATAGTCGAGGCAATCAGTAGTCCCACTGCACCGGGATGAAACGGAAGGTTTCACCGTTCTTCGCGACGTGCCCGATTGACGGAAACGCGACATGCGCGGCGGCCAGCAGAGCGCCCGTTTCGGCCGCTTCGTTTAGCAGCGCGATGCGCACGTCCGTTGCCACTTCGGGTTCGTGCTCGAAGCCGTTCTGCCATTGGGGATTGTCGAAGCCGACTTCAAAAATCGCATCGCCCACAAATGTCAGCTTCTCGCCGTTCGATACGACGTCGACGACGCAGTGTCCCGGCGTGTGCCCACCCGTCACGCGTGCCGACACGCCCGCCGCAACTTCCACGCTCTGGCCGAACTGCACGATCTGTTTGCCGTAGAGTTCCACGAACGTTGCAGCCGCTTTGCGAAGCGCGGGAGGCACCGCCTCCGGCATCACCGTCTTGCTGAAATCCGGATTTTTCCAGAATTCCACTTCCGCGGCCGCCACGTGAATGCGCACGTCCGGGCGCAGTTTGGCCTTGACGCCATCCACGTTCAGCCCGCCCACGTGATCCATGTGCATATGCGTAATCACGATGTCGGTGATCGCAGCGAGGTCGATGCCGGCCGTTTCCAGGCGCATCACCGACCGGCCGGCACGCGTGAAGTACTCGAAGCCGTCGCCCACGCCGGAGTCGATCAGGATCAGACGATCGCCGCTTTTCACAAGCGCGATATTCAGCGCCCAGTCGAACATGTCGCGTTGGAGGAAACGGCTATCGAACCATTCGTTGCGGTCTCCGTCGCTCACGTTGGTGGACATGGTCGAGGTCGGAAGCGGCAGAATGCCGTCGCTGATCAACACGACGTCGATTTCACCCACTCGCACAGCGTAGCGGGAAGAGACGAGTTCACCCGAACCTTCTTTACCAACGTTCGCGGTGACAGGCTGGACATTGCGGTTTGCTTTGCTCATCGTAAGTACTCCTGGTAACAAAAGGGGTCTGCCGCGCTGGGCGGTGGCTGCACTTCACTGCGATGGACAGATATGCGGTCAGCGGTCAGCGGCCAGCGGGTTGCGCGTTGCTGAACCACTCGTCGAAGTTGACGGCGCCAAGATGCACATTCGCGCCAGGCAGCAGCGTGTCTTCCTGAAGCGATGCGCCAAAATAACGGGCCGCGGGATCCTCGATCACCGCACGCGAATCGTTGTTCGCGCGCGCGAAACGTTGGACGAGATCAGCGAGTCTCACGCGCTGCGGCCCGGCTATTTCCACGATCCCGTTGAGCGGATCGGCGATGGAGAACTCGGTGACGGAGGCGGCCACGTCGTCGGAAGAAATCGGCTGGAAATAAGCCGGCGAGAGACGGATGACATCACCGTCGCTACCCGAATGCAAAATGCCGCCGAGGAACTCGAAGAACTGCGTCGAATGAATGATCGTGTACGGCACGCCCGCTTCGCGAATCAGCTTTTCCTGCGCGATCTTGCCGCGGAAATAGCCGCTTTGCGCGAGCCGGTCCGTACCGACAACCGACAACGCGACGTGATGTGCGACGCCGGCTTCACGCTCGGCCGCAAACAGATTGCGGCCCGAGGTCTCGAAGAATTCGAGTACGGCAGCATCTTCGAACGACGGCGAATTGGCGAGGTCGACCACGACCCGCGCGCCCGCCAGTGCGTCGCGCAAGCCTTCTCCGGTCATCGTGTTGACGCCCGTTGCCGGCGAAGCCGCAATGACTTCATGATCGCGTGCGCGAAGCTGCTTAACGACCTTGCTGCCGATCAAACCCGTTCCACCGATTACGACGATTTTCATGATCTACTCTCCGTTAATTTGAGTACGGCGCTCGCGCCGCGGTCGCATTTCCCTTTCGGCATCGCTGCATTACGCTGCTTCGTTCGCCGGGATTTCTACGGGCTGTGTGCAATCGCGCAGTCCGTAAGAACATGTTAGTCAGTCGCTTCGTTTCGCAGTAGAGCCACGAGATGATCCACGATGTTGCCGGTTAATCACCAATCGACGGTCCACACGAAAATGCAGATTGCGGTTCTGCGATCGACGCATGAAGACGGAGTCGATTACCTCAAAGCGAGCGCGTGCATGCGCGCCGTCATGTATTCGATGAACACACGAACGCGAGCCGGAACAGACGTACGCTTTGGATAGCAGAGGTAGTGGCCGCCGTCTTCCGGCGCATATTGCGCGAGACAGCGAAGCAGCGTGCGCTCCGCGAGCAGACCGCAAACGTGATAGACGGGCAATTGAGCAATGCCCACGCCGTCGATAACAGCCTGCGTGATCAGGCTCGCATCGTTGAACGTGTGCCGGGCGACGAGCTGGCGCCGTTGCGCAAGACCGTCTACCTTGAACGACCAGGGCTGGATACTTCCCGACGCATTGCGAAAGTTGATGCAGCGATGCCGCGCGAGGTCGTCGACATGTTGCGGCAAGCCGTAGGTTCGCGCATAGGCTGGCGATGCACAGACCACCAGTTGCCGTGGCATCAACCAGCGCGCTTCGATCTGCCGGTCCTCCACGGAACCCTCGCGAAACCACAGATCGATGTGGTCCTTGCTGAAATCGACGGGATCGGCGCTCAACAGCAGCTCGAATGCGATTTCTGGATAGCGCGCATGAAAGTCGTTCAGCAGTGGCGCCACAATCTTGAGGCCGAATCCGTGCGTCGAGAGAACGCGAAGTCGGCCGCGTGGCGGCTCAGAGTGAAGATCGCGCATAGCTTTTCGTCGTACCTGAAGTGCGGCTACGGACGAGCCGCTCATGCCGGCCGGTCGCCAGCGCGTACGCATCCGGCCAACGTGTCCGCTAGTGCCCTTGCTTGTCCGGAACGAGAATCGGCGCGCCCTTTTCTTTGAGCAGCAGCACGAGGAATTTCGCGGGCTGCGTCTGGCTGGCGTTGCGCCCTACCGTGTGCACGTCGTTCGGGCCTTCGTAGAAGGTTTGCCCAGGCGTGAGCGTCACTTCCTTGCCGCCTTTCACCTGCATCACGATCGACCCCTCCAGCACATAGATGAAGCCGTGCGCGTGATGCCGATGCACCGGGTCCGCTGCGCCGGGCGGATACTCGACGGTAATCATCAGCGCTTCCTTGCCGGGATAATCGGCCAGCGGTTGAGTCATCAGTTGCGTGACGCTAGCCTCGGCCGGCGGCGCTGCGTGGGTCGTGCTCACGAGAGCGCTCATCGCGACGATTACCGCCGACACTGTATTTTTCAGGTATTGCATGGTCGTGTGCTCCGAAATGAGCCGGCCCGCTCGCACGGGCCGGCGCAGAACAAACGCGCAGCTGATGCGCTCAGGAGAGGTTTGCCTTGTCGAGGCCGAACGCCTTGTCAGCGGAGCCCGGCACCGTTCTGAACGCGACGTTCGCGCGATTCCAGCCGTTGATCGCCATGATTTCGTACGTGAGGTCCGACAGTTCCTTCTCGGAGAACTGGGTACGCACGCGTTCGTAGATATCGTCCGGCACGCCATGTTCCGGCAGCTTCGTGAGTACTTCGGTCCACGCTAGCGCGGCCCGCTCACGCGGTGCGAATAACGTCGATTCGCGCCACGCGGCGAGATGATGAAGACGCAATTCGCGCTCGCCGTGAATCTTCGCTTCCTTCACGTGCATGTCCAGGCAAAATGCGCAGCCGTTGATTTGCGAAGCGCGAATCGATACCAGATCGCGGATGGTCTCTTCGATCGTCCCCTCCTTCGCAAGGTTGCTGAACTCAAGAAACTTCTTGAACAGTTGGGGCGATTGCTGGATGTAGTTGATACGTTGCGTCATGATGCCTCCTGGCTATGTTGGTCGAACATTGGATATGCGGATCGCTGTTGCGCGTGGCGCCGACCGCATGAATTCATCTTAGGGACGTGGAACGTGCAGCGGTAGACACCGCGACGGGCTCACAGTGTTGTCCGCTACGCATCAATCGATCGGTTGAGCGCGGCGAACAGGAAGAGGCGGACAACACGAGCGTCGCGCCCTGCGCAATAGGTGCGGACGTGTCGGCGCGTGGGGCGCTTGCGCGCGCTCTTTCACGAAAGACGCGCCGCAAGTAGCGACAGGACATATAGAGCGCGAGCAACAGCGCGATCGCCGCCAATGCCGGCCAGCAAAAGCGCCAAAGCAGCGCGACGGTATGTTCGATCTGCGGTGCGAACATCGCGCCTACGGCGAGCGTCGCCGCTGCCCACAGGCCTAGTCCCGCACAATCGTGCAGGACGAACGAGCGCCATCGAACCGCCACTGCGCCGCATAGCGGCACCGAGACGAGCGAAAGTCCCGGCAGGAACCGCGCGACGACAAGTACCCGCACGCCGTAGCGCTCGACGAATCGCTCCATGTGGCCGATACCGGTCTGCCGCCCCGGCAGAAGCTTGCCTACCCAGTGCAGTGCGCGCGTGCCGAAACGCTTGCCGCATATGAACCAGACGACGTCGCCGAGCGCGCCGCCGATCACGGCGGCGCCCAGCATTGCGCCGAACTGTCCGACGCTCGACGACACGTCGCCCAGCGCGAGCGACATGCTCGCGCCAACCATGACCAGGGTTGGCGCAGCGGGCAGCGGCAAGCCGAGCGAAGAACCGAAAACGTTCAGGAATACGATGAGCACGCCGTACCGCGCGATCAATTCGTGCGACAACATGATGTTCTCCTTCGCGGGGCGAAAGCCCGTCCGGAGAAATCGTAGGTAGCACGCAGCAGCGGTAGTAGCCCTTAGGAACAGCTCACCGTGTTGTCATCACATCAACAATCACGGGCAGAAGGAAAGGCGATGGACTTCAGTGGAGCATTGCAGATCGAGAGCGCGAATCTGTTCCGTCATGTAGTCGATGAACACGCGGATCCGCGCCGGCAAATGTTTGCGGCTTAGATAGCACGCGTAGTGGCCGCGGTCGTCCGGCGCATACTGCGCGAGGCAAGCGTGCAGCCGGCCTTCGCGCAGCAGATCGCTTACCTGGTAGGCCGCGACCTGCGCGATGCCGTGGCCCGCGAGCACCGCTTGCAGCGTAAGCTCAGCGTCGTTGAAAACGTGCAGCGCCTTCGGCACGACCTTGCGGTTCACGCCGGCCACCTTGAATTCCCACTCGGCAATGCGGCCGGACGCAAGCCGGAAGTTGATGCAGCGATGCGCGTCGAGTTCTTCGACGGTGGCCGGCAAACCGTGCTCGCGCGAGTACTGTGGCGACGCACACACCATCATCTGCATCGGAATCAGTTGCTTCGCGACGACCTGGCTGTCGTCCATCTTGCCGTCGCGGAATGCGACGTCGATGCGCTCGGACGTGAAATCGGCCGGGCCGTCCTTGAGCATGAAGTCGATCGCGATCTCGGGGTACGCCGAGTAGAAGCCGTTGAGCAGCGGCGCTACGATCTTGCGGCCGAAGCCCGTTGTCGAGCAGATCCGCAAATGACCGCGCGGCGGGCCCTGGCGAAGTTCGCGCATGTCCTCGAGCGCCTGCACGATGCGCTCCACGCCTGGATTGCAGTTCTGATAGAAGAGCTCGCCTTCGCGAGTCAGCGCGGTACTTCGCGTGGTGCGCAGGAAGAGCCGTGCATCGAGTTGCGCTTCGAGCTTCTGCACATTGCGGCTTACCGCGGAGCGGCCAATCCCCAGCCGGTCGCCAGCTTTCGCGAAGCTGCCTTCACTCACTACCGCAAGGAAAGAAATCACGCCAACGTAGCTGGTGGCGAAGCTGTTGGCGAGCGAATCATCGCTCGCGGCGGGTGGAGAAGTCGTCAAACTGGTGGAGACGAGCATGCGCATTTTTCCGTTCTGTTCACGAACTCATAAGGAATAAACGTGCTGCGGAACCCCGGCCGCGCATTCCCGCGTACCGGAAAGAACGCAAGCAACGCGAACGCGACTCAGGCTGAAAAGGCCGCTAATGACTGCAAGGGTATTCGGGAAAACCAGAACTTCGGGTACGTCGAATAGCGCTTTTTGTTCTAAGGCGCCGAATTGGCGGTGTCGCTGTTCGAAGCTCTCTTTATACGCAGGGCTTTCATAGATTACAAGTCTAACCACCGTTTTTGCGCAGCACAGCAATAACGCTACGTTTTCTTCGAGCACCGGCTCGTCCGATTGTTGTCTTTCAGGCAACATCATGCGCGACGGCCCAGTGCTTCCGCGGAGTATTCAATCCGACTACGATCCCGGGCAAGGGATGAGTAATCCTAGCCGCGGGCCGTGCAAACTGTTTTATACGGCGCGCGGATTCAACGAAACGACGGATCGACATCATGGACAAGTTAACGCCCCCACCACTGACGCTGCTCGACAAGTACTACGGCCCTGAATTTCAAGGCCTGTACACGGCGCATATCCGCGTTTCCGGTGGCGAGGCCGGGCACGGCCGGGCGTCCGGCGTTGTGCGTTCGGAAGACGGCAACCTCGAACTGAACCTGCGTTTGCCCGCGGCGCTTGGCGGCCCTGGCGGCGGCACGAATCCCGAGCAACTGTTTGCCGCCGGCTACGCCGCGTGTTTTCATGGCGCGCTGATGTTGATTGCGTCGAAGAACGGCATCGAGATTGGCGACAGCGCGGTTGACGCGTCGGTCACGTTCGGCCGCGACCCCGTCGACGGCATGTACATGTTGACCGCCGACATTCGCATCAGTTTGCCTGGCGTGGAGAGGTCGATTGCCGAGCAGCTCGTGCGCAGCACCGAGCGGGTGTGTCCGTACGCGAAGATGGCAAGACAGGGAATCGCCAGTGTGATCTCGCTGGATGTCGGTCCACCCGCGGCGGGCCGCTCGAATCCAGCGGGCGACGAGTCTTGAGCGATTCGAGCGAATGTCGGCCATGCCGGTATGCCGTGCAAGTTCAGGTGAGCGAGATGCCGCCGTCCACGCTCAGATTGACGCCGGTGATGAAGCTGCTTTCGTCGCCGAGCAGAAAGCGCGCGGTACGCGCCAGTTCGTCGGGCCGGCCGAGACGGCCCAACGGTATGCGACCTGCCATTGCAGCTTCGAACGCCGGCCGGTCGTCGTTTGAGACGCCAAGCTTCGAGAGAATCGGCGTGTCGACCGGTCCCGGGCTCATCACGTTCACGCGAATGCCGCGCGCGCGAAATTCGAGCGCCCAGCTGCGTGCGAATGCCTCGATCGCGGCCTTGGTTCCCGCATAAACGGCATGTCCGTCGAGCACCTTCGAACTTGCGATGGAACTGGTCAGCAGAATTGAGCCCCGCTCGCGCATCAGCGGCGCGATCTTCTGCACGCCGAAGAAGATCGCGCGCGTGTTGGTCGCGAACTGCTCGTCGTACGAATCGGTGCTGACCGCGCTCGACGCTTCGATCGTATTGACGCCTGCGTTCGCGAAGTACAGATCGAGCCCACCGAAACGACGCGCGACGAGCGCGGCGACGTCGTCGTGCGTTTTCGGGTCCGCGAGATTGCCCGTCAAGCCGAGCGCCCGCTCGCCGAGTTCCGCGACCGCCGCATCGACCGCCTCGGCGCGGCGTCCCACCACGACCACGTGCGCGCCGTCCTCGACCAGCAGCCTCGCGGTGGCCAGGCCAATTCCGCTGTTGCCACCTGTGATGACCGCAACCTTGTTCGCAAGACTGTTCACTTTCTTCTCCGTGGTACTCGCCGTTCTGGCGCACCGCGTGAATTTATCAATGACCGCCACGCCGTTGAAGTCACACAGCGGCGCTTTCACTTATTCCAGGTTGTCATCATGTCTGCCGAAAACTTCAGTGGTCTGCCCGCGTTCGTGCGCGCCGTCGAAACCGGCTCGTTCACGCTCGCCGCGCAATCGATGGACACCACGCCTTCGGCTGTGTCGAAGAGCGTGGCGAGGCTCGAAAGGCGGCTGGGCGTCACGCTATTCCAGCGCTCCACGCGCGCATTCGTCTTGACCGCTGAAGGGCGTGCGTATTACGAGCACGTGGCGCCGCTCGTCGCGGGCCTCATGCGCGCCGACGAAGTGCTGCGCGCACCGGCGTGCGCCGCCGGCAAGCTCCGTGTGAGCCTGCCCGGCGTACTTGGCCATCTACTACTGGAACCCATCACACGCCAGCTCATGCGGGAGAACCCGGCGCTATCGATCGAAGCGAGCGTCAGCGATCGTCATGTGGATCTGATCCGCGACGGTTTCGACATCGCGATCCGTGCCGGATGGCTGGAAGACAGCAGCCTGCACGGGCAGCAGATCGCAAACCTGCCGCTCGTGCTGGTGGCCTCGCCCGAGTATCTGAGCGAACGGGGCACGCCGCGAACGATCGCCGAGCTCGCCGCGCATCGACATGTGCGCTACCGGCTCAATGGCCGCGCCTACCCGGTGCTTTTCGCGGACGGCACGTCGATGCCGGTTGATGGCGCATTCGACACCGACAGCGGCGACGCAATGCGCGTGGCGGCGTTGAACGGACTGGGCATCGCGCAGATTTTGCGGGTCGCCGTGCGCGACGATCTGACGGCGCAACGCTTACGTGTCGTGCTTCCCCATATTGCGCTCGCCAGCGTGCCCGTCCATGCGATTCATGCTTTCGGAAGAAATATGCCGACTCGTGCAAGGGCATTTGTCGATTTCGTTGCGGCGCAGGTCACGGGTTGAGTGGCCGGTCTGTCGTGCGTGCGTTTGGTGTGGCGGGAGATGTCTTGGGGAACGGCCCGGCCGGAAGACTTCCGTTTTCTTTCCGGTAAAAGCACTTACGCAATGTCGGGGCAAAAACCCCGCAGCCCAACCTCCGTTTTGCAATCCGCCATCTTTGACTGTGCCAACAAGGAAGCGGGATGTCAGGGCGCCTTTCCCATATGTTGGGTTACACCGGATTCATGAGCGTCGAGCTGATATCGTTCGGAGGTGAACTGAACAAATTCGGCCCTGAAGCGCGAAGGCTCATCAAGTGTTCCCGCATAGATCGTCACGATTTCCGGCGCATGATGCGGTGTTCCAAACAGCAGACTGCCGCAATGTGCACAGAAATTACGCGTAGTCGGCATCCCACTGCCGCCGGTCATCGTATAGGTCGTGGTTTCGCCTTTAAACGAGAAATCTGCGGCTCTTACTACAACGACGGGCAAACCCGCAGAGCCCGATGCTCGCTGACAATCCCGGCAATGGCAGATGAGCTGTGCCAGTGAAGCGCCATCAGCGCGGTAATGGACTGCGCCGCACAGGCAGCGCCCTATCCAGCAATTCGACACTGGCGTTCTCCCGTTTGCAGAAGCCGTTATGAATGTCGCCCAAGCCTAGTCAAGCCTGACCGATGCGCAACGATGGCGAATCCGTTTCTCGCGTCATGAAGCCGGGCAATGCGGCCGACAGCGCATCGATTGCGAGCCGAACCTTCAACGGTAATTGAGGCGTATGCAGCCACACTGCATACGCGTCGTACAGGAAACCAGGCTGATCCGGCAATAGCGGAACCAGTTCTCCTTTCTCGATGCGCTCGCGGACCAGCCAGTAAGGTACCCATGCAAGCCCCATACCCACGACCGCCGCGTCGGCGATTGCGTCGAGATCGTCCAGCCGCAACCGGTTAACCGGCGTGATTTCCACAGTGGGCTCATCGTCGCGTGGAAACAACCACGGGCGAATACGGCCAGAGCGCCGGTACATGATTCCAGAGTGTTTGCCGATATCCTCGATCTTCTCGGGCCTGCCGTGCATGCCGAGATAGGACGGCGACGCGCACACCACCATGAGCTGGCGGGCGATCCGCCGCGCAACCACCCCGCCCTTGTCCTCGGGAATGCCCGTCCGAATGGCGAGATCGTAGCCGTCCTCCGCAAGGTCGGCGAAGCGATCGTTCAGCGACAAATCCAGTTCCAGCGCCGGATATCGTTGAGCCAACGCCAGCAGAACTGGAGTCACGCAACGCCGCCCGAAGTGCGCGGGCATAGTGATGCGCAGTTTGCCGCGCGGTTCAGACAATTGATCGGCCGCCAGCGCATCCGCGGCGTCGGCTTCGGCGAGAACTACGCGGCAGCGCTCATAGTACGCGCGCCCGAAGTCCGTAAGGCTCTGCCGACGCGTGGTCCGGTTGATCAGACGCACGCCCAGCCGCTCCTCGAGAGATCTGACATGTTTACCGACCATTGGCCCGGACAGATCGAGCGCATCTGCCGCGGCCGCGAACGAGCCCAGGTCGACGGCTCTGACGAACACAGTCATGCTGGTAAGGCGATCCATATTTGAAAACTCCCAGTTTCTACTGTTCTAGTTTTCTGGCTATTTATCCGCCCGAATTCTGTCGGCATAGTTTATTCGATTCATTTACTTTGGAGTTCGATCGAAATGACACGAGTCGTTCGCTTTTATGAGCACGGTGGTCCGGAGGTTCTTCGCATCGAGAACGTCGACGTTGCGCCGCCCGGTCGGGGAGAGATTCAAATCCGCGTTAAGGCTCTAGGTCTCAACCGGGCCGAGGCGTTGCTGCGTGCCGGTTCCTATATTGAAACGCCGACGCTACCGTCGGGTCTTGGCCTCGAGGCTGCGGGTGTCATTGAAACGGTCGGTGAAGGTGTGGACGGATTCGCGCCAGGCAACGCGGTCAGCGTCGTGCCGCCGTTGTCGATGGTCCGCTGGCCTGCCTATGGTGAGCTCGTCACCTTTCCGGCCAGGCTTGTCGTCAAGCATCCGCCGTCTCTGAGCTGGGAAGCGGCGGCCGCCATCTGGATGTCCTATCTCACTGCTTACGGCGCTCTGATCGACATTGCCGGACTGCGTAGGAACGAATTCGTTGTTATCACCGCCGCCTCCAGCAGTGTGGGACTTGCCGCAATCCAGATTGCCAATATGGTTGGCGCAGTCCCGATCGCGGTCACGCGAACGTTTGACAAGAAGCAAGCGTTGCTTGAGTCTGGCGCGGCCCATGTGATCGCCTCGGCGAAGGAGGATCTGGCTGCCCGACTGCATGAAATCGCTGGCCCGGAGGGGGTGCGAGTCGTGCTGGACCCCATTGGTGGTGCGATCTTCGATCCGCTGACAGCCGCGATGTCCCGGGGCGGGATCCTCATCGAATATGGCGGCTTGAGCGCAGAGCCGACACCGTTCCCGCTGTTCACAGTGTTAAGCAAGACACTCACGCTGCGCGGCTACCTCGTTCACGAGATCCTCAGCGACCCTCAGCGGCTGGAAGCGGCCAAGGCGTTTATCCTCGACGGGTTGGGGTCCGGTTCATTGCACGCTGTCATCGCGAGAATTTTCCCGTTCGACCAGATTGTCGAGGCTCATCGCTTTCTGGAGTCCAACCAGCAGTTCGGGAAGATTGTCGTGACGGTCTGATCGCGTTTGCCGGGTTCGAGGCCACGGCATATCCATGCAAAGGACAGATCTCAATCAATGTCGGAACCTCTCCATCATGACGGGCCTTGATCTCTCGCAGGCCTGGGTAAACGGCGCTTTGAATTCCAACTCGGCGTGCGCGTACTTCACACACGTTTGCTCACAAACGTATCTCCGCCGCTACAGATGAAGGTGGCCCGCTCGCGCGGGCCACTCTGCTCTCATGCCGTCCGCGAAAATCCCAATGATCTGGTTTCCGATTCCGGGAAGAAATTAGGGATCACGGAAGTGTTCTGAAAGACATCCATCTGGCCGCCGTAAAGCGTCTTGCCCGATGTTGAAACGAAGCTCGATGTACCGTTTTCGGCCGCCTGGGCACTTTCCGCGAACAGCAGAAAGCCCGCTGCCGTGGTCGGATCCTCACCGAGGTTCATCGTGCTACCGTCCGCCAACTTATAGCCGCCGTCCTTCATCTGATATTTCTGCGCCTCCTGCCCGAGCGACCGGAAAAGCGACATGAAACCCCCAAGCCCATCCGCCTTCTTGCTAACCGCATCAGACTGCGATTCTGTGAGAGGGGTTCCGTCCGCTTGCGCCCACTCTGCATAACCGCTAACAGCGTCGTCGTGAAAGGCCATGACAGACGCAACCAGTGAAGTATTGCCGTTCAGCTTGCCTTGAAGCCACGATATATCGGTCGCACTCAGGTCTTGCGAGGTGACCTGAATTGAACCGTTGCTCGAATGGAAATCAAAATGCGTATCGGCGAGATCCGGCCGTTCCGACACCACTGACTGCATCGTGGAAGTCAAGGCGTTAGCGATGTTTCGAGCGTCGTTCCCCATCTTCAATGGTGCGCCTAAAGCGTGTAGATACTTTGCGACGCGAGCCGCTGTCGCAGACGGGTCAACGACGCTCATCGTGGCTTGTGCCGGCGACGTTTCCGTAGCTGGCACAGAGTGCATCAAAGCGGGTGAACCGAGCGAGAGCTGGGTTAATGTCGCCGCGTTCGAAGCTATCGAACTGATTGATGTACTCATTCGTTCCTCTCTCTCCATCGCGTAAACGGATTTACGACGATTCTCGGAAAAACTTAAGCTGGAAGTAAAGCATCGAATGAATCTTTTGAGTTGAATGGAGCCCCGGTCGGCGTGCTGGCGTCGGTCCGCATGCGCCGGGCGTCCTGGCGGGGCGGTGCGATTGTGAGATCGTTCGCCTGCGCCGGTAGCGCAGCGGGATAACTCAGCCAGTCCATATATGACAACGCCCCTATCACATATAGGATTGCCATTAAAACGGTAATCGAGCGTCGGCGGCGACACGTTGCTTATTGGCGAGAAGCCGGGGGACGCGATCGGTCGAAGCGGCAATCGATCCGGCACCAATCGCCACCGGATCTAAGCCGCTGCACACAACACTTGAAAATGTGGCTGGTTCGTCCAATGCGTGGTCGGTCGCCGCCTTATCGAATGGCGGTTCATCGCTCGTCAGCCGGCGTTCGCCAATAGAGCGCGTGGGATCGTTGTTGGCCTGTTGGCCGGCCACGGTCTGATACCAATCGCATGTTGCGCGCAGCTGACATCAGGTGGCGTCGGACCGTCATCGACCCACTACGGTCAGTCAATTTTCGACAAACCGGCCATTCGTTCAAGAGAACGAGCTAAAGCGGAAAATGGCGACTTCTATGCCAATCGCAGATCTCGCTGTCTGCGGTTTTCGATAATCTTGGTAAAGGCACATCCGGCGCCGCCGTCCAGAATCTGACCCTGATGCTGACGCGGCAATGGTGGCCGATGGCTTGAGCTAACGTTCGGCCGCATCCCTATGCCAACGATTCTTGCCAATCCGGTCGCGGCAGTCGAATGCCCGGTACTGACCGAATTTGCAACGTGAACATTGCGCACGTAGAGTGTGATGGCAAAATTCTCTTGCCGTATCGACGCGTTCGACTGCCTATCGGCAGATCAGCTGTCTATGTGACCCTGAACCGCTGGAGCACCGATGAGAATCCGTATTGCGACGGTGGCAGATGCATTGCCACTTGCTAAATTGAAACGTGACACATTCCGGGAAACATTTCTTTCGGAGGGGTACGGCATCAACTACCCGCCGAGCGATCTAATCAGGCATGAGGAAGAAAACTACTCGGTAACAACGATCACAGACCAGCTCACCAATCGCGAGAATCGCACCTGGGTGGTTGAGTGCGAGGACGGCGGATTGATTGGTTACGCGCAGGTTGGGCCGTGCAAGCTTCCGCACTCCGATGTTCCAGAGGGGGCGGCGGAAATATATCAAATCTACATTCGGCGCGGTGCACAAGGAACGGGTGTTGGACGAAAGTTGTTTAACTCGGCACTTTCCTATCTGGCAGTGGAACGCCCCGGCGCGGTATGGCTCAGTGTATGGTCCGGTAACACAAAGGCCATTGCTTTCTACGAAAAGGCAGGTTTTAGCCTCGTCGGCACTTGCGATTTCAAGGTCGGCGAATCGACCGATTTACATCTGATCTATCGTTGTTGATTCGTGAGGCCGCGATCAGCCGGCTGCAGCGGTCGACGATTGCGGTCCAAGGGGCGACCTTTGAACACATCGCTGTGGAGCGCGAATGGGTAGGTGCGACGTTTCGAGCGGCTTCCGGGGCAACGATGGCCAACGATCCAGGCGGCATCGTTGACTGACCGTTGTTGGCCGTACCAAGACCCACGGCGGACCTCGCAGGACACCCCATCCCGATCTTTCGGTCCGCGGTGCGATCATTGTCGAAACAGGTTAGCTCGATGACTCGAAGCAAAAAATCGCACCTGGACGTTTGATCGGACGACCAGCAAGGACCGGATCTTGCTCGCGATGTCCGTGTCCGGCTGATGGAAGGGAGCGCGTCATGATCAAGCTACTTGGCATCCTGGCTTTAGCGTTCGGTATTGCGGGTTGCGTCGCTGCGCAGCCGCCCTACTACGGCTACGGCGACCCGCCCGGCTATTACGCGCCACGCCCCAGTTTCGGCATCGGGATCGGGGCAGGCAGTTTCGGTGGGAGTGGTTTCGGAGGCGTCGGCGTCGGGCTCGGGTTTTAGATGGGTTTAACGAACGCGATCGCGGCTCAAGTCTCCGAGCGCTTCAGTCGCATCGACACCGAGAACCGCTCCGCCGGGTGAACACTGACCGACACCTCGAACGTCTCGCCCGCCGAGTCCAGATATCGGCGCACAATTTCAAGCGCCGCAGCACCCGTACGCGTTTTCAGCTTTTCTGCCATCTCGTCCGAGATCAACGCCCCGCACACGTCTTGCTGGATCTCGGCGATGCAGCGCCCGTACCGCGCTTCGATCAATGAGCTGATCAACGTGTCAGGTTGCGCCCGCGCCATGTCCGGGATGTCGGCGTAGGCGGGATCGATATACACGTCGGTCCAGCCGATCGGCGAACTCTGTCTGTCGCCATCGATCCGCAAACTCGACACCCGCAGCCAACGCGCCCCATCGGCGCACTTCAATCTTCGCGCCAGATCACCGCTCGCGACGATCTCCCCGGTCGACTGCACCAGCCGCAAATGTTCCGAGCCGAACTGGACGACGTCATCCACCGATGCCAGCGACGGCCTGAAATCGTTTCTCGGCTGCGTGGACTCGACGCGGGTGCCCGCATTCTTGCGTCGCGAGACGAGGCCAAGCTGCTGCAATTCATGCAACGCAGCGCGAACCGTATGACGGCTCGTCTGGTACTGGTCGCGCAATTCCAGCTCGGTCGGCAGTGTCGACCCGACAGGGTAACGACCTGAAGCGATGGCTTCGGTCAGCTCACGGGCAATGTCGGCAAAGTGCGGTCGGTTCATCTTTTTTCGGAAAACCGGTTTTTGGGAAGGCCAGGGTAAATCATAGCTTGTCCAATATGTTCGAACATAATAAATTTAATATGTCCGGACATATCACGTTGAGCACTTCCCCGGTGTTAGCTGCATGTCCGCCCGTTTCCGGTTTTTTGAAGAGGTCGTAATGACGAACCGCACCATCCCCATGGCCAGCACTGTGGTCGATTCCATCCTGTTTCGCGATGCTTTCGGCACCGCGCAGATGCGCACGCTGTTTTCAGATCAGGCGCTCGTGCAGCGCTATATCGACGTTGAAGTGGCATTGGCTAAAGCCGAGGCGCAAGTGGGCGTGGTTCCGGCGGAAGCGGCCGAAATCATTGCTCGCGAATCCCGTCTCGAGCGCATCGACTTCGACCACATGCGTGAAGAGACCGACATCGTCGGCTATCCGATCCTGCCTTTGGTTCACCAGCTCGTGAGCATGTGCGGCGAGGCCGGTCGTTACGTCCATTGGGGCGCTACGACCCAGGACATCATGGACACCGCCGTGTCGCTTCAGGTGCGCGATGCACTCGACGTGATCGACACCGACATCCGCGAGTTGCGCGCCATCCTGACCGACCTTGCCCGCAAACATCGCGATACGCCGATGGCTGGCCGCACGCATTTGCAGCAGGCGCTGCCCGTGACGTTCGGCTACAAGGTCGCGATCTGGCTGGCGATGTTTGACCGGCATCAGGAACGGCTTGCACAACTGCGCCCGCGCGTGGCCGTCGTCCAATTCGCGGGTGCGGCGGGCACGCTGGCGTCGCTGGGAGAGAAGGGTTTCGAGGTGCAGAAGGCGCTCGCCGACGAACTCGGACTAGGCGTGCCCGCGACCACATGGCACGTTGCGCGTGACGGATTCGCCGAAGCAGTCAATCTGCTCGCACTGGTCACCGGCTCGCTCGGCAAGATTGCGCTCGACATCATGATCATGGCATCGACCGAATTCGCCGAAGTCTATGAGCCCTTCGTCAAAGGTCGCGGCGCGAGCAGCACGATGCCGCAAAAACGCAATCCGATCTCGAGTGAGCTGATGCTCGCGGCAGCCAAGGCAGTGCGCCAGCACGCGGGCCTGATGACCGACGCGATGATCCAGGACTTCGAGCGTGCGACCGGCCCCTGGCACGCCGAATGGATCGCTATTCCCGAGAGCTTCATTCTGAGCGCCGGCGCGCTGCATCAGGCGAAGTTCGCGCTCGGCGGCCTGATCGTGGATGCCGAGCGGATGAAGCACAACCTGGGTATCAGCAAAGGCCTGATCGTCGCCGAAGCCGTGATGATGGGCATCGCGCCATTCATCGGCCGGCAGCAGGCGCACGACATCGTGTACGACGCCTGCCGTACGGTCAACGAGCACGGCGGCACGCTGGCCGAAGCGCTCGCCGCGTTGCCGGAAGTCACCGCGCATTTCGATCGCGCCGCGATCGACCGGATGACCGACCCGGCGAACTATCTCGGACTCGCGCCGCGGATGGTCGATCGCGCCGTCGAGCTGTCGGGTCGGCTCTGAAAATTCAGGGTTGGACGTAATGACGTCCGCCGAGCGGACGTGAAGGAGCAGACGATGAATGACGCAAACGCTACCCGCGACGACGCGCTCGTCCCGCCACCGAAGAAACTGCCGTGGTACCGCAAGCTCGGCGTGCAAGTATTGCTCGCGCTGGTTCTCGGTATCGCCGTCGGACTGGCGTTCCCGAAACTCGGCTCGCAGCTGAAAGTTCTCGGGGATATCTTCCTGGCGTTAATCAAAGCGGGCGTCGCGCCGCTGGTTTTTTTGACAATCGTTCACGGCATTGCGTCGGCGGGCGACGTCCGAAGCGCGGGCCGGGTCGGCTGGCGTGCCATCGTCTACTTCGAAGTCGTCTCGACCATTGCACTGATGGTGGGTCTGTTCGCCGGCAACGTGCTGCAAATCGGCAAGGACATGACGGCGGTGACGGTGGGCGCGGTGCCCCCGACGGCGGCAAAAGCGGCACCGCAGGGCTTCACCGGGTTCGTCATGCATCTGGTGCCGGACAACTTCGTCGGTGCGTTCGTCAAGGGCGAATTGCTGCAGGTGGTCGTGCTCGCGGTGATGGTCGGCATCGGCATCCTTGCGATTCCCGAGCGACGCCGCGTACGCATCACCGAGGGGCTCGACCTGATCTCCGAGGTGCTTTTCTCGTTCATCAATCTGGTGATGAAACTCGCGCCGCTCGGTACGCTAGGCGCGGTGGCCTACTCTGTCGGGAGCAACGGGACGCAGGTGTTGATCGCGTTGGCGCAACTCGTGTTCAGCTTCTATGCCGTGGTGGTCCTGTTCATTGTGGTCGTGTTGGGGATCATTGCGAAGCTGGCCGGAATCAGCTTGTGGCGGTTCCTCCGCTACATCAAGGACGAAGTCATCATCGTGCTCGGCACGGCATCGTCGGAAAGCGCATTGCCCCGTCTGCTGATCAAACTCGAGCGGCTCGGCTGCGCGAAGCAGACCGTCGGCCTGGTACTACCCACCGGTTACGCGTTCAATCTTGATGGCACGTCGCTCTTCATGTCGATGGGCGTGATGTTCATCGCGCATGCGTATGGCGTTCCCATCACGCTCGAGCACCAGATCGGACTGTTGTTGCTGATGCTGCTGACCTCCAAAGGGGCAGCTACCGTTTCGGGCGGATCGTTTGTCGTATTCGCGGCGACCGTTACGTCCACGGGCATCTTGCCGGTCGAAGGCGTGGCGATAATTTTCGGGGTCTATCGATTCATGTCGATGGCGATCGCGGCCTGCAACACCATCGGCAATAGTCTCGCGACCGTGGTGATTGCAAAGTGGTCTCGCACTTTTGACGCAACTGTCGCGCAGCGGCATCTTTATCCCGAGCGATATCCGGAGACTGCTCGAGCTGATGAGAGCCTCGGCGATGGCAATCTGCTGCCCGAAGACACGAGCGATGACAATCCGCATCCGCGAGGAATCCCGATGAAACGGGCATCGTCACCGTGAGGGCAGTAAGCGAGCGGAGCGTGTGTCAGAAGAGCAGTCACGACCGGTCACTCGAAAACTCACGGCGAGAGTCTCCTTTTGGCCGAGTGCCGCCCGACGCGGTCGGCTGGACCGGCCCCCAAAGGGCCGTTCGACCTGACTAGCTCAAATGGCCGATGTTCGCCCGAAATGAGTCACTCGACATCGACGCGCTCACCGGCCAATGAATTTGCTCAGCCCCGTGCAGCTTGGCGACGGTGATACTTGCGTCTGGTCACGCCGCATGGGTGAAACGCAACTGAGTCTTCAGGTAATGCAGGAACGCTCGCAGCTTCGGCGATGGCACGCGCTCTCTGGGAAATAGCGCATTGAGATCCTGCTGTGGACCGATCCATTCAGGTAGCACCTTGCATAGACGCCCCGCCGCGACTTCCGCCTCCATGCTCGCGTCCATTGCCAACAGGACCCCGTTGCCGGCGCGCGCAGCATCCAGAAGCAGCACGGGATCGCTCGCCACGATAACCGGATCCAGCGCAAAGTGCCTTGCCTTACGCCCCGCCTTGCGCAACGGCCATGTGTAACCGCTGTCGGTGCGCGCCTGATGCAACGCAAGCGCCGGATGAAGATGCAAATCGTCCGGACGCTCGGGCGCGCCGTGTGTGTCGATATACGCGGGACTGGCATAGACCGACGTCGAAAAACTGCCGAGCCGCTGGGCCACGAGACTCGAATCGGGCAGCGCGCCGAGACGCAGGGCGACGTCCACGTTCTCACCGAACAGATCGAGCGGCACGTGCGTCGCGACTATATCGACGCGAACGTCAGCGTAGCGCGCGCAAAAGCCGGCGATCAACGGTGCTATCCAGGTCGCCCCGAACGAATAAGGAAGCGTCACGCGCAGCCAGCCTCCGGGCGTACCCCGAATCTGTTGAACGGCGTTCTCCGCATCGTCGAGTTGCCTCGCGATTCCACTGCAGCGCTCAAAATAAGCCGCACCGGCTTCCGTCAAGCGTAGCTTTCGCGTCGTTCTGTGTAACAGGGCCGCGCCGAGGTGGGCCTCGAGTTCACGAACGCGCCTGCTCACGGTCGTCTTCGGAATCTGCAAGGCTTTTGCCGCCGCTGTGAAGCTCCCCGCCTGCACGACGTGAACAAAAACGAGCGTGTCGTTTAGATCTCTGGTCATCGAAGCTCGCATACTCGCTGGAAATCAGACGATTGAATGGCCTGACGCATTGTCCCATTGATGGCCCAATCCTTGCCACGATAGCCGACTAATCCTAACGAGCGGCTTGCCCTATCGTTCCCTCCATCGACACGGAGGAACCATGAAACTGAGCGAATACACGGAATACGACGCGATTGGACTTGCAAAGCTCGTCGCAAATGGAGATGTCACATCCGCGGAGCTTGCCGGACTCGCGCGTGAGGCAATCGGAGTCGTCGATCCTCACATCAATGCGGTCATCGAAAGCTGGCCCGCTTCTGAAAGCGGCAGCGAAGATCCTCGGGGCGGCCCACTCGCGGGCGTGCCATTCCTGATCAAAGACGTTGCTGTAAGCATGCAAGGCAAGAAGCTTGAACTGGGCAGCCGCCTTGCGCAAGGCATCGTCTCTCCCGAGGATTCGTGGTTGATGTCGCGTTTCCGCGCAGCAGGGCTGGTGACGATAGGACGCACCTCCACGCCGGAGATGGCTTTCAGTACGACCACCGAGTCAACGCTGCAAGGAGCGACCCGTAATCCGTGGTCGCCGCAACTGAGTGCAGGCGGTTCCAGTGGCGGAGCGGCAGCCGCCGTCGCCGCGGGGGTGGTTCCCCTCGCACACGCGACCGATGCGGCGGGCTCCATTCGTGTGCCCGCGGCTTACAACGGCCTGTTCGGGCTAAAGCCCACGCGCGGCCGCAGTTCGAACGGGCCGTCGCTTGACGAAGTGTTCGCGGGCTTCGGCGTGCAATTGGGTGTGAGCCGCAGCGTGCGGGACAGCGCCGCATTGCTCGATGCGATACAGGGACACGCGGTTGGTGATCCCTACATCACGGCCGCGCCCGAGCAAAGCTTCCTGTCCGAAGTGAGCCGTGAACCGGGCAGATTGAAGATCGGCCTGATGCTGGACCCGTGGAATGGCGAGCGTACCGACCCGGCTATCGCGGCAGCGACGTCATCGACCGCGCGTTTTCTTGAGGCGCTGGGCCATACGGTCATCGAATGTCAGCCTACCCTTGGCGTGTCGTGGGATGCGTTCGTGCAGATGAACGCAACCATATGGACGGCGACGCTCGTCGGCTGGATCGAGGGCCTTGCAGCCGCGACCGGACGCGCGATCGACGACACGATGCTGGAGCCAGCCACTTTAGCCTGCTTCCGACACGGCAAGGAGGAGAAGGCATCCGCGTTTGCCGCCGCTTTGGCCATGCGCAACCTGGTCACGCGGTCGGTTGGCACATGGTTCGGAGAGGTTGACCTGTTGCTCACCCCGACTCTGCCGCAGATGCCGCCCGCTATCGGCGCTTATGGCGCCGGCGCCGAATCGATGACGGGTCTCGAATGGACGCAGCGGGTCTTTCGGCATTCGCCGTTCACGCCACCGTTCAATGTCGCCGGCGTCCCTGCCATGTCCGTTCCGCTCGAAACGCATCCGCAAACCGGTTTGCCGATCGGAGTACAGTTCGCCGCAGAATTCGGGCGTGAAGACACGTTGCTACGATTGGCCGGACAACTCGAGCGTGGCCGCCCTTGGGCCGAGCGCCGGCCGATGCTCTGGGCGGGAAACCGATCGAATTGTCGCGAGCTCTTTGGTAAAACGTGAATTGTTGGCGCGGAGCGCGTTGTACGACGATCGATGGCCTCGGGTGCGCGGCCGGTCGGCGGATGGCCACCTGTCATCCGCCGATGAGCGGAACTGGGCGACTGCGGACTGACGCGTTTTGCAGCGATGGGCGCACGAGCGGCGATGGGGGATTGGCTCAGGGGGGTCCTGAGCGGTCCTTCGAGCCAATGCAAGGGGTATGGCCGGTTGCAAGCTGGAACGGCCATTCGTGCGGCATCCTCGATGGCGAGTAGTCGGCCTTTGCTGACATTGGCGCTGGCTACGCCCATGTCAGCAATGGGTTTGATTGCCGACAGCGGCGGCATCGAACCGCCCGACGGCACTTTCCCGGCTGCGACCTTGTACTCTCGACGCGGAGCGGACGTTGGGAGCATGGCCGCGTCTGTTAAAGGCACGACGTGCTGAACTCGCTATTTGCAGCCAGTCGTCAAATATATCCACCCTAGCCCTCAATAAACCCGCGAATCTTCCGATATACGCAGAGGACATCGAGAAGGTAGGTGATGGCCCCGTTGGGGGCGCGCCAGCGATCAGTAAGGCATGGCTATCGTGATTCGATCGCAGCATTATTGTCACCTTTTACGGTTTAATCTTTAAAAATCAACCGGTTGTAGTGCCGGACACCACGTTCTCACAAACGAGGACTGCCGCTCATTACACGTGGAGTAGCAAATGAGTTTCACCCTTGACGAGCTTGGTCTGGCTTACCGGAAAGCGAAGGTAGATTTATATTACTCGACCAATTCATCGATCTTCGCCATCGCCGATTATGAAGAAAATCTCTTTGATCGACTCAGCGATCTGCTTGAGCTGCTCAATGGGGATGACGAGACATGGGTCAAGAAGTCGAACTTTCTGGGCAGTTGGACACTTGCGACGAAGTCCGTTTCCTGGCCAGCCAGGAACAAATTCCGCGAGGAACACGGTAATGGGCTAATTTTCTCATCACCTGCGGATGAATGGGCGCATGCTAGCGCCTTGCTAGCGGAAAAGGATGTGAACTCAAAACCGCAGGCTGAATTCCGGGTCATGGCCTTATGCAGCCTCGATTTTCACGTCCTTTCAGCTTTGTGGTTGCTGAAGGTCGGCCACAAGTACGACGCAAAACTAACAGATAGCGCTTGCGGCAACCGGCTACGCAGGACTCGGGATCGTAAAAAGATAAATCCGCTGTCTCTAGGATCCTTCGTTCCCTATCTGAAGCCGTTCCGCGAATGGCGCGACCAAGGCATTAACGCTATGCGTACGGCCTTGGACGCAGACAAAAGGATCGTCGCGCTGACGGCTGACATCGGTTCCTTCTATCACGAACTCAACCCGGACTTCATGCTGGACTCCACCTTCGTGAATGAGGTGTTGCGACTTGACCTGTCCGATGCAGAAAAAAAGCTCAACCGACTATTCATCGGCGCATTAAAGCGATGGGCCGCCGCTACTCCATTGAAGAAGGGACTGCCTGTCGGGCTACCGGCGTCAGCGGTCGTCGCCAATATGGCCCTGATCGAACTGGATCGTTTTGTGGAGCAGCAGATTGCACCGCTGTACTATGGCCGCTATGTGGACGACATTCTGTTAGTCATGGAAAATGGGCGAGACTTTCGCTCGACTGGCGAACTGTGGGAATGGTTGTTCATGCGCTCAAGGGGGAGCCTCGCCTGGGTCAAAGGCGAAGAGAATAAACAGATCTGTTTTCAACCCGAGTACCTACTGCGCCCCAAACAAAAGAGCCGTATCCACTTTGCCAATGCAAAAAACAAAGTGTTCATCTTGGCTGGCGAAACAGGAAAGACATTGGTTGACGCCATCGCGCATCAGATCCACGAGCGAGCCAGCGAATGGAGGGCGATGCCACGGCTTCCACGCTCTGCTAGCCACGTTGGCACTGATCTACTGGCCGCAACGCAGAGTGATGGTGAAGCAGCCGACAATTTGCGCAAGGCCGACGCCTTAACCATGCGCCGTGCAAGTTTTGCGATCAAACTTCGTGATTTTGAAGCTTATGAGAGAGACTTGGCTCCCGATGCATGGCGAGATCATCGTCGAGCATTCTTTCGCGCGTTCACGCAGCATGTGTTAGTTCTGCCTCAGTTTTTCGAATTAGCTAGTTATCTCCCCCGCGTGATAAAACTCGCTACGGCATGCGAGGACTTCAGTGACCTACGCAAGATCATTCGCGCAATCGAAAAATTATGTGCGCAGGTTCAACGGGACTGCTCTGTTGGCATCAAGGCGTGGCCGAAGAATACCCCGCAACCTGACGCCGATAAAATGATCACGCGCTGGCAGCGCCAGGTTTTTGTGACCGTTTGCGAGAGCATAACTGCAGCCTTCCCGCCACGACTATCTAAAACTGGCAAGCAGTCTTGGGAAGATCACATGTCGGATTGTCTCCCTCCCATCGATATCAAGCCGGCAGTGTCTTGGCCGAAGTCTTCTAAAGCGTTTCAAGCGCGACAGGCTCGGCTGTTTGCGTTTGATTTAGCCCATTTACCTTTCCGCTTTATGGGGCTACCGTCCGAAATGATAGCCCAGCGCGGAATTCCTAGTAAAAAGGTTTCTATTGCTTGCAACGAGGCGGACCAGATGCTTCCCGATCAGGTTCTGGAAGGCTGTTCGTTACTCGCAAAGTGGGTAAAGCTTCCGGGGTTGCCTCACGGATTTATTTTCGCGACCCGCCCATTTAACCTGGCCGAATTGTTTGTGTTGACCAACGATACGTATAGCCAAAAATGGCAGTCGGCCATGAAGATCGTTGTACGGGCGCTGCGTGGATTTACATTGAACAATAAGATGCCCCGCTTCGACCAACACGGCGCTCTGAAGATCCGCAACGGCGAGAATCGCTCCAAGTACAGCATTGCCGTATCAAGTTGGAAAACTCGCCTAGATAGCTGGGTTGCATCCGTAACACGTTTGCGGGATCCGGATGCCGAGCGATACGCTCGTCTGAACCGCCTGCTGGACGGCGTGATAACGCAACCGAACGGTAGCCGCTACCTAGTCCTTCCGGAACTAGCGTTACCGGCGCACTGGTTCATTCGTATCGCGAGGAAACTGCATGGTCGTGGTGTCTCCCTGATCACCGGCATCGAGTACATGCATGCCACCAAGGGACGGGTACGAAATCAGGTATGGGCGGCACTATCCCACGATGGGCCGGGCTTTCCGTCGATCATGATCTACCGCCAAGACAAGCAACGACCGGCCTTACATGAGGAACAGGAACTGCAGCGTTTGGCTGGGTTGAAAATGAAGCCACGCAAACCTTGGGCGACACCACCCATTATCCAGCATGGCTCGTTCCGGTTCGCACTGCTAGTTTGCAGCGAACTCACCAATATCGGCTACCGTGCCGCTCTGCGCGGCAAGGTCGACGCACTCTTCGTGCCGGAATGGAATCAGGATACTGAAACCTTCAACGCGTTGGTCGAATCGGCAGCTCTCGATGTGCACGCCTATATCATTCAATGCAATGACCGCCAATACGGAGACAGCCGCATTCGTGCACCCTACAAGGACAGTTGGAGGCGCGATGTCTTACGAGTCAAGGGGGGGATTACAGACTACTGTGTAATTGGGGAAATTGACGTTCACGCGCTGCGCGAGTTCCAGAGCGGTCATCGCTCGCCTTCAGAGCCGTTTAAGCCAGTCCCCGACGGATTCGAGATCTACCCTCCCCGCACAGTACTGCCGACTTGACCAAGGCTACTGGATAGCCGTGCCCTATGAAAAGAGCGCGGCTACCCCCTTTTATTGAGCGCCAAATTGCGCATTTTGCAGTCGTTCGCATGATGGAGCCGGGACGGATACTTGGTCAGCGGGATTCGCGGCATTATAATTGACGATCATCGTCTGGGAGATGGGTGCAAGCAGGTTGTCATTTACTCCCCCATGAAATAGGTCAGACACATCTCCATGCTGAAGTGCGTTCTTTGAAATGCGCGCCCATCGCCGGAGCAGATGCGCGTACTTGGTCCAGTCCTGTGTACAGTTTCCAGCAAGGAGTGCATTGGCGATATTCTCGATATCGGTAAACCGAGCGCTCTCAGCGAAATAGAAGGCGAAGGTTTTGACCGCATCCTGGCGGTCCTGAAGCGATAGCCCATCAAATGATATCGATTTATCGAGTGCTTCATCGAGTCCTGCTCGACTCAAAGTCAAGTTAGAAT
Organism: Burkholderia sp. SRS-W-2-2016; assembly: GCF_001931485.1. Taxonomy (GTDB): domain Bacteria; phylum Pseudomonadota; class Gammaproteobacteria; order Burkholderiales; family Burkholderiaceae; genus Paraburkholderia. The sequence goes on along the minus strand of NZ_MSDV01000062.1, from coordinate 65,898 downwards.
CTGTGTACTTTGACTCTTCTTCAGAGAGGTGATGTTGCTGGACCTGTACGATGTAATAGTCTTCGGAATCCATTGTCAATTGCAGCGTGCCGACGACTGACCCATCACAGACCTTCGCAATACGAATCGGTATAAGTGTGCTCGTCTTTGCCAACACGGGGCGGATCTCTGAGGTCACAAAAGTGATGATGTCCTGCTCCGAGTACGTGTGATTGGAAGGTCCCGAAACTTGAAATGTACAGTCAGCGTATGCTCCGCCTCCGAGCACAGCAAACAGCAACCCGATCAGCGTTTTCATGTTGTTGCCCTCTCTTCATTCGAAAGCTGAGACTGAGTTTTTCTAGCCAGAGCGCCCCCTTTCGTTATTCCACAGGGCGAGCTGTCCATGCTCGTTTCGGCAACTTTTTGAACCGTATTCTGGCTCAATGCACTATGTGTCAAACGACAAGTGATAAAGATAATAGGCGATCAACGCTGGCAGAGGAAAGAAATACCTTTTTCTCTCCCTATTCCACGCATTCGTTTAAGACACACTTCAACCTCAGAAGGCCGCGAACGAGTCGAATGCGGACAGGCCGTAGGGTGTTCCCGTTATGTGCGCTGGCGCACATTTACCTGTACGCCAAGCCAATCGAATGAACCAACATTGCCGAATTACCAACAATTGCTTCGTGGAGTGCCATGTCGGAGTTCACGCACCGAAAGGGGTGCTGCCTGCAAACCGTCCGCTTTAAGTAAGAAAGAGACATCGAGTCGGTAGCTTCTTGACTGGCACCAACGGGTCGGGGAAGGTACGCATTCGCCTGAGTGAAAATTGGCGTTCTCCGTCCGGGAAGTGTGAATTTCGGCAAAGCGACTCACGGCTGTCCGATCGATGCCATATCTGAATGCCGGGTTTGGCCGACAACTGTGCGTTGACCATCGCGCGGGTTTCGGAGTGGACCGGTCGTTCGAACGACCACCGCATCGCTCCGGCGAGCGGCAGAAAGTGGCCGGTCAACGACCGCTCGCTAACCGGCCTGAGACAACCTACACCTCCGTCTGTTCTGCCATTTCGAGTGCGTCATTTGCCCCCATGCCGCCTGCCCGGCCGCGTTGTACTGGAAACGCACGACAACAGAGCACGTCTTTGCGGATCGCCACCTTCTCGTAGACAATGCGCATTTGGGCGTCAGACGGGAGGGCTCAACGAAGCCGGACCTGCATAGCTCACCAGAAAACCTGCATGGCGCACAGTCGGTTTCGTCGTCGTAGCGATCAATCAATACGGGATGTGAATGGCAACTTCTAGCGAAAAATCTTCGGGACAAGCACGTTACGCGAGCTATCCCAGTCTGGTAGACCGGGTCGTGCTCATTACGGGCGGCGCGAGTGGCATTGGCGCTTCGTTCGTCGAGCACTTCGTTGCGCAAGGCGCACGTGTGGGCTTTCTCGACATCGACGCGAACGCCGGAACAGCGCTTGCCGAATCGCTCGGTAACGCGCGCCATAAACCGCTCTTCGTCGCCTGCGACGTCACCGACATTCCCGCGTTGCACGCGGCCATCGCCGAAGTGCGGGCCGCATTCGGACCGATCGAGGTGCTCGTGAACAACGCGGCGAACGATCGCCGCCACGCGCTCGCCGACGTTACGCCCGAGTCGTTCGATGCTGCCGTTGCAGTTAATGTGCGGCATCAGTTGTTCGCAGTGCAAGCCGTGGTCGAGGATATGAAGGCCGCACGCGCGGGCTCGATCATTAATCTCGGCTCGCATTGCTGGATGCTCAAGAGCAGCCAGTTCCCGGTTTACGCAATGAGCAAGGCAGCAGTCCAGGGCCTGACGCGCGGGTTCGCCAAGGACCTCGGCGCGTATGGGATCCGCGTGAACACGCTCGTGCCGGGCTGGGTGTTGACTGAGAAGCAGCGCAACCTGTGGCTCACCGACGAAGGCCGCGAAGAGATACGACGCGGCCAGTGCATCGACGAGGAAATGGAGCCCGGCGATCTCGCGCGCATGGCGCTCTTCCTCGCGGCCGACGACAGCCGCATGATCACGTCGGAGGATGTCATGGTGACGGGTGGCTGGTCGTAATAAGGCCGATTCTCGCCCCGCGGTTTCGCCCATTGACGAGCGGTAGTGGCAATTTGCTCGCCGGAAACCGGCCATCGAGCGCGCGGCGGACACGTGAAGACCGAATCGGCTGACGCCGGGCCGGAGCCGGCAGCGACCCACGTGACACCAGGGACATGAACGCGCATACCCTGCTCTCCAGCGCATTCCCCTAAGGACATCCGGTGGCCAACGTTCTCCGGGATTGAGGACCTCGTGCCCGCCTGTCGGGCTGTCTGGAAGTCACGAAAACCGGAGGGCAGCTCACTGGCCTGACAGCGACGCCGCGGCTACTCGAGCTGTTCGGCGATCGACTTCGTCCGCGGCGACTCGACGTCACCCGTATGCTTTGTCGTCACGGTCTCGATGAGCACGACCCAGCACTCGTCGACCGCCAGCGGATTGTGCATCGTGTTCCTCGGCACGACATGCATCGCGCCTTCGGCCAGCTCCACCGTGCGGCCGCCCTCGTATTGCATCTGCAGATGCCCGCGCACCACATAAAACAGTTCGTCCTCGTCGGCATGCTTGTGCCAAACGAGTTCGCCGTGGAGCTTCGCGACCTTCAGGTATTGGTCGTTAAAGCGCGCGACGATCCTGGGCGACCACAGCTCGCGCACGGCATCGAATGCCGCGATGAGATCGAATGATTCGGGAAATGACTTCTCGAGCATGGGAACACTCCGTTTTCGCAGGCCGCTTGCAGCCAGCATCGCAATGAGTACCGGTCAGGCAGCAGCCTGATCCTGCTCGGGCAGCGCAGTAAGCGCTGCCCGTTCCGACCAGTTGCTGCGACCATCGCGTCCGGACGCGCACCGCGCGAGCGTGGCCGCCCCGACCACGCCGGTCGCCAGCACGCTGCAGCGGCCCCGCCCTTCGGTCAGCCGCGCCTCGACGAACACGACGCTCGACGACCGGCGCACCGCCACGCATTCGACGACCGGGTGGGCCGTGCGAACCGGCTTCATGAACTGGATGGACATCTGGACGGTACCGCAGGTGCGGCCCCGCAAATGCAGGATGCCGGTAACCGACATCGCGCAATCGAGCAGGCCCGCGATGATCGCGCCGTTGAGCGCGTCCGTGCCGAGTCCGCCCTCGTGCGCTTGCGTGCGGGTCGCCAGCGCCAGCCGCACGATGCGCGGGTCCGCCAGGTCGAGCGCCCCGCCCAGGTGGTCGATGATCGGCATCGCGCCGAGGCAAGCCTGCCACGCCGCGCGCTCGTCAGCCGGCCCGGGAATGTCGAGCGCTCCGGCGGCCCAGCCGGCGCCGGACGCCGTCATCGCGCTTCCTCATGCCGCAAGGCTGGCGTTCGAGCCGGCGGCGTTACGGCATCGTCCGGACAATCGGCCCGGGACGCGTCGCGATACGGCGACCAGATGAACTGCTTCCAGTAGCACTCCGCGACGCCGACCCAGTTCCGCAGCGATTCGACGTTGTCGAGCGACTTGTCGAGGCTCACCATCAGCCAGCTATAGACGGCCTGGCTGTCGCGGCAATCGGCGCAATGCCCGGACGTGCAGCAAAGTTCGACGGTCCGGAGATCCGGCTTCCACGTGTTGAACATCGGCAGCACCGCGTTGCCGTTCATCAACCGTCCCGCATTGCCCGGATGGTCCTGACTCACACTCGGGCACACGTCATAGCCAAACTCGCCGCACCATGCGCGGCCGGTGACGATCGCCTCGATGTGCGCGGGATGGTTCAGCACCGTGTCCGGATATGCGCGCGCGACGCGCAACATTTCCGCCAGCAGGCGCCGACCGTTTTCCATTCGCAACGGATGACCTGTGTCGTACCTGCTGTAGAAGTTGAACGTGACGACGTTGCCGTTGTCGCGAATGCGTCGCACCGTCGGTTCGATATAGCCGATGCCGTCTTCCGTCACTGCAAATACGAAGGTGGCGCGCGGATCGTCCCGATAGTTGTCGAGCGCGGCTTCGAACAGCCCTTCGAACCGGCTGCCGCCCGGCCGGATCGCGCGAAGCGCATCGTCGAGCGGGCCGCCGCCGAACAGCGAGATGAACACCGTCACGCGCTCGAACGGCGGAATATTCGGCAGCGGCTTCAGGCCGTTCGTCGAGATCGACACGTAGCGCATTTCGTCGACGAACGCCTCGATCCGATCGCGAAACAGCGTCGGCTCGCCGCCGATCAACAGCGCGCAGTTCACGCGCCGTTTGCGCTCGGCGGCGGCGAACACTCGCCATTGCTCGATCGACTTCACCTCCTGCGACTGCTGATCATGACCGAACTCGAAGAACCAGCAGCCCTTGCAGCGGATGTTGCACGCATTGGTCAAGTGATACTCCGATGCGCGGACCAGCGACGAAAAACGCCGGACTTCGTTGAAACGGACGGCCAGCGCCGGATCCTGTTCGAGCAGCGCCGGCAGCCGTTCGGCGATCAGCCCCTTGCGCCGAGCCTTGATGTCGCGTGCGTCAATCATGACAACGCCCCGTTGCGGAACGCCATCTCCGGCACCACGAGCCCGAGCGCGGCCAGTTTCGGCAGTATCTTGCTGACGAAATGGCGTCGCAGCTCGCCGTTCGTCGTCTTGCGCAGCCCCCACTTCACGTACAACGCGGACCGCTTCGACTCGTCGCGACCGAACAGCCCAAGAACATGCGGCCACAGACGATCGAGCGCCTGCTGGGCCTGGTGCCGCCCCGCGTCGGACGCGCATGCGTCACGAATGATGCGGAACCCGTGCGCGACGTGCACGTGTTCGTCCTTGATGATCTGCTTGACGAAAATCTCGCTGAACGGCGCGTAGCTCGATTCCTGAAACTCAAGCAGATGCTCGAGCACGACCGCCTCGCCCAGGAACGAGAAGATGCCGCGTTCCATCCAGTTCCGCACCCCGCGAACCAGTTCGTTCGCATAATACGGACGCGTCTGGAAATGCTGCGTCAGCATCCCGCTCGCATCGACGTTCAGGTCCGCCAGCACCTGGGCACTCAGTTCGTAGTGGTGCACTTCCTCGGCCGCGCGTTCGCAACAGACAAATTTCTCGTAGGCATTCGGCGCAAGGTTGTAGAACACCTGCGTGTAGTCGTCCGCTCCGGTCAGTTCACCCTCCGTATGCACCATCATCAGATGCGTGGCGAGCGTCCGGTATTCTTCGGGCATGTTTCTAAAATCCTCCGGCGTCCTAACCGCATGTCTCCCGATGACCGGGGATGCCGCCTGGGTGATCTCCACTTGTCCTCTCCTGGTTAGTCTTCTAGGCCGTTCGTTCTGCGCTCGACGCCGCTGCGCGTTTCACCGCACCGCCGACGGTTCCGCGACGATGTCGCACAAATGCGCCAGCACCGCCGCGCGATGCGAATCGATAAAGAAATGCTCGCCGCCGAACACCCGCACGCTGACCGGCAACGACGAATACCGTTGCCACTCGCCCAGATCGTCGAGTGCGACCAATGCATCGTCGGCGCCGGCGAGCACATGGATCGGGACCGGCATCGCTCGAATCGCCGCACGCCAGGTTTCCCGGCACTCGAGGTCCGCACGAATCGTCGGCAGGAACAGATCGATGAAGGCATCGGCATCCAGCATCCCGGCGGGCAGACCTTCCAGTAGATTCAATTCCCGCACCAGCTCGTCGCGCGGCAGATCGTGCAGCCGGCGCCGGCGTCGCGACGGTAAATGCGGCGCTGCGCATCCGGACACCGCAAGCGCGGCCGGAGGTACGCCGAGATCGGCGAGCCGGTTCGCCAGCTCAAGCGCCAGCGCGCCGCCCATGCTGTGTCCGAACAGCACGACGCCCGAGTCGGCGATTGGCAGCAGACTTGCCATGACATGGTCGGCGAGCGCGCTCATCGTCCGCAACGGCGGCTCGCGCAGCCGTGCGCCGCGCCCGGGCAATTCGACCGCACACACTTCGACGTCGTCCGGCAACCACGCATGCCAATTGGCGTACGCAGACGCGTTGCCGCCCGCGTAAGAGCAGCACACGAGCCGGATGCGCGGCGCGCGGACCGGCAAGAAGACTTTCAACGCTGCGGCCGCGGTCATGGCATTCGGGTCGAGATTGGGTTCGTCGATCGCGCACGCGCTGGCCGCTCGCGCGACGCAGCCAAGCCGCCGTGCCGGCGGGCTTCCCACAACGCTTCCATGCGCGCGGTGATGGACGGAAGCTGATCCGGCGTCACGCTATACCTGACCGTACGCAGCGGCGTGCGCAGGATCGGCAGATCGAACACGCCCTCTCCCTGCGCAGCGATGCCGAGCCGTGTCTTGACCCGATTGGCACCCACGTTGTCGGCCGGCGACTCGAACCGGATCGAATCGAGCGAGAAGCGCGTAAAAAACGCCCCCATCGCCTTCACGTACGACACGATACCGATGCCGAGTCGCCGATGCTCCGGGCTCCAGATATGCGCATGCATGACGCCGCTGACGTACCGTCCTGGCGCCGCCCCGGCGCGCGGTTCCAGATGCGTGAGTTCGTGCACGCCGACGGTCTGTCCTTTCAGCGCGACGCTGAGGATCGCGTTGCGCGGCACGCCGTCACTCCTGTCACGCTCGATATTGAGCGCAAGCATGTCGCGCATCTGCCGGCGGCCGGGCAGCCGCGCCGGATCGACGCCCATTTCGATCAGATGGTCGTCGCCGCCGTCGTACCAGTACGCTATGAAGCCGTCGATGTCGGCGCTATCAAAATCTCGTACTTCAATATCCGCTACGTCGATCACGCCACGCTCCCTTTGTCGCTTCGCCGCGGTCCACCGGGTTGTTAGTGCCCGCGTCAGCCCATGCCATCACGTGGCTGGCCAATACGTCTGTCGCGATGATGCAGATATCCTGCACCGATCGTCAGCTGTAGCTTTTTGCAGGATGAAAGCGATTGTGCGCCGCCACCGATGGCCGCAGAATGTCTGCCAAACTCATTCACGGCATCGAGTCCGCGCAGCTACATCGTCGCGGATGTCGAGCCATCATTGCACCTTTGGTGTCCGAACTAATCCTGTCCGGATCACTGCGATTCAGCCGGATCACCTCCGGCATCACACCGCACATCGTCGCGCCAACGGCTACTTCCTGTCGCGCGGCCGATTCGCTCCGCATCGATGCCTTTCTGCTTCCGACGAGCCACGGCGACGCTGGCCGGCCAGTCGTCCGTCCGTGTTTGAAGGTAACGGTCAGCGTTCGCGCGCCATGCGTGCATCGACCGGCGCACACGCCAAGCAAGGAGATTGCTCTTGGACCTGAAATCCGACGGACATGCGATGCCGGCATTCTTCGACACGTCTTCCCACGACGGATACGTCCGCGTGACCATCACACAGCTCGCATCGATTACGCTCGGCCTGCTCTATGCCGCACGCGACGAAGGCGTACTGAGCGACGCATGGGATCTCGGCCTGCCCGCATGCCACGCAGGCCATTGCGAATGGATCGATACCAACTGGAGACCGCCGATCACCTTTGGCTGGTCGTGGTTGACGACTCGCGACCGAACTTGCCGCATGTTTCCGAACAGCGTCACCACCAACGTGATGATCGTCTGCGCACGAGGCTACGATGTCGGCCCCGAACACACCCGATCCCTGCTCGAGAAATGGATCAATACGCTGCCGTGGACTGCCGGTGTCCACGCGCATCTGGCCTTGCCGGTCCTGTAACAAATTGCAGTTTCGACGCGCCCTCCATTTCGCATTTAATGCGTACGTCCATTGGAGTTCACGCATGCACAAGACCACTATCGGAAACGCGTCACAACTGTCCCCTTCGAACCTTGCGGCACTCGCATCGTACCGACACGCCATATTCATCGAGAAGCTCGGCTGGCAGCTTCCGGTAGCCAATCAGCAGGAGTTCGATCAATTCGATCGAGCGGACACAATCTATATTTTCGGTCGCGATGAAAGCGGCGCCATCTGTTCGTGCGCCCGCCTGCTACCGACGAATCGGCCGTACCTGTTGAGCGAGATTTTCCCCGGGCTGATGGGCACGGTGCCGATTCCGGATTCGCCCCATATCTGGGAACTCTCCCGCTTTTCATCATGCATCCTCGGCGCCGATTCCATCGCCCTGCGGCGCGCCCATGCGAACACCCGCACATTGCTCGCGGACGTGGTCCGGTTCGCGCGGTCCAACGGCGTTCGGCGCCTCATCACGGTGTCGCCGCTCGGCGTCGAACGGCTGCTGATGCGTCTGAACGTTCACGCGCACCGTGCCGCGCCGCCGCAGATCGTCGACGGGAAGCCGGTGTTCGCGTGCTGGATCGAGATCGACGAAATCACCTGCGCGGCGCTGGGTGTCGACTGCCCGCGCACGACCACGCCGAGTTGAGATCAGGCCGGATCGCACGGCCGGCTCCGGTCCCAACGTCCCTTCAATACGATATCGCGCCATGCAGCAAGAGACCATTCCTGCCTTCGACGGTCGGCCCCTGCGAGTGTTTCATACGAAGCGCTCGACCGGCCGGCGCAACCTGATGCTCGTCTTGCCGTTCGGCGTGCGTCATGCGATGGCTGAACGACTGTGTGACTCGCTCGAGCCGCATTTCAACGTGATCACGTGGGAATCGCGGTTCGTGCTCGACCTGCAGGACGACGCGAGAGACGACGCATTCGACGTCGAATATCACGTGCGCGATTTCGTAACGGTCGCCGCGCATGCTAACGACTGCGTCGGTTACGCCGGCTCGATCGACGTGATCGGCTACTGCTCCGGCGCCGGCGTCGGCCTGCTGGCCGCCGCCCGCTACCCGGACAGCGTGCGCCGGCTCGCGCTGGTGTGCGGTGAATTCATGCTGAAGCCGTCGGTCTGTCCGCCGAGCAGTTTCCAGCGCGAAGTGGACGCGCTCCTTCCCGTCGCGGCGGCGAGCAAGGAAATGGCCGGCATGCTGTTCGACAAGATCTCGTCCAGCCGCGGCGCGCCCCAATCCGAATTCCACTCGTTCATCTCGGTGCCGTTCTCGAGCGCGGCGCACCTGCACCGCTACGGGCTGAACTACGTGGCATACCGGCGCACCGATTTCCTCGACGAAGCCGCAACTGTGACGCAGCCGACGCTCGTGATCGCGACGCGAAGCGATCGGCAGGTACTCCCGGAAAGCGCGCACATCATCGTGTCGCACCTGCCGGACGCGACAGGCGTACACGAGTTCGATGGCGACCACTATGAGCTGTGTCGCGCTCCGCCGGCCATGACGGACACGCTGCTGCAATTCTTCGGAACGCAAGCCAACCGATCGGAACCTGTCCAATGAACCTCTCGACCATCGACGGCCGTTTCGCCGAGCGGGTGCGCCGTACGCCGGAGCGCATCGCACTGGCAGGAACGCAGCACGCGGCGCCCCTCACCTACCGCGAACTCGACCGGTGCGCGAACCGCCTTGCCGCGGTGCTTGCGCGGCAAGGCGTCACGCAGGGCGCATCCGTGCTGCTGATGCTGCCGCGCTGCGCGAACGCCGTGATCGCGATGCTGGCGATCGTCAAGCTCGGTGCGGTCTTCGTCCCGCTCGATCCGAACTATCCGGAGACAGTCAAGCACGCATACGCACGCGACAGCGCGGCGCGGCACGCGATCGCCGCCGCCGGCGACGACACGCTGCGCGATCTGGAACTGTCGGTCCTGCATATCGCCGATCTCCCGGCCGACGGACCGGGCGACGGACCGGGCGATGAGCCGCCGCCTGTCGCTTCGCACGGCGGCGACGCACCGGCCTACGTGATGTTTACGTCCGGAAGCACCGGCAAGCCGAAAGGGGTCGTCGTTCCGCATCGCGGCGTCGTGCGGCTCGTAGACCGACCGAACTACATCGCGATCCAGCCGGACGACACGTTCCTGCTGCTGTCCCCAATCACCTTCGATGCGTCGACGTTCGAGATCTGGGGCGCACTGCTCAATGGCGCGCGTCTCGTGGTGTACGACAGCGCGATCTTCGATCCGAACCTCGTTTCACTGCTGATTCGCGACGAGCGCGTCAGCGTGATGTGGCTGACCGCTGCGCTGTTTCATCTGGTCGTACGCCGCTATCCGACCATGCTGACCGGCCTGCGTGTCCTGCTCGCGGGCGGCGACGTCCTGCAGGCGGACGCGGTCAACGCCGTTCTCGATGCCTTCCCCGGCATCACCGTCGTCAACGGATACGGCCCGACCGAAAACACGACGTTCACCTGTTGCCACGTGATGACCCGCGACAACCGGCCCGACGGCACCGTCCCGATCGGCAGGCCCGTGACCGGCACGTCGGTGCTCGTCGCCCGCGGCGATGGCGATCTCGCGGCCGTTCCCGACGGGCAGGAAGGAGAACTCTACGCCGGCGGCGACGGCGTCGCACTCGGCTATCTGAACCGACCCGACGCGACACGCGCGTCTTTCGTACCGGATCCGTTGGGGGCCGGCCTGCTCTACCGCACCGGCGACATCGTCCGGCGCCGTACGGACGGCACGCTCGAATTCATCGGTCGGCGAGACCGGCTTACGAAGATCCGAGGCTACCGCGTCAGCCTCGACGAGGTGCAGCAACTCGTCTCGCGCTTGCCGTGTGTCGAGGAATGCGTCGTCCAGGTCCGCGAAGACCGGAACGGCGAAAAGTCGCTGGTCGCCACGGTCCAGACCAACGAGCAGCGCGACAACATGTCGGCGTTCATACGCAGTGAACTGCGCAAGCTGGTGCCCGGCTTCATGATTCCCGACGCCATCGCCGTGTGTGCCGAACTTCCGGTCAACGCGAACGGCAAGGTCGATCGGTTCCGACTCGCAAGTCCCATCTGAAAATCTGGAGAACATATGACTGAAAAGATTGCCATCCCCGACATGATCGCCTTGACCTGCCGGGACACGCTTGGCTTCGCCGACCTGCGCGGCGACGAGGATTTCTTCAACCGTGGCGCCAGCTCGTTGACGATCGTCGAACTGCAGATCCAGATCGAAACCCGGCTGCAGGTACGGGTGCCGACCAGCAAGCTGATGGCCGCGCCCACGGTTGACGGCTGGGCCGGCATCTACGAAGCAGCGGCCGCCGAACTCGCGTAAGCGCGTCCGTCACTTCCCGAACACCGCTTTGTCCATTCGAAGCGGACGCATTTCATCGATTCGACCAGGAGCACTTCCATGCAAAACTTTCGACTGACGCCCGAGCAGATCGCCACCTTTCGCGCGCAAGGCTACATCGGCCCATTCACCCTCTATTCGCCGGAGGAAGCGCGGGAGCGTTACAAAACCATTCGTGCCCAGCTGTTCGATCGCGAACACGCGGTCTACGACCTGCCGGCAACGAGCCCGATCGCCAATTACGATCGCCACCTCGACGTCAATCTACTCAGTGAACATATCGGCCGGCAGGAAATCGTCCAGCGACTCAACTCGATTCTCGGCCCCGACGTAATCTGCTGGCGCTCGGAGATGTTCCCGAAATATCCCGGCGACGAAGGGACCGACTGGCACCAGGCCGACACGTTCGCGCATGCGTCGGGGCAGCCGCAAATCGTGTGGCCGGGCGACCAGCGGTTCGGTGGCGCGATCACGGTATGGACGGCCCTGACCGACGCGAACGAGGAAAACGGCTGCCTGCGGTTCGTGCCGGGCACGCACGAAGAGATGTTTTATGACGAATCGAAGAAGATGCAATTCGATCCGTCCAACATCAACGTTCTCGAGAAGGACGGCATCAAGCGCGGCTTCTTCGGCTACGACTATCGCAGCCTGCAGAAGGATCCTGACTGGAAGCCCGACGAGAGCAAGGCCGTGTCAATCGTGATGAAGCCTGGCCAGTTCGTGATCTTCTGGTCGACGCTGATGCACTCGTCGTTCCCGAACTCCACGGTCGACCAGACCCGGCTCGGATACGCAAGCCGCTACGTGCCGGCCGCGGTCAAGGTGTACCCGGGGACCGATACCGTCGACGAATACGGCAGCAAGATCTCGCTCGACAAGTTCGGCGTCGTGCTCGTATCCGGCGAGGATCGATTCGGGCACAACCGCAGGGTCGAGCGCAACGCACGCGGCGTCAGCTTCGCGCAGCAACCGTCCTACGCCTGACCACCCCCATCCGCGACCATGAAACCGGCGAACGGCGCGGCGCGCCGTTCGTCATTCGACCGGTTCAAGCCCATGATCCAACCTATCGAGATCCCTCATGTCCGGCGCGTCGACCAGGTCGTTGCGTCCGTTGTGGCGAGCGTCCTTGGCCGCGACGCCGTGACGCCTGACGACGATTTCTTCATGATCGGCGGCTCGTCGATTTCCGCCGCGCTGGTGAGCACCCAGCTCGAACAGCAGCTCGGCCACGACGTGCCGGTGCGCCTGCTGTTCGAATACCCGTGTCTTCGCGTCTTCAGCGAAAAACTGCTCGAATCCGTGAGCGTCGCCGCACGGTAGTCCCGGGATCGCCATCCGGAACCGTCTTCTCTTCGGAGGAATTCGCTTTGAACAAGCACTATCGCGCCGAAATCTACGATTTCGAAAAGCAGGTCGAGCGCGCCGATCTCTCGCTAGCCGACGCCGCTTTGCTCATTCGCGATCGCAAGGCCGCAGCCGTCCTTGTCGATCTGGTCGACCCGAACGAGCTCGACCGATGGTGGGACGATCCCGCCTTCCCGCCCGTCACGCAGCACCAGAGCTTCGCCGGCGCCGGCAAGTCGGGGTTGGCGATCGGACCGACACAGCGTCTGGTCAAGGGGCAGTTGATCCCAGGCCTGATCGACTACTTCTCGTATGCAGGCCGCACCAACGCGGCGCTGCGCGATACGGAATTCGTCAAACTGTGCGTCCGCGAGCTGGGCGCGGGGGCGGTTCAGGTCGGTGACTGGGGCGAACTCCCGCTCGTGTCCAAACGGGAATACCAGCCGGTGACCAACGGGCTCTACAGCGTGCCGCCGCATTGCGATGCGATCCACTTCGGCCGCGAACCGCTGAACTGGCCAATCCAGGACGGTTACGACGAAGGCTACGACCAGATCTCGCTCTTCCTGTCCGTGCAGGACGCGGAAAACAGCGCCGGCCTCGTCATGTGGGACTACCGGCCCGAGACGCGCACCGAACTCGACGAACTGATGAGCGAATTCGCGCAAACCCGGCGCATCGACCGGCTGGATCACGTGCGCAGCGTCACCATCAACGGACGACCCGGACAGCTCAACATACTCAACACGCGCGTCATGCACGCGGTCGAGCAATGCACGACCGTGCGCCGAACGCTCGGATCGTTCCTCGTCTGGCACGACAGTCAATGGCGGATGTTTCACTGATGGCGACCATCGCGCCAACCGCAGGCGTCGATGCCGCGCGCAGCCGGCTCGACGCCGAGATCGCGACGTTCGAACGGTTCGCGGCGTCGAGCAGGATCGGTCGCGCGCGCGTCGAGCGTGTCGAGCGTTTCGGCTTCGTGATCCATCCGCCGCACGCGAGCGCAACGCAAGGGGAGCGGTTCGACCTGCTGTTCATCGCGCTGACGCACGGCAACGAATATGCGGGACTGCCCGTGCTCAATGCGCTTTGCCGCTACGTGGACGCCGGCGTGCTGGCGCCGCCGTCGTCGATCGGCTTCCTGCTCGGCAACGTCGACGCAGCGCGGCAAGGCACGCGTTTTGTCGAACGGGACCTGAACCGCACGTTCGGCCGCGCCGGACGCGACACGGCTGACGATCGGCGCGCTCGCGAGATGGAGCCGATGATGATGCGCGCCCGCTTCTGCGTCGATCTTCATCAGACGATCGAGCCGTCGGAAGCGCCGTTCTTTGTCTTCAACTACGAGCCGGCGAGCCTTCAACTGGCGCACGCGATCGCACCGGACACGCCGGTTGTGACGCATTGGGGCAGACCGTTTTCCGCCGCGTCCGCGGGCGGCTGCACATCGGACGAATTCATCCAGCGGGCCGACGGCGTCGCGCTGAGCATCGAGCTCGGCCAGAAGGGCTTCGGCCTCTATCAGATCGCCGCCGGCGTACGTGTTTGCCTCGATGCGATCACCACTGTCAGCGAATTCGTGCACGGCGCTTCGCTGCCGCCGGTCGATGCGTGCACGAATCCGATCTATACGTGGGCGCACATCGTTCCCTATCCGGACGGCGCGGTCAGGCTCGATGCAGGCTTGCGCAATTTCCAGCCGATACGCGCGGGCGAGCGCCTCGGCACGCGAGACGGCGCGCCGCTCGTCGCCGGCACGAGCGGCCTGTTGCTGTTTCCGAAGTACCGGCGATCCGAATCCGAGCCGAAGCCCGCGGAGCTTTACCGTGTATTGAGGCAACCGGCATTGTCCGAATTGGGCAAAGGCGACTGCCTTATCCCGCAATCCTAATCATCCGCACATGTGGAGGGATCATGCAGACTACCTACTCAGCTCAACTCATGCGTTTCGGTACGCCTCCGCGCGCCGAGAGCATGACCGTCGTCTCGGCGGTTCACGCACTCGATGCGGATGAGGCCGACGCGATCGTCATGAACATCGTGCCCGACGGCGAGCGCGACGCCTGGTGGGACGACGAAGGCTTCTCGAGCTCGCCGTTTACGAAGAACGCGCACCACGCGGGTATCGTCGCCACCTCGGTCACGCTCGGCCAGCTCCAGCGCGAACAGGGGGACAACCTCGTTTCGAAGGCGGCCGAGTACTTCGGAATCGCGTGTCGCGTGAACGACGGTCTGCGCACGACCCGATTCGTGCGCCTGTTTTCCGATGCGCTGGACGCGAAGCCGCTGACGATCGGGCACGACTACGAAGTCGAGTTCCTGCTCGCGACGCGACGCGTGTACGAACCATTCGAAGCACCGTTCAACTTCGCGCCGCACTGCGATGACGTGAGCTACGGGCGCGACGTCGCGAACTGGCCGCTGAAGCGATCGTTTGCGCGGCAGCTCGGGGGCTTCCTGACCATTCAGGGCGCCGACAACGACGCAGGCATGGTGATGTGGAACAACCGACCGGAGTCCCGCGCCGCACTGGACCGGATGAACGGCGAATATCGTGAAACGGGTGCCATCGCAGCGCTTGAAAAGGCCGCGAAGATCGTGCTGAAGCCACAACCCGGTCAATTGACGCTGTTCCAGAGCAAGAACCTGCATGCGATCGAACGGTGTACGTCGACGCGACGCACGATGGGCCTGTTCCTCGTCCACCAGGAAGACGGCTGGCGCATGTTCGATTGATCGACGGCAATCGTGCTGCGCGCGCGATTCGCCGCGACGCGTTTCCCCTGCGCTGGCTGGTTCGACGAACCTGCCGGCCTTTTTAACTTCCGGCGGCCGAACTCGCCGACGTTTTCGAAAACAGGCACCCCATGAACGACATCGTGCTGGCCATGCGCGCGCGCGGCATCAAGTCCTCCGCAGTGCGTGAGCTGCTGGAGTTCAGCAAGAATCCGGACGTGATCTCGCTGGCCGGCGGCATCCCCGCTTCCGATCTGTTCGACATGGACGGCATCGACGACACACTCGGCGCCATCATGGGCAACGAGCACCGCGACCTCTTCCAGTACGGTCTCACCGAAGGCGAACCCGGCTTGCGGCAACGGATCAGCGAGTGGGCCGCCGCGCTCGGCCTACCGGCTTCGCCGGAATCGATGCTGATCACATCCGGGTCGCAGCAAGGTCTCGATCTTGTTGCACGCGTGCTGTTCGACCAGGGCGATCGCGTACTCGTCGAACGGCCGACCTATGTCGCCGCACTCCAGGTATTCCAGTTCATCGGCGCGCAGATCGACGGCATCCGCGGCGGCCCGGACGGGCTCGATCTCGAGCAGCTCGAGCGCGAACTGAAGCGCGGCGGCGTCAAGGCGATCTATCTGACGCCGAATTTCGCGAATCCGACCGGCTACACCATGCCGCTGCCGCAGCGTGTCCGGCTCGTCGAACTCGCGCAGCGTCATGGTTGCGCGATCATCGAGGACGATCCCTACGGCCAGTTGCGCTTCAGCGGCGAGGCAATTCCGAGCCTGCTGTCGATCGCATCGCAGCAACCGGGCGGCAATCACAACGTGTGCTACCTGTCCACTTTCTCGAAGGTCTTCTCGCCGGGCGTGCGGGTCGGCTGGATCGTGCCACCCCCTGCGCTTCGTCCGCCGATGGCCGTCGCCAAGCAGGCTTTCGACCTGCACACGTCGACGCTTACGCAGGACATCGTCGCGCGATATCTCGCGTCGGGCCGCATGGCGTCCCGCATCGACGTGCTGCGAGCCGCCTATCGCACGCGACGCGATGCGCTGACGGCGGCATTGCGCGACTCATTCGGCGACGAGCTGTCGTTCAACGAACCTGAAGGCGGGATGTTCCTGTGGTGCCGCTTCGCGCGGCAGATCCCGGCGGAACAGGTGCTCGAAGCGGCCATCCGCGAAAAGGTCGTGTTCGTGCCCGGCAAGGCCTTCTATGCATCCGATCCGGAGTGCGACACGTTGCGCGTGTCCTACTCGATGCTAGGAGAACAGAGCGCCGAGGAGGCGGCTCGCCGTCTGAAGCGTGCGTGGGACGCCGTCGCACGCGGTTGACGCAAGTGATGCAATCGACGTTGCCGTGACACGGCGTACATCGGGGATGCGCCACCGTGCGCGCGGGCCCGTCACTTACTGACGACGGGCATCGCCGGCACCGGGCGCGAATGCGCGCGCAGCGTGAGCCGAACGAGCGGCGCGGTCAGCGCCGTCGTCACCAACGCGAAGATGACGAGGATCGTATAGACGCGGGTCGGAAGAATCTGCATCTGCAGGCCGATCGACAGCACGATCAGTTCCATCAATCCGCGCGTATTCATCAACGAGCCGACCAGCATCGCGTCGCGCGGCGCAAGCCCCGTCACGCGCGCACCGACGTAGCTGCCGCCGAACTTGCCCGCGAACCCGCCGGCGAGAAACACGCCGAACCACAGCCATGAAGACGCGTCGCCGATCATCCCGATCGACGCGTGCAACCCCGCGTACGCGAAGAACACCGGCATCAACACGAGCTTCACGAAACCCTCCACGTTCTCGCGCCACTCCACCTCCAACCCCGGCACGCGACGCAGGAACAGCGCTGCCGACAGCGCGCCGAACGCGCTATGGAAACCGATCAGCGACGTCGCGACCGCCGATGCGAGCACGAAGCAGAACAGCACCGCCAGTCTGTCGCGCGTCGCGTGCGCCGTTTGCGTCAGCCGCACGAGCAGCGGGCGGACAACCAGACGCGCCAGCACCGCGCTAAGCGCCAGATACACGATCAGGCTGCCGAGCATGCGCGCGAAGGCCCAGCCCGGCCCGCTCGACAGCGACGCGATAGTCGCCAGCAACATCCAGCCGAGCGCGTCCGTCAGCATCGCGGCAGACAGGGCATTTCGCGCGCCGGTCATCGCGCCGAGTCTCAGATCGTCGACAATCCGAGCCATGACGGGTACGGCCGACACCGCGAGCGCGACGCCGCAGAAGAGCATATACGGCAGCCACGGCGCATCGCTCGCGAGCGTATCCTTCGACACGATCGCGATGACCATGCCGATCGCGGCCGGCACGCACAAGCCACCGATCGCGACCGCGACAGGGACGCGCCACCGGCCGTCGCGCATCGTGACGCCGAACTCCATGTGCAGCCCGAGCTGAAACATCAACAGCACCAGGCCGATCTCGCCGACCTGCGCCATCCCCGACGGTGCGCTCGCGCCGAACAGTACGTCGTAGAAATCCGGCGCGACTGCGCCGAACAGCGACGGGCCGAGCAGGAGTCCGGCCGTAATTTCGCCGACGACCGCGCACTGGCCAAGCCGCTCGGCAAGACGGCCGCAGACGTTGCAGAACGCGATCACGAGCACGAGTTGCAGCAGCCAGATAGTCATGGAATGCCTTGGGAAAAATCGAGCGGCGCAAATGGGAAGCAGCAGAAAGCCGAACTGAGGTCGAACGCGGTCGCGACGCATACGGCACGCACGCGTCGCGATGCCGTCGAGCGGATCTCGGCATCGATCCTATAGCGCGGTCACGCGCAACGATACTGGAAGGACCTACAGGAGAACGGCGCCCGGAGCGGACCGCATCGGAAGCACGCGATCAGGCCGCGCGATCGGTCGTACCGGACAACATGCCGGCGCCGACTGACGGCGCGTCGCGAAAACCGTTGCGAATGAAATTCGCCATTTCGTCGACAAGCGGCGTCGTTCCGGATGGAGGCAGATGCAAGGTCACGGCGAAATCCGGCAACGTGGGCAACCCCTGCATCGATCGCAGCATCTGCAGATCGGCGGGAACCGTCGACGCGAGCCATGCGGTCACCGCCATGTCCATCCGGACGGTCGCTTTTGTCGCCTCGATGTCGCCGTTCTCGAACACCGTTCGCCACGCGATCTCGTGCTGCGTCAACGCGTCGAACAATGCCGGGCGGAACACGCACGCGTTGCTGACAATCGACACCGCCAGCGGCCGCTTCAGATAAGCGGTGCCGCCGACCGCGCCGACCCACGCGAGCGGCTCGACGCGCAGGCACTCCCCGCCGGGCTCGCTCGCCAGCTGCTCGATCACCGCGATGTCAACTCGTCCATCGAGCAGCGCGGCCGACAGGTCGACCGACGCAAGGTTGACAAGCACGATCTCGACGTGCGGGTAGCGCTGGGTAAACGCCTTGAAAATGCCGGCGAGATAGGCGCCGACCAGATCGGACGGCGCGCCGACGCGCAGGACGCCGGCAAACATCGGCCTGCTCATGTCGGTCCAGATGCGGTCGTTGAGCCGCACCAGTTGCTCGGCCCGTTCGAGCAAGCGTTCTCCCGCGGCAGTGAGTTTCAGGCGCCCCTGCGAGCGGTCGAACAGCCGCTGGCCAAAGCATTCCTCGAGCCGTTTGATCTGCTGGCTGATCGCGCCCTGGGTCAAATGCAGCGCCTGCGCCGCGGCCGTCATGGTCGAACGACGCGAAACGGTGACGAATGTGCGCAACAGGCTCGTATCGAGATTACGGGGCATGGGGAGAATTGGGTATTAGCAACGCTAATAGGGCCATTATAAACATTCCATACCCTAGCCTGCGAAAGACTTTTAGAGTTTGTCCAGTAGCCGATCCAATTCGTGCCCAGACGGATTCCCAAGCCGCCCCACGCTTTTCATACGAGGTTGTCCAGCCATGTCCGAGACCCTGTTGTCCCTGATCGTGTTCGTCATCGTCGCCACCATCACGCCGGGTGGCGCGACCACGCTGGCGACGGCGTCGGGTACGCAGTTCGGGTTCCGGCGCAGCGTGCCGTTGCTCGGCGGGATCGCGCTCGGCCTCGCGTCGCTCGCCGCCATCACGGCGGCCGGGCTGGCCGGGCTGCTGCACGCGGTGCCGGCGCTGCAACTGATCATGAAAGTGCTGGGCTCTGCCTACCTGCTGTGGCTCGCGTGGAAAATCGCGTCGAGCGGCGCGCCGAAGAGTCATGCGAATGCATCGCAAACGCCGACCAGCTTCATCGGCGGCGCGCTGCTGCTGTGGCTCAATCCGAAAGGATGGACGATGGCGCTCGGCGCGGCCGCGTCGTTCGCGGCGCTGACGCCCGACCCGGTGCACCTCGCTGTGATACTGGGCAGCGCATTCGGCATCGCGGCGATCTTTTCCCTCGTGCTCTGGTGCACGGCCGGCGTGCTGCTCGGCCGCACGCTGCGGACCGACCAGCATTGGCGCATTGCAAACGCGGCGCTGGGGTTCCTGCTCGCGCTGTCGATCGTTCCGATA
The DNA here is from genome assembly GCF_001931485.1 of Burkholderia sp. SRS-W-2-2016. Classification (GTDB taxonomy): domain Bacteria; phylum Pseudomonadota; class Gammaproteobacteria; order Burkholderiales; family Burkholderiaceae; genus Paraburkholderia. The sequence goes on along the minus strand of NZ_MSDV01000062.1, from coordinate 46,198 downwards.
TGGATCGACTAGGCGCGCAGTGATGGCGTATCGCATGAAACCGGTGGCGTGCGTGCGTCAGACCAGAGGCACCTAGCCGACAAGCAGACCTCGCGGCTCGTCCTACGCCCCCGTCGACAACGCGCGACGGCACAACGATCGAGCGCACCGGTGGAGACTCGGCCCTTGGCGAAGCGGACGCCGAGGTCGCCGTCGTACGCGGGCAACGGGACCGCGACTGCATCACGCACCTGCGGGAAATTCGCGCCTGGCGCCGGCGAAGGCATTCGCAACGCACTCGGGCGCCACGCCACGATCAACGAGCCTTTCAAAAACAATAAACACAACGGCATCCGGCCGGAACCGAGTACATCACGTCGCCGGAAACAATCGACGTACTTCACGCCTTTTCCCGTGATTGATTCAGCCGTTCGATATCGACACGCCGCGCCCTCCGAAATCAACGTTTTGCGCGCGGGCTAGAGCCTCTCTGATTCATGCGCGGCGAACATGTCGCCAACGCACGCGAGCTGGTCGTCATCGATCGCGTGCGTTTGACACTACACGCTATTTGGAGACTGCTGTGGATCCATGGAGAGAAGACGTCATGACGACGTTGTCGCGCGCGCAAAGCTTTGATGAGATATTCGACATCGTTGCGGCCCAGGCCCGCGCGCTTGATTTTGACATGTGCGCGTATGGCGCACGCGATCCGTTGCCGGTGACCCGGCCCACGTTCATTACGCGCAACACCTATCCCGAGTCCTGGCGACAGCGCTACCTGAACGGAAATTATTTCGTACGCGACCCGGTCGTCCGTTACGCGTTGATCTATACATCGCCGCTCGTATGGCCGGTCGATGCATGCGTGGACGAACCGTTCTGGCAGGAAGCGAAGGCGCACGGCCTCGCGCACGGCTGGTCCCAGCCCATCCGCGACAAGCACGGACGAATCGCGATGTGGAGCGTGTCGCGCAGTGCGGACAGCATTTCCGAGCTAGAGCTCGCCGCAACGGAAAGCAGACTGATCTATCTGGCGCACGCGGCTCACGCGGTGAATTCGCGCCTGGTCGACGCACCCGCGGCTACGGCCTCGACGCACACCGGACCGTTCACCACGCGTGAGAAGGAAGTACTGAAATGGGCCGCTGACGGCAAAACCGCGCTGGAAATTGCTTCCATTCTTTCCATATCGGAGCGGACCATTACCTTCCACATGCAAAACATCATGGAGAAGCTCAACTCGGTGAACAAGACGCAAGCCATCGTCAAGGCAGTGCTGCTCGGCATCATCTACTAACGACTCGCGGCGAGCGTCGGCCTGTCGTAGCGGCGCCGTACGCGTATGCGGCGCGTCCTGCCGCATACCGCGCCGGCGTCATGCCGGCGCTCGCCGTGTCGAATTCAGTCGGTCATCAACATCCATTACGCACATGATCGAGCAATGCCTGGAGCGGGTGATGCACCTGCTGTCGCGTCGATCCCGATGCAATGAACTGCACGCGACAGTGAATGGCGGTTCCTCAGCCGTCCGTAGAAACAGTGATCTCCTCCCACGTACTGATTTCCTCGTTCAATACCGATAACTTGTTTCGAACGAGCCCGAGTGCATCACTACCGAGCAAAAGATGCGCGGGCGGAGATTCCGCCGCAATGGCGGCCAGCATTGCGCGCGCCGCTTTCCTCGGATCGCCCAATTGCTTGCCGCTTTTTTCCTCGCGCGCCTGGCGGATCGGATTAAAAATACCGTCGTAATCCGGAATCGAGCGCGGGGTGCGCGCCATCGACCGACCTGCCCAGTCAGTGCGAAATGAGCCCGGCGCCACGGCCGTCACCGCAATACCGAACGGCTTGACCTCTTTGCCAAGCGCCTCGGAGATCCCCTCCAACGCAAACTTGCTGCCGCAGTAGTAAGCGATGCCAGGCATCGTGATATAGCCGCCCATCGATGTGATATTCAGAATGTGGCCGCGGCGGCGCTCACGCATGAATGGCAGAACGGCCTTCATCATCGCGACCGCACCAAATACATTCACATCGAACTGCCGGCGCATATCCGACAGCGGTGATTCCTCCATGATGCCCTCGTGGCCGTAGCCCGCATTGTTGACGAGTACATCGAGCGGTCCGGCGTCAGCCTCGATTTTCGCCACCACGCCGTCGATCGCGTCGAAGTCGGTTACGTCGAGCACGACTGCGGAAGCGGCAGTCGCGGACAGGGCCTCGAATTCACGCTTTGCCTGGGCACTTCTCACGGTACCGACGACCTTGTGCCCCACCGCCAGCGCTTCCTGTGCGAGCGCGCGACCGAAGCCGCTGCTGACGCCGGTGATGAGCAACGTTTTGCTGGATGCCATTGAAGCTTCTCCCGAATGTCGATTGGAGAGTGCATACTAATCTGACGAACGCGGTAACTTAAGACGGATTTCGCTATTTTTCTTGCACAAAACTATGATCACTCTACTCGGGTCGAGCCCGCCTCCGACTCTATCCTCGCGAAACCAGAAACGCATGGTTGCCCTGCTACGCGCGTTAGCGCCCGACGAGGGCTACAACCTGACGGCACTGCCCAGCGTCCGCATCTTGCGGTCGAACAGAGCGCTATCGCGTACGCCCGTTCTGTACGACCCCGGTATCGTGATCGTCTGCCAGGGCCGCAAGCGAGGTTATTTCGGCGACGAGCTGTACCTGTACGACGAGTTTCACTACCTGGCTGTGTCCGTGCCTGTGCCGTTCAGCATGGAAACCGACGCAACCGAGGAACGCCCACTGCTCGCGCTGTATCTGCACCTCGATTTCGCCCTGGCCGCCGAACTTGCGGAGCGGATCGATCGCGAAGGTACGGCGGAGCGCGCACCAACACCTCGTAGCATGATGTCGACGCCGATGGATGACGCGATGCAAGCGTCCGTGCTGCGCTTCCTCGAGGCGATGCATCGACCGCTCGAAGCTGCTGTATTGGGCGCCGGACTACTGCGTGAACTGTATTTCCGGGTACTCACCGGCGCCCAGGGAAGCTCGTTGCGCGAGGCTTTGGCGATGCGAGGACAGTTCGGCCAGATAGGCCGCTCACTGCGCCTGATTCATGCGAGCTATGCGCAGCCCCTCAATGTCAGGCAACTGGCCGACGAAGCGGGCATGAGCATTCCGAGCTTCCACAGCCACTTCAAGGCAATTACGCAGGTGTCGCCAATGCAATACGTGAAGTCGACACGTCTTCATCAGGCTCGCCTGTTAATGGTGCGCAAGGATCTGACCGCGGAGGCCGCCGGACATGCGGTGGGTTACGCGAGCCCGTCTCAGTTCAGCCGGGAGTTCCGGCGTCTGTTCGGCTTGACGCCGGCCGCGGAGGCTAAGCGTATGCGCGAGAGCTTCGCGATCCCGGAAGTATTTGCTGATGCGGTTTATGTGTCGTCGCACTGAATTTAGTGCGGTTCGATTTGGTCGTAGATGAATGTGCCGTGTCACTGCGGACCCGTCGATCGATGGGTTTCCGTATTCGACCCGCAGCGGTCAGTCAGCCAGTCTTCCTGCACCATGTGCAGTCGACCATCGTCCAGCCATTCGCTCTGGCGTTCTACTACCGCTTCGGCGCTTTGGCCGACGAGCTCTCGATATGTCTCGGGCGCGGTAGCGCCCTCGGTGTTGATCAGCAGCACAGACGCGTTCTTGTCCAACCCTGCCCGCGCCCGCAAGTTCCGATCGGCCAGCAGCGCGGTGATCCCGGCGAGACCTGCTACTCCCGACTCTCCGGCGACGATCGGCATATCGCCTTCGCTCCCGCAGGCCAGCGTACGCATGGCTGCCACCGCGTCGTCGTCCGTGATGGTCATGAATTCATCGACGGTGGGTTGCAGGAACCGCCAGGCGAGCGGCGATGTCTCGCCGCAAGCGAGCCCGGCCATCACCGAGTCGATTGCCCCGGTCGCACGTGACGGGCGGCCGGCGATAGCGCTCTGCAGCAGGCAGTCTGCCTGCTGAGGTTCCACAACGATAAAGCGCGGTCGATGCGAACCGTGAAACTCCCAGAAAAAACTGATCAGGCCGGCCGCGAGGCCACCCACACCACCTTGCAGAACAACATGAGTGAACGCGGGCTTGTCGGCTTTGGAATCTGTCTGTTCGATTATTTCGGCTGCGATTACGCCGTATCCCTGCATGACATCGCGTGGGATATCTTCGTATCCTTCGTACGACGTATCCGACACCACGTGCCAGCCGTTCGCCTTCGCAAGCCGCGCGGCTTCTTCCACCGATTCATCATAGTTGCCTTTGATCCGGACGATTTCTGCGCCATAAGCGGCAATCGCCTGTTCCCGCTCCACGCTGACATTCGCGTGCAACACAATCACGCAATGGCACCCAATTGCCTGGGCGGCCGCGGCCAGCCCTTTTCCGTGATTGCCGTCCGTCGCGCTGACGACCGTGAAATGCGTCAACATCTCACGGTATTTGCCTTCGAACATTGCGACGGGATCCAGCTTCTGATCGGGCCACGCGCGCAGAATCAGACGGACGAGCGCGATGGGCGCGCCGAGCGCCTTGAAGCTGCCCAGTTCCGACCGCACCGACTCGTCCTTGATACTCAGTGAGCCCACACCCAGCTTTTTTGCCAGGCCAGGCAACTCATAGAGGGGGGTCGCGTTGGACGCGATCTTGTCCCAGCCGAGAAGCCATGCACGACTTTCCTGCGCTTTCTCGATGCTCAGGATCTCTTTTAACTCCGACGGATACGGGCTTCGCTCCGCATTCTGGTTGTGAATCAACACGATCTCAATCTCCAAATGAGGCTAAAAATGTTCAGGGCCGCTCAGGCAATATCGAGGAGGACGAGCCGGTCCAGATGTAGAGGCACGCCAGAAGATGCCCGACGCAATTTCATTTCACACCGGTCAGCTTCAACAGGGGGTGTCACCGTGGCAATTGAAGCCTCGCAACCTCTGCGAAATAGCGGGCGCCAGATTCAAGAATGTCGTCGTTGAAATCGTAGGATGCGTTGTGCAGCGGAATGCCTCCGCGCTCGGGTTTGTCGCCGTTGCCAATGAACATGAAATTGCCGGGGACGTGCATCAGAAAAGCGCCGAAGTCTTCGGAAGTCATCATTGGCGCGACATCCGCGGTGACGAGCGTCTCCCCCGCGATATTGCGCGCCGCCTGCAGCGCGACGTCCACATAGTCTTCCGAGTTCACGGTCGGAACAAATTCGTGTGTGTACTCGAAATAGCACTCCGCTCCATGGGCGCGGCAGATGCCCTCGCTGACTTCACGCATGCGAGTTGCCAGCAGCGCCTGCACCGCCGGAGAGTAGCTTCGCGTATCACCCTTGATGGTCACGTTCGAAGGGATGACGTTGCGGATGCCGTCCGTAATGAATTCGGTGCACGAGATAACTGCCTGCTCACCCGGATCGAGATTGCGCGAGACGATCGTCTGCAAGGCAAGCACAATCTGCGCTGCGATGACGATCGGATCGACACCCATGTGAGGGCGTGCCGCATGGGTGCCACGTGCTTTGACGTGAATGACGAAATTGTCTTCGCTGCCCATGATTCCGCCCGCGCGCGTCGCGAAGCTACCGGCGGGCATTCCGGGCATGTTGTGCGCGCCGAAAATGGCGTCAATCGGAAAACGCTCGAACAGTCCATCGGCCATCATGGCCTTGGCACCCCGGCCATGCTCTTCCGCCGGTTGAAATATGAATCGCACCGTGCCGTTGAAATCCTTTTTTTCAGCGAGCAAGCGGGCAGCGCCCAGCACCATCGACATATGGCCGTCGTGACCGCATGCATGCATCTTTCCGTTGTTGACGGATGCGTGCGGCCGACCGGGCGCATTTTCGGCAATGTTCAGCGCGTCCATGTCGGCGCGAATGCCAATCGCGCGCTGGCCATCGCCAACGGTCAGGTTCGCCACGACGCCGGTTCCGCCGATGCCCCGGTGGACTTCGAGCCCGAGGGTGCGCAGGATCTGCGCAACGTAGTCGGACGTATGGATTTCCTCGAAACCCGTTTCGGGTCTTTGGTGCAGGTATTGCCGCCATCCCTTGAGTTGGCTCTGAAGTGTAGCTTCCATCTTTTGTCTTCCTCGATCTCGTTGTGGGGCGCCGCTCTAGCGCGAAAACGCATTCAACCCGTACCTGTAGATCGTATTGCGCAAGCGGTGAAAATGGTCGCAAAATAGGAGCCTATATCGCAAAAAAATTGCGTCTCGGAAGGAATTTTCTATGGCATCGGATCTGGACCTGTTCGACCGCAAGCTGCTGGCTGAAATACAGCGCGACGCACAAATGCCGCAAAACGAACTGGGTGCGCGCGTTAATCTATCCACGGCGGCTGTCAACCGGCGGTTGCGGCGGCTCTCCGAAGACGGGGTTATCGATCGCTATGTCGCCGTGGTTGCGCCGGAGAAGGTCGACCATCCCATCACTGTGGTTGTGCTTGTCGAAGTGGAAAGCGAAAAGATCGACATGCTCGATGCGATGAAGCGAACGTTTTCGCAGTGTCCTCATATTCAGCAGTGCTACTACGTCACCGGCGAATCCGACTTCGTACTGATACTTTCAGTCCGCGACATGGAGCAGTACAACCAGCTGACGCGGCAACTTTTCTTTTCGAACAACAACGTGAAGCGTTTCAAGACGCTGGTGGCGATGAGTCGCGTCAAGGTTGGTCTTGAGGTTCCTGTCCTCCTGCCGGGCGAGGAGCAATAGCGCCGGTTGCCGGTACGGTACGGTGCGGTAAGCTACGCTCCGCGCGATGCACCGCATTCACAAAGCCAAACCGCGCTTCGCTCAAGGCCGTGGATGACCGTGGTGAATATTTTCTCGTTACTGCCCGGCATATCGATAAGTAATTGCGTATCAGCCGTCACTCGGAATTTTGTCGATATCGGTACGTGAATACGATGGTAAGGCGCGTCGGGTGTTGTTGCCAGGTGGGTTCGGCCAGCACGCTACGGCGTCCTTTCACTCCATCCGGGTTCACCATCATGCGACTCTCACAACTTTCGATTGCCGTGGTTGGCTGCGGCTTCGTTCTGGGTTCGACCGCGGCGTACAGCGATGTCACCGTCAAGATCGGGCAGGCGTCTCCGCTTACCGGGGAAATCGCCCACATTGGAAAAGACAGCGAAAACGGCGTTCGGCTCGCCATTGAAGATCTCAACGCGCGCAAGCTGAAGATCGGCGGTCAGCAGGTGACATTTGTCCTCGATACCCAGGACGATGCAGCTGATCCGAAGACGGCCGTCACCGTGGCGCAGAAGCTCGTTGACGATCATGTCGTCGGCGTGGTTGGCCACCAGAACTCGGGGACGTCGATTCCCGCTTCGAAGGTTTATGCCGATGCCGGCATCCCGATGATTACCGAGTCCGCCACCAATCCGACCTTGACGGCTCAAGGCTTCAAGACTGTGTTCCGCATGGTTGCCAACGACGAGCGTCAGGGAACGGTCATCGGCACCTACATGGTCAAGGATTTGAAGGCGCGCAAGGTGGCTATCGTCGATGACCGCACCGCATATGGTCAGGGGCTCGCAGACGAAGTGAACAAGGCCGTCAAGGCAGCGGGAGGCGAGGTAGTCGATCGCGAATATGGGACTGACAAAACGACCAACTGGATGGCGCTGCTCACCTCGATCAAAAGCCACGCTCCGGACGGGATCGTCTTTGCGAGCGTGGACACTTCCGCGGCTGCCTTTACACAGCAGGCCCGCAAGCTCGGCATCAAGGCTGTGATTATTGCCGGGGATGCGGCCTGCACGCCGCAGTACATCAAGCTTGCCGGCTCGGCGATGAACGGGAACGTCTACTGCACTCTCGCCGGCGTTCCGGCTGCGAGCATGCCGCAAGGATCCGTCTTCTTCAAACGCTTCCAGGGTCGCTTTGGCACCCCGGTACAACTGTATGCCCCCTATGCGTACGACGCGGTAATGGCCATGGCGAATGCAATGCAGGCGGCGGGATCCACCGATCCGAAGGTCTATATTTCAAAGCTGCGCGGCGACTCGTTCGACGGTGTGACCGGGCACATCCAGTTCGATGACAAAGGCGATATTCGCAATGGCGCCATTACGGTTCGCCAGTATCAGAACGGGGAATGGTTCGATAAAACGGTTGTCCGTTGAGTTTGAAACAGTCGACCAGGCCGCATGATCCGCGAACTGCCCTGCCCCCAAGGGTCGTGCGGAGGCACATACGCTTCGCAACGGGTGGGCACGCACACGGGTGCGATCGGTGCGGGGTCATGCGGCGGGAGTCGAATCGCGCGGAACACGCACTCCGCGCTTCTACCTGATTCCGATCACCATCGAATCCGGGCCATTGAGCGGCTCGACGCGCACCTGCGTGAAGCCGGCCTCGGTCATCCATTCACAACACTGAGCGCCGGTGTAGTCGAATCCGCCGGGTGTTTCAATCAGCATGTTCAGACTCATCAGTAGGCCGAACGCATTCTGTCTGCGCTCGTCGTCGATAACCGCGTCGTAGACGATCAGGCACCCGCCCGGTGGCAGCGCCGCATGGCACTTCGCGAGGAGTTTGCGCTTCTGCTCAAGGTCCCAGTCGTGGAGGATATGCCCCATCACGAGCACATCCGCCGCCGGGCATGGCTCCTCGAAGAAGTCGCCCGGGTAGAAATTCAGCCGATCCTGCAGTCCATACGACCTCACGTACTCGTCGAACACCGGACCCACCATCGGCAGATCGAAGCCGCCACCCGTCAGGTGCGGATGGGCGAGCGCTATCTGCACAGGCAATCCGCCTTGTGCGGTGCCGATGTCGATGAACGTACGGTAGTTTTGCCACGGAAACTTTTGCGCCATCGCTCGCGCCGCGCCCAGACTAACGCCGCTCATCGCCTTGAGGAAGCCGCGTAGCGTCTGTTCGTCGCGATAGATCGCGTCGAACGGATTTCCACCGTCTTTCGCTTCATTCTGCGGCTGCCCGGTGCGAAGGGCCTCGGTCAGCGAACCCCAGAACGGATACAACCGCGTGGCGGCCATTTCCAGCAATCCGCCGACATAGCTGGGCTTCGACTTGTCCAGAAACAGCGCTGCATCCGGTGTATTCGCGTATATTCCGCCCTCGCGTTCGAGCACGTTCAACGCGACCAGAGCATCGAAAAAATCGACGGCCGCCCGTGGATGAAGTCCGAGGGCGCCGGCCATTTGCGCGGCATCGAGGGGTCCGCGCGCGAGGCGCGTAAACACTTCGAGCTCGACCGCGGACAGCAGCGTCCTCGACGCCCAAAAGCCCATCCCCAACTGGAGCAGCCGCTCGGGGGTCGGTTCGCCTTGCTGAGTGTCGACAGCCGCAAACGCCTGCGGCTGCATGCGTGGTGTGTCTGGCATCATTGCTCTCCAAACGGACCGGCGACGAAGCAACGGAATGCATCGTAGGGTAGGTTTTCAGATGGTTTTCAAACGTGCGCTAACGCACAGTGCGCCGTGGATCTCTTTTCCTGCCGGATGCCGCCGAGGGGCGCAAAACGCGTAGATTTAGGCGCATCGCGATCACGTCCGCCCCTATTCTTCATACATGGGTCGCAATGCTCGCGCCGTTTCGTCGAACATGCCACCGTTTTGCGCTTACACGGGGGGACGTATGAGCCCTGCTGCCAAATTGGCGCGTCGACCGCGCGCCTCTGGAACCTGCCGGTCGTCACGACGCCTCTCGCCGGTTGTCGCACTGGCGCTAACGGAGCTGTTCTTTGGGCAACCGGCCTTCGCAGCGGGACCACTGCCGCAAGGCGGTCACTTCGTGGGCGGTTCGGGCAGCATTGCTCAGAACGGCACGAACCTGAACGTCACGCAAACGGGCTCGCGGGGCATCATCGAATGGGATAGTTTCTCGATCGGACAGCACGCCACGGTTTCAATCAACAACGGCACGGGCGCGACGCTCAACCGTGTAACAGGTAACGACTTCTCCGCAATCCTCGGCACGCTGAGCGGCACCGGCGGTATTTACCTCGTCAATCCGCACGGGGTGCTAATCGGGCGAAACGGCGTGGTCGCGACGGGCGGGCGCTTCGTCGCTTCGACGCTCGACATCCCCAACGACAGATTTCTGAATCCTCCGGCAATCGGCGGCTCGGTTTTCACGGGCAGCTCCACGGCGAATGTGCTCAATCTCGGCAAGCTCATGTCGTCGGGCGGGGATGTCTTCCTCATATCGGCTAACAAGGTCACGAACGCAGGGACTATCGAGGCGCCGAACGGCAACGCCGAACTTGCTGCAGGGCGTCAGATCCGTCTGTTCGATGGTGCAGACCGACAGGTTTTCGTGGAGGTCGGAAGCGGTGGCACGGTTAAAAACAAGGGCTCGATGGAGGCGGCGATCATCAGTCTGCAGGCGGCCGACGGCAACATTTTCGCGCTCGCCGGTCATTCGGCAGCGCTGCGCGCCACCGGCACCGCGACGCGCGCCGGCCACGTGTGGCTCGTCGCGAATACCGACACGGACACGGCTGTTCTCAACACCGGTAGCATCGATGCTCGCGGGGCACAGATCAGCGCACGCAATGCGGATGGCAGCGACGGCGCGGTCGATATGTCCGGCAAGGTGGTCGAGGTCGGCGGCGCGAACGTTCGGGCGAAGGCCTGGAACATCACGACAGGCGACTTCATCGCCGATGCGCCAACGACCCGCACGCTCAGCATGAGCCTGAGCCACGGCGCCTCGATCACCGTGACCGCGAACGGTGCCGATGGCAACTTCGGGGCGACCGGCAAGGGAGACATCGCGATCGATGCGAACTTGCGCTGGCAAGGCGCCGGGTCGCTGAAGCTCGAAGCGGCTCACTCGCTGACCATTGCGTCGAACGCGACCATTGCCAATCACGGCACCGGCTCGCTCATTCTCAATGCCGACTGGTATGGATACGACAACGGCGGCAGCGTGACCAACCGGGGCACGATCGACTGGTCGCGAAGCAGGGGCATCGTCACGACACTCTATGACATGAACGGCAGCTACACGCCCGGCACGTTGCGCAGCAATCCTTCCTGGAAAGCCGCACCGTTTAGCGGGCTCGTCACGCAGATCACGGCCTATGAGCTAATCAACAATCTGGCGGACCTTGGCGCGGTCAACAACAACCTCGCGGGCAACTATGCGCTCGGCAACCGGGCAATCGATTTCCAGGAGCCGGTGAGTTTCAACGGCATCGGCACTGCTGCCACCCCGTTCACCGGTCAGTTCGACGGGATGGGCAATGGCGGTGTCACGGGACTGACTATCTCCGGCAACGCCGATACCGGACTTTTCGGCGTTATCGGCAAGAACGGCGTGGTGCGTAATTTTCTTTTCACGGATAGCTCGGCGACCTCGTCCGGAGGACCCGTCGGCTTGCTGGCCGGCACCAACTATGGGCTCATCGTGCGGGCCAGCATCTTCGGCAGTGCCCAATCCACGGGCGGCACGAGCAGCGTTGCCGGCGGGATCGTCGGCGAAAACCGCGGCCGCGTGGAACAGTCATTCGCCGGCGTGAGCGTAAGCGGGGCGGGCACGGTCGGTGGTCTTGCCGGTAAAAACGATGGTTGCATCGACCAGTCAGTCGCGTTGGGGACGGTGGCGGGCGGTGCACAAGCCACGCTCGGTGGACTCGTCGGCGTGAACAATGGCGCGATCGACCAATCGTACTCGGAGGACATAGTAAGAGGCGGCGTGATCGGTGGCGCCGTGGTCGGCGGCCTTGTTGGCCGTAATGCGGGCGTTATCCGCGAGTCCTATTCCGATTCGACGCTCATGCCGGGCCCAGGCGCAACGACAGGCGGTATCGCGGGCACGAATAGCGGACGCATCGCTCCCGACGTGTTCTGGAATAGCCAGTCGTCCGGGGCAACCGCGGGGGTCGGCTCCGGAACACCGGTGGCGAGCTCGAGCGGGCTCACGGATGCGCAGCTACTCGAGCCGGCGAGCTTCGGCCCGACGTGGGATTTCAGTGCGACCGGAACGTGGGTCATTGCGTTTGGCGGCGGCCCGACGCTCCGTTGGCTAAGCGGGCCCTGATAGCCGGGACGCTACAGAGCGAGCGATCACGGCAGCATTTGCCGATATGGCTTATGTCTCGTCGCACTGAATTTCGCGCGGTTCGATTTGAGCGTGGATCGGCCTATGCTGTCATCGCGGTTTTCCGGTCACTGCGCCCGCCGCTTATAACCGCTCTTCAACGCATCCACCACAAGCTCGACCGCACGGGATGATTTACGGCGACCAGGGTAATAGACATGATGCCCGACGAACGTGGGAGACCAGTCCTCCAGCACGTAACGCAGGCGCCCGGCCCGGACATGCGCCTCGACCAGGTCCTTGGGCACATACGCGAGCCCAAACCCTCCCAGCGCCGCGTCCAGCATCTGGTAGACGTTATTGAACGTAAGCTGCCCCTCGACCCGCACCTGCAGTTCTCGTCGCCCCTTCCGTAATTCCCAGGGAAGCAGTGAATCTCGCGTCGGCAGTCTCAGATTGATGCAGTTGTGCAGCATCAGATCCTGCGGCGTCTTCGCCGGTGCCGCCCCTTGCAGATATTCTGGAGAGCCAACGATTGCCATCGTCATGTCAGGCGCGATTCGCACGGCAACCATGTCTTTGGCCACCTGGTCGCCGAGCCGCACGCCGATGTCGTACCGATCCGCGACGATGTCCGCTAACCCATAGTCATTGACCAATTCGATCTTCAGGTCGGGATACTGGCGCAGCAACGGTTGCAGACGCGGCCACACATACGCGTTTGCCGCGTAGTCGGTCGTCGTGATGCGGACAGTTCCGCCCGGGCGACTTGTCATCGCGCGCAACGCATCGACCTCGGCCTCGATTTCCTGGAAACGGGGGGCAATCGCCGCCAGCAGCCGCTCGCCTGCCTCGGTCAACGCGACGCTGCGGGTAGTGCGCGTCAGCAGCAGCAGGCCCATCCGCTTTTCTAGTCCGGCAACCGTACGGCTCAAGGCCGACTGCGAAACGCCCAGTTGCGCGGCCGCTCGCGTGAAATTGCGCTCACGCGCGACGTTCATGAAGCCGACCAGATCGTTGAAATCTTCTTTCAATTCATGCTCCACAGCATAAGGGCATGCCGATATTGCCATCTAGTCGCATCAATTGCCAGGCGTTAAATTAACTGGCAATCCCCTCCCCCTGGCGACACTGACAAGGAACAGTCATGGAATTGAAACGCGCGGGCTCGCAGCCCTCGAAGAAAGGCCCTGAAGAATGGTTTACGGGCACCGTGCGGCTCGACCCGCTGAACGCCCCACCTCCGCCGGCACGCGTTTCGTGTGCGAGCGTCACGTTTGAGCCGGGCGCGCGGACTAACTGGCACACCCACCCGCTCGGCCAAACCTTGATCGTGACAGCCGGCTGCGGCTGGACTCAGTGCGAAGGCGAGCCGCGCGTCGAAATTCGCGCCGGCGACGTCATCTGGTGCCCGCCTGGCCACAAGCATTGGCACGGCGCAACGTCGACGACCGCGATGACACATATCGCCATTCAGGAAGCGCTCGACGGCAAGAACGTCGAATGGCTGGAGAAGGTCACGGACGAGCAGTACCTCGGCGGCGGCGCGCAGAAGTAACTGCGGTTCACGAAGCCGCGGGCCTGCCTCTCAATGAAAAGGACTGAAAACATGCAAGATTCGACGACAGGAGTCGACCCCACTCTCGCTTCACCTGCCTTCGCGCGCTATACGAATCAGACCGTGCTCGGTGATCTCTGGAAGAGGCCGCAACTGAAAGCGCGAGACCGGAGCGTCGTCACGCTGTCGGTACTCGTCGCCCGCAATCAGGCCATCGAGATGCCGTTTCATTTCGGTTTGGCGCTAGATAACGGGGTCAAGCCGGCAGAAATTTCGGAAATGATCGCGCATCTGGCTTTCTATTCGGGCTGGGGGAACGCCACCGCCGCGTCGGCGGTTGTCGCGCGCGTCTTCGCTGAACGCGGCATCGGTTCGGATCAGGCGTCAGCCGCCGAGGTTGCGCTTCTGCCGTTGAATGAAGCGGCTGAGCAGCAGCGCGCGCAGACGGTCGAGGAGAACTTCGGCGAGGTGGCCCCCGGCGTGGTTCAGTACACGACGGACGTTCTGTTTCGCGATCTCTGGTTGCGACCAGGACTTGCGCCTCGCGACCGCAGTCTGGTGACGGTCAGCGCGCTCGTTGCAAACGGCCAGGTCGCGCAAATTCCGTATCACCTCAATCGCGCGATGGACAACGGACTGACCCGGGACGAGGCGTCCGAAGCACTGACGCAGCTTGCTTTCTACGCGGGCTGGCCAAACGTCTTTTCGGCGATGCCCGTATTCAAGGACGTATTTGCAAAGCGGGTTTGACCGCCAGCGCAAATTGAAACGGCAAGTGCGCGTAGCAGCCACTAGCCTGCCCGGTCTGTTTCAACTACAGGAGAACGACGCCATGCCCCATGTCATCGTTAAAGCATGGCCCGGAAAGACGGAGAAGCAGAAGCAACGTCTGGCCGAGGCGATCACCCGCGATGTGATGGAGATCCTTGGCTACGGCGAGGAATCCGTCTCAGTCGGTTTTGAGGAAATCCCATCCGACCGGTGGAAAGAGGAAGTCTATCGACCGGACATCGAGGAGCGCTCTCACACGATTTACAAGAAACCCGGATACAGGATGTAAAGGCACGCTTCATGTACAAGTCACCTATGGCAGCAGTCGCCGCGCAGTCCGTTGTTGCGACACTGATGCCGATAATGATCGCCGTGCTAGCCGGTTTTATCATCATTGGCGTGGCGCTTCCGGTACTGCCTTTGCATGTCAGCAACGATCTCGGTTTCAGTCCATTCGTGGTCGGTCTGGTTGCAGGAGCGCAGTTCGCCGCTTCGTTGTTTTCACGCGTTTGGGCAGGGTCCTTTTCCGACAGGCGGGGCGCGAAACGTGCGGTGCTCGCCGGTCTCGTTGCGGCTGTCGTGGCGGGTCTGCTGTATTTGCTTTCGCTCGCATTCCTCACAGTTCCCACGCTGTCCGTTGCGATCCTGCTGGTCGGTCGCGCGGTGCTCGGCGGGGCCGAGAGCTTCATTATCACCGGGGCAGTCGCCTGGGGGCTCGCGCTGGTAGACCGACAACATGCCGGGAAAGTGATTGCGTGGATCGGAACCGCGATGTTCGCCGCGATGGCGCTCGGCGGACCCATCGGCTCGATCCTGTACACATCGTTTGGATTTTCAGCGATCGCACTCGTCACAGTTCTCCTGCCCCTGGTGGTGCTGTCTTATCTGATGCGGATGCCGGCAATTGCGTCCCATACGCATGGAGAGCACGCCTCTTTCAACACGATCATGCGGGCCGTTTGGCTACCGGGTCTCGGCGCAGCGCTCGCCAGTGTTGGCTACTGCGCGATTCTGGCGTTCAGCTCGCTTCTCTTCACCGATATGCACTGGCAGCCGGTATGGATGGCCTTTACCGCATTCGGTGTCGCACTGATCGCAGCGCGTGCGATTGTCGGGCACCTTCCTGACCGTTTCGGCGGGGCACGGGTCGCGGCAATATTCGTCATCGTTCAGGCAGCGGGCCTGCTGCTTATCTGGCTGGCCAACACTTCGTTGCTTGCATCCGCGGGGGCCGCGCTTGCCGGCTTCGGCTATTCGCTTGTGTATCCGGGGTTGGGCGTCGAGGCAGTCAGCAACATAACGCCACAGAACCGGGGAATGGCGATGGGCATTTACACGGCCTTTCTCGATGTTGCGATGGCTGTCGGCAGCCCCGCGTTGGGATGGGTTGGCGGACACGCCGGTCTGCGCGCGGTGTTTCTGGTCAGTGCCGTCGTTGCCGCATGCACGGCAGGCGTGGCGTTCCGGTTGCTTCGGAAGGGTCGCGTCGCTGTGTGAGTCGGCGACGTGGCTGCGGTCTGCGCAGCCGTAAAGCCAGGTCCCAGGAACAGCGCCCGGGCACGTGCGGGGCATCGTGTGCTCCGGCATCTCCTTTTCATCGCCAACGCATCTCCTTATTCAACTGCATTCGCCGATACGCAAAAACAAAGCGGTCTTAAAGAAAAATATCTACCATCGAGGCTGGTTCGCAGAGCAGATGGAGCAGAACGACATGCACCTCGAAATCGTCCTTGATTTGCTGGCAGCCGTGGCGCTCGGTGCCATGATCGGCGTGGAGCGGCAATGGCGGCAGCGTTTCACGGGTATTGCCACCCATGCACTCGTCGCGCTGGGCGCGGCCACCTTCACGACACTGCCGTTCCTGCTTGGCGCCGAGGAACAGGTCGTGCGGATGGCGGCGCCGGTTGTGTCCGGTATCGGCTTCCTTGGCGCGGGCGTCATCATTCGTGACGGTCTCAGCGTACGCGGACTAAGCACTGCGGCGACAATCTGGGGCACGGGGGCAGTGGGTGTGATCACCGGTAGCGGCTTCCTCGCCACAGCTCTTATCGCAACCGTGCTGATCATCCTATGTAACCTCACGCTGCCGCCGCTAGCGCGGCTCATCTATCGTCACGCTCCGCCTGAACAGAGCAACGAGCGCTACTACATCATCGAAGTGGTCGCTCAGGCGCAACAGGAAGCGCTCATTCGCGCCACGCTATTGCAACGTCTGGACGCCAACGGCCTCTCACTCCAGAGCCTGGAGAGCCACGCGTTGAAGAGCAGCGTGCAGGTCGAAGTGAATGCCGTGGTGTTTTCGCCCCAGCAACACGATCAGCAACTCGAAGTACTAGTCGGCGAACTCGCGCTTGCGCCCTATGTGTCGGCGGTGAGCTGGTCGGTCAGCGACGGGCCGCAATGACGGTGCGATCGATACGCAACGCCGCCCCACCCCTCAGGTCCACCGCTTGCTCCACACCCACGCGCCGCCCATTCAATAGCCAACAACAAGCTGATACGCGTCGACGCGCGAACACATCTATTGGCATAGGAAGGACAACGTAACTCATATTCGCTCACTGAATGAGCCGCGGCGTCTATTGGGACAAGGACACGACCACCCGCACCGTCAGCGCCGGAACCGGCCCGCAACTGCCGGCGTCGAACGGCCTCACGACCGCGCAGATGAGCGACGCGGCCAGCTTCGTCGGCTGGGACTTCGGCCCCGGCGGCGTCTGGGCGATGCCGGCCGGCGCGACGCACCCGGTTCTGAGCTGGCAGCAGTCGCACCAGACGCAGCGGCAGCGCAAACGGCAACACAACTGGCGACACAGCACAGCCGGAAGCGCGATCGGCAGGACAACCGGAAGCTGCACCGGAAGCTCGACCGGAACCCGGCGGCCCGCCCTACTCAGCCTTCGACCGGCGCGCCGGCTTGTGCGGGTCCGCGAACAGCTCGGCCACAACCCCGCGCAACCAGCGATTGCCCTCATCCTGCTGGACCCGCTCGTGCCACAGCAGATGAATCGGCGCGCCCGGCAACGACACCGGCAGACCGCACATGCTCAACGAAAACGGCTCGGCCAGCTGCAACGCGAGCCGCTCCGGCACGGTCGCGATCAGATCGGTGCGTTGCAGGATATAGCCGACGCTCATGAAATGCGGCACGGTCAGCCGCACCTGCCGCCGCACGCCGCGCCGCTTCAGCGACTCCTCGACCTGACCGTGGCCAGTGCCGCCCGACACCACCACCAGATGCTCGGCCTCGCGCCAGCGCGCGAGCGTGAGCGGCGCCTGTTCGAGCGGATGGCCGCGCCGGAACAGGCACACGTAGCGCTGATCGAACAGGCGGCGCTGGTAGAAGCCGCCCTTCAGTTGCGGCAGCAAACCGATCGCGAGATCGACGCGGCCGTCCGCCATCTGCTCGCCGAGGTTCACGCCGGTATTGCGCACCGTGTTCAACACGACGCCCGGCGCTTCGCGCGCCAGCCGTTCGAGCAGCGCCGGCAGAAACACCACTTCGCCGATATCGGTCATGCCGAGCGTGATCGTGCGAGTCGCGCGCAGCGGATCGAAACCGGTCACCGGATTGAGCGCGGCGCGCAGCGTCGCGAGCGCCTGCGCGACCGGGTCCGCGAGACGCAGCGCGAACGGTGTCGGCACCACGCCGCCCGGCCCGCGCACGAACAGCGGATCGCCGAGCCGGCGCCGCAGCTTCGCGAGCGCATTACTGACGCCGGGCTGGCTCATGTTCATCTGCTCGGCCACGCTCGCCACGCGCCGCTCCTGCATCAGGCGATGAAACAGCAACAGCAGGTTAAGGTCGATCTCGCTCAGTTCCATGATTCAGGCCTTCCGTCGATCGTTGAAAATCGATCATTCAAATTAGTGATGAAGCAGATTCCATCCATTTTATTGTGGAATGAGACCTGGCCACCGAGAATAGCTCCACGTCACGGCGCACACATTCGACGCCCCGGCGGCACGCGCCAGCCCCTCGCTTATAAATCTGAATCGCGGAGACACAGTCATGAAACACCCTGACCTGAAAATCGCCATCGTCGGCGCCGGTATCGGCGGCCTGACGCTCGCGCTCGCCTTGCGCGAGCATGGGATCGACGCACAACTCTACGAACAGACCGACGAACTGCGCGAAGTCGGCGCGGCCGTCGCGCTGTCGGCCAACGCAACGCGCTTCTACGACCGGATGGGCCTGCGCGCGCAATTCGAGAAGGTGGTCGCCGAAGTGCCCGGCCTCGTCTATCGCGACGGCCGCAGCGGCGAGGTGATCGGTCATCATCGCGGCACGCCCGACTATCGCGGGCAATTCGGCGGCTCGTACTGGGGCATTCATCGCGCCGATCTGCAGGCCATTCTGTCGAGCGCGGTCGGCCTCGAACATATCAAGCTCAGCCATCGGCTCGTCGACCTGACCCAGCATGCCGACCACGTCGAACTGACGTTCCAGAACGGCGAGCGCGTGAGCGCGGATCTGGTGATCGGCGCCGACGGCGCGCGCTCGCTGACGCGCCGCTGGATGCTCGGCTACGACGACGTGCTGTATTCGGGTTGCTCGGGCTTTCGCGGCGTAGTGCCGGCCGAGCGCATGGATCTGTTGCCCGATCCCGAAACCATTCAGTTCTGGGTCGGCCCGGGCGGTCACCTGCTGCACTACCCGATCGGCGACAAGGGCGATCAGAACTTCCTGCTGGTGGAGCGGCATCCGTCGCCGTGGCCGTCGCGCGACTGGGTGATGCCGGCTACCGAAGGCGAGCAGTTGCGTCTGTTCAAGGACTGGCATCCGGCCGTCGTGCAGATGATCAGCGCGGTACCGATCAGCCAGCGCTGGGGTCTGTTCCACCGTCCGCCGCTCGGCCGCTGGAGCAAGGGCCGCGTGACGCTGATCGGCGATGCCGCGCATGCGCTGGTGCCGCACCACGGGCAGGGCGCGAACCAGTCGATCGAAGACGCGGTGGTGTTGGCCGATCAACTCGTGAAGGCGGGTCCGGGCAACTGGCGCGAAGCGCAGGAATCCTACGAACGTCTGCGGCGCGGGCGCACCCGCAAGGTTCAGTACGCGTCGATTTCGACCGCCGACGTGCTGCATCTGCCGGACGGTCCCGCCGCGACCGAGCGCAATGCGCGGCTCGGCTCACGCGAGAAGGTGCTGCATCACCTCGACTGGATTCACGATTTCGACGCGTTGTCGGAAGAGCCGAACGAGCGTCAGGGCGGTACGTGGCTTTGAGGCTTCGGCTTTGAGGCTTTGACTTTAAGACCTCCGTTTTGATAGCAGTTTCGATTGCCGCGTCGCTTACGGGCACGCGGCAATCTCGCGTTTACACGGCCGGCGCGGCCGACGCGGCGATCGATCGTTGCCGCCGCGCATGCAGATACGACAGCGCGAGCAGCACGATGGTCAGCGCGATCGGCACGCAACTGAGCAGCACGATCCGCTGCGACGCGAATCCCAACGACAGCAACGCACCGGCAGTCGCCGGCCCGACAATCGCACCGACGCGCCCCGCCGCCGCCGCGCCGCCCACCGCCGTCGTACGCAGCGCGGCCGGATAGGACAGCACCGCGAGCGTCGCCTGCCCGACGCAACTGCTGGTCGTGCCCGCGCCGACGCCGGCGATCAGCAGCAGCACCGCGCCCTGCCCGAGCGGCAACAGCCCCAGACACACGATGCAGCCGATCGCCAGTGCGGCAAGCGCGATCAACGACCGCTGCACGCCGTAGCGTCCCACCAGCGCCAGCAGCACCAGATTGCCGGCAATGCCGCCGAGCGCGCTGGCGGCCGAGCCGAGCGCGGCGGTCGCCGGCGCGAAGCCGTACGACACCAGCAAGGTCGGCACCCAGAACATGAATTGATAAGTGACCAGAAAGGCGACGAACGCGATTGCCCAGATCAGCACCGTCGTCAGTGCGAACGGCCGTTGAAACAGCGCACTGAGCCGGGGCCGCGAACTGTTCTCCTGCGCGGCCGCATTGCTGGTATTGGCGGCATTGCCGGTATTGCCGGGAGATACGCCGCCCGCTTCACCCGGGTCCGTGCCGCGCAACGCGAGTCGCACGAACGGCAGCAACACAAGCGGCAACACCCCGCCGACGACAAACACCGACTGCCAGCCATAGCGCGCGATCAGCAACGCCGCCAGCAGGCCGCCGAGCGCGGCGCCCGCCGACAGACCGGTGGTGGCCGCGACCGTGGCCGCCGCGCGGAAACGCTCGCCGGCCTGATCGGCGGTGCAGGAAATCGCGGCCGGCACCACGCAGCCCAGGCAGATCGCGGTGATCCCGCGCATCGCCGCGATGGCGCCGATCGAGCCGGCGAACGCGGTCGCGAGCGACAGCGCGCCGAACGCGAACATCGCCGCCGACATCACGTTGCGCCGTCCCCAGCGCTCGACCAGCGCGCCGCTGAGCAGATAGCCGAGTACCGCGCCGATGCTGGTCGCGACGAACGCGGGCGTCAGCGCGGCCGGCGCGATGTGCCATTGCAGCGCGAGCGTCGGCGCGACGTACGCAATCGACGCGGTGTCGAAACCGTCGACCGCCATGATGGCGAAGCAGACGGCGCAGATGATCCACGTCTTCGTGTCGGTTTGCGGCGACGCGTGGGGGGATTGCGCGAGAGAAACGGGCTTCATGGTTGCGTTGGACGTGGGCCGGAAAATTGAAGAAAACGATGAACGGACGTGGCAGCGGACGCGGCGCGCCCGCTGCCACTCCGCCGGTCAGCCGCGATCGTAAGCGAGATCGCGAGCGGGATCATCTGCGCGAATCGGATTAGCGATCGAACGGCATCACGAACGGCGTCGCATCGCTGAACGCGGGCCAGCCGTCGATACCGGGATCGCCATCGCGCGCGAAGTTGACGATCGCGGTACTGAAGCGCGTCGCCAGTGGCTGCAATTCGTCGGCGTCGAAATGCGCGAGCATCGGCGCGTCGAACCAGTCGGCCAGATTGTCGAAGAAGAACGGCAGATCGAGACAATGCGGCGCGTACAGATGCGGCTGCCGCGTCTGCATATCGAAGCGGTACGCGAACGCGCGCCCCGCTTTGCCGTACTCGCTCGCGAGACTCAGCGCGGGCAGCCCGAACGCTTCGGCCGACGTCGCATCGATCCACTGCGTGTACGGCGTTGCACGCGCGCGGCGCGACGCCGCTTCCAGATAGCGAGCGGGTGCCGCGTCGCCATGGAGCCGCCGGTACAACGCGAACACCTGGTCGGGCGCGCGCTCGAGCGCGTCGGCCTGCTGCCAGTGGAACGAAGTGTTCTCGTCGCGTGTGAAGCCGACCAGCACCTCGCGGCAATGCGCGTGCGCCGCGGACGTCTCCGGTTCGTCCATCCAGTCGTGCAGCAGCGCGCCGTCCGCGTATGGACGAAACAGCGGCGTGATCGAGCCGTGCGCGGCGAACTCGCGCGTCACCGCGAGCACCGCGCCGAGCACCGCGGTCGACGGCGCCTGCGCGAGCGCAGCCAGATCCGCCGCGCCGAGCCGGTTCATCACCTGCTGGGTCGCCTCGCCGATCTCCGCGCGCGTCGCGCTGATGCGGCCCGGGCAGCTCATCAGGATCGCGCGTTGAAACAGCCCGCGGCTTTCGTCGCACAGCGTCAGCATGCGGGTCAGCGCGGCGCCCGCCGACTGGCCCGACAGCGTCACGCGCGCCGGGTCGCCGCCGAACCCGCCGATATTCGCGGCGATCCAGCGCAGCGCGGCCAGCACGTCGCGCACCGCGTTGTTGGCCGGCGCGCCCGCCGCGCACAGATTGCCCCAGATGCCGAGCCGGTAGTTGACGGTGACGACCACCACCTGGCCGTTGCGCGCGAGCGTGCCGCCGTCGTACCAGCGGGTGCCGCCGCCGGAGCTGAAGCCGCCGCCGTGCACGAACACCAGCACCGGCAGGTTGTGCGCGCCGCGCGGCGCGAACACGTTCACGGTGAACGCGTGCTCCGATTGCGGATAGGCATCGATGGCCGGGCCCATGATCGACGCGAGGCGGCTTTGCGGTTGCACGAACACGGCCGGCACGCGCGCGCAGTCGAGCGTGTCGTTCCACGGCTGCACCGGGCCCACTTCGGCGAACGGACCGAGTTCGCCGCCGGCCGCGCCGTACGGCACGCCGAGCCAGCTATCGACTCCGTCCGTGGATATACCGCTGACCTTGCCGGCTTGCGTGGCGACGACCGGAGCGGCGGCTTGCGATGAAAGTTGCATTGCGAGGGTTCCTGAAGCGTAGAAAGCGTAGAGATGAGGTTGGGATAGCGAGGCGAATCGGTTTGACGGATCGCTCAGAAAACGGTCTGCAACCCTAACGACGTGATCACTTGCGAGCCCGAACCCGACGCGCCGGGCGTGCCGCCGATCTGCGCTTTCGCGCCCGGTCCGCTCGCGCGTTGCGCGACCACGACCACATACACCGTGGTGCGCGGCGAGAAGTTGTACTTCAGCGACGCCGCCAGACTTTGCGCGCGCTTGTCGAGCAGCACCTGGTTGCCGTCCATGAAGGTGTAGGTCAGCGTGGTGCCGAGCGCCGGCGTGATGTCGTAGCCGACGGTCGCGTCGTACGCGGCGATCTGGCCGCCGGTCGCGGTGTTGCGCGACCACGTCGCGAGCAATGCGAACCGCCACGGCGCGGGACGCACGTTGGCGCCGACGCCGATGTTGCGAATCCCGCCGTCGCCGTTGTTGATCTGCGGGTACTTGGCCAGCGTGTACGCGGCGCCGACGCCGAGCAGCGCGTTCGAATAGTTCACGCCGAAGCTGTTCGACGACGACGCGCCGAATCGCCCCGCCTGACCGCCGAAGCCGTACATCGCGCCGAACGTCAGACCGCTGAAATTGGCCGACGCGAACTTCACGGTGTTGTTGAGCGCCTCGCCGTTCACGCGGTCGAAGTCGGTCGCGCCGCCCGTGCCGTACGGCACGCCGAAGCCCGCGAACGGCCCCTGGTGGCTGCCGACGATGCCCGCGAAGTACGAGCCGGCATAGCCGTTTATTGCGAGGTCGAACATGAAGTCGCGATGCGAGCCGGCGGTCAGCGTGCCCCAGCCGTTCGACAGCCCGACATACGACTCGCGCGAGAACATCGAACCGGTGCCGCCGAGATTCGCGCCGTTCGCGACGCTGAACATCGTCGAGAGCAGGAATACCGACTTCACGCCGCCGCCGAGGTCTTCGCTGCCGCGCAGGTAGAAGAAGTTCGGCCGCAGCACGCCGGCCGGACTCATATAGGTCGACGAGCTGCCGCCGACGTCGCTCAGATAGTTGACGCCGGCGCCGACCAGTCCGCCGAGCTGCACGCCGCTGCTTTGCACATGCGCCGCTGGAATCCCCAATGCGCTCGCCACGGCAATCGCGGTCGCGTAGCGGCGGTAAGTTTTGTGTTTTTTCATCGCGAGTCTGTTCGAAGAAGTGGCTCCGGGTGGCCAGGAGCGTGGCCGTATAATCCGGCGGACACGCGGGGCCCTCCCTCCTGACGGCCCCGCGCGGCTTCGACAGAAGTCTGCGGCGACTCGGCGCGCCAATAAAACGAATTAACCGGCACACGAGATGAAGAAAGTTCATCCCGGGAAAGACCCAATGGAAGAGACCAGAAAACGCGTGGGCCGCCTGAAGATGCGGCATCTTTCGGTGATCCACGAAATTGCCCGCACCGGCAGCCTGCAAAAGGCCAGCGAACAGTTGGCGTTGACGCAGTCGGCGGTATCGAAGGCGCTGACGGAAGCCGAGGCGTTGATGGGCACGCAGCTGTTCGAGCGCACGCCGTACGGTTCGCGCGCGACCCTGCAGGGCGAAGTGCTGATCCGCTACAGCGCGAAAGTGATGGCCGATCTCGAACGCGCGGAAGACGAATGCGATGCGCTGTTGCGCGGCCAGGCGGGCAAGCTGACGGTCGGCGTGTTCGCGCCGGTGGGCTGGTGGGATGCGCTCGCGCGCTGCGTCAGCGAGTTCGGCAAGATCGCGCCGCGCGTGGAGTTGACGCTGCGCCAGGCGTCGATGGAGCAGTTGCTGTCGCAACTCGATGCCGGCGACGTCGACCTGGTGATCGGCCGCTGGGCCGAGCGCGACCGGCCCGGCGTGCTGAATATCGAGCCGATTTTCCACGACGGCGGTCCCGCGTTCGTGTGCCGCGCGCATCATCCGCTGGCCAGCAAGACGCCGACGCTCGAAGAACTCGCCGCCTATCCGTGGTTTTTGCCGGAAGGCCCGAGCGTGCTGCTGACGAACCTGCGCAACGCGCTCGATGCCGCGCGCGTGCCGCTGCCGCATCGGGTGATTTATTCGCACGTCTACACGATCAATCTGGCGATCTGCGCGCATAGCGACACGCTCGCGCTGCTGCCCGGTTTCGCGATGGATGAAGTCGGCGCGATGTACGGGCTGCGCCGCGTGAATTTCCAGTTGCCGCTCGACGCGATGGCGCTGTCGGCGATCTGGCGGGCAGGAATGGCGGAGCCGGAATTGACGCAGAAATTTACCGCGCTGCTGAAGAGTTATTGCCAGGGTGGTAATCCGGCATGAGCGCATGACAGCGTGCGGGCCGCGCCGAGCGACGTGTTGCGCGACGGCTTCGCGCTCTGGTCGCGCAGTCACCGGCGTATCATCACCGACTATCTGTTGATGCACGGCGATATGGCTGTCACGAACAAACGCTCCAATTCCCCCGCCTCACTCGACCTGCTGCTGCGCGAGATCCGCGCGTGCACGCTGTGCGCGCCGCTGCTGCCGCATGCGCCTCGTCCGGTGCTGGTCGCATCGGCGCACGCGCGGATTCTGATCGTCGGCCAGGCGCCGGGCGCGAAAGTGCACGCGTCCGGCGTGCCGTGGAGCGACGCGAGCGGCGCGCGGCTGCGCACATGGCTCGGCGTCGACGACGCGACGTTTTACGACCCATCGAAATTCGCGATCGTGCCGGTCGGCTTCTGTTTTCCGGGGCGCGGCGCGAGCGGAGATTTGCCGCCGCGGCCCGAATGCGCGAGCCGCTGGCATCGCGAGCTGCTCGCGCATATGAAGTCGGTGCGGCTCACGCTGCTGATCGGCCAGTACGCGCAATGCTTCGGACTAGGCGATGCATTCGGCCCGACGATGACCGACACCCTCGTGCGCTGGGCCGAATTCGGCGCGCAGGTGATGCCGTTGCCGCATCCGTCGCCGCGCAATATCGCGTGGTTCAAACGCAATCCGTGGTTCGAAGGCGAGATGCTGCCGACACTGCGCGAGCGGGTCGCCGCCGCGTTGACAAGTGACCACGACGACTGAACGGCTACCCGGCAATTCGCGCGAATTCGTGGTAACGTACGGCCCGTTCGTCAACGAACACGTTCTCGGGGCGGGGTGAAATTCCCCACCGGCGGTAATCGTCTTTGCACAAGACGTAGCCCGCGAGCGCTCTGTTTGGGCAGCCACAACGGCAGTTAAACAGAGGTCAGCAGACCCGGTTGGATTCCGGGGCCGACGGTCATAGTCCGGATGAAAGAGAACAGGACGGCCAGCATCCTCGCTTCGGCGGGGACGCTGCCGTTCTACGCCCTGTTCACACAAAACAGGCTGAAGTCCATGAACAAACCTCTCTTTTCCAACGCACCGGCAGCTTCGGTTTCCTCCAACGAGCGTCCGCGTCTCGCGTTCATTCAGGCATGCTGGCATCGCGACATCGTCGATCAATGCAAGAGCTCGTTCCTCGAAGCGATCAAGGAATACGGCTATAGCGCCGACGATATCGATCTGTTCGAAGTGCCCGGCGCTTTCGAAATTCCGCTGCACGCAAAGCGTCTCGCGCAAAGCGGCCGTTATGCGGGCATCGTCGCGGCGGGTCTGGTGGTCGACGGCGGGATTTACCGGCACGAGTTCGTCGCGCAGGCGGTCATCAACGGGCTGATGCAGGTGCAGCTTGAAACCGGCACGCCAGTTTTCTCGGCGGTGCTGACGCCGCATCATTTCCACGGTGAAGAACACGTGAAGTACTTCCGCGAGCACTTCCTCGTGAAGGGCGCGGAAGCGGCGTGTGCTTGCGCGGACACGGTGAGCAAGCTGGCGGCGTTGGCGGCTTAAGCGCAGAAAAAACGCTGCAAAAACGCAGCGCCTCGTCACGCGCCAGTTACTCCTTAACCGGCGTCAGCACGAAATCGAACGGCGAGCGCCACACGGTGCCGCCGCTCTCCACACGTTCGAACGGCGCGACCAACGTCTCCTTCACGCCGAACACCGCATCGGAGCCGAGGTACGTATCGTCGCCGACGAACGTATGGGTGACGATCTTCTCGAAGCCCGGCGCGCTGACGATGAAGTGCATATGCGCGGGCCGGTACGGATGCCGGCCCAGCGCGGCGAGCATCTTGCCGACCGGGCCATCGTCCGGAATCGGATACGACACCGGCTTGATGCCGACGAAGCGGTACTGCCCATCCGCACCGGTCGTGAACACGCCGCGGTTATTCCATTTCGGCTGAATGCCGGGTTGCTGCACGTCGTAGAAACCATCCGGGTTATCGGACCAGACATCGAGCCGCGCGCCGGCAACCGGCTTGCCCTGAAGATCGACCACGCGCCCTTCGAACATGCAGCTCTCGCCTTTGCCGTCGAGTGTGATGCGCTCGCCCATCTGCCGTTGCGGTGCATCGGCGACGTGAAACGGACCGAGCACCGTGTTCTCGGTCGCGCCCGCCGGACGACGGTGATTGATCGCATCGACCAGCATCGACGCGCCGAGCGTGTCGCTCAGCAGAATGAACTCCTGGCGCTCGTTGCCGCACAGCTGCCCGGTTTGCGTCAGAAATTCGATCGCGAATTCCCACTCCTGCTGGGTCAATTGCACGTCCTTGATAAACGCGTGCAGGTGTTTGACGAGCGAAGCCATCACGGTCTTCACGCGTGGATCGATGTCCGCGCTCATGCGCGCGTTCACTGCTTCGGTCGAACCCGTTTCGGTAAAGAACTGGGACATACGATTGATTCCTTTGAATGAGATGAACCGTTACTCGGGCCGCGCGCCTTCCCATGCGCGCTGCAACAGTTCGCGCACCGCCGCGCGTTCGACCGGACGTGGATTCCAGTACGGATTTTTCACCGCGAGATCGGCCGCTGCATCGAGTTGGGACTGCTTCATGCCGAGATCTTTCAGCGCACGCGGCGCGCTGAGCGAGCCGGCGAAATCGTACAGCCCGGCGCCGATCGTGTCGCCGAACAGATCGGCCAGCGGCTGCAGTTGCTCGCGCGCGACCGGCGCGTTGTAAGCGGCCGAATGCGGCAGCACGATCGCGTGCGTCTCCGCGTGAGGCAGCTCGAAGCTGCCGCCGAGCGTATGACAGAGCTTGTGATGCAGGGACATGCCGACAGTGCCGAGCACCGAGCCGCACAGCCACGATCCGTACAGCGCGTCGGCGCGCGCGGCGAGATCGTCCGGACGCGCGACGATCGTGCGGAGTGCGTCGCGCAGCGCCCGCACGCCTTCGACCGCCATCAGCGACGTCACCGGATTGCGGTCGCGGGCGTAGACGCCCTCCACCGCATGCGCGATCGCGTTCAAGCCGCTCGTCACGCTGATCGCGACCGGCAGGCCGAGCGTCAGCAGCGGGTCGTAGATCACGACTTCGGGCAGTATCTTCCGGTCGCGCATCGTCGTCTTGATGCCGTCCTCGGTCTGGCCGAGGATCGGCGTCACTTCCGAGCCCGCATAGGTGGTCGCGACCACGATCTGCGGCGCGTCGTTGCGCCATGCGATCGCCTTGCCGAGCCCGATCGTCGAGCCGCCGCCGAGCGCGACCACGCAGTCGGCGCGCGCCGCGTCGAACGCGGCGAGCGCCTTGAGCGTGACGGCGACCGGCGTGTGCATCGCGGCTTCGCTGAATACTCCCGCTGCCAGCGGGCCGAGTCGCGCGGCCAGTTGTTGCGCGTCGGCCTGTTGCGCCGGCGTCGACAGCACCAGCGCGCGGCGCGCGCCGAGCCGCTCGATTTCGGCCGCGACCGCTTCGCTGCTGCCGGGCCCGAACAGCACGCGGCCCGGGTTGATGTCGTAGGTAAAGCGTTCAGTCATGAAGTGGCTCCGTATTCACGCAACTTCGTAGGCAATTTCGCAGGCAACTTCACGCGACTTCCGGCACGCGCAGATGCAGCTTCGCGACGACCTCGTCGAAGCGCCGGCACAACAGTTCGACACTGCTCGCGGTGGCCGCGACGTAGAAGTCGGGACGCAGCAATACATAGGTTGCATCGATATCGGCGAGCCAGCGCTGGTAGGTGGCTTCGATATCCACTGCATCGCACTGCGTGCCGGGCGTGCCGATCGTCGCGGTCCGGCCTCCGAGCAACGCCAGTTGCGCGACCCGCTCGCTGCCCAACGCCTGTGCCGGATCGGCATCCAGACCGAGCACGAACCAGCCGTGACCCACCGCCTGGTCGAAACGATCGCGCGTACCGTTCGCGTCGACCACGCCCTGCACCGACAACTCGCCCGCATGCGCGGATTCGGCGGACCACGCGCCCGGCCCCAGGTGACACAGATCGGTCGGCACCGGCCGGTTCTCGCGGGCCGCGAGGTCGGCCTTCATCTTCACGTCGCGCTCGGCCGCTTCCTGTTCGTTCGCAATGCAGATGATCTTGCCGAGCTCCTGGCTGAACTCGATGTAGTGCTTCGCATGGTCGAGGCGCTCGCTCGTATAGCTGTCGAGCACCGCGTCCGACAGCGTGCCTTCGAGGATCGCATTCAGGCGCCAGCCGAGCGCGAACGCGTCGCGCAGGCCCGCGCACATCCCCTCGCCCGCGAACGGCGGCATCAGATGCGCGGCATCGCCGGCAATCGCGCAACGGCCGCGATTCCACGTCTTCGCCCAGCGCGCCTGAAAGCGGTAGACCGCGCTGCGCTCGAGTTCGGCGTTCGCCGGCGTCATGCCCCACGGTTCGAGCAACTGCCACGCGCGCTCGGGCGTCTGCATCTGCTCGACCGATTCGCCCGGCAACACCATGAACTCCCAGCGACGCCGCCCCGGGCCGCCGGGCACGATCGTGGTCGGACGCTTCGGATCGCACAGCTGCCACTGCGCGGGCTGCTCCGCGTATTCGTGCTGCGGGATCACGTCGAGAATCAGCCAGTCGAAAAAGTAGCCCCTGTCCTCGTTGTCGATGCCGAGCGCGTCGCGCACGAAGCTGTTCGCGCCGTCGGCCCCGACCAGGTACTTCGCGCGCAGCGTGCGGGTCGCGCCGCTCGCGCTGTCTTCCTGCGGATTGCGGCGTAGCGACACCGTCACGCCGTCGGCATCCTGAACCAGTGCGGTGCCTTCCCAACCGCGCCACTGCGTGATCTCCGGCATCGCGTCGACAATGCGGGTCAGGCGCGCTTCGAGGTCCGGCTGGTTGAACCAGTAACGCACCCGCCAGCCCGACGCGGACTGACTCTGCCAGTCGACGATCTGCAGGTTCTCGCCGCGCGCGTCTTTCCAGTAGTACAGCTCATCGTGGTACGAAATGGCCGGATCGTTTTCCGAATCGATCCCGAGCGTCGCGAGGATGCGCGCGATTTCGTGGTCGTAGGTCACCGCGCGCGGCCGGCCATAGGCCTGCGACCAGCGCTCGACCAGCGTCACGCGCTTGCCGCGCTGACCGAGCAGGATCGCGAGCAGCGTGCCGACGGGCCCGCCGCCGATGATGGCGACGTCGGTATCGAACGAGGCGTTCGCGGAACAAACAGCGGCATTCATGCAGTGTCTCCCTGATTCGTTGTCCTGATCGGCGTGCGAGCGGCAAGCACGCGGATGACGGCGTCGAGGGTCGCCGACCGCTTTGTCGGCCGCCGAACCTCGCGTGAAACAGAATGTAGATCAAAACTGAATGTTCGTCACATATGGTAAACACTCAACTCCGTTTCTCAGTCATTGGCATCGGGGGGCGGAACAGGAAAGGCGTAGCACAAAGCCTCGCGGCGGATTTTTCAGCGCGCGATTCGTACTAGAATGTTCGTCAATACTGAATTCGGGAAGAACTTCGATGAATACCCCGTCCAGACAGGGCGATCAGGAAGGACGCGTCGCGCGTCGGCAGCGGCGCAATCGCGAGGCGCTGATCAAGGCCGCGGGCACGATCATGAGCGAGAAAGGCATCGACGCCGCGACGATGCTGGAGATCGCCGAACTCGCCGATGTAGGTGCGGGGACGGTGTACAACTACTTCAAGTCGAAGGACGAACTCGCGATCGCGGTCCTCGAAGAAATGATGCACGAGCTGGCGCTGCGGATAGAACAGGCGACCGCCGGCCTCGCCGATCCCGCCGCCGTCTATGCGTTCGGAATCCGAACCGTTCTCGATGCGGCGACCACCGACATCCGCTGGAAAGAAATGCTGTATCGCTCGGAAGTGATCGCCGACGCGCTGTTCCGGCGCATGGGGCCGTTTGCGATTCGCGACCTGCGCAACGCGATGGACGCGGGACTATTTCCGGTGGCGGATCCTGAACTCGTGTGGCATCTGAGCGCGCATGCGATCGTCGGCGCGAGTCTCGCGATCACCACGGACCGGCTGCCAGCCAGCGTGAATGACGAGATCGTCACGCGGCTGCTGTGCATGACCGGCATTGGCGCCGACGCGGCCGCGGAACTGGCGGGACGCCCGAGGCCGGCGTCCGTGGTCGGATAAACCTCGGCGCGAAGCGGACCGCTGCGGGTGCCGCTTCGCTCGACGGGCCGGCTGAGCGGCCCCGCTCCGATCAGAAATCGATCTTCGCGTTCACACTGACCATGCGCGGATCGCCCGGCGCAATGTAGCTCGCGTACTGGAACATCCAGTAGCGGCGGTTCGTGATGTTGTCGATCGCCGCGCGCAGCGTCACATCGTGGCCGCCCACACGGGTCAGATAGTTCGCGCCGACGTTCACGATCATGTAGCCGCCCGTTTCCAGGTCGCCCGCCGGACGCACCTTGGTGCTGCCGGTGAATTTCGCGGCCGCGCCGACCTGCAGGCCAGGCACTTGCGGCACGTCGTAGGTCACCCGGCCGGCGGCGACGAACTGCGGCGCACCCGCGACGCGATTGCCGTTATACGCCTGCCCCTTCGCGTACCACGAGTCGAGCAGCAACATCGAACCGGCCAACTGCCAGTTGCGGCCGAGCCGCACGCTGCCGGCGGTTTCGAGACCCTGATAGATCGAGTTGCCGTCCTGCACGTAGACGTTCTGTTCGTTCGCGTAAGCCGCCCCGCGTTCGATGCGGAACAGCGCGGCCGTCGCGCTCCAGCGCTCCTGTTCGCTCTTGATGCCGATCTCGTACTGACGCGAGCGCAGCGGACGCAGCAACGCGCCGCCGTTCGCATAGATCTGGTCGACAATCGAGCCCTGCTCCAGCGCTTCCACATAGCTCGCGTACAGCGTCGTATGCGGTTCGAGCTTGTACATCAGCGCGGCGGTCGGCGTCAGCACGCCGTTCTGGCTGTACTGCGATATGCGCCCGCCGCTCAGGTTGTAGCTCTCCTGATCGTAGTTCGAGTAGCGCAGACCCGCGAGCACCGACCAGCGCTCGGTCAGCTGGATCGTATCGCTGGCGAACAGCGACTTCTGCGTGATCTGGCTATCGCGGTACTTGTCCAGACCCGCGCCCGAGTAGTAGCGCCACGGGTTCGGCTGGTACAGGTTGCCGTCGCCCAATGTGAAGTAGTGCGAAACGGCGCTGTAGTCGTTGGTCTGACGCTGATACGACGCGCCGAACACGAGGTCGTGTTTGAAGATGCCGGTCTTCGCCTTGCCTTCGAACATGCCCTGCCAGTAGATGTCCTGGTGACCTTCGTCGCCGTTCCAGCGGCTGTCCGAGTAGTCGCCCGCCTGGTTCAGCAGCGTCAGCGTGCTCTCGTTACGGTCGCGCGACGACTTGCTGTAGCTCACCGACGTATTGAACGACCAGTTCGGCGTGATCTGATATTTGACGCCGCCGGTGTACAGCTGCAGGTTGGTGTTCAGATGCTGGTCGGTGCCGCCGAGCAGATTGCTGCCGCCGCTGATCGGCGACGGCAATCCGGTCCCGACGTATTGCGGCGAGATATAGATCGCCGGCGTCTGGCCGCTCGAACGGCTTTGCTGGTAGATCGCGTTGAAGTAGACCTGCAGGTCGCGCGTGAGCTGACCGTCGAGCGCGACCGCCAGCGAATTGCGATTGATGTCGCCCGCGTTGTAGGTCTTGCCCGCTTCGTGCGTGTAGTTGATGCGCGCGCCGAACATTCCGTCCGGACCGAAGCGCCGGCTCAGGTCGACGTGCTGGCTGAACACGCTGTCCATCCGGTAGCCGACCGACACGCTCGTCACCGGCTTGTCGCCCGGTGTCTTCGTCACGTAGTTGACCATCCCGCCCGGCTGCGCGAAGCCGTACATGAAGCCGCCGAGGCCCTTCAGCAATTCGACCCGTTCGAGGTTTTCATACGGCATTGTTATGCCGTACGAAATAAACGGATTGCCGTCGATGCGGAAACCGTTCTGCCAGTCGATCGGCAGACCGCGAATCGAAATATAGGTGGCCCACGCGCTATATGCGTTGCTGTTGTCGGTCACCGACGCGTCGCCCATGAACACGTCGCCGAGCTTGTTGGCCTGACGGTCGGCGAGCTCCTCGCCGGTCACGACCGTGGTCGAAAACGGCGTGTCGAGCTGCGAGCGCGACCCCAGCGCGCCGGCGGACACCGGCGTGCGCAGGTTCAACGGCGAATCGCTTTGCGCGGTTGCGCTGACATTGACGGCCGGCAGCGCCTGCTCGGTGCCGCCTACCGCCCCGCTTGCCGCCCCGCCCGTCGCACCACTCGCCGCCGCGCCCGTTGCGGTGGCTCCCGGCGCCGCGGTTTCCCCGCCGGCGGCGCTCTGTGCGAAAGCAGCCTGCGCCGCGCCGGCAAAAGCCAGCCACACCGCAATCTGCACCGGACGATGAAGCGACAGTCCTTTTGTACGTGTGTTCTTTTGATTCTTCATGTCAGCCAGCGAACGAGCGCCTCCGTCGATTATGCAAATGAGATTGATTCTTATTCCTTGAGCCGGCGATCTTAGCAAAGGCGTTTGTGATTTGAAAGCATTTCGGATAAGTCCTATGGCAATTTGGCCACAGCGCCCCAGCCTGCGCGGCTGGGCGGCCCACTATGCGCATGGCATTTGGCCCTACTATTCGAAGGGTTTTAGCGCCAAAGAAATCTCAAAAAAAGACGCTGCGGGAGGCCCGCGTCACGCGCTCGAAGCAAGCCCTCTGCCATCCGGGCGCCGTTCCGATCCACACGGACTTTCGCCGCGATCCGGCCGATCGCGGCGTGATGCTGAACGCATCGGGCAATTACTTCGGAATCCTGCCGAACTGGAATTTCGCTCTTGCGATCGGCCGACAAACTTCCTATGATTCGCCAACACGAATGAGATCGATTCTCATTTGAAGCCTGTCTCAAGCCGCAGGTGTCATGCGGCGCAGCCGTCCGGCATCCCCCCGCTTTAAGTCGATCGATGAGGCATCTCAACATGGTCTTATCCGGCCAAACAGGAATCCAACCATGAGTACACCTAATGTTCATGCAGGAAAGCAGACGCGTGCCGAAGCGCAGCCCGAGGTCCTCGACTTCGTCGCGATCGGGCTGGGGCCGTTCAACCTGAGCCTCGCGTGTCTGGCCGATCCGATCCGCGATCTGCACGGCCTCTTTCTGGAGCGCAACGAGGACTTCGACTGGCACCCCGGCATGCTGATCGACGACACCACGCTGCAAAATCCGTTTCTCGCCGACCTCGTCAGCCTCGCCGACCCGCAGAGCAAGTTCAGCTTCCTCAACTACTGCAAGCAGGAAGGCAAGCTCTACGCGTATTACATCCGCGAGCGCTTCTATCTGAGCCGCGCCGAATACAACCGCTACTGCAAATGGGCGATCGCGCAGCTGTCCAGCATCGCGTTCGGTTCGAACGTCGAGCGGGTCGAATACGACGCCGAACGCGCGCACTACGTGGTGAGCGGACGCCATGTGAGCAGCGGCCAGCCGTTCGTGCATCGCGCGCGGCGGCTGGTGGTCGGCGTCGGTTCGGTGCCGCAACTGCCGGCGTGCTGCGACGAGGTGCGCGAGCACTGCATTCACAGCGCGCAGTACACCGCGCGCAAGCAGGACCTGCAGAAGAAGCGCTCGATCGCCGTGATCGGCAGCGGCCAGAGCGCCGCCGAAATCTTTCACGACCTGCTGAAGGAAAGCGACGAACACGACTACTCGCTCACGTGGATCACGCGTTCGCCGCGCTTCTTCCAGATGGAGAACACCAAGCTCACGCTTGAGATGATCTCGCCGGACTACATCGATTACTTCTACAACCTGCCGGACGGCGTGCGCGAAAGCATCATTGCGAAGCAGGACAGTCTGTACAAAGGCGTGAACGCGTCGCTGATCAACCAGATCTACGATCTGCTCGACGACCGCCGCAGCCGCGGTCATCAGAATGCAAGGCTGATCACCAACTCCGAGCTGACCGCCTGCCATTACGAGCGCATCGACGATCGCTATCACCTGCGCTTCGTGCAGCGCGACGAAGGCGTGCAGTACACACACGTGACCGGCGGCGCGATCTTCGCGACCGGTTATACGCAGAACGTGCCGGGCTTTATCGACGGCATCCGCGAGCGCATCCGCTGGGACGACAAGGGTCGCTACCGGCTATCGCGCAACTATGCGATCGACGTCGACGAGCGCGACGTGTTCGTGCAGAACGCCGGGCTCTACAGCCACGGCCTGACCAATCCCGACCTCGGCATGAGCTGCTATCGCAACTCGTGCATCCTGCGCGAAATCACCGGCGTCGAGCACTACAAGATCGAGCGGCGCATCGCGTTGCAGGACTTCTCGGTGCCGGACACCGACGGGTTCGTGAAGGTGCCGCTGGAGGCCGCATGACGTTGCGCAACATGATCATCCTGATGACGACGTTCGCCGTCATCAGCGATGCGATCCTGATTCCGTTCTATCCGCAGTTCTTCGCCGCGCGCTATGGCGTGACGAGCCCCGTGCATGCGGGCGCCTACGTCGCGTTCATTTCGATCGTCGTGATGCTGACGCTGCCCGTATGGGCGCGCGTCGCGAAGCGGCTCGACGCGATGCATCTGCTGGTCTACACGCAATTCGCGGCGGGCGTGCTGTCGCTCGCGAGCTACTGGGCGCCGACGGTGCCGCTGTTCTGGGTGCTGTCGCTGGCGATGTTCATGTGCAAGAGCAGCTATCTGCTGATGTATCCGTACATGATGCGCTTCGAGCCGAAGGAGTCGCACGCGCATACGATCGGACTCCTATCGGTGGTCGTGCATTTCGGCGCGATTGCCGGCGCGGTGGCGGGCGGCTTCGTAATGCAGGTGTGGAGCGCGCACAGCTGCATCTTCGCGATGGCAGCCGGCGACTTCGCGCAGATGTTCATCTGCCTGTGGCTGATCCGCGCGCATGCGATCCCGCGACGCTGCCGTTTTGCGGACGAAGCGGATGAAGCGGATGAAGCGAACGCCGGCGCGAGCACCGCGCGCCGCACGCTGCGCGACCGCCTGCCGATCCTGCGGCTCGCGCTGCTGATGCTCGCGTTCGACTTTTGCGTGTACCTGATCCGGCCGTTCATGTCGTCGTACTGGCAGAGCGTCAGCGGCTCGCCGAGCGAGCTGCTGTCGGGCGCGGTGTTCGCGATTCCGGGCATGGTCGCGCTGGTCGCGCTGCGCATCAACAAGCGCATCGCCGACGCGGGCCGCCGCCTGCCGGATCACATGCTCGGCAACCTGCTGTTGTGCACCGTGGGTCTGCTGTTGCAGGGCGTCGAAGCGCCGCTCGCGATCATCGCCGGGCGCCTGCTGTTCGGCTGGGCGTTCTTCCAGATCGTCGTGAAGCTCGACGTGACGATGTTCGCGCTCAGCAAACCCGCGTGGTACGCGGCGGACTTCAGCGTGATCAATTTCTTCCAGAACCTCGGCGTGCTGCTCGCGTCGTTCGCGGCTGGCGCGATCGTCGATGCAACCGGCTTGCGTACGCCGTTTTTCGCGGCCGCCGCGGGTCTGGTGGTGACCGCGTTGCTGAGCGTCTGGCTGCTCGAACGGGCGAGCGCCGGCCGCGAAACGAACGCCGCGCCAGCGCCCAAAACCCCACTCGCCGACGCGACGCTTGCCACCGACCTGACCACCGAACTCACCCCCGCACTAGCCGACACCGGAGCCACTGCCCATGCGAACTGACATCGTCGCCGACGAAATCGCGCTGCGCTACGCCGCGCCCCCGCACGCCGCCACACGCTCGTCCCGTACTGCAAACGTCGACGGCTTCGAGATCCGCGCGCTCGACGTCCCACGCGACGCGCCGACGCTGCACCGCTGGTTCATCGAAGAACGCGCCGCGTTCTGGAACATGCGCGACAAAAGCGTCGCCGAAGTCGCCGCGTTCTATCAGGCGATCGAGGACTCGGGGCATGCGCGCGCATGGATCGGCAGCCAGCACGGCGCGAGCGCGTTCCTGTTCGAAAGCTACGACCCGGCGCACGACGAAGTCGGCGAGCACTACACGCCTCTGCCCGGCGACCTCGGCATGCATCTGTTCGTCGGCCCTGCTTCGCAGCCGGTGTCCGGCTACACGCAGCAGGTGTTCCGCTCGCTGATGACGTTCCTGTTCGAGCAGCTGGACGCCGTGCGGATCGTCGTCGAACCGGACGCGCGCAACACCCGTATTCACGCACTCAATCGCGCGATGGGCTTCGTCCATGCGAAGAACGTCGCGTTTCGCGAGAAGACCGCGTCGCTCGCTTTCTGCACGCGCGCTGACTTCTACGCAGCCATTCGAACCACCACCGCAAAGGATCAACAGCAATGACTTCGACGACCCAACTGACGATGCAACAGGCCCAGCAACACGTACTGCTGAACCCGCCCGAAGCGGCCGCGCATCTGACGCCGGAAGTGTGGCGCAACGCGAACCGGATGCTGGTGCGCAAGGCGATCGCCGAATACGCGCACGAACTGATCGTCGAACCGCAAAAACTCGGCGACGCGCCGGGCGAACACTATGCGCGCTACGAAGTGAAGTCGGACGACGGCTCGCGCGCCTATACGTTCGAAGCCCGCCAGCTCGCGCTGCGCCACTGGAGCATCCGGCCGGAGTCGATCGTCTGCACGAAGGACGGCGTCGAACAGCCGCTCGACGCGCTCGCGTTCATTCTCGACGTGCGCGCACGCCTCGCGATCAAGGAAGAGATGCTGCCGATCTATCTCGACGAAATCAGCAGCACGCTGTACGGCGCCGCTTACAAGGCGGTCAAAGCGGGACCCGACACGCCCGATCTGCTGCACGCGGATTTCCAGGCGATCGAAACCGCGATGAGCGAAGGGCATCCGGGCTTCGTCGCGAACAACGGGCGGCTCGGCTTCGATGCCGGCGACTACCGCGCGTTCGCGCCGGAAGCCGGCTCGACGATCCAGGTGATCTGGCTGGCGGTTCATAAGGACCACGCAGCATTTCATTGCTCGGCCGATCTCGACTATGCGCGGCTGATGGACGAAGAACTCGGCGCATCGACCGTCGCGCGCTTTCGCGAGATCGTCGAGGCGCGCGGCTGCAGTTTCGACGACTACCACCTGATGCCCGCGCATCCGTGGCAGTGGTTCAACAAGCTCTCGATCGCATTCGCGTCTTATGTCGCGACCAACCGGATCATCTGCCTCGGCTACGGCGAGGACCGCTATCTCGCGCAACAGTCGATCCGCACGTTCTTCAACGTATCGGACCGCTCGAAGCGCTACGTGAAGACCTCGCTGTCGATCCTCAACATGGGCTTCATGCGCGGGCTGTCGCCGTACTACATGTCGGGCACGCCGGCGATCAACGACTACATTCTCGGCCTCGTCAGCAGCGATCAGTATCTGCGCGGCCAGGGCTTCACGATTTTGCGCGAGGTGGCGTCGCTCGGTTTCCGCAACGGCTATTACGAAGCGGCGGTGCCGGTCGATACGCCGTACAAGAAGATGTTCTCCGCGCTGTGGCGCGAAAACCCGCTCCAGCACGTCGGCGACGGCCAGCGTCTGATGACGATGGCGGCGCTGCTGCACACGGACCGCGACGGCCGCGCGCTGCTGCCCGCGCTGATCGAAGCGTCCGGGCTCGGCGTGCAGGCGTGGCTCGACCGCTATATGGAAGCGTATCTGGCGCCGCTCGTGCACTGCTTCTATACGTACGACCTGGTGTTCATGCCGCACGGCGAGAACCTGATCCTCGTGCTCGAAAACCACGTGCCGGTGCGCGCGATCATGAAGGACATCGCGGAAGAATCCGCGATCCTGAACAAGGACGCGAAGCTGCCGGAGAACGTGCAGCGCCTCGCGGTCGACGTGCCCGAGCGCGTGAAGCTGCTGGCAATTTTCATCGACGTATTCGACGGCTTCTTCCGCTACGTGAACCAGATTCTGGTCGAGCACGGCTGCTGCACCGAAGACGTGTTCTGGGACGCGGTCGCGCGCTGCGTGACGCGCTATCAGGATGCGCATCCGCAGCTTGCGCAGAAGTACGAGGAGTACGACATGTTCGCGCCGGAGTTCCTGCATTCGTGCCTGAACCGTCTGCAGCTCGGCAATAACCTGCAGATGGTCAACCTGTCGGATCCGGCGGGCAATCTGAAGATGGCCGGCAATCTGCGCAATCCGCTCGCCGGCCGCCGGGCAGCCGGCCGCGCCGCCGGCGAGCGCGTGCTCGCGGAAGCGGTCGAGGCCTGAGCATGACGGCGAGCCCTGCACTGGAGCAACTGCTGCGGCTCGCCGCCAGCGTCGTACCGGGACTGCGCGGCGTGGTCGCGCACGAGGCGAGCGGAGCGGCGCCGGGCGACACGGCTGAAGCCGCACGCGGCGTCGCGCATCTGCGCCCCGCCGCCGCCGAGCCCAACCGCGTCGCGCTCGAAGCGCTGCTCGCGCACTGGAGCGGCGCGTACCCGGAGGCCGGACGCGCGTACTGGTCGCTGCGCTGCTGGGGCATCCTGATCTGGCAGCCGATCTATCTGAGCGTGATCGGCGTGCATACCGCGCAGCGGGTGCTGTCGCTCGCGCGCGTCGAACAGCCGATCGAAAACGGCTGGACCCGCGAGGTGCGGGTGCCGTCGCACGAACCGGCGCATGCGCAACCCGACGCGCTGATCGAACTCGCCGCGCGCGAAATCGCCGGCTGTTGCGGGCAGATCTTCGATGAACTATCGCGCGTGATTCGCGTGAATCCGATCGCTGCCGCCGGGATGCAGGCCGACTGCGTACTCGCGGCCCTGCTCGCGGCGCGCGCGCGACACCCCGAGTGGGACCACGCGCAAGTCGACGCACTCGGCAAACGCTGGCTCGCGGCGCTCGCGCTCGACGGCCGCGGCGGCTTCTTCACCTATGCACGCAGCGACCGCACGAGCGCGCTCGCGCTCGATCGGCAGACCTGCTGCTACCACTATCGGCGACGCGACGGCGAACTGTGCAGCACCTGTCCGCGGCTGCAGCAGTGCGAGCGCATCGCCCGTTTGAATGCGGAGCACGACGGCGCGGCTGCCGCGTAAAAGCGACCGCCGGCACGCGCGGGTGCTCCAACCAAAGGAAAGGACCGATGAACGACATCAGCAACCTGCCCCATCTCGCCCTGACGGACGACGTCGGCGACGGGGGGCTCCAACTGCCGGCGAGCGCGTATTTCGACGACGCGCTGTTCGAGCTCGAAATGGCGCGCATCTTCGCGAATTCGGCGCTGTACGTGGGCAACGAGCAGTCGGTGCCGAATCCCGGCGACTGGCGCGCGCTGCCGCAGGACGAAGGCGGCCGCGTGCTGGTGCGCAACGCGGGCGGCGTGCAGTTGCTGTCGAACGTATGCCGGCACCGTCAGTCGTTGATGCTGGGCGGCGCGGCCGGCAATGTGAGCGGCAAGGTAAGCGGCGCCGCCGGCGGCGCGCCGGCCGGCAACCCGAGCGGCGCAGCGA
Source organism: Burkholderia sp. SRS-W-2-2016 (assembly GCF_001931485.1). Lineage (GTDB taxonomy): Bacteria > Pseudomonadota > Gammaproteobacteria > Burkholderiales > Burkholderiaceae > Paraburkholderia. Next base: position 5,962 of record NZ_MSDV01000062.1, on the reverse strand, counting down.
ACGCGAGCGCGCCGCCGCAAACCAGCGGCAATCTCGCGGCGACCGGCGGCAATATCGTGTGTCCGCTGCATCGCTGGACTTACGACGGCAAAGGCGAACTGATCGGCGCGCCCGAGTTCGAGCGCAAACCGTGCCGCAATCTCGAACGCTTCGCGCTCAAACATTGCCACGGACTCCTCTACGAAGGACCGCGCGAACCGGCCGACGATATGGCCCGCGTGTTCGCGCGCCCGGAGTTCGATTTGTCCGGCTATGTGCTCGACCACGTCGAAACGCACACCTGCCACTACAACTGGAAGACCTTTATCGAGGTCTATCTGGAGGACTATCACGTCGCGCCGTTTCACCCAGGGCTCGGCCAGTTCGTGAGCTGCGACGATCTCGATTGGGAATTCGCGGACACCTACAGCATGCAGCGCGTCGGCGTGAACAACGCGCTCGCGCAGCCGGGCTCGGACGTGTATCGCACGTGGCACGACCGGCTGCTCGAATATCGCGGCGGCGAAGCGCCGTCGTTCGGCGCGATCTGGCTTGCGTATTTCCCGACCCAGATGATCGAGCTTTATCCGCATACGCTGGTCGTATCGACGCTTTATCCGAAGGGGCCGCAGGAAACGCTGAACGTCGTCGAGTTTTACTACCCCGAGGACATCGCCGCGTTCGAGCGCGAGTTCGTCGATGCGCAACGCGCCGCGTATCTGGAAACCGTGATCGAAGACGACGAGATCGCCGAGCGGATGGATGCGGGCCGGCTGCGTTTGCATCGGCGCGGCACCAGCGACGCCGGCCCGTACCAGTCGCCGCTCGAAGACGGGATGCGCCATTTCCATGCGTGGTACCGGCGCGCGCTGGGCGGCGGCACGCCGGCGCTCAAGCGGCGGATGTTCGAGTTGCAGGCGGTTTAACCCGCTCGCTAACCCGCTCGCCTACCCGATCGCCGGCTCAGTCATCCGCGAGAAAATTCGGATGACTCGCGCGAATCTGATCGATCTGATTGAGCGTGCTCGACAGATGCTTGCGCAGCGCCGCCTGCGCACCGTCCACGTCACCGTTGCCGATCGCATCGACGATCTCGGTGTGATCGCGCACCACCGCCAGCGTCTTACCCTCGACCGGCAGATGCAGCCGCCGCAGCCGGTCGATGTGTCCGCTCAATCTGCGCACCAGGTCCCACAGTTGCGGCACCCCCGCCGCCTCGTACATCTGCCGGTGAAACGCCTGATCGAATAGCGAGAACTGTTCGTAGTTCTTCAGATCGAGCAGTTCCGCCTGTTTCTCGATGGTCGCGCGCAACTCGGCGAGCAGCGCGGCGTCGCGCTGCTGCGCGAGCGTGCGCACCACTTCCAGTTCGATCGAGCGGCGCAGAAACAGCGCCTGCAACGCCGAGGTCACATTGATCTGGCTGACCACCGTCGCGTGTTGCGGATAGATGTCGACCAGCCCTTCCTCGCCGAGCTTCATTAGCGCGTCGCGCACCGGCGTCTGGCTCAGACCGTAACGGCTCGCCAGCTCGGTGCGCGACAGCACCGTGCCCGGCGTCAATTCGAGCGACAGGATCATTTCGCGCAGGCGTTCGAAAACCTGCGGCGCGGCATGGCGGGAGCGGTCGATCCGGTGGACCACCGCGGCCCGGGAAACGTGATTTTTCATGGCTTGAGCTGAAGCGTTGACGCAGGCGCCCGGGCTCGCCGGGCGCTGAAACACTAGCACTATAGCGGACCCGAGGCCCGTCCAGCGGGCTTTTCAGCGAATTGGGGCGAAACGGCCGGGTAAGCGTTTACCCGACTGACACACTAATACATTAGTGCTTTACCATCCGTTCCATCTCGTTTTCTTCATTGCCGATTGCCACCATGACTCGCGACATCACCATCACACAGGTGCGAATTACGCCGATCGCCTTCCGCGACGGCCCGCTGCTGAACGCCGCCGGGATCCACGAACCCTGGGCGTTGCGCGCCATCGTCGAGCTGGAAACCAGCGACGGCCGCGTCGGCATCTCCGAAACCTACGGCGACGAGCCGATGCTGCGCGTACTCGAACAGGCCAAGGCGCTGGTACTCGGGCTGTCGCCGTTCGACCTGAACCAGATGGAAGAGCGCGTGCGCGCGACGATCAAGGCGAGCCCCGGCGCGGTCGAGTTCGAACTCGCGCCCGGCTCGCACGCGGCGAAGAACGCGCCGAAAGTGATCAGCACGCTCGAAGTCGCGATGCTCGACCTGCAAGGGCAGATCGTCGGCGCGCCGATCGTCGACCTGCTCGGCGGCAAGGTGCGCGACGCGGTGCCGTACAGCGCGTATCTGTTCTTCAAGTACGCGGAGCACGTCGAAAAACCGTATGCGCCCGACGCCTGGGGCGAAGGCATCAGCCCCGCGCAGATCGTCGCGCAGGCGCGCCGGATGATCGATCTGTACGGATTCCAGAGCATCAAGCTGAAGGGCGGCGTGTTCGAACCCGCGCATGAAATCGCCTGTATGCGTGCACTGCACGACGCGTTTCCCGGCACGCCGCTGCGGCTCGATCCGAACGCCAACTGGACGCTCGAAACCAGCATCGCCGCCGCGCCCGAACTCGACGAACTGCTCGAGTACTACGAAGACCCGTGCCCGGGTCTGGCGGGGATGGCCGAACTCGCGAAGCACACGCGTCTGCCGCTCGCGACCAACATGGTGATCACGACGATGGACGACTTCCGCCGCGGCGCCGAAATGGGCTCGGTCAAGGTGCTGCTGTCGGATCACCACTACTGGGGCGGTCTGCGCGCGACGCAAACGCTCGCGCGCATGTGCAAGCTGTGGGACCTCGGGATGTCGATGCACTCGAATTCGCACCTCGGCATCAGCCTGATGGCGATGACCCACGTCGCCGCGAGCATTCCGAACCTGACCTACGCGTGCGATACCCACTACCCGTGGCAGGAAGAAGAAGTGATCAAGGGCGGCCGCGTGCGCTTCGACAACGGCGCGGTGCGCGTGCCGACCACGCCGGGTCTGGGCGTCGAACTCGATCGCGAGCGGCTCGCGGAACTGCACGCGCAGTACCTGTCGTGCGGCGTGCGCAATCGCGACGACCTCAAGCAGATGAAGAAGTACGACCCGAGCTTCACCGGCAAGAACCCGCGCTTTTGAGCATCCGAACCGCGCTGCCCCAGAAGGAGACAAGTCCATGAACCGTTCCATCCCGGACGCGGCGCGGCCGGAGCGCGCCGCCCTGCTGGCGAGCGCGGTGAGCAAGATCAAGTGGCGGGTGCTGCCGCTGTTCGTCGTGATGTTCATCGTCAACTACATCGACCGGGTGAACATCGGCTTCGTGCGTCAGCATCTGAGCGCCGATCTCGGCATCGGCGCGGCTGCTTATGGCCTCGGTGCGGGGCTTTTCTTCATCAGCTACGCGGTCTTCGAAGTGCCGTCGAACATTCTGCTGCAACGCTTCGGCGCGAAGCTCTGGCTGACCCGCATCATGCTCACGTGGGGGCTCGCGGCGGCCGGCATGGCGTTCGTGCGCGGCGAGAACTCGTTCTACGCGATGCGCCTGCTGCTCGGCGCGGCCGAAGCCGGCTTCTTTCCGGGCGTGATCTATTACTTCACGCAATGGCTGCCCGGCAATGAACGCGGCAAGGCGATGGCGATCTTTCTGAGCGGTTCCGCGCTCGCGTCGGTGCTGTCCGGGCCGATCTCCGGCGGACTGATGATGATCGAAGGCGGCGGGCTGCGCGGCTGGCAATGGATGTTCGTGATCGAAGGGATGTTCTCGGTCGCGCTGGCCGGCTTCATCTGGCTGTGGCTCGACTCGAAGCCGCGCGACGCGCAGTGGCTGAGCCGGGCCGAGCAGGATGCGGTGATCGGCGAGATCGACGACGAACAGCGCCGGCGCGCCGCGTCGCACGGCGGCCACCCGTCGCTGTGGTCTCTGCTGCGCGACCCGCAGATCGTGATCTTCTGCGTGATCTACTTCGCGGTCTCGCTGACGATCTACGGCGCGACGTTCTGGCTGCCGAGCATCATCCGCAAGATGGGACATTTCAACGACCTGCAGGTCGGCTTCTTCAACTCGATCCCGTGGCTGATCTCGATCGCGGCGATGTATCTGTTCGCGATGCTGGCCGCGCGCTTCAAATATCAGCAGGCATGGGTCGCATGCGTGCTGCTGATCGCCGCGGCCGGCATGTATGCGGCCGGCCAGGGCGGCCCGGTGTTCTCGTTCATCGCGATCTGCTTTGCGGCGATCGGCTTCAAGGCTGCGTCGTCGCTGTTCTGGCCGATTCCGCAGGGCTATCTCGACGCGCGGATCGCCGCCGCAGTGCTCGCGCTGATCAATTCGATCGGCAATCTCGGCGGCTTCGTCGCGCCGGCGATGTTCGGCCTGCTCGAACAGAAGACCGGCTCGATCGAAGGCGGACTCACCGGCCTCGCGGCGATGTCGGTGCTCGCCGCCGGCGTCGTGTTCCTCGCGCGGATGAGCCCTCGCGAGAGCCTGCCGGCGCCCGCGCCGCGCGCCCGTTGAACACGGTTAAACCACGCATACCGAACCCTCCACACAACCTACTAAAGAAGACCTTCGGAGACGCAATGAAAATACTGGAAGCCAACGCGGCCACTGCCCGCACGGCGGTCGGACGATACCGCTGGACCATCTGCGCGATGATCTTCGCGGCGACCACGATCAACTACATGGACCGGCAGATGCTCGGTCTGCTCGCGCCGCTGCTGCAGAAGGACATCGGCTGGACCCAGGTGCAGTACGCGCAGACCGTGATGGTGTTTACGGTCGCGTACGCGGTGGGTCTGGCGATCTTCGGCCGGATCGCCGACCGCGTCAGCACCAAGCTCGTGTACGGCAGCGCGATGGCGATGTGGAGCCTCGCCGCGATGCTGCACGCGGTCGCGGCGACCGTGCCGGGCTTCGCCGCGGTGCGCGGCCTGCTCGGCTTCGGCGAGGCGGCCAACTTCCCGGTCGCGATCCGCACCACCGCCACGTGGTTCCCGAAGAAGGAACGCGCGCTGGCGACCGGCTTCTGGAACATGGGCGCGACGATCGGCGGGATCGTCGCACCGGCTTTCGTGCCGATCGCGGCGGTCACCTGGGGCTGGCGCGCGACCTTCATCGCGGGCGGCGCAACCGGTTTCATCTGGCTCGCGGTGTGGCTGCTGATCTATCGGCAGCCGGCGCAGCATCCGTCGGTATCGAAGGAAGAACTCGACTACATCAACGCCGATCGCGACGAAGTCGTCGAGCAGCGCGTCAGCTGGCTGTCGGTGCTGAAGTATCGCGAGACGTGGGCATTCGTCTTCGGCAAGCTGCTGACCGATCCGGTCTGGTGGTTCTATCTGTTCTGGCTGCCGAAGTGGCTGAACGAGTCGCGTCACATCGATATCGGCAACATGGGTCTGCCGCTGATCGCGATCTACACGATGGCATCGGTGGGCAGCGTCGCCGGCGGCTGGCTGTCGTCGCGTCTGATGGCGCGCACGAATCACCCGAACTTCGCGCGCAAGGTGACGATGGCCATCTGCGCGGTGTGCGTGGTGCCGATCGCGACGCTGTCGTATTTTCAGAGCCTCTGGTATGCAGTGTTCGCAGTCGGGCTGGCGGCCGCCGCGCACCAGGGCTGGTCGGCGAATCTGGTCACCACCGTGGGCGACGTGTTTCCGCGCCGTCTGGTCGGCACCGTGGTCGGGATCGGCGGGGTCGCGGGGATGGTCGGTTCGTTCTTCTTCTCCGGCGTGATCGGCGAGACCTTGCAGCGTACCGGCCAGTATTGGGCGCTGTTCACGGTCGGCGCTTCCGCTTACCTGGTCGCGCTCGGCATCATTCATCTGCTGATGCCGCGGATGACGCCGGTCAAGCTGCGCGACTGAAGTCTTGAGTAAGGTGGCGGGGGGGGGGGGGGGGCCCCCCCCCCCCCCCCCCCCCGGCGCGGGGGGCGGGGGGGGGGGCGGCGCCGGGGGGGGGGGGGGGGGGG
>NZ_MSDV01000059.1 GCF_001931485.1 Burkholderia sp. SRS-W-2-2016 | reverse complement strand
CGTCATCAGCGAAGAAGCGAGATTATGGAGATCCGAAGACACTCCGTCAACACCCTTTTCGCAATTATTTTAAAAAAGTTGGACAGCACAAAAAATAGGCAGGTCGCTGCCGCTTCGCAATTAGTTAGACATCCAACCTAATTCGCAGAAGCGGAAAACCTGCGGTTACAGCTCAGGCCGCAGCCACTCAAGCTTGCCAACCGCGCCCCAAATTAAAGTTTTATCCTCTCCGGTCGTCAATCAGATCATCCCGCTACTTATATAAGCTGCCGACCATGGAAAACTCCGTCGAGGATCACGTCGCGCAAACCCAAGCCGCCGCCACATCGGTGGCACTCGCACCGGATGCGGTGCCGGTCGGCACACCTCTTTCATGGCCAATCGTCGATGGCGACGGCACGCTGCTGTTCGAGCGCGGCACGACCCTCGCGAGCGCCGACGAGCGCGCGTTCCTGTTCGAACACTTCCAGCCGCAGCGCGGCGATCTGCTGGAGCCCGGTGCGCGTCACCCGAGCGCATCGAACATCCCGTCCGACTCCGCCGATCTGACCATCAAGGACATGCATCTCGAGATCGGCGCGTTGATCGGCATGCGCTCGCAGCTCGGCAGCGGCGCGCCGATGCATCCGTGCCGCATCATCGGTTTCGCGCCGAATCATGCGCTCTTCGTCACACCGCCGCTGCATCAAGGCCAGCCGCTGCCGCTCGCACCCGGCGACAACGTCGAAGTCGTGGCGATCGCAATTCAGGCGGTGTTCCGTTTCGTCTGCACGGTCGAGGCGGTCTGCCGTCTGCCGTTCGACTACGTGGTGTTGTCGAGGCCGGGGGTGATCCGCCGGCTGCGCGAACGCAAATCGATTCGCGTCCATGCCCATCTCGCGGTGCGCTTCGGCATCGGCGAGACGGGCGATACGTACGACGGGCTCGGGCTCGCGCGGGGCGTCAGCGCGCTAGGCATGTCGCTGAGCGCGTCGTGGACGCTGGGCGAAGTCGGCGAGCGGCTGCGCGTCGCGTTTCGCGTGAAGTCGGCCGGTCATGATACGGAGATCCGGACCACCGCCGTGATCCGCAATGTGCAGAAAGGCAAGGCGCCCGGCGAAGCGACCACGCACGGGCTCGAACTCGATCAGCTCGACGCCACGCAACAGATGGCGATGAAGGTCTTCGTGTTCGATCGCCAGGAAGACGTGCAGTACTGGTCGAACGGTCTTAAATGATTGCCGGGGCTGATTACAGGGGCTGAGCAGGAAATCCGCAGCACACACCGGTTGCCGCTCAGCCGATCAACTCCTCCGGCGTGATCCAGCGCGCGCCCCACGCGTTCGCCAGCGCTTCGCAACGACCGAGCCGAAGCGCGCCGCGCTCGAAGTCGACGAACACCACTTGATCCGCGGCAGGCGGCCGGGCGGGTTCGTCGCGAGTGCGGCCGTCGCTCAGAATCCACAGCCAGCGTTGTTGAGCCGGCCGTCTACGCGCGCTGCTCTCGAGCAGTTGCGCGGCGCGGCGCACTCCAGTGCCGAGCGGCGAGCCGCCGCCCGCGCCGACCGGCTCAAGCCAGCGCTCGTTCCACCAGCGCGGCACCGCCGGACCGAAGCGCACGTCGGCAGACATGCCGCCGAAGCAGACCAGCGCGGCCTCGGCACGGGCGGCACCGGCACGGTCGAACAACGCGATCAGCAGGCCCTTCGCGAGTGCAAGCCGTTGGCCGCTCAGCATCGAGCCGGAGCAGTCGAGCACGAAGCAGTGCAGCACGCCGCCGCGCGGTGTCTCGGGGATGAAGCGCAGATGCTCGCGACGCAGCGTGTCGCCGCGCGTCGCGGCGAGCGTGCGCGGCCAGCCGATGCGTCTGCCCGTTGCTTCCCGCGAAGCACCACGCGATGAACCTGCGCCTACGCCTCCTCGCCATCGAAAACCGCTGCGCGAGTCAGCGGCGGCGCCCTTCCGATGGCTCAGCGTTTTTTTGTGTCGAGTGGGATCACGCTTTTGACCGGCGTTGCCGCGGTCGGCTCGGGCGCGAGGTAACCCCAGTCGGTGTCGGCGGAAGTCTCGGGGGACACGCCCGTCGCGTGCGCAGCGCCGCCACCGCTGTCTTGAGGCGGCCGTCCGTCGTTCTCCGGCTCGCGACGACTCGAAGACTCAGCATCGTGCTGACGCCGCCGGTGCATCAACACCGCCTCGGCGACCCGCTCGACATGCCTAACCGTCACCGCGTCCGCCTGTTCGAACGCCGCCAGCGCGCGCGCCGCGCGCAGCATCACGAGATCGGCGCGCAGCCCATCGACGGCTGCATCGATGCACAGCGCGCTCACCTGCGCATGCACCGCGTCGTCGAACGAGAGTAGCGGCAGCGCCGCGCGCGCCGCGCGAATCCGCTCGACGTAGTCGGCCTGTTGCTGCGCATAAGCAGCTCGAAAACCAGCCGGATCGTGATCGAACGCGAGCCGCGCCTTGACGATCGCCTGGCGCATCGGCGGCTCGAACGCGTTCTGCAATTCGACCATCAGCCCGAAGCGGTCGATCAATTGCGGCCGCAGCTCGCCCTCTTCCGGGTTCATCGTGCCGATCAGCACGAAGCTCGCGTCGTGGCTATGCGACACGCCATCGCGCTCGACGGTGTTCACGCCGCTCGCGGCCGCATCGAGCAACGCGTCGACCAATGCGTCGGGCAGCAGATTGACTTCGTCGACGTACAGCACGCCGCGATGCGCCTTCGCGAGCAGGCCCGGCGAAAAGCGCACGGAGCCATCGCGCAGCACGGTTTCGAGATCGAGCGTGCCGATCAGGCGATCTTCGCTCGCGCCGAGCGGCAGATTCACCAGTTGCCCTTCCGGCAGCAGCTCCGCGAGCGCGCGCGCCGCGGTGGATTTAGCGGTGCCGCGCGGTCCGCTGATCAGCACGCCGCCCAGGCTCGGGTCGATCGCCGCGAGCAGCAACGCCTGCTGTAACGGCGTCTGGCCAATCAGCGCGGCGAACGGGAAAACCGGGCGGGCGGCGGCGGGGCTTGTGCCGAAACCAGGCGAGCCGCCCTGAGCGGTCAAACTGCTCGCGCCATTTGCACTGTTCGGACTCACTGAATCATTCGAAACGCCTGAACCGTCCGCACCTCCCGTACTGCTCGAACCGCCCGGACGACTATGACTACTCTGGCCGCTCGCACTGCTCGAACCATTCGCATAGCCAACACCATCCGGCCCGGCCAAACCCTTCGCGCCGCTCGAACCGCCCGCGCTGCTCACATCGACCACACCGTCCAGGTCCAGGCCACCCGCGCCAACTCCCGCACCGCCCACATCCCGCGTCGCTCCACTCATATCTACCTTCCTTCGATCTGCTGTTCACTCGCCAGCAGATGCGTTTCCACCTGCGCGCGATAGTCGCCGGGTTGCTGCCACAGTCCACGCTGGATCGCTTCGAGCAGGCGCTCGCAGACCGAATGCAGCGCGTGCGGATTGTGCCGCTGCATGAACTCGCGCGTATCGGCGTCGTTCAGATAAGCATCGGCGACGAGCGCGTACTGATGATCGGAGATCACCCGCGCGGTCGCGTCGTACCCATACAGATAATCGACCGTCGCGGCGATTTCGGCCGCGCCCTTGTAGCCGTGCCGCTTCACGCCATCGAGCCACTTCGGATTGACCACCCGCGAGCGGATCACGCGCGCGATCTCCTCCTGCAGCGTGCGCACGCGCGGCGCGGCCGGATTGCTGTGATCGGCGTGATAAACGCGCGGCTGCTCGCCGGCCAGGTGCCGCACCGCCGCGACCATGCCGCCCTGGAACTGGTAGTAATCGTTCGAATCGAGCACGTCGTGCTCGCGGTTGTCCTGGTTCTGCAGCACCACGTCCATCGCGGCGAGGCGCGTGCCGAACGCCTGGCGCGCTTCCTCGCCCGCGCTTTTCTGCGTGTACGCGTAACCGCCCCACGCCTGATACGCATTCGCGAGATCGGCGTCGGTCTGCCATTGACGCGAATCGATCATCTCCTGCAAACCCGCGCCATACGAGCCGGGCCGCGCGCTGAACACGCGCCAGCCGGCGCGCTTGCGCGCTTCGGCGGCATCCATCCCGCGCGCGATCAGCGCATCGCGCTCGCGCAGCACCCGCGCGCGAATCGGGTTCAGCTCGGCCGGCTCGTCGAGTTCGGCGACCGCCTGCACGGCCGCGTCGAACAGATGCATCACATTGGCGAACGCATCGCGGAAGAAGCCCGACACGCGCAACGTGACGTCGATACGCGGCCGGTCGAACGCTTCAATCGGCATGATTTCGAAGTCCGTCACGCGATGGCTGCCCGGCGCCCACTTCGGCCGCACGCCGAGCAGCGCGAGTGCCTGCGCGATGTCGTCGCCGCCGGTGCGCATCGTCGCGGTGCCCCAGACCGACAGGCCGATCGCGCGCGGATAATCGCCGTGTTCCTGCAGATGCCGTTCGATCAGTTGCTGCGCCGACTTCACGCCGAGCGCCCACGCGGCCTGGGTCGGCACCGCGCGGGTATCGACCGAATAGAAGTTGCGGCCGGTCGGCAGCACGTCGGGGCGCCCGCGCGACGGCGAGCCGCTCGGGCCCGGCGGCACGAAACGTCCCGCGAGGCCGCGCCGCAGTTGCGTCATTTCCTGCGGACCGCACGCGTCGAGGCGCGGCAGTACGTCGTCGCGCAAACGGGCGATGACCTGAGCCGCTTGCGGCAAGTCGGATTCGGGCGTTGTCGCGGTTGGCAACGCATTGGCGTCACCATCCTCGCCACCGCCATCACCACACACACCCCGCAACAACGCCGCCGCCAGCAATTCCAGCCGCTCGCGCGTATCGCCGTAATGCCGCCACGGCGCATCGCTGACCCGTTGCAGCACGTCCGGCCGCGCACCGTCCCACGCCGCCGCCCAATCGACGCTCAACGGATCGAACAAATGATCGATCCGCAGATCGCGCGCCAGTGCATCGATCAAACCCGCGTTGCGCCCCCGGCCATCGCCGATCGGAAAGCGCCCGAGCGCGAGCAGCGTGTCGCGCCGCTGCACGCCGCGCGGCGACTGCCCGAACGTGTGTAGCCCGTCGCGAATCTGCGCTTCCTTCAATTCGCACAGCCACGCATCGACGCGCGTGAGCAGCGCGTCCTCGTCGTCCTGTCCGCTCGGCGCGGCGAGACTCAGCTCCTCATGCAGCCGATGCTCGACGATCGTCGCCAGAATCGTCCGCCGCAGCAGCTTCGCGCGGCGCGGATCGACCATCAGCGCTTCGTAGTACTCGTCGACCTGGCGCTCGAGGTCCTGCAACGGTCCATAATTTTCCGCGCGCGTGAGCGGCGGCATCAGGTGATCGACGATCACCGCCTGCGCGCGCCGCTTCGCCTGGCTGCCCTCGCCGGGATCGTTGACGATGAACGGATACAGATGCGGCAGCGGTCCGAGAATCAGATCGGGCCAGCACGCATCGCTCAACGCGACGCTCTTGCCGGGCAGCCATTCGAGATTGCCGTGTTTGCCGACGTGCACGACCGCATCGATGCCGAACTGATGACGCAGCCAGAAATAGAACGCCAGATACGCATGCGGCGGCACCAGTTCGGCGTCGTGATAGCTCGCATAGTCGCCCTGCTCGCGCGAGCGCGACGGCTGGATGCCGACGAACACCTGCCCGCAGCGCCAGCCCGCGATCATGAAGCGCCCGCGGCGCAGCGTCGGGTCCTGATCGGGGCGGCCCCAGCGCGCGTTCAGCGCGTCGCGCACGGCGGCGGGCAACGCGTTGAAATGCGCGAGATAGTCGTCGAGCGCGAGGCTTTGCAGCGCCGGGCGCAGATCGCGCACGACCGGATCGTTGGTCACGCCAGCGGTGAGCCGCGCGAGCAGCGCGTCGCCGTCTGCCGGCAAATCGTTCGGCACGTCGCCGACGCGATAGCCTTCGTCGCGCAGCATCGCCAGAATGCCGACCACCGAGGCCGGCGTATCGAGCCCGACGCCATTGCCGATGCGCCCTTCGCTCATCGGGTAGTTCGCGAGAATCAGCGCGAGTTTCTTGTCGGCGTTGTCGAGCGAACGCAGCCGGCACCAGCGGGCGCTCAGCTCGGCGACGAAGCGCACCCGTTCGAGGTCCGGCTGGTAACGCACCACATCGACCTGGGTATGCGGACAGCGATACGCGAGCCCCTTGAAACTGATCGCGCGCGTGATGATGCGGCCGTCCACTTCCGGCAGCGCGATATGCATTGCGATGTCGCGCGAATTGAGGCCGTGGTTGTCCTTCAGCCAGTCCTCGCGATTGCCGCCGCTGAGGATCACCTGCAGCACCGGCGCGTCGCCGGCGAGCGCGAGCGGCTCGGGGTCGTCAATCGCGGAAGCGGCGAACGCGGTCGTGTTGAGCACCAGCGCGGCCCCATGCTGCTCGCACAGCGACTGCACGACTTCGCGACTCACCGCGTCCTTCAGCGACGTGATCGCGAGCGGCAGCGGATTGAGCCCCTGCGCTTCGAGCGCGTCGATCAACGCATCGAACACCGCGGTATTGGCCGCTTGCAGATGCGCCTTGTAAAACAGGATCGCGACGACCGGCGCGTCTTGCCGCCAGCGCGCTTGCCAGTCGGCGATGGTCGGCAGATCGCGCCGCGGATGATAGAGCGACGCGGCCGGCAACGCGCGCGGCGGCTCGGGCTCGCGGCCCCAGTCGAACGCGCGGTACGCGATGCAGCGCAGAAACGCCTCGGCATTCTGCGGACCGCCTTCGCGCAGATAGCGCCACAGCTGCTGACACAGCTCGGGGCTCGCGGTGCTGCGGGCGGTCAGGTTCGGATCTTCCTGCAGGTCGCCGGAAAACATCGCGAGCGTCTGGCCGTTGCGCTGCGCGAGCGCGACCACCTGCTCGATCCCATACGGCCAGTAAGCCTCGCCGCCGAGGTGATCGACCACAACGACGCGCGCGTGCCGCAACACGTCGTCGAGGTAGAAATCGACCGAGGCCGGCTGGCGCAGATAGGTGACGTTCGCGAGCCGCACGCTCGGGAAACCGTCGCCCAGGCGCGGCACCACGCTCGCGAGCAGCGACAGCGTGGTGTCGGCGGAACTGAGCACGACGATATCCGCGGGCTGCTGATCGATGCGGATCACGCCTTGAGTATCGTCGACGAAGCCGCCCGGCGTCGTGCGCAGCAGATGCATGTGCTGAGGCCCTTTACTTTGCGGCGGCGGTGGCGGACGCGGGGGCACCGGCGCTCGCCTGCAACGCCGCGTCGAATGCCTGCTGCAACGCGTGCGCATCGAGGTCTTCGCCGATCAGCACGAAGCGGCTCGGATAACCGTCGCCGCCTTCGCCGGCCTGCCAGCGGCGGTCGAAATAGCTGTCGAAGCGCCGCCCCACGCCCTGGATCACCAGCCGCATCGGCGCGCCCGGCAGTGCCGCGAAGCCTTTGACGCGATAAATCGTGTGGTTTTCGACCAGCGTCTGCAACGCGGCGAGCACCGCTTCACGCGAGCCTGCCTGCGTCTGTACGACCACCGAATCGAATTCGTCGTGATGATGGTCGGGATCGTCGGCCGAGCCGTGATGGTCGTGGCGCAGATGGATCGTTTCCTCCGACGCCGCTTCAAGACCCAGCAGCGTATGCAGATCGAGCTGCCCCTTTTGCGCGTGGACGATTTTCACCTGCGGCGGAATCTCATCGCGAATCGCGGCTTCGACCGCGCGCTGCTGCGCGTCATCGATCAGATCGGTCTTGTTCAGGATCACCAGATCGGCCGCCGACAACTGGTCTTCGAACAACTCGTGCAGCGGCGACTCGTGATCGAGATTCGGATCGGCTTTGCGCTGCGCATCGACGGCGACCGGGTTATCGGCGAACTGGCCGCTCGCGGCCGCCGGACCGTCGACCACCGTGACCACCGCGTCGACCGTGAAACCGTTGCGGATCTGCGGCCAGTTGAACGCCTGCACCAGCGGCTTCGGCAGCGCGAGCCCCGAGGTTTCGATCAGCACGTGATCGATCTCGCCGCGCCGCTCGGCGAGCTTTTCCATCACCGGGAAAAACTCTTCCTGCACGGTGCAGCACAGGCAGCCGTTCGCCAGTTCATACAATTGCCCTTCGGTCTCGACGCCGTTTTCGTCGCAGCCGATTCCGCAGCCCTTGAGGATTTCGCCGTCGATGCCGAGTTCGCCGAACTCGTTGACGATCACCGCGATGCGCTTGCCGTCCGCATGCTGGAGGATGTGCCGCAGCAGCGTGGTCTTGCCGCTGCCGAGAAAGCCCGTGACGATCGTGACGGGAGTCTTGCGCAATTGAGTTTGCATCGTGAGGTCCATCCGTAAGCGTTGCGTCGGCGGTCGGACGGTTCGCGCGTGAAATGGACGAACGACGGCGGCGCCGCGGCAACGGGAACACAGAAAGCGGAAGTGAGGTCATGAACGTGTCGCCGCATCCCCGCGGCGTACGTCCTGCATCTTCGGGCCGGTATCCGGGCTGGCGAATGAGCCGCTTCCCCTTCCCGGTCGAGTGATTTCTCGTCCAGTGGTGATATGCCGACGCGGCCTTGCGCGTGGACATCGAAGCCGGCTTCGCGGTGTCCGGCCATTCGACCGTTACCGCTTTTCGCTTACCGTTGCGGGGACAGCACAGGTTAGCCGCTCCAGAGCAGATGGCTCCCTGTTTCCCGTTTAACTGCCCGCGCACGAACGCGCGGGCGAGCACCCAAAGTGCGTGCGAGTGTAGGCGCGCGGCTTCGCCCAGTCAAGCAACGCGGGGCCGTCCAAACGCCGCCAGCCCTTATCCGGCGGGGCGCCGTGTGCTATCGTATGCGCGCGTTTGGTGCCCGCACATGCGTTCGCGTGTGCAGTTAAACGGGAAACAGGCCGCGCTTTTTGCGCTCAACCTGTGCTGTCCCCGCAACGGTAAGCGACCTGCGACGCAAGCGCCGTTCCGGCCGCGTCGCGCATGCGTTTTTGATGCCACTGTCCTGAGGATGCGCGTTCGCGCGAGTCCGTAAGCCGGGACGGGAAGGCAAAGCGCGTGAGGCCGCCAGCCCGGATACCGGCCAGACGCGGAGGCGGCGTCGCCCGCATCACGTCTGGTACGTGGATGCGCGCGGTTGCGTCGCCGGCCGCCGGAATCCGCGGGGAACGGATGTGAAGGCGTTCAAGCTCGGCATCGTGCGCGGGTGGCGTTGGCTGGTTCGGTTGTTTCTGTTGTTACGAACCCGCCGCCATGCAACGCGCGATGAACCGCGCCAGGATTCGCAGTACCGCATGACTTCTTTCTTTACTGCCGCGCGCGACGATGCGCGCCGGCCTTCTCCCTCCCGCACCGCATGGCGAAGCCCATGCCCGCCGCGATGACGCGCGCGTGGCTGATCGGCGCCGGTCCCGGCGACGTCGAACTGATGACGCTGAAGGCGACCCGCGCGCTCGGCGAGGCCGACGTCGTGCTGGTCGACGATCTCGTGAATCCCGATGTGCTGCAGTTCGCGCGCGCCGATGCGCAGGTCGTCTATGTCGGCAAACGCGGCGGCCATCCGTCTACCCCGCAGGCGGAGATCGTCGCGCAAATGCTCACGCATCTGCGCGCCGGGCGTAGCGTCGCGCGCCTGAAGGGCGGCGATCCGTTCGTGTTCGGGCGCGGCGGCGAGGAACTGGAGGCGCTCGACGCCGAAGGGATCCGCGTCGATGTGATCAACGGCATCACGGCGGGGATTGCCGCGCCGGCGGCGCTCGGCATCGCGGTCACGCATCGCGAGCATGCGCAGGGCGTGGTGTTCGTCACCGGACACGGCGCCGGCAGCGGCGAGCCGGACTGGGCCGCGCTAGTCGCGACCCGTATGACGCTCGTGATCTATATGGGCATGCGCCGGCTCGCGGAAATCACCGCCGCGC
The DNA here is from genome assembly GCF_001931485.1 of Burkholderia sp. SRS-W-2-2016. Taxonomy (GTDB): domain Bacteria; phylum Pseudomonadota; class Gammaproteobacteria; order Burkholderiales; family Burkholderiaceae; genus Paraburkholderia. The sequence continues at coordinate 91,785 of NZ_MSDV01000059.1, read as the reverse complement.
TGCTCGCGGTCGGCATGCGCGCCGATACGCCGTGCGCGGCGATCGAAGCGGCGACGCGGCCCGAACAGCGTCATGCGCTTGCGCCGCTCGGTGACTTTGCCGCAACGGTCGCGCGGGCGGGTCTTGGTTCGCCGGCGATCGTTGTGATCGGCGGCGTGGCGTCGCTCGCGCTGGCTCGGGAGGCGGCGGCACAGCGCGATAGCGAAACGCGCCGCGCGCGGTTCGACGAAGCCGGCGACACGGCAGTCGCCGAAGCACGACCGATGCCGTCGCCCGGAGCGGCCGCATCAGCCGCTGGTCGCACAGACTCCGCACACGGCGCCGGTTTGCCGAAAACGCTAAGCGTCGGCATCGGTTGCCGTTCGAACAGCACGGCCGCCGATATCGAAGCCGCGGTGCGCGCCGCGCTCGGCACTCATCCGTTCGCGGGGATCGTCAATGTCGCGACGATCGACAGCAAAGCCCACGAAGCCGGCCTGCTCGAATTCTGCGCACGCCACGCGCTGCCGCTGCAACTGTTTACCCGCGAGCAGATCGCCGCGATCCCGGTGACGTCGCCGTCGGCGGCCGCGCACGCGCATCTGGGCGTCGACGGCGTCTGCGAGCCGTGCGCGCTGCTGGCGGCGAGCCACGCAGCGAGCACCGCAAACACGGCAATCGCCGCGAACACCGCCAACGCCGCCAGCGTTGCGAACACCGGCTGCGCCGCCGACCCTGCCACGCCCGCATCGCACGCACTGCTGCTCGTGCGCAAAACCGTCCACGCCGGCATCACCGTCGCGATCGCCTGCGCCAGCGACGCTCCGCACGCTGACGCCGCTCCTCAATCCAGCGCCGCCCACCCGGCCCCTCCCAACCAGGACCCTCGATGAAAACCGATACCGAATCGCATCAACGCATGACCGAACGCCGCCGCGAAGGCCACGAAAAGAAGCAGGCCGCCGCGACCGTCGAAAAAGGTCTGCTGATCGTCAACACCGGCACCGGTAAGGGCAAGAGCACCGCGGCGTTCGGCATGGCCGTGCGCGTGCTCGGCCACGGCATGCGCCTGGGCGTCGTGCAGTTCATCAAGGGGGCGTTGCATACGTCGGAGCGCGACTTCCTCGGCGCGATCGCGCAATGCGACTTCGTCACGATGGGCGACGGCTATACGTGGAACACGCAGAACCGCGACGCCGACATCGCGACCGCGCGCAAGGGCTGGGACGAGGCGCGCCGGATGATCGAAAGCGGCGACTACCAGATGGTGATTCTCGACGAGCTGAACACCGTCCTCAAATACGAGTACCTGCCGCTCGACGAAGTGCTCGCGGTGATCAACGCACGCGCGCCGATGCTGCACGTGGTCGTGACCGGCCGCCACGCGCCCGACGCGCTAATCGAAGCCGCCGACCTCGTCACCGAAATGCGCGCGATCAAGCATCCGTACCGCGAGCAGGGCGTGAAAGCGCAGCGCGGCGTGGAGTTCTGAGCGATGAGCGCGTGCCCCGCGCTATTCATTAGCGCGCCCGCGTCGGGACAAGGCAAGACCACGATCACCGCCGGTCTCGCGCGCTATCACCGGCGGCTCGGCCGGCGCGTGCGGGTGTTCAAGACCGGCCCGGATTTTCTCGACCCGATGATCCTCGCGCGCGCGAGCGGCGCGCCGGTGCTGTCGCTCGATCTATGGATGGTCGGCGAGAGCGCGTGCCGCAACCTGCTCGCGCAGGCCGCGCAGGAGGCCGATCTGATCCTGATCGAAGGCGTGATGGGGCTGTTCGACGGCACGCCGAGCAGCGCCGATCTGGCGACCGCGTTCGGCGTGCCGGTGCTCGCGGTGATTTCCGCGCAGGCGATGGCGCAGACCTTCGGCGCGCTCGCGTTCGGTCTCGCGCGCTTTCAGCCGCGGTTGCCGTTTCACGGCGTGCTCGCGAACCGGGTCGGTTCCGCGCGGCATGCGCAGATGCTCGAAGAGTCGTTGCCGCCCGAGTTGCGCTGGTGCGGCCACATTTGCGCGAGCGATGAAATCACGCTGCCCGACCGCCATCTCGGCCTGCACCAGGCCGACGAAATCGCCGATCTCGAAGCGCGTCTGGAGCGCGCGGCCGACACGCTCGCGGCCACCGCGCTGGCCGACTTGCCGCCGGCCGTCGAGTTCAGCACACCCCTGCCCGAAGCGCTGCCGCCGCTGCTGCACGGCCAACACATCGCGATCGCGCGCGATGCCGCGTTCTCGTTCATCTACCCGGCCAACCTCGCGCTGCTCGAAGCGCTCGGCGCGCGGCTCAGCTACTTCTCGCCGCTCGCCGACGAACCGCTGCCCGCCGACGCCGACGCGCTCTACCTGCCCGGCGGCTATCCGGAGCTGCATGCGGCGGCGCTCGCCGGCAACGCCACCAGCGCCGCGTCGATCCGCGCACACGCGACGGCCGATAAACCGCTGGTCGCCGAATGCGGCGGCATGCTCTATCTGCTGGAAACATTGACCGATGCACAAGGGATCCGCACACCGATGCTCGGCCTGCTGCCCGGTCACGCGACAATGCAAAAGCGCTTCACGTCGCTCGGCATGCAGCAGCTCGACGGCCTGCACGGCCCGCTGACCGGCCACACGTTTCACTACTCGAAGCTCGACACGCCGCTCGCGCCGCTGCGCTCGGCGACCCGCGCGCACAGCGATGCGCCGGGCGAAGCGCTGTTCCGCGTCGGCTCGCTCGTGGCATCCTACATGCACGCTTACTGGCCCTCCAACCCGGCCTTCACGGCCGCCCTCTTTCATGGCGAAGCCTTTTGACGACTCCGAGCGCGACGCGGTCTATCGCGCGATTTACGAACGGCGCGACATGCGCCACTTCGTGCCCGATCCGGTCGACCCGGCCGTGTTGCGGCGGCTGCTCGACGCCGCGCACCACGCGCCGAGCGTCGGCTATATGCAGCCGTGGCGCATCGTGCGGATCACCGATACCGCGCTGCGTACCGGCTTGCGCGAGATCGTCGAACGCGAACGGCTCGCGACCGCCGACGCGCTCGGCAAACGCCGCGACGAGTTCATGAAGCTGAAGGTGGAAGGGATGCGCGAATGCGCGGAACTGCTGGTGATCGCGCTGATGGATGGGCGCGAGCGCCATATCTTCGGGCGCCGCACGCTGCCGGAGATGGACCTCGCGTCGGTTGCGTGCGCGATCCAGAACATGTGGCTCGCTGCGCGCGCGGAAGGACTCGGGCTCGGCTGGGTGTCGCTGTTCGACGTCGACGCGCTGCGCGAATTGCTGCGGATGCCGGAAGGCGCGCGGCCGGTCGCGATTCTGTGCCTCGGGCACGTCGAACGCTTTTACGACGAACCGATGCTCGAAACCGAGCGCTGGGCCAGCCGTCTGCCGCTCGCCGATTGCGTGTTCGAGAACGGCTGGCCGGAGGGGGAGCCGGAGCAAAAGTAGCGCGGCAGCGCGAGCGGCTGAGCCGCTGCCCCGCTCAGCCCTCAACGCTCCAACGGCTTCATCGACTCGACACTCGGCTCCCCGCTCGCCTTATCGACGCGGAGCTTCACGCGCCAGTCGCCGGGCGCCTCGAACGGCAGCTTCGCGAGCGCGGTCTTCATCAGCAGCGGCAACGCATGCAGCGGATCCGCATCGCGATCGACGAACACCGAGCTGACCTTGTAGCGTTGCGCACCGCTCGTGGCATCGAAGAAGCGCAGCGTCAGCGCGTGCTGATACTGGTTGCCGAACAGCAGCGCGCCGAGGCCGTCGCCACCCTTGCCGCAGTCGGCCGGCGTACAGTCGGTGCCGCCGATCCCGATCGACGCCCGCCGCGTGCTATACGCGATCGACACCAGATAATGCGCGGGCTTGCCCGCGGTCTCGACGAAACCATGCCGCGCCAGTTCATCGCGCAGCAGCTGTTCGGCCCGTGGATGATCGGCGCTGTCCTCCTGCGGCTGGGTGCGCGCGATCGTATAGGTTTGCTCGCCGTGCAGCGCAGTCTCGGCGCTATCGGCAACGGAATGCACGTTGGCGCTCAAGCCCGCGCAGGCGGTCAGACTCGCCGCGGCCAGCGCGGCACAGAGATAGGCGACTTTTGCCATTTTTTGTTTTCTCTCAAGTACATTGGGTACAGCGGGTACAGCGAATACATCTGCTACATCAGGCGCGCGGCGCGACCAGTTCGTCGAGCTGCGCATCGTCGAGCGCGGGCAGCGAGATCGTGAATGCGGTCCCCTCGCCCGGCGCACTGACTACATCGACGCTGCCCCCATGGCGCGTCACGACGGTTTTGACGAAGGCCATGCCGAGCCCCGCCCCGCCCACTTCCGGCCGCTCCGCCTCGTGAAAGCGCCGGAACCGTTCGAACAGCCCCGCCTGCTGTTCCTTCGGGATCCCATAGCCCTGATCGCGAATCGTGCATGACACGCGCGGCGCCACGGGCGTCCGACCCGCGGCCGGCGCGCTCGCGAAGCTGCACTCGATGCGCGTATCGGGCGGACTGTACTTCACCGCGTTGTTCAGAATATTGACCAGCGCGCGCGTCATCAGCGAGCGGTCCGCGTAGATCCAGCGCACTTCATCGGCGTCGTTGCCGGTCTCGGTGTGCAGCGCGATGCGCTTCGCGTGGGCCTGCGGCCAGACTTCGTCGCTCGCGTCGATCACCAGCTCGGTCAGGTTCAGCGGCTCCAGCACGTACGCCTGCGATTCGGCGCGCGCGAGCTGCACGAAGTCGTCAGCGAGCGTCAGCGCGCGCTGCGCATAGCGTTCGATGCGCTCGAGCAGATTGCGCGCGAGCACCGGCTCGGTGCGCGCGCGTTCGATCTCGACCAGCGCGATGATCGACGCCTGCGGCGAGCGCATGTCGTGCGACAGCAGCCGCAGCGCGTCCTCGCGCTGCCGCTCGGCCGCATGCAGCGCCGACACGTCGACGAGGCCGGCGATCCAGCCGGTCGTCTCGCCTTGCGCGTTGGTGCAGGTCGCGTAGCGCAGCAGATGATCGCGCTCGTTCGCGTCGCGCACTTCGACGCCCTGCGCCATCAGCGCGGCGAATTCGCTGCGGGTCGGTTCGAGCAGCGCCGGCCAGTGCGCGTGCGCGTACCGGTTGCGCTCGGTGTCGGAGGCCGCGCCGACGTCGATTGTCTTGACCAGCGTCAGGCCGCCGAGCACGGTCTGCATCGGCTGACCTTCCGGCAGCGGCGCGCCGAGTCGCGCGAAATGCGCTTTCGCCGCATGGTTCGCGATCAGCACGATGCCGCCCAGATCGCTGACGAGAATCGGCTCGGGCACGCTGTCGAGGCTGTCCCACACGAACCGCTTCATGTCCTGCACCCGCTGTGCGGCGCGCGCCATCAGCGCCATATGCTGCTCGAGCACGTCGCCGCCGAACTCGCGGCGGCGCTGCGGGGTTTCCGGCAGCAGATACGGCTCGTCCGCGAGGCGCTGCAACTCGCCGCGCAGATAGGCCATCGTCATTTCGAGGCGGCGCCAGTTCCAGATCGGATACACGATCATCACGCCGAGGATCGCCGGCACCGGCGAGATCCACAGCCGGCCGACGTCCAGCAGCAGCGCGCTGCCGGCCGCTGCGAGCAGCGCCAGCGCGCCGGTCAGCAGCAGCGAGCGGCGCGGCGACAGCACGAGGAAGCCGGCCAGCAGCGCGGCCAGCGCCACCAGCGACGCCGCGAACACGATCCACGCCCGCACCGGCAGGATTTCGCGGCCGGTCAGCAGCGTGTCGAGCACGTTCGCGTGGATGTAGACGCCGGGCAGCGGACCGAGGTCGCCGGACACCGGCGTCGCGAAGCGGTCGTACAGGCCCGACGCGGTCACGCCGATCACGACGATGCGCCCGCGCAACTGCTCGGCCGGCACCTTGCCGGCCAGCACGTCGGCGAAGCTGAACTTCGGGTAGTCCTCCGCGTTGCGGCCGAACGGGATCAGGAAACGGCCCTCGGTGCCGTCGTCGCGCGCGTCCACCGGCGCGCCGGAACGGCGTGGCGGCAGCCCGCCGCGCAGCTGCAGTTTGCCGTGCTCGACCGCGTCGGCGACCAGCAGCATCAGTTGCGGCCAGCGCGAGCCGTCGTCGCCCTGGAAGCGCGCGACGCTGCGCACGATGCCATCGGTATCGACCTCGAAATTGATGTGGCCGAGCCCGGCCGCCGCCTGCGCGAGCGGCGCGACGGGTTCGACCACCGCGTGTGCGCCGGCCTCGTCGGGCGGCGACAGCAGTACCGGCAGATAGGTCGGGCTGAGCGCGATCGCATGGGCGAGCCCGGCGTCGTCGGCATTGGTCTCCGTGAACAGCACGTCGAACACCACGGCGGCGGGTTTGGCCTCGGCGAGCCGTTCGAGCAGCCGCGTATGGTCGCTGCGCGGCCACGGCCAGCGGCCGAGTTGCGCGACGCTCGCGTTGTCGATTTCGACGACCACGATGTCGGACAGCTTGGGCTGGTCGCGCAGCGTCAGGAAGCGGTCGTACGCAAGTTGATCGATGCCGGCGCTAACCTGGCCGAACGAGGTCAGCAGGATCACCACGATGCCCAGACAGCCGACGCCCACCCATTCGATCAGAAAACGCCGGCCGGCACGCCGTCCGAGACGGGCGCGCGGATCGAGACTCAAGCGAGTGGGAGTGGTCGGCAAGGGACGATCGGTTCGGGAGGCGATGACGGGCCGGCCGGCTCGTCATCGCGAATCTACCAGCGTCAGCGCGCCAGCGTAAAGGAGCGGACCGGCCCCGTCTTCTCGTAGAAGCGGCCGTTTTCGAACTGCTCGGCGACGATCGTCCAGTAGTAGACGCCTGCCGGCAGATCGCTGACCACCAGTTCGCCGCCCGACAGATCGGTACGGTCGACGACCGGATGGCTCAGGTCGGCGGTCCTGGCTAACACGAAGCGAAAACGGGTCGGCACGTTGCTGTGGCTGACGAACCAGCGGAACTCGTAATCGCGGCTGCCCGGACGTTGCGCCGCCGACGCTTCCAGCCCCAGCTGACGGCGTTCGAACGCGTAGACGCTCGGCAGGCCGTCGAGCCCATGATTATCGGTCGACGCGATGCGCACGAAATACATGCCGTCGGGCAGATCGCCGAACTCGGCATGCGGCGCGTTCACGCGCTGGTCGCGCACGAGGTCGAGCTGGTCGGCGTCGTGCGAAATCTGCAGGCGGTAGCCGACCGCATGTTCGGCCGGCTTGACGTCGAACGTGACCGTCTTGCCGTCCTGCACGCGTGCCGGTTTGGCCAGCGCCGGCGCCGCCAGCAGTTCGACCGGGCTGCCGACCGCGGAGCCCGAGCGCGTGACGCTGCCGAAACTCGCCTTGACCAGTTGCTCGGACGCCTGCAACGGCACGCCCGGCGCCGGCGCGGCACCCTGGCCGCCCTGGCTGGCCGGGTCGACACCGACCGCGCCGTCGAGCACTGCCACCGCGGTGGTCTGCGTATTGCCGTCGTAATCGACCCGGAAACGCGTGCCGCGCACCCCCGCCACCACGGACGGCGAACGGATCTGGAAGCGATCGTCGCGCCGCTTCGCATGCGTGACCTGACTCTCGACCTCGCCGCGGCGCAAGCCGAAGATGCGGTCGCCGACGCCGGTCAGCACGGTGTGCCGCAGTTTGTCGATATTGACTTCACCGTCCTGCGCGACGGTGACATAGGAGCCGTCGGGCAGTTCCAGCGTCGCGAAACCGTTCGGACCGGTGCGGATGCGATCGCCTTCGGCGAGCGTCTCGCCGGTCTTCAACGGCAGATAGGGAGCCGTGCCGAATGCGTGCTCGGCCGGACCGCTGGTCGCCACCACACGGGCGGTGTCCTGATCCTGACGAAGCCGTTCGGCCGGCAGACGCAACACGAGGCCGGCCGGCATCCGGCGCGGCGCGGGCACGTGGTTCAGGCGGCTCAACAGCGCCCAGTCGGTCGTATCCGCCATGTAACGGTCGGCGATGTCGTACAGCGTGTCGCCTTCGCGCGTCGTGTACGACACATAGACGGGCGCCGCCTTCGCGCCGGCTTTGCCGCGCGGCTGCGCCTGCGCGCCCGCGCTCCAGCCCGCTGCGCTGGTGGCGAGCACACAGGCTGCCGCGAGCCATGCCGCCGTGCGACGGCCCGGCATCGCGGCGCCGTTCGCCGCGGCCGTATTTCCGGACCTCGTCACGCCTCACCCGCCGCGGAAGCTTCGTTGTCGACGGCCGGCGGCGTGTCGGATTCGATCCGCTCGAGGCGGTAGCCGTAACCGTAGATCGGCGTGAGCCGGTAGCCGTGCTCCGGACGCAGACCGAGCTTGCTGCGCAGCATCGACACGTGCGTGTCCATCGTGCGCGACGGGATGTCGGTGGCCTGCTTCCAGATCACGTCGAGAATGTGCGCGCGCGACAGCGGCCGGCTCAGATGCTGAAACAGCAGCAGCGCCAGCTCGAACTCTTTCTGGGTGACGGCGACCGTCGTGCCGCGTACGACCACGTGCTTGGCGCTCAGATCGAACTCGAATTCGCCGAACACTTCCTTGCTCGCCGGCGGCTTCAGGTAATAAGCACGACGCAGCAGCGAGCCGACTCGCGCGAGCAGCACCGCGCCGGACACGGGCTTGACGAGGTAATCGTCGGCGCCGGTGTTCAGGATCGAGGTGATGTCGGTTTCGCGGCCGCGGCTGGTCATGAACAGGACCGGCAGGCGCTCGGACAGGCTTTCGCGCACCCAGCGCAGCACTTCTTCGCCGGACATGTCGGGAACGTTCCAGTCGAGCACGAGCAGATCGAACGTCTGGCGGCGCAGCTGGCGCACCAGCTCACGCCCCGCGCCGAATGCGTGGCAGACGTGACCCGCCGCCGACAGCGTTTGGCAAACAAGATCGGCCTGAGCCGAATCGTCATCGAGGACTGCAATTCTCATAAAACCCCACAACGCAACAGCGCCTTTCGTAACTGGCGGCCGGCGAACCGGCAGACGACCGGGATGACGGTTTGAGCCGTCGATCCGGCTTCCCTAAAAACTCCGGCGGTTACTTTCTGACTAATGGTCCCTTGCCGTGCTCCCCGTTTCGCGCTGCTTCGTGTGAAGCGCGAAATCAGCGCATATATAAAATCGACAGCGATTATGCGGGGCAGATCATCATAATCGAAAACCCTCTTTTTTCCGGCTGCCGTGTCCCGGCAATCCGTCGCGATAAACCCTGGTTGAAAGCGGCTCACGCGTTTTTTCTTGGCTTTTCCCTGGTCCGGCGGGTAGTGCCGGTGTCCGCAACGAAGTCATACGGCATACGTAGACCCCTGCTGGGATGGCGTTTGGCCCCGTCGGCGTATCCCGTGTCAGGGGCTCCGTCCGGAGCCCTCTGATTTAACAATTTGCTGGGTAGTATAAGAATAGTCCCAAAATAAATCGTTTAAACATTGTCAGATTTGTGCATCAGATGTCACTTCATTTGATGCCTTCGACATGCATTAATTTGAGATAGAAGTTTGCGCGGATGCAATACGGATCACATGCCGTTTGGATGGTTGTTTGCTCAACAATAATTTGCGGTGATCGGCTGGCGCGACGGCCTGGTCCCGAGCTGCGAACGCCCCCGAGGACGCCGCGCGATGCAACGTCATACATCGCCGCTGTGCGCGACACGGCACGGCACAACACGGCGGGCAAAAAAATACGGCGTTGCCCGACCAAAGGCAACGCCGCTACGAGGACTACACACGCTCGCCGGGGTCTAGCCGCACGAGTACTGCCACGTTAGCGCCGCCGAAAAACGCGCTCAAGATGAAAGAACTTCGTTTGTAACGGCCTGGGAAGTAGTTCTTACGCGCCACCCGACGGCCGCCGCCACGGAAGTCCCGCGCGGCGCGTGTCTGAAATTGGTCTGAGCAGAAGCCGTTCGCGCGGCGCACTTACACAGCTAGACGTTTTGTTACACTCCGACCCCTTCTAGCGCAACAGCGCCTCTCGCGATGCGTATCGCATCTTCAGCGCACCGTCAGCGCATCCCCTCGATCTCCGGCATCGGCGCGAACAGCGCGTCGAGATCGTCGGCGGAAAACTTCGCGGCGCCGGCCGCGTCTTCGACCAGAATGCTGTCGGCGAGGCTCGCCTTCTGCTCCTGCAATTCGACGATCTTTTCCTCGATGCTGCCCGCCGCGATCAGCTTGTAGACGAACACCGGCTTGTCCTGGCCCAGCCGATGCGCGCGGTCGGTCGCCTGGTTCTCGGCGGCCGGATTCCACCACGGGTCGTAGTGGATCACCGTGTCGGCGGCGGTCAGGTTCAGGCCGACGCCGCCCGCCTTCAGGCTGATCAGAAACAGCGGCACCTCGCCCTGCTGGAAACGCTCGACCGGTGTCACGCGATCGGCGGTGTCGCCGGTCAGCATCACGTACGGGATCGCGGCTTCGTCGAGCGCGGCGGCGATCAGCGCGAGCATGCCGGTGAACTGCGAGAACAGCAGCACACGGCGGCCCTCCTCGATCAGTTCGGGCAGCATCGACAGCAGCAGGTCGAGCTTGGCCGAGCGCATCGCGCGATCGTGTTCGTGCTCGCGTTCGCCGCCGCTCGCGGCGGCGGCGCCCAGCGTGCCGAGCAGCCGCGGATCGCAGCACACCTGGCGCAACTTCAGCAGCGCGTCGAGCACGATGATGTGACTGCGCGCGAGCCCTTGCGCGCTCACCGCCGCGCGCACCTTGTCCTGCATCGCGGTCCGCACGGTTTCGTACAGATCGCGTTGCGCGCCTTCTAGATCGACCGGACACATGATCGTCGTCTTCGGCGGCAGCTCCTTCGCGACCTCGTCCTTGCGACGGCGCAGCATGAATGGCCGGATCCGGCGCGCGAGCAACGCGCGGCGCACGTCGTCGCCGTTCTTCTCGATCGGATTGCGCCAGCGCCGCGTGAAATCCTTCTGGCTGCCGAGAAAACCCGGCAACAGAAAATCGAACTGCGACCACAGCTCGCCGAGATGGTTTTCGAGCGGCGTGCCGGTCAGACACAGCCGATGCCGCGCGTGCAGCCCGCGAATCGCCTGCGCGGCCTTGGTGCTCGCGTTCTTCACGTACTGCGCCTCGTCGAGGATCAGCAGATGGTAGTCGTGGCCGGCGAGCACTTTCTGGTCGCGCCACAGCAATGCGTAGGTGGTCAGGATCAGTTCGTGTTCGCCGATCCGCTCGAAGCGCTCCTTGCGCTGCGGGCCATTCAGCACCAGCACTTTCAACTCGGGCGCGAAGCGCCGCGCCTCCTCGCGCCAGTTGTGCACCAGCGTGGTCGGCACGACGATCAGCGCGGGACGTGTGAGCCGCCCCGCTTCCTTCTCCGCGAGAATGTGCGCGAGCGTCTGCACGGTTTTGCCGAGCCCCATGTCGTCGGCGAGCACGCCGGCCAGATCCTGTTCGCGCAGGTACTGCATCCAGTTCAGCCCCTGTTGCTGGTACGCGCGCAACTCGGCCTTCAGACCGCGCGGCAGCGGCACTTCGCGCAGCCCCGGGCCGGCCTGCAGGCGGCGCGCGAGTTCGCGGATCGATGCGTCGCCGCTGAACTGCCAGCGCCCGGTGTCGTTCAGCGCGTCGAGCCGGCCGGCGTCGAGCGCGGACACGCGTAGCGGCGCGCCGTCGGCGAGCGCGCCGCCGAGCGAATCGAACAGATCGACCAGCACGCGCACGACCGGCTTCAACCGGTCCGCGCGCAGCCGCAGCCGCTTGTTTTCCTCGGTCTTCAATTCGATCGGCTCGGCGTCGCCGATCGTCTCCAGCGCGCCGGACAGCCAGCGCCGGTCGCGCCGGAACAGATCGGCGAGCAGCGGTTCGAGCCGCACATTGCGCTCGCCGACGCGAATGCCCATCTCCAGATCGAACCAGCCGTCGCCGGCCTGCTGCGCGGTGCCTTCGATGGCGTCGATCTCGATCACGTTGTAGCGGAACTCGGCCGCCATCGTCACGCGCCAGCCGTTCGCGCTGAGCCGCGGCAGCGCGTCGTTGACGAATTCGGACCACGCGTCGGCATCGGGCAGGCCGAGCATCGTGTCGGGCAACTGACGCGCCGCGTGGACGCTGCGCGTCGGCACCTTCTGCAGACCGGTCTTGCGCAGTTCGAGCAGGCGCTTTTTCTCGACCTCGTAGCGCCGGCGGATGTGGATCACGTCGCCGCCCGGCAGCGGCACCAGCGTCACGCTGCTGTCGGCGTTGATGCTGACGCCGTCGTAGTCGAAGCTCACGGCGGCCAGTTCGACCGAGCTGGTGTCGCGCGCCGAAGTCCCCGGCGTTCCCGGTGTTTTGCCCGCCGCGCCCGGCTTCGCGCTCTTCGCAACCCGGGACAGTTTCGTCGTGCTGGTCAACGCGTGGCTGTTCAGCGTCAGCACCGGCACCGGCTCGACGTCGATCACGCGCAGCGTGGAGGCGTCGTGGGTCGGCGGCAGCGGCAGCCCCGGCGCGATCTCGCGCAGCACCGATGCGACCAGCGGCGCCTCGGCCAGCGAGATCGGCGGCATCGCGAGATAGTCGGGCAACTGCTGGAACGGCAGCGACAACGGCACGATGCCGGCCGCGTGCGCGACGCCGTCGACGTACCAGACCGGCTCGGTCGGCAGCACCATGCTCGCGCGCGGTTCGGTGCGCAGCACCGGGCGCAGGCGTTGATCGGGCAGCGGCTCCCATTCGATCCTGCCGGGCCGGTCGGCGGCCCGCGCGAGCGGCGTCGGCCCGGCCTGACCGGGGGCGATGCCGAAGTCGCAGAACAGGCGGCCGGTCGCGATCAGTTTCTGCAACGTCTCGGCGCCGCTCGCGCCGCGCAGCACGAACTGACCGAAATCCTCGCGCGAGCGGTTAAGCCACAGGCCGCGCAGGATCGACAGATCTTCGTCGGAGATAAAGCGCGGCTGACGCAGCAACGCCGCCTCGACATCGCTCCAGCTGTCGCCGACTTCGACGATCGTGCCATCGGCGTCACAGCGCGCACGATGCAGCACCACTTCATGGCGCAAATGGAAGCTCGACCAGTTGAGCCGGTAGGCGAGCGTCTCGGTGCGCGCGGTTTTGCGCGGGGGCTGGCTGGCGCTCGCGGTATCGGCGGCTTCGGCCGCGCGGGCCCGTTCGCGAAAGCGTTCGAGCCAGCTGACGAGTTCGGGGCGCACGCCCGGGGATGGAGATGACATTGCCGGCGACGGCGCGTCGAATGACAAAGCAATGCGCGCCGTCACCGGCCGCCCAGCGAAACCGCGCTGCGCATCCGCTCCATCGCTCTCGCCGCTGTCCTCTTCCTCGTCCTGCACCTGCGTGATGTGATCCATCTCGTCGTGGTAGTCGAGTTCCGCGAGCAGCAGCGCCGCGACGTGCTTGCAATCGCGCCCGACCGGGCACGTGCAGTCGCCTTGCGCCCACGGCGAGCCGCCATCGGTGCGAAAGTGCACCCGCGTGCGGTACGGCTGCGGCCGCGACCCCTGCACGTTGCCCGACAGCGTCGAGCCATGCCATTTCACGTTGCTGACCGCGCCCACCGAGCGCGCCTTGGCGACGGTCCACTCACCGAGCCAGTCCGTAATCCTTTCCCGATCGAAGAAAACTGACGACATCCGCGTGCATTCCTGTTCAAGCCGGCGAAGGCGAGCACGCGCGGGACAAAAACACGCGCCGGACGACGCTCGTGAGCGACGCCCGGCCCGCTCCGGCCGGCTGCCATGTGCCTGTGGTAACCGGCCATTTTACGCGTGGGACGGCAATGGCTGCATGGCCCTCAGCGGCCGCCGCGCGCCATGCTGCTCCACACGCCGTCGCGCAAAATCAGCGCATGCAGCAGCGCCGCCGCCAGATGCAGCAGCACCGTCGCGAACAGCGCGAACGCGAGCCACGTATGCAGCGCGCGCAGCAGCGCGAACAGCTGGACGTTGTGCGGCGCGATCGGCGGCAGATGCCACGAACCGGCGAGCGTGACCGGATAGCCGGCCGCCGACAGCATCGCCCAGCCGATCAGCGGCATCGCCAGCATCAGCGCATACAGCACGACGTGCGACGCCTTCGCCGCGAACCGCTGCAACGCCGGCATCTCCCGCGGCAACGGCGGACTGCCGCGCGTGACGCGCACCGCCAGCCGCACCAGCACCAGCGCGAGCAACGCAATGCCGAGCGGCCGATGCAGCGCGACCAGCGCATCGTGCGCGCGCGACACGGTCGCGACCATGCCGACGCCGATAAACAGCATCGCGACGATCAGCGGCGCCATCGTCCAGTGCAGCAGCCGCGCGAGCGGACTGAAATGAGTGCGCGCGGACTTCATGAGTGCTCTCCCTTGTGTGCGTCGGTGGCCGGCGTTTGATGAACCTCCGGATGCAGCGCCTCTTCGCGCGTGCGGCGTTTGAACGACAGCGCGTAGGCGGCCGAGCGCGCGGCCAGCAGCGGATCGTCGGACGGCGCGATGCCGGCGGGCAGGATCGTCGGATCGAAGTTGATGTCGCGGCAGGTGCCGTCTTCCTGCGAGGTCGTGCGCTCGAGCACCAGCGTGCCCGCGTCGATGCGCTGACGGTCGTCGGGCCATTGCAGCGTCGCGTCGTCGGTCGGATCGCCCGCTTGCGCGACGGTCAGGATCAGGTGCCAGCGCAACGGTCCCTGTTGCAGCCGTTCATTGAGATCGGCGGCAAGGAAATTCTTTTCGGCCTGCTGCTCGGCAGTGACCGGCGCGTACGGCGTGTCGGGCACGACCGACCAGCGCACCGCGCGCGTCGTCCCGTGCGCGTCGGTAAACAGGAACGCGTTGATGCCGTAATACGCGGCGTTCGCGAGACTCGACGACGGCGCGTGCGCCTTCACCCAGCGCTGGAACGGCTGGGTCTCGGGATTGGCCGCGAAGAACGCCTTCAGTTTCGCCGGGTCCGGTTTGCCGGTCGCGGGATCAGGCTTCGTCGCCAGCAACTGCTGGTAGAACTGCGCGGGCGTGTGCACGACGAAGAGCGGCGTCGAGTTCATGCCGGTGCGCCACTCTTCGCCGTCCTGCAGCCGGAACTGCAATGCGAGGCTGCGCACCGGCGAACTCGTATCGGGCGCGGACGGATTGCCGCCCGGCACCGCGAAGCGGCCCGACACCGGCGTGCGGCCCGGCGCGAACACCGCCGCATGCGATAGTGCGGCGCCGTTGCCGTTGCTGTCGAAATAGCCCTCGACGCATAGGCCTTTCGCGTGATTGCGTCGATAGCCGGGATGCGGGCCGGCGTTCGCTTCGAACGTATCGATGATGCGTGGCGCGCTCAAACGCGCGGGAGTGAGCCAGCCCGCGGTGTACGCGAAGCCACCCGCGAGCGCGAGCACGACGGCGCCGATCGCGGCGAGCCGGCACGGCACGCAGATCGGCCGCTCGCCGGACGGCGGCGTGGGAACGGAGGGTTGTGTCACGAGGACTCCTTACCGGATGGATCGACGAATCGATCGACGAATGAAGCAACGTTCGGGTGAACACCGCTTTCGACGATCTATTCCATCCGGCTCCGGCGCGCGCGTTCATTCGAAGAATTCGCGCGCGCCGGTTGTGCGCCGGTTGTGCGCCAGTTGCCTGCGAGTTGCCTGCGAGTTGCAAAGCGCTGCGTCGATTCAATTCGCACCGGCAGCCGGTGCGCCGGTCGTCGCGACGCGGCTCGCGGCGGCCGCCGCCTGCGCGGCGAGCGCCTGTTTGCGCTGCTCGACCTGCGGCGCGAACATCGGATTGACGTCCGGATAGGACGCATCGGTGATGTAGTCGAGACCGTTCTGCTGCGCCTCGATCAATTCCTGGTACACCTGAGCACGGGTCTTGCCCTGCGCCAACGCGCCCGCCGAAGCGGTCGAAGCGGCGAGAACGACGAAGGACAACGCGGCCAACGAGAACTTGTTCATGATCGACTCCTGAGAGAGTTGTGCGGGTTCGCATCGAGCAGAACCACCGCACGGCGGGGTTTATTCCTGAATCGACGGCGCATGAAAAAGATCGTTTTCAACGGGAATAAACGCACCCTCGCGGTGTTCACCTTCCGATCGCCGCCCTCCTTCGACCACGCCTCACCATGACCTCGACCGATCACCCGTCCGGCGGCTCGCCATCGGAAGCCGAGATTCAGGCTTATGCCGATGGCACGTTGACGCCCGAACGCGCGGCGGCGCTGCGCGACTATCTCGGCAAGCATCCGGCGGAAGCGCGGCGGGTCGCGTTCTACGACCGGCTCAACGCGCAGATTCAGGCAAGCTTTCCGAGCACCGACAAGCCGGAGCCGGGGTCGGAGCCGGCGCCGCAACGCGCCGGCGGCTCGCCGCGCGGGCGTGGGCGCCGGGGCCAGCTCCCGGCCAGCCGCACGCGCCGTACGCTTGCACTGTTCGCCACCGTCGCGCTGACGCTGGCCGCCGGCAGCGGCTGGCTCGCGGCCTCCCAGGTGTCCGCGCCGGCGCTCGACAACGCCGCCGTGATGGCGCTCGCCGAACTCAGCGCACGGCCCTTTTCCGCCGCTTCGCCGACGCGCGTCGATCCGGCCGCGCCGGAACTCGGCGCGATCGGGCTGCGGCTGGTCGAGCAACGCGTGCTGCAACTCGGCCCGCTGCAACGCGCGAACGAGTTCGTCTATCTGAACGGCGACCAGCAACCGGTGGTGGTGCTGTCGGCCGCGGCGCCGTTCGCGCGCGAGCAGCCGCAATGGTCCGCGCGCCGGGTCGGCGAACTGCGGCTGCTGACGTGGACCGCGCAGCGGCAGCGCTTCGTCGTCGCGGGCAATGCGCGGACCCACGGGCTGATGCGCGCCGCCGACGTGATGACCGCGCGATGACCGCAAGCGGACCGCACGTTAAGCGCAGCCCGAAACGCGACGGAATAAAATGCCCGCACAGGTGTTTGCTGGTCGAAGGCGCGATACGCGGGCCGCTTGCGCGACCGGACCGAAGCGCCTCGTGACCGACCGGACCAAGCCGATGCCGATGCCGATGCCGACCTCAAGCCCCAGAACCGGGACCCATCATGGATGTGCGTGACGAATTGATGGAGCACGTGCCGCGTCTACGACGCTATGCACGCGCGCTGATCAATAACCGCGAGCTCGCCGACGACCTCGTGCAGGACACGCTCGAACGCGCGCTCGCCCGCACCCGCCTGTTCCAGCCCGGCACCGATCTGCGCGCGTGGCTGTTCACGATCATGCACAACGTGTTCGCGAACCAGGCGCGCAAGGCGTCGGCGCGCGCGGTCCACGTCGCGGTCGACGACGACAGCATCGCCGAAAGCGAGCTGGCCGTGCCGTCCGCGCAGATCCAGTCGCTCGAAATGCGCGATCTCGACTACGCGCTGCAGCGGCTGCCGGTCGAACAGCGCCAGGTGGTGCTGCTGGTCGGTCTCGAAGAAATGAGTTATGCCGATGTCGCGCTCGCGCTGAACATCCCGATCGGCACGGTGATGTCGCGCCTGTCGCGCGGACGTGAGCGGCTGCGGGCATTGATGGCGGGCACTCAGCCCGGAGCGAAATTACAGGTGGTGCGATGAGCGAGCCGCAAATGCCGATCGGCGAAGAAGATCTCCACGGCTACGTGGACGGCACGCTGTCCGGCGAGCGCCGGGCCGAGGTCGAGCGCGCGCTCGAACAGAATCCGGAACTGGCCGCGCGCGTCAGCGATTATTTTTCGCTGAACAGCATGTTCCACGAGCGCTACGACCGCGTGCTCAACGAACCGGTGCCGAAGCGTCTGCAAAGCGGCGCGCCGCGCCGCGCGTGGAGCGCCGCGAACTGGCCGCGCTATGCCGCGCGGTTCGCCGGGATGGCGGCCGCGCTGGTGCTGGGCATCGGTATCGGCATGCACCGCAGCGAGCTGATCGGGCCAGTCGCGATCGACACCGCCGATTCTCGTGTCGACCAGACCGTCGACCAACGCGGCGGTCCGCACGCCGACGCGCGTGTGGTCAGCGCGGACAGCGCCGAAGGCTTCGCACGCCAGGCGGCGGTCGCGCACGTGGTCTACATGCCGTCTGTCGAGCGTCCGGGCGACATGAGCGCCGAGCACGAACAGGATTTCGTGCAGTGGCTCGCGAACCGGCTCGGCACCCAGGTGCATCCGCCGATGCTGTCGAAGAGCGGCTTCATGCTGTCGGGCGGCCGCCTGTTGCCCGGCGCCGATGGTCCGACCGCACAGTTCATGTATCGAGGACCGAACGGCGAGCGCGTCACGCTGTGCATCTCGCATCGGCGCGAGAACGCGAACACGACGGCGTTCAAGCTGTATCAGGCGGGGCCGGTCAACGTGTTCTACTGGGTCGACGGCGATTTCGGCTATGCGGTGTCGGGCGGGATCGATCGCAAGCAGTTGCTGCAGCTCGCGCATGACGTTTATGCGCAGTTGACCGGCGCGGCGCCGGGGTGATGGCGCGAGCCTCAGGCAGCGGCATCGTCACGCGCGCTCCCGCGCAGTTCGCGCGGCGTCACCCCTAACAGCCGCCCCATCCAGTGCGCCATGTGACTCTGATGCGCAAAGCCGGTATCGAGCGCGATCCGGCTCGCGCTCAGGCGTCCTTGCAGCAGTAGCGCGCGGGCGCGCTCCACCCGGCGCTGCACCACGTATTGATGCACGGGCACGCCGAGCGTCTCGCGAAACAGCGCCTTGAAATGCGGCACGCTCAGTTGCGCGTGCGCGGCGAGATCCTCCAGTGTCAGGCGCTGGTCGAGATTCGCATCGATAAACTCGATCACCCGTGAGGCCGTGCGCGGCGCCAGTGTCCGGCGGCGCTTTCCTTCCACCGGCTCGCCGCCGATCAGCCGGACCAGCATCGCCGTGCTCAGACTTTCCGCGTAGAGCGGATCGGACGCGTCGTCTGCGTCGAGTTCCGCGCGCAGTGCCCACGCGAGATGCTGAAAGCGCGCATCGCGTATCTGGAAACGAGGGCGCAGTTGTGCGTCGGATGGCTTCGACGTCAGTTGCTCGAGGGTCCGTTGCGCGAAATCGTCGGCGAACCAGACGCTGAAGATCGTGCAGGCGGCGTCGTCGGTCCACTGTCCTTCGAGTCCGGCGGGGATCAGATCGGCGTCGCCGTGCGCCTGGATTCGCGTGAGGCGGCGCGCATCGCACAGACAGCGCGCGCTCACCGGCGCGCCGACGTGTACGCCGACGCGGTGATGCCGGAACGCCGGCAACCGGTGCAAGCCCGCCGACACGTTGACCAGCTCCGCGCCGAAGCCCTGCCAGCCGAGTCCGTTGCTCGAGCGCACGGCGATGCGCGAACCGGTGTGCGGCGCGGGTGCGGGGATCGGGGTGACGGCGTTCATCGCGGCTCTCCTTGGCGGCGGCGGAATGCGTGCATTGTGCGGCGTTTCTAGCAGTTTCGCTGAGGCTGCGAAATTCGGTACTGCCCCGGCCTCTGCCGCCGAAGAAAATCATCCGATTCCGCGCAACTCCATCCACGCCTGCGCGCTTTGCTCGCGCCGCGTCCCTACGATGACGTCATACCGATCATCGAGGAGCGCAATGTGTTCGTCATATTTGGAGCTGCGGGACCTGTCGGCCGGGCGAGCGCGAGCGCGCTGCGGCGCGCGGGCCATCCAGTGCGCGCGGTGGTGCGCGACCAAACGCAAGCCGCGGCGCTCGCGGCCCTCGGCTGCGACATCGCGCGCGCCGACCTGAACGATGCGGAAGCGGTGACGCGCGCGATCGATGGCGCGCACGCGGTGCAGTGGCTTTGTCCGGTGCCGCGTGCACACGACGACCCGGCCGCCGCGATGCGCGCCACGATCGACGCCGGGGTCGCCGCCTTTCGCAAAGCCGCGCCGACGACGCTGCTCGCGCTATCGGACTACGGCGCCGAACAGCCGGAAGGCACCGGCATCACCACGCTGTTTCACTACCTCGAAACGCGCTTACGCGGCGTCGCGTCTTCGCTGACATTCCTGCGCGCCGCCGAACACATGCACAACTGGGCGCGCGTGCTGCCGGTCGCGCTCGAGCGAGGTGTGCTGCCGAGTCTGCATCATCCGCTCGACAAGCTGTTCCCGACCGTGGCCGCGCGGGACGTCGGCGAACTCGCGGCGCAATTGCTGCTCGACGGCGGAGCGGGAAAGACTCAAGCGACGCCGCGCATCGTCAGTATCGAAGCCGCGCAGCGGGTGAGCGCGCTCGATGTCGCCCGCACGCTGCAAGAACTGTCCGGGAAGCCGGTCGCCGCTCACGCGGTGCCGCGTGACGAATGGAACGCCGTGCTACGCGGCGCGGGTCTGGGCGAGCGGCATGCGCGGCTGATCGTCGATCTGTACGACGCGCACAACGCGGGCCGCATCGACGTCGAGGCCGGCGTCAGCGAGCGGCGCTTCGGTGCGACGACGTTGAAAGATGAATTGGTGGCACTGTTGTCGCGCGTGGCCGGTGTTGAAACGCGGGCGCGGAGCGTGGGATGAAGGCCGAAACAGCCTTGAAGATGTGATCGACCGAGGAGAGAAAGCATGCACACCTGCCCGTTGCGGCGCACGTTCATCGAGGTGCAGGCAAAACAATGCGGGCGTCGCGGAGCATCCGACACATCGCCAGCCGAACCCGCGTCGCTGATTCACGCGAAGCGGCCAGTTGCCCGACGCTGGCTTTCTATCGCGATAACCATCGCGAACCTGCTCGGCTGGCGCGAACTAGCAACCCTGCTAGACACGCTCCCCGACAGCAACGACGATTTCGGCCTGCCCTAAGTTTTAAGTTCTGAATGCCGGACAGGCCAGAACCGCTCACTCGTTCTCGTCGAAGTAATGCCCAAACTTCAACTGCTTGGTGCGGATATAGCGCTCGTTCTCTTCGCGCATCGGAATCGCCAGCGCGACCCGCTCGCACACCGGAATGCCGTGCTTCGACAGCGTGTCGAACTTCTCCGGGTTGTTGCTCATCAGCCGCACCGACGTGACCTTCAGCGTGCGCAGAATGCCCGCGGCCGAATCGTATTCGCGTGAATCATCGGGCAGACCGAGATCGAGATTGGCCTCGACGGTATCGCGCCCCTGCTCCTGCAGCGCATACGCGCGAATCTTGTTGGACAGCCCGATCCCGCGCCCTTCGTGCCCGCGCAGATACAGCAGCACGCCGCAACCCTCGGCCGCGATATAGCGCAGCGCAAGGTCGAGCTGCTCGCCGCAGTCGCAACGATAGGAACCGAGCACGTCGCCGGTCAGGCACTCGGAGTGCAGGCGCGTGAGCACGGACGACTGGTTCGCGACATCGCCCATCACGAGCGCGAGATGTTCGGCGCCGCTGTCGACCACCCGAAACACATAGGAAGTGAAGGTGCCGTAGCGCGTGGGAAGCGTGGCGGTGGCGTCGAGAACGACGCATTCGCCGGTGACGGCGCCGTCCGCTGCGGGCGATGAATCCTGAGACGTGAGCATGGCGTTGAACAATGGTGCTGACATGAACCCGGTCGCGCCGGGGATGAGGTGTGGACTGCGAGTTTACCGCTAATCCGCATGCGATACGTGGATGCCCCTTCGCGACGGCGGGAACCGCCAGGCCAAGCCGCCCGCGCCCCGCACCCGCGCCGCCGACCCGCCACGCATCGTTCGGGCCCGCCCACGTATTCCCGGTGTACCGCGGCCACACGTCCCGCCTATACTTGAAGCGCCTGTCCCACACGACAGTGCGCCATGCCGGCGTACTGCACTGCGAAACGGAGCCGCTCCATGACAAGCGTTGCACAGCTTCTTAAAACGAAACCGAACCCCACCGGCGTGTACACGATCGGAGCCGACGATTCCGTCTACGAGGCGATCCGGCTGATGGCCGACAAGGGCATCGGCGCGCTGGTGGTCACCGACGGCGACAGCATCGCCGGCATCGTCACAGAGCGCGACTATGCGCGCAAGGTGGTGCTGCTGGACCGCTCGTCGAAGGCCACGCCGGTACGCGACATCATGAGCAAGGCGGTGCGCTTCGTGCGCCCGGACCAGACCACCGAAGACTGTATGGCGCTGATGACCGAGCGGCGCATGCGCCACCTGCCGGTGATCGACAACGAACGGCTGGTGGGGATGGTGTCGATCGGGGACCTGGTGAAGAACATCATCGCGGAGCAGCAGTTCACGATCCAGCAGCTCGAGTTCTACATCCACGGCGAAAGGCCCTGAGCCGGGAGCGCAGTCCTGATCACTTGCCACGCGGCAACCGTTGCCCGCTGACGCGGACGCAAAAAAAGCCCAAACCTCGCAGAGCTTGGGCCAAGCTACCTTGCGGCAGCGGAGGTTCCTTCGAACAGGACCTCAACGCGCGCACGACTGACACGCTTGCCGGTTCAGTGGTGCGTCGCGCTGGATAGCAAAATCGGGTGGTGCAAGCGGAGCGCGCTGTTAATCGCGGCGCGCTCCGCTTTTTGCTGCGTGGACGACCGGCCGGCTTCGGCTGTTGCATCTGAAATCGGAAGCCTGGCGCGCCGGCGCCGGTGTCCAATCAATCAGTTACCGAAATACACGCCGCGTGCGCCGGTCATCGGCTGGGCCACCCCGCCCGACTGGGTCGAACCGCTCATCGGCGCGCCGTAACCGCTGGTGTCGGCGACCGGGTGAGTCTGCGCGAGCGTGGGGTTTTGCGCCTGGATCTGGCGTTCGGCGGCCTGGACGTCGGCCGGATAGTTCGTGTCGTTCGCCGTCGCCGGGTTATAGCCGGCCTGTTCCAGCTGGATCAGCTGGTTGCGCACTTCCGCGCGGGTGACGGGTTGCTGGCTCGACTGCGCGAACGATACGACCGGTGCGGCGAGGACGGCTGCAATAGCGACTGCCTTGATGAGCGATTTCATGATGACTTACCTCCAATCTGTTTTATGTGCATCGCGGGCCACGTGTTGTGTCGAGCGATTGATCTCAGTCTAGTCATCGGAATCACAAGGGAAAACCCTTAATTTCGAGATAGATAATTGTTTTCGTCGCAATAATTCACGCTGCATTGCGGTCATCGTCCGGCGCAGCGTTTATCGCGCCGTAACAATTGTCGGCTTCGTAATTCTTGCGTCTGACATTTCCGCAATTCGTCTGAACCGAGCGAGTTTCGCTACGACGCGCGTCAGGACAGCGCAAATTGTCCCCCGCACTCCGGCGCGCTCAGGCGCCCGAATGCGGGACTAGCAACAGCTTGCGCGGGCCGCTGACGAATGCGCTGCCCGGCTCGAAGAATCGCAACGGCCGATGCATTTCGCGCGACAAGCCGATTCGCGTCGTCACCCCGAGCGGCGCGGTGCCGGTCTCGATCACGCCGATCCACAATCCGCGCCCGCTGCACAGATCGCGGCCGTCGAACGCCTGGCCGATACCGAACGCCATCGTCAGCCGGCCGGGGCCGCGCGCGAGATCACGCAACGGCACGCCCGGGCGGCGTGCTTCCATCAGCGCCAGTCCTTCGAGCGGCTCGAGCGCGCGCAGCAGAATCCCGGCGCCGACCTCCTCCGCCTCGGCCGACATGTTCAGCATGTACGACACGCCATACGTGAGCCGCACGTACGCGTGACCGCGCGCGAGAAACATCGAGCCGTTGTACGGCCGCCGGCCGACATACGCATGGCTCGTCGAATCGCCGACCGGGTACGCCTCGGTCTCGACGATGCGCCCGCTCAGACGCCCTTCGGGCAGATCGTGCACGAGATATTTGCCGACCATGAAGCGCGCGAGTTCGACGGTGTCGACCGGCAGATCGTCGCGATGCAACGGTCGAATCGGCAAAGGTTCGGATCGCATGGGTGGAAACGTCCTGACGCTGAGAGTGAAAGAGTGAAAGTGACGAACCGGATCGCAGCCAGCCGCCAAACCCGCCAGCCAGCCCGCCAAATCCGCAAGCATGAGACCAACCGCACGCGCGGGTCCAGCACCGCCGCAAATCCCAAAGAATGGCCAAAAACACCCGCCGCACCGGCTCCGCACGCCATCGCCCGTGCGCGATCGGCCCATTCGTTGTACCGACGCCGCACTTTCCCAGCGCGCTAACGGCAACATGGCACTAATTGCTGTATCGTGTGTCTCCGGCCGTCTACACGGCCGTTTGCGTTGCGGGTCCGCGCGTCGAATGACGGGCGGACCCGCTGCGCATTCCGGCTGAAGCAAACGCACGGCTGCCGTACCTGTTCCATTCAGATTGAATCCCGCTGTACCCGCTGGTGAATAAAAGGTCCCCGTCCGGGGAGACAGACGTACCTAAGACAACAGGAGAAGTTGAATGAAAGCAATCAAGATGATCGGCGGCGCACTGATCGTGCTCGCATCCCTCAACGCTTACGCACAAAACGATGCAGCTTCGGCGGCAGCAGCGGCGCCCGCGGCATCGGCACCGACCGCCAAGCAAACGGCCAAGCAGACGCGCGCGGCGAACCGCGCGCTGTCGCGCAAGGTCCGCGGCGTGCTCGCCCGCACCAAGGGCCTGACGGTCGGCAACATCACCGTGCGCGCACGCGAAGGCGCGATCACGCTGGCCGGCTCGGTGCCGGAAGCAGCGCAGATCGACCTCGCGACGAACGCCGCGCAAGGCGTGCCGGGCGTGACCTCGGTGAAGAACGCGCTGACGATTCGCGCGATCGGCCAGTAAGCTGAATCCGCAGTAACGCAGCAAATTGGCGCCGATGCCGCAAGCAACGCATCGGCGCCATTCAAGACTCAAGCTCCAGCCGGCAACGGCTTTCATCCCGCACGGTGTTCGGACCGCCTCAAGCCAGGATTCCCCTGCGCCGCCGAAACCGCGATACTTTCCACGCGCGACGTCCGTTCAGACGCCGGCGTCCCTTCCGCAGCACGATGCCCGCTTCCCCGACCGCCGTTCGGACCGCACCAGTTCGCGTCGTCGCTCAGCGAGGCAACCGGCCGCAGCGCAGCGCCCGCTCGATCATCGTTAGCCCTTATAATTTAATGGCTTAGCGTATCTTTTTGAGATATTGCTTCAGGTTCGTCCCATATTGAAAAACAGGTGAGCGCCGGTTCGTCCGCCCTCCACACGCACCCAAGAGGAAGACCGCATGACTTCGCCCACACCCGTGATGCCCCGTTGGACCCTCGTCGTGCCATTCGTCGCATGGATCGTGCTCGGCGCCGCCTATGCGGTGCCCGGCAACGCGCTGCTGCTCGCGGTGGTCGGCATCTCGCTGTGCGCGGCGGTATTTGCCGCCGTCCACCACGCGGAAGTGGTCGCGCACCGGATCGGCGAGCCGTTCGGCACGCTGGTGCTGGCGGTCGCCGTGACCGTGATCGAGGTCGCGCTGATCGTCTCGGTGATGCTCACGTCGGGCCCGGAAAAAGCCGGTCTCGCGCGCGACACCGTGTTCGCGGCGGTGATGATCGTCTGTAACGGGATCGTCGGGCTGTGTCTGCTGGTGGGCGGCATCCGCCACCTCGAGCAGGACTTTCAGAGCCGCGGCGCGGCGGCGGCGCTCGCGGTGCTCGCGTCGCTGTCGGTGCTGACGCTGGTGATGCCGAACTTCACGACCACCAGCGCCGGCCCGATCCTGTCGAGCTCGCAACTGGCGTTCGCGGGGATTTCGTCGCTGGTGCTGTATTGCGTGTTCGTGTTCGTGCAGACCGTGCGCCACCGCGATTACTTTCTTGCCGGCGTGCCCGACGAAGACGTCCATGCCGAACCGCCGAGCGCCAAGGATGCGTCGATCAGCGGCGCGCTGCTGGTGGTGAGCCTCGTCGCCGTGGTGCTGCTCGCGAAGGTGTTGTCGCCGGTGGTCGAAACCGCGGTGCTGAACGCGGGCGCGCCGCCGGCGGTGGTCGGTATCATCATCGCGGCGCTGGTGCTGTTGCCCGAAGGGCTCGCCGCGGTGCGCGCGGCGCGCGGCGATCGTTTGCAGACCAGCCTGAATCTCGCGCTCGGCTCGGCGCTCGCCAGTATCGGGCTGACCATTCCGACCGTCGCGGCCGTATTCCTGTACATCGGTCAGCCGATCGTGCTCGGCATCAGCGGCAAGGAAATGGTGCTGCTCGCGCTGACGCTGGTGGTCGGCACGCTGACGCTCAGCACGGGGCGCACCACCATTTTGCAAGGCGCGGTGCATCTGTCGCTGTTCGCCGCGTATCTGTTCCTGTCGTTCGCGCCTTGATCAGCGGGCGGCGCGGCGCGCGTGCAACGCCCGCGCCGCGCCGCCGTCCTCACTCCTCCCAATGCGCGACGATCCAGTCGCGAAACAGATTGAGCTTCTGCTGCTGCGCGACCGCGTCCGGATACACGAAGTAGTAGCGCCAGCCGGTCTTGAGCACCGTATCGAACGGGCGCACCAGACGCCGCGCGGCGACGTCCTCGTCGATCAGCGCGAGATCGCTGATCGCGACGCCGAAGCCCTGCGCGGCCGCATTGGTCGCCATGTCGAGCGTGTCGAAGCTCGGACCCAGTTCGGCGTCGATCGCCGCGGCGCCCGCCGCATCCGTTTCCGCGACTTTCGCGAGCCACATCTTCCAGTCGCGATGATCGCGGGTCGGATGCAGCAGCGTGTGGCGCGCGAGGTCGGCCACCTGCGCGAGCGGCTTGTCCTTCAGCAGCTCGGGTGTGCAGACCGGCGTCAGATGCTCGTCGAACAGCGGCACCGCCTGCACGTCCGCGCCCGGCGACGAGCCGTAGATGATCGCCGCGTCGAACGGCTCGCTCTGGAAATCCACAGCGTGCTGCCAGGTGGTCGTGATCTGCACGTGCAGGTCCGGATACTCGGACTGGAAGCGCATGATCTTCGGCAGCATCCAGCGCATCACGCAGGTCGGCACCTTCAGCGCGAGATCGGTGCGCTGCCGCGTCAGGCGCAGCGACATTTCCTCGATCCGTCCAAAGCTCTCCTTGACGACCGGCAGCAGCATTTCGCCTTCGGCGGTCAGCGTCAGGCCCTTCGCGTGCCGCTTGAACAGCGGAAACCGGTAGTAGTCCTCGAGCGCGATGATCTGCCGGCTGACCGCGCCCTGAGTCAGGCACAGATGGTCGGCGGCGCGCGTAAAGCTGCGATGGCGCGCGACGGTTTCGAAAATCTGCAGCGCATTGAGCGGCGGTAGGCGTCGCATCGGTCTATCCACGATCAGAAAAAATCATCGGGCGGCGGGTATGGCGTCCGCCGCGGTATTGCCCGTCAGGCCGACAGGATACGCGATCGGCCGCGCGCGCAGGCGGTGCGCAACGCTCGCGCGAAGGCCGAGCCATGAGCATACGTCATGCAACCCATGCGGATATTTCGATTGTTGCGGGATTTTGGCAAACCTACAGTGCGTCGACATATGACGGATCCGTCAACGCTCACGCTCTCGACCGAGGAACAGACCATGAACCAGCGCCCCGCTCTCCAACCGACCCGCCGCGCGCAGCCGCGCCGCGTGTTCGCCACGCTCGCCGCGACGCTCGCGATGAGCGCGCTCGGCGCGTTGTGCGCGCTGCCCTCGAGCGCGCATGCGGACGCGCTCGACAACATCGCGAAGTCGGGCACGGTGCGCATCGGCGTATTCGAGGACTACCCGCCGTTCGGCTCGATCGGCCCGGACATGAAGCCGGTCGGCTACGACATCGACGTCGCCAATCTGATCGGCAAGGCGCTGAACGCGAAGGTCGAGCTGGTGGCGGTCACCGGCGACAACCGGATGGCCTATCTGGCCGACCGCAAGGCCGACATGCTGCTGTCGGTCGGCCAGACGCCTGAGCGCGAAAAGGTGATCGACTTCTCGCAGCCGTACGCGCCGTACTACCTCGCGGTGTTC
Organism: Burkholderia sp. SRS-W-2-2016; assembly: GCF_001931485.1. Classification (GTDB taxonomy): domain Bacteria; phylum Pseudomonadota; class Gammaproteobacteria; order Burkholderiales; family Burkholderiaceae; genus Paraburkholderia. Next base: position 64,205 of record NZ_MSDV01000059.1, on the reverse strand, counting down.
GGTCCGAAGTCGCTGCAGGTGAAGAGCGCCGCCGATCTCGCCGGCAAATCGGTGTCGGTCGCGCGCGGCACGCTGGAAGACCTGAGCGTGACGAAGATCGCGCCGCCGTCGGCGAACATCAAACGCTTCGACGATCCGAACGGCGCGATTTCGGCGTTCCTGTCCGGTCAGGCGCAGTTGATGGTGGTCGGCAACGACGTCGGCGCGACGATTCTCGCGCGTCACCCGGCCAACGAGCCCGAGCAGAAATTCTCGCTGTTCAGCTCGCCCGATCACGTCGGCCTGAACAAGAACGAGCCGCGTCTGAAGGCCAAGGTCGACGAAACGATCGCGAAGGCGCGCAAGGACGGCACGATGAACGCGATCTCGCAGAAGTGGCTGCGCGCGCCGCTGCCGGCCGATCTGTGAACGCTGACGCGCGAGCCGTCACGCTCGCGCAGGAATCCGAATCAACGATGAGCACGACGCAATGAGCTACGCGTTCGATTTCAGCGGCTTCGGCCTCTATGCGGACATGCTGGTGCACGGCGCCGCGGTGACCCTCGGGCTTACCGCGATATCGACGCTGCTCGGCGGCATCGTCGGCATCGCCGGCGCAAGCATCGCGGCGGCGGGTCCGAAATGGGCGCGTTGGCTGGTCGCGAGCTATGTCGAACTGATCCGCAACACGCCGTTTCTCGTGCAACTGTTCTTCGTGTTCTTCGGACTGCCGAGCCTCGGTATTCATATCGACGAAGTGCAGGCCGCGATTCTCGCGATGACCGTCAATCTCGGTGCGTATGCGACCGAGATCGTGCGCGCCGGCATCGATTCGATTCCGCGCGGCCAGTTGCAGGCCGCGCAGGCTTTAGGTCTTCAGGGGCGCCAGGTGTTCCGTCACGTGGTGCTGCCGCAGGCGCTCGCCAACGTGTTTCCGGCGCTGCTCGGCCAGGTGCTGATCGTGATGCTCGGCTCGGCCGTGGTCTCGCAGATCTCGGTGCCCGACCTGACCTACGCGGCGAACTTCATCCAGTCGCGCAACTTCCGCTCGTTCGAGGCGTATCTGATCATCACCGCGGCCTATCTGCTGATGTCGATCGTGCTGCGGCAATTGCTGAACCGCTTTGGCCGCGGACTGTTCGCGGGCCGCGCCGCACGCGCCAGCGGCAATGACAACGGCGCTGCGCCACGTAGCTGGTGCCGGCGCCTGCCATGGCGCGGCGGCGCGCGCACACTGCCGACGGAGCGCTGAGCATGGTCGAATTCACGCTGTGGGACATCGCCCGCAATCTGCTGCTGGCCGCGCGCTGGACGGTGCTGCTGTCGGTGATCGCGTTCGTCGGCGGCGGGCTTGTCGGCTTGCTGTTGCTCGCGCTGCGGGTGTCGCCGGTCGCGTGGCTGCGGCGCGTCGTCGTGCTGTACGTCGAGGTGTTTCAGGGCACGCCGCTGCTGATGCAGCTGTTTCTGACGTTCTTCGGGCTGCCGCTGCTCGGCATCGACGTGTCGCCGTGGACCGCGGCCGCGGTCACGCTGACGCTCTACACCAGCGCGTATCTGGTCGATATCTGGCGCGGCTGCGTCGAAGCGGTGCCGCGCGGCCAGTGGGCGGCGGGCGCGAGCCTCGGGATGACGTTCGGCCAGCAGTTGCGCTTTATCGTGTGGCCGCAGGCGCTGAAAATCGCGGTGGCGCCGACCGTCGGTTTTCTGGTGCAGGTCGTGAAAAGCACCGCGCTCGCGTCGATCATCGGTTTCACCGAGCTGACCAAGACCGGCACGATGATTACCAACGCCGCGTTCCGGCCGTTTCCGATCTACGCGATGGTCGCGCTGATCTACTTCGCGATGTGCTTTCCGCTGACGTGGTACGCGCGGGTGCTCGAAAAGCGCCAGAGGGTCGGGCAGCATCGTTGACGGGTACGCCGCGATGGCGCCGCCCGTAAAGAAAAGCGGCCACCGTGCAGATGCGCGGTGGCCGCTTTTTCGGTTGGGCGCCGCTGCTACTGCGCCGCCTGGGTCGACTTGCGCAGCTTCTGCACGTCCGCCACGCCAACCGCCGGCGCGCCGTTGTTCCAGCCCGCGCGCACGAAGCTCAGCACGTCGGCGATCTGCTGATCGTCGAGCACCGTCGCGAAGGCCGGCATCGGGAACGGCGACGGTACGCCGTCGATCACCAGATCGCCGGTGCCGTTCAGCGTCACGTTGATCAGCGACGACGGGTCCTTCGCGAGCACGTTCGGATTGCCGGCGAGCGGCGCGAGCATCGGCGCGAAGCCGCGCCCGTCGGCGCCGTGGCAGTGCAGGCAATACGCGGTGTAGACGCGCGCGCCGGCATCGTTGGCGGGACGCTCGAGCGACACCTTGGTGGTCTGCGGATCGTACCGATACGGCGGCCCGCTGGTGCCGCCCGCCGGCGGCAGCGACTTCAGATACGTCGACACCGCCGCGAGATCCGCATCGCTCAGGTTCTGCGTACTGTTGTTGATCACGCTCGTCATCGAACCGAACGCCGACGCGTGACGATTCGCGCCGGTCTTCAGGAACGTGCGCAGATCCTCGTCGCTCCAGCGGCCCAGCCCGGCGTTGTGCTCGCCGGTCAGATCCGATGCGTACCAGCCGTCGAGCAGCGCGCCGCTCAGGAACGCGCTGCCGCTTTCGTCGAGCGCGCTTTCCTGGAACGCGACGCCGCGCGGCGTATGGCACGAGCCGCAATGGCCGAGCCCCTGCACGATGTACGCACCGCGATTCCACGCGGCGTCCTTGCCGGGTTTGTCGCGATAGGTGGTCTTGTCGAGGAACGCGAGGTTCCAGAACTTCAGCGGCCAGCGCATGTTCATCGGCCATTTGATGTCCGACTCGCGATTGGCCTGCTGCACCGGCGCGACGCCATGCATGAAGAACGCGTAGAGCGCCTTCGCGTCGGCGTCGTTGACCTTCGCATACGACGGATACGGCATCGCCGGATACAGGTTGTGGCCGTCTTTCGCGACGCCTTCACGCAGCGCGCGAATGAAGTCCGCTTCCGTGTAGCCGCCGATGCCGGTCTGCGCATCGGGCGTGATGTTGGTCGTGTAGATGCGGCCCATCGGCGTGGTCATCGGCAGGCCGCCGGCGAACGGCTTGCCCTTCGGCGCGGTGTGGCAGGCCGCGCAATCGCCGACTTGCGCGAGATACGCGCCGCGCTGCACCAGCGTTTGATCGGCGGGCGAATTCGCGGCGGCCTGGGCCGGCGTCTGCGCGGCCCAGGCGAGCAGCGCCAGCGACGCGAACGACGCCACCGACGGCAACGCGGCACGCAACGCCGCGCCAACACCCTTCAGAGTGGTTTTCATCTCGGGCTCCCTTGCGTCACGCGCTGTGCAGTTGACGGCCGACCGGCAATTGCCGCAGCCGGGTACCGGTGGCCGCATAGATCGCATTGGTCAGCGCGGGCGCGAGCGCGGCGGTGCCCGGTTCGCCGATCCCGCCGGGCGCCTCGCCGCTTTTCACCAGATGCACGTCGATCGGCGGCGTCTCGTTCAGACGCAGCATCCGGTAATCGGTGAAATTGCTCTGCTGGACCCGGCCGTCCTTGATCGTGATCTCGCTATAGAGCGCCGCGGTGATGCCGAAGATGATCCCGCCCTGCACCTGAGCCTCGATCGTGTTCGGGTTCACATACATCCCGCAATCGACCGCGCAATTGACGCGCTTGACCGTCACCTCGCCCTGCTCGACCGCGACGACCAGCACGATCGCAAAGAAGCTGCCGAACGCGTGCATCACCGACACGCCGCGCCCTTGTCCCTTCGGCAGCGGACTGCCCCAATCGGCGGCCTGCGCGGCCACGTTCAGCACGTTCAGCGCGCGCGGCGATTTGCCGAGCAGGCTGCGGCGGTACTGCACCGGATCGATCTTCGCCTGGGCGGCCAGTTCGTCGATGAAGCTCTCCACCACGAAGGTGCCGCGCGTCGGACCGACGCCGCGCCAGAACGCGGTCGGCACCGCGTGCGGTTCGACCCGCACGTAGTCGACCAGCTGGTTCGGGAGGTCGTACGGCAGATCGGCGGCGACTTCGACCGCGTCCGGATCGAGCCCGTGATTGAACGCCGGCGGCGCGAAACGCGCCATGATCGACGAGCCGGCAATCCGGTGCTTCCACGCGACCGGCTTGCCGTTCGCGTCGAGCCCGGCGGAAATCGTGTCGTAGTAGTACGGCCGGTACATGTCGTGCTGGATGTCTTCCTCGCGCGTCCACACCACCTTGACCGGCGAGTTGACCTGCTTGCCGACCTTCACCGCCTGGCGGACCATGTCGGTTTCGAGCCGCCGGCCGAAGCCGCCGCCGAGCAGATGGTTGTGCACGATGATCTGCTCGGCCTTCAGGCCGGTGACCGCCGCCGCGGTATCGACGACCCGCGTCGGCACCTGCGAGCCGAGCCACACTTCGCACGCGTCGGCGCGCACGTGGACCGTGCAGTTGACCGGCTCCATCGTCGCGTGTGCGAGGAACGGCTGCTGATAGACCGCGTCGACGCGGCTCTTCGCGTTGTCGAAGGCGCGGCCGATGTGGCCTTCCTTGCGCGCGACCGCGCCGCCGTGTTGCGACGCGGCGGCGAGATCGTCGACGATCCGCTTCATCGACACCTGCGCGCCCGCGCCTTCGTTCCACTTGATGTCGAGCGCCTGCAGCCCGCGTTTCGCGGCCCACGTGTGGTCGCCGATCACCGCGACCGCGTTGTCGAGCTTGATCACTTCGCGCACGCCGGGGATTTTCTTCGCATGCGTATCGTCGACGCTCGCGAGCGTGCCGCCGAACACCGGACAGTTCGCGATCGCCGCGTAGACCATCCCGGGCAGCCGCACGTCGAGACCGAACATCGCGGTGCCGTCCACCTTCTCCGGCGAATCGAGGCGCTTGGCCGGCGTGCCGATCAGTTTGAAGTCCTTCGGATCTTTCAGCGCGACGTTTTGCGGCACCGGCAACGCGGCGGCCGCCTGCGCGAGCTGGCCGTAGCTCGCGCTGCGATGGCTCGCCGCGTGCGTCACCTGCCCCGCCTGCGCATGACAGCTGGCCGGATCGACCTGCCATTGCTGCGCGGCCGCGTTGACCAGCATCACGCGCGCGGTCGCGCCGGCGCGCCGCATCGGCTCCCACGCGAAGCGGATCGAGGTCGAGCCGCCGGTCAGCTGCCCGCCGAGCAGCGGGTCCATGAAGAGCTTTTCGTTCGGCGGCGCGTGATCGAGCGTGACCGAGTCGAGCGGCACTTCGAGTTCCTCGGCGATCAGCATCGGAATCGACGTGTAGACGCCCTGGCCCATCTCGACCTTCGGGATCACCAGCGTGACCTTGCCGGCCGTGTCGATCTGGATGAACGCGTTCGGCGCGAACACGCCGCTTTCCGGCGCCTCGTTCGCATCGCCGCCGATCACGCTCCTGCCCGCCTTCTGGTCCTGGCTGGCAGCCGGCATGCTGAAACCGAGCAGCAGACCGCCGCCGGCCGCCGCGCCGACCGTCACGCCGAATTTGAGGAAGCCGCGCCGCGAGATGCCGCGCGCGGGCTGGGTATCTGCCGGCGAGCGTTGCGCGCCGTTCTGTGCATCGAGCAATCCGCGGGACATGTCAGGCTCCCTTCGCGGCGTGCTTGATCGCCGCGCGGATGCGATGGTAGGTCCCGCAGCGGCAGATGTTGCCGGACATCGCTGCGTCGATATCGGCGTCGCTCGGATTGGGGTTGCGGGCGAGCAGCGAGGCCGCCGACATCACCTGACCGGACTGACAGTAGCCGCATTGCACGACGTCGAGTTCGCGCCAGGCCTGCTGCACTTTCTGGCCGGTGGGCGTGTCGCCGACCGCTTCGATCGTGACGATTTTTTTATCGCCGACCGCCGCCGCGGGAAACACGCAGGAGCGCACCGCGACGCCGTCGAGATGCACGGTGCAGGCGCCGCATTGCGCGATCCCGCAACCGAACTTGGTGCCGGTCAGGCCGACGAGATCGCGCAGCACCCACAGCAAAGGCATGTCGGGCGGGGCGTCGACGGTATGGGTTGCGCCGTTGATATTGAACGTTGCCATGAGCGGCTCCGGGGATGAATGTTGTTGTGGTCCACGCGGTTTGGATCGCGACGCCGCACAGAGCGGGACAAGTCGATGGTTTTGTTCGGCAGGTCGCGCTAATGCGGGCTGCAACGCGGGCTGTGATCGCGCGAGCGTCGCTAGCAAACCGGCCGATTGTAGTCGCGGAACTGGAAGCGCGCTTTGAAGGGTGCGGCGCGCGGTGAGAAGCGGCAATCGCACGATGCGCGTCGCATTGCTCGCCCGCGCATCGCCCCGACGCGCACGACAATGCCGCCCTCTCCTCCCGACAGCGTAAAACGCGCACCGATTCGATGCGTTACCATCGACGGATCCCCCGTCAGTGTGACGGGCGCGCGCCGGACCTCGCATTGCGCCGTATGCGCGGATTGCGATGCGCGAGCGCGCCACGTCACTTCAACCGCAGGAGCCGCCGATGAACGACCCGCAATGCAGTCAATTCCTTTCCGACATTCGCCGACCGTTGCTCGCGCTGCACAAGGCGATTCTCGATCACGAACGCGCCGCGTATGAGAAGGAATTCGGCCCGGTCACGCCGGCGGCGTTCCTGCAGATTCTGATCAACGGGTCCGGGTTTCGCTGGCTGACGCCGCTGTCGACGGTGATTGCGAGCGTCGACGAAATTCTCGACGACACGGAAGCCGACGAGGCCGACCGGCGCGCGACCGCTGAAGGCGTGGTCGGTCTGTTTTCGTCGGAGCAGCCGAACAACAGCTTCCTGCCGCGTTATCTGCCGCTGTTGCAGGCCGATCCGGCGATCCTGCATTACCACGGCGAAGTCGCGCGGCTGCTGCGCGGGGTGCAGGCATCGTCGTAGATACGTGTGCGCGACTGCGCGCTCCCGGATTTCCTCACCGTTAAAACGGCGGCTTCAACTCCGGGACGCGCGCCTGGCCCGCGCGCGGTTTAGCGCCTGCGTCTGGTCAATGAGTGGACAAGCGGCCGCACCCGATGCCCACGCCAACACGAATAGCCCTTATTCGAAGGCGTTTTGTACCAGGTACGTAAGAATGCGGACGCGCGGAAGTGGATTTTTGTCTTCCGCCGGTGGCGACGGATCCGCGCCCCGGCAAATTACCTGGCTTTGCTGAATAAAACCACGGTGAGCTTTTGCGGGATGCTCAACCGCGCGGCAGATACGGCAGCGGATCGACCGGCTTGCCGTCGCGCCGCAACTCGAAGCCGACCGACACCCGCGAATTGCTCTCGTCGCCCATCTCGGCGATCTGCTGCCCCTTGCGAACGACGTCGCCCATCTTGACCAGCAGCTTGCGGTTATGCGAGTACGCGGTCAGAAAATCCTTGTTGTGCTGCACGATGATCAGGCTGCCGTAGCTGTTGAGCCCGGTGCCCGCGTACATCACCTTGCCGTCGGCGGCGGCGCGCACCGGATCGCCGGCCTTGCCGCCAATCTCGATGCCGCGCGTCTCGCCCGGCTGGAACGCTTCGACGACGCGGCCCGTGGCGGGCCACGCGAGCGTCACGCTATTCGCGTGGCGGCGGGTTTCCTGTGTGACCTCGCGAACGTCGGCGGCGTCCACCGCTGGTGCGCCCGCCTGAGCCGACTGCTGCCCCGCAAGTTGTGACGAGGTCTGCGCACCGGCCTGCGCCGATGCCGCCGCCCGCGCGGCCGCCGCATTCGCATTCGCTTCGCGGACCGCGCGCGCCGTTTCGGGCGACGCAACGTGCAGCACCTGCCCCGGCTTGAGCCGCGCCGCTGCCTTCAGTCCGTTCCATGCCTGCAACTGCCTGACGCTCACGTGATGATGCTGCGCGACGCGGGCAAGCGTGTCGCCGCGCCTGACGCGATAGACGAGCGCCGGCGCTTTCTTCGACGCCGCGTTGCCGTCGGCGTCCAATGTGAGCGGCGCGGAGCCCGCAAACGTGGCCGCGGATCCGCCGACGCCATTCGCCGCCGCGCCGGCAGCAGCGGCGACACCCGTAGTCGCGCCGTCCTGCGCGTTCTGCTGGCCAATGTTCGCGCAACCGCCGAGCGCCAGTGCGACCCATACGCCCGCGACACTGGCCACTATCGTGCTGTCGAAACGTTTTCTCATTCTGTTCGACTCCTGCTTTTATAGATGCGTGGAATGCGTGAGCCGCCGTTCAAAAATCTGGCCGGATTGTAAAGTGCCTTTTAATACAAACGACCCGGTCCATACACTCTGAAACAGACGTTACGAGTGCTGTTCAAGTCGTAACGGCGACCGTGGCGAGTCGACCCGAAAGCACCCGTGCGAGCGCCGGCCGAACCTGCATTCACAGCTGTTGATAGTCGGCTTATCGGCAGACGCGCGCGGAACTTGAATTGCGCTCGGAAGCTGACCGGCAGGCGGCAAGGAATGGCCGGCAATGGGCAACAAAAAAGCCAGCCTTCGAAACCGAAGACTGGCTTTGCGCGACCTGGCGACCGCGTGCTGAAACCGGACTAGAACTTATGCCGGATCGCCGCGCGCACCACGACCTGCTTCGACGTCGACGACGGCGACTGCGTGCCCGGAATGAACGCGTAGTCGAGCACCGACAACGTCGAATCGCCGGTGATTTGCTGATACGCGCCTTGCAGATAGACGTCGGTGCGCTTGGACAGGTTGTAGTCCGCCATCAGCCCGAACGTATGGATGCGCGGCTTGACCCCGCCGTTCGACGCGTCGTAGGTCTCCATCGTGTACACGTACTGCGCGCCGACGAACAGCACCGGCGAGAACTGGTACTTGCCGTTGACTTCGAAATTCTGGTACTTCAGCGAATTGAGCAGCACGCCCGGCGGCGTGGCCGGCACGAGCGGCACCAGCGGCTCGATGCCGAGATAGCCGTTGGCGGTCGGCTGCAGATAGTTCGAATTGCTATAGACGAAGCCGGCCGTCGCCGGCCCGAACGAATACGTGATGCCGCCGCCGAACACGCGCATGCGGGTCGCGACGAAGCCGGCGTCGTTGGTGGTGATCGCGCCGTTCGAGCCGTGGCCCGGATTGTCGGCCTGCAGATAGGCGGCCGCGACCAGCAGGCCGCCGTACGCATACTGGCCGCCGACGCTATACGCGCGGTTGTTGGCGAAGCTGGTGTCGTTGCTGAAGCTGTAGGTGCCGCCGAACTGGAAGCCGGACAGCGACGGGCTCGTATATTTGACCGTGTTGTCGAGACGGAAAGTGTTGTCGGTGTTGTCGTTGTCGTACGGATGCGAGAACAGCTCGCCGCCCCAGTTGCCGTTGGCCGTGGTCTGCGCGAGGTAATCGACGACCGAATCGTATTGCCGGCCGAACGTCAGCGTGCCGTACGGCCGCGAACTGAGACCGACGAAGGCCTGGCGGCCGAACATCCGGCCGCCCTGGCCGAGCCGCCCGGAGTTCAGGTCGAAACCGCTCTCGAGCTGAAAGATCGCCTTGAGGCCGCCGCCCAGATCCTCCGCGCCTTTCAGCCCCCAGCGGCTGCCCTGTGCGAGACCGCTCGCGAGTTCATAAACATGTCCGCGGCCGACGTTGTTCGTGTAGTTGATCCCTTCATCGATCACGCCATACAGCGTGACGCTTGTCTGCGCGCCGGCGGGCGCGACGAAACCGGTAGACGCAGCAACGGAGACAGCCAGCGCGAACACTTGCTTGTTCATGATGATCTCCCTGCACCTCGAGTAATGGGACAACTCGATCCGGCCACTTATTCTTGATACCGCCTGTTTTCGTCACTTTCGCGCGGTTCTCGGGACCGCTCAATCAGTGCTTCGCCTTCCGGAAATCGTCACACGACAGTGACGGTCCGTCCATGAGAGGATGCGCCGATTTTTGAGATTGTTGCTAATTCTCCACTGCGTGCGGCTCCCTCTTTTTTCCGGGCGCGGCTTCGGGTAAGCGGCAACGCGATCTGCATCGCTCGCCCCGCTTTTGTCACGGAAAGAAATATAATCGGGGCGCTTTTGCTGCGGCGCAACGGAACTACTTGCCGCGGCAAGGGTCATCTTTACAACCCGCCGACACCGCGCCCCCAACTGAGCCCGGTCGAGCGCGGCGACGCGGGCCGCGGGCGCTCCCACAGTATCGAGCGCCGCGCCGCCGCAGTACCCAACCCCATATAAAAAGCCTTGTGAGACGCCCGCCGCGCTGCATCAGCGCGCCGTCGCACGGGGCTGCTTTTGACACGAACAATGCAAAAATCCTCGTCCCGTCTGATCGAGCTCGATTTTTTCCGCGGCCTGGTTCTGTTGATCATCGTTGTCGATCACATCGGCGGCAGCATCCTGTCGCGCGTCACGCTGCATGCGTACGCGCTGTGCGACGCGGCCGAGGTGTTCGTGTTCCTCGGCGGCTTCGCGACCGCCACCGCGTACGCGGCGCTCGCCGAGCGGCGTAACGAGACGATCGCGCGCGAGCGCTTCCTGCGCCGCTCGTTCGAAATCTACCGGGCGTTTCTGGTCACCGCCGGGCTGATGCTGCTGGTCAGCGCGGTGCTGACCGCGTTCAGCATCGACGGGCCGAATCTCGCCACCACCGATCTCGACGATCTGCTCACCACCCCGCTCGCCGCGCTGCGCGACATCCTGCTGCTGCGCCGCCAGCCGTACCTCGCGTCGGTGCTGCCGATGTACGCGTTCTTCGCGCTGCTGGTCCCGGCGATCCTGCCGCTCGCGCGGAGCAAGCCGTGGCTGCTGCTGGCCGGCAGCATCGGGCTGTGGGCCGCCGCGCCGATCATCGGCAAATACCTGCCGGCGGCGCCGGACATGCACTGGGACTTCAACCCGTTCGCATGGCAGCTGCTGTTCGTGCTCGGCGTGCTCGCGCGCTGCCAGCCGGTTTATCAGCGCATCAGCGCGCATCGGCTGGGCTGGCTCGTGAGCGTGCTCGCGCTCGTGGTGGTCGCAGGCGCCGCCTATTACAAGCTGGTGCTGATGCATACACCGCTGCCGGGCACCCTGAAGCAGAACCTGTCGTACCTGCGCGCGGGCAACTTCCTCGCGATCGCTTGGCTGACCGCGAATCTGATCGAACTCGGCTGGGCGAAGCGGATTGCTCGCCGGCTGCCGTGGGTCGGGCTGATCGGGCGTCAGGGGCTGCTGTGCTTTATCGCCGGCGCGGTGATCTCGCTGGTGATCGACTCCGTGCTGTATTGGGCCACCGACGGTTATCTGAACTACCCGCTCGGCCTGCTCGCCGATGCAGCGGCGGTCGGTGCGCTGTTCGCGGTCGCGCTCGGGGTGGAACCGTTCAAGCGGCTGGTCGGACGCTTCGTGGCGGGACGGCTGCGGACGTCGGCCTGAGCGGCCGGGTTCGGGGCTCCTGCTCGAAGAACTCTCGGCAGTCCTTCTAGCCCCTCGGGCGCTTCAGACGCTTCGGCCGCTCGCCGCTCTTCACATGCCCAGAAAAGTTTGCGCGCATAAAGCGCGGCCTGCCTCCCGCTGCGGCCACTACCGATCTCAAATCAGGCGTCAATGCTGATAGCATGGCGGCCGCCCGCGCCGCTCTTCGATACTGACATGCGTCGATTTCTCCGTTCCGCCCTCGTTCTGCTCGCCGTCATTGCCGCTGCGCCCGCGTTCGCCAGCACGGTCACGAGCCACAATTTTCATTCCGACGCGCTGGGCCGCGACTGGAACTACACGATCTATCTGCCGGCCGGTTATCGCGCGGACGGTCCGCGCCTGCCGGTGCTCTACCTGCTGCACGGCAATAACGGCGACGCCAACGACTGGATCACGCAAGGCCATCTGCAAACGGCCGCCGACGCGCTGATCGAGCACAAGGACATGCCGCCGGTAGTGATCGTGATGCCGCAAGGCGGCACCGACTGGTACGTCGATCGCAAGGAAAAGATGGAGACCGCGTTCTTCGACGATCTGCTGCCCGAGATCGAAACGCACTACGCGGTCGCGACGCAACGCGGCGGCCGGATGATCGGCGGTGTGTCGATGGGCGGTTTCGGCGCGCTGCGCTACGCGCTGACGCAGCCCGAGCTGTTCTGCGGCGCGCTGCTGCTCAGTCCGGCGATTTATTCGAACGAGCCGCCGCGCGCGTCGGCGGCGCGGCGGGTGGGCGTGTTCGGCGAACGGCAATTCGATCCGCATTTGTGGCACGAGTTGAACTACCCGGCGCAGTGGGATCGTTATATGAGCCGACCGTATCGCTTGCCGATGTTCATCGCATCGGGCGACGACGACCTCGATATTCAGGCCGAGGCTTCGCTGCTGTACACGCATCTGCGGCTCGCGGGCAATCCGGCGGCGCTGCGGATCATCGACGGCGGTCATACGTGGGACGTGTGGAGCGCGCTGCTGCCCACCGCGCTCAAATACACGCTTGGCTGCGTGAAGCCGCCGGCGACCGAGCACCCGTCGAATCAGCGGCCTTGAGGTGACGGCGGGACCGCGCCGGGCCGGCCGTGACGTCTTGCCGGCTCGCGCGACCTGACGGCCAGCAGCCCCGCGCGCCGACGCGCACTGCCCGCCAGGCTTCCCGTCACTACTCCACCAGATCGGTCCACAGCACCATCAGCACGGTCATCAGCGCCGGCCCGATGAAGATGCCGAGCAGCCCGAACGTCTCCGCGCCGCCGAGAATTCCGAACAGCACCAGCAGGAACGGCAGCCGCGTCGAATTACCGATCAGCACCGGCCGCACGAAATGTTCGGCGGCAAACACCACGATCGAGCCCCACACCGCAAGCCCGATCGCCCCGGCGAGCGAGCCCTGCGCGAGCAGCCACAGCGCCGCGAGGCCGAACGTGATCGGCGCGCAGAACGGCAGCATCGCGGCGATCGCGGTGATCAGGCCGAGCAGCGCCGCATGCGGCAGCCCGGTCACGAAATAGGCGATGCCGATCAGCACGCCCTCGCCGACGCCGACCACCACCAGCCCCGACACCGTGCCGCGCACCGCGGTCGCCATATGCGCGACGAGATCCGCGCCGCTGTCGCCGAAGCCGCGCCGCGCGGCCTTCAGCAGCGAGCCCGACAGCCGCGGCCCGGCCTGGAAAATCACGAACAGCGTGATCAGCATGAACGCGAACACCATCCCCGCGTGCAGTGCGCGCGCGCCGAAATGCCGGCCGAGCGACATCACCGTCGGGCTGTGCAGCCCCTTCATCGCGGCCGAATCGCGCAATGGCTGGGCCAGATTGGCCTGCCACCACGCGGTGATCTGCTGCACGCCGAACGGCAGCCGCTCGACGAATTGCGGAACCGCAATGCCGCTCTCGCGCACGCCCTGGAACCAGTCGTTCAATTCATGGGCTTCGTGCAGCGCCTGCGCGATCCCGACCCCGACCGGCAACACCACGAGCAACGCGATCACCAGTGTGAACACCGTCGCGAGCAGCGTCGTGCGGCCTCTGAACCAGCGGTTGTTCGCGACCTTGTGCAACAGCGGCCACAACGCGATCGCGACCACGCCGGCCCACGCGACCACCACGATGAAATCGCGTACGACCCACAGCGCCAGCAGGATCAGCCCGATGTAAAGCACGAGCGACGCGGCTTTCTGCTTTTTCAGGCGCTCCGGGGCAAGCGACGAGGATTCTCGGGAAGGAGGAACAGCGGGTGGGCGTGAACTCATGTGAACTCTGGTGTCTTCGGGGGTGTGCGCGAGCCGACCTGAAAAATTCAAACCAGCTAAACTGACGCCTCAGGTCGCCATTGCACAGCCACATCTTAAAGGAAGCGCTGGCGCCCTTACCGGGCCGGCTTCTCGTCGCGTGCCGGACAACACAGCGTTGCAAAAATGCGCATTATTAAAAACTCACATAAAAAAGCATTCAACGCCTGTTATTTCTCTCAATCGTGTTCCGCATCAGTAATTATTTCTGTTTAAAGAACAGTGTTTCAACGGTGGCACAATGGCTCTAATGCGCGCACAGGACTAAATTCGGCACTTCACAAAACGGAGCCGATGATGATGACCCTCGAGTCCATCCCCCTTGACGGTACCAATGGCGTGCGCATCGAAATTCTCGAAAGCTCCGACACGACGCTGGTTATCCGCTGGGTCGAGCCTGGTCGCTGCCATTATGGCGAGCAACGCTGGCGCCGCCGTTCGGCGCACTCCTCCGGCACCTGCGCGGTGTCGCGTCGCAAGATCCGCCGCGGTGACGCGGTGTTCAAGCCGGCGGAACGGCCGGCGCCGTCGAATGCATCGGCGATGATCTGCGCCGAAATCCTCGAACCGCTACTCGAAGCTGCCTGACACTGGCCTGCTGCCCCGGTCGAACTTGCCGTTCGCCGGGTTGGCCGCCGGCATGAGCGCTCTTTGCCGTTGCCGGCCGATGCTGCGCGCGGGATGATTTCGCCAGCTCGCGAACCTGTCATCCGCTCACGTTAATTGCGCCCCTACACGAGCACATGGCGGGCACATGGCGTGCCCGCAGCGCGCGTGCCCGGCCCACCGCGGCATGGCGACGCCGTGTGCCGTCGTCGCCCTCCGTCCGGTTGCCGCCCCGCGCCTCGTGCGTTAAGGTGGATTCGTTGCGCCCGCCCAGGTACCGGCCCGCCGCCGGTGCCCGGGCAGCGCGCCGTCCACCCACCGCGCCGCGTTCGCCGTGGCGCCGTCCAAGGGCTCATCATGGCAGAAGACACGCCGCAAACCCGCGCGGCCAACGCAGCGTCCAGTGCTTCACTTTCCTCCCCGCCGCCCGCGCCGCTGATCGCCCCGCAGCAGTTTTCGCTCGACGTGCTGCTCGAAAAATACGCGAAGGCCGACGAGCAATCGGCCGACGATGTCTACCGCCGCGTCGCGCGCGGCGTCGCCGAGGCCGAGCCGCCCGGGTTGCGCGCATCGGTCGAAGAACTGTTCGTCGACAACCTGAGACACGGCGCGCTCGGCGCGGGCCGCATCATGAGCGCGGCCGGCAGCGGCATCGCGGCCACGCTGATCAACTGCTTCGTGCAGCCGGTCGGCGACTCGATCCAGGGCGTCGACGAACAGGGGCTGCCCGGCATCTACGTCGCGCTGTTGCAGGCGGCCGAAACGATGCGCCGCGGCGGCGGGGTCGGCTACAACTTCTCCGCGATCCGGCCCAAAGGCGCGCGCGTTCACACCACCAGTTCGTCGGCCTCGGGCCCGTGCAGCTATATGGACGTGTTCGACGCGTCGTGCCGCACCGTCGAAAGCGCGGGCTCGCGGCGCGGCGCGCAGATGGCCGTGCTCGACTGCAACCATCCGGACCTGATCGAGTTCATCGAGGCCAAGCATTCGAAGGGGCGCTGGAACAACTTCAACGTGTCGGTCGGCGTCACCGACGAATTCATGCTCGCGGTCGAAAACGACGAGCCGTGGCAACTGGTGCACCGCGCCGAGCCGTCGCCGGCGTTGCGCACGGCCGGCGACGTGCAACAGCGTGACGATGGTCTGTGGATCTATAGCGAGCATCCGGCGCGCGCGATCTGGGACCGCATCATGCGCTCGACCTACGACGTCGCCGAGCCGGGCATCGTGTTCATCTCGCGGATGAACGAAGACAACAATCTGCGCGCGCTCGAAACGATCCGCGCGACCAATCCGTGCGGCGAGCAGCCGTTGCCCGCGTACGGCTGCTGCAATCTCGGGCCGTTGAACCTGACGCGCTTCGTCGTCGATCCGTTCGCGCAGTTGCAGGGCCGCCAGCCGTCGTTCGACTGGGACGGCCTCGCGCAGCGCACCCGCACCCAGGTGCGCTTTCTCGACAACGTGCTCGACGTGACGCTGTGGCCGCTGCCGCAGCAGTACGACGAATCGCGCGCGAAACGGCGGATCGGCGTCGGCTTCACCGGTCTCGGCGACACGCTCGTGATGCTCGGGCTGCGCCACAACTCGCCCGAAGGCCGCGACTTCGCGGTGCGCATCGCGCGGCTGATGCGCGACGAGGCGTATCGCGCGTCGGTCGAACTCGCGAAGGAGCGCGGCGCATTTCCGCTGTTCGACGCCGCGAGTTACCTGGAAGCCGGCACCTTCGCGTCGCGCCTGCCCGACGACCTGCAACAGGCGATCCGCCGCGACGGGATCCGCAACAGCCATCTGCTGTCGATCGCGCCGACCGGCACGGTCAGCCTCGCGTTCGCGGACAACGCGTCGAACGGCATCGAGCCGGCGTTTTCGTGGACCTACAAGCGCATGAAGGTGATGGCCGACGGCGGGCGCGAATCGTTCGATGTCGAGGACTACGCGTATCGCTTGTACCGCGAGCTCGGCGGCGACGTGAACCGGCTTCCCGACTACTTCGTCAGCGCGCTGGAAATGTCCGCGCGCGACCATCTCGACATGATGGCGGCGGTGCAGCCTTACGTCGACACGTCGATCTCGAAGACCGTCAACGTACCGGCCGACTATCCGTTCGATGCGTTCGAGAGCCTCTATTTCGATGCGTGGAAAAGCGGGCTGAAAGGCCTCGCGACCTATCGGCCGAACGACACGCTCGGCGCGGTGCTGAGCGTGACGCCCGCCCAGGCCGACGATACGCTCGCCGACAGCGATCTCGACCCGCTCAGGATTGCTATCGATCATCGGCCGAAAGGCGAATTGCCGGCCATCATCGAGAAAGTCGAATACCTGACTCAGGCCGGCAAGAAGTCGCTGTACGTGGCGGCGTCGTTTATCGAGGTGACCGGACGGCTCGGCGGCGAGGACGTGACGATCGAGCGGCCGATCGAGTTCTTCATCCCGACCGGTCAGCGCGACGAGTCGCAGCAGTGGATCACCGCGACGATGCGCTCGTTGTCGCTGGCCGCGCGTGGCGGCTTTGTCGCGCGTAATCTGCAGGACATGCGCAAGGTGTCGTGGGATCGCGGTCAGGTGCGGCTCGGCGAGGTGCAGCGTCTGGACGGTCATCGCGCGCCGCGCTGGCACGATTCGGAAGTCGCCGCGCTCGCGTTCGCGATCCAGCAGATCCTGTATCGACGCGGCTTTCTCGATGCCGAGGGCAACCAGGTCGCATCGCGGATGCTCGCGCGGCTGCCGCGCGGGCAGATGAAAACGGAGACGGCATTGGGCGCCGATTTCGGCATTCGCCCGGCTCCCGACGACAGCGCCGACACGTTGTTGCAGCCGAACGGCACCCAGGGACTGCATACGATGCTCGGGCGCAAATGCGGATCGTGCGGCGCGAATGCGGTGATTCGCAAGGATGGTTGCGATTTTTGTACCGCGTGCGGGGAAGTTGGCGCATGCGGTTAGTGTGAGCAGTGAAGCGCGCGGCCGGCCGTTGTGACCGGCGCGCGCTCATCCCCTCACCCCAGCCGCGCGTAATACAGATTCTGCGGATGCTTCGCCTCCGCGAAGAAAAACCAGCGCTCCGCAACCAGCCCCGCGTACTGCACGAGACACGCGGTGGCCAGCAGTCCGAACGAAACCCCGAGCGGCTGCAATCCCGCGCCGGCGACGACCAGCAAAACCGGCGCGATGAATGCACCCGCCAGAAAACCCCATTTGATATCACGCAGCGTGCGCGCCGATTTGCCGTGGAAAAACTCGCGCAGATTGAACGCGCCCGCGGTGAATCCGCGCGACACCTGCACGAGCTTCGGGTTGTGAATGCCGGTCGCGCTCTGCACAGTCGACTTCGGCCGCAGCCGCGCATTGCGCACCAGCGACGCCGAGCGGCTCGCGCAGCCGGCGAGCGTCAGCACGCATGCGCAAACGGCCAGCCCGATCGTCAACGCCGGCGCGAACCACGCGCTCAACGCGGTCGCCAGCGTGAAGCCCGATGCGCAGCCGAGCAGCACGAAGTTCACCAGCGTCAGCGGCGTCGCCCATTCCTGCAGGAAACGCAGACACGCGTAAATCATCGCGGTGCAAACGAACAACGCAGCGCTCGCGAGCACGCCGAGCCAACCCAATGCGAGCGACCACGGCGACGCGAACCAGTGCGCAACGCCGTACAGGAACGCGCAGCCGAGAAACGCCGGTAAACACAGGCATTCACGCGACAGCCACGAGGTGCGCCACATCGCGATCGCACGCCACGCGCGTTCCGGATGGCCGAGATGGAAGAACGACGCGATCAGGCCGAGGCCGCCGAGCAGCACCGCGAGCGCCGCGCCGGTCACATAAAACGCGGACGCCGGTTGAGCGATCACCCCGAGCGCCGCCGCGCTCTCCACACCGACGAGCGCAATCAGCAAGCCTTGCGCGGCGCCGCTCAAAGTCGTCAGGAACACTACGGAAAATGCCGGATTCATGTCGAGGCTCCGTCGTTATTCAGGCACATCAAACGCGGTTCGCAATCGACGCGAGATGCAACTGCCCGCGTTCAAGCTGCGCTTCGAGTTGCTCAGCCGGCGACGCGGGCGCTTGCGCTGCATCATCGGTTATCGCGGAGCCGGCCGATTTACACCCGCACGCGTCACTGCCGCAACCGGAGGCCGTAGTCGGCACGCGCGGCAAATAGTGATTCGCGGGACGCGTACCCCACTCCGGCATCAACTGATAACCGCCGCGCTCCCGGATTGCCTGCGACACGACCGACTCCGGATCGTGGATATCGCCGAACAGCCGCGCGGAAGTCGGACACGCGAGCACGCAGGCCGGCTTGCGATCGCGCTCCGACAGGTTCTGATCGTGAATGCGGTCGACGCACAGCGTGCACTTGGTCATCTCCTTGCGCGCTTCGTCGAGCTCGCGCGCGCCGTACGGGCAGGCCCACGCGCAATACTTGCAACCGATACAGCGATCGAAGTCCACCAGCACGAGGCCATCTTCCTTGCGCTTATAGCTCGCGCCGGTCGGACAGACCGGCACGCACGGCGGGTCCTCGCAGTGCAGACACGACTTCGGGAAGTGAATCATTTCGGTGTCCGGAAAGCTGCCGGCCTCGAAACTCTGCACCCGGTTAAAGAAGGTGCCGGACGGGTCCGCGTCGTACGGATTGAAGTCGGCGAGACTGCCCGACTCGCCCGACGTGTTCCATTCCTTGCAACTCGTCACGCACGCCTGGCAGCCCACGCATACGTTCAGATCGATTACCAACGCCATCTGGGTCATTGGAAGCTCCTTGCCGTTGACGTTGCCATTTACGTTGTTGCCATGGTCGGCATCGTTTGCGACGCGCTCACTTGCGTCGGCCCTCGCCGCGCAAACGCGCGGCGAACTCGCCGCGTCCCGCGAAATAGGTCTGCACGATTCGCGACACCACGCTCTTTTGCGCGACCGATCCCGGCAACTCGGACATCGCCGCGAATTGCGGCAGCGTATGCCGCGCATCGGCTTCGGCCGGATAGATGCGCACCCGCACGTCGTACCACGCGGCCTGGCCCGTCACCGGATCGGAGTTCGACAGCCGCGTCGCCGCTTCGCTGCCCGCCGGCAGTTCATCGGTAATCAGGTGATTGAGCAGGAAGCCGCGCCGCGCTTCGTTCGCGTTCGGGCCGAGATTCCATGCGCCCGCCGCTTTGCCGATCGCGTTCCACGTCCACACCGTTCCCGGCTCGACGGTCTCGCTATAGCGCGCAACGCAGCGCACGCGGCCCCATTGCGACTCGACGTAGATCCAGCCTCCATCGGCGATACCGTCCTGTGCGGCCGTCCGCGGATTCACATAAAGATAGTTCTCCCCATGAATCTGCCGCAGCCACGCATTTTGCGAATCCCACGAGTGATACATCGCCATCGGCCGCTGCGTAACAGCGGCGAGCGGAAACTGCGCGAGATCGGTCGCCGCGCTTTCGAGCGGCGCATACCAGAACGGCAGCGGATCGAAGTAGGTTTCGACGCGTGCGCGCAGATGCTCGGGCGGCTGCCGGCCGCTGCTGCGCCCTTGCGCGGCAAGCCGGAATTTCTGCATTACGTCCGAGTAAAGCTGGATCAGGATCGGTTCGTTGAATTTGCGAAAGCCGTTCTTCACCGCCCAGTCGAGATAGGGGCCATTGCAATTGCGCATGTATTGCAGCGTGTCGGGCAGCCGGTAATGAAATACACAGTTGTTGCTCGCGTACTGCTCCCATTGCTTCGGATTCGGTTCGCCGACCAACGCCTTGTCGCCGTCCTTGCCGCGCCAGCCGATCAGAAAGCCGACGCCGGAACCGGGCGAAGTCGTGTGATTGACGATGAAGTCCGGATAGTCGCGAAAGCGTCGTGCGCCGTCTGCGTTGGTGAAAGCCGGAAACTTCAGCCGCGACGCCAGCTCGATCAGCACTTCCTGGAACGGCTTGCATTCGCCGGTCGGCGGCACGACCGGCACGCGCACCGAATCGACCGGGCCGTCGAATTCGGAGATCGGCCGGTCGAGCATCGACATCGCGTCGTAGCGCTCCAGATAGGTCGTGTCGGGCAGGATCAGATCCGCGAACGCGGTCATCTCCGACTGGAACGCATCGCACACGACCAGAAACGGAATCTTGTACTCGCCGTCCGGATGTTTGTCGGCGAGCATCTCGCGCACCTTCATCGTATTCATCGACGAATTCCACGCCATGTTGGCCATGAAGATCATCAACGTGTCGATCGGATACGGATCGCCGCGCCACGCATTCGTGATCACGCTATGCATCACGCCGTGCACCGCGAGCGGATATTCCCACGAGAACGCCTTGTCGATCCGCACCGGGCCGCCGTGTTCGTCGATGAACAGATCTTCCGGCGCGGCCGGCCAGCCGAGCGGACCGGTCGCGAGCGGCGTGTTCGGTTTGACCGCGTCGGGACTGTTCGGCGGTTTCGCGGACGGCGGCACCGCGCGCGGAAACGGCGACTTGTGACGAAAGCCGCCGGGCCGGTCGATCGTGCCGAGCAGCGACATCAGCACGGCCAGCGCGCGAATCGACTGGAAGCCGTTCGAATGCGCGGCGAGTCCGCGCATCGCATGAAACGCGATCGGGTTGCCGGTGACCGTCTCATGAGTTTCGCCCCACGCGTCGGTCCAGCGGATCGGCAGCGTAATGCGATGCCGTCGGCTCGTGTCGATCATTTCGGCGGCGAGGCGGCGTATCGTGCCGGCGGCGATACCGGTGATCCCCGCGGCCCATTCCGGCGTGCATTCCGCCACCCGCTCGCGCAGCAACGCGAACGACGGCGCGACCGGTTTGCCGTTTTCGAGCGTATAGCGACCGTCGAGCGCGGGCGTCACACCCGGCGCATGATGCGGGACCGCGCGCGCGGTTTGCGGATCCCACCACAAGTGATTTTGCGGAAACAGCGGATTGCCGGCCGCTCTCGCCGGATCTTGCACGAATAGACCGAAGTTCTCGCTGCTGTCGTCGAGATCGATCAGCTCGGCCGCGTTCGTAAAGCGCTGCACGAATTCGTGATCCCATGCGTCGGCGGCAATCAGCTCGTGCAGGAAGGCCATGAACAGTGCGCCATCGGTGCCGGGCTTGATCGGCACCCATTCGTCGGCGATCGCCGCGTAACCGGTGCGAATTGGATTGATCGCGATAAAGCGGCCGCCCGCGCGCTTGAACTTTGCAATCGCGATCTTCAGCGGATTCGAATGATGATCTTCAGCGGTGCCGATCATGAAGAACAGCTTCGCGCTGTCCAGGTCCGGCCCGCCGAATTCCCAGAACGAACCGCCGATCGTGTAGATCATCCCGGCGGCCATGTTCGCGGAACAGAAACCGCCGTGCGCCGCATAGTTAGGGGTACCGAACTGCTTCGCGAACAGGCCGGTCAGCGCCTGCATCTGGTCGCGGCCGGTGAACAGCGCGAACTTCTTCGGGTCGGTCGCGCGAATTTTAGCCAGACGCTTTTCCAGCACGTCGAACGCCTGCTCCCACGTGACCGGTTCGAACTGCGCGCTGCCGCGCTCGGCGCCGGCCTTGCGCATCAACGGCTGGGTCAGCCGCGCGGGCGAGTACTGCTTCATGATCCCCGACGCGCCCTTCGCGCAGATCACCCCCTGATTCAGCGGATGTTCGGGATTGCCGTCGATATAACGCACCTCGCCGTCGCGCAGATGCACGCGGATGCCGCAACGGCACGCGCACATGTAGCAGGTGGTGGTCTTGACGTCGAGGCGTTCGTTCTGCGTGCGGGCGTGATGCTCCATACGGAATCTCCATCGCGGTGGCCGGTGAGCGCGAAGCGCTCGTCAGACGATGCTGTTCATCGTATGCGCGTCGGCGTCACAAGGGAAATCGCGATTTGCGACGGAAACTATCTGGTGCACCGATAGTTTCCGTTTCGCTTTCGGTTCGTCAGCCGCGCCCTTGCAGTTGCGCAATCAGTGCATCCGGAATCTCGACGCCTTCCTGATCCGCTGCCGCCGCCAGACGCTCGCGGCGATCGCCGGGCAAACGCACGTCGTCGTCGAGCAGCATCATTTCGATCAACGCGTCGACGCGCGACAGATACGCGTCGTCGCCGGCCAGCGCGCCCGGATCGATGGTCCAGAACAGATGGCCGATGCGCGAGCGCTCGCCCTCCTCGGTCAGGAACGAACCGGCCTCATAGCCGA
The DNA here is from genome assembly GCF_001931485.1 of Burkholderia sp. SRS-W-2-2016. GTDB lineage: Bacteria > Pseudomonadota > Gammaproteobacteria > Burkholderiales > Burkholderiaceae > Paraburkholderia. The sequence goes on along the minus strand of NZ_MSDV01000059.1, from coordinate 41,812 downwards.
AGTTCGCGCCGGTCAGCGCGGCGGCCAGCAGTTCGACCACCAGCGCGAGCATCGCCCCTTTGGCGCCGCCGAACGGCAGCATCATGCCGTCGAGCGCGGCGCGCGCGTCGGTGGTCGGCAGGCCGTCGCGGGTGGTCGCCCAGCCTTCGGGAATCGGTTTGCCGTCGCGCGCGGCGATCGCGATCTTGCCGCGCGCGATCTGCGACAGCGCGAGGTCGATCACCAGCGGCGCGCCGTGGCGGCGCGGAAACACCGCGGCGATCGGATTGGTCCCGAACAGCGCGCGGCGGCCGCCCCACGCGGGCATCGCGGCCGGCGAATTGCTGAACGCGAGCGCGACGAGGCCCGCTTCGCCGAGCGCGGCCAGGTGCGCCGCGCCGACGCCGAAATGATGGCTGCGGCAGATGCCCGCGACCGCGCTGCCGTATTGCCGCGCCCGTTCGGCGAGTGTCGCGATCGCGAGATCGCAGGCCGGGTATGCGAGACCGTCGGCGCCGTCGATCAACACGGTCGCGCCGCGATCCGCGACGATCGCCGGGTGCGCGGCGGGATCGACGCGGCCGTTGCGCAACTGCGCGCAGTACATCGGCAGGCGCGACACGCCGTGCGATGACAGACCGCGCACGTCGGCATAGACGAGCGCGCGGGCGGTCGATGCGGCGGTTGCCGGCAGCGCGCCCGCGCGTTGCAGCGCATCGATCGCAAGCGTGTTGAGCGCGTCGGGAAACAAACGGGCCATCTGGACTTCCTTGTGGTTGTTGTCGTCAGCGCATCACTGTGTCATTGGCGGCGGCAAGCGGCAAGCATCCAGTCCGGCGCCGCGCGCCTGTTCACTTCGCCGCTTTATTCAACAGCCCCGGCGCGCCGGCCAGCTCATGCTCCGCGGGCTCCGGCTGCCCCGCTTGCGACGGCTGCGGCTTGTGGGACGACTGCGGCTTCGCCTGCGCCTGCAGTTCGCGTGGCTGTGCGAGGAATTCGCGCGCCGCGCGGGCATCGAACGCGCCCTCCCAGCGCGCGACCACCAGCGTGGCGACCACATTGCCGATCATATTGGTCAGCGCGCGAATCTCGTTGAGCACCCGGTCGACGCCGAGAATCAGCGTGATGCCCGCGACCGGAATGATGTTGTGGGTCGACAGCGTCGCGGTCAACGCGACCAGCGCCGCGCCCGCCACGCCCGCGCCGCCCTTCGATGTCAGCATCAGGATCGCCAGCAGTCCCAACTGTTGCCACAGCGTCAGATGGATGTTGGTCGCCTGGGCGATGAAGAGCGAGGTCATCGTCAGATAGATCGCCGCGCCGTCGAGATTGAACGAATAGCCGGTCGGCAACACGAGCCCGACGATCGCGCGCGGACAGCCCATCCGTTCGAGCTTTTCCATCAGACGCGGCAGCACCGATTCGGTGGTCGACGTGCCGAGCACGATCAGCAGTTCCTCGCGGAAGTACTTCAGCAGCGGCCACAGCCCGACGCCCGCCCAGCGCGCGGCCGCGCCGAGCACGATCGCGATGAACAGGATGCTGGTGATGTAGAAGCACAGGATCAGCAAGCCCAGTTGCTGCAGCGTGCCGATCCCGTACTTGCCGACCGTGAACGCGATCGCGCCGAACGCACCCAAGGGTGCGAGCCGCATGATCATCTCGACGATCCGCATCAGCGCATCGCCGAACTGCTCGATGCTGCGCATCAGGAGCCGGCTGCGCTGCGACATGATCGACAACGCGATCCCGAACAGCACCGAGAACAGCAGCACCTGCAACAGGTCGCCGCGCGCGAACGCGCCGACCACCGAGTTCGGCACGATCATGTCGATGAAGCTAGACGACGCCGAATGCGCGGTCGCGACGTAATGGGTGACCGCCTGCGCGTCGAGCGACGCGGGATCGATATTGAGCCCGGCGCCCGGCCGCAGCACGTTGGCGACCACCAGACCGAGCACCAGCGCGATCGTCGTGACGACCTCGAAGTACAGCAGCGTCTTGAAGCCGACCCGGCCCACCTGCTTGAGGCTTTCCATTCGCGCGATGCCGACGGAAACCGTGCAGAAGATCACCAGCGTGATCAGCATCTTGATCAGACGGATGAAGGTGTCGCCGAGGGGTTTCATCTGCACCCCGAACGAAGGTGCGAAATGACCGACGATAATGCCAGCCGCAAGTCCGATCAGGACCTGCACATAGAGATGTTTGAGCACGCGCAAGATGGTGTCTCCTCCACTCGCTGCTGCCAGATATCGAGCCGGCGCCACTGCCGCCTGAGCTGCCGGTCACGTGGGGCATGTCCGCCCTTCTGCGTGCCGGCATGCGCCGGGAATGTGGGGCCGCTCCGCGCGAACCGCGCTGGCCGCGCGGCTCGCCGGAGCGGTACAGCCGCGCGCGTCAGGCGCTTTCGAACAGACGCGTCAGCACGAACTCGCGATGCCCGAGCGCTTCGGCCGACGTGAAGCGGCCGTTGACCGTCGCCATCATGCATTCGAGCAGTTTGTCGCCGCTCTGGTCGAGGTTCTGTTCGCGCTGCAGGATGCCGGTCACGTCGACGTCGATATGCTCGCCCATCGTGCGGACCGTGCGCGGATTCGCGCAGATCTTGATGACCGGCACGATCGGATTGCCGATCACGTTGCCCTGCCCGGTCGGGAAGAAATGCACGACGAAACCGGACGCCGCGCACAACGTCACCATCTCCGCGGCCGCCGACGACGAGTCCATGAACCACAGGCCCGCATGGGTCGGTTCCTCGGCTTTGTCGAGCACGCCGTCGACCATGCACTTCTTGCCGATCTTCTGGATGTTGCCGAGCGCCTTTTCCTCGATCGTGGTCAGCCCGCCGGCGATATTGCCCTTGGTCGGCTGCGACTCCGACAGGTCGTCGGTTTTCCAGCGGTTGATCATCTCCTGATAGCGGTTGAACATGAACTGGAAGCGCTCGCGCACGCCGTCATTCGCGCAGCGTGCGGCGACGATCTGCTCGCCGCCGGTCAGCTCCGAGGTTTCGCCGAACACGAGCGTGGTGCCGAGCCCATAGAGCTTGTCGAACGCATTGCCGACCGTCGGATTGGCGCCGCAGCCCGAGGTGGTGTCGGATTCGCCGCACTTGGTCGATACCCATAGCTCCGAAATCGAGCATTCCTCACGATCGAGCGAAGTCGCGTACTGGACCATTTCCTTCGCGGCCTTCGACGCGCGCAGGATCGTGTCGTGATCGCCGTGCAGTTCGATGCCGAAGCCCATTACCGGCTTGCCGGTTTTCGCAATGCCGTCGACCACGCGCTTGGTCCAGCCCTCCTCGATGCCGATCACGATCACCGCGGCCACGTTCGGATTGCTGCCCGCGCCGATCAGCGTGCGGAAATGCAGGTCGAGGTCGGCGCCGAACTGCAGCCGCCCATACGGGTGCGGCAGCGCCATCGTCCCTTTGATGTTGTGCTCGACCGCCTGCGCGGCGGCATTGGACAGATCGTCGACCGGCAGGATGATCACGTGGTTGCGTACGCCGACGCGGCCATTGTCGCGACGATAGCCGCGGAAAGTCGTACCCAGGTCAATCACGCTCATGGTGTCTCTCTCGTTCGAATTGGTGCAAGTGAGGGGCGGCTCGAGGCCGTAAAGCGGGCTGCGGGAAACCGACCGGCGCTGCGCTGACTGCGCGGAGAATGCGCTGAAACGCGCGCGCCGCGGCCGGTCCTTACCAGCGCTTGGTCTTGATGTTGTGCACGTGCGCGTGCTCGCCGGCCTTGATCGGCGCGACCACCTTGCCGATGTCGACGCCGTACTTGAACACCGTGTCGCCGACGGCCATTTCCTTCAGCGCGACTTTGTGACCGATCGGAATGTCCTGCTTCGCCTGCACGGTGACGACCTCGTCGTCGTCCATGATCCATGCGTTGAGCAGCGTGCCCGCCTTGATGCCCTCGACGACCGCCACGCCGACCGTGTCCTTCGCCTCGTGCAGCACGATGTGAATCGTTCTGCGCTCCGCGGACGCGCCCGCTGCGGGGTTATTGATGTCTGCCGTGGGATTGCTCATTAGCGTCTCCGTTCATGGTTTGAATGCGGTGTGAGGGCCGCCGGGGCAGCGCAGCCAGGTGCGCCGCGGTGAACTGATAGTAGGCGCCGTTTTCTTCGATGTCAACTAGGTCATCTATATGTGTTAGAAGAGTCTGATGAATGGCCGAATGATCCGGTTGCCGCCGGCGGCACGTTGCAGTTGCGCGCCGGCCACCTATGATTCATCCAGATGTACCAGATGACCTGGTCGTTTAGAATCGGGTCGGGTTCAATCCAGCGAGCGGCACGACTCGCATCTTCGGGAGGTTTTCATGAGCACGCTCGCCATCAATGGGCCCGCGCTGGGCGGCACGCGATACAAGGAAGTGAAGAGCGCGATTCTCGCGGCGCTCGCCGACGGCGAATGGAAAGGCGGCGAATGCATTCCTTCGGAAAAACGCCTCGCCGAACGCTTCGGCGTGTCGATCGGCACGCTGCGCAAAGCGATCGACGAACTGTGCGCGGAGAACATCCTGATCCGTCATCAGGGTCTGGGCACCTTCGTCGCGATGCATCAGCGCGACCGCCACTTCTTCCGTTTTTTCCGCGTGGTGCGGCGCGACGGCGACAAGGCTTATCCGGTCGTCACGCTGATCGAGTTCAGGAAGGCGCGCGCGTCGCGCGAGGTGGCGGCCGTGCTCGGTATCGAGACCGGCGCGCGGGTGCTGCAGTTCGTCAACGGTCTCGCGCTGCACGGCAAGACCGTGCTGATCGAACACATCACGGTGCCCGAAGCGCTGTTTGCGGGACTGACCGAAAGCAAGCTGCGCAACCGGCCGAATACGCTGTACAACTTCTACCAGGACGGTTTCGGCATCAACGTGGTCGATACCGACGAGCGCGTGAGCGTCGCGCTCGCCAATCCGCTCGAAAGCGAGCAGCTCGGTGTCGAAGTCGGCGCGCCGCTGCTGGAGATTCGCCGGATCGCGTATTCGTATCATCGCAGCACGGTCGAACTGCGGATTTCCCGGCTCAATACCGAGGAGTACGAATATATCGGCACGCGCGCGACGCGCGACGACGACAAGTAAGCTGCGCGAAAGCCCAGGCTCCGCTCGCCGGGGCTGGCTTCAGATCGGCGTCAGCACCGGCTCGCCGGCAAAATGGCGCCGCGCGTTTTCGAGGAAGTTATCGACCGACGCGGTGATCGCCTCCGGCGAGCGGCCGCCGATGTGCGGCGTCAGCACCACGTTGCGCAGTCCGACGAGCGCCGTCGGTGCGTCGGGCTCGCCTTCGTAGACGTCGAGCGCGGCGCCCGCCAGCGTTTGCCCCGCTAGTGCGCGAGCCAGCGCGGCGGTATCCACCACACTGCCGCGCGATACGTTGACGAGAAAGCCTTGCGGCCCGAGCGCCGCCAGCACCTGTTCGTCGATCAGATGACGGGTGGCCGCGCCGCCGGGCGTCGCGATCACGAGAAAGTCGCTCCATTGCGCAAGCGCGACGACGCTGTCGAAATAACGCAGCGACCGCGCATCCGCGCGCGGCTGGCGGTTGTGATAGCCGACCTCCATGTCGAAGCCGGCCGCGCGCCGCGCGAGCTTCGCGCCGATCTGGCCGAGTCCGACGATACCGAGGCGCCGCTTCGACACGCCCGGCAGCATCGGCAGATGATCGCGCCATGCACCTTCGCGGGTCGCGCGGTCGAGTTGCGGCACGTCGCGCACCACCGCGAGCAGCAACGCGAACGCGTGATCGGCGACGCAATCCGCGTTGGTGCCCGCACCATTGGCGAGCACGATGCCGCGCGAGCGCGCGTGATCGAGCGCGAGGTTTTCGTAGCCGGCGCCCAGCGCGCTGACCAGTTCGAGTTGCGGCATGCGGTCGATATCGGCGGCCGCGAGTCCCGTCGTGCCGTTGGTCAGCACCGCGCGGATCGTCGCGCCGTGGCTCGCGAGCGCGGCTTCACGGCGGGTGGGATCGGGGGCGTAGATGACGTCGAACGCGGCGTCGATGCTCGCGCGGCTCGCGTCGCTCAACTGGATCAGCACCAGTAACGATGGTTTCATGACGGCGTTTTCCCGGTAATTGGAGAAACGGAGTGCGGACCATGCGCTTAGGAACGCATGGCGATCGAGTGTAGCAAGGGCCGCTCGCGCACGCAGAACACCGACGCGGAGCACCCGCGCCGCCGCCCGGCTAAGCGAGGCGATCGCGGCGTAGGCACATCGGCGAAAAAGCCACACGCCATCGGTTCGCCAGTTCCGGCCAGCGTCTGGCCGACATAAAATAGCCGCACTTCCGATCCCGAGAACCCCATGCTGGATATCCTGAAGAGCGGCGCCGCGCCGATCAACGACGACTCCGGAATGTTCGAGCTCGCGCCCGTGTCGCTATGGCTCGAGGATTTCAGCGGCGTGCGCGCGCTGTTCGACGCGTGGCGCGCCGCCGGCGTGACCGACCTGCGCGCGCATTTCGCCGAAGATCCACGCCGCGTGGCCGAATGCGCGCATCGCATCCGCGTGATCAAGGTGAATCGCCAGACGCTCGCGCAGTTCGAGGCCGCCGATTTCAACGCGCTGACGACCAACCTCGCGTCGGTGTTTCGCGACGACATGCTGAAGACGCATCTCGAGGAACTCTGCCAGTTGTGGGCCGGGCAATTGCACTTCTCGAGCCACACGGTCAACTACACGCTCGGCGGCCGGCGGCTCGACGTGCTGCTCAAGGGCTCGGTGCTGCCCGGTCACGAGGAGCGCTGGGATCGCGTGCTGGTGTCGACCGAAGACATTACCGAACTCGAAAGCGCGCGGCGCCGCGTCACGCTCGCCGAGCAATACGCGCGCGGACTGTTCGAATATTCGCCGGTGTCGCTGTGGGTCGAGGATTTCAGCGCGGTCAAACGCCTGCTCGACGGTGCGCGCGCGGCCGGCATCAACGATTTCCGCGTGTTTACCGACGTCCACCCGGAATTCGTCGAACGCTGCATGGCGGAAATTCACGTGCTCGACGTAAACCAGCACACGCTGGAGATGTTCGCCGCGAAAGACAAGAAGACGCTGCTCTCGCGCGTGGCCGACGTGTTCCGCGACGACATGCGCGCGCATTTCCGCGAGCAGCTGATCGATCTGTGGGACAACAAACTATTCCAGCAACGCGAGGTGCTGAACTATTCGCTCGACGGCAGCGAGGTGCACGTGCACCTGCAATTCTCGGTGCTGCCCGGCCACGAAGACACCTGGGGTCTCGTGCTGGTCGCGCTGACCGACATCACCGCGCGCAAGAAGGCCGAGGCGTACCTCGAATTCCTCGGCAAGCACGACGTGCTGACCAAGCTGCGCAACCGCTCGTTCTACGTGGACGAACTGAACCGGCTCGAACGCAAGGGGCCGTGGCCGGTGACGATCATCATGGCCGACCTGAACGGTTTGAAACGCGTGAACGATCAACTGGGCCACGCGGCCGGCGACGCGCTGCTGCGCCGCGCCGGCGAAGTCCTCGCGAAGGCGACGGAAGCGCCGTTCCACGCGGCGCGGATCGGCGGCGACGAATTCGCGATCCTGATGCCCGACACCGACGAGCGCGGCGGCGCGGCGATGATCGACGCGATTCGTCAGTTGGTGGAACTGAACAATCAGTTCTATCCGGGCTCGCCGCTGAGCTTCTCGATGGGCGCTGCCACCTGTCAGCGCGGCGACCGGCTCGAAGCGGGCGTGCAACGCGCGGATCTGTTGATGTACGACGAGAAGCGCGCGCACTACGACGACCAGCGTGGGATCGGCGCGGCTGGCGCGTAAGCGGCCTTCAGCCGGGCAGTTTCGCCGCCAGCACGTCCAGCTTGACGATGTTCGGCGGCGTTGCCAGCAGGTCGCCGGCCTTCGCCATCAAGGCCGCCGCGACCTTGCCCTGCAGATGCGCGTCGCGGCCGGCTTCGTCGTCGAACGTGTCGAAAATGGCGTAGATCGACGGTTCGAGCATCAAAGCGAACCACGTAACGGTGGCCGGTTCCTGTTCGACCAGCGGCAGAGCGCCGAGCAAAAACGTTTCGACCTCTTTTTCCTTGCCGGGTTTGGCTTCCAGACGGACATACAGAGCGGGCTTGGCCATGATGCGACTCCTGGTGAGTGAAGCAGCGGGCAACGCTCAAAAAGTATAGGCCGGCACGAATGGAACACCTGGGCGCTTGCGGCTGCGTCAGACCGCAGTAACGTAACGCGGCACCGGCTTGACCGGACGCGGCGGCGCATCGTGAGCGACGCGCATCCGTTTGACTTCGTCGCCGGGACTCAGGCCGAACAGCCGCTTGAATTCGCGGCTGAATTGCGACGCGCTTTCATAGCCGACGCGCGCGGCGGCCGCGCCCGCGTTCAGGCCGTCCTGCACCATCAACAGCCGCGCGTGATGCAGGCGTGTGGTCTTCACGTATTGCATCGGCGAGGTGGTGGTCACCGCCTTGAACTGCGCATGAAACACCGCGAGGCTCATGCCGGCTTCGGCCGCGAGCGTATCGACGTCGAGCGAGCCGTGGTAATCCGCATGGATGCGGCGCAACGCCTTCGCGATCCGGCCGAAGTGATTCTGATGCGTGAGGGCCGCGCGAATCGCGTTGCCCTGCTCGCCGGTCAGCACCCGATAACAGATTTCGCGCACGATGCCCGGCGCCAGAATGCGCGCGTCGAGCGGCGCGGCGAGTGCTTCCATCAGACGCTGCACCGCGTTGCTGAGCGCGGGATCGAGCGGCGTCGAATAGATCCCGACCGGCTCGTGCTGCGCGATGCCCTGGCTTTCGTTGAGGGTCATCAGCAGTTCGGCGACCATGGTCAGATCGACGCGCACGGAGATGCCGAGGAACGGCTCCTGCTCGCTGGCCTCGGTCTCGCATTCGAACGGCAGCGGCACGGACAATACCAGGTACTGCTGCGCGTCGTAGCTGAACACCTGATCGCCGAGATAACCGCGTTTGCGTCCCTGGCAGACGATCACGATGCACGGCTCGTACATCACCGGCATGCGCGGCATCGGCCGGTTCGCGCGCATCAGGTTCACGCCCTCGACGCTCGAATGCGTGATGCCGGCATTGGGCGCGAGCAGATCGAACAGTTCGAGTACGCGCCGGTGCGCGGGGTCGTTTGTAATGGGAACGACAGCTTCAGTGACCATGACGATATAGTGACGGGCGAGAGAATAATGCTTGAAATTTAGCATCAAAAGATCTACTGCGCCGTCGCTCAGGAGTTTTAGGCAAAGCTTCAAGACGATCAGGCATTCCGCGAGCGCGGGCCGGCTCCTAAGATGGGAACCCTGCCGGATCGCCTTTTTTGCCGCGCAGCGTGCCGGTCTTCACCGCGATGGGATGTGTGTCCCGTCAGGTTGTGAACGACATCCACCTACGCTCGCGCCCGATCCCGGTTCATGCTGCGGCGCCCGCCTCCGCGACTCAGGTCGCGCATCGCCGACGCGCCGCACTCTTGCTCGACCACCCTCTTTTGCTGGAGTTACCCATGAGCACGACTTACGCCTATGCAGCGAGCGACGCCACCAAGCCGCTCGCCCCGTTCGAATTCCAGCGCCGCGCACCGCGCGCCCATGACGTGCAGATGGAAGTGTTGTTCTGCGGCGTGTGCCATTCCGATCTGCATCAGGCTCGCAACGAATGGAAGAACACGGTTTATCCGGTGGTGCCGGGTCATGAGATTGTTGGCCGCGTGACGGCGGTCGGTCCGGACGTGACGAAATACAAGGTGGGCGATCTGGTGGGCGTCGGCTGTCTGGTCGATTCGTGCCGCACCTGTTCGAGTTGCGAGGAAGGTCTCGAGCAGTATTGCGAGAATGGCTGGGTCGGTACTTATAACGGTGTGGACCGCGTCGACGGCCAGGTCACGTATGGCGGCTATTCCACGCAACTCGTGGTCGACGAAGAGTTCGTGCTGCGGGTGCCGACCAATCTCGATCCGGCCGGTGTTGCACCGTTGCTGTGCGCGGGGATCACCACGTATTCGCCGCTGCGCACGTGGGGTGCGGGTCCGGGCAAGAAAGTCGGGATCGTCGGCCTCGGTGGCCTCGGCCATATGGGTGTGAAGCTGGCGCGGGCGATGGGGGCGCATGTGGTGCTGTTTACGACGTCGCCGTCGAAGATCGAGGATGCGAAGCGGCTTGGCGCGCATGAAGTGGTCGTGTCGAAGAATGCCGCGGAGATGGAAGCGCATGTGAATAGCTTCGATTTCATTCTGAATACGGTGGCAGCGCAGCACGATCTGAATCCGTTTTTGAACCTGCTGAAGCGGGACGCGACGATGACGTTGGTGGGTGCTCCGGAGCACGATCATCCGTCGCCGCAGGTGTTCAATCTGATCTTCAAGCGGCGCCGGCTCGCTGGGTCGTTGATTGGCGGGATTGCCGAGACGCAGGAGATGCTCGATTTTTGTGGTGAGCATGGGATCACTTCTGATGTCGAGTTGATTCCTATGCAGAACATCAATGACGCTTATGAGCGGATGCTCAAGAGTGATGTGAAGTATCGGTTTGTAGTGGATATTGATTCGTTACGGAAGTAACTGGGGGTTCTTTTTTTTGCTCGCGCAGTGGGTGGGGGTTTTTGCGCCTGCGGCGCGGGCTTCTGTTTCTTCTTTTCGGTGCTCTATTGCTTTTGGCCTTTCCTTGTTTTCTTGTCGGTCTATTAGCGTTGCCCCTGTGCGGGGCGGCACCTACTTTCTTTGCTGCTGCAAAGAAAGATAGGCAAAGAAAGCAGCTTCACACCGCTAATTCTTAAGCGGGTCCCTCGGTCAACCACCGGTAGTGGTGCATCTGGAATCTGTGCTCCCGCACATTCCACCCCGGTGACAAAGCAGTCATTCTTCCGGCGACGCTCCGCGCGCCGAAATCCGGAAGCCAAACAATCGGCCGTTTTTCGCGTCTCGCCGAGGCGCAGCCGATGGCCCCCACAAACAATAAGAACACCACCGCTTTCCCTTGCATACCCGTCCGCGACGCACGCAGTGCGGAGTGGGAGCCGATGACGGCTTTGTCACTACCGCGGAGTGTGCGGAAACACGGATTCCAGATGCACCACTACCGGTGGCCCGCTACGGTTCCCGCTTAAGAGTTAGCGGTGTGAAGCTGCTTTCTTTGCCTATCTTTCTTTGCAGCAGCAAAGAAAGTAGGTGCCGCCCCGCACAGGGGCAACGCTAATAGACCAATAACAATTCAAGGAAAGGCCAACAACAACAGAACACCGAAAAGAAGAAAAACCACCAAAAGAACCAAAAAAAACAGCCCCACTGCCGCAGGCAAAAAAAACCACCACCATCAAGGAGTATGCCCCGTGATTGACAGAATAACTGCAATGCGCACATTCATCCGAATCGTGGACACCAACAGCTTCACCCGCGCAGCGGAGTCATTAAACATCCCGCGTGCAACCGCAACAACAATCGTCCAGAACCTGGAAGCCCTGCTGGGCACAGCACTATTAGTCCGTACAACCCGCCGCCTGAGCGTCACGCCGGAAGGCGCCGCGTACTATGAGCGTTGCGCGCAAATCCTCGCCGACATAGACGAAATGGAAGCCAGCATCCGTCACGCAACCGACAACCTGGCCGGCCGCCTCCGTATCGAAATGCCCAGCGCCGTCGCCGGCGCAATCGTGCTGCCAGCCCTCGACGACTTCCATGCCCGCTACCCGAACCTCGATCTCACCATCGGTGTCAGCAACCGGACCGTCGATCTGGTCTCCGAAGCAATCGACTGCAGCATCCAGCTCGGTGAATTGCCCGATTCGAATCTGGTCGCCAAACACCTCGGCACCCTCGAGCACGTCACCTGCGCGAGCCCCGACTACCTGGCCCGCCACGGTGCGCCCGCCGACCTCGCCGAGTTGCGCGCGCACGTCGCGGTCAATTGCGTGTCGCCGCATAACGGCCGCGAATGCGATTTCGACTTCGAAGTGGACGGCGAAGCGCTCAGCGTCAAGCTCAAAGGCTTCATCCAGGTCAGCGACGAACAGGCCTATCTGAGCTGCGGTCTGCAAGGCCTCGGGCTGATTCAGCCCGCGCGGGTCGCCGCGCAGCCCTACCTCGATTCGGGTCTGCTGCGCGAAGTGCTGCCGCAATGGAAACCGGTGCCGATGCCGGTCTCGGTCGCCTACGTGAAAAACCGTCGGGTGTCGCCCCGCGTGCGCGCATTCGTCGACTGGCTCGCGGAGCTGTTCGAGAAAGCCGGTCACGTCGAGCAGGATCTGTCGCGAGTGCGGCAGTTGTTGCGCGGCCTGCATCCCGCCTGAGGCGGGTGTAGGCCCGCGTGTAGACCCGTGTGTAGGCCCGTAACCCGCGCGCATTTAAAAAATCTTAGTCCGGTAATTTCACCGGCACCGGCCGCGTCAAAAGATCGACATAGAAATCGAAAAAGGCCGGATTGTCGAAACGTTTGACGATCGTCATTTTCTGCAACCCCGCCGGCGGCGAACTTTTATAGCCGGTTGCCTTGCCATCGTTGGCGCCGAAACCCGCATCCACGTCCACCCACTCGTCGACCGTCTGCGTCGCGAACGACGGATGCATGAGGTAAGCCAGCGTCAGCGTGTCCCAGATGTTGGTCGTGTAATTCGGGTTCGTCTCGAAGCCGTTCTTGCCATCGTAGCCATAGCCGTTCAGCGTTTTGAACAACTGCGTGACGATGGTCTGCTTCGCCGGATCGTGCGCGACGCGATCGTACAGCGCCTTGTCCATCTGCACGGTGTTGGTCACGTCGAGCGGAATCACCGTCTGTCTGATCGGCAAACGCAGCACCGTTTTCGCCGCCTCGGGATCGAACCACCAGTTGAACTCGGCGGTCGGCGTGGTATTGCCGGGCACCTCGATCGCGCCGCCCATGTAAATGATCTGCTTGATCAGCGGCACGATCTCCGGATGCTCGCGGGTCGCGAGCGCGATATTGGTCAGCGGCCCTATCGCGAGTATCGTGACCTCGCCCGGATAGCGCTTCACCGAGTCGACGATGAAATCGACCGCGCTCTGCCTTTGCACCTTCGTGTGCGTCGCAAAACCGTCCGGCGGCGCAACGAGGTCGCTCGCCGATTTCGGTTCGGGCATGCTCCACGCGCCGAGATAACCGTCGCCGCCGGGGAATGCTTTCAGTTCCTGCTGGATCGTCGCGTAGTTATGCGACAGCGGGTAATTGGCGCCCGCATACACGCCGATCCGATTTTCGACGCCCAGACGCTCGACCGATTTCAACGCATCGGCCACGCCCTGCATCAGCCACTGGTTGCCCGACACGACGGTAATGCCGAGTACTTTCAGCGCTCCGCGCGCCTGCAATTGCGCGGCCATCACGCCGAGCTGGCCGTCGTCGGAGAGCGTGTTGTAGTCGCTGTCGATGATCACCTTCGGCGCACCCGCCGCGGCATTGAGTTCGCTACCGCCGCAAGCGCCCGGATTGACCATGATTGCCACGCTCGCCGCCCAGCTCAATGCCACGAGAATTCGCCTCATCGATCTCCTCCTTAAAGGATGCCGCCGTACCGCGCGGAAAAGGAAAACAATCATAGGCTCAATCGCGATGAAATCAACGTGTTATGCAGAACCAATCAATCACGGAATCAACCGACGCCGCCGCAACTCGTCGAAAATACCGAACAGCATGGTTTCCGTGTCGACGAACTGGTGAAAGCCGAAGCGCCGCGCCTTCGAGCCATCGCCGAACATGTCGTAGTCCCAGGAGAAAACGAAGTCGGCGAATCGCCATGACGATAGCTGTTCGTAGGCGACCGGCTGCAAACCATGCTTGCGCGCCATCGCGTCCCACAGCGGCGCTTTGTCGGCCATCACCGTGGCCAGCGACAACGGCAACGGCGGCGCAACCTCGAGCCCGAAATAACGGGCGATTTTCGGCCACAAGTCGTTCCAGCGAAACAGATCGCCATTGCCGATATTGAACGCCTGGTTCGCCGCGCGCGGCTCGGTCGCGGCCCAGACGGTCGCGCGCGCGAGCAGACCGGCATCGGTCATTTCCAGCAGCTTGTCGTAGGCGCCCGGCTTGCCGGGAAAACGCAGCGGCAAACCCAGTTCTTTCGACATCGATGCATAGACGGCAATCGCCAGCGCGAGATTCATCGGATTGCCGAGCGCGATCCCGCCGACCACCGCGGGACGGATTGCCGACCAGTTCCAGCGCCCGTTCGTCCGCCGCGCTTCCAGCAGGCGTTGCTGATCGAACATGAATTCGGGCGGCATGAATTGCGCGTCGTCTTCGCGCGCCGGCGTCTTGAATGGCCCGAGATGACCGCCGTACACCTTGTAGCCCTGCATCAGACTCACGTGTTCGAGGCCCGCCGCGACCGGCTCGAGCGCGTCGAGCAGGTTCGTCAGCATCGCGAGATTCGGCGCGACCAGTTCGGCCCAGCTACCGCGGTCCTGGTAGGCCGCGTAAAACACATGCGTGACGTGATCGAGCGCGCGCAGCTTCGCGCGCGTGTCAGCCGCGTCGAGCAGATCGACGCCCACGTATTGCACGCGGCCGTGCGCAGCGCCCGCGCGCCGCGCGAGACCGATTACGTCCCACTCGTCGAGCGTGGCCAGATGGTCGATCAGATTGCGGCCGATCACGCCGTGCGCGCCGGCCGCCAATGCCACTTTCTTCGTTGTCTTTACCGTGTTCATCGCCAGACTCCGTCCGTTATGTCGAGTAAGCGGAAGATATCGGCGCGTACGGGGTTTCGGTAGACTGCCCGCTGGCACATCACCTGTGAACTGAACTCACGATGGCACGATTGGACGTGAACCGCTCCGGCGAACTCGAAGTGTTCGTGCGGGCAGTCGAGCTCGGCGGGTTTTCCGCGGCGGCGCGCGCACTCGGCATGGCGCCATCGGCGGTCAGCAAACTCGTGGCGCGCCTCGAAACGCGGCTGGGCGCGCGTCTGTTGAATCGCTCGACGCGCAATCTGCAACTCACGCCCGAGGGCTGCGTGTTCTACGAACGCGGCGTACGCGTGCTCGCCGAACTCGACGAGACCGAGCGTAGCGCCGCGGTCGGCGCTACGCCGCGCGGCCGTCTGCGCGTGCATGCGAACGTGCCGCTCGGCCGCCACTATCTGGTGCCGCTGCTGCCGGCCTTTCTCGACGCGCACCCGGACATTACGGTCGATCTCGTGCTGACCGATCAGGTCGTCGATCTGCTCGAACAACGCACGGATGTCGCGATTCGCAGCGGCCCGCTAAAGGACTCGCAGATGGTCGCGCGCAAGCTCGGCGACGCGGCGATGGTGATCGTCGGCGCGCCCGCGTATCTCGAGCGCCGCGGCACGCCGCGCACGCCGGCCGAGCTGCGCGCGCATAACCGGCTCGGCTTCGGTTTCTCACGCGCGGTCAACGGCTGGCCGTTGCTCGATCCGCGCGACGGCAGGATCGAAGTGCCGGTCGACGGCAACGCGCTCGCCAGCGACGGCGACACACTGCGGCAACTGGCGCTGGCGGGCGTGGGACTGGCGCGGCTCGCCGCGTTTCAGGTCCGCGACGACGTGCGCGCGGGACGTCTGACGGTGCTGCTCGACGAATTCGCCCCCGGCGACACCGAGCCGGTCAACGCGGTTTATCTCGGCCGCGGCGGCCCGCTGCCGGCGCGCGTGCGCGCGTGGCTGGATTTTCTCGCTCAACACGTGCGGATCGAATGATCCGGATGACTAATGATCGGCGCGGCCGCCCGACGTAGCCGGCCACCGAGGCCTGCCTGCGCCACTTAACCCGTAAACGACCGCGGCTCGTGACGTCCCTACGAACGTAACGAGCCGCCTGAATCCGCACGCCACCGACAAACCATCGGGCCGGCGCGCCCCTGCTCAACCCCACAGCGTTACTGCGATTCCTCCGCCCACACCGCGTTTTCGCGCGCCATCAGCGCGGTCGATGCCGCCGGCCCGAACGTGCCCGCCGAATACGAACGCGGCCGCTCGCCGGACTTCGCCCAGCCGTCGAGAATCGGCTCGGCCCACGCCCATGCGGCCTCGAGTTCGTCGCGCCGCATGAAGTGCGTGAGGCGGCCGCGAATCACATCGATCAACAGGCGCTCGTACGCTTCCGCGCGACGCTCGGTGAACGCCTGCTGCAAATCGAGATTCAGGTTCACCGGCAGCATATGCATGCCGCTGCCCGGCTCTTTCGCGAGCATCTGCAACTGGATCGATTCCTCCGGCTGCAACTGGATCACCAGACGGTTACCGTAAGTGCGCCCGCCGCTCGGAATGATCGAGAACGGCAATTCGGAGAATTCGATCACGATCTCCGACAGCTTCTTCTGCATCCGCTTGCCGGTACGCAGGAAGAACGGCACGTTGGCCCAGCGCCAGTTGTTGATCTTCGCGCGCAGCGCGACGAAGGTCTCCGCGCGGCTGCCGGCCGGCACGTTGTCTTCCTCGAGGTAGCCCTTGACCGCTTCGCCGTCGACCGCGCCGGCCGTGTACTGGCCGCGCACCGTGTCGCGCGCGATGTCCTCGGGCGTCATCGGCCGCAGCGAGCGCAGCACCTTGAGCTTTTCGTCGCGCACCGCGTCGGGGTCGAGCGACACCGGCGGCTCCATCGCGACGATGCATAGCAGCTGCAGCAGGTGGTTCTGCACCATGTCGCGCAGCGCGCCGGTCTTGTCGTAGAACCCCGCGCGGCTGCCGACGCCGACCGTTTCGGCCACCGTGATCTGCACGCTCTTGATATACGGCGCCTGCCACAGCGGCCCGAAAATCGGATTGCCGAAGCGCAGCACCATCAGGTTCTGCACGGTTTCCTTGCCGAGGTAGTGATCGATCCGGTAGATCTGCGCTTCGCTGAAATGCTTGCCGACCGCGGTGTTGATCGCCTGCGCGGACGCCAGATCGTGGCCGAGCGGCTTTTCGAGCACGACTCGCGAGTGAGCATCGACGAGCCCGGCCGTCGACAGGTTCTCGCAGATGTTGGTGAACAGATCCGGTGACGTGGCCAGATAGAACACCCGGCGCACGCCGTCGCGCGACGCTTCCTTCAGGCGCTGGTAGTCGTCCGGCGCATCGACGTCCATCCGCACGTATTCGAACAGCGCGAGAAATTTGTCCCACGCGGCCGCGTCGAACGCTTTCTTTTCGATGAAGGGCTTGGCCTTCTGCTCCATGAATTCGGCGATGTATTCGTCGCGCGACCACGGCTTGCGGCCGATCGTCAGAATGCGGGTTTCGGGCGGCAGATTGCAGTGCAGATGCGCCATGTAAAGCGCAGGCAGCAGCTTGCGGAACGACAGGTCGCCGGTGCCGCCGAAGATGATCATGTCGAGCGGCAGGTCGGGTGTGGCGGAAGCTTGTTGGGTCGTCATGGCACGGTCGCAGCGTCTAGAGAAAAGGCGTCGATCAGGAATCGGCGAATCGCGAACGGGTCAACGGCACACGTCCACGTGGCGCTTTTTCCGGCAAACGCCTATGGTGCAACGTTTTGGGATAGTTTGCACGGCAACATCTGCCGCAGCTTGGCGCAAGATGCCAACACCCTGCGGCAGAGGCCTGTTTTTAAGGGATTTTTTGCAATTCCGGCGGCGGCCGTCGGCGCCGCATTCACCGTATCAATTACCCGCCAGCGCCGCCCGCGCGACCCGGCACGCGGCGAGATCCCACGCCGCGCAGCCGACGCTCTTGAACACCACCGGTCCCGCCGGCAGCGGCTGCGCGTTCTGCAACACGGCCGCGATCCCGCCGACCCGCGCCCAGTCCACACCCGCCTGAATGAAATCGCCGGCCTCGTGCTTCGCGCCGGCCAGATCGTCGACGAACAACGCGCTGCCGGCGAGCGTGCTCGCGCCGATCTCGACCATCTCAGGCGTGAACGCGCCGACGCCGATCACGAGCCGCCCGGCGCGCGCCGCTTCGTCGTAGACCGGCTGCCGGCTGGTGGTCAGCGCGATCACCGCATCGATCGACTCGGGCAGCGCCGCGAGCCCGGGCGCGAGCGGCTGCAGTTCGCGCACCTTGCCGCGCTGCGCGGCGCAAAACGCGTCGGCGCGCGCCGGCGCGCTGCCCTTCACCCACACGCGCGCGTCCGGATACAGCTCGCCGATCGCTTCCAGATGATTGAGCGCCTGGGTGCCGGTGCCGATCAGCAGAAATTCGCGCGGCGCGCGCGCGGCGAATGTCGCGATGCCGAGCATCGACATCGCCGCGGTCCGGCGCCCGGTCACGGTCGGGCCGTCGAGCACGAACAGCGTCTCGCCGGTGTCGGCGTCGCAGGCCATCACCTGGCCGTGAATCGTCGGCAGATTGCGCGCGCCATTGCTCGCGCACACGTTGACGAGTTTGTGAATCGCGAGGTCGGGCGCGGTCGCGGGCATCGACAGCATGATGCCGCCGGCGTTCAGCGGTACGACGAGCCGTTCGGGACTGACGATGCGCTGCTGCGCGTAATCGATGCTCGCGCGCTTGAGCGCGTCGACGAGAGCGGCATACGGCATCAGGCGCGCGCTGGCGGCGGCGTCGAAGATCTGCGTGGTCGGGCGGCTCATGGGCGGGACGGTCCAGTGCTGGGTTGAGGTGGGTATGCGCCACCGTAACCGAGCGGAAATAAAACCGCCAGTCGCGCGCCGCGTTATTGCTTCGGGCTGTGCTCGCCCTTCTTGCCGCCCTTGAACATTGCCCGGCATGCCGGACTCAGCTCGTCGACGTGCTGCTTCATACAGGCGGTGATCTTCTCTTCGTTCGGAATTTCCGCGGCGCAGAAGTGCATCGCGTCGCCACGGCAGGCGTGGGCCTGTTCGTCGCGGCTCGCCGCGGCGGCTGAGCTGGAGGCGCCCAGCGCAACAAGGGCGGCGGCAAGCAGACACAAATTTTTGTTCATCGCAGCTCCGTGGGTCGAACGTCGATCCACGCCTGGTAGCACGAAACAGGCCTGCCCCGTCGGCACGACGTTATCGCGCGGGCAGGCTCAGCGTCATCCCCCGCCCCGCATAGAAACGCGCGATCGTCGCGAACGGCAGATACACGTCGGCCTGATACGGCGCGACACCCGACGGATTGTGAAACCACACGCCGTTGCGATCGCGCCCGTGCAGCAGGATCAGATGACCGCCGCGGTGCTGGTTCGGCCGCTCCGGATAGCGGATCTCGGGGCTCACCGACACGATCGCGAAGGTGTCGGCGGCGAGCCGCGTGGCGATATCCTCGATCGATACCTGCGGCAGCACCTCGACTCTCAGCCCGAACGCGTCGCCGACCCACCCGGCGAACGGCCGGTAGATCAGGCCATCGACGCCGCCGTCGTCGCGCAGCCGGTACACGCCGTGCCGCAACGCGTCGTCGAGCAACGCGGCGCGCGGCGCGTGCGCGATGCGCCAGTAGTCGAGCACCGATTCCAGGCAGGTGAGCCCGCACAGCCGTTTCGCCCAGAAGCGATAGCGCTCGGGGTCGGCGAAACCGCTGCGCTGCCAGTGCGGATCGTCGCACGGGTCGCGTTGCTGTTCGACGATCTCGCGCACCCACTCGGGGCTACCCCATTGCGTGTAGTACGGGACATCGGCGTGGCGCAGGGCGGGTTCGGTCATCGGTGGTTGCGGTGGCTTTTAAGCGGTGGTTTTTAGCGACGGCTTTAGCGCTATAGGTGAGCGTGAAGCGTGGCGTTACAGCATGCTGCGCGGCCGCTGCATCGTGCCGTCGAAGAACCGCTGCAAGCGGAACGCCGACAGATCGAGCGACGCCTGTCCGCCGTCGTTCAGTTCCGCGAGCAGCTTGCCGACGATCGGCCCCATCGCGAAACCGTGCCCGCAGAAGCCGGTCGCGATCGTCAGGCCGGGCACCTGCGGCGGCGCGTCGATCACCGGAATGCCGTCCGGCAGCACGTCGATCAGACCGGCCCACGCCTCGACGACCTGCGCATCGCGCAACGCCGGAAACAGCGCGCGCAACTTTTGCAGCGCGCGCGGCGCATGGCCCGCGTTCGGCTGCGGCTGCGGATCGCGCGGAGAGAGCACGCGCCCGGCGTCGGGCACGCCGCCCGGCAAGCGCTCGCGCAAATCGCGCAGACACGCGCCGTTCAGATGGAAGCTGAATTTCTCGCGCTGCTTCCACAGCTCGGGCAAAAACCACTTGAGCGCGCGGAAGTGGCCGAGCGTCATGTCGACGTCGACCTGCATGTCGTCGGCGAGATTGATCGCGCCGTTCGCGCGCTGGCGGATGCCGAGCCCGTGCCCCCAGAACGTCGACGCGGTAATCGGCGGCAGTGGATTGGTGCGCATGCAGGTGCCGCGCACCGCCTGCTGCGGCAGTTCGAGCCCGAGCGTCCTGAGCAGCCGCCAGCTGCTCGCGCCGGCCGCGCAGATCAAGCGCGAGGTGGTCACCGTGCCGCGCTCGGTGACCACGCCGGCGATCGCGCCGCCCGCGCGTTCGACGCCGACCACCCCGCAGCCCTCGAAAAACAGCGCGCCGGCTTCGGCGGCCCGGGCCGCGAACGCCGCGGCGGCGCGGCGCGGTTCGGCCTGACCGTCGCTCGGCGTGTAGAGGCCGCCGAGCGCGGGCCCCTGCATCCCGGTCACGACCGTATCGATCTGCTTGCGGTCGAGCGTGCGCGTGTCGAGCCCGTATTGACGCGCGACCTCGAGCCATTGCTGGAACGATGCCCAGTCTTCTTCATCGGACGCGACGTACAGACAGCCGCCCTGGCGCCACTCGAGATCGAAATTCAGCTCGCGCTCGAGCTCTTTCCATAATGGAATGCTCGCCATCATCAACGGCACTTCGGCGGCTTCGCGGCCCTGCTGACGCACGAAGCCCCACGCGCGCGACGACTGCTGCCCGGCGATCCGCGACTTGTCGAGCACCACCACCGACAGCCCGCGGCGCGCCAGATACCAGGCGGCCGCGCAACCCATGATGCCGGCGCCGGCGATCACGACGTCGGCATGGTTCGGAAACGGCTGGTCGGCCCGGGTGAAGTTCGAATGCAGCGGGTAAGTCGTGGTCATGACGGAACGGGTGACGGGAAGTGGGCGTCATCTTCGCAGGCGCACGCGTTGTTCGCAATGCCGCGCGCGCGAGACCGAACACCTCGCGAGGCGCGCAAACCCGCGCTGCGCGGACGTTACAGCGGAATTTTCGATGCGTCACCATTTATTCGCAAAACGAATATTTGACGTTTATTCGCCAAACGAATATTTGACAAATATTCATCTCGCGAATAAACTGCATTTATTCGTTTCACAGATAATCCGCCATGCTCAATCTCATTGCCACACCGGCCCAACTGGCCCAGCTGCTGTCGGCCAGCCGCCGCGAGGCCGGCTTCACGCAGGCCGAAGCGGCCGCGCGGATCGGCGTCAGCCAGAGCCGCATTTCCGCGTTCGAGTCCGACGCCAGCGCCGTGACCGTCGCGCAGCTGCTGGCGCTGTGCGGTGTCTACGGTCTGCGGCTGCAGGTTCAGGATCAGGACGAGCCGCCGCCCGTGGAAACCCCAGCCGTGACCGAGTGGTGAGATGGCGCGGCCCACTCACTCCCGCGCCCTGTCGGTCTGGGCCAACGGCGAACGCGTCGGGGTCTGGCGCCTGCCCACGCGCGGCCCGATGGAATTCGTCTACGAAGCCGGCTGGGTCGCGTCGCCCGCCGGGCGGCCGCTGTCGCTGTCGTTGCAGTTCATGCCCGGCAACCGCGCGCACAAAGGGCCGCACGTCCTCAACTACTTCGACAACCTGCTGCCCGACAGCGAGGCGATCCGCAAGCGCATCGCGGCGCGCTACCAGACCGAGACGCTCGACGCCTTCGATCTGCTGCAGGCGATCGGCCGCGACTGCGTCGGCGCGGTCCAGCTGCTCGCCGAAGACGACGTGCCGAGCGGTGTCGACCGGATCGAGGGCACCCCGCTCACGGACGACGAAATCGAGCGGCTGCTGGCCCAGACGGTCACCAATCCGACGCTCGGCGCGCCCGACCAACCCGACGACTTCCGCATCTCGCTCGCCGGCGCGCAGGAAAAGACCGCGCTGCTGTGGCACGAGGGGCGCTGGCAGCGGCCGCACGGCGCCACGCCCACCACCCACATCTTCAAACTGCCGCTCGGCCTCGTCGGCAACCGGCTCACGGATCTGAGCACGTCGGTCGAGAACGAATGGCTGTGTCTGCGGATTCTGCGCGAGTACGGCTTGCCGGTCGCCAACACCGAAGTGCTCAGCTTCGGCAAGCAGCGCGTGCTGGCGGTCGAGCGCTTCGACCGCCAGTTGCATTCGAGCGGCAACTGGCTGCTGCGTCTGCCGCAGGAAGACTTCTGCCAGGTGTATGGCGTGCCGTCGCATCGCAAGTACGAGAACCAGGGCGGCCCGGGAATCCGCGAGCTCGCGCGAATCCTGCAGCAATCGGTCGATGCGCGGCGCGACCTCGAAACCCTGCTCGCCAGCCAGATCCTGTTCTGGATGCTCGCCGCGCCCGATGGCCACGCGAAGAATTTCAGCATCCGCCTGCTCGCGCGCGGCCAGTTCCGGCTCACGCCGCTCTACGACGTGATGTCGATCTGGCCGGTCGAAGGCAACGGTCCGAATCAGTGGTCGTGGTACAAGGCGCGCCTCGCGATGGGCCTGTGGTCGCGCAGCAAACACGACGCGTTTCGCGACGTGCAGCGGCGGCATTTCAACGCGATGGCGCTCAAGTGCTCGTACGGCGACGACGCCGAGCCGCTGATCCAGCGGCTGATCGAACAGACGCCCGGCGTGATCGACCGGGTCGCGGCGGCGTTGCCCGATCGCTTTCCGTCGAAAGTCGCGGAACGGATTCTCAAAGGGCTGAAAAACGCGGCGCGCAAACTCGACGCAATGCCGGCCAACTGACCCCGCTCGATTCCATTCGCGCAATCCCTACCGTGTCGTCAGCGTTTCGCCGGTAAAATACTTTTATTCGTTAAGCATAAAAAAGTCGTTGGCGTGGGCCGTTGCGTCGCTTGTCATCGACGACCCGACGGGTAGCCTGACAAAATCACAAATTGTGAATTTTTTTACGGTACATTTGCTGACCCCGGCGTAGCCGATCCTTGCGCGTTGCCCGCGCCTGGGCGGTCGCGCCTGTCGATCGCGCTCCCCCTGTACCCTTTAAGACGGCGGATTCTCAAGCAGTATGGCCAACGAAACACACTCACCCGACTCCATCGCGGTTGCCGAGCGCGTGCGCGAGTTGATGAGCCGGCATGGAATCGGCAAACGCCAGCAGACCACGGAGCTATGCCGGATCCTCGACCTGAGTTTTTCCCAGGGGCATCGCAAGCTGCGCGGCAATAGCCCGTGGACCCTGTCGCAGATCAAGAAAGTCGCCGAGGTTTTCGACGAACCCGCGGCGCAGCTGTTCGGCGCGCAATCGCTCGATCCGGGCGTGGTCGGCGCGGTGGCCCAGGAGGCGCTGTTCTGCATCGGCGCGAATGAACTCGCCTGCACCGCGTGGGTCGGCGCCGCGCTCGAGCCCGGCAGCCGGCCGGAGTTCATCGCCTATTCGCGGCTCGGTCAGTGGCGCGTCGCGCGGCACGACGGCACGCTCTACCAGAGCGCCTACGAAGTCCACAAGATCGAGATCTATCCGCGCCGCGCCGAAACCGACAAGCCGACCATCGCGGTCGTCGACGACGATCGCGCGAGCGCCGACAACCTGCGCGACTATCTGGAGCGCAGCGGCTTCACGGCGGTGGCGATCTACGGGCTCGCGGCGTTCACCGAACAATTGCAGACCCAGGTGTTCGACGGCGTGATCGTCGACTGGCTGTTCGGCTCGCAGACCTCGGCGGCCGCGATCCGCGCGGTGCGCGGGTCGGAAAACCCGGATGCGCCGATCTTCGTGCTGACCGGCGAACTGCTGACCGGCAAGGCCAGCGAATCGGAGATCAGCCAGGTGATCCGCGATTACGACGTCGCCTGTTACGAGAAGCCCGCGCGCATGGCGATTCTGGTCGCCGATCTGTCGAAACGTCTGAACCGGCCGTGAGGCTGAGGGGCGGCGAAGTCGCAACTTGTGCCGCCGTGTGCCGCCGTGTGCCGCCGTGTGCCGCCGCGAATCGCGCAGGCTGCGCGGCCAGCCGCCCGCCGTCACCCCTTCTGCCGCGCTGCCAGCGCCCGCTGCAGCGCGTGCTTCAGATCCTCGTAATGTACCGGCTTTAATAACGCCTCGAAGAACGGCGGCGCGTCGCTCGGCCCTTCGCGCACGACCTCCGGCGCGTACGCGCTGACCACGATCACCGGCACGCCCGCCGACGGTCCGCCGCGCGTCGCGAAGTCCGCGAGAAACGTGTAGCCGTCGCGCTCCGGCATGTGCAGATCGAGCAGCACCACGTCGCAGCGGTGGCTGTCGAGCCACGCGAGCGCGTCGTCTGCGTTGCCGAGCGCATACGCGTCGTAGCCCATGTGCTCGGCCATCTCGCCGAGCGACTCGCGAATCAGCCGGTTGTCGTCGACGATCAGCACGCAGGGCCGCGCGCCGTCCGGCCGCGCCTGCGCCTCTTCGCCGAGCGGCTCGACGGTCGCGACCGGCACCACCGGGATGGTCACCGTGAAGGTCGTGCCCTTGCCCGGCGTGCTCGCGACCTCGACCGTGCCGCCGAACAGCTTGACGAGCCCCTGCACGATCGCGAGTCCCATCCCCGCGCCTTCGAAGCGGCGCGTGCGCGACGCGTCGAGTTGCGTGAACTCCTCGAAGATCCGCGGAATCTGCGCGAGCGGCACGCCCGGGCCGGTGTCGCTGACGACGAACACCAGCAGCGCCGGCTGCTGCCGCAACTCGACCCGCACGCCACCGGTTTCGGTGTAGCGGATCGCGTTGGTCACGAGGTTGTTGACGATCTGACGGATCCGGTGCGGGTCCGACTCGACGAGGCCTTCCGCGCCGCTGGTCGCGCTTTCGAGTGTGAGGCCGCGGCCTTCGGCGGACATCGTGTGTTCGTCGACGATCGATGCCAGCAGCTCGCGCGGCTCGAAATGCTGGTGCCGCAATTCGAGCTTGCCGGCGCCGAGCCGCGCGTAGTCGGTCAGGTCCTTCATCTGCGCTTCGAGATGACGCGCGGCGGTTTCGAGCCGCTGGATCACCTTGCGGTCGGCCTCGGAGTGATAGTTAAAGCCGAGCAGTTCGACCGACGACACGATCGCGTGCAACGGCGTGCGCAGCTCGTGGCTGATCATGCCGAGAAACGCGTCCTTCGCGAGCGCCGTTTCGCGCGCGGCGCGGCTCGCCTGATGCTCGGCGTCGAGCGCCGCGCGCTGCTGATGCATGAGCCGGGTACGGCGCCGGCCGTTCAGCACCAGCAGCAGCGTCGCCGCCGCCGACAACAGCAGCAACAGCAAACCGCCGGCGAACAGGATCCGCCGCTTGTCGATGAAATCGCGATTCATCGCCTCACGGTCGGCGACGTCGGCGAAGCGGCGCGACAGCGCGAGATCGTTGACCTCGTTCCAGTGCTCGCGCATCTGCCGGACGATCTGCGTCGCGCCGCGCCGGTCGTGCTCCAGCGCGTCGAGCTCGGGCTGGATCCCGTCGAGCAGATGATCGAGCGAGGTGATCTCGTCGAGCTGCCGTTGCAGCAGCGCGAGTTCCGCGGACAGCCGGTGCGTCGACCCGGCCATCACGTGCAGCTTCGATTGCAGCAGCTGGAAACGCAGTTGCAGCCGCTGGTAGTCGTCGTCGGAGCCGGACTGGTACAGCAGCAGCTGGTTTTCGAAGCGCGCGTAGGCGATCTGCAGCTGCGCGGCGTCCCAGTAGAAGCCGTCGTAGGTGCCGGTCAGCTGCTGGGTCGTGCGCGGGTTCAGCAGGTTCGCGTACAGCAGGTAGCCGATCGCGCCGGCCGGCGCCGCCAGCGCGGTCAGCCAGATCAGCACGTGCATGAACCGCCGCCACGAGTGCTGCGCTATCTGACGATGAGGGCCTTGATCTGCCATACGAATTTCGAATCGCCTAGCGCACCCTTCAGTTCGTCGGGAAACGCGTCGCGCGGGTAAATGAGGAACAGCGGACCGAAGTCGCTGAGTTTCAGGCGCTGGCCGTTCATCGCATACGCGACGATCACGCCGTAGTGCGCGCAATCCGATACCGGCACCGTGTACGTGTAGTCGTCGAAGGTGCGAAATTCGATCTCGGTGCCTGACGCGCCGACCGTCTTCAGAATGTCCGCGAGCAGCGGACCGGTGAAGGTCGAGCGCGGGGTCCAGGTGGTCGCGGTCG
Organism: Burkholderia sp. SRS-W-2-2016; assembly: GCF_001931485.1. GTDB lineage: Bacteria > Pseudomonadota > Gammaproteobacteria > Burkholderiales > Burkholderiaceae > Paraburkholderia. Next base: position 15,666 of record NZ_MSDV01000059.1, on the reverse strand, counting down.
TGATCGTGTGGGTCGGCAATGCGAGCAGTTGCGCCTCGTTGAAGTGATAGACGCGGTGCGCGGCGTCGTTGGTGTTGGCGATCCTGCCTTCCACGTCGAGCGACAACGCCGGGCTCTGCTGCGCAGACGCGCAGCACGCGGCCAGCGCGAGCATCAGACCCACCAGCCAGCGCGCCCTTCCGGGAGCGCCAGTTCCGCCTGCTCTGTCACGCAGCGTTGCAATCACGTTGGCCATCTATTTTGTTATCCGTTTTTTGGTTGATTCGCGGGACCGGTCCACCGGCGGCGGTGATGCCGCGATGCCGCCGCGGTATGCCGCGCCGCGCCGCGAGGTCAAACGCATGCCACCCCGACACGCGACCTTTGACCCGCATGCATAATATCGCCAAAATCCGCTGTCTCAAAAGCACGGCAGCACGGCGTCGCGCCGGCACGTCAGCCTCGCGCCGCCCGCGTTCCCGCGCCCATTCGCCATCCCTCGCGCGACCTCGCGCCTCGATAGTCATGAACAAGCCGGTCCTGCCTCTGACGTACGAACAGCTCGATCACTGGATCGAATCGCTGCAACCCGCGTTGCTCGCCGAGCAATTCACGCTGGCGCTCGGCATTCTGCGCGGCGGCGCGCCGCTCGCGCTGATGGTCTCGCACGCGGTCGGCACGCCGGTCGCGTTCCTGCGCTACGACCGGGCCACCCGCGCGGTCGCGTGGGACTCGACGCTGCCGGTTCCGCCGGCCGGCTCGAAAGTGCTGCTGTGCGAGGACATCGCCGGACGCGGTTTCACGCTGGTCGATTGCATCGCGTTTCTGCGCGCGCAGGGGCTGGAGGTCAAGACGCTGACCGGCGCGGTCGACGACCTGAGCCGCGCGCAGCCCGACTACGCGATCGACGCGCGCGGCTACTTCGCGCTGTTTCCGTGGGAGCGCCAGGCGTACACCGAGCAGTACCGCGAGGACTGGGCGCGCGTCGAAGCCGGCGCCGCGCCCGCGATGGCCGACGATCACGACTACGCGGCCTACGCGATCGATCTCGACGGCATCCTGCTGCCCGACGTGCCGCTCGCGCGCTACGACGAGGACCTGCTGGCGGCGCTGGCCGAACGCGATGCGCTGCTGCCGTTCGAGGTGCTGCCCGGCATCGATCTGCAGCGCGTGCGCACGATCATCACCGGCCGTCCGGAGATGGATCGCGCGCGTACCGAGGCATGGCTCGCGCGCCACGGCTTCGGTCATCTGCAACTGGTGATGCGCGCGCCCGGCACGCACGACGACAGTCCGGCCGGCGCGGCCGCGCACAAGGCCAGCGCGGCGTTGCGCGCGGGGGTGACGCACTTTGTGGAGAGCGAGCCGGTGCAGGCGCTGCTGATCGCGCAGCAGGCGCCGCTGTTGCGGGTGATCTGGTGGGATGCGCTGACGCGCACCGGGATGCTGGTGAGCGGGCGGGCCTGGAGCTGAGTTGGGTTGGGCTGGGTTGAGTTGAGTCCGGCGCGCGCCGGCCGGTGTCGACCGCGGCCGGCGCAGAACCTAAGCGCCGGCCCTAAGCGGCGGCCCTAAGCATTGACCCTAAGCGTCGCCGCCCCCGCTTCGCTGCAAATGCCGCGCGGCACGCTGCGACGCGACCACGATCAGCTTCATCGTCGCGCGCGTCGCGCCGACGAACAGCTTGCGGGCGATGCGCTCGTCGAACGCGTCGAAGTCGATCTCGGTGAAGATCACGCACGGCACCGCCTGCCCCTTGAAGCGATAGATCGACTCGAACAGCACGTCGCCCTCGCGATACTCGGGATTGCCGAACAGATCGTATTTGCCGGTGAAACTGCGCAGCCGATGCGGCCCGAGATGATCGAGCGCGGTCAGTGCCGAACCCTCCCTGCCGCGAAACGACAGCACCGCGATGTCCTGTTTGCGAAAACCGAGCGACAGCGCCTGGGTGATCGCGCGCTTGGTCGCGTCCACCGCGCTTTCCGGCGCCTGCGCGTCGTCGTACGCCGATAGCGAGACCTCGGAGCCGTCGAACGGACTACCCGATGTCAGCGCCGCGGCCAGCGGCAACGACGGCCCGAGCACCTCGCGCAGATAGTCGAGGATGTCGCGCGGACTGCGGTAATTGGTGGTTTCCTTCAGCGTGGTCCAGCCCGCCAGCGCGACCGGCTCGCGCATATACAGATTCTGCAGCGGATCCTCGAGCCACCACCACGCGCCGCCGGGGCTCAACAGCCGCTCGAGCGCGGCGACCCACGGCTGCTGGAAGTCCTGCCCTTCGTCGACGATCAGCACGTCGAACTGCCAGTGCGGCCCGATCGGCGTCGCGGCGAAGCCGCTCTCCAGTTGCTCGAATACCTGCGCGGCCTGGAAATCGGGCGCGCGGCCCGCGTCGCGCAGCACCCAGTCGCACAGCTGGTGATAGTTCGCGACCTTCGCCTCGGGCGGCGCGACCCGCGCGATGTGATCGGCGAGCGGCCGGTTGAAGCACACGTACAACGGCCGCGCGCCGCGCGCGACCGCATCCTTCATCACCTGCACCGCGAGCTGGGTCTTGCCGGAGCCGGCGGTGCCGATCACGCGCAAACGGAACGGTTCGAATTCGAGCCTGCGAGCCCACGTGGCCAGACCGCCGGCGAGGCGCGTGACCAGCGTGCCGGCCTGGCCGACCAGCGCGCTGGTATCGGGCGTGAGCGCCAGTTCGTCGGCGAGAAAGTGGTGGATTTTCGATGCGCACGCGAGCCGCGGCTCGTCGGCCGGCAACGCTTCGCGGATCACCGCGGCGAGCCGCTCGCGCCGCGTCGCATCGACGATGCGCGCCGGATTCACGCCGGCGATCGCCGCGTCCTTGACGATGTGATCGGGACAGTACAGCAGTTCCTCGATGAAATACGTGCCCGCGCCGAACGCCGCGGTAAAGCGCCGGTGCAACCCTTCGATCGTATGCGCGAGCGCGATCGCCACGTTGCGCTCGGTCTGCAGATAGACCTTCACGAGCCCCTTCGGCGTCTCGCGCAGAAAGCCGGTTTTCTGCTCGACGATCATCACCCGCCCCGCCGGACTCACGATCACGAAATCGGCCTCGCCGAACACCGAGAAGTTCTGGTTCAGCCGGGTCCAGTGCACGCCGTGGTAGACCGTGTAGTCGGCGGGCAGCGCCTTTTCGAGCAGCGCGAGGGTTTCGCGTTCGCGCGCGGCCGCGCCGGTCGCTTCGAGGCTCTTCCAGTCGTCGGGAACAATGCGGGCCATGCGGTGCCTCAATGTGTTTGGGATGCCTGAGCCGGCTGCGCGATTCAGGGTGCGGACATTGTACGCATCGGGAGATCGCTCGAAAGAGCCGCTCCGCACTCGCATGCGTGCAACGGCACGCGCATCGTGTATCGTTACCGGCTGAACGCCGCGCGCGCTGCGCGGCTTGCCAACCGTAAGAGAAAGGATTGACCGGATGATTACGATCTGGGGACGCACCAACTCGGTCAACGTCCAGAAAGTTTTGTGGTGCTGCGACGAACTCGTACTGCCGTTCGACCGCATCGACGCCGGCCTGCAATTCGGCCGCAACAACGAACCCGACTATCTCGCGATGAACCCGACCGGCAAGATTCCGACGCTGGTCGACGACGACTTCGTGCTGTGGGAATCCAACTCGATCCTGCGCTATCTGGCGATGCAATACGGCGAATCGAGCCTGCTGTATCCGGCCGAGCCGAAACTGCGCGCGGGCATCGACCGCTGGCTCGACTGGTCGCTGTCGACGTTGCAGCCGACGGAGCGCCCAGTGTTCTGGACCTTGGTGCGGACGCCGGCCGCCGAGCGCGATGCGACCAGACTCGCCGCCGACGTCAAAGCGGTCACCGCGCTGTGGCGTCTACTCGACACCCATCTGCAGGGGCGCTTCTTTCTCGAAGGCGAGAAGTTCACGCTGGCCGACATCGTGATCGGCGCGTATGCGAAGCGCTGGTTCGGGATCGATGGCATCGAACGGCCGTCGCTGCCGAATCTCGAGCGCTGGTATTCGCGTCTTGCAACGCGCTCGGGATTCAAGAAGTACGTGGATTTTCCGCTGACCTGATCTGATGAACGAAGCTGCAAGCCCGCGCGGGCGCCGAGCCGGCAGTTGCGCTTGCCGGTGCCCGTCGCGTGTGGCAAGTCCGCCGCGGCGGCGCGACCCGCGGGCCTCTATAATCGACGCATGAAGAACCCCAAGCCCGCCGCGACCGGCCCTCAGGCCTCCCCCGCCGACCTCGCCCATTCCGCTCACTCCGTCGCTGCGCACGACCCGCATGCGCATCACGACGGCCATGACGCGCACGGCCCGTCGCAGGAAGCCGCGCTCGCACTTGCCGAGGAATACTGCCGCGAACGCGGCGAAAAGCTCACGCCGATCCGCCGCAAGGTGCTCGAACTGCTGCTGAACTCCGGCCGCGCGACCAAGGCGTACTCGCTGCTCGACGAAATGCGCCAGATCCATCCCGGTTCGGCGCCGCCAACTGTCTACCGCGCGCTCGACTTTCTGCTCTCGGCCGGACTCGTGCATCGGATCGAGTCGATCAACGCGTTCACCGTCTGCCACGACCTGACGCAATGTCAGCACGGCATTCTCGTCGTGTGTCAGCAGTGCGGCAGCGTCACCGAGCTGCACCAGCCGAAGCTGCGCCAGGCGCTGGTCGCACAGATCGAGGACGCGGGCTACCGGCTCGCGAGCGATGAAATCGAACTGAAGGGATTGTGTTCGGCCTGTCAGGCGGCCTAAGCGGCGGCTGCCGCCGCGCCGGCGGCCACGACCGCGGCGAAATAGCTAACCCGCAGCTAACCCGCGGCTACCCCGCCGCGCACCGGCCTGCACCGGCCGCTACTCGACACCCGACACGACCCGCTACGCGAAGACCTGCAACGCGAAACTCAACCCGCCCCGCGCGCGTCGATCGCGTCGTGCAGCAACGTGACGAGAGCTTCGGGCAACGCGGGTTTGGTCATGAAATGCTGGAAGCCTTCGCCGATGCTGCGCAGACGATACGCGTCGTCGGTATGGCCGGTGAGCGCCACCGCCACCGCCGGCGAGTGATCGCCGCGAATCTCGTGATCGCGCAGTTTCTGGATCAGGTAGAAGCCGTCCATCGCCGGTAAATCGAGGTCGCAGACGACCGCGTCGGGCAACAGCCGCATCGCGGCTTCGACGCCCTCTTCGGCATCCGCCACCGCGCACACGTTCGCGCCTTCCGCCTCGAGTAACAGGGTTAGCGACTCACGGCTGTCCGGGTCGTCTTCCACCAGCACGATCGTGGCTTGATCGAGCCTCATTGCTGCGTTCATTTTCTGTTTCTGTTGTTGCGCTGGGAAACCGGTCAGGACATCCGAACCGGCCAAACTGTCAATTTGCTGCTCGCCGCCGAGATGCGCGGCCAGGGTGTTGCTGTCCATGATTCCGACTCGATTTCGCACGCCGAGTTGCAGACAGGTCCGCGATTTTAAAGCATCGCTCACAGCCTTCCCGAGTACAACGCGTGCGCACGGTAACGCGCCAAAATTGCACGCCGATGAAAAAACGGCTTTCGGCAGCCGCCGCGATAGTGCTGTCTGCTTTCCGCAGTTTTCCGCGGCTCGCCGATTGCCGGCACCCGACTCGCCGGCGCGGTCCGTGCGAACCCCGTTCGCACCGCGTTCCCCGCCGGCTAGCGTTTCTGTCCTTCGTATAGTTCGCGCGACGCGACGCGGTGCCTCTAGTTGCGTGGCTTCGCCTTCACCCCGACAGGTAGCACGTGGCGTGCCTTCGCGGCACGAGTCGCGGCGGGTGCATCGGTTTGGCGCAAAGTGACGGACGTGTGGCCGATAAACAGTCTTCCCGCTGCAGCTGCCGCTGCGGCGCGTGGCTTCAGTCGCCCTTGTCCGGCCCGATCCCCTGCACCAGCAGCGCAATCGCATGCCGCGCGATGTCGGCGGCGCCGAGGTTGCGCCGGACCGGATCGTTGCGCCACAGCTTCGAGCTCGCGAGCGGCAGAATCGTCATGCCGAGCAGCGTGACGAACACCAGCGCGGGCTCCAGCGATGCATTCAGGCGCCCCTCCTTCTGCCAGCGCGCGATCGCCAGCAGCGACGCCTTCTGGTTCGCGTAGCCGTAGCGCTCGTGCATGCGCTGGCGCAGCAATCCGCCGTCGCTGATCACTTCGCGCACCCACAACGACGCGAACCACGGGTTGTCGCTCGCGACCTGGACGAGACGCTCCGTGAGTTGCGTGATCGCCGCGACCGGATCGTCCGGATGCTCGTGAAACGGCACGCCCAGGCTCTCGCGCAACGGCATGAAACGCTCGTCGATCAGCACGTCGAGTAGCTGATCGCGGTTCTTGAAGTAGTAATGCATCATCGCCGGCGTGAAACCGGCCTCGCGGGCGATCTCGCCCAGCGAGGTTTCGAAGATGCCCTGTCGCGCGAACAGCGTGAGCGCGGCGTCGAGCAGGCGCGCGCGCTGTTCGGGGCCGCGCGCGGAGCCGCTCGGCCGGCCCGGGCGGCGGGTGGTTGCGGGCGTGGCCGCTGCGGGGCCGTCTACTGGAATCCTTGCCATTGCATTCAATTTGACGTTGGAGACGATGTCGCATATATTAATCGCCACGTTAATTAATTTCAACGCGTCGTCGCCATGAAACAACCCGTCACGAACCCGTCCGTCGACCCCGCCCAGCCGGATCGGCAGGCGGCCCCGGTCGCCGCCGAGCATCCGCCGGTGCGCCTGCTGTTCCCGGCCCTGCTGCTCGTCATGCTGCTCGCCGCGCTCGATCAGACGATCGTGTCGACCGCGCTGCCGACCATCGTCGGCGAACTCGGCGGGCTCAACAATCTGTCGTGGGTCGTGACCGCCTACCTGCTCAGCTCGACGATCGTCGTGCCGTTGTACGGCAAGTTCGGCGACCTGTTCGGCCGCAAGATCGTGCTGCAGACCGCGATCGTCGTGTTCCTCGTCGGCTCGGCACTGTGCGGGATCGCGCAGAACATGACCCAGCTGATCGTGCTGCGCGCGCTGCAAGGTCTCGGCGGCGGCGGCCTGCTGGTCGTCACGATGGCCGCGATCGCCGACGTGATTCCGCCCGCCGAGCGCGGCCGCTTTCAGGGTGTGTTCGGCGGCGTGTTCGGTCTGGCCACGGTGATCGGCCCGCTGCTCGGCGGCTTTCTCGTCGAGCACCTCACGTGGCGCTGGATTTTCTATATCAACCTGCCGCTCGGCGTCGTGTCGCTGCTGGTGATCGGCGCGGTGTTCAAGCCGCGCGTGCAGCAGGTGAAGCACACGATCGACTACATGGGCGCCGCGTTTCTCGCCGGAGCGCTGACCTGCATCATCCTGTTTACGAGCCAGGGCGGCACGATCCTGCCGTGGACCTCGCCGCAACTGTGGTTCACGCTCGGCATCGGCCTCGTGTCGATCTGGGGTTTCATCCACGAGGAACGCACCGCGGCCGAACCGATCATGCCGCTCGAACTGTTCAAACAGCGCACGTTCCTGATCAGCAGTCTGGCCAGCTTCATCATCGGCGTATCGCTGTTCGGTTCGGTGACGTTCATTCCGCTCTATCTGCAGGTCGTCAAAGACTCGACGCCGTCGCAAGCCGGCATGCAGATGCTGCCGATGATGGGCGGCCTGTTCATCATGTCGATGGTGACCGGCCGCATCATCAGCAAGATCGGCAAGTACCGGATTTTTCCGATCATCGGCACCTTCCTCGTGTCGGTGGCGATGCTGCTGCTCTCGCGCCTGCAGATCGACACGCCGGTTCGTGTGATGTATCTGTACATGGGTCTGCTCGGCTGCGGTCTGGGCATGGTGATGCAGGTGCTGGTGCTCGCGGTGCAGAACACCGTCGAGTTCAAACACATGGGCGTGGCCACCTCGGGCGTGACGCTGTTCCGCTCGATCGGCGGTTCGATCGGCGTGGCCGGCTTCGGCGCGGTGTTCTCGAACGGCCTGAGCGCGCGCCTCGAAAAGCTGATCCCGCCCGATACCGAACTGCCGCATGCGCTCGGGCCGACGGCAATTCATCAGTTACCCGAAGCATTGCGCAACGACTATCTGCATGCGTTCGCCGGCGCGCTGCATACGGTGTATCTGTCGGCGGCCTGCGTGGTGGTGCTGGCGTTCGTGCTCGCCTGGCTGCTGAAGGATCATCCGCTGCGCAAGCACTGAAAAAAGCCCGCGAAACGTGCGCGCGCGGCGCTAATGCAAGCGCTTAATGCACGCACATGACGACCGCCTGCCTGACGAGGCCGCACGCGCAACGCGTCGGCCTCGTTTTCATTTTGCCGGCCCTTTCTTCGCGGCACGCGATGCGGTGCCCGCGCATGCGCCGACTTTCTTCATACGCCAGAGTGTGCGTTAGCGCACACAACATAGGGGCCCCTGGCAATTGACGTTCTGTTTGAAACACCACATATTGGAAACCTCACCAACGTAGGCGAGACTTACGTCTCCGAGACTCTCCCCGCATGTGGATCGTATTCCGCGGACAAGGCTCCTGCCTCAACACGATCCGGAGCATGCCTTCATGGCATCGTTTACTAAAGGTGGGTCCACGGCATGTCTACCCAGACAGCAACTGGCCAAAGTTTTCCGACGCCCTGCAAACGCTGCGGCGGCGCGCTGTACCGGCAAGTCGATTTATGTCCGTATTGCGGCACCGCGCATCCGCTCGAATGGGATCCGCATCACCGCAGCGGTATTCCCGGCAGTCGCGCGAGTGCCACGCACAAGCCGCTGCCGCGTTTCGACGACGCGCCCGGCGGCGCTGACGGAGCGAGCTTCGCCACGCCCGCGCTGCATCCCGAAGAGCTGCTGCCCAGCCAGCCGCTGAGGCGCACCGCGCTGGTATCGACCACGGAAACGACGATCCCGGAGTTCGAGGATCCGTACTATGCGCCGAGCAACACTGCGCAGACGATTCGCCGTGTGCTGTACGTGATCGGCGCGCTCGTCCTGGGCGTGATCGCCTACGTCGCTTATGCGCTCTTCAGCGTCGGCGGCGAATCGGAAGACAAGGGCGTCGAGCAGATTACTCAGGATCCCAGACCAATCGCCGGCACCGCGCCGACCGGCTCCATCACGGCCGGTACGATCGCGCCGCTGGCGGCGGCCCCGACGACCGCGCAGGCGCTCGGCGCGCATGCGGCCGCGACACCCCGACCGGTTGTACTCGCTGCTCCCGCGCCGACCGCTGGCCCTCAGACCGCCGCCAATGGCGCCCCGCCCGCGCCTGCTACGCCCGCAGCGCCTGCCACCCCCGCCACCGCAATCGCGCGAGTCGCGCCCGCGGCACCGCTTGCGGCGGTCACACCCGCGGCGCCGGCAGCACCCGTTGCGCCCGCCGCGCCTACGCCGCCGCTCGCCACGGCGACCGTGCGGCCCGCGCCGCAGTACCGCGACGCCGCGCAAGCGCTGCAGGCCGCGCGCACCGCGTTCCGCGCGAACGATCTGTCGCAGGCTCTCGCCGCGCTCGCCGTGGTCCAGACGCTGCAGCCCGGCAACAGCGACGCACGCGATCTGGCCGGCCAGATGCGCCCGCTCGTCGAGCGCCGCGACCGCGCATTGCAGGCCGCGCAGACCTGCGTCGCGCAGCAATCGTGGCCGTGCGCGCGTCAGCACGCGAACGACGCGCTGGCGATCGATAGCAGCAACGACGCGGCGAAGACCATTCTCGAACGCGTGATTCGCGAGACCGGCTGGGCACCGCTCACGCCGCCGCACGCGGCGGCGCCGGGCGCAGTGCCGCCGGGCGCGCCGCTCGCGCACGCGCCCCTGGAGACGGCTCTGGCCGCGGGCGGGTAAGCGCCCGGCGAACCACGGCCGGCAGCGACCGGAAAACACCTGACGAATCGCTTCGACCGCGCCGCGCGCCGGCGCGTCGCGTGAACAGTCGTCGGCACGCGGGTGTCACGGGCAATGTCCCACGACACCATTCGAGCGACGCTCGGGACACGCATCGCGCTACCGGGTCCGAGGAAAACTATTCGCATACCGAATCAAGTAGCCGCTGTCTGTTCTACCCCGCACACTATTGCGCGTCTTCTGAGCGGCAACAGACGGACCGACCTTCACAGCGGCTCGAACATGACATGGCAACCGGATCTCTGGTGCTTGGCGTGCGAGCCGCGCGCGAAGCTGGATCAACCTGACCGATAGGTAGAAAGACCATGCTGAAGAGACTTTTCGCGGGGTGGCTGGCGCTGGCGGCACTGGTTCTAGGTTTGCCGGCGAGCGCCGAGCCGACGCACTATAAGATCGTCACCGGTCCCGAGCGCGGCACCTATATCCAGATCGGCAATGATCTGGCGAAATGGGTGGCTCCGCCGGTCAACATCGATCTCGAAGTGGTGGCGTCGAAAGGCTCGGCGGAAAACGTGCAGCGCATGCGTTACGAGCCGAACGTGAAACTCGCGCTCGTGCAGTCCGACGTGTATCAGGCGTTCATCGACATGGCCAACTCGGGCAACCCCGATGCGGGCACGACGATCCGGCCGTTGCGGCTGATCATGCCGCTCTACGACGAGGAAATTAACGTCGTCGTGCGCGCCGATTCGCCGCTCAAAACACTCGCCGACATCAAGGGCAAAAACATCAGCGTCGGGCTGCTCGGCAGTGGCACCGCGCAGTCGGCGACGACGCTCTATCGACTGATGTTCGGCCAGCCGATTCCCGAACAGAACGTCCAGCATCTGAGCAACGAGGATGCGCTCGCCGCGCTGATCGTCAACAAGATAGACGTTGCGATCATTGTGGTCGGTCAGCCGGCGAATCTGTTCAACCAGATGAAACCCGAGCTGCTTTCGCAGTTGCGTCTGCTGCCGGCCGATCCGAACGCGGCGGAAACCACGCGCGCGAAGCAGACCTATTTCCCGACCACGATCCGCCAGAGCAGCTATCCGACCTGGCTCAAGGAAGACGTGCCCGGCCTGACCGTGAAGGCGTTCCTCGTCACCTACGATTACGGTCTGCGCGATACCGTTAGTAATCTGAATCATTTTGCCGACTCGCTGTGCGCGAACTTCGACAATCTGCAGGAGCACGGCCACCCGAAATGGAAGCAGGTGAAACTCGAACTGCCGACGCTGGTGCGCGGCTGGAAGTACTACTCGCCGGTCGAGAAACATCTGCGCGCGTGCCTCGCGAACCGCACCGCGCAGAACGCGACGGCCGTGCAGGCCGCGCAGAAGCCGCGCACGCCGTGCTCGGAGCAGGAGCGGATGCTGTTGCTGTGCAAATAGCGAGGTCGCGGTAGCCGGGCGCGCGGCGCTTCGCGGTGCAGCGACGGCACGGGCGCGCGCGTCAAACGTGCTTGAAGTGCGCTTCAAGCGCGCTTCAAACCCGCTCGTGCGCGCCGGCCACCGCGCTCGTCTCCATCGCCCGTTGCAATGCCTCGTACACCTTCGGCCGATTGCATTGCGACACATTGAAACGCAGGAACCCGGCCGCCGCCTGCGACGCGCTGAACACGTTGCCCGGCGCGAACACCACGCCCTCGCCCAACGCGTGACGCGCGACCTCGGCGGCATCGAGCCCGCCGGGCAGCCGCGCCCACACGAACAGCCCCGCGCGCGGCAGGGTCCAGATGCCGAGGCCCGCGTAGCCGAGCCGCCTGACCGTCTCGCCCATCGCATCGGCAAGCTTCGCGCGCATCGCTTCGAGATGACGCCGATAGGTGCCGTCGACCAGCATCCGGTGCACGACGCTCGCGGTCAGTTGGCCGTTGCCGAACGAGGTCGCGAGCTTCAGATCGATCAACGGCTCGATCCAGTCGCCACGCGCGGCGATATAACCGCAACGCGCCGCCGCCGACAAGGTCTTCGAAAAACTGCCGATCGACACCACCCGCGCGAGGCCGTCGAACGCGGCGAGGCGCGGCGCGGCTTCGTCCTCGAAATCCGCGAAGATATCGTCCTCGACGATCAGCAGGTCGTGCTCGCCCGCCAGCTTCAGCAAGCGGTGCGCGACGGCCGGCGCGAGCGTCGCGCCGGTCGGATTGTGGATCGCCGAGTTGGTCACATACAGCCGCGGCCGATGCTCGCGTAGCGCCCGTTCGAACGCGGCGAGATCCGGCCCCTGCGGCGTATAAGGCACGCTCGCGATGCGCACCCGGTGCGCGCGCAGCAGCGCCTGGAAATTGAAATAGCACGGATCGTCGATCAGCACGGTATCGCCCGGCTCCAGCAGGAAGCGGCACACCAGATCGAGCGCGTGAGTGCCGCCGTCGGTCAGCACGATCTGCTCGGGCGGCGCGTCGACACCGTGCTGCGCGAGCCGCCACGTCAGTTGCTGGCGCAGCGCCGGCAAGCCGGCCGGACTCGAATAGTCGGCCAGCAGCGACTGCGGATCGCGCGCCACCGCGCGCAGCGCGCGGCGCACTCCGTCTTCCGGCAGCCACGATGCCGGCATCCAGCCGCAGCCGGGTTTCAGCGCTGCCGAGCCGGTTTCCAGCGATTGCCGCGTGAGCCACAACGGATCGACCTCGCGATCGAGCCGCGGGCCGAGATCGGCGAGCGCGAGCGGCGGCGCATGACCGGACACGAAAAATCCTGAACCGCGCCGCGCGACGATCGCGCCTTCCGCGACCAGCCGGTCGTAGGCTTCGACGACGGTCGACTTCGACACGCCGAGCGTATCGGTCATCGCGCGAATCGACGGCACGCGTGCGCCCGGCATCAGCGCGCGGCTCGCGATGCGCTCGCGCAGACGCTCCATCACGAGGCCGACACGCGTGCCCGGCCCCACCTCGTTGTCGCTGCTTTGTGCCATCTGTACTGCTCCTTGTTCAGTACAGTTTGTGCGAACTGTACTGATCTGTAGCTTACCCTTTCCGGCGCCGGCGAGCATCATGGAGATCTTTTAGCGCACGGATGTTTGCGATGGACAAGACCACCAACGGCTGGCTCAGCGGTTTCGCGGGCGTACTGATTTTCAGCGGCTCGCTGCCGGCCACCCGGCTCGCCGTGCAGGGACTCGATCCGGTGTTTCTGACGGTCGCGCGCGCGACCATCGCCGGCATCCTCGGTCTGCTGCTGTTGCTGGTGTTTCGCGAAACCCGGCCGCAGCGGCGCGATCTGCTGCCGCTGGTGGTCGTTGCGCTCGGCGTGGTGGTCGGCTTTCCGCTGTTGACCGCGCTCGCGCTGCGCCACGTGAGCGCCGCGCATGCGGTCGTGTTCATCGGCCTGCTGCCGCTCGCCACCGCGATCTTCGGCGTGCTGCGCGGCGGCGAGCGGCCGCAGCCGGCGTTCTGGCTGTTCTCGGCGCTCGGCAGCAGCGCGGTCGCCGCGTTCGCGCTGCGGCACGGCATCGACGCCTCGCCGCTCGGCGACGCGCTGATGCTCGCGGCGATCATCGTCTGCGGGCTCGGCTATGCGGAGGGCGCGCGGCTGTCGCGGCATCTCGGCGGCTGGCAGGTGATTTCGTGGGCGCTGGTGCTGTCGCTGCCGCTGATGCTGCCGCTCGCGTGGTGGACCCGGCCCGCGTCGTTCGACGGCGTCGGCGCGGCCGCGCTGTGGGGGCTCGCATACGTGTCGCTGTTCAGCATGCTGATCGGTTTCGTGTTCTGGTATCGCGGGCTCGCGCTCGGCGGCATTGCGGCGGTCGGGCAGCTGCAGCTGCTGCAACCGTTCTTCGGACTGCTACTGGCCGGCGTGCTGCTGCATGAGCAGGTGCCGGCGTCGATGATCGTCGTGACCGTGGTCGTGGTGGCCTGCGTGGCGGGGGCGCGGCGCTTTGCGCGGGCTGCACCCGCGCGGCGGCCGGTCTGAGCCACAGCGCCCATGCCGGTCGCGCGAGTCTCGCGGCGCGGCGCGGCACCGCACGAGCGCTTTTTCGGGACCGGATCTAACGGCGCGCGAACCGGTGTGTCATCATTTCACCGATCGCCTTACCCACCGACTCGCGCCGCAGCCAGGACCACCCGCATGAGCGTCACTAGCGTTACCACCAGCAGCCCCGTCATTCGCGACGCGACCGAAGCCGACCTCGTCGCGATTCAATCCATCTACGCGCACCACGTGCTCCACGGCGTCGCGTCGTTCGAAGAAACCCCGCCTTCCGTCGACAATCTGCGCGGCCGCCTCGCATCGGTGCGCAGTCACGGGCTGCCGTATATGGTTGCGGAAATCGACGGCGCGATCGCCGGCTATTGCTATGCAACGCCGTATCGGCCGCGCGCCGCGTATCGCAACACGATCGAGGATTCGATCTATGTGAACGACGCGTATCGCGGCCGCGGGATCGGCCGCGTGCTGTTGGAGGCGCTGATCGAACGCTGCGAGCAGGGACCGTGGCGCCAGATGGTCGCGGTGATCGCCGACGGCGGCAGCGGCGGCTCGCTGTCGCTGCATACGCAACTCGGCTTCGAACTGACCGGTACGCTGAAAGCGGTCGGCTACAAGCACGGCCGCTGGCTCGACACCACGCTGATGCAACGCACGCTCGGCGCGGGCGCGTCGGCCGCGCCCGACGATGTTTCAAACGCAGCGGCCGGCGCGCGGCGCTAGGCCCGCGCGCTGGTGGCCGCGCGCACGGCCGCGTTAGAATCCGTGCATGCCGAACCTGCCTTCCTCCGCTCCGTCCGCGTCCGCTCAGCCGGCCAACACCGCGCCTCGCAACGAATACACCGTCGACGAACTCGCGCGCGTCACCGACACCACGGTGCGCAACGTGCGCGCGTATCAGGATCGCGGTCTGCTCGCGCCGCCGGAGAAGCGCGGCCGGGTCGGCGTCTATGACGACACGCACGTGTCGCGTCTGAAGCTGATCAATCACCTGCTCGCGCGCGGCTACACGCTCGCGAACATCCAGGATCTGATCAAGGCGGTCGACGAAGGTCACGATCTGCGCTCGATCCTCGGACTCGAAACCGCGATCGGCGGACGCTGGTCGCGCGAACGGCCGCGCAAGTACTCGCTGATCGAACTGCTGCAGATGTTCGGCGACAAGGCTTCGCCGAGCGCGCTCGCGAAAGCGGTCGAACTGGGCGTGCTGGAACGCGACGGGCTGTCGTTCGTATCGAGTAGCCCGAGCGCGATCGCCGCCGGCGCGACGATGGCGAAGGAAGGCATTCCGCTTGCCGACCTGCTGGACGCGGTCGACATCGCGCGGCCGCATTTCAACGCGATCGCGAAGGCGCTGGTCGATCTGGTCGTGCGTCAGCTCGATCGCTACGAAGCCGACGCGCTGCCGCCGCCCGCCGACGTGCCCGAACTGGTCGATGCGATCTGGCGGCTGCGGCCGCTCGCGAACGTGCTGGTCGAAGGCGAAATGAATCGCGCGCTCGAAGAAGCGTCCGGCGATTATCTCGGCGACCGCGTCGCGGCGATCATGGCGACGAAGCTCGGCCATCCGGCCGACGGCCACAGCGAGCGCGAACGGGAACGGGAACGGCCGGCGGAAAAGCGCGGCGCGGCGCGCAAAAGCAAAGCGAAGAAATAGGCGCTGCGCTGCGCGGTGCCGGTGCCGCACAAAACCCTACAAAACCCTACAAAACCCTGACACCCACCGGCTTCGTCAGGCATTCCTGATCGAACGCCCCTCCTAGAGCCCCGCTTCTAACCGGCGCCTTGCGTCCAACCTTATCCGCCTCTATTGTTACATCACTCAATGTAACAGTTAAGAACGTAAGCAAGGAGACGGTCCGGATGAACGCCCGCACGATGCCCCACGACGCCGCCCCGCCC
>NZ_MSDV01000064.1 GCF_001931485.1 Burkholderia sp. SRS-W-2-2016 | reverse complement strand
GGGTGGGATCGGACATCGGATTGACTGAGGGCTGGGTCGGCGACACTTTACACGGGTACCCCGTTCAATCCGACAAAAACTAGAACTTGCGCCTTGCCCGAACTCGTCTAAAGTGAATCAATTCACCTCCGCGTGTCGCGAACGTCGATACCGCCGCGAGGTGACGGCCCGCGTCGACAGCATGGGACAAGGAGGAAACGAGCGGTGGACGCGGCACGATGCAACCGGCGCGCATTACCCATTCGCCATGCGCGGCACTCTTCCCAGGTGATTCCCATGCAGATCCATTTCCCGAATGAAGCTCCTGAATATTCAGGGCGCGAACTTACCCTGGCGTTCCCGGCGCTGGTCGATGGAGAAAGGGTGGAGTGCATGATCACCGCGGAAGCGCTCGAAGATCACTTCGGCGCCCAGTCGCCGCGGCTCGAGGACATGATCGTCGCGTTCGACACGCATCGGCCGCGCATCGAGGCGGCCACCCGCCGGCTGTTGTCGGAGACGCGCGCGCAATGCCTCGTACTCCGAAGCGGCTACGTGCGCTTCTACGAGGCGAACTGGCGCAACTGACGCGTAGCAAAAGAGAGCGCGGACAGCACCGCGCTCAGATCATCCGCCGCAGCGTCCGATCCTTCAGCACCACGTGGTGCCCGATCGCCGCGAGCGCGTGCAGACCGATCACCCAATAGAACACGTTGCCGAGCAACTCGTGCGCGTCCTTCAGCAATGGCCGCGCGATCGAATCCGCGCCGATCAGCGTGAAGCTGATATCGCTCCACGCGAGCGATACCGGCCGGCCGCCCGCGTTGACCATCAGGATGCCCAGCAGCGGCTGGACGATGATGAAGATATAGAGCACCAGATGCGCGCCGCGCGCGAGAAAGGCGAGCAGCCGGTTATTCTCGACCTCTTGCGGCGCGCCGGCCCACAGCCGCCACAACACCCGCAAGATCGACAATCCCAGCACCAGCGTGCCCGCCCAGAAATGAATCCCGGTCCAGAACGCGCGGCTGTCGGAGCCGCGCGGGCCGCGGATTTCGATCGCCAGATAGGCGAGCGCGACCAGCAGAAAGATAAGCCAGTGAAAGAAGATCGCAGGCTTGGTGTAACGGTCCGCCGTGGGGCTGTATGAGGACATCGGGGGCTCCTTCAGTTCGATCGTTTTTCGAATCGTCTGATAATAAACGGTGCCCGCCGGAGCGGACACCGCTGATGCGCCTTTCCTTGATCTTTGCCTGAATGCAAGCCAGTTTTCGGCCTGGTCCTGGTCGCCCCACGTTTCGTCGGCCCTGCTTCACCCCCTACGGGGTGTCGCGTTTATTCGCTGCCGAGATAGAAGTAACGGAACAGGAAAATCGCCGCGATGATCCACACCACCAGCTTCACCTGACGCGCCTGACCCGTCAGCAGCTTCAGGCCCGCGTACGAGATAAAGCCGAACGCGACGCCGTTCGCGATCGAGTAGGTGAACGGCATCAGCAGGGCGGTCAGCGCGGCCGGCACGACTTCGGTCGCGTCGTCCCACGGCAGGTCGAGCATTTCGCGCAGCATCAGGCACGACACGTAGAGCAGCGCCGGCGCGGTTGCGTACGGCGGCACGACTTCGGCGAGCGGCGCGAAAAACAGCGCCGCGATGAACAGCACCGCGACCGTGATCGCGGTCACGCCGGTGCGCCCGCCGGCCTGCACGCCGGACGCGCTTTCGATATACGCGGTGGTCGACGAGGTGCCGAGCATCGAGCCCGCGAGGATCGCGGTGCTGTCCGCGAGCAGCGCGCGGTTCAGCCGGTGCATCTTGCCTTCGACCAGCAGCCCCGCGCGATTCGCGACGCCCATCAGCGTGCCGGTCGCGTCGAACAGTTCGACGAGGAAGAACACCAGCACCACATTCAGGATGCCGCTCGACAGCGCGGTGCGGATGTCGAGCTGGAACAGCGTCGGCGCGATCGACGGCGGCGCGGACACGATGCCGTGAAACTCGTTGCCGCCGAAGAAAAAGCTCAGGACCGTCACGCCGACGATGCCGATCAGAATCGCGCCGCGCACCCGCAGATGATCGAGCGTGACGATGCCGAAGAAGCCGATCGCGGCGAGCACCACGTGCGGATCGTGCAGATTGCCGAGCGTGACGAGCGTGGCCGGATTGCCGACCACGATGCCGGCCGACTTCAGCGAGATGATCGCCAGAAAGAGGCCGATACCGCCGGTGATCGCGATCCGGATCGAGTGCGGAATGCCTTTGACGATCACCTCGCGCACCCGGAACAGCGTGACGATCAGGAACAGGCAGCCGGAGATGAACACCGCGCCGAGCGCCGCTTCCCACGTATAGCCCATGCCCTTGACGACCGTGTACGCGAAATACGCGTTCAGGCCCATGCCGGGCGCGAGCGCGATCGGGTAGTTCGCGTACAGCCCCATGATCAGCGACGCGAGCGCGGCCACGAGGCAGGTCGCGACGAACACCGAACCCTTCGGCATGCCGGCGTCGCCGAGAATCGCCGGATTGACGAAGATGATGTAGGCCATCGTCAGGAAGGTGGTCACCCCGGCGAGCACTTCGGTGCGCAGGTTGGTGCCGACGGCGTCGAAGCCGAAGTAGCGTTTTATCGAGTCCATGTGGCGGGTTTTCTCTCTCGTCGTTCGGAAAGTGTTGTTGTGGTTGGGTGGGTGATGCGGATGCGGGTCGGGAGCGCCGCGGCGCGGGCGCCGGCCGAAGCCGGCCACGCGCCGGCGTTACGGCGGAATTGTAAACACGAATGACGGCGGCCCGGCGCTTCTGGCGCGTCGGGTCGCGCGCAAAGGCCCGTCAGGCGGGCGATTCGCCCGGCGAGTGTGGCGCCGGCGCATCACTGCGCGGCGGGTTGCGGGCCAGCCAGCGATCCAGTTCGCCCGCGAAACTCTTGCCGTCGCGCGGGCTGTAGGCGGACGGACCGCCCGTATCGACGCCGCTCGAACGCAGCTGGTCGAGCATCGAGCGCATCCGCAGGCGTTCTTCGATCGTGCCGGGGGTGAACCAGTTGCCGCGCGGATCGAGCGCGTGCGCGTGTTTGGCCAGCACCTGGGCGGCGAGCGGGATATCGCCGGTGATCACGAGGTCGCCCGCGGCGACGCGTTCGACGATCAGCTGATCGGCGGCGTCGAAGCCGGCCGGCACCTGGATCGCGCGGATCAGCGGCGACGGCGGCACCCGCAGGAAGGAGTTGGCGACCAGCGTCAGCGGCATGCCGGTCCGGCGTGCCGCGCGATAAAGCATGTCCTTGACGACGGCCGGGCAGGCGTCGGCATCGACCCAGATAGGCATGGTGCGGGTTCCGGCTGAGCGCGGCCGGAGCCCGGTGGACGGGGCGGCTGCAGAGGGTGGCGAAGGGTGTCGAAGGGGCGAAATGATACCGCGCCGCGCGGCGGCGGGTGGATTTGCCCCGGGACCGGCGGGCGGCCAGCGCTTGCCGTTACGCCGTTCTCCGCTCAGCGTCGCCGCCGCCGCGTTACTGCACCGCCGTCGCGCCCGCCTGCTGCGCGCGCTGCTGCGCGACGATGCGGCCCGCGCGCAGCGCGTTTTCCGGATAGTTCAGCCAGTCGAACGGGTCGTAACCGGCGGCGCGCCATTCGGCGAGGTCGGCGCGCACCTGCGCGCGGGTCTTCGGCGCCGACGGGTCGGCGGGCTGCGTGACGGCTTGCGCGCACACGCTGAAACTCACGGCGGCGAGCAGCGCGCCGAGACCAAGGTGGGAAAGCATTTTCATGACAGGCTCTTCAGGCTCCGATGGAGCATTAAAAAAAACAGCCGGGCATTCTAGGTTTTTGCTGCGCGCCGAGTAAGGCGATGGAAAGCAATGCAGCATTTCTGCCGGCGGGGTGGGCCGGGTAGGCCGGGTGCGACGGAGCTCAGGCCGACGGCTTGCCGAAGCGCTCCATCACCGCGCTGACCAGATCGATCGGCAGCGGAAAGACGATCGTCGAATTCTTGTCGGCGGCGATCGTCGTCAGCGTTTGCAGATAGCGCAGCTGCATCGCCTGCGGCTGCTGGGCGAGCGTCTGCGCGGCCTGCAGCAGTTGCTGCGACGCCTGCAGTTCGCCCTCCGCGTGAATCACCTTCGCGCGCCGTTCGCGCTCGGCTTCGGCCTGGCGCGCGATCGCGCGAATCATCGTTTCGTTGATGTCGACGTGCTTGATCTCGACGATCGACACCTTGATCCCCCACGCGTCGGTCTGCGCGTCGAGCACCTTCTGGATGTCGGCGTTCAGTTGCTCGCGCTCCGACAGCAGCTGATCGAGGTCGTGCTTGCCGAGCACCGCGCGCAACGTCGTCTGCGCGAGCTGGCTGGTTGCTTCGAAGTACTTGGCAACCTGGATCACCGCCTTCTCCGGATCGACCACGCGGAAATACACGACCGCGTTGACCTTCACCGACACGTTGTCGCGCGTGATCACGTCCTGCGGCGGCACGTCGAACACGACGGTGCGCAGATCCATCCGCACCGCCTGCTGGACGATCGGCACGATCAGCACGAGACCGGGCCCCTTGACCTTCCAGAAGCGCCCGAGCATGAACACGACGCCGCGCTCGTACTCGCGGAAAATCCGCACCGACGATGCGATCAGCGCGGCCACCAGCAGGATCAGGATGCTGCTGAAGCCGAATGTGAAGCCGATCATGAGCGTTCTCCTTGTAGCGCGTCCGGCGCCGCGACCGTCGACGGCACCGGCACCACGGTCAGCGTCAGGCCATGCCGCGCGGTCACGCGCACGGTCTGGCCGGCGGCGGCCGGCGCACTGCTCGACACCCGCCAGCGCTCGCCATGCACGCGGGCCCAGCCGGCCAGTGCGCCGCCGCCGCTCGCGGGTTCGGGCAGCAAGCCGCCGTCCAGCACCACGCCGATGCAGCCGATCAGCGCCTCGGAGCCCGTCACGACCGGCCGGCGCCGCGCGCGCAGTGCAAGCCGCGACACGCCGAGCACGAACGCGACGCTGAATACGACGACCGCGGCGATCAATGGCAGCGGGATCCCGTAGCCGGGCACGTCGGTATCCATCAGCATCATCGCGCCGATCACGAACGCGACCACGCCGCCGAAGCCGAGCGAGCCGAAGGTCGGCAGAAACGCCTCGCCGATCAGAAACGCGATGCCGAGGAAGATCAGGCCGAGGCCGACGTAGCTGACCGGCAGCATCTGCATCGCGAACAGGCCGAGCAGCAGGCTGATCGCGCCGACCACGCCGGGCAGCACGAAGCCCGGATTGGCGAACTCGAAGAAGAGGCCATACATGCCGAGCATCAGCAGGACCAGCGCGACGCTCGGATCGGTGATCACCGCGAGAAAGCGGCTGCGCCAGTCGGGTTCGAGCATGACCAGCGGCGCGTGCGCGGTGTGCAGCGTGACGGCGCCGGCGCTGGTCGTCAGCGTGCGGCCGTCGAGCTGGCGCAGCAGGGCGGGCACGTCGCGCGCGACCACGTCGATCACGTGCTGCGCGAGCGCTTCCTCGTCGGACAGGCTGACCGCCTCGCGGACCGCGCGCTCGGCCCAGTCGGCGTTGCGGCCGCGCATCTGGGCGAGGCCGCGGATGTAGGCGGCCGCGTCGTGGACCTGCTTGCGCAGTTCGGTCGATTGGCTGTCGAGCGGGAGTGTGCTGGCGGGGTTGGGGGCGCCGGCCGTGGCGGGTGCGGATGTGTCGGGCGCGGACGGCCCCGGCGGCTCGTTGCCGCCGATCCCCACCTGGATCGGCGTCGCCGCGCCGAGATTGGTGCCGGGCGCCATCGCCGCGATATGGCTCGCGTAGATGATGTAGGTGCCGGCGCTGGCGGCGCGCGCGCCGCTCGGCGCGATGAAGGTCGCGACCGGCACCGGCGATGCGAGGATCGCCTTGATGATCTGCCGCATCGACGTATCGAGGCCGCCGGGGGTGTCGAGTTGCAGCACCGCGAGTTGCGCGTGGCGGCTCGCCGCGCGTTCCAGACCGCGCACGATGAAATCGGCGCTGCCCGGGCCGATCGCGCCGTTGATCGAAATCACGACCACGCTGTTCGACGCGGCCGCCGCGAGGCCAGTCGGGTTGGCGGCGTGCGCTGCCGCGACCGGAGAAAACGCAGAGAGCGAAGCAAGCGTCGACTCTGCCAGGCCTGCAGAGCCGTTAGCGCCCGCCGAGCCCGTCGCCCCTCCTTCGCGTGCCGCGAACCCAAACCCGAGCGCCAACAGCACGCCGAGCGCGGCGATGCCGCGCATCAAACGGCCCGCGACCCCACCGCGGATAAGCGGCGGGCGCGGACCGGACTGCCGGAGCGGGAGACGCACCATCGTGTTCATCGCTGCCGGCCGCCGCCTCCGCCGGCGCAAAAACCGGCGGCGCGGCGGCCGCTACCTCGATCAGGGGCTGGCCGGTTGCCGCTTAAAGCTTAGTCCGATTCAGCGCGGCGCGTGAGTTCGACCCGTCCGGCGCGCGCGGGTCGATAGTCGGCCGGCCGCATTCCGGTCCATTTGCGGAACGCGCGATGAAACGCGCTCGGCTCCGCAAAGCCGACCGCGTTCGCGATATCGGCGATCGTGCGCTGGCCGCGCTGCAATTCGGCAATCGCGATGTCGCGCCGGAGCGCGTCCTTGATCGACTGATAGGTGTGGCCTTCCTGCTTCAGATGCCGCCGCATCGTCGCTTCGGCGACGTGCAGGCGCGCGGCCATCTGATCGGCGGCGGGCCAGTTCGCCATCGGCAGCGCGCGCAGCGTTTTGCGCACGCGCGCGGCGAGCGAGCCCGGATTGCGGTATTTGACGATGAAGCTGCCCGGCGCATCGCGCAAAAACGTGCGCGCCGAACGCGCGCTCTGGATCACCGGCAGGTCGAGAAACGCGGGCTCCAGATCGACGTACGACTCGGGCTGGTCGAAGCGCATGTCGTCGCAGAACATCAGCCGGTATTCGTGCGCGGCCGGCGGCGCCGCGCAGCGAAAGCGCGCCTCGACGAGCGGAATGCGCCGGCCGACCAGCCAGCACACGAGCCCATACACGAGGATGAAATACGTCGCGTACGCGAACATCGCCGGCGGCTTCGCGCGCGGCCGTTCGACGTAGCGCAGCCGCACGCGCCCGGCGTCGGTGTCGATCGTCACGCCGAGATCGTCCAGCACGAGGCGCATGAAGCCGACCGCGCGCGTCAGCGCCTGCGCGCCGTTGCGCGCGCCGAGCGCCATCTGCGTCATCGCGATGAAGCTGCCGCTTTTCATCGGATGGGAGTCCTGACCGAAGAATTCGTCGTCGAGCGCGCGGGCGATGCTCGCCCACAGCGCGCCGTATTGCGCGGACGACACGCGGCCCTTCGGCGACGCGAGCATCGGCGCGGCGATCCCCGCGGCTTCGGCGAGCGGCCGGGCGTCGAGGCCGCGCGCGCTTGCGAGCGCGAGCGCTTCCTCGACGAGACTGATGGAGATCGTGCCTTTGTCGCTTTTCATGCGCGTAGGGTCGTTCTGGTAAAAGCGCTCACTTCGGGACGGGGTCGGGCTCATGCAATGCGCAAAAAAGCGAGCCGTGGAAAGCCGGGATGTTATCAGTATGGCAAAAGCGCTCAGCAAGATTGAGCGCAGCGAGCATCGAGCGGGACGGGCGGCTTGCCTACACTTGCATCCATCGAGCCCTCGCGGCAACGCAAAGATCGTCTGCATAGCAAAGGACGCAGTCATGAACATGGACAGCTTCTACACCGACGAACAACGGATGATCCGCGACGCCGCGCGCGACTTCGCGAGCGAATGCCTCGCGCCTCACGCGGCGCAATGGGATCGCGACGCGCAACTGCCGGCGGAAGTCGTCGCGCAGATGGGCGAACTCGGCTTTCTCGGCATGATCGTGCCGTCCGAGTGGGGCGGCTCGTACACCGACTACGTCGCCTACGCGCTCGCGCTCGAAGAAATCGCCGCCGGCTGCGCGGCCTGCGCGACGCTGATGAGCGTGCACAACTCGGTCGGCTGCGGACCGATCCTGAACTTCGGCAGCGCCGCGCAGAAGGACCGCTATCTGCACGATCTGGCCACCGGCCGCACGATCGGCGCGTTCTGCCTGACCGAGCCGCAGGCGGGCTCCGAGGCGAACAACCTGCGCACCCGCGCGGTGCTGCGCGACGGTCAATGGATTCTGAACGGCAGCAAGCAGTTCGTGACCAACGGCGCGCGCGCCGGCCTCGCGATCGTGTTCGCGGTCACCGATCCCGAGCGCGGCAAGCGCGGGCTGTCGGCGTTCATCGTGCCGACCGCGACGCCCGGCTTCCAGGTGGGCCGGCCCGAGCACAAGCTCGGCATCCGCGCGTCCGATACCTGCCCGATCTCGCTCGATCACTGCGCGATCCCCGAGGCCAATCTGCTCGGCGAACCGGGCGACGGTTTGCGTATCGCGCTGTCGAATCTGGAGGGCGGGCGCATCGGCATCGCCGCGCAGGCGGTCGGCATCGCGCGGGCCGCGTTCGATGCCGCGCGCGCCTATGCGAGCGAGCGCGAACAGTTCGGCAAGCCTTTGAAAGACCACCAGACGATCGCCAACATGCTCGCCGATATGGCGACCCGGCTGAACGCCGCGCGCCTGCTCGTGCATCACGCGGCGCGGTTGCGCTCGGCGGGGCGGCCGTGTCTGTCGGAGGCATCGCAGGCGAAGCTGTTCGCGTCGGAGCTGGCAGAGGAAATCTGCTCGAACGCGATCCAGATTCACGGCGGCTACGGTTACCTGGAGGATTACGCGGTCGAGCGCCATTACCGCGACGCGCGCATCACGCAGATTTACGAGGGGACCAGCGAAGTGCAGCGGATGGTGATCGCGCGCCATGTTTGATTGCGCCTGTTTTGACGGCGCCGTTTGAGCGCACAATAGCCGGGCCGTGGACGACGCGTCGCACCGAACGGCGCAGCGCAGTACAGGCGCAACGCAGCGGCAAGCCGGCAATAACAACCGGGCGCATCGGCGCCGACAGCAACCACCTTGCTGACAGGAGACAAACGATGACTGCAGCGAAAGCCTTTCTCGACGCGCGCGATCTGCTGGTGCGCCATCGGACCGACTACGAGCGCGCATACAGCGAGTTCGCGTGGCCGGCGCTCGACGAGTTCAACTGGGCGCTCGACTACTTCGATGCAATCGCGCGCGACAACCCGAACCCGGCGCTGTGGATCGTCGACGACCCGGCGAGCGAAGGCCTGAAGCTGTCGTATGCGCAGATGTCGGAGCGCTCGGCGCGGATGGCGAACTTCCTGCGCGCGGCGGGCGTCGGTCGCGGCGATCGCGTGCTGCTGATGCTGCCGAACCGGGTCGAGCTATGGGACGTGATGCTCGCCGCGATGAAGCTCGGCGCGATCGTGCTGCCCGCCACCACGCAACTCTCCGCCGACGATGTGCGCGACCGCGTGCAGATCGGCGGTGCGAAATTCGCGGTGGTCGATAGCGCGGAGCTCGCCAAGTTCGACACGCTCGATGCGCCGCTCACGCGCTTTTCGGTCGGCGCAGCGCGCGACGGCTGGATCGATCTGGCCGGCGCGTACGACGCGTCGCCGGACTTCACACCGGAAGGCGTGACCCGCGCGAGCGATCCGATGCTGCTGTACTTCACGTCCGGCACCACGTCGAAGCCGAAGCTCGTTGAGCACACGCACCAGAGCTATCCGGTCGGGCATCTATCGACGATGTACTGGATCGGCCTGCAGGCCGGCGACATTCACTGGAACATCAGCTCGCCGGGCTGGGCCAAGCACGCATGGAGCTGCTTCTTCGCGCCGTGGAACGCGCAGGCCTGCGTGTTCGTGTACAACTTCGCGCGCTTCGTGCCGAAAGACACGCTCGCCGCGCTGGTGCGCTTCAACGTGACCACGCTGTGCGCGCCGCCGACCGTCTGGCGGATGCTGGTGCAGGAGCGCCTGACCGACTTTCCGGTCAAGCTGCGCGAGATCGTCGGCGCGGGCGAGCCGCTGAATCCGGAGATCATCGAGCGCGTGAAGCACGCGTGGGGAATCACGATTCGCGACGGCTACGGCCAGACGGAAACGACCTGCCAGATCGGCAATCCGCCGGGCCAGCCGGTCGTGCCCGGCTCGATGGGGCGGCCGCTGCCGGGCTACCGGGTCGAACTGCTCGACGCCGACGACCAGCCGGTGACCGAAGGCGAAATCGCGCTGCCGCTCACTGACCGCCCGCTCGGTTTGATGACCGGCTACGCGAACAACGCGAAGGCCACCGAGCAGGCGATGCGCAACGGCTTTTACCGCACCTCCGATGTCGCGCTGCGCCGCGACGACGGCTACTACGTGTACGTCGGCCGCGCGGACGACGTGTTCAAATCGTCCGACTATCGTTTGAGTCCGTTCGAACTCGAAAGCGTGCTGATCGAACACGAGGCGATTGGCGAAGCGGCGGTCGTGCCGAGCGCCGACCCGCTGCGCCTCGCGGTGCCGAAGGCGTTCGTCACCGTGCGTCAGGGATACGAAGCCGGTCCCGAACTCGCGCGCGCGGTATTCGCGTTCTCGCGCGAAAAACTCGCGCCGTACAAGCGGATTCGTCGCCTGCAATTCAGCGAACTGCCGAAGACGATCTCCGGCAAGATCCGCCGCGTCGAATTGCGGCGCCGCGAGATGGAGCGCGCGGCCGAGCCCGCGCGGTTGCCCGATGAGTACTGGGAAGAGGATTTTCCGGATCTGCGTTGAGCTTTTTATCCCGCGCGTCCATTGCGCGTGATTAATCGCCTTTGATTGAATCGCCTCCTGTTCCGAACTCGCGTTGCGCATTCGGAGCGGGAGACCTGTTGCCTTTTTTCTTATCGTTGTCCGGCCGCCGCGCGGCCATCGCACAGGAGTTTCAGCATGAGCGCAATTGCTTCGAACCCGACCGGCCGCGACGCGGCCGGCGATGTCGCGACCGTCAAGCTGCTGATCAACGGCGAGTTCGTCGAATCGGCTAGCACCGAGTGGCGCGACATCGTCAATCCGGCCACCCAGGCGGTGCTCGCGCGCGTGCCGTTCGCGACCGCCGCCGAAGTCGACGAAGCGGTGCGCAGCGCGCATGCCGCATTCAAGACGTGGAAGGACACGCCGATCGGCGCGCGGATGCGCATCATGCTGAAGTACCAGGCGCTGATTCGCGAGCATATGCCGCGCATCGCGAAGACGCTGTGCGCGGAGCAGGGCAAGACGATTCCCGATGCGGAAGGCGATATCTTCCGCGGCCTCGAAGTGGTCGAGCATGCGTGTTCGATCGGCACGTTGCAGCAGGGCGAATTCGCGGAGAACGTCGCCGGTGGTGTGGATACCTACACGATCCGCCAGCCGCTCGGCGTCTGCGCGGGCATCACGCCGTTCAACTTCCCCGCGATGATCCCGCTGTGGATGTTCCCGATGGCGCTCGTGTGCGGCAACACCTTCGTGCTGAAGCCGTCCGAGCAGGACCCGCTATCGACGATGCAACTGGTCGAACTCGCGCTCGAAGCCGGCGTGCCGAAGGGCGTGCTGAACGTCGTGCACGGCGGCAAGGAGGTGGTGGACGCGCTCTGCACGCATGAACTGGTGAAGGCGATTTCGTTCGTCGGCTCGACCGCGGTCGGCACGCATGTGTACCGGCTCGGCAGCGAGCACGGCAAGCGCGTGCAGTCGATGATGGGCGCAAAAAATCACGCGGTCGTGCTGCCCGATGCGAATCGCGAACAGACGCTCAACGCGCTGGCCGGCGCCGCGTTCGGCGCGGCCGGGCAGCGCTGCATGGCGACCTCGGTCGCGGTGCTGGTCGGCGCCGCGCGCGACTGGTTGCCGGAACTGGTCGCGAAGGCGAAGACGCTGAAGGTCAACGCGGGCCACGAGCCGGGCACCGACGTCGGCCCGGTGGTGTCGCGCGCGGCGAAGCAACGGGTTCTCGGCCTGATCGAGTCGGGTGTGCGCGAAGGCGCGACGCTCGCGCTCGACGGCCGCGGCGTCCAGGTGGCGGGCTACGAGCAGGGCAACTTTATCGGCCCGACCGTATTCGCCGACGCGACCACCGAGATGGACATCTACCGCACCGAGATTTTCGGGCCGGTGCTGGTGGTGCTGAGCGTCGCGACGCTCGACGACGCAATCGCGCTCGTCAACCGCAATCCGTTCGGCAACGGCGTTGGCCTGTTCACGCAGAGCGGCGCGGCGGCGCGCAAATTCCAGAGCGAGATCGATATCGGCCAGGTCGGCATCAACATTCCGATTCCGGTGCCGGTGCCGTTCTTCAGCTTCACCGGCTCGCGCGGCTCGAAGCTCGGCGACCTCGGTCCGTACGGCAAACAGGTCGTGCAGTTCTATACGCAGACCAAAACAGTGACCGCGCGCTGGTTCGACGACGACACCGTGAACGACGGCGTCAATACGACGATCCGTTTGCGCTGAACGAGATCCGGCGAAAGCGCGCAGCACAGCACAGCGCGGCGCGGCCGGAACACGGAGACGACATCATGAAAATAGGCTTTATCGGACTCGGCAACATGGGCGCGCCGATGGCGCTGAACCTGCTGAAAGCGGGCCATGCGGTGAAGGTATTCGACCTCAGCGCGACGGCGGTGCGGACGCTGGTCGATGCGGGCGCGCAGGCGTCCGGCTCGCCGAAAGCGGCCGCGAGCGACGTCGAATGCGTGATTACGATGCTGCCGGCCGCCGCGCACGTGCGCAGCGTGCTCAGCGCGGACGACGGCGTGCTCGCCGGCATCCCCACAGAAGTCCCGATCATCGATTCGAGCACGATCGATCCGGCCAGCGTGAAGGCGTTCGCCGAACTGGCCGCGCGCCACGGCAACAGCTTCGTCGATGCGCCGGTGTCGGGCGGCACCGGCGGCGCGGCGGCGGGCACGCTGACCTTCATGGTCGGCGGCAGCGCGAGCGCGTACGAGCGGGTGAAGCCGGTGCTGGCGGCGATGGGCAAGAACATCGTGCATTGCGGCGATACCGGCACCGGCCAGGTCGCGAAGATCTGCAACAACCTCGTGCTCGGGATTTCGATGGCCGGCGTCGCGGAAGCGATGTCGCTCGGCGAGGCGCTCGGGATCGATCCGAAGGTGCTCGGCGGGATCATCAATACGTCGACCGGGCGTTGCTGGAGTTCGGACACCTATAACCCGATGCCGGGCGTGATCGACACCGCGCCGGCATCGCGCGGCTATAGCGGCGGCTTCGGCACCGACCTGATGCTGAAGGACCTCGGCCTCGCCACCGATGCCGCGCGCGGCGTGCGCCAGCCGGTCTATCTCGGCGCGCTCGCGCAGCAGCTGTATCAGACGATGAGCAGCAGCGGCGCGGGGCGGCTGGACTTTTCGGCGGTGATCAAGCTGTACCGGCGCGAAGGCGATGCCGGCAGCGAGGGCGGCGCGCGATGATCGACCTCGACCACCAGCGGGAGGACCTGCGATGAGCGCTCTGCAAAGCGTTGTGCTCGACCCGGGCAGCGCGACTGATCCGGCAACGAACCCTTCAGCGCAAGCGCGCGGCAAGCCCGAAGCCGAGCGCGAAATCCTGTTTCGCGTCGTCAACCGCGTCGCGATCATCACGCTGAACCGGCCGGCCGCGCTCAATGCGCTGTCGCACGCGATGGTGCGCGAGCTCGCGGTGCTGGTCGAGCACTGCCGCGCCGATAGCGGGATCGTCGCGCTGGTGCTCAAGGGCGCGGGCGACAAGGGCTTTTGCGCGGGCGGCGACGTGCGCGAGGTGCATCGGCTCGCGACCGCGAACGATCCGCGCTGGCTCGCGTTCTTCGTCGACGAATACCGGCTCGACTACGCGCTGCATACGTTTCCGAAGCCGGTGGTCGCGCTGCTCGACGGTATCTCGATGGGCGGCGGGATGGGGCTGGGCCAGGGCGCGCGGCTGCGGGTCGTCACCGAGCGCAGCCGGATCGCGAT
Source organism: Burkholderia sp. SRS-W-2-2016 (assembly GCF_001931485.1). Classification (GTDB taxonomy): domain Bacteria; phylum Pseudomonadota; class Gammaproteobacteria; order Burkholderiales; family Burkholderiaceae; genus Paraburkholderia. The sequence goes on along the minus strand of NZ_MSDV01000064.1, from coordinate 90,374 downwards.
GCCGGAGACGCGCATCGGCTTCCTGCCCGACGTCGGCGCGAGCCATTTCCTGAACGTGATGCCGGCCGAGCTGGCGCTATACGTCGCGCTGACCGGCGCGACGCTGGGCGGCGCCGACGCGGTGCAGCTGAAGCTGGCCGACCTGTGCGTGCCGTCCGACTGGCTCGCGAGCTTCGAAGAACGCCTGCAGCGGATGCCGCACGACGGCGAGCTGGAACAGGCGCTGCGCGCGGTGTTCGAACCGCCGTGCAATATCGTGCCGCACGCGCCGCTCGCCGCGCTGACGCAGCTGATCCTGGGCCACTTCGACCGCCGCTCGGGCGTCGAGCGGATTGTCGCGACGCTGCGTCAGGACCTCGAACGCGAGCCGCCGCGCGAGTTGCGGCAATGGTTGCAGGCGACCCACGACGCGCTCGCCGCGCATTCGCCGACGATGCTGTACGTGACCCGCGAAGCGCTGCTGCGCGGCCGCCAGATGTCGCTTGCGGAGTGCTTCCGGATGGAACTGGGGATCGTGAAACGCGCGATCGACGACGGCGATTTCCGCGAAGGCGTGCGCGCGCAATTGCTCGACAAGGACCGCCGGCCGCGCTGGTCGCCGGCGACGCTCGCCGCGGTGCGGCCCGAGCGGGTCCGCCATTTCCTCAGTTCGCCGTGGAGCATCGACACGCATCCATTGGCGGGCTTGGGCGACTAGCGCGGTGCAGCGGCCCTAATTTGTCAGAAACACAAGGGTTAACCCCATTTTTTCAAACGAACGTTTCACGATGTGGGAGATCGGTGTTCAGGGCGGGGCCGGAACAGCGGCCGCCGCCTCATTCCGCCCGCGCTCGGGCCCTCGAAACCCGCCGTCAGTTATGGCCTTCAGGCGGGACACTTCGGACTTTCTCCAGATTTTTCGCGTTTGCATACCGGATCGGGAACGGTATGTGCTCTTTCTATTGAGTTGCTTGGACTCGGCTCGCCTCTCGCGAAGCGGTCCGTGTGTTGGAACGGCGCGCCGCGCCGTCCGTTTGCTGTTTCGTTGCAACGTCAGCAGGCAACTCCACAGTCAAACTTACGAGGAAAGCGCGATGGAAATGAATCGAATGGAAGGTACCGCGAAGGAACTGCGAGGCTCGGTCAAGGAAGCGATCGGCAAGGTCACCCGCAACCGCGTGAAGCAGGCCGAAGGCGCGGCGGAAAAGCTCGCCGGCCGGATGCAGCTGCGCGTGCTCGAAGCGGCCGATGCGATGCGCGAACGGATGAAGCAGTAACTGTTGCGTTGTCGCCGGCCGGTCATCTCCGATCGGTAAATTCGGGCGGGTCCTGACGAAGCCGCACTCGCTGCGTGCGCCGGTGCAACGCGAGCGGGAGGCTTTGCCCGTCGCTGGTGCCTGCGTCGGCAGCGCATCGCCCACACGAGGAAGCTCCATGCTGGGATTCGAAGTCAGCACGGCCAGGAAAGTCTGGACCGCGTTTCTGATTGCGCTGCTGTTCTATCTCATCTATATCGCGTCGACCACGGTGCTGGTGGTCGTATTCGCGGTGTTCTTCAGCTATCTGATCTACCCGATGGTGCAGCTCGTCGAGCGCGTGCGGCCACGGCGGGTGCCGCGCGTCGCGTCGATCGCGCTGGTGTTCGTCGTGGTGGTCGCGGTGATCGCCGTGGTCGGCTCGGTGTTCGGCGTGCAGCTGCAGGATCAGGCGACCAAACTGATCACCCAGCTGCCGACGCTGATGCGCAGCGACGTGCCGAACCGTCTGCCGTTGCCGCATTTTCTGGAGCCGCTGCGCGAACGGATCGCCGATTTCGTGCGCAGCCAGATCGAAACCGGCTCCGACAACGCGGTGCCGATGGCGCGCAGCCTCGGGCTCGGTGTCGTGCACGCGGCCAGCAACCTGATCTACCTGGTGCTGATCCCGATCCTGAGTTTTCTGCTGGTCAAGGACGGCGCGCAGATGCGCGACGCGTTTCTCGCGTTGCTGTCGAAGCGGCACCGGGTGCTGTGGAGCGATATCACCGACGATGTCAACGTGCTGCTGTCGAAGTACGTGCGCGCGCTGCTGTTCCTGTCGCTCGCGACGCTGATCTTCTACGGCATCGCGTTCTGGCTGTTCGGCGTGCCGTACGCGTTTCTGCTCGCCGTCGGCGCGGGGCTGCTCGAATTCGTGCCGTTCGCGGGGCCGCTCGCCGCGGTCGCGATCACGCTGGTCGTCGCGCTATTCAGCGGCTTTCCGCATCTGCTGTGGCTGGTGGTGTTTTTCGCGCTGTACCGGACCTTCCAGGACTACGTGCTCAATCCTTATCTGATGAGCGAAGGCGTCGAGGTCAGCCCGTTCCTGGTGATCGTCGGCCTGCTCGCGGGCGACCAGCTCGGCGGCGTCGCGGGGATCTTTCTCGCGGTGCCGGTGATCGCGACGCTGAAGATCGTGATCGGCCGCGCGAAGGTGTTTTACGCGAGTTCGCACGAGCAGGGCGAGGCGGCGCGGTGCGCGTTGACGGGGCAGACGGTTGACGAAAAAGAGTGACGCGGGGCGAGCGCCGCAAGCGCCCGCCTTGGGTGTTGCTTCGAAGCACTAAGTTTTGCCGGCGATGTTCGCACCGATGCCGTTCGGGTTCGGCGCGGCGCTAGCGGGCGTGGCCATTGCCGCTTCCCGAGGCGCCGCCTTCACGCGCGACACCCACAACACCGCCGCGAACGCGACCGCCACCGCGACCCACCCCACGGTCCCGAAGCCGACAATCCGCCCATCCGCCGACGTGCCGAGCATCAGCCCGCCGAGCCACGCGCCGCAGCCGGTGCCGAGCGCCTGCAACGCGCTGTTGGCGCTGAGAAACGCGCCGCGCCGCGTCGGCTCGGGAACGGTGGTCAGCAGCGCCTGCATCGGCACCATGCGGCCATTCATCGTCACGATGAAGCAGAGGAAGAACAGCAGCAACGCGAAGTACGGAATCGCCGGCAGATGGGTGACGAACAACACCGGCACGAACGACAGCAGCACCGCGCAACGGAACACGCGCTGCGAGCCGAAGCGATCGGCGAAGCGGCCGACGAGGCGCGACGTGAAAAACGTCCCCGCGCCGCCCGCCATATACAGCCACGACAACTGCTTCGGCGCGACGCCGTGATTGGCGACCAGCATCGGCGCAATGAACGGGATCACCAGCATGTGCGCGATCATCATCATGAAGGTCAGCGCGAACGCGTTCATGTGGCGCGGATTGGTCAGCAGCCGCCACAGCTCGGGCAGCACTTCCGCGAGCGGCGGCTGGCGCCGCTGCAGATGCTCGCGCAGCGACGGCACCAGCTGCGCGCCCGCGCCCCACACCAGCAGCGACAACGCGACCAGCAGGAAGAACGGCGCGGCCCAGCCGAACTGCGCGCCGAGCAGCACGCCGGCCGGCACCCCGGCGATCGCGGCGAGCGAGAACGCGGTCATGATCGTGCCGGTCGCGGCGCCGCGCCGCTGCACCGGAATCACGTCGCCGACGATCGCCATGATCACCGAGCCGAGCACGCCGCCGGTGATGCCGGCGAACGCGCGCGCGACGAGCAGCAGCGCGAAGCTCGACGCGAGCGCGCAGGCGAGATTCGACAGCGCGAACAGCGCGTAGATCGTCAGCAGCAGACGGCGCCGGTCGAAGCGATCGATATAGGTCGCCGCGAACAGGCCGGACAGACCCGAGCACCACGAATAGGCGGACACCGCGGTCGCGAACGCGGCCGGCGCGATATGGAACGCGCTCATGACCTGCGGGCCGAGCGGCATCATCACCATGAAATCCATGATGATCGTGAACTGCGTGAGCGCGAGCAGCCACAGCAGACGGCGCTCGTGGCGCGGGGTGAGTGAGTACATCGGGTGTCTTCCGTTTTACGTTGTTGTTGTTCGACGTGCGCCGTTGCCGGGGCGGATCGTGCCCGGCGTTTGCCGCGCGCTACGACGAACGCGCCGGCACTGTCGAGTGCCGGCGCTTCGTTGCGTTACCGCATCGGCGTGCTTCAGTCTTCGATGTTCTCGTGGACCGCGACCGCCCCCTGTTTCCAGTAGCTTGCCGCGCGAATCCGCGATTTGTCGATGCCGCGCTCGCCGCACAGATGCTGGCGCACCGCGCGGATCGACGCGGCTTCGCCGGCCGCCCACACGTAGCCTTCGCCCTGTTCAGGCAGATAGGTCTCGCGCACCGCCTGCAACAGCGCGTCGCCGCGCGCGCGGGCTGGTGCGTTTGCGGCGCGGTCGTTGCCGGGTTCGCTGCCGGCTCCGTTGCCGGATTCGTCGCCGGATTCGTTGCGATAGCACCAGACCAGATGCAGTTCGGCTCGCGTCGAAAATTCGATGCGCGCCGACGGATCGGCCACTTCGATCACCGCGGCGACACGCGCGCCGGCCGGCAGTTCTTCGAGGCGCCGGGCAATCGCGGGCAACGCGGTGTCGTCACCGATCAGCAGATGCCAGTCGAAGCCGGTCGGAATCACCAGCGAGCCGCGCGGGCCGCCGATGCCCAGATACTGGCCGACCTTTGCCTGCGCGGCCCACGTCGCCGCGGGACCCGCTTCGTGCATCGCGAATTCGATGTCGAGTTCGCGCGCCTGCTGATCGAAACGGCGCGGCGTGAAATCGCGCGCGGTCGGCCGTTTGCCGTCGGCAAACACCGGGCCGTCGGGGCCGGCTTCGGGCAGCGCCGGTCTGTCGGCGCCGGGTTCGGGGAAAAACACCTTGATGTGGTCGTCGAACGATGCGGATATGAAGTCGTGCAGATCGTCGCCGGTGAACGTGACGCGAATCAGATGCGGGCTTAGCTCGCGCACCTGTTTGACTTGCAGCAGACGGAATTTCAGCGGATGACGCACGCGTTGCACGGCGAGATCGGGGCGGCTGTCCTGGTTCGGCATAGGGGTGGTGCTCCTTGTTCGGTTCGATGAAGCGCGAGGGGCGCGCTCAGGCGGGCGTTTCGCCGCCGTTGTCGGGATTCTTGCGGGCGTTCCCGTTCCCGTTTGCATCCGGGTCCGCGCCGGTGCCGGTGATTTCGCGCGCCGCGCGCATCAGGATCGCGGCGATGCGGCGCTGCTCGTCGGCCGGCGCGCTGTCGCGGCGCAGCAGTTCGGTTTTCAGCGTGCGGCGCGCTTCGATCAGCTCGGGCACCCAGCCGCCTTCGCTGACGTCGGCCGGCTCCTCGCCGGCAAACGCGCGGCGCACCGAATCCATCTTGCGCGCGATATGAGTGAGTCGCGCGAACATCAGATCGACGCGCTCGCGGTTCGCGTTCAGATACTCGCGACCGGCGTCCGACAGCGCGTAACGCTTGCGATTGCCTTCGAGTTGCACGCTCACGTAGCCGAGTTCTTCGAGATAGGTGAGCGCCGGGTAGACCATCCCGGGGCTTGGGGTGTAGAAGCCGTTCGAGCGGGTTTCCAGCGCCTTGATCAGCTCGTAGCCGTGGCTCGGCTGCGCGTCGAGCAGCGACAGCAGCATCAGTTGCAGATCGTCGGAGCTGAATTTGCGGCCGCGCGGGAAGCCGTCGCCTTCGCCGCCGAACCCGCCGGGGCCGCCAGGGCCGCCGCCGAAGCGACCGCCGCGGCCACCCGGGCCGCCGGAGCGGGGATCGTGATGGCGGCCGATCGCGTGCCAGAGGGCGTGGAGGGCGAAATGGCGGTGGTGGTCGTGGTGATGGTCGTGGTGATGCCGGCGGCCGGGGGCGTGGCGGGGATCGTGCGGGTTGCGGGCTTCGGGGTTGTTGTCGAAGCGATGGTCGGCGTGGTCCGGGTGGTTCGGGTGGTTCGCGTGGTTCGCGTACTCGGTGCGATCCGCGTGCCGGGCGGCGATGGCGTGCCACAGCGCATGCAGCGAAGGCTGGCCGAAATGGCCGTGGAAACGGCCCTGCGCGCCGCGCGGACCGGAAAAACGATGAGGATGACGCATCTGGGAGACTCCCGTAAGTGTCTTAAGATGCATCGTAAGATATATATCTAAAGATAGTCTGTCAAACTATTTTTTTGGGATGGGACGGTCCCCGCCCGTCCCGGCACCCGACCTCCTTGTGTGAGCAGGTTGAGAGTCTTCACCTCCCGCCCTAGCCGGCCGACGGCCCACATACGGGTTCTTTTCAAGCGGAAGCGCTTATGCCTGTGCCTGAAAGACGAGGTTGAAGGGTGTCTGCGCCGCACGGCGGAAGCGCGTAAAGCCGCCAGCGGTCACCACTTGCCTTAGCCGTGCTTCTCCCGCTTGCGCACCCAACGCCATCGCGCCTTCCTGCGACAGCGAGACGCCGGTACAGAACATCGTGGAAGCGGAATAAAACAGGCGTCCTATCGGATTCAGGTTGTCTTCCACTCGATCGTTCGCAAACGGCTCGACGATCATCCAGGTGCCATCGCGTTTAAGCGAACCCAGTACATGTGCTGCGGCGCCGGTGGGGTCGCCCATGTCATGCAGGCAATCGAAGAAGGCCACCACGTCGTAGTCGGTGCCGGGGAACTGCTGCGCGGAGGCGACTTCGAACGAGACCCTGTCCGCGACACCGGCTTCTTTCGCCGCCTCGCGCGCCCGCTGGATGGACGGTTCGTGATAGTCGAAGCCGACCAGCGTGGCGTTCGGGTAGGCCTGCGCCATCAGAATCGTGGATACGCCATGACCGCAGCCCACATCGGCGATCCGGGCATTCGGCATCCGCAGCGTCGCTTCGACGCCTTCAAGCGCCGGAATCCACTCATTGACCAGATGTACGGAGTAGCCTGGCCTGAAAAATCGCTCAGTCCCCCGAAACAGTGACGGATGATGCTGATGCCAGCCGACGCCGAGGCCTGTGCGAAAAGCAGCTTCCAGCTTTGGCAGGCCGCGGAACATCGCTTCGGCGCAATCGGCGAAGCCTGGAAGGAAAGCGGGGCTGCTCTCATCGGCGAAGCACATCGCCATTTCATTTTCGAGCTGGTAGCAGGCTGTGTCGGGGTCGTAAAGCAAAAACCCTGCGGCGGCCTGGGCGGCAAGCCATTCCCGCACGTACCGTTCCGCCAGACCTGCGCGCTCGGCCACCTGCTTCGAGTCCATCCAGCCTCGTTCCGCCATGGCCTTGTACAGGCCAAGCCTGTCGCCGAGCGCAATGAGCGGCGCGGACGCGACCGCGCCAAACTCGCCAACCATGCGCCCGACGAATTCCTCAACCTTGTGAACGTCGTATTCCATCTGCCACCTCCTGGAAGAAAAATGCCGGCCGGGATTGCGGTCGCGCTATTTGCGCGCGAGGACGCAGGTTCCTAGGGCGTCGCTATTGCGCCAACCGCGTGGCTCGCGGCCGCGGGCGCGTGCGCGTGCGTAAAAAGTGTAGGTATGCCCGCAAAAAAGCGGCCCCCCCGGGCAGGGGGGATTTGCGCGCTACACGTTATCCGGCGCTTCCCCGAAACACCGCGCAAGCTCGTGCCGTGAATGGACCCCGAGCTTTCGATAGGTCTCCCGCTCATGGTCCACCACGGTGCTCGCCTTGACGCCCATGCGTTGTGCGATTCGGGCAATCCCATAACCGGCGAGGAGGTCGACGCAAAGCTGTCTTTGTCGTTCGCTCAAACCCAGTTCGTAGCCGGTGAGCTCGACCTGAAGCTGAAGCGGTGGGTAATGCAGCATATGGACTGCGATCGCAGCATGGGAATCTGGTTCGCTACTTGCATCTAACGCATAAAGCTTAAAGACGAATTCGCCCGCGCCAGTACGGCGCACCATAGCGGATGGTTGTGTCGGTGCTCCAGGCCAGCGCCGCGCAACGTTGGCGACGAGGGCCATCAGCCACACTGGGACTCGAGTTGCTTGCGACGGCGAGGGCATCCCGCCGTCCGCGAGCGAAAGAATCCGCAAAGCGTTGTCGCTAGCGAGATCGATATTGCCGTTCTCATCGACGATCACCAATTCTGAATGACCTCGCGCGGAGAATTGCGTGATGTTCGTTCGAGGCGCGGTCAGCGCGTGAGCGATATGCCGGCTGAACTGAGCGACGATGCACTGCTCGCGCTCAGAAAATGGACGCGTATTGAATGAACGCCGGAGCTGAAGGCTGCCCCAACCACGACGTCCGTCGCAGCCGGTCAATTCCAGACTGTAGCGAAGACCGATGAGCAATCTCTGCTCGTCATTGTCGTGGTACTGGGACTCGTGCACTGGCCGTATGCCGAGTACCGCGTCATATTCGGTGTAGATGTCGCGTAAACGAAATACCTCATCCGAGTAGAAGAACATTCCCCAATCCGCGTCAACCAGTTCGCGCAACTGCGCAATAACATGCGGAATAACGAGTGCCGGCTCCGCTCCGCAGGAGCAAAGCCGGCGCACATGCGAGGCAATCGTGGAATGTTTGGCTGACATACTGATGCCGGTTAAAAATCGGGTCGGCTTCAGATCGTCGGCCCAGAGCAGGTGTGCACAATCGCATATTGGAGAGGTGGTCGAATCACCGAGTCCACCCTTGTAAATCTTCAATTCAAGTATTGAGTTTTAAAACGTATTATTTGAATTGCAAGTCAACCATTAGTTATATTTGGCCGGAATTGGCGGACATTCTCCGGTATCACAGAATGGCTGCGCAAACATTGGTTGAGAAGAGTCCAGCTTCTGCGTGCACTTCGCGAAATTGCGAAGTGGGGAAGTAGGGGAATTCTTTCGTTGAAAGCGGAGCCGGTTGTTACGCGAGGTGCCCGATGATTCGGATCTATCCAGGTCGAGATTGTGACCGCCAATCCTGGTGACGACGACTCCGCGCTGTTTATCGCGGACGAGACGGGCCGTATTCTGAGGTCCGATGCTGGGGCGGCGAGGCTTCTTGCACTGGCGGACGGCAAGCCGGGCGGCTGGAGCGACACATCGCTTCCCGGTTGGCTTACCCCAATTTTCGATGCGATTACCGGCGGCGGGTCCCGGAAGGCGAAGTCCGATGGCGGGCTGGAACGCGAGAACGAGGCGGGCCGCTTCGTGTTCCGGGCATACCGCCTTCATCGTGTCGCAAAGAATAGTGGCGAGGTTCTGTATGGAATCAGTGTTGTACGCCAACGGGCGCTGGTATCCGCAATCACCGAGGCAGCGGCCATCAATGGCCTGAGTGAACAACAAAGACGCGTATGTATTGGAATACTTAGCGGTGTTTCCTATTCGGAGATCGGCCGCGTGCTGGGTATCAAGGAGAGCACGGTGGTAGACCATGTTCGTCGAGTCTATGCAAAGCTGGACGTGCACTCGCGCGATGAGCTGGTTCGAGTTCTGGCAAGGGCTCTATAGCGTGTCAACTCATCGCTGGCGATTATTTATAAGTGGAGTAACGGGGCCTTCACCTTCCGGACCGTTGCTGCCCGTACGGCACAACGAGTGCGAACAGCTTCGCAAAAGCTGAAGGCGCGATATCCGCTTATTGCGAGTGGCTCACCGATGGCCAGCACGATTTCGCGCTGTGCCATAGCACAGAGAGCGAGGCTAGCCGCCATCGACGGACCGAGGGCAATGCCGATCAACGAATCAGCTTCGGCTTCGCCAACCACTCCTGCCCTTTCAACATTGCGTTCCAGTAAAGCGGCGGCAGAATGCGCTCCTTCAGCAACCAGGCAAGCCGCGAAGGACGCTGACCGTCGATCAACCACTTCGGAAACGTAGGCGCGACTTTCCCGCCATAGAGAAACTCCGCGAGCACGATCCTGCCGCGCTCGACCGTCAACGGACACGATCCATAGCCGTTGTACTCCGCGCGATTCTCGGCTTTCCCCAGCGCGACCAGAAGATTGTGCGCGACGACCGGAGCCTGTTTGCGGGCAGCGGCCGCCGTCTTCGCATTGGTCGTGTTGGCGGCGTCGCCGAGCGCGAAGATATTCGAATAATTCCGATGGCGTAGCGTGCCCGGGTCCACATCGATCCAGCCCGCCCGATCGGCCAAAGGACTATTGCGAATGAAGTCCGGTGCCTTTTGCGGGGGCACCACGTGAATCATGTCGAATTCGCGGGTAACCGTTTCGGTGGTGCCGTCATCGAGCTTGTGATTGAACGTCGCGAGTTTTCGCTGCCCGTCGATCGCGTATAAATTGAAGCGGAAGTTCAGCCCGATGTCGTAGCGTTTGATGTACTCCATCAGAGCAGGCACATAGGCCGCAACGCCGAACAGCGCGTCGCCCGCGTTAAAGAACTGCACGTCGATCCGGCCGAGGTGCCCGGTCCTCTGCCAGTGGTCCGAAGACAAATACATCGCTTTTTGCGGCGCGCCCGCGCATTTGATCGGCATCGGCGGCTGGGTAAAAAGCGCGCGGCCGCTCTTTAGCTCACGCACGAGTTGCCAGGTATAGGGCGCGAGATCGTATCGATAGTTCGATGTCACGCCGTTGCGTCCAAGGCTCTCCGACAAGCCGGGAATCGCGTCCCAGTCGAGTTTCAGGCCGGGGCAAACAACCAGCTGCCGGTACTTGATAGCCCGCTGTCCTTCGAGAATGACCAGATCGTTGTCCGGGTCGAACGCCGTCACGGAAGCCTTGATCCAGTTCAACTGCCGGGGCAACACCCGATGCATGTCGCGGACCGTGCTCTCCGCGTTGAAAACGCCGGCCCCGACCATCGTCCATCCCGGCTGATAGTAGTGAGCGTCGGCGGGCTCGATCACCGCGATGTCGAGGCTGCGATCGCGAGCAAGCAGGCTCGCGGCAACGGAGGTTCCGGCCGAGCCGGCTCCGACGATGACAATGTCGTGGGTGGAAATCTTTAGCGTGTCGTGCGCCGTTTGCGAGGCGACACCCAATGCCACCGCGGGCGTGTTCAGTTCCATTGAATTCTCCGGATGCTTCTATTTCGAACCAGTGCGCTCGAAGCGCGTTGTGCGGGCCTTAATGTACGACATACCGTTCTTTTCTGATTCCAGTCGCGCAAATCGACGCGCCGCCGCGAAGCCGGCTAGCAGTTGACGCCCGGCGCGATACCCGCGGCTGACGCCGCTCCGAACACCGGAATACTGTCGAGCATCCAGCGCCGCAGCGCATCCGCGGCGGCCGGCAGCGGTCGTCCGGCTTGTACCAGCATGCGCATCTTCGCGGCCAGAAACAGCGGATGATCGACGCGCAGCGCCACGACTTCGCCGGACTCGATTTCACGCCGCGCGCCGAAATAACCCATTAGCGTCGCGCCGTTGCCGTTGCGCACGAAACGTTTGAGTACGGCGAGCGAATTGGTCGTCAGGATCGGGCGTATCGACAGGTTGTCCGAATACGCGAGCATCTGCACGATCTGACCGAGTCCATAGGAAGGCGGCATCAGCGCGAGCGGACACGCGACCATCTCCGCGACACTGACCGGCGTGTTGCGGCGAGCCAGCGGATGGTCCGCGCTGACCACCAGCATGACCGGTTGCGCGGCGCTCGCGCAGATTTCGACCTGCGGCTGCGCCGGCGGGTTGTACGCGATGCCCAGGTGAGCGCGGCCTTCGGCGATCTCACCGACGACGCCGTTAACCGGCAGCACGTCGACACTCACTTCCAGCTGCGGATGGCGCGCGCAGAAACCCGCGAGCACGTCGTCCATCAATACATCGACATAGCCCTCGCTGAGCACGACGCGCACATGGCCCAGTTGCAGCCCGTTACGAGCTTGCAAACGGCTTTCGAATTGTTCCTGCTGTGCATGACAGGTCCGCCAGAACTCGGCGAGATCGTGAGCGACCTCGGTCGGCACGACGCCGCGCGGACGGCGCTCGAACAGCGTCGCGCCGATTTCGTCTTCGAGAAGGCGGATCTGCCGCGTAATGACCGACGCGGCGGTGTTCAGGCTGTCGGCGGCTCCGCGGATCGAACCGCGAATCAACACTTCGTGGAAGTAGCGCAGACGCCGCTGATTGATTTCACGCACCCAAAGTCTCCTTGCTTATTGTTCGAGGCAAGCTCAGCGTTGCCGAACGGGCAACTTTACTTCACCACGGTTGCTCTTGCTCAATCGTTTTTGACTGACCAACATGACGACGGCTTTGTCAGTCTCTTACCCGTCGAAGGAGTTCTTGCCCGTGTCCGTGACCTACCCAGTTTCCAGCGGCTCCGATCGACTCGCGGCGCTCTATGGCCGCCTCAACTGGCGCCTGTTGCCGTTTCTCGCGGTCTGCTATCTGTTCGCGAGTCTCGACCGGCTGAACGTCGGCTTCGCGCAGCTTCAGATGCACGACTCGCTCGGCTTCTCCGATGCGGTCTACGGATTCGGCGCGGGGATCTTCTTCGTGGGTTACGTGCTGTTCGAAATTCCGAGCAATTTGCTGTTGCCCAAAGTCGGCGTGCGCCGCACGATCAGCCGGATTCTCGTGCTGTGGGGACTGACGTCCGCGGCGATGATGTTCGTGCACAACGTCACCACGTTTTATGTTTTGCGCTTCCTGCTCGGTGTATTCGAAGCGGGCTTCACGCCGGGCGTGATCTTCTATCTGACCTACTGGTATGGCGAACGACGGATGGCCGGCGCGATCGGCACGGTGATGCTGGGCGGCGCGCTCTCGGGGGTGATCGTCGGCCCGCTATCCGGCTGGCTGATGACTTCGCTCGGCGGCGTGCTCGGCCTTGCCGGCTGGCAGTGGATGTTCCTCGTCGAAGGGCTGCCTTGCGTCGCGCTCGGCGTGATCGCGTGGCGATGCCTCGTCGACCGGCCGGACGACGCGCGCTGGCTCAGCGACGACGAGCGCGCGTTGCTGCGCGAGAACGTCGGCACACCGCGGACGCAGCATCATTCGTTCAGGCATGTGCTGCGCGATGGCCGTGTGTGGCTGATGGCGTTCGCGTACTTCTGCATCATCTGCGGACTCTATGCGGTCAACTTCTGGTTGCCGAGCATTCTCAAGTCCGCGGGCGTGACCAATCCCGCGAGCATCGGTCTCTATGCGTCGATTCCGTATATCACCGCGATCATCGGCATGACTGTGTTCGGCCGCAGTTCCGACCGGTTCCGCGAACGGCGTTTTCATAGCGCATTACCGACACTGGTCGGCGCGCTCGGACTCGCGGCGGCCGCTGCATCGGTGGGGCATCTGACGATGTCGTTGACCTGCCTTGCAATCGCGACGATGGGCATGTGGGCCGCATATACCGTGTTCTGGGCGATTCCGTCCGATTACCTGAAAGGCGACGTCGCTGCCGGCGGCATCGCGCTGATCAATACGATCGGGCTGTTCGGCGGTTTTCTGAGTCCGACGATTATTGGTTGGACGCGCACCGCGACCGGTAGTCTCGCAGCGGGCCTGTATGTGATGGTCGGTTTGCTGGTGGTCGGTGTCGTGCTGCTGTTTGCGATACGCGTGCCGGGCGCGGCACGTCAGGCACACTGAATATAAAGACCATGTGAATGCTTCGCACCGCGCCATCCTCGGCGCGGTGCTACTCCCGCGTGCGCGGCAATGCGCGGTCGAGCCAACGTGGCGCAATGGCGTCCGCCTTAATTGGCACTGGACGTCATTAGCCGGCCACACGTTATGCGCTATCACTCATTTCCGGAAATATTTTCTGGAGCGCAAAGATTTGTGTTCACGATAACGTAAAAATTCACCTTTATTCAAATCCATTCCTAATTATTTGATATCCATCGCATTGTCAATAGAATAAAAAAGAAAAATAATCTGTTTAGTAAAAATCGATAAACATTGCGTGATTAAACGATATCGTTGACACGTAATATTCCGCACCTCTAGACTACGCAAGCCTGAAGCCATATAAGAGCTGGAAATTTATGTTTAGTATATTGGCTAAACAAAGGCGAAAAATGCGCAGATAAGCATTGAATTATCGAGTCGGAAAATATGCACGTTGAATTGATGCGTACTGGCTGACAGGCGCTGAAGGCGATATGAATCCGCCTTTAAAAATAACTCGGTAATTCGAATTGCCATAAACAGCATGGAGACGTCCGCCGGCTTTACTCGCACCGAGGCCGTCGGGACAAATAGCAATGAGATTGACCGCGGAGCGCGCTGTCGATTGCCCGCACATTGCATTTACAGGAGACGATGACAATGAGTAAAACCCGCGCGCGGGTATTGGCTGGAATGATCGCGCTTCTCCTGAGCGCATGCGGCGGCGGTGCGGACAGCCCGGCATCCAGAACCGATGCGGCTACCGGAAACGGCAGTACTTCCGCTGGCACCAGTACTTTTCCGGACCCGCTCCCGGGCACATCCTCATCGCCCGGTTCGCCGGCAAAAGATCTGCCGCTCACGCAATACGTCAATCCATTGATCGGCACGCTCGCCAGTACTTCTCCCAATCCGGTGCCGGCGGGCCAGGCCGGCAGTGTGATACCCGCGGCGGGTCTGCCTGACGGGATGGTGCAATGGTCGCCGGACACGAACACGACGCCGGCGCCATCGACGAGCCAGGAGCCGGGATCGCCGGCAGGTTACTACTACGATCTGAATACGATTCAGGGCTTCAGCCTGATGCATATGAGCGGCGCCGGTTGCGCCGGCAACGGCGGAGAATTTCCGCTCATGCCGACCACCGATGCGACCCGCTTGGTCCCAGGCTTCAGTCACGCGAACGAACACAGCGTACCCGGCTACTATTCGGTCGTGCTCGATGACGGCATCAAGGTAGAACTGACGGCGACGCTGCGTTCCGGTTTCGGCCGGTTCACGTATCCCGCGTCGCAGCCATCGATTCTCGTGCTCGACACCACGCGAACCAATACGAAAGCGAACACGAGCGGTGCCGTCACTCGCGTGTCCGCCACCGAGCTGTCCGGCTCGACGGTCAGCCAGGGCTTCTGCAATCACACCACGCCGGTGACGGTCTATTTCGATGCGGTGTTCGACCAGCCGTTTGCGTCGACGTCGTCGATCGCGGACGGTATTGCGCAGTTGCACTTCGCGGCCGGTTCGACCGTGCGGATGAAAATTGGCATCTCGTTCGTCAGCGCGGCCAATGCGAAGCTCAATCTCGCCACCGAGAACAACGCGTGGGATTTCGACGCAACCCGCCAAGCCGCCGACACCGTATGGAACCACCGGCTGAACGCGATTCAGGTAAGCGGCGGCAGCCAGGACGACAAGATCAAGTTCTATACCGCGCTGTATCACACACAACTGTCTCCCAGTGTCTTTAGCGACGTCAATGGAGAGTACATCGGCTTCGACAACACCACTCATCAGGTTGCGTCCGGGCAGGGTGCTCAATACACGAACTTCTCGGGCTGGGATATCTACCGTTCGCTGATTCCGCTGAAGGCGCTGTTATTCCCGCGGGAAACCAGCGACATGATGCAGTCGCTGGTCAACGATGCCGATCAATGCGGGGCGCTGCCGCGCTGGGTCAACTACAACGTCGAGACCGGCGTGATGCCCGGTGATTCCGGGTCTCTGATGGTGGCCGGCGCGTACGCATTCGGTGCGAGAAATTTCGACACGCAGCGCGCGCTCACGCACATGATGACCGTCGCGAACGTGCCGGGCACCCAATGCCAGATCGACACGACGGCTGAGGGGCGCGGCAGCTACCTCAAGTACCACTACATTACGGAAGACGAAAACGGCTGGGGACCGGCGTCGACCACGCTCGAATACGCGAGTACCGACTTCGCGATGTCGCGGTTTGCCGGCGCGCTCGGCAACACGGCATTCCAGCAGCAGGAACTGGAGCGCTCGACCTACTGGGAAAATCTGCTCGATACCGCGGCGACACCGCCGATGCTGACCGCGCGCGACGACAGCGGCAACTGGCTTTCGCCCAACGATAGCAGCGCTTATGTCGAAGGCAACGCCGAGCAATACACGTGGCTGGTTCCGCACAACGTCGGTGGACTGTTCGCGAAACTGGGCGGCAATTCCACGGTGACAGCGCGGCTCGATACGTTCTTTTCCCAGCTGAATGCCGGCACGACACTGCCGAACTTCTATATGGGCAACGAGCCGACGTTCGCGGTGCCGTGGCTGTACAACTGGGCGGGCGCGCCGTCGTCCACGCAGAACACGGTCCGCAAGATCATGACGACCGTCTTCGGCACGGGGCCGGACGGTCTGCCGGGCAATGACGATCTCGGCGCGGTGTCCGGCTGGTACGTGTGGGGTGCGTTGGGTCTGTACCCGGAAATTCCGGGCGTCGGCGGCTTCGCAATCGGCAGTCCGCAGTTCCAGGCCATTACGGTGCGCATTGGCGATGGCCACACCTTGCGGATCGATGCGCCCGGTGCGCCGGATTCGAATTACGTACAGAGCCTGAGCGTGAACGGCACGGCTCAGACCACCACATGGCTTCCGCTCGATGCGCTGGCGAATGGCGCGACGATGAATTTCACCATGGGCGATACGCCTTCGACGTGGGGTGCAAAAGCCACGGACGCACCACCGTCTTATCCGGCGCCGGCTGGTTCGCTTTAGACACGATTGCCGTTCAGGTTTCATGAATGCATGGCGTGACACATCCAATAAAGAACAAGGAGATATGCATGAGTAATTTGCTGAAGCGCGCGATGATTTTGATGAGCATCGCGGCGCTGGCGGGCTGCGGTGGCAACGATCATCCAGCACAGTCCGGCTCGCAGTCCGGCGCCGACACAGGCGGCGCGCAGACCGGGACATCCGGCACCGGCACCACGCCGCCGGCGGTCGAGCAGCGCGTCGATCTCGCGCTAACCCGTTATGTCGACGTTTTCGTCGGCACGGATATCGCGGCAACGGGCGGCGGCTTTTCAGGCAATGCAACGCCCGGCGCGCAGACGCCGTTCGGCATGGTCAGCTTCGGTCCCGACACCGCATCCGCGCCGCCGGGCGGCTATGCGTATAGCGACTCGACGATCAGCTTTTTCAGCCTGACCCACTTGAGCGGCCCCGGATGCGGCGGCCAGGGTGGCGGCGGTGGCCTGCTGCCGTCCATTTCGTCCGCGCAGATCGATTCGGCCAATCAGGGTAAAGATATCGTCGGCACCGACGGATCCGGCGACTTCGATCATGCAAACGAGTCCGCGGCGCCAGGCTACTACAAGGTCAAGACCAGCAATGGCGTGACGAGTGAATTGACGGCCACGACCCGCACCGGCATGGCGCGCTTCACCTATCCGGCCGGCAGCGAGTCCACCGCGCTACTCGTCGTCGATGCGACGGTCGCCACCGACAAGCACGCGAGCGGCAGCCGCCCGGGCACGATCGCGTTGGACGCCGACGGCAGGACCGTATCCGGCACCAGCATCGTCGGGTCGTTCTGCGGCGGCACCTGGAACAAACCGGTCTATTTTTACGCGCAGTTCGATACGCCGGTGACCGCGGCGTCCTCGGGCAAGAACGGCGTAGCGATCCTGCAATTCGACCTGTCGGCGAACAAGACGCGCACGGTGCAGTACAAAGTCGGCATTTCTTCGGTCAGCGTGGCCAACGCCAAAGCCAATCTCATGGCGGAAAATTCCGGCTGGGATTTCGATGCAGTGAAGGCCGGTGCCGACAAGACCTGGGAAAACAGTCTGAACGCGATTCAGGTCGATCTGGCCGATCCGCAAAAGCTTGCCGCGTTGAGCGCTTCGCAGCAGAGCACCGCCAAAAATAATCTGACGCAGTTTTATTCGGCGTTCTATCGCTCGTTCAGCGGGCCTACGGTGTACAGCGACGTGAACGGCGACTATCGCAGCATGAAGCAGGCATCGCTGAGCGAGAAAGACGGCAATTCATTTCCTGCGAGAGCCACCGCAAACGTTTCGCAGGACGATGCGTTCCAGGACGGCAACGGCAAAACCGTGGTGCCCGCCGCGCATTATTCCGGCTTTTCGATCTGGGACACGTACCGTTCGCTCACGCAATTGCAGGCGCTGCTCTTTCCCGGCATTTCCAGCGACACCGTGCAATCGCTGGTGGCCGATGCGAAGCAATGCGGAGCGTTGCCGCATTGGGTAGACGGCAGTGACGACACCAAGCCGATGGAAGGCAATCACGCGCCGAGCCTCGTGGCGGGCGCCTATGCGTTCGGCGCGCGCAACTTCGATACGGCGAGCGCGCGAACCTACATGATCAGGAGTCAGACCGATCCGGCCAGCAGCTGCAACGATATGCTGAGCGTCGGACGTGTATCGACCAGCAACGACGCGAGCGTGATACCGAACTGGCTGAACAATGGCTATATCGCCACCGCAACGCCGACCAGTAGTCCGTTCCACACCGGCTCGGTGACAATTGAAATGACCACGGCGGACCGCTCGGTCGGTGCTTTCCTGTCGTCGCTGTCCACCGCGAGTTCGGACCAGACGACGATCGACGGCTTTTTCCAGCGCTCCGGGAATTGGAAAAAGATCCTCAATTCGCAAACCAACACGCTTCAGGCGTTGAATTCGAGTGGGAACTTCACGACCGACGCGAACGCGGGCTGCAACTCCGCATGTCCGGGCACGCTGTTTCACGAAGGTACGGAGCCGCAATATTTCTGGAACATCGACCATGACTACACGGCGTTGATCTCCGCAATCGGCGGTAACGATGCGGCTATTACGCGTCTCGATAGTCTGTTCGGCATCGACAGAAGCGCGGGTTTTCCGCCGAAGTCCGCGCCGCCGGTCAGCGCTCTGAATGGCGGGATGTCCAGCAATCAGCTTTATATCGGCAACGAACCGTCGCTGGTCGATCCGTGGGCTTATAACTGGGCCGGTTCACCGCAATCGGCGCAATACGTGATTCCGCAGATCATGCAGAAGGCTTTCCTCGTTTCGCCAGGGGGACTGCCCGGCAACGACGACCTGGGCGCGACGTCGACATGGTATGTGTGGGCTGCGCTCGGGCTTTACCCGGCGGTGCCGTCCGCGCCGGGTATGGCGATCTCCACGCCGCAGTTTTCGGGCATGACGATCTGGCTCGGCAACGGCAAGAAACTGCGTATCGATACCGACCGGCAGGCGATGCTGGACAACGCTCCGTATATCAAGGAGCTTAAAGTGAATGGCGAGACCTATAACGGCTCCTGGCTGCCGCTCGCGCAAATCGCCGATGGCGGCACGCTTTCCTATAGCCTGTCGGCCACGCCGACTGGTTGGGGGGCGGCGGCCGATCTCGCGCCGCCGTCGGGACCGAACGCGGACTACACCAAGGCTGTTGCCGCCGTTGCTTCGGGTGCTGCGGCTACGCACTAGCGGCGATGCTTCCCCGGCCTCGCCGGGGAAGCGTATTTCATTGCGGCAGTCGCGAATGAGCGGGAGCTCGACTCGCCCGGAGAAATCAGATCAGCTCATTAGAAGCTATGCCGCAATGCAATCCGCACGGCGACCTGAGTATCGGTCGAAGACGGAGCCCGCGCGCCCAGAATATATGCGTTATCGAGAATCGACTGGGTCGAGGCGCCCGCAATCTTCAGATAGACGCCTTGCACATAGACATCGGTGCGCTTCGACAGGTTGTAGTCCGCCATGAGTCCGACCGAGTGGATCTTCGGACGCACGTTGCCCAACGAAGATTCGTAGTTTTGCATCGTGTACACATACTGCGCGCCGGCGGAGAAGGCCGGCGTGAACTCGTATTTGCCGTTGACTTCGAAGTTCTGAAATTTCAGCGTGTTCAGCTTGACGCCGGTCGCGGCCAGCGGAATGCCGATGTAGTTGTTGCCGGTCGGATCCTTGTAGTTCGAGTTCGTGTACGAAACCCCGGCGGTTGCCGAGCCGAACGTGTAATTGATGCCGCCGCCGAATACCCGCATGCGTCCGGCGATAAAGCTCGCATCGTTCGCCGTGAGCGCGCCGGTCGAGCCGGCCCCCGGGTTGTTCACCTGCAGATAGGCGGCTGCGATCAGCAGGCCGTCGTTCTCATACTGGCCACCGAAACTGTACGCGCGATTATTCGCGAAGTTCGTATCGTTGCTGAAGCTGTAGACGCCGCCAAACTGGAAGCCCGCGAATGTCGGGCTCGCGTACTTCACGCTATTGCCGAGACGGAACGAGTTGTTGGTGTTGTCGTTATCGTACGGATGCGCGAACATGAAGCCGCCCCAGTTGCCGTTCGCGGTGGT
This sequence comes from Burkholderia sp. SRS-W-2-2016, assembly GCF_001931485.1. Classification (GTDB taxonomy): domain Bacteria; phylum Pseudomonadota; class Gammaproteobacteria; order Burkholderiales; family Burkholderiaceae; genus Paraburkholderia. Next base: position 70,455 of record NZ_MSDV01000064.1, on the reverse strand, counting down.
TTGCGCAAGATAGTCGACCACCGAGTCGTACTGGCGCCCGAGCGTGAGCGTACCGAAACGCTCATTCTGGATTCCGACATAGGCCTGGCGCCCGAATATACGGTCGCCCTGGAAGAAGCGGCCCGAACTCACGTCGAAGCCGTTTTCCAGCTGGAATATCGCCTTCACGCCGCCGCCCAGATCTTCCGCGCCTTTAATCCCCCAGCGGCTGCCCTGTGCGTAGCCGCTCACCATTTCCCACACCGGGCCGCCGCCCGCGTTGTTGGTGTAGTTGATCCCCTGATCGAGTAGGCCGTAGAGGGTCACACTGCTCTGGGCAAAGGCGCTGGGCGCGGTCAGCGAGACGAACGCGGTGAATGCGGTGCAGGCAAGGCGGGTTTTTTTCACGAGGGGCTCCAGAGGTTGAGAGGGAAGGGAAGGGCAGCGCCGCTATTGGCGCGCGAAGACCGGATTCTGCTAGTCGGTGTAAATAACGCGTATGAGATTGATCCTTTGATAAACGTTATTTTTTCGGATGATTTTCGAGCGATATGCAGAACGAAGATCTCGTGCTGTATCGCGATACCGATCGACGTGGCCGCATGCCTCGAATTCGGAATCGCCGGAGTGATCGACAAGGCCGGCTTGCCCGCCGGCGTCGTGAATGTTCTCGCAATGAACCATGCGACCGTCGAAGCGCTCTGCGCGCATTCGAAGGTCGGCATGATAGCTTTAACGGGCAGCGTTGGCGCTGCCCCAAAATGCTGGACTACGGCAATGCGGACATCGCGAGGCCCTCGCGCGAACTGGGCGGCAAGCGGTCCGAGAACATCGAAGGCCATGCTGATTGGGAGAGAGCGGCACGCGAGCTGGTCGCGTTGAAGACGACGCATTGCGGCGAGTTGCGCGCGGCGATCGGGCGGGATATGTGCAGAAAAGTGTGCACGAGTGTTTCGTCGCGCTCCTGAAAAAACACTTGAGCGCGGTGGAAGGCTGCGATCGCAGCGAACAGCCGTCGCCGACGGGCTCGCTTCGCGGCAAGCGATTCACACGCGATGGTCGAACGTGAGGTCGCGCCCGGATAGCGGCTGATGAACGCTTGCCTGTTCATCGAACCGCGCGGGCGGATTTCTGTGAGGCGGCTCCGATGGCCGCCCCGATGCAGAGAGTTTGGTTGCCGCCGCCGGTTTCCCAGAGGCGGCCCACTGCTACTGCTACTGCTCGATAAGCGCCGCAGCGGTTTCCGGCAGATGCGCCGAAGAACTCTTCTCGTCTACTTTGGCGCGAACGAAGCTCCACAGTACCGCCGCGCCAATCAGATCGAATACGGCCAGAAGAATAAAAATCGGCCTGTAGCCAACCTGACTCACGACTGCTCCAACGACCAGCGTAAAGCAGAGTTGACCGATCGCGCTCACGGTCCCCACACAACCCGTGACCGTTGCAACCTCGTTTTTGCGGAACAGATCGCTCGACATCGTGATGACCGTCACGGACAACGTCTGGTGAGCAAAGCCACCCAGGCAAAGCAGCGCGATCGCCGTCAACGGATGCTCGACAAAGCCGACGAGCGGTACCGGCAACATCATCAGTGCACCGAATGTAAACGCGCAGCGTCGCGCGTTGACCACGCTCAGCCGCGTATATTTGAGCAGCGCGCTGACGAGCGCACCACCGAAAACGCTGCCGATGTCCGCCGCGAGGAAAGGCAGCCATGCAAACATCGCGATCTGCTTCAGATCCATATGCCGCACGGTACTCAGATAGAGCGGGATCCAGAAGCTGAGCGTGACCCACGTCGGATCAGCGAGAAAGCGCGGCAGCGCGATACCCCAGAAATTGCGTTGGCGGATGATCGAGGAGAGGGACGGGCGCGCGGCGTTCGCCTGCAAATGCTTTTCCTGACCGGAAAGGATGTATTCCTTCTCGTCGGTGGAAATGGCTCGATGCTTCTCCGGCGAATCGTACAGCCATAGCCACAGCGCCAGCCAGATAAAGCCGAGTCCACCGGTGACCACGAACGCGAACTGCCAGTTGTAGAACAGCGTGGCCCAGACGACCAGCGGCGGCGCGAGCATCGAACCCAGCGATGCGCCGATGTTGTAGATGCCGCCGGCCAGTCCTCGTTCTTTCGCGGGGAACCACTGCGAGGTGGCCTTCATCCCAGCGGGATGGACCGCGCCCTCCGGCAAGCCGAGAAGTCCTCGCGCCGCCGCCAGACCCTGCCACGAATGGACCATACCGTGAGACATCGTAATGAGCGACCATGCGCAGCAGAACAGCGCGAAACCCGCCTTCAGGCCGATCACATCGATGATATAGCCGGTGATCGGCTGTAGCGCGTTGGTGGCGGTAAAGGCACTCAGCACATAAGAGTATTGCTGAGCGGTCAGATGCAACTCGTGGGTGAGCGTTGGAGCGGTGACCGCAAGCGTGCTTCGGGTGAGAAAGTTCAGGCATGAAGCGAGCATCACGGTCCCGATGATCCACCATCTTAAACCGACGATTTTTCGTCTCATTGCGTCTCCTTGATTTGTTTTTCTGGAACACCTGCCCGCGACTTTGCAGGTCGACGGGAGCAGGTTTTATGCGAGCTTCGAAGGGGAGTTGCTAACTGCGGGAATTAGCGCTTTCTCCGGGCAACTGGCGATACGAGAAAAATCTGAAGTCGGCCGGCTCGCGGAAGCCGAGCATGTCGTTGGCCGTGATCCCGACAAAAGCGCCGGTGAAACCGATCGGAGTCGCATACTCGTCGCTCAGTTTGGTGAAATCCTTGTCCAGACCGAGTTCTGTCCACGTGCCGTCGTCCGTGCGATAGGAGAAGCGCAGTTTCGCGTCCTCGATGCGCAGCCGCAAGCCGGTTTCGCCGTTTTCCGGCAGTACGGCGAGACGGTTGTTATAGGCGAAGCTGCCCGCATCCATCTCCATGTAGGAGAGGATTTTCGTGCCGTCGTCGTCGCGGGTGATAAACAGGTAATAGAACGTGCTTTCGTCGTATCGTGCCATCAGGCCGGCCATATGCAGATACGAACTGGGCGAGAACTCCAGTGCCGTTTCCACTTCGACTTGCCAGTCACGCACGCGGCACGCGAGCAGGCTTTGATGAAAGCGCGACGTCGGCGACTCCTGGCCGCGTATCCGCAGATAGCCCGGGCGCTCGTTCAGATTGCACCACGCATCGCTCTTCGGCGCTCGCAGACTCTGCAGTTCCAGCGGCAGCGTCGCGCAGCGGCTGAAATTGACGTGCCAGCTGCTATCGAGATTCTGTTCGACAGCGGATTCCACCGTAAAGGACTCCGATGGAATCACGCTGGATCCGGTGAGACAGGGCCAGCCGTCGCGCCATTCGATCGACGCGATGCAAGTCTCGCGGCCCAGCGGTGAGCGTTTCGTCTGCGCGTCGAGCGGGCGGGAACCGAGGTACGTCATGTACCACTGACCGTGCGGACCTTCGACCAGATTGCCGTGGCCGGTCCGCTGGATTCGTCGCTCGTTCGCGTCGCGCGAGGTCAGCATCGGCGTTTGCGGATGAAACTCGTAGGGCCCGAAAATATCGCGCGATCTCGATACGCAGGTCGCATGCGTATAGCCCGTTCCACCTTCCGCGGTGATCAGGTAGTACCAGTCATCCTTCTTCATCAGATGCGGGGCTTCGTAGATCTGGCACTTCATGAAATAGTCGGTTTGCAGATTCGCGCCTTCATAGATGACACGCTCTTCGCCGATCAGCCTTTGCTCGTCCACCGAGTACTCGCGCACGATGATGCCGGCGAAAAGATCCGCATGAATACCCCGGAAATCGCGCCGAATATATGCGAGCCATTTCTTGCCCGTATCGTCGTGGAACAACGACGGATCGTATCCGCCGGATACCAGATGCACCGGCTCCGACCACGGGCCGGTGATGTCCGGTGCGGTCACGAGATAGTTGTGCATGTCGCGCAGAGGCGAGATCTTCTGTTCGCCTTTCCATGCCTTCGTGTCGGTGTAGACGAGCCAGTAGAGGCCATCGTGATACGACAGCGCGGGTGCCCAGATGCCGCCGGAAGGTTGTTCCCCAATGAGGTTCAGCTGCGAAAGACGGTCCAGTGGCGTCGCCTTGAGCTCCCAGTTGACGAAGTCTTTCGATTCGTAAATAAGAACGCCCGGATACCATTCGAACGTCGATACGGCGATGTACCACGCGTCTTTACCGCGGCATATGCAAGGGTCAGGATTGAAACCGCGCAGAACAGGGTTTTGAATAATGCTCATTGGGGAGGGGTGCTGACGTGATGGATTAATGCGGTAAGTTACCGGTAACAATTTGAATGTAGCACAGGCGTTCGCGGTCGTTCAAGAGAGGTAGTCAAAGGGTATTCCCTCGCTTGCGGTGCTCGTGTTCGGAGAAGTGCTTCGCGAGCAGGACGGGCGAGTTGCCACGGAGACAGGCGAAGCGGATGTGTCGGATCGCAGATATCGCCTGCGGTACGTTGCGATTCTCTCGATGCTGTTTAGTCATTTGGTAAGTGACATACATGCTCTCGTGAAATGAGTGGATCGCGTCCAGAATGCATCCCGACACGGCATCCGCCGTCATCGAGGAGATAGAGCATGTTTGTAGTGACCGGTGTGACAGGGCAGGTTGGCGGCGCGGCGGCACGCGCGTTATTGGACGCGGGACATGCGGTGCGAGCGGTGTTGCGCGACGAGCGCAAGGCCGCGCCGTGGCGCGCGCACGGCGCGGAGATCGCGATCGCGTCGTTCGACGACGCCGACGCGTTGAGCGCGGCCTTTGCCGACGCGGACGGCGTATTCGTGATGCTCGCGCCGAACTTCGCGCCCGAGCCGGGGTATCCGAGCGCGCACGCAGCGGCGGCCGTGCTGAATGACGCGTTGACGCGGGCGCGGCCGGGGAAGGTGGTGGCGTTGTCGTCGGTGGGCGGGCAGCGCGAAACGGGGCTTGGCCTGATCACGCAGGTGCATATTCTCGAAGAGGCGCTGGCCGCGCTGCCGCAACCGTTGCCGACCGCAATCCTGCGGCCCGCGTGGTTCATGGAGAACTCGTTGTGGGATATCGCGCCGGCCCGCGAGACGGGAGTGATGCCGAGTTTTCTGCAACCGCTCGAGCGCGCGTACCCGATGGTGGCGACCGCGGATATCGGCCGCGTGATTGCGCGGACGCTTACGCAAGCGTGGCACGGGCGGCGCGTGATCGAGATCGAGGGGCCGCGGCGCTATACGCAGCATGAGATTGCCGCGGCGCTTGCCGACGTGCTCGAACGTCCGGTCGACGCGCAACCGGTGCCGCGCGAGCAATGGGAAGCGCGGTTTCAGGCGCAGGGCACCGGCTGGCCCGCGCCGCGGATCGAGATGCTCGACGGTTTCAACTCCGGCTGGATCGATTTCGAGGATGGGGTGAACGAGCGGGTGGTGGGGACCACGGGGTATCGGGAGGTGTTGGAGGGGTTGGTCGCGCGGGCCGGATAGGCAGGGTGCGGGCGCGGGAGGCGTTGCGAATGAGTCTTGCGCGTCGTGCTAATCTTGCTGCCTTCGCGCAAGCCGCGCGTGAGGGCAGACACGATGAAGGAAGCCTTCGATCCGGACGTCGCCGAACAGGCGCTGTTGGTGGTCAGCGAGCGTCACCCGGCGCTGGATGAGCCGTGGCGCGTGGACCGGCGCGCGCGGCTGATTCATGTGAGCGATGGCGTGTTGACGGTGCGGACCGAAGCCGGCCGGTGGGTGGTGCCGCCGGGGCGAGCGTTGTGGATCGTCGCGGATACGCTGCACTGTTTGCACGCGAAGCGGGATGTTGGGTTCTATTCGCTCCATGTCGCGGTGGATTTTGCTGCGGGGCATGGATTCGATGTTGAGTCTTTGCCTGCGCAGACGGGAGCGCTGATTCCTGATGCGCTTACTTTGGCTTTGCTATCTGCGGCGGCCGATTTTCCATCCGGTCAACCACTTGACGAGCCTGCGCGTCGTCTGTTGCAGGTGTTGCTCGATCGTATTGCGATTTTGCCCGGTGCCGGGCTTGGCTTGAATTGGCCACGGGATCCGCGCATTCAGAGGATTGCCGATTCGCTTGGCGATAATCCTGCACAAACTCTTGTACTCGATGAACTGGCCGCGGCGGCTGGGGTGACCGCGCGTACCGCGGCGCGATTGTTTACGAGAGAAACCGGGCAGACCTTCGGGCAGTGGCGGCAGCAGTTGCGGTTGCTGGCCGCGCTTGAGCATCTTGGGGCCGGGGAGAGTGTTTCTCAAGTCGCGGTTGCGGTTGGGTATAGCGATGTTTCTTCGTTTATTGCTGTGTTTCGGGAGGCGTTTGGGGAGACGCCGGCGCGGTATTTTCGGTGAGGGTTTTGTCGCTGATCTATCGTTTTTGCCTTTCCTTGTTTTCTTGTCGGTCTATTAGCATTGCCCCGCACAGGGGGCAATCCAAAAAATGGCATTCTCTTGCGAGATCCTTGTCTTGCAAGGCTTTCCGGCATTCGTGTTGCTGACAGCAGAACATTTTTTATTTGCAGCGGGACGATCTGAGGACATTTTCGGCTTTTCTGCAACGTGCGCGTGCGTTCTCATACATGTCCAGATACCCCACGTCGCCCAATACGAATTTCCGGTTGATGATCTTGTGTTTCCCGAGAACTTCCGCTTGTACATGGACCATCTTTACAGCTTGAATCTTGCAGCAATCCGGCAGATGGGGAACCAGGAAGCAACTTTCGATGGCACTCCGCGTGTCCAGACCGGCGTAAACATCAACAGTGTTATTGCACTTGAAAGTTTCGGCACGATGTTCGCAAAGGCTTGGTCCCAGATGATCTGAGTTCGCAATGAACTCAGGGTAGCGCCGGAAAGTGAGCCGGGAGCGCCGCAGAGAAAAATACTGGCGCCCCTCCCATTCAACCGCTTCCGGCTTCCTCTTCCGGCACGTCGAGCGTGCCGCGCACGTCCGGCCGATGCAGGAGCGATATCACGCGCGTCGACACATGTTGGTCTTCCGGGGACACCTTCACGCTGAAGGTGTACGGCACGCCGCCGCCCCGGGATGGAAAAGAATGCTGGATCAAGCAACAAGGCAAAGCAATATTGTTCTGGAAAATCAGCCCGCCAGGATGCGGTGGTACTTTATGCAACCTTTACTATACGGGTATGCCACCAGAGAATTTGCGAAACGAGCGCTTGCTGTTTCGACCGAATATAAGCCAATGCCCACAAAGGAGGGAATGGAATGAGCACGAATTTGAGTGATATTGACATTGACGTCGATGTTTTGTTTCGACTTAAAGGCTCTTCAACACCATCGCACGCAGAGCACTGTCAACAGCTATGGCTAATAGCAAAATCGCTGGAGCGCATCGGCCTGGATATCAAGCAATGGGGCATTGGCGACGTGAGCGATTCCGGGGGGCTTGTAAATACACCCGCTTTTACGGACATCGGCCCAACTGACGCCGCAGTTGAGTCCGTAACTGAGTCGCCTGACATAGCGGAGCAGTCGTTTTCGGTTTGGAATGGCACCGAAGGACAAAACGGCGCAGCTTTTTCTATGAGTTACAGCCTAAAAAATCTTTCTATTTTCGAATTGAAAACGGAGGGATTAGAAAAACTGTACACCTCAATGGCACTATCCGGTCTCTTGGTGGATGCGGTAAAAATTTGGCCCGCAGAAGTCGCACAGGTCGCCCCATATCTGTATTCGCAAAAGAAAGTGTTTCCCGACCGCCCTGGCGTTGGTTGGATGCTCTACCTGCCGCATGCTCTCACACCGGCCCAGGTGCCGGACGCACGCGCGTTGATTCCGGTTATGCGCGACGACACACAGCAAGGCACGATCATCGTCAGCGTGACGGATGAAGTCTTTGACGCAAACAACCGGGAACATGTCAAGATTGCGAACGATATCGAAATCCGACTGGCGGACCAAGATCTGTTGCCACGATTCGTTGACCTTTGAGTTTTGAACGTTGGCCGGCTTCTGCGGGGCTTCCTCATGCGAAGGAGGCCCGTGCCGTAGCGGGCCTCTCCTGCATTACGCGTGTATCCAGCATTTGCGGCGCAGCATAACGGACGCGCAACGTCGCAATCGATTCGTACGTGAGTTGCCTCACCACAAGAACAACAAAAAACCACCGCCCCGCACAGGGACCCTCAATGTGCTCCCGCCGCATCCGACCCACCCCCTCCCTTAACCGGCCGGGTAATCCAGATCAACGGAATAATCAAAACAAAAATAATCGCCGAAACAAAGAAAATATCATTCAGCCCCATCATCGCGGCTTGCGTATTGACAGTGAAGTCAAACAGCGCCCGCGCCGACTGCGCATCCATATGCAACAGCGTCTGCGTCGCATCTATCTGCTGGGCAAACGCAGGATTATTGACTGAAGCCTGCTCGGTGAGCCGAACATGATGCAGAATCGTCCGGCTATTCCACGCGGTCCCCGCAATCGAAGTCCCCACCGCGCCGCAAAACACCCGCACGAAATTGGAGAGCCCAGCCGCCGCCGGAATCTTGCTCTGCGGCTGCCCGGACAGAATAATCGCCGTCAACGGCACGAAGAACAACGCCATCGGAATTCCCTGCAACAACGTCGGTATCACCAGATGCCACGTATCGATCTCGATCACATACTTCGACCGCATATAAAACACGACCGCAAACCCAACAAAAGCGAACGTCGAAATGATCCGCGCATCCGAACGCGGCAACACCTTTCCGAGCACCGGCGCAAGAATGATCGCGAAAATACCGAGCGGCGCGGTCACGAGCCCGGCATCGACGGAGCGGTAATTCAGGTACTCCTGCATCCATTGCGGCAACAACACGAGATTGCCGAAAAACACCCCATACGCAACCGATATCGCAACCGTCCCGCCCAGAAAATTACGCTGCTTGAAAAGCCGCAAATCGACGATCGGATGTTCCTCGGTCAACTCCCACACGAGGAAAAACGCAAAACTGATCAACGCGACCAAACCCAGAACCGCAATCACCGGCGACGAAAACCAGTCGAGGTCCTTGCCCTTGTCGAGCATGATCTGCAACGACGCGACCCACGTGATCAGCAGACCAAGGCCAACGACGTCGATCGGCGGCTTGCGCGTCGGCGATTCGCGGGTCCGGTAGATCATCCACGTCACCCCGGCCGCGAACAGGCCAACCGGAATGTTGATATAGAAGATCCACGACCAGCTGTAGCTATCGGTGATCCAGCCGCCGAGCGCCGGCCCCGCGATCGGCCCGACCGTCGCGGTCATCGCCCACAGCGCGAGCGCGGTCGACGATTTCTCCTTCGGATACGAGCCGAGCAATATCGCTTGCGACAGCGGAATCAGCGGGCCGGCCACCGCGCCCTGGAATACCCGCGCGAGCAGCAGGATCGGCAGCGTCGGCGCAATCCCGCACAGCCACGATGCCAGCACGAAGCCCAGGATCGCGCCGACGAACAGCTTCACCTGGCCGAAGCGCTGCGTGAGCCAGCCGGTCAGCGGAATCGACACCGCGTTGGCTGCGGCGAATACAGTGATGACCCACGTGCCTTCATCGATGGACACGCCGAGGTTGCCCGAGATCGTCGGAATCGCGACGTTTGCAATTGAGGTGTCCAGAACATTCATGAACGTCGCCAGAGCCACCGCGATGGTCGCAAGCACCAGCCGGCCACCTTCGAGCGGTGCCGGCGCGGCGGGCGCGGACGGCGGCGAAGGCGGTCCCGATGGCGGTCCTGAAGGAGGTTCTGACGGCGGTTGAGGCGGCGACGCGGAGGCGGGCGCGGCGTTGGGCTGGCTCAAGCGAGGTTCTCCGGATGCGGTGCAACTGAGCGGCCGAATGGCCGAGCGGCGGACGGACTGGCAACGCGTGTCGCGCACAGGCCGCACAGCGCGTGCCCGCCATGCATGCGGGCGGCAGGGCCGGGCGGCGGCGGGGCCGTCGAATGATCGCAAAAGCATACCCGCATTCGACCGGCGCTGCCGTCGCCACGGGGCGGGCCATCGGTAAATAAAATTGAGAAAGTCAGCGACGGTCACAGAAGCCAGCACAAACGCGGCGCGCGGCGTATGCTCGCGGCTGAGGTTGCAAAGGACTGCTTGCGGGATGCCTCGCAGGCGCTCGTTGCAGCGCAGAGCGGCGCGAAAGCACAAGACCCGCAAGCGACCTCTGTCCCGAACCCACGCCAAAAGGACCGCAACATGAGCTGGCAGCAATTCGAACACGGCTGGCGCCGCGCGCCGAACAATTCATCGTCGGGCGCACCCGCGCGCAGCCTCGTCGTGCTGATGCACGGCGTCGGCAGCAACGCGCGCGATCTGACGCCGCTCGCCGACATCTGGAGCGAAGACCTGCCCAACACGGCCTTCGTGTCGCTCGACGGCACCGATCCGTTCGACGGCGGCTTTGGCGGCCGCCAGTGGTTCAGCCTGCGCGACGTCAACGAAGCGAACCGCGAAGCGCGCGTGAGCGCGGCCTATCCGGCGCTGCGCAGCGTGCTCGACGCCGAACTCGCGCACTGGCAGCTGTCTTACGCGCGGCTTGCGCTCGTCGGCTTTTCGCAAGGTTCGATCATGTCGCTGCATCACGTCGCGGCGAGCGCGGAGGGCGCGGCGGGAGTGGTCGCATATTCGGGGCGGCTCGCGTCGTCGATCGTGTCGGCCAACCGGGCAACGCCGCTCACGCTTGTCCACGGCGAGGACGACGAAGTGATTCCGGTGCGTGAGCTCGAACACGCGGCCGAGGCCCTCAGCAACGCCGGCTATCCGGTCGACGCGTACGTGCTGCCCGGCGTCGGCCACACGATCACCGCCGACGGCGTCGCGCTCGGCCGCGACGCGCTGGAACGCACGCTGGGCGTGGTGTCGCGCGATTGACACAAGTCAGATAGAAAGTCGCCCTAAAGATTGCAATCCGCTTGCCGTCATACGGTCATCAGCTTGAAAATCACCCCGCCGCGCGCGAGCGCAACGCCCTGTCGGGCGTGTCGCGCGGCACGGGGGCCGGGGGCGCATTTTTGACCGCCCGAGACGGCGGATAACTACATATAGAGCCTGCTTATGGCCAGACCGACGCCGCATTACCCGCTCTTCGAGCGCCTGTTCCGTCATGCCGTGGCGGTGGATCTCGGCACGGCCAACACGTTGATCCATACCGACAACGGCGGCATCGTGCTGAATCAGCCGTCCGTCGTCTGCTTCGAAAAGGAGCCCGCGAGCGGGCCGAAACGGATCGCCGCGATCGGCGCCGAAGCGCGCGAACTGCTCGGCCGCGCGCCGCGCAATCTCGAAGCGGTGCGGCCGCTGCGCCACGGCGTGATCGCCAATTTCTCCGCCGCTGAACACATGATCCGGCAATTCGTCGATATGGCGCGGCCGCGCTCGCTGTTCAGCCGGCGCGCCGCGTTCACGCTGTGCGTGCCGGCCGGCGCGACGCAAGTGGAGCTTCGCGCGATCCGGGAGGCCGCCGAAGCAGCCGGTGCGTGGAAAGTCAGCCTGATCGGTGAATCGTTTGCGTCCGCGCTCGGCGCCGGTTTGCCGGTGCACGACGCGACCGGCTCGATGGTGGTCGACATCGGCGGCGGCACCACCGAAGTCGGCGTGATCGCGCTCGGCGGCACCGCGTACAGCGGCTCGGTGCGGGTCGGCGGCGACAATTTCGACGCGGCGATCGTCGCCTACGTGCGCAATCTGTACGGCGTGCTGCTCGGCGAGCAGACTGCCGAGCACGTGAAAAAGACCATCGGTTCGGCGGTGCACGACGGGCCGCTCGAACAGATGAACGCGACCGGCCGCAGCGTCGACGACGGCCTGCCGCGCACCGTGCAGCTGAGCAACCGCGATATCGCCGAGGCGATCGAAGGGCCGCTGCGTCAGGTGATCGGCGCGGTGAAGCGCGGGCTCGAAATGGCGCCGGCCGAACTCGTGACGGACATCGCGCACAACGGCATCGTGCTGACGGGCGGCGGCGCGCTGCTCGGCAACCTGAGCCGGCGGCTGAGCGACGAGATCGGCCTCGCCGTGCGAGTCGCCGACGAGCCGCTGACCTGCGCGGTACGCGGTGCGGCCGCCGCGGCGGCGGCTGGCTGGGTCGAGGAGGCCGCGTACGAGTGAGCGGTTAGGGGCCGCGCGGCTGCGGCGCCGGTTTCCCCCTGTCATTCCGCCGGCGCCGCGCGCATCCGCGTGCGGTGGCCGCGTTGTCCGTGAACCACGCGTCCCGTGAATCAATCCGTTTCCACTCCGCCCACGCCGGCCTCGCCGTTATCCATCGAATTGCACAGTGGCCTGCGCATGCCTTACGTCGAGGCGGGCGACGGCGAACTGCTGCTGTTCGTCCACGGCTCGCTGTGCGACTACCGCTACTGGCAGCCGCAACTGGCCGGCTTGTCGAAGCGTTATCGCTGCGTCGCGGTGAGTCTCACGCACTACTGGCCGGTCACCGGCAGCGCGCCCGATCTGCCGTTCAGCTGGAGCGGACACGCGGACGAGGTTGCGGAATTCATCGAGCGTTTCGGCGCGGGCCCCGCGCACGTGGTCGGCCATTCGCGCGGCGGATGCGTCGCCTACCATTGCGCGCGACGTCATCCGGAACGTGTTCGCACGTTGACGCTGGCCGACCCGGGCGGCCCGGTGCGGAGCGCCGGACGTGCGCCCGCGAGTGTGCCGGAAACGGTCAACACGTTGCGCGCGAAAGCGGCGCAGCTGATCGAAGCCGGCGAGGTGGAGGAAGGGTTGCAGCTATTCGTCGATTCGGTGAGCCGCCCCGGTTTCTGGGCGATGAGCACGCCGGGTTTCCGGCGCATGGCGACCGACAACGCGCACACGCTGGCGCGGCAACTCCGCGATCCGTTGCCGGCCTACGTCCCGGAGGACGCGGCCGCTTTACGTTGCCCGGTGCTGTTGATCGACGGCGAGAAAAGCCCCGACATGTTCCGGCGCACGGTGACCGCGTTGCAGTCGTGGCTGCCGGATGCGCGCCGCGAAACGGTACGCGGCGCGTCGCACGGGATGAACCTCGCGCATCCGTCGGCGTTCAATCGCTACGTGGACGAATTCATTCAGGCGACGAACGCGCGTTAAAGCCGTAGCTTCAGGCCTTGCGATGCGCGTCCGCGTCGAGCGCACGCTCGGCCGCTTCGCCGACGAGTCCGTGATAGTACAGATGCACGCCGATCGCGAGCGAGTCGTTGCGGATCTCATGGAAAACCTTCCATGCCTTCACCGGATCCTTGAACAGCAGATAGTGCGCTTCCTGCGCGATCAGATCCGCGACTTCATGCAGCCCATGTCCGTGCAACACGTCCACGAGCGTATCGAGACTGCGATGCGTGCGCGCGTCGGTACGCGGATACAGCATGTGCAGCACCGCGACGTCCTGCGTCTTCAGCGCCGCCGACAACGCGACCACGATGTCCTGATGGTTGAGCGCGGTAACGGTAGTGTCTTCGCTGTGAAGATGATCCGGAAACAGCGTTTCGAGAGAGGCATTCATTTGTGTCGTTCCTGTTGTTCTGTTTGATCAAAAAGGCCCGCTTCGGGAAGCGGGCCACAAGCATCGATGCACGGAACCAGTATCGCAGATGCATAGCGGCTGGCTCAGTGTGCTGATCGCAAAACATTGTTGCGGCAACTGTCCCCGCTTTCAGGCGACTTTCAACGCGCAGAAGAGGGCGGCGCACGGGTTGGATAAATCGCTGAAACGCCGCGTAAATGCCCGGCAAACGCGCGAATGACAACAGGATTGCAACGAATGTTGCGCACGTCGAGATGGATTGTTGCAATCAATCGATCCAATCAGGCACACGTCGCGCCGTAGAATGCGCAGCGGAGCCGGCGCATGCCGTACCCGCTCGAGCGCGCCGCTAGCGCGCCTCGCGGTACGAGCCGCGTGCCTGCCGGCACAGGTGCGGTACCAAGCAAAAGGAAGATGTAGATGAACTCGAAGTCACATGCCACGCTGAGCTTCTCCGACAGCGACCAGACCATCGATCTGCCGATCTATCAGGGCACGCTGGGCCCCGACGTCATCGACATTCGCAAGCTTTACGGCCAGACCGGCAAATTCACGTACGACCCGGGCTTCATGTCGACGGCGTCGTGCAACTCGGAAATCACGTATATCGACGGCGACAAGGGCGAACTGCTGTACCGCGGTTATCCGATCGACAACCTCGCGCAGAACGCCGACTTCCTCGAGACCTGCTATCTGCTGCTAAAGGGCGAGCTGCCGAACGCGCAGCAAAAGGCCGAGTTCGAACACACGGTCACGCAGCACACGATGGTGCACGAGCAGATGCACTTCTTCTTCCGGGGCTTTCGCCGCGACGCGCATCCGATGGCGATTCTGGTCGCCGCGGTCGGCGCATTGTCGGCGTTCTATCACGACTCGCTCGACATCACGAACCAGCAGCATCGCGACGTGTCCGCAGTGCGGATGATCGCCAAGCTGCCGACACTCGTTGCGATGGCGTACAAGTACACGGTCGGCCAGCCGTTCGTGTATCCGAAGAACGACCTGTCGTACAGCGCGAACTTCATGCACATGATGTTCTCGAACCCGGCCGAAGAGTACAAGGTCAACGACGTGCTGGTGCGCGCGCTCGACCGTATTCTCATCCTGCACGCGGACCACGAGCAGAACGCGTCGACCTCGACCGTGCGTCTGGCCGGTTCGTCGGGTGCCAATCCGTTCGCGTGTATCGCTGCCGGTATCGCATGTCTGTGGGGCCCGGCGCACGGCGGTGCGAACGAAGCCGCGCTGAACATGCTGGAAGAAATCGGCTCGGTCGACAACATTCCTGAGTTCATCAAGCAGGTGAAGGACAAGAACTCGGGCGTGAAGCTGATGGGCTTCGGTCATCGCGTGTACAAGAACTACGACCCGCGTGCGAAGCTGATGCGCGAAACCTGCCACGAAGTACTCGAAGAGCTGGGTCTGCACGACGACCCGCTGTTCAAGCTCGCAATGGCACTCGAAAAGATCGCGCTAGAAGACGAGTACTTCGTGTCGCGCAAGCTGTACCCGAACGTCGACTTCTACTCGGGTATCGTGCAGCGCGCACTGGGCATTCCGACCGCGATGTTCACGTGTATCTTCGCGATGGCACGTACGGTCGGCTGGATTGCGCAGTGGAACGAAATGATCGCTGATCCCGAACAGAAGATTGGCCGTCCGCGTCAGCTGTTCATCGGCGAAACGGCGCGCGAAGCGAAGCCGCTCGCCAAGCGTTAAAGCGTTAAAGCACTAACGCGTCAATGCGTTAGCGTGTTTCA
The DNA here is from genome assembly GCF_001931485.1 of Burkholderia sp. SRS-W-2-2016. Classification (GTDB taxonomy): domain Bacteria; phylum Pseudomonadota; class Gammaproteobacteria; order Burkholderiales; family Burkholderiaceae; genus Paraburkholderia. The sequence goes on along the minus strand of NZ_MSDV01000064.1, from coordinate 55,227 downwards.
ACTCACGGCCGCTTCGCGGCCGTGAGTGTCGTCTCTCCGCGCTGTTCACGCGGTACTTCTTCCGGCCGGCGGCAACAAAGCTCGACCCCTCCACAGCCAGCCACGAAGTACCGCGCCAAACCCTGCACGTCCTGTGCCACCGTAAATCACCGTCGTGTCACAGTAACAATCGCTCGCAAAAAAAGCCGAAACTCCACGGCGATAAGTTCGTCTCACGCGCACAGAGCCTCTACAATCGGAAGCGACCGCCAGCCGGCCGCGAGCCCGAGGCGAGAGCCGACCGTGCAACCGAACGCAGCAGCGAATCCATAGGAGCGACCTTGACACAGCAGCAGCCAGAAGCCCTCGGCGGACTGAGCCATTCGGGCGGCGTCGATCATCGCGAAGCCGACCAGGACGGCGTGTTCATCCCGACGGAAAATCTCAACGTCGCGAGCGCTACACAACACGTGCTCAAATCGGGCGACACGTTCATCGTCAACGATCCCCTCGGCGATATCACCGGTCACGACGACGGCCTGTTCGTCAACGATACCCGCGTGCTGTCGCAACTGCGTCTGACCTTCGGCGGCCGCGCGCCGTCGCTGCTGTCGGGCAGTGTCAGCAGCGACAACACGTCGTTTACCGCGCATCTGACCAACCGGCCGTTGCCGCCGCTCGGCGGCAGCAGCACGCCCGAAGGCGTGATCCACGTCGAGCGCGTGCGGGTGCTGTCGGGCACCGTACTGAACGAGGCGATCGAGCTAACCAACTATGGCACCAGCGACGCCACCGTGCCGCTGTCCATTTCGTTTGCCAGCGACTTCCGCGACATGTTCGAAGTGCGCGGTCTGAAGCGCGACAAGCAGGGCCGCGTCGAACCGGCGCGGATCGAAAATCAGGAAGTGCTGCTCGGCTATCTCGGCCTCGACGATGTCGCGCGCAACGTGCAGATCGCGTTCTCGCCGCAGCCGGACAAGCTGTTCGCCGACCGCGCCGATTACACGGTCAAGCTGCCGGCGCAGGCATGCGTGTCGATCTATCTGTCGGTCGCGGTGCACGTGGTGCCGATGGCCGGCAAACCCGGTGCCGACGTCTCGCAGCCGGTGCATGCGATGAGCGAAGCGCATCTGTCGCAGATCGACGCGGAGCGTCCGCGTGTCGGCCGCACCGCGGTGCGAGCCGCGCTCGTCGATGCGCACCTCGTGATGCGCGAGCGGCGCCGCGCGAGCGCGCGGATGCGCACCAGCAATCCGCTGTTCAACGCATGGATCGACCGCTCGTTCGCGGACCTGAGCCTGCTGACCACCGACCTCGCGACCGGCCCGTATCCGTACGCCGGCATCCCGTGGTTCTCGACGCCGTTCGGCCGCGATGCGGTGATCACGTCGCTGCAGACGCTGTGGCTGCAACCGCATCTGGCGGCCGGCGTGCTGCGTTTTCTGGCCGACCATCAGGCGCGCGAGAATTCGCCGTTCCGCGACGCCGCGCCCGGCAAGATCATGCACGAGATGCGCAAGGGCGAAATGGCGGCGGCCGGCGAAGTGCCGTTCGCGCTGTATTACGGCGGGGTCGACACGACGCCGCTCTTCATCGTGCTGGCCGGCGCGTACGTGAATCGCACCGGCGACATCGCGCTGATCGACGAACTGTGGCCGGCGCTCGAACGCGCCGCGCAATGGGTCGCCGGCGTGTGCGACAAGAACCGCTACGGCCTGCTCGACTATCAGCGCGAGTCGGACGGCGGTCTCGCGAACCAGGGCTGGAAAGATAGTCACGACTCGGTGTTCCACGCCGACGGCCGTTTCCCCGATGGCCCGATCGCGCTCGTCGAAGTGCAGGCGTATGCGAGCGCGGCGTTCGACACGATGGCGCATTTCGCGCGACTGCGAGGCTTGCGCGACGCCGCCGCGCAATACGGCGAGCGCGCGAAGAAAATCCGCCGCTGCGTCGAAGAGAAGTACTGGATGGAAGAGGCCGGCTTCTACGGGATCGCGCTCGACGGGCACGGCGAACTGTGTCGCGTGATGGCCTCGAACGCGGGCCATCTGCTGGCCTTTGGACTGCCGACCCGCGAGCGCGGCGAAGCGGTGGTGCGCGCGCTCGACTCGACGCTGTTCCACACCGGCTGGGGCGTGCGTACGCTGGCCGCGAGCCAGGCGCGCTTCAATCCGATGGCCTATCACAACGGTTCGGTCTGGCCGCACGACAACGCGCTGTGCGCGCGCGGGCTGTCGCGCTACGGCGGCAAGGCGTCGGCGGTGCGGCTGTTGCAGGCGCTGTTTCAGGCCGCGGTCAATTTCGACATGCGGCTGCCCGAGCTGTTCTGCGGCTTCCCGCGGCGGCGCGGCGAACCGCCGACCGCGTATCCGGTCGCGTGTCTGCCGCAGGCGTGGGCGGCCGGCTCGCCGTTCATGATGCTCGAAGCGTGTCTGGGCATCATGATCGATGCGGAGCGGCGCGAGGTGCTGATCGAGCAGCCGATGCTGCCCGAAGGTATCGACTGGCTCGAGATCAGCGATCTGCGGGTCGGCGATGCGTCGGTGTCCATTACATTCCGGCGGATCGGCGACAAGGTGGTCGCGTCGGCCGAGCAGGGCGATGTGAGGGTGGTGGCGCTGCTGTGATCGTATGAGCGGGCACGATCGATGCTACGCAAATGCTCAAGGTCCGCGAGTTCGATAGCCGGTGACGGCCGCTCGCGGATCACTCAAATCATCTTTTAGGAGGACGAGTGCATCCAGCACGAATTGCCGGGGTCTTTCTGCTCGCAACGGCAGCATGGGCGTCCGGCGATGCATGGGCGAACGACATTCAGTGCGCGACCACGCGCCAGCCCGCCGAGCGTGTCATCTGCGACCACGCGATTCTGAACAATCAGTACGACGACATTTTTGCGCAGCAACAGGCGCTCGTGAGCAGCGGACGGCTGGCGCCCGCGCAGTTGGCGGCGTGGCGGCAGGCGCGCAACGCGTGCGTCGACGTGCACTGCGTGGATGGCGTGTTCGCGCAATGGAAGTCGATTGCCGGCTCGCTCGAAGGCGTTGCGCAGGCGATCCCCCCGGTGGCTGCCGCGTCGGGCACCGCGCTCGCGCCGGTCGGTCCCAATCCGGATGCGCCGCCGCAGATCGCGGCGTCCGAGCCGGCCGCGGCGGTGGCCGTGCCGACGTCGGAAGCGTCGCTGGTCCGGCAGGGCAGCGCGGCCGGCGTCGCGCTGCCGCAACCGGTCGTGCAGGACGCGTCGGCGCCGCTCGCGGCGTCCGCCGCGTCCGCGCCATCCGCCGCCGATGATTCCCGCCGCACGACCGGCATGAGCGTGGGCCTGATGCTCGCACTGGCGGTCGCCGTCTTCGGGACGGCCTTTGCGCGCCGCAGAAAGAGCGCGGCCCGCAGCGGCAACGCGTCGACGAACACCCGCAAGGATCCGCGCTAACCGCGCTGCCGCACGCCGCTCGACCAGCATTCCCACCTCTTCTTTCAGAACCGGACTCAAGTTCCGCGATCCCAGGCCGTTATCCCGAACATCTGCAAGACCCGCAATCAGAAAGAAAATGCAAGGTGGCTCGGATGGGGGATGTAGGCGCAGGTGTGTTCGCCAGAAAGTCCTGTAAGACTCGACTGGCGTTTGCAATCGGCAGCGTGCGGCGCGTGTTCGCGCACGCCGGATGGTGGCGGAACACGCGCTTCGGGCTCGTGGGACTGGTCGCGGCGTTCCTGCTGCTGGTCGTCAGCGGCCAGCTGAAGACGATGGCCGGCGAACTCGTCGCGATCTGGATCACCGACGGCTATCTGCTCGGGCACATGATGCTGCTCAGGCGGCGCGACAAGCCCAGCTTTCTGGCCGGCGCGTTCGCCGGCCTGCTGCTCGCGAACCTGATAGGCGACGAGTCCTTTTACGTGGCGTTCTCGTTCACGCTGGCGGGCATCGTCGAAATCTGCGCGGCGGCGCTGATGCTGCCGGCGGTCAAGTCGGCCAGAGAACTCGTGCAGCCGAAGGTGTTCGTGCGCTTCGTCGTGGGCGCCTGCGTGATCGCGCCGATGCTCTCGGGGATGGTCGCGGTACTGCTGCTGCAAGGCATCTTCACCAGTCACCCGTTTTCGTCGCTGTCGAACTGGGTGATTTCGGATGCGCTCGGCTTTCTGATCTTCACGCCGGTGACCCTCGTGATTCTTTCGGGCGAGTGGCGCACGCTGCTCGAGCGGGGCAACCGCGTCAAGTCCGCGTTGATCCTCGCGCTGATCGGCGTCGCGGCCGCGATCGTCTTTTCGCAGACCTCGTACGGCGACCTCTACTGGATGCTGCCGCCGCTCGCGTTGCTGGCGTTTCACGCGGAGTTGTCGACCGTGCTGCTGGGGATTTTGCTGTTCATCTGCATCGCGGTGCCGCTGACGATTCATGGCACGGGCCCGCTATGGCTTTCGCCGTTTGCGACGATGCAGGACCGGATTCTCGCGCTGCAACTGTTCACGGTGGCGGCGCTGTCGATCGTGCTGCCGATTACCGTGTTGCAGACGCAGCGTAATGCGCTGCTGTCCGCGCTGTCGGACGGCCAGCGGCGCTTCCGTAATCTGGCCGAGCGGTCGGAAGAGGTGGTGATGGAGCTGTCCGCCGATGGCCGGTTCCAGTACGTGTCGCCGCGCGCCAACGCGGTGCTCGGTTATGAGCCGGAGCTGCTGGTGGGCACCTCGGTGCTGGGTCTCGCGCATCAGGACGACCGCGGCGAGTTGCAGCGGCTGCTCGTGCACGCGGGCTCGACGAGCGCCGAGCAGTCTTTCCAGTACCGGGTTCGTCGCGCGGACGGCACGCATATCTGGGTGCGCAGCTTTATCGCGGCGATGCCGTCCGGCGTGCCGGGAGAGCGCGCCGCGCTCGCGTTCACGATGCGCGACGTGGACGTGCTGGTCGTGGCCGAGCAGAAACGGCTGGCCGACGAACAGCATCTGCGGGACATCGCGTTCGTCGATAGTCTCACTGGTCTTCACAACCGTCGTTATCTGGACGACAAGGTGCAGGAGCTGCTGCGCGCGCCCGCGCGGGGCACGGCGCCGCGGCCAGTCGCGATCCTGTTCGCCGACGTCGACTACTTCAAGAATTACAACGACGAGTACGGGCATCAGGCCGGCGACGAGTGTCTGAAGACTGTCGGCCAGTGCATCGCGACGACGATCCGCAGCCGCGATTCGCTGGCGCGTTACGGCGGCGAGGAGTTTGTGGTGCTGCTCGAAGACTGCGATCACGCGGAGGCGGTTGCGACTGCCGAGTTGATCAGAGGCGCTGTCGAGGCGTTGGGACTGGACCACCAGGGCAGCCCGCTTGGCGTGGTGACGCTTAGCATCGGCGTCGCGCAGGCGGAGATTTGCCGCGCGGTCGATGCCGCGCAGCTGTTCGAACTGGCGGATTCGGGGTTGTATGCGGCGAAGCGGCTGGGCAAGAACCGGGTGGGGCGGGTGCAGGATGGGGTGGTGGCCGAAAACCGAAGCACGTCCCATACGCACGGCCTAAATATTTGATTAAAAATAGATTTATATTGGGCCGGGCGAGGGGAATTCGATCGACTCGAAGCTTCAGCAATACGAATTCGAAAATGCGAACGACCTTGGTAAAGCGAGTCACTCGAAAGCTGGCTAGCCTTCAAATGCGTGATGAGACGCGATTGCTATATATTCTTATAGGCGTTTTTAAAAATATTCGATACGTAAAAGGTATCGAAAACTGACGGCGCGGGTCTTGTGTCATCGCCAAAACGGAGATTTGATACCGTAGTAGTGGCCGATAAGAGGTTATCCTCTAAATTCAGTTTATTTTCCGCTGCATGGCCAGCTGAGTGCAAATATCAATCCCAGGAATTTGCGGCGGTAATCGCGCTTCCTGAGCGCGCGGTTTCCCGAACATTATTTGGTTTTGTTCTGTATCGTCGGATAAGTCGCTGCGCAACATTGCGTGAATACACTATCGAAATTCTTTATGGAGCCATCGCCAGGCGTTGGCCAGGAGCGTCCTTCGGCCTGACACGCCTGCTCCATGGACATTCTGTGCTTGCGCCTTATACGAGAATGCTGATCGCATATTTTTAGTTAAGTTGCTGAACGGTCAAGATTGCGCAAACGTTGCCATGACGACGGTGCCTATACTCGAAGTATTAACCGTAAGCGTCAGCGCCGAACGTTCGCGGATTTTTCGTTGTATTTTGAGCGCAAGGTTTGCCGAATGCGTGATACGATTTTCCGCGATCAGGAGCGTGGCTTAGGATTTTCGCCGGTCGGTCCGGATTTATTTAGGTGATTGCGTGCAACGCAAGTCGCCGAAAAGCCAATATTCCCACTGTCGTTCGCCCGTGACGGCGGAGCGGCAGCGGCACAATGAAATTAACAGAACACTCAAAATAGAAGGTCTGGGGGCCAGATGGATGAAACTATTGTAGAACCGGCAACACTGCCGGAGGAACCGCGTTGCGTGCGAATTCAGTCCACGCTTGCCGGCAAAGTTAATCTGGCCGACTTCCAGAACGCGATACCGGTCATTCGTGAATTATCTATTACGAATGATACTCACGCCGACATCAAGGACCTGAGACTAACCGTCTCGTCAGAACCGTCCTTTTTCAAGATAAAGAGCTGGCACATCGACGACGTCGGCGCCGGAAGGGACGCACGCATCACGGACCTCGACCTTGCGCTTGACGGACCACTGCTTGGCCGTCTGACCGAAGCAGAGAAAGCGGGCATCACTTTCAGGCTCACTGCCGGGCTCAAGACGCCGACGGAACTTGCTTCTTTCGAGTCGACCATCGAGTTGTTGCCGAGGAACCAGTGGGGAGGTCTGGCCGCGGTGCCGGACATGGTCGCGGCGTTTGTGCAGCCGAACGAGCCATCGATTGAGCGCGTTCTGAAGAAGGCCGCCGAAGTACTTCACAAGGCGGGCAAATCCGGGGCCATCAACGGCTATCAGGAAGGCTCGCGTCGGGCGTGGGAGCTTGCCTCCGCGATCTGGAGCGCGATTGGCTCGATGGGCATCGACTACGCGCTACCGCCCGCGAGCTTCGAACTGTCTGGCCAGAAGGTTCGCAGTCCGGGGCAGATTGCCGATTCGGGACTCGGGACCTGTCTGGACCTTGCGCTCTTCGTATGCGCGGCAATGGAGCAGGCCGGCCTCAATCCGTTGCTGGTGTTTACAGAAGGGCATGCGTTTCCGGGTGTCTGGTTGAAACCTGAGGAATTTTCGACGTCGGTCGTCGATGACGTCACCGCCCTGCGCAAACGTGTGAAATTGAAAGAGATGGTGCTGCTCGAGTCGACGCTGCTCACTCAGCGGCCGTGTCCCGCATTCAGTTTTGCCATCGCCAATGGCGAGGAGCAAATCTCGGAAGAAGGGGATAAGGCCTTTCTGCTGGCAGTGGACATCCGTCGTTCGCGCCTTCAGCGAATCAAGCCCCTCGCGAGCGAGCAGGCAATCGCGCTTGGCAGCGTCGGGACCGAATCTGTCAACAACGAATCCGCGTTCGAAGTCGCTCCGGACCTGCCGGAGGAACTGGACCACAATGAAGCGGAACGGCCAGTCGAGCGTCCGGAGGATCGGCTTACACGCTGGCAGCGCAAACTGTTAGATCTGTCGTTGCGCAACAATCTGCTCAGCTTCAAGGGTGGCAAGAAGTCTCTGAAACTGGATGCACCCGACCCCGGCCAGCTCGAGGACATTCTCGCCGAAGGTCATGCGGTCAAGCTGCTGACCCGTCCGGACCTGATGGACGGCAACGACCCGCGCAATCAGGCAATCCATGAGAGTCGCGAGCGCGAGAATATCCGCCGCGCTCATGCGCTGGATGCGCTGAAGCGAAAAGAGGTTTTCGTCGGTCTGTCGGAAGACGAGATGGATACGCGGCTCGTCGAACTGTTCCGGTCGTCGCGGACTTCGCTACAGGAGGGCGGCTCCAATACGTTGTTCCTTGCGCTCGGTTTCCTTTCGTGGACGCGCGAATCGAAAGACGACAAAAAGTATCGGGCGCCGCTCATCCTGGTGCCTGTCTCGCTTGAACGCCGTAGCGCGCGGTCCGGGTTCAGCCTGAAACTTCACGACGACGAGCCTCGATTCAATCCGACGCTAATCGAGATGCTGCGTCAGGACTTCGAGCTCGAGCTGGGCGTACAGGACACGGAGCTGCCGAAAGACGAGTCGGGTCTCGATGTCGCCGGAATCTGGAACACCGTGTCCAGCGCGATCAAGGACATCAAAGGTTGGGAAGTCGTCGAGGAGGTTGTCCTCTCGACGTTCTCGTTCGCCAAATATCTGATGTGGAAGGACCTGACCGAACGTACCGAGCAGCTCAAGCAGAACGCTGTGGTTCGCCACCTCATCGACAAGCCTCGCGATTCCTACGAGAGTACCGTCGAGTTTCCCGATGCAAGGAAGCTCGATGCCGAACTCGAGGTCAAGAATACGTTCTGTCCGTTGCCGGCGGATTCGTCGCAGCTTTCAGCCGTGGTCGCCGGAAGCAAAGGCAAGGATTTCGTCCTGATCGGCCCGCCGGGGACCGGCAAGAGCCAAACCATCTCGAACCTCATCGCGCAGTGCCTGGCCGAACGCAAGCGTGTGCTTTTCGTGTCGGAAAAGATGGCGGCGCTGGATGTCGTGTACCGGCGCCTTGCGGACGTGGGGCTCGGCAACTTCTGCCTCGAGTTGCATTCAAGCAAGGCTCGCAAGACGGAAGTCCTTCAACAGCTCCGTGCATCGTGGGACGCGTCGACGGCAATGGCGCCGGACGAATGGCACGCGCAGGCCGCTCGCCTCGAGGCAATCCGCTCTCAACTTAACGGCTATGTCGAACGCCTGCACGTTCGATACCCCAACGGCCTGAGCGTGTACGAGGCGATCGGCAAGGTGGTCGCAGGGAGCGACCTCCCGGTGTTGCAACTCGCGTGGCCTACTGCACGACAGCACGATTCGATCGCAATGCGTCAACTGCGCGAGACAGCCGACCTGCTCGACGTGCATGCCAAAGTCATGGGCGAGGGGCAGCTCACATCGAATCCTCTCGCACACATCGCTCAGACCGAATGGTCACCGCTTTGGCAAGCGGAGCTCCTTGAGGCGGCGCGTGCAATGGGCGCGGTAGTGAGCGGGTTCGAGTCGGCAGCCCAGGCGCTTATCGCGGCGATAGGTCTGCCCACGCTTGCACTTGATTCAAGAGTCCGGGACGGGCTCAGGCTCCTTGCCGCGACGCTGCCCGCGGCGTCTGGTCACGACTGGCGTTTCGTCTTGCGTCCCGATGCCAAGACCATCGCAGAAGGTTTGCGTCTGGCCAAACCCAAGGTGGAGCGCCGGCGCGGCGTCCACGCTTCGCTATCCACGCCGCGCGGCCACCAGGTGCAGGAGGACCTTCGCGTTGGCATCGCGCAGCTCACCCGCTATCACGAACTGCAGTCGCAGCTGGGACAGCCGTGGAATGAGACGCTGCGCGCGCGGCTGGCCTCGGGCATCGAGCTTCTGCGGCAGCGCCAGGATCTGCTCGGTCAGCTAACGCTTCAATATCGAGAGGGCATCCCTTCGACAACCGTCCAGCAGTTGCAGCAGGAGTGCCGGGAACTCGAGGCTTCGTCCTGGCCGATGAGCATGCTGCGTCGGCGCAGCCTTGCCAAAAAGCTCAACGAGTTGGCATCTGGCGGGGGCGAACCCGACATCGCCGGCGATATTGACCGGCTTGCCAGGATCGACGGACTGTTGACTGAACTCAAGACGCTCGATGATCTGTCATTGCCCACTTCGAATGCGTGGGCGGGGCTGAAGACAGATCTGGACGTCGCACGCGCGTCGCTCGGCTTTCAAAATGCGCTGGAACAGGCTCGGGTGAGGGCTGCGTGGGAAGACGTCGGTTTGGACCCGGTCGGTCGTGGTCAGTGTGGCGATGCTGCGCGAGACGACCTGCTTCGCATGCGGGAGCTACGCCAGATTGACCAGGTGCTCAGCCGGCTTTCGTCGCTTGGGGCGGAAACGGATGGCGTCTGGGCTGCTTATCAAACCGATCTTGCTGTCGCGAAGGCGTATGTGATCTTCCAGTCCGCGCTCGCCGCGTCCGCGTCCGAACGTAGTTGGGACGATGAGGGGTTGGGCGCCATCGAGCGTGGTCAGGCGGGGGCGACTGCCGCGCAGGATCTGAAAAAAATGCGCGAGATGGTCGAACTCGACGCTCAGCTCAAGGAATTCGACGACCTGTCCGCCAAAACGAACGGCCTCTGGTCTGGTTTGCAGACCAAGATTGACGCCATCGACCCTGCACTCGGTTTCTTCGAGGCACTGTCCGCGGCTCTGGCAATCATTGCCAATTCGCCGGAAACACTGGCGGCCGTGAAGACGCCGATCGGGCTTTTGCTTGGCGACAGCAACGTTCTGCTGGAGCCGAGCGGCACGATTGCCGGCGCGGGCCGTCTGTATGCGCAGGCATTGCAGGGACTCGACGAGGCGATTGCGCGGTTTATCGCGGCGAGCGGGCTTGAGGCGTCGGACAATGCCACGCTAGGTGCGCTACTGCCGGTCGAGTTGGTCGAGCGTGCAAATGCCGTCCTCAATACGTCGAACCGGCTAAACGCGTGGTGTGCGTGGCGTAAATCCCGGGCACAGGCGCTCGATCTGGGCCTCGCACCCGTGGTTCAGGGGCTTGAGCAAGGAGCGATCAGGGTTGGCAGGGTCAAGGAGACGTTCGAGACCGACTACTGCCGCTGGTGGTTGAATGCAGTCGTCGATACCGACGAAGTACTGCGCACGTTCGTTTCGGCTGAACACGAAAAGCGCATCAGGGATTTCCGCGAGCTCGACGAGCGCTTTATTCGCCTGACTCAAGCGTGGGTGCGCTCCCAGTTGTCGGCGGAACATCCGTCGCCCGATCGCGTCGCGCGTGGCTCCGAATGGGGCTTGCTGCGTTTCGAGATGCAGAAGAAAACGCGTCATTTGCCGCTCAGAGAGCTGATGTCGCAGGCGTCGGGCGCGGTGATGCGGCTCACGCCATGTCTGCTGATGAGCCCGCTCTCAATTGCGCAGTACCTTCCCGCGGAGACCGCGAATTTCGACGTGGTCATCTTCGATGAGGCGTCGCAGATTCCGGTATGGGATGCGATTGGGGCGATGGCTCGCGCGAAACAGGTCATCATGGTGGGCGACCCGAAGCAGTTGCCGCCGACGAGTTTCTTCGACCGCGCGGAATCGGATATCGACGACATCGATGTCGAAACGGAACTCGAAAGCATTCTGGAAGAGTGCATCGGTGCCAACCTGCCGACAATGAAATTGTCCTGGCACTATCGCAGCCGGCACGAAAGCCTGATTGCATTTTCGAATCACCGCTACTACGACGGGGATCTGGTCACGTTCCCCAGTCCCGTCACCAACGACCGCGCTGTGAGTTTCAAACACGTTGCGGACGGCCAGTACGAACGTGGCGGCGCGCGGAGCAACAAGCCCGAGGCGAAAGCGCTCGTCGCGGATCTGGTTGCGCGCCTGAAGTCGCCCGGTTTCAAAGATAGCGGTCTGACGATTGGCGTCGTTACGTTCAACTCCGAGCAGCAGTCACTCATTGAAGATCTGTTGGACGAGGAGCGTCGCAAAGACCCATCGATTGAACCGTTCTTCCTGGAGACCCAGCTCGAACCTGTGTTCGTGAAGAATCTCGAGAGTGTGCAAGGTGACGAACGCGACATCATGTACTTCTCCATTACGTACGGACCGGGTGTCGATGGCACGATGCCGATGAACTTCGGCCCGATGAACCAGCAGGGCGGCGAGCGTCGCCTGAACGTCGCGATTACGCGCGCCCGGCAGGAACTTCGTGTGTTCTGCAGCTTCCGGCCGGAACAGATGGATCTGGCGAGAACGCAAGCGCTGGGTGTGCGTGACCTGAAGCACTTCCTGGAGTTTGCTGACCGGGGCGCTCGCGCACTCGGAGAAGCCGTGTCCGGAAGCATCGGTGACTTCGAAAGCCCATTCGAGAAATCCGTGTCGAGAGCGCTTACCGAAAAGGGCTGGACTTTGCATCCTCAGGTGGGCGTCTCGGCATTCCGGATCGACCTCGGCGTCGTTGACCCCGACGCGCCGGGGCGCTATCTGGCCGGCATCGAATGCGACGGCGCGACTTACCATCGTTCAGCCACGGCGCGTGACCGGGACAAACTTCGCGAGCAGGTGCTCCGGGGCCTGGGTTGGGAAATCGTCCGTATCTGGTCGACCGACTGGTGGATCGATATGCCGGGAACGGTTGAAAAAATCCATCTGCAACTTGAGGCACTCGTGTCGGCACAGCGAGCACAGCTCACGGCAGCGCAGGACGAGGCAGCCTCGCTCGCGCGTGCAGCTATCGCTGAGCCCAGTGAAGGAGCGCCGGCCGGTGTCCCGCGTCCCGCACCGGAACCCGCGGATCACGAGTCAATTACCGCAACGGCAACATTTACGAGTAATGCGGCGGCCGTTTCCGAGCCGGCAGCGACAGACGGGCGCTTCATGGAAGTCGACCTGGCTGTTGCGGGTTACGAGGTCGATAACAATGTGTTCTTCGACGATGCGTACAACCCGACCCTGTTGCGCATGATTGACCACGTCGTGAAGGTCGAGGGGCCAGTGCGCGATGAGGTACTCTCCCGCCGCATCGCTCGCGTGCACGGCTGGGGCAGGACTGGATCGAAAATTCAGGACCGCGTCACGCGTCTTGCATCGCAGCATTACCGAAGCGTCGCGGAGGATGTTGGCATCTTCTTTTGGCCGCAGAACGAGGTTGCCGATGAACCTGTACTGTTCCGACGACCTTCGGACGGCAGCGCCCGTTCCGTCGACGAGATCTCGCTGACGGAGCTGAAAGCGCTCGCGATAGAAATGTTCCGGGCGGGACATGACAAGGAGTCCGGTCTTACCGCAATGGCTCGTGAGATCGGCCTTCGCAAGCTCAGTTCAGCGAGCAGGACGCGCCTGGAACTGGCATGGCCAAAGCCGGTCGACGAGTCGAGTTCTGACCACGCTTGAGTTCGATGCGTCGTCCCCGTGGTTGGCACGGGGACGATAAGCGAGAGGCACGAACATCGCGACGTGCCTCGGACATTCCGCGCCGGTCAGTGCTTATGCACCTTCTCCAACCCCTCCGCGCGATGCACCGCGTGCTGACCGCTTTTCTCGCTTTCGACCTCATAACGCGGGTCGTCCTTCGACGCGGCGATCGTCTGCCCGTCGTCCAGCTCCGTATCCCTGACGATCCTGCGAACGACCGTCCCCGTCGTCATCCCTTGCGGCGTGTTCCACGTCACGCGATCGCCGATTTTCAGTCGATGGGACATGGTGGTGTGCTCCAGTGGTTGCAACCCTATCTGTGCAGCACGGTCCGTTCCCGCGACAGCAGGCTGCCGCTGATTTCGACCTGTAAACGTACGAAAAAAAACGCGGAGGCTGGGTCACAGCTTTCCGCGCCAACCGGTACTGCAAGGAGCCGTTTAGCGAACGAGGAACCCGTACGTTAGCGGGTCGCGCTCATCGATAATCCATTGTCCGAAGCCGCAGATATACGCATTGCCTTCCACCTCGGGAATCACCGCGTCGAATTCGCCAACTGTCGTTTCGCTGAGCACGCGTCCCTTGAACACGGTCCCGATGATGGACTCGTTCACGAGCGTCTCGTCCTTGCCCAGTTCGCCGCGCAGATACAGTTGAGCGACACGGCCGCCGGTGCCCGAACCGGTAGGAGAACGATCCACTTCGCGGTCGGCAAACACGCAGCAGTTCGCTTGCGTCGAACCTGCATGCCGCGGCTTGTTGGCGATGATGGTGCCGTAGATGTGATTGATCTCCGGAATGTCCGGATGCTCGACCGGGAAAGCCTTGTTTGCCGCCTGCTTGACCTCGGCGCCGAAGCGGATCAGCTCTTCGACCGAAGACTCGCGAACTTCCAGGTGGTGAGGCGCGCCGTCGGTATAGAAATAGAACGCGCCGCCAAACGCGATATCGCCCGTGACCGTTCCGAATGATGGCGTCTCGACCGAGACATCACGCTTCCAGATAAACGACGGAACGTTCACGAAACGAACGTTACCCGCATGTTCGCCATCCCACTGCACGAACGCTTCGATGAAGCCGCACGGCGCGTCGATACCGACCCGTGTTTCCGGAACCTGTCGCTGAACCCAGCCCAGTTCGACCGCCGCGGTGGACAGCGCGATAACGCCGTGTCCGCAATGGTCGCTATAGCCTTCGTTGTGCAGAAAGATGATGCCGAAGTCGGCGCCCGGCGTGACCGGCTCCGTCAGATAGCCGCCGTACATGTCCGCATGCCCGCGCGGCTCGAACATCAGTGCTTTGCGGATATCGTCGGCGTTCTCTTTCAACCACGCGCGGCGTTTGACGATGGTGTCGCCGGGCAGGCGAGGTAGTCCGCTCGTCACGATACGGAATGCCTCGCCGCCGGTATGAACTTCGATGGTCGAAATGGTGCGAGTGATTTTCATGTGTGCTTCGTGGTTGGGAGGTAGACGTCACTGACCGTACGGCACCGGCAAACCGTTCTTGATGATGTAGACGGTGGTCGGCGCGCCCTTCAGGTCGCCGTTTTCATCGAAGGAGTAGGTGCCTGCCACGCCTTTATAGTTGGTCTTCGCCAACTGGGCAGTGAGCTTGGCTTTATCGGTCGTGGTGCCGGCTTTCACCATCGCATCCGCGAGCAGTTTCACGCCGTCGTAATAGCTGACGCCATAGACCTGGGTGTCGGTGTTGTAGGCGGCTTTGTACTTCTGCAGGAACTCTCGACCCGCGGGTGTTTTGTCGAGCGAAATACCGCCTTGTGCGCAGTACACGATCGATGCGGCATCACCCGCAACCTTACCCATGTCGGCCGAGCAGATCCCGTCGCCGCCGAGCAGTTTCGCGCGCAGCCCGCGTGCGCGCATCTGCTTGGCCATTGGAGCGCCTTGAGCGGCATAGCCGCCGAAGAAAATGACGTCCGGATTTTTCGACTTGATGCTGGTGAGAATGCCCAGGAAGTCAGTCGCCGACGAGGTCGTGAATTGCTGGTCGACGATCTGGATGCCGTTCGCTTTGGCCTCCTTGATGAACTGCTCGGCCACGCCTTGTCCGTATGCCGTGCGGTCATCGATCACCGCGGCGGTTTTTGCCTTCAGCGTCTTCGCGGCGAATTGGCCCATCGTCCCGCCCAACTGCTCGTCGCTCGCGCCGATCCGGAAGATGTTCTTGAAGCCTTGTTTGGTCAGCGCCGGGTTCGACGCGACCGGCAACATCGGAACGCCGCCCGTGTTGTACACGCGCGAGGCCGGAATCGCGACGCCCGAGTTGTACGGGCCCATCACTGCGACGACACCGCTATCGACCAGTTTCTGCGCGACCTGAACGCCGACCTTCGGGTCAGCCTGGTCGTCTTCCGAATCCAGTTTGAAGGTCACCTTTTTGCCATCGACCGTCACGCCGCTCTTGTTCAGCTCGTCGATGGCGAGGCGCGCGCCATTCTCGTTGTCTTTGCCGTTCGGTGCCTGTGGGCCCGTCAGCGGCGCCGAGTGGCCGATGATGACGACCGTCTGGGCATGGGCTGCCAGGGCGAAGCCGGCGGCCGTCAGGGCGGCCAGGGTGGTGACGATGCGGCGCATGATGTCTCCAGAGAATTGGATTGTTGAGCAACCACGATATCCGTATTTTGGTCTGAATTCAACCTATTAAACCGATGAAAACCCTTATATTGGTTCATATTAAACCAATGTCATGGCAGAGCATCGCGAGCGACCCGGCATGCCGCGAGGTCCCATGCCGCGCAGCCGACGCTCTTGAAAAGAATAGGCTTCGTCGCGTGGAAATTCCCGGCGATGGCCTGCGCTAGCGGCGCCACGGCGTTCCAGTCCACCCCGGCCTGAATCAGGTCGCCCGCTTCGTGCTTTGCGCCGAGCGGGTCGTCGACCACCAGAGAGCTGCCGTCGACGGTTTGCCTGGAAATTTCCGCCGCGTCGGCGGTAAACGCGCCCACGCCCACCACAAGGCGACCGGGGCGAGCAGCTTCCGAATACACAGGCGTTTTGCTGGTGGTCAGCGTGACGACCACGTCGGCGGTCGGAGGAATGGAGTCGTCGGGCAGCGCCGTCAGATTCGGTGCTACCGCACGGATTCGTGCAACGAAGTCGTCCGCGTCGGCTTTCGAGCGGCTTTTAACCCGCAACCGCGCGTCGGGGAAGATGGTCGCGAGCGCTTCCGCGTGATTTGCGGCCTGTTTGCCGGTTCCGATGATGACGATTTCTTGCGGCGGCTGACGATGGAGCGTCTGAATTCCCAAGGCCGTCACCGCGGCGGTGCGACGCCCCGTAACGGTCGGCCCGTCGAGCACGAACAGCATTTCTCCCGTGATCGCATCGCATGCGACGACCTGACCGTGAATGGTCGGCAAGCCGCGCCCGGCGTTGGTCGGGCAGACATTCACCAGCTTGTGAATGGCGATGTCGGGCGCGCTCGCCGGCATCGACAGCATCAAACCGCCTTCCTGCATCGGAATGGCCAGGCGCTCGGGGCTCACGACCTTTCCTTCGCTGTACTCGACCATCGTTTCGGCGAGCGCGCGCACGAGGCGGCGATAGTCGAGCAGGGAAGCCGTCGCGGCCGCGTCGAAATTACGGAGGTGGGGTGACGTCATTGGCATGCCTTGAGGTTCGGGTTTCGGGAAGCCGGCGCGGATGGCCTGCGGCGCCAATAGTCGGAGTCTGGCTCCGATGCGCCCAATTTCGCGGGGCTGGATGTGGAACGAATCTAAACCACAAGTGGGCTATACGCAAGCCAATTTGTAACGTGAGTTGATTTGTTTGGGCGCCGTTTGGTCCAGTATTCAGTGCGACATCAAAGTGAGACAGAAAATTGGTTCAGTTGTGTCTTAATTCTTTGGGTGCTTTAACGTATGCCGGCGGACGGAACGGCAACCCCTTCCGTCCAAGTGGTATATTGAAGAACCACCTCATCGCGCTCCGAGAACTCAAGATGGCATCCGCTCGCTTCGAACTGGAAAGCAACTTCCGGCCACTGCAGATTTACGAACAGGTGTCGGAGAAAATCAGGGCCGAAATCCGCAGCGGCCGCTATCTGCCTGATGCCCGGCTGCCTTCCGAGCGAGAACTGGCGACGCTGTTCGGCGTCGGGCGCCCGGCCGTGCGCGAAGCGATCGGTGCGTTGCAGAACGAAGGCCTCGTCGTCACGAAGCGCAACTCGGGCACTTACGTTGCGCCGGCCGCCAACGAGATTCTCGCGGCGGCGTCGAGCGTCGAAGCCGGGGGCGGCGAGTCCACGTCGGACTTCAGTCCGTCCGCCACGCTCGACGTGCGGCTGATTCTCGAGCCGGCAATCGCACGGCGAGCGGCGGCGCGCAAACAACGGGACCCGCTGGCGGAGCACTACCTGGACCAGATGGAGACGTTGACCGATGTCGCGACACCCGAAGAGCGCGCGCTGTGGAACAACAGCGACCGGCTTTTTCATCGTCAACTGGCTGTGATGACGGGCGATGTGTTGCTGGCGAAGCTCGCGGAAGAAATCGCGTCGACGATGGATCAGTCGTTGTGGAAGCGGCTCAAGGACGACGGGATTTACGACACGGCTCGCATTCGCCTGTACGTCGCGGAGCATCGGCTGATTTACGAAGCCATTGTTTGCGGAGATGCCGATGCCGCGGCGTTTTATGTCGAGCAGCATATCCACCGGGTGCAGAGGGATATCACCCCGCAGTAGTTCCCGTTTCGTTCCCGTTTCGAGGAGTAAGCGTGAAACTGACCGACTTCGACACTCTGACATTCGACTGTTACGGCACCTTGATCGACTGGGAGAGCGGCATCTTCGACGGGCTGAAGCATTTGCTCGAACGAGCCGCGACGCCGCTCACGCGCGACCGGGTGCTGGAAGCGCATGCGCGCCACGAATCGTCGCAGCAGAAATACACGCCGGCGAAGCGCTACCAGGAACTGCTGCCCATCGTCTACAAACGCCTCGCCGAAGAGTGGGGGCTGCGGTTCACTCACGAAGAATGCGTCGCGTACGGTCGGTCGGTGCAAAACTGGCCGGCGTTCGACGACAGCGCCGACGCGCTGCAGTATCTGAAGAAGCATTACCGGCTCGTGATTCTGTCGAACATCGACAACGAAAGCTTCACCTACAGCAACGCGAAACTGAAGGTCGAGTTCGACGCGATCATCACGGCCGAAGACGTGGGCTCGTACAAGCCGGCCCCGCGCAACTTCGAATACATGCTGGAAAAGCTCGGCGAGCGCGGCATCGGGAAAGAACAGATCCTGCACACCGCGGAAAGCCTTTTCCACGATCACAAGCCCGCCAACGAATTCGGTCTCGCGTCGTGCTGGATTTATCGCCGGCACTCGCAGCCGGGCTTCGGGGCGACGATGAATCCCGGTTTGCAACCGGATATCGACTTCCGTTTCAACAGCATGGCGGAACTGGCCGATGCACATCGGCAAGAGATGGCAGCGGGCGCGCGAGGTTGACCATGCTGAAGGGGCGATCAAGCCCAATCGCCCGCCCACCCGGTGGTAACATTTGTTGTCATCCTCACCGCCGCCGCTCCATTCCATGCCAGACAGCTTCGATCAGCTCGTCGCCCTGATCCGGGCGCGCTTCTCCGAACTGAGCCCGCAATTTCAGATGGGCGCGGGCTTCCTGCTCGATCATCCCGACGAAGTCGCGGTGTCGTCGATGCGCAAGGTGGCCGAGCGCGCGCAGGTGCAGCCCGCTTCGCTGGTGCGGCTGTCGCAGCAGCTCGGTTTCCCCGGCTGGAACGAGTTACGCAACCTCTTCGTCGCGCGCGTGCGCACGCGCCCCGAGCCGCTGACGAGCCGCGCGCGCTCGCTGGTCAAATCGAAAGACGCGCTCGCCAACGATCTGCTGGTCGCCCAGCAGCACAATCTCGATGCGACCGCCGCGCATAACCATCGCGTGATCGTCGAGGCTGCGCGCGTGCTGCGGCGCGCGCCGCACGTTCATGTTGCGGGCTTTCGCTCGTGTTACTCGGTCGCGTTCGGGCTGGTGTACGGCTACCGGCTGTTCCGGCCGTCGGTGTCGCTGCTCAACGGCGAGGCCGGCACGCTCGAAATGCAGTTGCGCACGATCGAGCGCGACAGCGCGACCATCGTGATCAGCTTCGCGCCGTATTCGGTCGAGGCGGCGCGCGTCGCCGAGGCCGCGCTGGAGAAGGGCAGCAAGCTGATCGCGATCACCGACAGCGCGGTGTCGCCGATCGCGCTGAACGCCGAAAAAGTGCTGATCTTCTCGCACGAGAGCCCGTCGTTCTTCCCGTCGCTGGTGGCCGCCACCGCGATCGCCGAGGCGCTGGTCGCGCATCTGCTCGCGCTCGAAGGCGCGGACGCGGTCGAGCAGCTCGCGCAGGCCGAGCAATCGCTGCACGCGAAGGGCGCGTACGTGCCTTGAGGGGTTCGCGGCCGCTGGCGTAGCCACTGCCTGCCGCCGCAGCAGCAGCCGCAGCAGCCGCAACAGCCACTGCTGCGGATTTCCCACCGCTAAACCAACCACGCATAACGCGAACGGCTTTCCGCCGTTCTCCATCTGATGTCCGCCCGCTCTATTTGACAACAAATGTTGTATTGACGTATAAATACGTACCGATTGTTGAGAATGGATGCGACCCGTGGCGTCGACGCAGGAATTGAAGGTTTTTCAGGTGAGTGGCGAGCCGTACGAGATCGGCTTCCGGCTGGGCGAAATCGGCCGCCCGGTGTTCGCCGACTATATGGCGCAAAGCGCCGCGTGGCAGGCGGTGCGGCGCTGGCGTGGCACGCCGTACGTGCAGACGCTGCGCGATGCGGCGCGCGCACATTTCCCGGCGCTGCTGGCCGAACTCGACGGAATCGCGGCCGGCCTCGGCTGGGCTGCCGAAGACGTGTTCCTGTGGAACTGCCGCGGCGAGCTGATCCACAACGCGCCGGACGGTTGCACGACGCTCGCGGCACTCGTCGGTGATACGCGCCTGATCGCCCACAACGAAGACGGCGACCCGTTTCTGCGCGAGCGCTGCGCGGTGGTCGAAGTCCAGCCGGCCGGCCAGCCCGGCTTCATCAGCTTCTACTATCCCGGCTCGCTGCCGGGCCATACGTTCGCGGCCAACCGCGCGGGGCTCGCGCAGGCGATCAACAACCTGCGCATCCGGACTCCCGCGGCCGGCGTGCCGCGCATGATCCTCGCGCGCGCGGTGCTCGATGCGACTTCGCTCGACGCCGCGTTGCAGATCCTGCGCAACGTGCGCTCGGCCAGCGGTTTTCATCACACGCTCGGCTGCGCGGGCGACGCGCGGCTCTTGAGCGTCGAAGCGAGCGCCGCGCGCTGCTCGGTCCAGCAAGTGAACCAGCTTTCCGGCCACGCGAATCACATGATTCATCCGGGCTGCGAAGCCGAGCCGCAGATCGTCACCGAATCGTCGCGCGACCGGCAATCGCGGCTGGGCGAGTTGCTGCCCGCGCTCGGCCGCAGTGGCCCAGTGCAGGCCGCTGCCTTGCTCGACGTACTCCACGACCGCGCGCCGTCGGGTTTGCCGATCTATCGCGACGACCCGCACGATCCCGACGACGAAAACACGCTCGCCACCGCGCTATTCGAAATCGGCGCTGCCGGTGTATCGATGAAAGCCTATCGGCACGGTCAATGCGCGTTCGACACCTTCATTGCCCGCGCGACCACCGCCGCGCCGGCCCCCGTTTCCGCACCCGCTGCATCCACCAGGAACTGAATCTCATGTCCACCGTTTTCCATCGTTCTCCGAAGCAAACGCTGCCGGTGGCCGTCGCGGGCGACGGCATCGAAATCATCGACTCGACCGGCAAGCGCTATATCGACGCATCGGGCGGCGCCGCCGTCTCGTGTCTCGGCCACAGCAATCAGCGCGTGATCGACGCGATCAAGCGACAGGCGCAGCAACTGCCGTACGCGCATACGTCGTTCTTCACGACCGCGGCGGCAGAGGAGCTGGCCGAACGCCTCGTCAACAGCGCGCCGGCCGGGCTCGAACACGTGTACTTCGTGTCGGGCGGCTCGGAGGCGATCGAGGCCGCGCTGAAACTCGCGCGCCAGTATTTCGTCGAGAAGGGCGAGCCGCAGCGCCGTCATTTCATCGCGCGGCGGCAGAGCTATCACGGCAACACGCTCGGCGCGCTGGCGATCGGCGGCAACGCGTGGCGTCGCGAGCCGTTCCTGCCGATCCTGATCGAAGCGCATCACGTGAGCCCGTGCTACGCGTATCGCGAGCAGCGCGCCGACGAAACCGAGGAAGCGTTCGCGCAACGTCTCGCGGACGAACTCGAACAGAAGATCCTCGAACTCGGCCCGGACACGGTCGCCGCGTTCGTCGCGGAAACGGTGGTCGGCGCGACCGCCGGCGCGGTGCCGCCGGTGCGCGAGTATTTCCGCAAGATCCGCGCGGTCTGCGATCGTTACGGGGTCCTCTTGATTCTCGACGAGATCATGTCGGGGATGGGCCGCACCGGTCATCTGTTCGCGTGCGACGAAGACGGCGTCGCGCCGGACATCCTGACGATCGCGAAAGGGCTCGGCGCCGGCTATCAGCCGATCGGCGCGACGCTCGTTAGTGACCGCATCTATCAGACGATCGTCGGCGGGTCGGGCTTCTTTCAGCATGGCCATACCTATATCGGTCACGCGACCGCCTGCGCGGCGGCGCTCGAAGTGCAGCGCGTGATCGCCGAAGAGCGGCTGCTGGATAACGTGCAGGCGCGCGGCGAGCAGTTGCGCGGCCGGCTGCGCGAGCACTATGCGCAGCATCCGCATATCGGCGACGTGCGCGGGCGCGGGCTGTTCGTCGGTGTCGAGCTGGTGAAGGACCGCGCGAGCAAGGACCCGTTCGATCCGAAGCTGAAGCTGCACGCGGCGATCAAGCGCGAAGCGTTCGCACGCGGGCTGATGGTGTATCCGATGGGCGGTACCGTTGACGGCCAGCGCGGCGATCACGTGCTGCTCGCGCCGCCGTTCATCTGCACCGAACGCGATATCGACGACATCGTGAGCCGGCTGACCGATGCGATCGGCGCGTCGCTCGCGAGCGTTTAAGCTATCCGACCCAACGCTTTTTGCGAGAACGACGATGACCAAGCGTTTGCCACACTTCGAGATGTCCAGCGCCACGCCGGAGCAGAAAACGGTGCTCGACGAAATCCTGTCCGGCCCGCGCGGCAATCTGAACGGGCCGTTTCTCGGCTGGATTCATAGCCCGGAGCTGGCTCAGCACGCGCAGCGTCTGGGCGCGTTCTGCCGCTATCAGACCGGCTTGCCGCTGCGTCTGTCTGAACTGGCGATTCTGGTGACCGCGACGCGCTGGCGCGCGCAGGCCGAGTGGCACATCCACTATCCGATCGCGCTGCAGGCGGGCGTCGACGAAGCGGACGCGGAAACCATCCGCCAGGGACACCGCCCCGATTTCGCGGCCGCCGACGATGCGCTGATCTACGACTTCGCGAGCGAGCTGTACGACACGAAGCGGGTGTCGGACGCAACGTATGCGAAGGCGGTCGAGCGTTTCGGGCATCAGGTGGTGATCAACCTGGTCGGCCTGCTCGGCTATTACGCGCTGGTCGCGATGACGCTGAACGTGTTCGACATGCGCGCGCTCGGGCAGGAGACGCTGCCGTTCGCCGAATGAGATCCGGCATGCGGATGCTGCGGGCAAAGTAACGCCCACGCCCAAACCTCAAGCCCACGAAAAAGCCCCGGTTGCGAACTACTTCGCAACCGGGGCTTTTTTTACTTCGTGCAGCAACAACTTCTACATCGACTGCCTTCTACTGCCGAGGCCGCCAACCCGGTGGCCTCGCAACCAACCGGCAAAAACTTAGTTGCCGCGATACGTCGAGAAGATGCGTTGTTCAACCGACTGCCGGCCGCCGGCATCCGACGCATTGGCCTTCACGCCGCCGAAGTCTTTAGCACTGTCGGCCGAAGCGACTACGGTCGCCGAGTTTTGCGGCACTGCTTTCGGGTACTCGGTGTCGTTCTGATACACGAGGCCCGCTTTTTGCGCGGCCACCAGTTCGGCGCGAACCTGAGCGCGCGTCACCGGCGCCTGCTGCGCGAACGACATAGCCGGAACGATCAGAGCGGATGCGACGACGACTGCGGAAAGAAGCGATTTCATGATAAACCTCCAATTTCGATTGTTGAGTGGATCGGTGTGAATCTCGTTTCCCGGTCCGTTGAAAACAGTCTATTTCTTGCGAGGTCCGCAAAAAAGTCGCTTTTCTCGAAAATATTGTTTCATTTGTTGTAAATATAGGCGGGCGACTTTTGCGCTGACTGTGACGCGCGTCGCGGCGCGCCTTAACGACAGCGTTCTCCGGAAGCGCCTATGATGAAATCCGGTCCACGCCCGCGCCCACAGCCGCGCGGCGTCGGCGACCGATGCTCGCGCGCGGACTGATCCGGGCGGGACCGCCGCGGCGGGCATCGATGATGGTCGAGCGACGCAGGCGGCACGGCATCAACAGGAGAGAGCGATGAAGCGCAAGGCATCGGCAGTCTGGCAAGGCGGCCTGCAAAACGGCAAAGGTTCGATTTCCACCGACAGCGGCGTCCTCAAGGACACGCAGTATTCGTTTTCCACGCGCTTCGCGGACGGCATCGGCACCAATCCGGAAGAACTGATCGCGGCCGCCCATGCGGGATGTTTCTCGATGGCGCTGTCGGCGGAACTGGGCAAGGCCGGCATCACGCCGGAGCGGATCGGCACCACGGCGACCGTCACGCTCGACAAGGACGGCGGCGGCTTTGCGATCACCGCGGTGCATCTGGACGTGAACGTGAAGATCCCGGGCGGCGACAAGGCCGCGTTCGACAAGGCGACCGCCGACGCCAAGGCGGGCTGCCCGGTGTCGAAGGTGCTGAACGCGACGATCACGATGGATGCGAAGCTGGAAACCTGAGGTAGCGGCGGCGGCACAGCGCTGTAACGACGAGGCCGGCGGGGCATAAGACGCTCCGCCGGCTTTTTTCATACCGGCGCCATATCGAGACAAAGACCCTACCCACGATACGACTACCCACACGCTTGCTTGAATTATTGAACGCCTAGTCATAATATCCAGCAACCAGGCAAAACCCAGGATCACCGCAATTGAGTCATTCAAGGCAAACCGCGAAGAAAGCCGGCGACGTCTGCGTACGCGGCCGTCCTCGCGAATTCGACACCAACACCGTACTGACCAGCGCGAGTCAGCAGTTCTGGGATCACGGCTACCACGCGACGTCGATCGACGATCTGTGCAAGGCGACCGGCGTGCTGCGCGGCAGTCTGTACGGCGTGTTCGGCGACAAGCACGGGATCATGCTCGCGGCACTCGATCACTACGCGGAAGGCGCGGTCGCGCGCCTCGCGCAGCGGCTGAGCGCGACCGCGGAACCGGAACAGGCGCTGCGCGACGCGCTGCTGCATTACGCGCGGGTGTCGTGCGCGCTGAGCGGCCGGCGCAGTTGCTTCATCACCAACACGACGCTGGAGATGCAGCCCGACGACGAGCAGCTGCGCGCGCGCGTCGCGTCGATCCAGCGACGCATGGCGACGCTGCTCGCGGCGGCGGTGATTCGCGGCCAGGCGAGCGGCGCATTCGATTCGAAGCTCGACGAACAGGCGGTCGGCGATTTTCTGCTGTGCGTGATGCAAGGTCTGCGGGTGATGGGACGGGTCGCGCACACGGAAGACGCGCTGACCGGCATCGTGGATGTGGCGATGCGGGCGCTGGCGTAACGCCGGGATAACGTCGGGATGACACCGGCGCAGCCCGCGCCGGCGCAATTTTTTTAACTAATTTTTGAACGATCAGTCATGAAAAGCGAAGCAAGCAAGTCCGCCGCGGCGGCATTGGTTGGCTCCGGCTCCAGTGGAGGTTCGGCGGCGGCAGGCTGCGCGGCCGGCGTGGCCGGCGTGGCTGGCGTGGTTGGCGCGGCGGCCTGCCCGAGCCCGGCGTTGGCCTCGCTGGCGACGCCGCGCGCGCAAACCGGCGCGTCGTCCGCGCCGCGCTCCAACGAGCGTCAAGGGCTCGCGCTCGCCGTGCTGTTCGTCGGCGCGTTTCTCGCGCCGCTCGACTACTTCATCGTCAATCTCGCGCTGCCGTCGATTCACACCGGCCTGAACGCGTCCGATGCGCAATTGCAGCTCGTCGTGTCCGCCTACGCATCGGCGTACGCGGTGTTGCTGATCACCGGCGGCCGGCTCGGCGATCTGTACGGCCGCCGCCGCATGTTCATGACCGGGATGGCGGGCTTCGTGATCGCGTCGGCGCTGTGCGGCTTCGCGACCAGCGGCCAGATGCTGGTGATCGCGCGGATCGTGCAGGGCATCGCCGCCGCGGTGATGGCGCCGCAGGTGCTCGCGACGATCCGCGCGGTCGTGCCGCTGCATCGGCAGACGCGCGTGATGAGCCTGTATGGCTTCGTGTTCGGGCTGTCATCGATCGTCGGGCAACTGGGCGGCGGCGCGCTGATCACCTATCACCCGTTCGGGCTCGACTGGCGCGTGATCTTCCTGATCAACATTCCGATCGGCATCGCCGCGTTTATCGGCACGTGGAAGTTCGTGCCGGAAAACCAGCCGGATACGCGCACCGGCATCGACCTGAAGGGCGTCGCGCTGCTATCGGCGGTGCTGCTGCTGGTCATCTATCCGATGACGCATGGCCGCGAAGCCGGCTGGCCCGCATGGACCTTCGCGATGTTCGCGGCCGCGGTGCCGGTGTTCCTGTGGTTCGTCTCAACCGAACGGCGGGTCGAGCGCGGCGGCGGTCATCCGCTCGTCGATCTGCAACTGTTCCGCAACCGCGCGTTCGCGCTCGGTCTCGTGCTCGCGTTCCTGTTCTATTGCAACAGCGCATTCTTCCTGACCTACGGAATTTATCTGCAGGCCGGTCTGCACTGGACGCCGCTCGCGTCGGGCATCGCGATCATGCCGTTCGCGCTCGGCTTCGTGATCGGGCCGCTGACCTCGCCGGCAGTGGTCAAGCGAATCGGCGCGCACGTGCTGACACTGGGCTTTTCGATGATGACGCTCGGCTTCACGGTGACCGGCTGGGCGGCGACCCAAACCGCGACGCCCGACCTGCCGTTCTACTGCGGCCTCGTGATCGCGGGCGTCGGGCACGGGCTGCTGTTGCCGTCGATCATGCGCATCGTGTTGCAGGAGGCGGTGCCGGAGAAGGCGGGGCTTGCGTCGGGCGTGGTGTCGTCGACGTTGCAGATCGGCTCGGCATTCGGCACTGCCGCGATCAGCGGCGCGTTTTTCGGCGCGCTGGGCGGCAGCGCGGCGCCCGCGTCTTATGCGCACGCGTTCCAGCTGAGCCTCGCGATCAACGCGCTTCTGATGTTCGTTTGCATCGGGCTGAGCGTAATGCTCGTGCGTCATCAGCAGTCGGTTCAGCGCAAGCTTGCGCAGGCGCTTTGAAAATCCGTCGTTGGGAAATCGTTTTCAAAGGCTGATTGACAGTAAAAATCATGCGTTTTGAAAGAGGCACTGAATACCTGCCGCTTTATTTGCCGATGACTCGCGCGTTCACTGGTAATTCTGATTTAGATCAAATTCGCGGCTGGGAATAAAGCTTATGTGGCGGCGCGTCATGCTTTCTGCTCTGACTAATGGCGGCAGAATTTTCTACCGGGCCGCCCAGTGGCCCGCCAGCTAAAGGTGGGTTTGTGCGCTAGCGAACACAGCGCGGCCCGGTTGGTATTGACGGTTTTACGTGGTTTTGTTGGGGAACTAAAGCGGGTATCGGTGAATTCCCTTGGAGTGAAAACGGTATCAATAAAAATCACTTGCCGCGTTTAAATTCAATTGTTAATCTGTCTTAAACTTTTAGAGTGTTCCTTCAGTAGGTCGCTGTCGATAAAGGCCGCTCAATGACTTAATAACGCAACATGGGGGATTCAGTATGCTGTCCAACGCCATCGACGCTTTCGAGACACCGCCCGCCGCGTTCGTAATCGGCGACGTCGTCACGTTGAAGGACGGGGGCCCGCGCATGACCGTCACGTATGCCGGTACGGTCGCGCTCAATCCCGGTGACTGGTTGATCTGCGAGTGGTTCGACGAACACGGCGAACTGCGTCACGAAATGTTCACACCGCAAAGCGTCCGGGTCGAACCGCGTTCGATTCCGGCCGGCTCCGTGCAGTGGAATCGTATTGGCCGCGCTGCGTGAATCGGCAGTGCGCGCGCCTTCTGAGTTCTGAATTTCCGAAAATCCGCTCGCGCGATTTACGCGTGAGATGCGATTGCAGCGTTTGACTTACGCAGCACAGGCCCGCTGAACAGGCATCGTTCTCGCCCTGAGTGCGCCGCCCGGCGGCTACGCCGGATCACCTGCCTGACCGTATCTGAATCCGCTCCTGCGTGGCCCGTTTCGGGTCAGTGCTTCGGCTCGTCGTGTGTCTGTTCGCGTCGCTGCACGCGCAGCATCAGCGCGGAGGAAAACGCTCGCATGGTCAGCAGCTTGCGTTTGCTGACCACGTTGGTCGCGAGGTCGGCGGGCGGATTCGGCTGCAACGCCCAGTACAACGCGAGCAGCCAACCGATGCCGGTCCAGCCGAGGCATGCGTTGAACAGCGCGAGGACCAGCAGGTCGCGGCGCTGGCGGCGGTCCGCGATGATCGCCGGCAGAAAGTACAGCGCTAACGCCACCACTGCGGCGACCGCCTGCACGGCGATGTTATTCAGCATGAACGGCTCCCTGATACAGCGTCCATGATTCGCGACGCATGTAAGGATTGTCGCGCGAATGTCGGCTGCGTGTCAGGCGCGCCGTGCGGCCGCTCCCAATAGCTGCGCCGCGTCCGAAGGGGTTCAGCCCGGCCCGCATCGGGTCTATCATGATCGTTTATTCAGATAGCCCGCCACGGACCCCATCATGAGCACCGACGATACGACCCTGCAGACCCAACGCCTGAACCCGGACACGCTGCGCGAATTCGTCGAGCGCAAATGGAACGACGAGATCGTGCCCGCGCTGACCGACTACATCGCGGTGCCGGCCAAGAGCCCCGCGTTCGATCCCGACTGGGCGCGCCACGGCTATCTGGAACGCGTGATTACCGACGCCGCGCAATGGGCCGAACAGCAACCGGTGCGCGGTCTGAAGCTCGAAGTGATCCGTCTGCCGGGCCGCACGCCGGTGATCTTCTTCGAAACCGCCGCGACCCGTTCGGGCAGCGACGAAACCATCGTGCTGTACGGCCACCTCGACAAGCAGCCGGAGTTCGACGGCTGGCGCAAGGACCTCGGCCCGTGGACCCCGAAGCTTGAGGACGGCAAGCTGTACGGCCGCGGCGGCGCGGACGACGGCTATGCGATCTACGCGAGCCTGACCGCGCTGGCCGCGCTCGATGCGCAAGGCGTCGAGCGGCCGCGCTGTGTCGGCCTGATCGAAACCTGCGAGGAGTCGGGCAGCTACGACTTGCTGCCGTACGTCGATGCGTTGCGCGAGCGGCTCGGCAATGTCGGCCTCGTCGTCTGTCTCGACTCGGGCGCGGGCAACTACGATCAGCTGTGGCTGACCACGTCGCTGCGTGGCCTCGTCGGCGGCGATCTGGAAGTGCAGGTGCTCGACGAAGGGATTCACTCGGGCGTGTACGGCGGCATCGTGCCGTCGAGCTTCCGCATCATGCGGCAACTGTTCGACCGGCTCGAAGACGCGGCGAACGGCACGCTGCTGCCGAAGGGCTTCCATTGCCCGATCCCGGCCGACCGCCTGCGCGAAGCGGAAGCGGCCGCGCAGATTCTCGGCGACGATGTGTGGAAGAAGATGCCGTGGTCGTGCGGCCAGGACGGCCGCCAGGTGCTGCCGACCACCACCGATCCGCGCGAGGCGCTGCTCAATTCGACGTGGCGGCCGTCGCTGTCGGTGACCGGCGCGGCCGGCTTGCCGGCGCTTGCCGACGCCGGCAACGTGCTGCGCCCGCGCACCGCGTTCAAGCTGTCGCTGCGTCTGCCGCCGACGATCGAAGCGGACAAGGCGGTCGCCGAGCTGAAGGCGCTGCTCGAACTCGATCCGCCGTACAACGCGAAGGTGACGTTCAAGCCGGACGCGGGTGCGGCGAGCGGCTGGAATGCGCCGGAAGTCGCGCCGTGGCTCGCCAGCGCGCTGAACGACGCGTCGCGCCAGCACTTCGGCGCCGACGCCGCCTATATGGGCCTCGGCGGCACGATCCCGCTGATGAACGTGCTGAAGGCGGGCTTCCCGAAGTCGCAGTTCATGGTGTGCGGCGTGCTCGGACCGAAGTCGAACGCGCATGGGCCGAACGAATTCCTGCACGTGCCGTACGGCAAGAAGCTGACGGCGGCGGTCGCCGAAGTGATCGCGTCCGCGCCCTGAGTTTTTCCCGCGCCTGAGCGGGGCCGGCGTTGGCCGGGCCCGCTGTCTCTCTCGTTGCCGCGGTGGCCGATTGCCGGCCGCCGCCGGCTCGCCGTTTCATTCCCTCCGTTCGAACCACACCGATACGCTGAATGACCGACCAACAGACTGTCCCGTCCCCGACGCCCCGGATTCCGGCCGATCAACTGCATGCCTACGTGAGGGCGATCTGGGAGCGCGCGGGCAGTACGCCGCGCGAAGCCGAGCTGGTCGCCGATCACCTCGTCGCCGCGAATCTGACCGGCCACGACTCGCACGGCGTCGGCATGATCCCGCGTTATGTCGAGTCGCTCGCCGATAAGCAACTGCAACTGAACCGCCACGCCGACGTGGTGAAGGACGCGGGCGCGGTGCTGACCGTCGAAGGCGGCAAGGGCTTCGGCCAGGTGATCGCGTTCGAGGCGATGGAGCGCGGTATCGAGCGCGCACGGCAGATCGGCATCTGCGCGGTCGGTTTGCGCGGCGCGCATCATATCGGCCGCATCGGACATTGGGCCGAGCAGTGCGCACGGGCCGGGCTGGTGTCGTTTCACTTCGTCAACGTCGCCGGCGATCCGCTGGTCGCGCCGTACGGCGGCGCGGACCGGCGCATCGGCACCAATCCGTTTTGCGCCGCCTATCCGCGGCCCGGCAAGCCGCCGCTGGTGCTCGATTTCGCGACCAGCACGATCGCGTACGGCAAGACCCGGGTCGCGTATAACCAGGGCAAGCACACGCCGCCCGGCGCGCTGATCGATCACGAAGGAATGCCGACGCTCGAACCGAAGGTGATGCACGAAGCGCCGTTCGGCTCGCTGACGCCGTTCGGCGGCTACAAGGGTTTCGGGCTCGCGGCGATGTGCGAGATTTTCGGCGGCGCGCTGTCGGGCGGCTTCACCACCCATGCGGATACCGTTGGCACCACGCACGCGATCATCAACTGCATGCTGTCGGTGATCATCGATCCGGCCGCGTTCGACGCCCCCGACGCGCAAGCCGAAGCCGACGCGTTCCTCGCGTGGGTCAAGGCCTCGCCGCTCGCGGCGGGCAGCGGCCAGATCTACGAGCCGGGCGAGCCGGAGCGGGTCACGCGCGCGCAGCGCGAAGCCGCCGGCATCCCGGTCGACCCGGCCACGTGGACGCAGATCCACCACGCGGCGCGCACGGTCGGCATTCGTGAAGCAGAGGTGGAGGAGTGGGCGGCGCGGCTGCGCTGAACCCGCGTGGAGCGGGCGCGCTTGCTGAGCGACAAGCTCAGGCGATCAGCCTGAGCTTGCGCCGGTCGAGCAGCCAGCGCTCGAACTCGGCGGCGGGCATCGGCCGGCCGTACAGGAAACCCTGCACGTAGTCGACGCCGAGCCCCTTCATGAAGGCCTCTTCGGCCTCGGTCTCGATCCCTTCGGCGACCACCTGGAAATCGAGCTCCTGGGCGACCGCGACCATCGAACGCACGAGCGCCTGCGCTTTCATGTCCGCGTGAATCGAGCGCACGAAGCTGCGGTCGAGTTTGATCACGTCGAGCGGAATCCGGCCCAGTTGCGACAGCGACGAATAGCCTGTGCCGAAGTCGTCCAGATGCACCTGCGCGCCGAGCTGGCGGAACTGCTTGATCAGCTCGATCGCCGCCGCTTCGTTTTCGATCAGGCAGCTCTCGGTCAATTCGAGGTCGACGAGGCACGGATCGAGGCTCGCGTGTTGCAACGCCTCGGTGAAGTGGCGGACCACCGCGGTATCGGTGAGCTGGCGCGCGGACACGTTGATCGCGATGCGCAGATCGTAGCCAGCCGCCTTCCAGCGGGCCGCCTGTTTCGCGGCGGTCTCCATCACCCAGCGGCCGAGCACGCCGATCAGTCCGGATTCCTCAGCATAACGGATGAATTCGGCCGGCATGATCTGCCCGCGCTCGGGCGAATTCCAGCGCACCAGCGCCTCCGCGCCTTGCACCGCCCCGGTCGCGAGGTTCAGCTTCGGTTGGTAGTGCAAAGCAAGCTGGCCTTCTTCGAGACCGCGGCGCAGGTTGGTGTCGAGCCACATGAATTCGGCGACGCGCCGGTTCATGTCGGGCGAGAACACCCGGTGCGTGCGCTTGCCTTCGTCTTTGGCGACGTACATCGCGGTATCGGCCGAGCGGATCAGCGATTCGAGACTGTCGCCGTGTTCCGGCGAACGGGCGATGCCGATCGAGCAGCCCGTATAGACCTCGACAAGCCCGACCGCGAACGGCATGCGCATCCGGTCGAGAATCCGTTGCGCGGTGTGTTCGAGTTCGTGCGCGGTGCCGCGCGCGGCGAGCACGATGAATTCGTCGCCGCCGAGCCGCGCGAGCGAGTCGCCCGGATTCAGGCAGTTGCGGATCGCGTCCGACACGTCGCAGATCAGCCGGTCGCCGAACACGTGGCCGTAGTGATCGTTGACCTTCTTGAAGTTGTCGAGATCGAGAAACAGCACGCCGACGGTTTCGCCGGGCGCGGCCTGTTCGATCGCGATCTGGATGCGCTCCTGGATCGCGTTGCGATTCGCGAGGCCGGTGAGCGGGTCGGTGGTGGCCTGCTCGATCAGCCGGTCCTGCGCGAGGCGCTGTTCGGTGATGTCGGTACCCGAGCAGATCAGGAACTGGTCTTCGATGCCGCTGCCGCTGCGCACGAACTTGTTGCGGAACAGGAACAGCCGCTCGCCGTGCACCGTTTTGATGCGCCGTTCGATCTCGTACGATTCGCCGCGATTGAAGAAGCCCGCGCTGGTCTGACTGGGCGCCGCGTCGCCCTCGGACGACATGAACAGCGTCCACACGCTGCGGCCGATGATGTCTTCTTCCTTCAGGCCGGTCAGTTCCTCGGCGAGCCGGTTAAAGCGCTGGATCCGCCCATGCCGGTCGACGATCACGACGACCGAGTTCACTTCGGAGACCACCTGTTCGGCGAACGACAGACCGAGCCGCAGCGCGCGGGCGACCGATTCGGTGTCGCCGTGGGCCGACGCGGTACCGCCCCAGTGATGCCGGTCGAGTTTTTTGCCGACCAGATGCAGGCGCAGCGGCGCGCCGTCGAACTGTACGTCGAGCACCTCATGCGAGGTGATGCCGCCCAGTTGGCGGACCTGTGCGGCCTGTTCGGGAGAAAGAGGAAGCGTGACGCTGGCGACCTGGCCTCGCGCGGCGGCGAGTTCGAGCGTGTCGCTGCCCGCCGACAAATGCCAGCATGGACTGCTCGTGCCGAACCGTGCGTGAAGCACCTGGTCGTGTTGCTGGTCGCTCATGAAGTCCCCGGGCAGTGTGCCGGCAATCCGTTTCGTGGCGGGCGGCGGCAGACAGTCTTCCTCATACAAAATTGGATTTGCCTCATTGTATCGAAGCGGCACAGTTCGGCGAAAGAAACATTAATGCGGTTTAACGGCTGGCAGCGCCGGGTTCTGAAGGGTATACCCGCTCCGGCGTCGGCCGCTACCGTGACTTAGGCGCGCCGCGTCCCGACTGGCCGCAACCGCCGGCGTTGGCAGCGCCGGCGCCGCGCGCCTAGAAGCGGCGCGCCAGCAATGCGCGGGCCTTCTCCCGTTCGGCCGGAGCGGCGTCGAGCGTCGCGTCGAAGCTGAATTTGCCGGCCACCAGCGTCGCCGCGACCACGCCGTCGCGATACAGCACGCGGTTGCCCGCGACGGCCGGTACTTTATCTCCAGTGAGCAACGTGCCCGCGAGATTCAACGGATCGGTGCCGGCGACGCAGATCAACGCGCCGTCGTGCGGATGGCGGCGCACCTCGCGCAGCAGCGGAATCGCCTCGGGCAGCGCGAACTGCTCGCCGGCCAGACCGTTGATGAAGCGCCCGCCGCGAATCACGCCGCGCGCTTCGAGCCGTTGCAGCACGCGCAGTAGATCGCGCCACGGCGGCAGCCATTGCGCCTCGCGTTCGAGTACGCGCCAGAACACCACGCCGTAGCGGCGCAGCAACGTCATCGCGATGTGTTCGAGCACTTCGGGCGGTAACTGGTGGCGCGCGGGCATGTTTTCCGCGGCGGTGACGGCGGTCGCGGCGGGGCGGCTCACGAGGGCCCAGCGGCCGGCGTCGTCCATCCCGCCGATCAGTGCGCTGGAACGCGCGCGCCGGTTGCCGCCGCCGAACGCATTGCGTTTGGCGACCGGCTTGAGCAGCGCGCGCAGGCCCGCGAAGCTGTCGGAGTTCGCGAGCCCGGCGGCGACGAGTTCGCCGAGCGCGTTTTCGAGTTCCATCCGCAATACGCGGACTTCGGCGAGCAGTTCATCGAAGAACATCGCGCCGTGTTGCGCGAGCGTGTCGTACACGCTTTGCGCGAGCGCGGACAACTCGATCTGTCGCGCCGGATCGAGCAGCGCGCGCCACGCGCGTAACTGCGCGCGCGGCAGCAGCACGATCGGCGTGCTGCGGATCGGGCCGGCGGCGCCGCGGTTGCGCTCGCTCAGGCGGGTCCAGACGATCTTGCCGGCGCGGCATAGTTCGTCGAGCGAACTATTTGCATAGGCGCGCACGCGGGCCGGCAGGATGTCTTCCTCCCACGCGCCGGCCGCGGCCTGGAAGCCTTCGAGCTGGTCCAGCGCGGCGGCGAGCGCGTCGCGGCCTTCGGCGCGCGTGGCGGGCGTCAGATGCTGCCACTCGAACAGGAAGCGCATGAAGTCGTGTCGTTCGACCGGCTCGATCTCGCGCCGCAGCCGCTTGACCGTGTAACGGTGGATGCGGGCGAGCAGGTGACGCTCGCACCATTGCTCGGTGTCGGCGTGCGGCGTGAAGCGGCCGCGCAGCAGATAGCCTTCGGTTTCGAGGCGGATCAGCGCGCGTTCGACCTGGCCGGCGGGCAGCGCGAGCGGGCGCGCGATTGCGTCGACCGTGAGCGGGCCGAAGCCGGTCAGGCGCGCGCGCAGGATGTCGATGAGGGCGTCGTCGGCGGTCCAGCTGTCGGTGTAGCCCTTCGGGGCGGTGAGGCGCGGGGTGTAGCGGGTGCGTGGGAACGAGGGGTAGAGCGCTTCGAAGCTGGTCAGGCGTTCGGCGGGCAGCCAGAGGGCGGTGGCGGCTTCGGGACTGCTATCAGCGTCCATCGCCGCAGTGGTTTCGGCGACGGCACCGGTACTCGCTGCGGTAGTAGCACCGGGCGCAGCACTAGCGCGAGCCCCGGCATTGGCATTGGCTCCGCCGCCCAGCGTCAGCCGCGTCGCGCGCCCGCTTTGCGCGAGCGCCGCCAGCAGCGCCGGCCAGTCCTCGTGCGCACTCGCCTCGGCGTCGCTGATGCACGCGAGGCCGGTCAGCGCTTCATGCATCTCGTCGGCGTTGCGCGCCTGCGGCCACGCTTCGTCGCGCACGCTGTCGATCGCGGCGGCATCGAGCGCGCCGAGATCGTCGGCGCTCGCCGGATCGGTCCAGCGACGGTTCAGCACCGCCTGGGTACGGCGCTCCTCGATCGGCGCGTCGTCGAGATACGCGTACGGCTTCGCGGTGAGGATTTCGGCGGCCAGCGGCGACGGCGCCGGCAGATCGCGCGCGACCAGCCGCACGCCGCCCTGTTCGATCCGGCGCAGCAGCGCGAGCCAGCGTTCGCTGTCCATCGCGTCGTGCAGGCAGTCGTCGACGGTTTGGTCAACTAATGGATGATGCGGGACCTCGCGTTCGCCGACCACGTTCTCCAGGCACGCCGCCTGTTCCGGAAACACATGCGCGAGCAGATCTTCGCTGCGCATCCGTTGCAGTTGCGGCGCGGTCTTGCGCCCCCCGGTGTAGCGCGGCAGGCCGAGCGAGGTGGTCGCGTTCCAGCGCCAGCGCACGCCGAACAGCGGCGCGTCGAGCAGCGCCTGGATCAGCAGATGCTCGGCGCTGTTCGAGTGCAGATAGCGCCATACGTCGTCGAGCACGAACGAATGGCTGCCGGTCAGTGACAGCACGATCGCGTCCTCGGTCGCGGCCGCCTGCAGTTCGAAGTTGAAGCTGCGGCAGAAGCGCTTGCGCAGCGCGAGACCCCAAGCGCGGTTCACGCGGCTGCCGAACGGCGAGTGGATCACCAGCTGGGTGCCGCCGGATTCGTCGAAGAAGCGCTCCATCACCAGCGTGTTCTGCGTCGGCAGCACGCCGAGCGCCGCGCGGGCGCGCGCGAGATATTCGACGATCTGGCGCGCGGCGGCTTCGTCGAGCGCAAGGTGTTCGACGAGCCAGCCGATCGCGTGGTCCAGGCGCGGGGCGGCGGGTGCGGTTCCGTTCGCGACAGACGGGGTAATCGCGGTTGCAGACTCCGCCACGGTTTGCGTGTTGTCTGCGGTAACAGCCGCCTTCGCTTTATTGCGGCCTCTGCGCACGGGCGGTTGTGCCGCCGGCGTCACTTGCCCGGACCCCGGCTCCACCAGCAACGCCTCCACCTGCTCGCGCAGCCGCGCGACCGCGAACGACAACTCATCGCTGCGCCCCGGCGCCTCGCCGAGCCAGAACGGAATATTCGGCGGCTGCCCCTGCGCATCCTCGACCCGCACGCGGCCGCTCTCGATCCGCAGAATCCGGTACGACGCGTTGCCGAGCTGGAACACGTCGCCGGCCAGACTCTCGACCGCGAAGTCCTCGTTGACGGTGCCGATGTTGAGCGCCTGCGGTTCGAGCACAACGGCGTAGTCGGCGTTCTCGGGAATCGTGCCGCCCGAGGTCACGGCCACCAGCTTGCCGCCGCGCCGGCCGCGCAGCGTGCCGCTGACCGCGTCGCGATGCACGTACGCGGCGCGC
Organism: Burkholderia sp. SRS-W-2-2016; assembly: GCF_001931485.1. Taxonomy (GTDB): domain Bacteria; phylum Pseudomonadota; class Gammaproteobacteria; order Burkholderiales; family Burkholderiaceae; genus Paraburkholderia. The sequence continues at coordinate 19,132 of NZ_MSDV01000064.1, read as the reverse complement.
GGACCCTGGCGGCTGGTGTAGCCCTCGGCGAGCATCCGCAGCACCGCGTCGTACTGCTCGCGGGTCAATTCCGCATACGGCGCCGCGCGCCGCAGCATCGCGAACAGCGCGTCCTCGCTCCATTCGGCGCTCGACACCTCGGCGACGATCTGCTGCGCGAGCACGTCGAGCGGCGCGCGCGGGATGCGCAGCGCGTCGAGTTCGCCGCGCCGCACGCAGTCGAGCAGCGCCGCGCATTCGAGCAGATCGTCGCGCGAGGCCGGAAACAGCCGCCCCTTCGGCAGCCCGCCGACCTGGTGCCCGGAGCGGCCGACGCGCTGCAAAAACGGCGCGATCGCGCGCGGCGAACCCATCTGGCAGACCAGATCGACGTCGCCGATATCGATGCCCAGTTCCAGCGACGCGGTCGCAATCAGCACCCGCAACTCGCCGCGCTTCAGGCGCTGTTCGGCGTCGAAGCGATGTTCTTTCGCGAGGCTGCCGTGATGCGCGGCGACCGCCTCCTTGCCGAGCCGCTCGGTCAGATGACGCGCGGCGCGCTCGGCCATACGCCGCGTGTTGACGAAGATCAGCGTGGTGCGATGCTGCGCGACCAGTTCGGCGAGGCGGTCGTACACGCGCTCCCAGACCTCGTTGGCCATTACCGCTTCGAGCGGCACCGGCGGGATTTCGAGCGCGAGATCGCGCGCGCGGACGTGGCCGACGTCGATTACCGCGCAGTCGGCCGGCTCGCCGCTGTCGATGCTGGCGCCGCCGACCAGAAAGCGCGCGACCGCGCTGACCGGCTTTTGCGTCGCCGACAAACCGATGCGCGGCAGCGGCCGCCCGCACAACGCATCGAGCCGTTCGAGGCTGAGCGCGAGGTGACTGCCGCGCTTGCCGCCCGCGAGCGCATGGATTTCATCGACGATCACCGTGCGCACCGTCGCCAGCATGCGCCGGCCCGAGTCCGAGCCGAGCAGCACATATAGCGATTCGGGCGTCGTCACGAGAATGTGCGGCGCGCGCTTTTTCAGCGCGTTGCGTTCCTGCTGGGTGGTGTCGCCGGTTCGCACGGCGGTGCGGATGTCGAGCGGCGGCAGGCCGAGCGCGTCGAGTTCGGCGGCGATTCCTTGCAGCGGGAGTTGCAGGTTCAGGCGGATGTCGTTGGACAGCGCCTTGAGCGGCGACACATAGACCATCAGCGTTTCGTCCGGCAGCGCGCCGCCGTTCGCGAGGCCTTGCAAGACGAGATCGTTCAGCGCGGACAGGAACGCGGTCAGCGTCTTGCCGGAGCCGGTCGGCGCGGCGACCAGCGTCGAGCGGCCGCGGCGGATTTCGGGCCATGCGGCGGTTTGTGCGTCGGTCGGGGCGGGGAAGGTCTTCAGGAACCAGCCGGCGACCGCGGGGTGGAAGCCGTCGAGTGCGTGGGTTTGGGGCGGTTGCAGCCGTTGAGGCGATTGCAGCGCCGGCGCGGCGGCGCGCACCGCGCGCGTGGTCGAGCGCGCTTTGCGCGGGCGGGGCGCCGCGTCGAGGGCGGCGGAGGTCTTCTTGGCCGAAGTCATGCTCGTCTAAATGGGGGCGCCGCCTGTCATATCCAGAGACGCGCGGCCGCTCGGAACGCGATGGTCGGTTCCGTTTCGAGCGACGCGCGATAGTGGCTCAGTCTCGCAGGTTTTCGCCATGTTCGCGCGTCGCGTTTTGCCTGGCATTCCTGCGGGATTACTGCGGGAATTCGTAGTTTTTACGGGGCTGCTGGAAAGGGCCCGGCACGCGGCGGCAATTTTTGCCATGCGTCGAGCGGTATGCGCCGAAGCTGGCAAGCGGCGCGCTGCCGGACTTCGTCGATTGCAGTACGCTTGGCGATTCTGTTCACTGACTTCACCCACGATGGAGCGTCGACGATGCGATACAACCAGTTGGGCAGTACGGGCGTGTTTGTTTCAGAGCTTTGTTTAGGCACGATGACCTTCGGCGGCGGCGAAGGCATCTGGCGGCAGATCGGCGATCTGCAGCAGAACGACGCCGAGCGGCTGGTCGGCCGGGCGCTCGACGCGGGCATCAACTTCATCGATACCGCCGACGTCTACGCGGGCGGCCTGTCCGAGCAGATCACCGGCCAGGCGCTGAAAAACCTCAAGGTGCCGCGCGACAAGGTCGTGGTCGCGACCAAGGTGTTCGGCCAGACCGGCGAGTTCGCGAATGCGCGCGGCGCGTCGCGCTACCACATCCTCGACGGCATCAAGGCGAGTCTGAAGCGTCTGCAACTCGATCACGTCGACCTGTACCAGATCCACGGCTTCGATCCGGCCACGCCGATCGAGGAAACCGTCCGCGCGCTCGATACGCTCGTGCAGCACGGCCACGTGCGCTACGTCGGGGTATCGAACTGGGCCGCGTGGCAGATCGTCAAGGCGCTTGGGATCGCCGAGCGTTTGGGCACCGCGCGTTTCGAAACGCTGCAGGCGTATTACACGCTGGCCGGCCGCGATCTCGAACGCGAACTGGTGCCGATGCTGCAAAGCGAAGGGCTTGGGCTGATGGTGTGGAGTCCGCTCGCGGGCGGTTTGCTGAGCGGCAAGTACGGGCGCGAGCAGCAGGCCGAGGCGGGCGCGCGGCGCACCAGCTTCGATTTTCCGCCGGTCGAGCGCGAGCGCGCGTACGACTGCATCGACGCGATGCGCGAGATCGCCGATGCGAAGAAGGTATCGGTCGCGCAGATCGCGTTGGCGTGGCTGCTGCATCAGCGCGTGGTCAGTTCGGTGATCGTGGGCGCGAAGAAGGTCGAGCAGCTCGACGACAATATCGCCGCGACCGAGGTCGTGCTTGGCGATGCCGAACTCGCGAAGCTCGCCGAAGTCAGCAAGCTGCCGTCCGAGTATCCTGGATGGATGCTGGAGCGGCAGGGCGAGCAGCGGCGGCAGCAGCTTGCGGACGCGCGGTAGAGCGCGCATCGGTAGTGTGTGCAAAGAGCCGCTCGCGCGGCTCCTTTCCGCGAGATAGTCGCCGCAGGTCCGCTCCTTCGCCGCTAACTCGCCCAAGCCGGGTTGGCGCGCATCAATACCGGCCGGCATTGCGCAGCCGGATAATCCGTCGCTGCGTATCGGCAACGAAGCAGTGCTCGGCTTGCGCACGACTTTTCAGTTCTAAGGCCTGAGCGCGGTGACGTCGCGATTGATACGTGATCCTGATGAAAGATGCGCCGCGCCGTATCGCCGAATCTGAAACCCGGCGATACGGCGCGGCAGTTCGAACTCAAACCATCAGCTTGCCGCAGCCGGATTTCAAAGTTTCAAAGCGGCTCAGCATCCATCGTTCAGGCGACGGCCTGCGTATGCGCGGCGACCGCATCGAGCGTCCGCGCCGAATACACCAGCGTCGCGCCCGCGTTGATCGCCATCGCGACGCCGAGCGCTTCGGCGATTTCCTCGCGGCTCGCGCCGTGCTTCAGCGCCTCGGCGGTGTGCACGGTGATACAGCCGTCACAACGCAGACTGACCGCGACCGCGAGCGCGATCAACTCGCGGGTCTTCGCGCCGAGCAGGTCGGTCTTCTGACCGGCGGTCGACATCGCCTGATACGCCTTCACGCTGTCCGGCGCGAGTTTCGACATCTCGCCGATCCGGCCGAACAGTTCCTTGCGGTAATCGATCCAGTTCAACATCGCAGTGCTCCTTGGTCCGTTGCGCGCCGGCGGGTGCCGGCGTCGTGAAGCGAGTATTGCGCGCGGCGGCGATATCCTGAATACTCGGCCGACTCAACTTCTAGCGCGAGCGTCTCATGGACACACTCAGTCGTTTGATCGACCTCGCTCGCCCGCAAGCGAGCCTCGATCTGCGCTGCCTGCTGTCGGGCGGCTTCGATATCGATCACGCGCCGATGGAGGCGGGCGTCGCGCCGTTTCACCTGGTGCTCGACGGCGCGTGCGTGATCGAGACGGTCGACGGCGCGCAGCGGGAAATGCGGGCGGGCGACTTCGTGCTGTTTCCGCGCGGCGCCGCGCATCGGGTGCGCGACATCGAGCGCTCGGCGGGCGGCGCCCCGGTGACGGGCGCGCATGACGGGATGCTGCCGCTCAGGCGTAACGACGCTGCCGGCGCGAATGGCGCGAATGGCGACTCAGCGATCCACGCGGACGTCGATCTGCTGTGCGGCCGCTTCGTCTACGCGCCCGGTTCGTCCGCGCTGCTGCTCGACGCGCTGCCCGATCCACTACAGGTGTCGCTCGGCGGCGCGCATGCGCTCGATGCGTTGCAGACGCTGATCGCGTTGATGCGCGGCGAAGCGGAGCGGCGTCAGCCGGGCGCGCTGGCGATCGTCACCGCGTTGAGCCATGCGCTGTTCGCGATGGCGTTGCGCGTGCACGGCGAACGCAACGCGAACAGCGCCGGGGTGCTCGCGCTCTTGACCGACGCGCGGCTCGGCGCGTCGGTGCAGGCGATGCTCGATGCGCCCGAACGCGCGTGGACAATCGCCGAACTCGGCGAGCGCGCGGCGATGTCGCGCGCGACCTACGCGCGTCACTTCAACGAGCGCGCGGGCGTGACCGTGATGGACTTTCTCACGCGGATCCGGATGACGATCGCCTGCGATCTGCTGTTGCGCACGCAGCGCAGCGTGGCCGAGATCGGCGAGACGGTCGGTTATCAATCGGAGGCGGCGTTCGGCAAGGCGTTCGCGCAAAGCGTCGGCGTGACGCCGGGGCGTTACCGGCGACGCACACCCGCGCAGGATGGTTCGGATAGCTGAGTGAAATGGCGGGGCACGCGTATCCGGCTGGCGTGCAGGGTGCCGCCGCTCAAACCTATTTGGACTGCTCCGGCTTGCTGAACGCGCGCCGCTCGATCGACGCCATCAGCCGCGCGATCAACAACGCGCAAACGGTGCCGAGCGTGACTTCGGCGAGCCGCAAAAACGCCTTGTCCCACGCCGGCCCGATGCCCGGCACCAGCAGCATGATCGTCGCGGTGATGCCGCCCAGGCGCGCCGCGCTGCCGACATTGACGACCCAGCAGATCATGATCGCGATCGCCACCGTCGCCGCATAGGCGGCGAAATGGCCGCCGCCCGCGAGCGTGCCGATCAGCCCGCAGATGCCGCCGACCATCGCGCCGATGAACTGATCGCGCGACAGCTTGCGGGTGTCGACATAGCTGTGCTGGCTGACCGCGATCGCGGTGATCGCGGCCCAGAACGCCTGCTCGGTGTGCAGCGCGCGGCCGATGCCGAACGCGAGGCTCGCGCCCGCGACCGCCTGCACGGCCATGAAACCGCCCTCGATCAGCCGGTCGCCGAGCGGCAGCGATTTGAGGAACGCAAATAGCGCATCGGCGGCGCGGGTGCGGGAGGCGGGGCGTGAATCGTCGGACGGCGTCATCGGATCGGGCCTCTCGCGGCGGCAGGGATGCGCCGTATTCTAGCGGCTCCGCTCGGGCTTGCGCACGCGTGGCAGCCGGTTTCGGCCGGCCGGGATTCGGTGGGCAAGCGGGCCACGCGGCGCGGCCGCGAATCACGGGAGCGCGGTTCGATGCGCTAACGCGGTTCGCGCCCGAACGCTTCGCGCAGTTTGCGCTTGGCCTTCTGCAACGTATCGCGACGCTCCTTCGGCAGATTTCTGCCCGCGCGATTGATATAGAAATTCAGCATCGACATCGCCGATTGAAACGGCGTGCCCTTGCGACGCCGGCTCGCCGTCGACGAATGTTTCAACGATTGCGCGATCGCTTCCGCGCTGCCGGTTTTGAAAACATCTTTCTGGATATCCATCGCATCGCTGGTTTCCATCACGTGATGCGACCATTTCTTTGTGCTGTGAGCGCCGTTGGCCTTCGCGGTTTTCGCGCGATGCGCGGCATGCGCGTGCGCATGCCGCTGGCGCGGTGGGCGTCCCGACTTGCGGCCCGGCACCGGGCGTTTCGTTTTGCTGCTGCTTTTGCGGGACGCCATCGCGCTTCTCCTGAGTGGTTAGAGCGGTTAAAGCTTCACGCCACCGGCTTCCGGCGCATCGGACGGCGGAATCGTGCCGACGCCGAGATCGTTGCGCTCGGTGTAGACGCTACCGCCCCAGTACGGTTCGCTGCCGTAGTACTGGTGCACGGAGGTGGCCCACGTCTGGTCGGCCATCGCTGGCCAGTGGTCCTTATCGAATCCCGGCGCGTTCTTCACGCGCTCGGCGGTCATGCCTAGCACGAAGCATTTTTCCTCGGTATCGAGCGTCAGCGCGTGCCAGGGAATCGCGAGCAGCTTGTCGCCGATGCCGAGAAAGCCGCCGCTCGACAACACCGCGTAGGCGACCCGGCCCGAGCGCACGTCGAGCATGATGTCCTTGATCTTGCCGATGTCCTCGCCGTCGCTGCTAATAACCTTGTTGCCATCGAGCGTCGCGGCGGCCATCACATCCGGGCCGGGGCCTTCCGCGGTCGCCGCGCCTTTGCCGACGATGCTGGCGCCTTGCGTCTGGGTCTGGTTGATCATGATCGGACTCCTTGTGAAGGGTTGGTGTATCGACGCTTCAGCAACGGCCGTTCCATCGACCGTCGCCGGTCGGCGCGACGATAGCGGCGCATGTGCGTGATGCACGGATGCGCGCAGGCTCGCGTAAAGGATGCGAGCGGGTTTGAAATTATTTCGCTCGCGCATTTCGCCCTTGTATGGAGGAGCGATTCCACGAGCGTCGCGCGATCGATGCGATCGATGCGAAGCGTCGACACTCGCGATCCACCAGACGCGGGGCATAACCCTTGCTCGATCGAAAGTGACCGCGGCACCGGCGCGAACAGCATCGCCCGGAGCTATCCGATCCCCCTCACTTCACGGAGCGCATCGATGAATACCTATCCGAAAGCATGGCTGGTCGCGGCGTGTGTCGCGATGTCCGGCGCGGCCTTCGCGCAGGCGGGCGGCGGCAACGGCAACAGCGGCACGGGCGGCGGCAACGCGCACGGCGCCGCCACCGCCGCGCCGACCGCCGGCAACGAACCCGCGTCGAATGCGACCGGCGCGACGAGCGCGACGGGTCCCACGACCGGCGCCGCCGGTTCGAAGACGATGAAGCAGCACCCGCATCAGATGTCGAATTCGAAGTCGAAAAGCAAGCCGATGACCGATTCGACGAATACGCCCGGTGCTAATGCAAGCAGCGATACGAAAGGGCAGTGACGCTGGGCGGTAACGCAGCTTCGAAGCAGGCGCGCAATACCGGCGGTGGCGCGCGCCTGCGTCGGGAGAATCATCGTGGCTAAGAAGATTCACTATCAGGCGAACATCTGCGGCGGCGACTTCGCGCACGTGCGCGAATGCTTCAGTAGCTGGAAGGCCGAGACGCTCGTGTATCGCCGGCAACAACCGATGTTCGAAGGCAAGCAGGAAGTGCGGCCGCTATCGGAACGTGTATTCGACAACGGCGAGATCGCGCGTCATGCGCTCGCGCGCGTATGCTCGCCGGGCGATCCGTATGCGCTGGCGGCCGAGATTCGCGACGGCGAGCGCGACGTGTGGCTCGTGATGGCCGCGTTCGAGGAAGAGGCTTGAGAGCGGGTCAATAGCTGTTGGCTCTCCTTCGCGTGGGTGTGCGTGACCTGAGCGGCGCATTTTCGTCGCGTTTTCGCCGCATTTTCGTCATCACTGTGCGGCGCGCTTCACTTCTGCCGATCCTTCCTTAAGCGCTCGTCGCGCACGCACGTCGCTGTCCCGGCGCACATTGCGCGCAGCGGTTTTCTCCTGCGCCGCGCCGACGTTCTTGCGTACCGCACGCGACTTCTTCAACAAATCCGTCAGCGAGCGATCGATGCTGTCGCCGGCCGGCGGTTTGCGCACTTTGCCGCGAGCGTCGCGGGCGAGTCGAGCCGCGCGTTTCTGCGCCTGCGCGAGCAGCATCGCCAACGCGACTTCATCCACCTTCAGGCCGCGGCGCGACTGCCCCGGTATCAGGCTCTGCAATTGATCGGCTTCGAACGCGCTGATGATCTCCGGATGGATGTAGCAACGCCGGCACACCGCCGGCGTATTGCGCAGCAGCGTCGCGACGTCCTTCACGGTCGCGACGATATGGCGGCGCGCGTCGGCCGCGCTTTCGCACACGAGCTTGCGCAAGGCCGCGAGCGCGAACACGCTGCCGGCCCACGTCCGGTAGTCCTTCGCGGTGAAGTCCGCGCCGCTCGCGCGGCGCAGGTACTCGTTGATGTCGGCCGAGCCGACCGTGTGACGCGCGCCGTCTTCGTCGAGATACTGGAACAGGTCGTGGCCCGGCAGTTCCGCGCAGCGCTGCACGATGCGTTTGATGCGCGGATTGTCGACGGTCACGTCGTGCTCGATGCCGCTCTTGCCGCGAAACCTGAAGCGCAATTGGCCGGCTTCGATCTTCAGGTGTTTCTTGCGCAGCGTGGTTAATCCGTACGACTGATTTTCGCGCGCGTATTCGACACTGCCGATCCGCACCTGGGTCGTGTCGAGCAATTGCACGACCGCGGCGATCACCTTGTCGCCCGGCATCCCCGGCAATTTCAGATCACGGGCGACGCTCGCGCGAATCCTCGGCAGCGCGCGGCCGAACTCGGCAAGGCGCTCGTATTTGTCGGCGTCGCGCGTTTCGCGCCATTGCGGGTGATAGCGATACTGCTTGCGGCGCCGCGCATCGCGACCGGTCGCCTGAACGTGGCCGCGCGCGTCGGGGCAGATCCAGACCTGTTCGTAGGCCGGTGGAATCGCCAGCGAATTGATCCGTTGGATCACGTCCTTGTCGACGATGCGCTTGCCGTTCGTGTCGTAATAGACGAAGCCGTTGCGTTCGCGCTTGCGCGTGTAGCCCGGTTTGCTGTCGTCGGCGTGACGCAGGCCGGGCGGCATCGGTGTGTCGGCGGCGGCGCCGTTCACGGCGGCGGATGGGGTGCGAGTCGCGGTAGCCATCGTTGCGGATGAAGTTTCTAACGTGGTTCGGGGCGCGCCGGCGTGGAGCGGTGTGCGTTCGATGATGGATCGGCACGAAGCAAGGGCGATGCCCAGCACATCCGGTGAGCCCCGCGAGCGCGGTGCGGCGATGCAAGCGCAACCAGGTGGAAGCAGGTGGAACCAGGCGGAACGGTCCTTGCGCCATCTTCGGCGTAACGAACCGGTAACCAACCGCTAACCAACCGACCAGGGAGGCGACTCCATGAGCAGCACCTTGAATCCCGATGAAGAGCCGCAACAGACCGTCAAGCAAACCTCCGGCACGACCGGCACGCTGGGTCCGAGCGATTCGTCCGATAGCGGCAGCGACGTCGCGGGCGCGAAGCGTCACGAGTTCGACATCGATACCGAACTCGACAACCACGCGCTCGAAACCGGCGACAGCGAACTCGGCAGCGACACCGATCGCAGCGGCACCGGCGAGCGCGCCGCGGCCGATGGCGATTCGACGCTGGACCCCGATCGCGACATCGACACGGACCGCGTGATCGATCCGCAGCTACCGCCCGACGAAGAAGAGCGTGCGGGCGAGGACGAAACGGACATCTGACGGCTGCTTTTACCGGCACGTCGAAACGTGCACGCGGCACGCTCGCGTAATCGTCAGGGATCCCAGGCGCTTCGCGATCAGCCGCCGCTCGATCCAGCGCGGTCCGGCTCGGCATAGCCGTTCGCCATCGAACCCGTGCAAAAGACGGGCACGGGTTTTGCGTATCCACGCTTTATCGACAGCGCTGTACGACGCGCATTTCAAGGCCAACGGCTAATGCGCAGTGTCGGCGCCGTCCTCAGGAGAACATGCATGACAGACGCACTGAAGGGCTACAAGGTAGCGGTACTCGCGGTTGACGGCTTCGAGCAGGCGGAGCTGGTCGAGCCGCAACGCGCACTCGCCGACGCGGGCGCGACGGTCCATGTGATTTCAGCGAAGCCCGGCAAGATTCAGGGCTTCAAACACGTCGACAAAGGCGACGCGGTGAACGTCGATGCGACCTTCGACAACGCTAAACCCGACGACTACGACGCGGTGGTGCTGCCGGGCGGCGTGGTGAACGGCGACGCGATCCGGCTGCTGCCGCAGGCGCAGGCCTTCGTCAAAGCAGCGGACAGCGCGAAAAAGCCGATCGCGGTGATCTGTCATGGCACGTGGCTGCCGGTGTCGGCGGGCATTATCAGCGGCCGCACGGTGACGAGCTGGCCGAGTTTGCAGGACGACATTCGCAACGCGGGCGGCACGTGGGTGGATCGCGAAGTGGTCGAGGACGGCAATCTGATTTCGAGCCGCAAGCCCGACGATTTGCCCGCGTTCAACCGGACGTTGATCGCGCAACTGTCGAAACGCAAGGCGGCTTGATCCGCCCAAATCGCGTTCGGTGAACGGGCACGCAGCACGCTTTGGAAGCGCCGCGGAGCCGCTGGATTCATAGGGAGAAAATGCATGAAATTCCGGTATTCCCTACAAGTGTTGACGGCTGCGCTGGCCGCATTTGGCAGCAGCGCGGCATGGGTCGACACCGCCCACGCGCAGGCGAGCGATGCGCCCGCGAGCGCCGCGCCGGTCAGCGGCACGCAGTTGTCGCCGGCCGATCAGCAGTTCGTGCTCGAAGCGTCGAAGTCCGACGCGACCGAGATCGCCGCCGGCAAGATCGCGCTGAAAAATTCGCGCGATCCGCACGTGAAAAAGTTCGCGCAACAGATGATCGCCGACCACACGAAGCTATCGCACGAGATGGCCGCGCTGGTCGCGAAGAAGGGCTTCAAACCGACACCGGCGGAGGATTCCGCGCTGGTCGGCAAGCTTCAGGGATTGAAGGGCACCGCGTTCGATCAGGCCTATGTCGAGCAGCTCGGCGTGGAAGCGCATCAGCGCGCGGTCGATCTGTTCCAGCAGCAAAGCCAGAGCGGCACCGATTCGCAACTGAAGGCCGCCGCGCAAAAGGCGCTGCCGACCATCAAGCATCACCTGGAGATGGCGCAGCAGCTTGCCGGCACGATGAAGGGCTCGTCATGAACGCGATCCTGCCACGGCCGGCCTATGAGGACTCCCTTATGCAGATCAATTTCCCCGACGACAAACCGGACTTCGACGGCGCCAATCTGACCGTGCGCTTCCTCGCGCGGGTCGACGGCGCGGCGGTGGTCTGCGCAATCACCGCCGAGGCGCTGGAAGATCATTTCGGCGCGGATTCCGCGCTCGAACCGGAGTTGCTGGCCGCGTTCGACAAAGGCCGCCAGCGCATCCGTTCGGTCTGCGCGGAAGCGCTCGACCAGAACAACGGAGAAGGCGTAGTGTTGCATAGCGGACTGTTCAGAGTGGAAGGCATGGAACCGGATCGCGGCGCTACGGCGTAGCGCCGCCACGTGTTTGGGGCGGGTTGCGTGCGGTGTGATTTTGCGGCCGCGCGACCGGCGCCGGCATGCTCCGCGAACGCCATCGACAAACGATAAGGAGGCCTTATGTCACTCATCGTCGCAGCACGCTTCACCACTTTCCCGGCTGCGGAAACCGCGGCGCAGAAGCTGTTCAACGCAGGATTCGTCGAAGAGGACGTCACGCTGTTTTTCGTCAATCCGCGTGGCCAGCATGCGCGTTATCCGATCGGCGGCGACACCGGCACCGACCCGGCCGCGCGCAAGGCGCCCAAAGGGGCGGGGCTCGGCGTGACGATCGGCGCGGTGATCGGCGCGATCGTCGGGGTCGGGATTTTCGCGGCGTTCGCGGCGCCGCTGCTGGTGTCGATCATCGCGGCCGGGGTCGGCGCGTATGTCGGCTCGCTGGTCGGCGCGATGGCCGGCACGCGCGAGCGGGAGCAAGGCGCACACCATTCGCCGTTTCATCAGGAGACGCGCGATTCCGGGGTGTTGGTGGCCGTGCACGTCGAGCCCGACAATCAGCTCGACGCCGCACGGGTGTTGCGCGAAGCGGGCGGCGTGTCGATCGAAAAGGCGACGGGACGCTGGCAGCAGGGACGCTGGGCGGACTTCGATCCGTTGAGGACGCCGCAGCCGCTCAATGAGTTTGCGGAGAAGCGCGCGTGACGGATAGCGCAGAGCGCGGAACATACGCTCGCGGATAAATAGCAATTGAATAGCAAACGGCCCGATTTCGATCGGGCCGTTTGCTATTCGCGGGTCTGCGTATTCGCCTCGATAGCGCGCACTGGCGCGCTGCGGCTACACCCAGATGTGCCGCTCGTTGTGCGCCGGCTTCCGTTGTTCGACCGGTTGCCGGTCATCGCGTAGCCGCTCGCAGGCGGCCGGTGTGAAGCCGCCGTGCGTGCCTGTGCAGCCGGACATCGAATTGGATTCACCGGCCCGCACGGTGTCGGGCGGCGCGACGTGCTCGCGGATCTGCATCACCGTGGCCGAGGTCACGATGGCGATCATCGCGAGAAATTTCATGCTGGCGGTTTTTTTCATGGCGATTCTCCCTGTCGTTATTGCCTGCCGATCGTGGTTCGATCGTGTTTATTTCGTGGTCGGTTTCGCGGCGCGCGCCTAATGCGCGGCGAGCCGGACAAGACGAGTAGGGAAAGCAATCGCTATGCCATTGACATCGATCCAGCAGCCACGGGGTTTTCCGCTGCTGCTACGGATCAACGCGCGTGTCGCGCCAGCGCGCATTGACACGGTCGTTGAAAGAACATCCGCTCCACAGGTAGCGATCAGGGCGATTCGATGCAGTACCACGGCACAAATGCACGGCAGGCACGCGTCATGCGGAGCAGTTGAGGAACCCCGCCGCGAATGAGAGCTTTTTCATCGCGCAGGACTAACCCGGCCTCGTGCGGCGGATTCCGCGATGAACGAACCCTTGGAGGTATTGAATGGCTACCAACGTTGTTTCCGTATTGAACGATCTGGTCGAAACGTCGAAGGATGGCGAGAAGGGCTTTCTCAAGGCAGCCGAGGACGCGCACGACGCACAGTTGAAGACGATGTTCCGCAGTAATGCCGAAGACTGCTCGCGCGGCGCGCGTGAACTGCAGGACGCGGTGCAGGCGTTGGGCGGCAAACCCGAAACGGGCGGCAGTATGACCGGCGCGCTGCATCGCGGCTGGGTCGATGTGAAGTCGGCGGTGACGGATCGCAGCGATCACGAGATTCTCGCCGAGTGCGAGAAGGGCGAGGACGTCGCGAAGAAGCGCTATCACGACGCGCTCGAAAAAGATCTGCCGGCCGACGTGCGGGCGATCGTCGAGCGGCAATATCACGGCGTGCTGCAAACCCATGACCGGGTGCGCGATCTGCGCGACCAGTACGCGGCGATGAAGCGTTAAGCAGCGCAACGGGCCGCGTCGCGCGAGGCGCGGCCTCTTTAACGCAAGCACGCAGCATAAAAAAAGAGCCGGCATTGTATGCCAGCTCTTTTTTCTTCATCGGATCGGACCGGCGTGAACCGGTCGCATGAAGCTATCGTGTTGAGCTAAGCGCTGAGCTAATTTACTCGGCGCTGACCTTCAGATGATTCTTCACGCTGTCGACGCCCTTCACGTTCTGCACGACTTCTTCCGCCGCGCTCCTATCTTCGGCCGAAGGCACCGAACCGGTGAGCGACACCACGCCCTTGCGGGTCTTCACATGGATATGCGTCGACTTGACGTTCTTCGCGGCGAGCAGGTCCGCCTTCACCTTGGTCGTGATCGTGCCGTCGTCGATATGCTGGCCGACGCTTTCCGATGCCGACGACGGTGCCTGCGTCGTGGTCTGCGCGTTAGCGTTCAGAGCGAATGCAACGACAGCGATGCTGCCCGCGGTCTTCAGAAGCTGGATGGTCTTCATGGTTTCTCCTTCGGGTGTTGATAAAAATGGCGGTCTTGTTACCGGTGGCCGATCGCGGCCGGAACCGCTGATGACGCACGTGGGGTCGTTGCCGCTACGGTACCGTCAGGGGCCCGTTTCTCGACATCGGATGTCGGCCCGGCAGCGCACAGAAGACTCGCGGAGTCTGCGTTACGCTGTGTCCGGGCCGGCATCCGTCCACACAGCGTGATCCCGCAAGCATCGTGCCCGGCGCTCTCGCGGGATGGCCGCCGCTGGGCGGAGCCCCGGTTGCGTGGGGCTTTTGAACTGATGAATAGCGCACTGCGAGGGGTACGCGGTGACGGCTGCGAGGTGTGAAGAAAGGGACCGGATTTTGCGCATGATTTGTAAATTCGGGCCGCGAAAGCCTGCTCAATCAATGTGCGTCAAGTAACAAAGCTTAAATAAAACAGCACTTTGCGCGAGCTGGTACGACAGTTGCTCTGAAGAAAGAACTCGACTGATTCAGCCATCGGCTACTAACGAACGGGATCTACTTCATGCCTTCTATCGAACTACGCACAAGGCAGTCTCTTGCGCTCACGCCGCGTCTTCAGCAGTCGGTGCGCCTCCTGCAACTGTCGGCGCTCGAGTTTCAGCAGGAGTTGCGCACGGCGCTCGATACGAATCCGTTCCTCGAATACGATTCGTCGGAGACGGAGGACGTGGCGCTCGCCGGCACGTCGCCGACCGACGACACCGGCGCGCTGCCCGCCGCCGATACCCTCGCCGCGGGCGAAACCGATACGCTGCCGACGGAAACCTCGGCCAGCGATACGCTCGACAGCGGCGGCCCGGACGACATGCCGGCCGATTTCTCCGGCGACTACGGCGGCCGCAATTCGGCCCGCCAGAGCAGCGACGCGGACGGCAGCGATCCCGCCGAATGGGCGCGCTCGCAGCCGACCTTGCGCGAGCAGCTGCACGACTCGCTGCGTCTGTATCGACTCGACGACCGCGATCGCGCGGTCGCGCGCTTCATCATCGAAGCACTCGACGACGATGGTTATCTGCGTCAGTCGCTCGCCGATCTGGCGGACAGCGTCGATCTCGAACCCGCGTTGACTGAAGCGGAACTGCTGGTCGCGTTGCGGCTCGTGCAGTCGCTCGATCGTCCGGGACTCGGCGCGCGCTCTCTGTCCGAATGCCTCGCGCTGCAGATTCATGCGTTGCCCGACGACACGCCCGGACGCGACGTCGCGCTGCAGATCGCCGAGCATCATCTGGAGCGGCTCGCACGCCGCGAACAGGCTGAATTGCAGAAGCAGATCGGCTGTAGCGCGGAGGAATTGCGCGTGGCTTGCGCACTGGTGCGCAAGCTCGATCCGAAGCCGGGCAATTGCTATGGACGCACCGAGGACAACTACGTGGTGCCCGATGTAATCGTGCGCCAGGCGCGCAATAAATGGGTCGTGTCGATTAATCCGGCGGTGCAGCCACGCGCGCGGATTCATCGGATGTACGCGCAGCTATTCGCGCAGTCGGCCGGTGCGAGCCGCTCGCCGCTCGCGCAGCAGTTGCAGGAAGCGCGCTGGCTGATCCGCAATGCGCAGCAGCGCTTCGATACGATTCAGCGGGTGGCCGAATGCATCGTCGCTCATCAGAAGGCGTTCTTTCAGTACGGCGAAATTGCGCTGAAGCCGATGGTGTTGCGCGACGTCGCCGAAGAACTCGGGCTCCATGAATCGACGATCTCGCGCGCGACCGGCAACAAATATATGGCCACGCCGCGGGGGATTTTCGAGTTCAAGCATTTCTTCCCGCGCGAACTCGGGACCGAAAGCGGGGGCACCTGTTCGGCCGCCGCGGTGCGCGCGCTGCTGAAGGAAATGATCGCCGCGGAGAATACTCGCGATCCGCTGTCTGACGTGACGCTTGCGAAGATGCTGGCGGATCAGGGGGTGCTGGTTGCGCGGCGGACGGTGGCTAAATATCGGCATTTGATGAAGGTGCCGCCGGCGGAGTTGCGGCGGCAGTTGTAGGCCGCTTCAATCAAACTTCCCATACTTTCGACGTTGCTTTGGGGGCACGCCCGGTGATAAATCGGGCGTGCCCCTTTGTCGTTTTCAGGTGGCCGGGTGTGATGGGGGTGTCTGGCTCGCAGCGTGATATTTACGGGGGGCAACTCTCGCTGGTCATGGGCGAGATGTGTGGTTTTGGAGCGTCGGCGGCGTGGGCGGCGGCCTGCTGGCGCGCGTAGTTCACGAGGTCTTTGGGATACACGAGATTGTCGCGGTAGCTGCTGTCGTCAATGTCCCATAGCACCGTCACCAGAGCGGCTTCCAGGCACCAGTAACCGAAGTAGAGGCCATCAGTATGTGCACCATGCCAGTAGGCTGGCTTCATGCCCTTGTACCAGCCTTCGACAAACTCCTTCACCAGTGCGGGCCTCTCTTGTGGCGCCCTTACCGTCGCACTCGCGAGCGCGCGATACGGCACGGTATGAAGCACCACGCGCGGTGCTTCCACGTGCGTACCCGTCAGCGCGTGCACCACATTTTCAAACAGCCCATCGCGGCCCCGGTTGTACTTGTGGGTTTTGTCCACCCAACCGATCACTGTTGGAATGAATTCCGGAAGGCCCAGCAGCCGGCACAACGCCAGTAACCAGAACACGTACACGTAGGCATCGAGTTGGGTGATTTCCAGCGTGTCGGCCACGTTCTCGGGCGGGCTCTTGCTGCGAGGTGACACCTCATTGGCAATATAGACATCGTAGCGTTCAATGATTATCGGCAACTGCGCTTTCAGGTCCTCAATAGGCCGACCTGCCGTATAGTCAAGTAACAGAGCTTCAAGGCTATCAGACGCAATAGCCCACCGATGGCGCGAATCAGCATTAGGGGCCTTGGGCTTGTCCGACGCTAGCGATTCAAAACGCGACTGAATGCCGAATTTGTAGGCATCTTCCTCTTGAAGGTAATCTTTTTCACTTAGAAATTTTTGTCGCCGGGTCTTGTTAAAGTCTGTCACTCAAAGCTCTCTGAAGTATTGCTATCGGACTGCGACGGAGCGGCCTCAGAAGGCTTTTAAAGTTTCATTTCGGCCCCATCTGGATCGAAGCCGTTTGATTGTGCATTGCCTCGAACAGAACGAACAACGGATTGGCTATCCCCACGCGCCCTCTCGAACAGACACCTGGATTGGGTGGCGAAACACAAACGGCACCGCGTCCGGGTGCCGAAATTGACCTTAGAGAACCATCCGCTCACTCTTCGCGGGTCGGGCCGCCATCTTCGCGGGACATCACGATCCACGTCACAGGGCCTTCCTGACGGTCGCGGCCAATACCCTCCGGGAACACGTCGCCCTCCTTGAAGAAGCGCTCCTGGACGAACGCGCCCGGCGATTCGAGAACACCCCAGCGCCCAGCATGCGGGCATTGCTCGCCGGTTCGACGCGAGATGTGTGGTTTTGGAGCGTCGGCGGCGCGGGCGGCGGCTTGCTGCTGGCGCGCGTAGTCCACAAGGTCCTTTGGATACACGAGATTGTCGCGATAGCTGCTGTCGTCAATGTCCCATAGCACCGTCACCAGCGCGGCTTCCAGGCACCAGTAACCGAAGTAGAGGCCGTCCGTGTGCGCACCATGCCAGTAAGCCGGCTTCATACCTTTGTACCAGCCCTCGACAAACTCCTTGAGCAACGCGGGCCTCTCTTGTGGCGCTCTTACCGTCGCACTCGCGAGCGCGCGATACGGCATGGCATGAAGCACCACGCGCGGTGCTTCAACATGGGTACCGGTAAGTGCCTGCACCACGTTTTCGAACAGGCCATCACGTCCACGATTGAACTCGTAGGTTTTGTTCACCCAATTCATGACGGTCGGAATGAACTCTGGACGTCCCAGTAGCTTGCACAGCGCGAGCAGCCAGAACACATACACATAGGCGTCAAGCTGGGTGATTTCGAATGTATCCGCGACGTTCTCGGGTGGATTCTTGCTGCGCGGCGATAGCTCATGCGCAACATACACGTTGAAGCGCTCGATGACCTCGGGCAATTGCACTTTCAGTTCTTCGATGGGGCGGCCTGCAGTGTAGTTGAGCAACAGCAGTTGAAGACTCTTCGACGCTATCGCCCATCGAAGGCGTGAATCAGCGCCGGGGCCTTTGGGCTTGTCGGAGGCAAGAGATTCGTAACGCGATTGAATGCCATGTCTATAGGCGTATTCTTCTTCAACGTAATCTTTTTCACTTAGAAATTTTTGTCGCCGGGTATTGTTAAAGTCAGTCACTCAAAACTCCTAGAACGTGTTATCGCCGGGTTGTGACGGTGCAGGTTGTGAAGTCTTCTCAAGGTTCATTCCGGCCCCCACAACATCAATCAACACAAACAGCTTGGACGACGATCCAGTTGGGCCGGGTAAGCAGATGAAAATCCAGCGGGCATACCCACTAATTTCTATTTTCTGCTCTTTGCCATCCCGTTGTTGGCGAGTCATATCTCCATTCTTCACACTTCGATTCAACGCTTGCGGAATCCGTTCTTCGGTCCACGGCTCGCTCATCTGCGTGCCATCACAGGTTTCCCCCAGCCGCCGTTTTGTTTCTTTCTTGATGCCCTCAGTATCGCCGGGATCGAAGCCCTTCGATATGTGCTTTGCTTCGAACACCACGAACAGCGGATAGGCTACCGCGCTCGCCGCCTCCGGATTGAGCGCCCTGTATTGAGCCGTGGGCGGCTTCTTCTGCTCGGGAATGAACACCAGCTTGCCTCCGGGCGGCGGCTCGCTCACGATCTGCGGCATCGGGTTCGGCATGCTCATGTCGCCTTGCTTCTCGAACAGGCCATCGAGTCCGCGCCCCTTCGGCGGATCGACAAGCCGCTTGTAGCCGAGCGACTTCTCCATGAGGATATAGCCATCGTTCTCACATTTCGCCCCGTTCTGTTTGTTGATTTCCGTCTGCGGCTTGCACTCATTGGTGACCGTATTGACCAGGACGACGGTCTTTACCTGCGGAGCGGGAATCGCCAGCTTCTTTTGTTGCGCATAGATTTGCTGCTGCTCGCGGATTTTTTTCAGCGCCTCGTCTTCCCCGTCGTTCAACTTTGGAGAATAGGTCAGCAGCGTAATTCCGACAATGGACGGAAGCGATGTCAACTTCGTCAATAGCCGCGTCAGGACCGACTCGCTCATTTCTGCAGCTGCGGGCAGCACCGGCTTCGGTACGTCCGTGACAGAGGGCGCCTTCAGCCACGGCGAACTATCCGGAGCCACAAATGCAATCAGGGCTGCCGCTGCTCTAAGCTTGCTATCTTCTTCCCTCAGCGGCTTTAGCCACGCCTGGACTTCGGCCTGCACCTTCTTTCCGCTACCCGACCAGTTAAACGATTCGACGTACTGCTTCGCGTCACCGTAAGCCTGACTGTGCATGAAGGCCCGCACGTCCGGCCAGGTTCCACC
>NZ_MSDV01000006.1 GCF_001931485.1 Burkholderia sp. SRS-W-2-2016 | reverse complement strand
GTGCTCGCGGGGACGGCGGGGAGGGGATGTGGAGTCGGATTCGATGCGGCGCTCGCGGTAACCGCCACGGCGCTCGCGTTTTTGCGCAGCGTCTCTTCGAGATCGTGCTGCAACGCGTGGCGCGCCGCGCTCAGGCTCGCCAGCGCGCCGGCCATATGCGGTTCGCTCGCCAGTTCGTCGCGCAGCACGTGCTCGCGGCCGGCAAGCTGGGTGGTGATCGAAGCGGCCGCCTCGGGCGGCACCGGCTCGCCCGCGGCCTTGAGCCGGCGCAGCGCGGCCAGCCCGTTATCGAGCGCGGCGCGATACGCATCAAGGTTCTGGCGCACGCTGGTCGATTGCTGCAGACGGGCGTCGGCGTCGCGCTGCCCGCGAATCTGCGTGTACGCGATGAACGCGTTGGCCCCGACAGCGACGACCACGACCGCGAGATTGATCAGTAGCCGCTTCGATAAGAGAGGATTCATGGGTTCCGAACGTCAATCGTTCCGAGGGCGGGAGCGCGCGTTCGCCTGTCGGTGCGTGCGGGCCGCATCGACGCGATTCTTTTACACGCCAACCTTTGGATATCGGCAGCGTTCGGGACCGGGTTGAGGGTGGTGGGGAAAAATTTATGCGGCGTGCGTGGCCGGCCGCGCCTGGCCGGCCGCACCTAGCCGGCCGCACCTAGCCGGCCGCACCTAGCCGGCCGCGCCTAGCCGGCCGCACCAAACTCCCGCATCGCCGGGACGAAGTCATGGTTCGCTTCCGGCTTGCGCGACAGCTTCGCGAGCACGTAGCGCTTGAACGGCTCCAGCTCGGCCCAGCGCGCGACGCTCGGCGCGGCAAGTCCGGCGAGCCCCGCCTGATGCGTGACGCCTTCGGGCACACTGTCGGTCCTACGCCACGCCGGCGCGTCGTCAGGCGTGAACCATTCCGGTTCGACGTTCGCGTGGGTACGCAGCATTTCGAACAGCGCGTGATCGAAATTCGGTTCGATCTGCGTGTCTTCATCGACCGGGAAACGCGCGAGCAGCTTGCGGTCTTCGAGCGGCAATTGCTGCCATTGCGCGAGCGAGATGCGCAGTCCGAAGCGGTCGAGATTGAAGCGCACCGACATCGGGATATAGGTGAAATTCTCCGAAGACGCGACTTCGAAGTCGAACAGAAGCGGTGCTTCGTTGAGTCCCATGACAAGGCTCCTTCTCGATGACGGGCAGCGTGCGGGCGTCGCTTGAGGTATTTTAGAACCTTATTCGCGCGCCGGCGGCCCACCCGGCGGGCGCGGCACAGTACAGGAGTGAAGCAGCTTGAACGAACACGAACACGCGCGGCCCGCCGGCGACCCCGCCCGCGCGCACGACACCGATCCCGCCGAACAACCCGGCGCGCTGCAACTCGACGTGCGCCGCCATCGCGGCACGTCGGTCGAAACCGCCAGCGATCACGTCGGCCAGGAGTGGCCGGTCGCGCTGGTGTTCAACGGCATTTCGCACGCGGTGATGATGTGCACGCCGCGCGATCTCGAAGCGTTCGCGGTCGGCTTTGCGATTTCGGAAGGGATCGTCGAGCGCGGCAGCGACATTCAGGACATCGAAGTCGAGTTCCACGATCATGGCGAGCTGCCGCATGCGGAGGTGCAGCTGCAGGTCGTGCAGCAGGCGTTCGCCGGCCTGAAGGAAAAGCGTCGCGCGCTCGCCGGGCGCACCGGCTGCGGCGTGTGCGGGATCGAAAGCATCGACCTGCTCGATCTGCAGCCCGAGCGCGTGACCGACACCGGCTTTCTGCAGCGCCTCGCGCCCGATGCGATCGCGCGCGCCGCGCGCGCACTACCCGAACACCAGGCGCTCACCCGCTTGACCGGCGGTCTGCACGCGGCCGCGTGGTGCGACGCGCAAGGCGCGATCCGCTACGCGTTCGAGGACGTCGGCCGCCACAACGCGCTGGATAAATTGATCGGCCAGTTGGTGTTATCGCGCGCCGATACCCGCGACGGCTTCGTGTTCATGTCGAGCCGCGCGAGCTATGAGCTGGTGCGCAAAGCCGCGCGCGTCGACGTGCCGATGCTCGCGACGATCTCGGCGCCGTCGTCGCTGGCGATCGCGATAGCGCGACAGGCTGGGGTGCGGCTCGTCAGCTTCTGCCGCGAATCGAGCTACGTCGATTACGACACCCACGCCTGAACCCGGCACCCGCCTCCCGGCGCGTCAGTCGAACTGCCGGAAATCCGGCTTGCGCTTCTCGAAGAACGCCTTGAACGCCTCGCGCGCTTCGGGCGCGAGCAGCATCTTCGCGAAGTGCACCGCCTCCTCGTCCATCTGCGTCTGCAGTTCCTGCTGGCTCGCGCGTTTCATCAGACTCTTGGTGAGCCGCAGCGACGACGCCGGCAACGCGGCCAGCTTCGCGGCCTGGGTCGCCGCGTACGTATCGACATCGGCGGCCGGCAACACCCGGTTGACGATGCCCATCCGATGCGCCTCGGCCGCGTCGAACGCCTCGCCGAGCAGCAGCTTTTCGGCCGCCGCCTGATAGCCGGCCACACGCTGCAACAGCAGGCTCGATGCCGCTTCCGGACACAACCCGAGCTGCGTGAACGGCAGCGAAAAACTCGCGGTATCGGCCGCGTAGACCAGATCGCAATGCAGCAGCAGCGTCGTGCCGATGCCGACCGCCGGACCCGCGACCGCCGCGACCACCGGCTTTTCCGCCGAGCTGAGCGCGCGCAGGAACTGGAACACCGGCGGGTTATTGCCGACCGGCGGCGTCTTCATGAAGTCTTCGAGATCGTTGCCCGCGCTGAAAATGCCGGCGCTGCCGCGGATCAGGATCGCGCGCACCGCGGTATCCGTTTGCGCCGCGACGAGCGCATCGGCCATCGTCTGATACATCGCGGCGGTGATCGCGTTCTTCCTGCCGGGCCGGTTGAAGGCGATCGTCAGCACCGCGTCGGCGCGTTCGACCAGAATGTCCGTCGTCGTTTGTTCCATCTCGTCTCGCTCCTGCTGAATGTGAAAAACGGCCCGCAAGCCGGGCGGCCTGCGAACCGTTGAATCGTCCGTCGCGGCTGGCACCCCACCCCGCGCGGACCATTGGATACCGCTTACAGACGCTCGATGATGCCCGCCGCGCCCATCCCGGTGCCGACGCACATCGTCACCATCCCGTACTTGTAGTTACGGCGACGCAGCCCGTGCACGACGGTCGCAGCACGAATCGCGCCGGTCGCGCCGAGCGGATGGCCGAGCGCGATCGCGCCGCCGAGCGGGTTGATCTTCGACGTATCGAGACCGAGGTCCTGGATCACCGCCAGCGACTGCGCGGCGAACGCCTCGTTCAGCTCGATCCAGTCGAGGTCGTCCTGCTTCAGGCCGGCGGCCTTCAGCGCGGCCGGAATCGCTTCTTTCGGGCCGATGCCCATGATTTCCGGCGGCACGCCGCGCACCGCGAAGCTGACGAAGCGCGCGAGCGGCGTCAGGTTGAACTGCTTGAGCATCTTTTCCGACACGACGATCAGCGCGCCCGCGCCGTCCGAAGTCTGCGAGCTGTTGCCGGCCGTCACCGAGCCCTTGTTCGCGAACACTGCGCGCAGCTTCGCGAGGCCTTCCAGCGAGGTTTCCGCACGCGGGCCTTCGTCGAGCGACACTTCGCGCGTGTTCACGCGGATTTCGCCGGTCGCCAGATCGGGGAAACGTTCGGTGAGCGTGTACGCGGCGATTTCGTCGTTGAATTCGCCGGCCTGTTGCGCGGCGATCGCGCGACGGTGCGATTCGACCGAGAACGCGTCCTGCGCTTCGCGGCTGATCTTCCAGCGCTCGGCGACTTTCTCCGCGGTCAGGCCCATCCCGTACGCGATGCCGATGTCTTCGTTGCGATCGAAGATATGCGGCGACAGCGACGGCTTGTTGCCCATCATCGGCACCATGCTCATCGATTCGCAGCCGCCGGCGATCATCGCGTCCGCTTCACCGACGCGGATCCGGTCCGCGGCCATCGCGAGCGCGGTCAGACCGGACGCGCAGAAACGGTTCACCGTGACGCCGCCGACCGTATTCGGCAGACCGGCGAGCAGCGCGCCGATCCGAGCGACGTTCAGGCCCTGCTCCGCTTCCGGAATCGCGCAGCCGACGATCGCGTCTTCGATCACGCTGGTGTCCAGACCCGGCACCTGCGCGACGGCGGATTTGATTGCGTGCACCAGCAGCTCGTCCGGGCGCGTGTTCTTGAACACGCCGCGCGGCGCCTTGCCGATCGGCGTACGGCTCGCGGCGACGATATATGCGTCTTGCAATTGCTTTGCCATTTGAATCTCCTATGTCGACCAGAGTTGGCGCTTTAGCGCTTACTCTGGTCCCATTTACGGGTCGCCTGGTTGGCGCTTTAGCGCTTACTCTGGTCCCATGCAACTGGTTGCTAGACGGCAGTGCGCTTTTGCGCGGACTGCCGCCCCATGCAGTCTTGTTGCTGTCAGCCGCTCTTAATTGCGCACCGGCTTGCCGGTCTGCAGCATGCCCATGATCCGTTCCTGCGTCTTCTGCGTACCGAGCAGATCGACGAACGCACGGCGCTCGAGTTGCAGCAGCCATTCTTCGTCGACGAGGCTGCCCGCTTCCACGTCACCGCCGCAGATCGCCTCGGCGATCCGGCTCGCGATCAGGAAGTCGTGCTCGCTGATGAAGCGGCCGTCGCGCATGTTGACGAGCGACGCCTTGATCGTCGAGATCGCCGAGCGGCCCGCGACCGGCACCGCCACCGCGCGCAGCGGCGCACGGTAACCGGCGGCGGCAAGCGCGCGCGCTTCCTTCTTCGCGACGTCGAGCAGCTCGAACACGTTGAAGACGATCGTATCGGACTGCTTCAGATAGCCCATCGTGCGGGCATCGAGCGCGGACGCCGAGACCTTCGCCATCGCCGCGTTCTCGAACGACTTCTGCAGGAACTTCAGCAGATCGCTGGTCGCGCCGACCTGGCCCGCGGCTTCGGCCGCGCGCAGCGCCGCTTCCTTCAGACCGCCGCCGGCCGGCACCAGACCCACGCCGACTTCGACGAGACCCATATAGCTCTCGATGTGCGCAACCCGCTTCGCGCTATGCAGCGCGAGTTCGCAGCCGCCGCCGAGCGCGATGCCCGAGATCGCCGAGATCACCGGCACGTTCGCGTACTTCACGCGCAGCATGCCCTGCTGGAATTTCTTCACGAACGGCTCGATGCCCTTCGCGCCGCCCATCATGAACGCGGGCATCGCCTCTTCGAGGTTCGCGCCCGCCGAGAACGGACCGCCCGGCGTGCCAAGCTTCAGCGACGTGGGCTGCCACACCACCAGCCCCTTGTAGTCCTTTTCGGCCAGTTCGATCGCCTGCGTCAGACCGTCGATCACCGACGGTCCGATCGTGTTCATCTTGCTCTTGAACGACACGATCAGCACGTCGTCCTCGCCCGCGCGATCGTCAACCCATGCGCGCACCGCGTCGGTTTCGAACAGCGTCTTGCCGTAGGTCTTCGGATCGGCGCCGGTTTCGCCGGCGAGCGGCGCACGGAACACCTGCTTCTTATAGACGTCGAGCGACGAGCGCGGCACGAAGCGCTGCGCGGCCGGCGACCACGAACCTTCGGCGGTATGCACGCCGCCCTTCTCCGCGACCGGACCTTCGAGCACCCACGACGGCAGCGGCACGTTCGCGAGACCCTTGCCCGCCGCGATGTCTTCCTGCACCCACTCGGCGACCTGCTTCCAGCCGGCGGTCTGCCAGCCTTCGAACGGGCCTTCGTTCCAGCCGAAGCCCCAACGGATCGCGAGATCGACGTCGCGCGCGTTGTCGGCGATCGACTCCAGATGCACCGCGATGTAGTGATAGACGTCGCGGAAAATCGACCACAGGAACTGCGCCTGCGGATGCTGCGTTTCGCGCAGCAGCTTCAGACGCTCGGCGGCCGGGCGCTTCAGAATGCGGCCGACGATTTCGTCCGCCTTCGCGCCGCCGTCGATGTACTCGCCCGTCTTCGGATCGAGCACCTTGATCGCCTTGCCTTCCTTCTTGTAGAAGCCGCCGCCGGTCTTCTGACCGAGCGCGCCCTTCTTCACGAGTTCGGCCAGCACGGCCGGCGTTTCGTAGACCGGGAAGAACGGATCGTCCGGCAGCGTGTCCTGCATCGTCTTGATCACGTGCGCCATCGTGTCGAGACCGACCACGTCGGCGGTGCGGAACGTCGCCGACTTCGCGCGGCCCAGCCGCGAGCCGGTCAGGTCGTCCACTTCGTCGAAGCGCAGGCCGAACTTCGCGGCCTCGGTGATCACCGCGAGGATCGAGAAAATGCCGACCCGGTTCGCGATGAAGTTCGGCGTATCCTTCGCGCGCACCACGCCCTTGCCGACCACGCTGGTCAGGAAGGTTTCGAGCTGGTCGAGAATTTCCGGGCGGGTCGTCGCGGTCGGGATCAGTTCGACCAGATGCATGTAGCGCGGCGGGTTGAAGAAGTGCACGCCGCAAAAGCGCGCCTTCAGCTCGTCGGAGAATCCTTCGGACAACGCAGTGATCGACAGACCCGACGTGTTGGTCGCGAAGATCGCGTGCGGCGCGAGATGCGGCGCAACCTTCTTATAGAGGTCGTGCTTCCAGTCCATCCGTTCGGCGATCGCTTCGATCACGACGTCGCATTCGGCGAGCTTCGCGATGTCGTCGTCGTAGTTGGCCGGCTGGATGTATTGCGCGTCGTCCTTCACGCCGAACGGCGCCGGCGACAGCTTCTTCAGATTCTCGATCGCCTTCAGCGCGATCGCGTTCTTCGGGCCTTCTTTTGCAGGCAGATCGAACAGCAGCACGGGCACCTTGGCGTTGATCAGGTGCGCGGCGATCTGCGCGCCCATCACGCCGGCGCCGAGCACGGCTACCTTGCGAATGATCAGATTGCTCACGTCGTTTCTCCGGGGAGTTATGCGGTAGTGCGAAGCGTCAGGCAGGCTTCGCGCAGGATGTGACGGGAGCGAGGCGGCGCACGGCGCGGCGCCTCGCGTGAGGGGTCTGCGTTAGAACAACGCTTCTTCGACGTCCATCATCGGCTTCGAACCGGCGCGCGCCTGGCGGATCGTCATTGCCGTTTCGGGCAGCAGCTTCGCGAAGTAGAAGCGCGCGGTGGCGAGCTTGGACTTGTAGAACGGATCGCCCGATGCTTCCTTATCGAGCGCGATACGTGCCATGCGGGCCCAGAAGTACGAGAACACCAGGTGACCGACGGTACGCAGATAAGGCACCGCGGCGGCGCCGACTTCGTCCGGGTTCTGCATCGCCTTCATGCCGATTTCCATCGTCAGCTTCTGGACCTTTTCACCGATGTCGGCGAGCGGGTTCACGAACTCCTGCATTTCCGGCTTGATGCCTTCGGCTTCGACGAACGCGGCGACCAGCTTGCCGAACTTCTTCATCTTCGCGCCCATGTCGCCGAGCACCTTGCGGCCGAGCAGGTCGAGCGACTGGATGCCGTTGGTGCCTTCGTAGATCATGTTGATACGCGCATCGCGCACGTATTGCTCCATGCCCCACTCGGCGATGAAGCCGTGGCCGCCGTAGATCTGCATCGCGTGATTGGTGCCTTCGAACGCGTTGTCCGACAGGAACGCCTTCAGGATCGGCGTGAGCAGCGCGACGAGGTCGGCCGCTTCCTTGCGCTCGGCTTCGTCCGCGTGCGAGAGTTCTTTGTCGATATGCAGCGCGGCCCAGTACGAGAATGCGCGGCCCGCTTCGGCGTAGGCCTTCTGCGTGAGCAGCATACGGCGCACGTCCGGATGCACGATGATCGGATCGGCGGCTTTTTCCGGCGCCTTCGGGCCGGTCAGCGAACGCATCTGCAGACGCTCTTTCGCGTAGGTCAGCGAGTTCTGGTATGCAACTTCCGTCAGACCCAGGCTCTGCATGCCGACACCCAGACGCGCGGCGTTCATCATCACGAACATCGCGTTCAGGCCTTTGTTCGGCTCGCCGACGAGCCAGCCCTTCGCGTTGTCGAGATTGATCACGCAGGTCGAGTTACCGTGAATGCCCATCTTGTGTTCGATCGAGCCGCACTTCACGCCGTTGCGCTCGCCCGGTTCGCCCGCATCGTTCGGGATGAACTTCGGCACGATGAACAGCGAAATACCCTTGGTGCCCTTCGGCGCATCCGGCAGACGCGCGAGCACGAGGTGCACGATGTTTTCCGCCAGATCGTGTTCGCCGCTCGAGATGAAGATCTTGGTGCCGCTGATCGCGTACGAACCGTCGCTGTTCGGCTCGGCCTTGGTACGCAGAATGCCGAGGTCGGTGCCGCAGTGCGGCTCGGTCAGGCACATCGTGCCGGTCCAGATGCCGGCCACGAGCTTCGGCAGATAGCGTTGCTGCAACTCGGGTGTGCCGTGCGCGTGCAGGCATTCGTACGCGCCGTGCGACAGACCCGGATACATCGTCCACGCCTGGTTCGCCGAGTTGAGCATTTCATACAGCGCGTTGTTGACGAACGCGGGCAGCCCCTGGCCGCCGTACTGCGGGTCGCAGCCGAGCGCCGGCCAGCCGGCTTCCACATACTGTTGATAGGCTTCCTTGAAGCCCTTCGGCGTGGTCACGACGCCGTCGCCGGCGTACGTGCAGCCTTCCTGATCGCCGCTGTGGTTGAGCGGGAACAGCACTTCGGAGCAGAACTTGCCGGCTTCCTCGAGCACCGCGTTGATCGTGTCGGCATCGAGATCCGCGTGCTTCGGCATTTGCCGGAGTTCGGCTTCGACGTTGAGCAGTTCGTGCAACACGAATTGCATGTCGCGCAGCGGCGCGGCGTACTGTCCCATGACTCTCTCCCAAGTTTGACAAGAAGCCAGGCCGTTGGCTGAATCCGTCGACGGACTTTCTGCGCCGCGCGTTGCCGGTGGAGCCGGCGACGCGCCTAACGGCTTTCGCTCTGATACGAATTAATCAGTTTTTCCAGCGAGGCCCACGTCAGACGCACCGCATCCGGCAGATGCAGGAAGCGCGCGTCGTGATGCAGACCTAGCGTGACGCTATACAGTTCGAACAGCATCAGTTGCGGATCGGTATCGGCCCGCAGATGCCCTTCTTCCATCGCCTGCGAAATTGCGCGCGTGAGCGCCGCACGCCACATCGTCACGCTCGCCACCAGTTGCTCGCGCACCTGGCTGTCCGCGCGATCGTCGTATTCGACCGCACCGCTGATATAAATGCAGCCGGTCGTGACTTCCTGGATGCGTTTTTCGATCCAGCGGGAAATCATCGCGCGCAGGCGCGGCAGACCTCGCGGCTCGCGCAAGCTCGGGAAGAACACCTCCTCTTCGAAGCGGCGGTGATATTCGCGCACGACCTCGACCTGCAGATCCTCGCGCGACCCGAAATGCGCGAACACTCCACTCTTGCTCATCTGCATACGCTCGGCGAGCAGGCCGATGGTCAGACCTTCCAGTCCGTCACGGCTTGCCAGATCGAGTGCTGCATCGAGAATCGCGGCTCGCGTTTGTTCGCCTTTTCGCATAGCTTTTTACCGTTCTAATGTGACCAGAATTAAAATCGAACGGCCGTACTATTATTGAGGGCGACCGTCCGCTAAACAAGGACTTTATTAGAAACCGGTTTCTAACCCGGCCTCTAATTTTGCGGCTTTCATCAAGTAGATCAATCAGATTTTTAGAGGCGTTTGCCTTGTGTCGAGGCTTGCCGATCTGCGCGCGCGTGTTCTCTTTCTGTCTCGCGCGCGCCGTGCTTCGCCGCCGCTCCGTACCTGCCGTAACCGGCTCGCGTTGCAGGGCACGCGCGGAGCCTTTGCACCGCTAGTCGTAACCGCCAACCGTCAACACTTTCATCGCCACGCGGTAGCTCGTGTACGCGATCCAGCTGATCGCGCGCACCCGCGCCGGGCGCTTTTCGTAGTGCGCTTCATCGATTGGGCGCGCGTCCGCGAACGCGCCGAGGATCGCCTCGCGCAAGCTCGCAATCGACTGATCATTGACCAGCACCACGTTCGCCTCGTTGTTCAGCATCAGGCTCAACGCATCGAGATTCGACGAGCCGACGGTGCCCCAGTTGGAATCGACCACCGCGACCTTGCCGTGCAGCAGCGTCTTCTCGTACTCGGCGATCTGCACGCCCGCGCGCAACAGCGCGTTGTAGAGAAACGGCACCGCGTAATCGAGCGCCTTGAACTCCTTGCGGCCGATGATCAGCTTCACGTCCACGCCGCGCTTCGCCGCGTACACCAGCGCGCGCCGCAGCTTGCGTCCCGGCATGAAGTACGGATTGGCCAGCAGGATTTCGTGGCGCGCCTGGCCGATCGCGGCGAGGTAGGCCTTTTCGATCGCGCGGCGATTGATCAGGTTATCGCGCGCGACGAACGCGACGCACGGCTCGCCGCCCGCCCATAGCTCCTCGTTGCGACGCCGGCGGCGCCGCCGCAGACTGCCGAGCGAGCTCGCGTCGTGCGGCGAGAGGTCCGGCTTGATCGAGTCGAGCGGCCGGTGGCCGATGCGAATCCGCCGCCATTGCACTTCGATCGCGTCGCGCACGTCGCTGACCACCGGGCCGCGCAACTCGACCGCGAAGTCCCAGCGCCGGTACGGCAGCTTCTGGCCGTTGTTCTCGTAGTCGTCGACGATGTTGATGCCGCCGCAATAGGCGATCTCGTTGTCGACCACCGCGAGCTTGCGGTGAGTGCGCGAAAAGCCGAAGCGGCCGAAGATATGCGGGTTGTAAATGCGATGCTCGATGCCCGCGGCCGGCCATTGCTCGAACATTTTCAGCCGCGCGGTGCCGATGCCGTCGGTAATCACGCGCACCCGCACGCCGCGTTTCGCGGCGCGCAGCAGCGCGTCGTTGACCGCATGGCCGGATTCGTCGTCGCAGAAGATGTAGGTTTCGAGCGCGACGCTTTGCTCGGCGGCATCGATGCGCTCGATCAGCGCGTCGAAGAACTCATCGCCAGAGCGCAGCAGCTTGACCTCGTTGTTACTGGTGAAGCGGTAGCGCTGCCAGTAACGGCGGCCGAGCAGCGTGTGCCGCAAACGGGAGAAGCGACCGCCGCCTGCGCTCACTGGCTACGCTCCCCGGCGAGCGGCCCGGCCTCAGTGCCGACGATCGGCCGCGCGCCGAGCCGGCGCGGCAACTGCAGGATCGCATCGGCATTCGACGCGGAAAAGCACCGCGACGCCGCCTCTTCATACGGCAGCCACTGAAACCGCGTGTGCTCGCGCGGCGCGAGCGTCACGTCGATGCGCTCGGGCACCTGCAGGCTGAACCAGTGCTCGGTGTTCTGGATCACCCCCGCTTCGTAGCGGTAGCGAAATTCCGGGTAGATCTCGTAATCGATCGAGTATTGCCAGTCGAACAGCGCGCTGCGCGGCACCAGCGCGCCGCCGATCATGATGCCGGTCTCCTCGCCGACCTCGCGCACCGCCGTATCGGCGAGCGGCTCGTCGAGCCGGTCCTTCGAGCCCGTCACCGACTGCCAGAAGCCGGCATGATCGGCGCGCTCGAGCAGCAGCACATCGAGCGCGGGCGTATGAATGACGACGAGGACGGACTGCGGAATTTTCGGCGGTTTCGGCATGGCAGAAAACGAGGCGCGACGCGCGCGCGGTACATGTCGGATGACAGTCGAAAGGGTCTGAAAACGGTGGCTTCACTGTAACGCAAAAAACGAAAAAGGCGCTGAGGCGGGTTCACCTCAGCGCCTTTTCATAGCGCATGTGTCGCTTTTTTGCGGCGGCGGGCCGCATGGTCACCTGCTGCTTGCAGGTTGTGGCCAGCCCACCAGCCGCCAGACTTGCGGGCCGCGCGCGGCGGCCCTCGTCTTACTTACACCTTCGGTTCCGGCGAACGCAGACGGATGTGCAGTTCGCGCAGCTGACGCTCGTCGACTTCGCTCGGCGCCTGCGTGAGCAGATCCTGCGCGCGCTGCGTCTTCGGGAACGCGATCACGTCGCGGATCGAGTCGGCGCCGGCCATCATCGTGACGATGCGGTCCAGACCGAACGCGATACCGCCGTGCGGCGGCGCGCCATATTGCAGCGCGTCGAGCAGGAAGCCGAACTTCGCCTGCGCTTCTTCCGCGTTGATCTTCAGCGCGCGGAACACCTTGCTCTGCACTTCCTCGCGGTAGATACGCACCGAGCCGCCGCCGATTTCCCAGCCGTTCAGCACCATGTCATAGGCCTTCGCGAGGCAGCGCGCCGGATCCGTTTCGAGGTACTCGAGGTGCTCGTCCTTCGGGCTCGTGAACGGGTGATGCGCGGCCACGTAGCGGTTGTCTTCCTCGTCGTATTCGAACATCGGGAAGTCGATCACCCACAGCGGCTTCCAGCCGGTCTGCACGAGACCGTTGGCCTTGCCGAATTCCGAATGACCGATCTTCAGACGCAGCGCGCCGAGGCTGTCGTTGACGACCTTCGCGCGATCCGCCGCGAAGAAAATGATGTCGCCGTCTTGCGCGCCGGTGCGCTCGATGATCGCCTTCAGCGCTTCGTCGTGCAGATTCTTGACGATCGGGCTTTGCAGACCGTCACGGCCCTTCGCGACTTCGTTGACCTTGATCCACGCGAGACCCTTCGCGCCGTAGATGCGCACGAATTCCGTGTAGCTGTCGATATCGCCGCGCGAGAGCTCGCCGCCCTTCGGCACGCGCAGCGCCGCGACGCGGCCGTCCTTCGTATTGGCCGGCGTGCTGAACACCTTGAAGTCGACGTCGCGCATCGCGTCGGTCAGCTCGGTGAATTCGAGCTGCACGCGCAGGTCCGGCTTGTCCGAACCGAAGCGGCGCATCGCTTCCGCGTACTCCATCACCGGGAACTTCTCGGCCAGATCGACGTTGATCGTGGTCTTGAACACGTGACGGATCATCGCCTCGAACAGATCGCGGATTTCCTGTTCCGTCAGGAACGAGGTTTCGCAGTCGATCTGCGTGAATTCCGGCTGACGGTCGGCGCGCAGGTCTTCGTCGCGGAAGCACTTGGTGATCTGGTAGTAACGGTCGAAGTTCGCGACCATCAGCAACTGCTTGAACAGCTGCGGCGACTGCGGCAGCGCGAAGAACTGACCCGGGTTGGTACGCGACGGCACGAGGTAGTCGCGCGCGCCTTCCGGCGTGCTCTTCGTCAGCATCGGCGTTTCGATGTCGATGAAGCCCTGTTCGTCGAGGTACTTGCGCACTTCGATCGCGACGCGGTAGCGCAGACGCAGGTTGTGCTGCATCTGCGGACGGCGCAGATCGAGCACGCGATGCGTGAGGCGGGTGGTTTCCGACAGGTTGTCGTCGTCGAGCTGGAACGGCGGCGTGACCGACGCGTTCAGCACGATCAGTTCGTGGCACAGCACTTCGATCTTGCCGCTCTTGAGCGACGCGTTCGTGGTGCCTTCCGGACGGCCGCGCACGACACCCTTGACCTGCACGCAGAACTCGTTGCGCACGCCTTCGGCGACCTTGAACATGTCGGCGCGATCCGGGTCGCAGACGACCTGAACGAGCCCTTCGCGATCGCGCAGGTCGATGAAGATGACGCCGCCATGGTCGCGGCGGCGGCTTACCCAGCCGCACAGCGAGACGGATTGGCCCAGCAGTTCTTCGGTCACCAGACCGCAGTATTCAGATCTCATCGACATGATGTTTGTCTTTCGTTTTGCATTGGTTGATCGGCGCGCCGCAGGTGATCCTGCATGAAACGTTGCGCGCCGGCATTACAGCGGAGGCTCGACGGTCGTGCGGCGCACCGGCGCCGGCGGCGGCGCGGACGGCGCCACGACGCCCATCGAAACGATGTACTTGAGCGCAGCGTCGACGGTCATGTCGAGCTCGATCACTTCGCTTTTCGGCACCATCAGGAAGAAGCCGGACGTCGGGTTCGGCGTGGTCGGCACGTACACGCTGACGTAGTCTTCCTGCAGGTGATTGACCACGTCGCCGCCCGGCACGCCGGTCAGAAACCCGATCGTATAGGAACCGCGGCGCGGGTACTCGATCAGCAGCGCCTTGCGGAACGCGTTGCCGCTGCTCGACAGCAGCGTGTCGGACACCTGCTTGACGCTGGTGTAGAGCGGGCCGACCACCGGAATGTGCGCGACCAGCAACTCCCACCACTGGACGAGCTTCTGCCCAATGAAGTTCTGCGTCAACAGGCCGACGACAAAGATGAACGCGAGCGTCAGCACCGCGCCGAGGCCCGGCAGCCGATAACCGATCGCGCGTTCCGGCTGCCACGACATGGGCAGCAGCAACAGCGTCTGGTCCATCGTGCCGATGATCAGACCGAGCACCCACAGTGTGATGGCCAGAGGCACCAGCACCAGCAGGCCAGTCAGAAACACCGATTTGAGCGTGGTTTTTTTCGTCGTCATGTGTACCGCCAGAAAGCCGCGGGGGCCGAGGCCCGCCGCGCGACAGATGCGCCGCCCACGCAGGGCGGCTGTGCTACTAGGCGCTGCCGGAGCCGCTCGGGCTCGCGGCGGCCGCCGGCGCAGCGGAGGCCGCGGGCGCGGCAGGGGCTGCAGCCGGTGCGTCCGAAGTCGCGGCGGCCGGCTCGGACTTCGTTTCCGAGGAGGCTGGCGCGCTGGTTCCGCCGCTGCCGCCGCGGAAATCGGTCACGTACCAGCCCGAGCCTTTCAGCTGGAAACCGGCGGCGGTGAGCTGCTTGCTAAAAGTGTCTTTTCCGCACTCGGGGCACTGCGTCAACTGGGGGTCGCTCATCTTCTGGAGCACGTCCTTCCCGAAACCGCATGACCCGCATCGATAAGCGTAGATCGGCATGATCCTTTCCTACTCCAAATCCCTACTGAAATCTTGTAAACGCTTGCAAAGCCTTGAATTATAGCCGCAAACGATGGCCGCTCCCCGGTTTTCAAGAAGCGGGCGCGCGACGCGCGCGCCGTCGCGTCAGTTGGGGGCGGCCCGCGCCACTGTCAAGAGCGCGCCGTGTGGAACGGTGCGGGCCGCGCCGTTATGCGCGCCGCCGCCAGCTCAGCCAGCGCTCGCGGCCGGCGAACACAGCGATCGAATCGGCCACCGGCTCGTCCTCGATCAGCTCGAAGTACGGCGCGAACAACGCGTCGAGTTCACTTCGCTCGGTGCCGAACGGCGGCCCCTTCGGCGTCGCGCCGAGAAAAAAGAAGCCCGCGAGCAGGCCGCCTGACGGCAACAGCTCCGCCATCCGCCGCACGTAGTCGGCACGGCGTGCCGGCGGCAACGCGCAGAAAAACGCGCGCTCATAAATCCATGCCGGTTCGAACGGCGGCTCATAAGTGAAGAAATCCGCCTGCTCGACCAGTTGTGCGTCCTGCGCGCCCAGCTGCTCGCGCGCCGCCGCGACCGCCGCAGCCGAGAAGTCGATCGCGCGGACCGGGTTGCCCTGCCGCGCGAGCCACACTGCTTCGTACGCGCTGCCGCAGCCCGGAATCAGCACCGCGGCGTCGCGATGACGTTCGGCGAACGCGCGAAACGCCGACGGCACGCCCGCCTGATCCCACGGCGTGAAGTGGCGCTCGAAGCGTTCGTCCCAGAACTCTGGCGAGTTCGGATCGCGGGTCTCGAAATCGGGTGCGGAGGGTTGGGTCGGATCGCTCATCGGGTGCCTCGTACAGGTTGTGGCCGGCCGGCGTCAGCCGCGCTCAGCCGCCATAAGCGAACATCAGAAACGCCCGCGCGAGCACCGCGCCGACGCCAACCGCAACGCCGAACAGCAGCAGGCCTTGCAGCAGTCGATTGGTGCGCTTCTGCTCGAGCAGGATCTGGCGGATCACGTCGTCGTTGGCGCCGCCGACCGGATTGTGATGCTCGGCCAGCGCGTAATGAATCAGACGCGGCAGTTGCGGCAGCGTCTTGCTCCACTGCGGCACTTCGATTTTGAGCCGCTCGTACCAGCCGCGCAGACCGATCTGCTCGTTCATCCAGCGTTCGAGATAAGGCTTCGCGGTCTTCCACAGATCCAGCTCGGGATCGAGCGAACGGCCCAAGCCTTCCACGTTCAGCATGGTCTTCTGCAACAGCACCAGCTGCGGCTGAATCTCGACGTTAAAGCGGCGCGAGGTCGAGAACAGCCGCATCAGCACCTGGCCGAGCGAAATATCTTTCAGCGCGCGATCGAAATACGGCTCGCACACCGCGCGGATCGCGCTTTCCAGTTCTTCGACGCGAGTGGTCGGCGGCACCCAGCCGGACTCCAGATGCAGCGTCGCGACGCGATGGTAGTCGCGCTTGAAAAACGCAAGGAAGTTCTGCGCGAGGTAGTTCTTATCGAAGTCCGACAGCGCGCCGATGATGCCGAAATCGAGCGCGATATAGCGGCCGAAGTGCGCCGGATCGAGACTCACCTGGATGTTGCCCGGGTGCATGTCGGCGTGGAAAAAGCCGTCGCGGAACACCTGCGTGAAGAAGATTTCGACGCCTTCGCGCGCGAGCTTCGGAATATCGACACCGGCCGCGCGCAGCGTGTCGACCTGGCTGATCGGCACCCCGACCATCCGCTCCATCACCAGCACCGTGGGCGTACAGAACTCCCAGTACATCTCCGGCACCATCAGCAGGTCGAGCCCCTGGAAGTTGCGCCGCAACTGGCTGCCGTTGGCCGCCTCGCGCATCAGGTCCAGCTCGTCGTGCAGATACTTGTCGAATTCGGCGACCACCTCGCGCGGCTTCAGGCGCTTGCCGTCGGCCCACAGGCGCTCGGCCCACACCGCGATGTCGCGCAGCAGCGCGAGATCGGAGTCGATCACCGGCAGCATGTTCGGCCGCAGCACTTTCACCGCGACGGCCTTGCCCGCATGCTGACCGGCCTTGACCTTCGCGAAGTGAACCTGCGCGATCGACGCGCTCGCGACCGGCACCCGCTCGAAGTCGTCGAACAGCACGTCGACCGGCGCGCCGAGCGACTTCTCGACCAGCCCGATCGCAACCGCCGAGTCGAACGGCGGCACCTGGTCCTGCAACTTCGCGAGTTCATTCGCGATGTCGACCGGCAGCAGATCGCGGCGCGTCGACAGCACCTGGCCGAACTTGACGAAGATCGGCCCGAGACTTTCAAGCGCGAGCCGCAGACGCACGCCCGGCGGCGCGTCGAACTTGCGGCCGAGCGTGGTGATACGCAGCAACAAGCGCACGCGGCGATCGTTGATGCGGCTGAGCATCATCTCGTCGAGACCGAAGCGGATGACGGTGAAGAATATTTTGAGGAAACGCAGAAAACGCATGACTTGGCCCGGTGACTAGCGCGTGCCGCGCGACGTGGCGGCGCCGCCCGGCGCATATGCGCCGCGGGCTTCGACCTTCTGTTCGAGACGCTCGATCCGCTTTTCGACGCGCGCCAGCGCATCGCGCGCGCGCGCCAGCTCGACATTGAAATCCGCGAGCGCGGTGCGGCGCACCAGCTGCGGATTTTCGTCGAGCAGATATTCGGCCGCGGTATCGAGCAGATTGCGGCCGGTGCGTTGCACGTGGCCGCCGACCGAGCGCACCAACGAAGTAATGCGCCACGCCGGCCCATCGCCGATCAGCTTCGCGAGATCTTCCTCCGGCTCCCAGCGCAGATGCTCGGCGAGCTTCGCGATCACCGTCGCGAACTCGGCATCGCCTTCGATCTTCACGTGCTTCATCACGGCCGCCTGGCCGCCTTGCACGAAGGCCGGCAACGCATCGGACGGCACCGAGATCGTCACGTCGAACTGATGCGCATCGCTTTCGTCGAGCGTGCCGAGGTAGCCGTCCGGCTGCACCAACAGCGCGAGTACGACAGGCGGACATGACAGGCGGGCGGTCTTGCCCGCATAGGGGACGAGGCGCTCGCGGGCCCATGATTCCCGGGCGAGCAGATGATTGACAGCAGCAGCGAAGGGCTTGGCGGCAAGGGTCATCGAAAGTGGCAAGAAAAAACCCGCGCGAGCGAGGTGCTCGCGCGGGTTCCTATTGTAACGTCCGTTCGCTTCGCGGCCTGCTATGCCGAACGGCCTATTCGATGCGTCAGCGATGAACCGGATCAACGCCGCGCGGGCCTTTGTGACCAGCCGCGCGCGGCGCTTCAGCAACTCAGTGCTGTTCGACCTGCTGAATGCCGGCGAGCAGCCAGCCTTCGCCGGCACGGTTCGCTTTCGACAGATTCCAGACTTCGACGAACGGCTCGGCCGCCGCGCCCGGCTGTTCGCGAATCAGACCGGAGAAGCGCACGCTCGCGAGGTACTCGTTGCCGCGCTCCTCGACACCGAGCAGATCCGCGTTCAACTGGACGACGTCGGTCTGGTTCGACTGCGCGCCGCGCGACGCGAGGTCGACGCGCACTTCGGCGAACATTTCCGGCGTGGTGAATTCGCGGATGTCCTCGACGTTGCCGACGTCCCACGCGGCCTGCAGGCGCACGAAGTACACCTTCGCGTTGCGCAGGAACGCTTCGGAGTCGAAGCCGGCCGGCACCGACGGCGTCGCGCCGACTGCCGGCGTGGTAACCGGATTACCTTGCGGCTCGAGGTACGAACCGGTCGACGGCGCGCTGTAGCGCGGCTCCTGCGTATAGCCGGTCTGGCTCGTGTTCAGCGACGGCGCCGCGCCCGCATACGCCGGCTGCGACCCGGCGCGCTTACGGTTCATGAAGCGGCGAATCAGCCAGATCCCGACCATCGCGATCAACGCGATCACGATCACGTTCGCAAACATGCCGGCGAACGCTTCGCCGAGGCCGAAGTGAGACAGCAACGCGGCGATACCGAGACCCGCGGCGAGACCCGCGATCGGCCCGAGCCAGCGGTTACGGTTAGGCGCCGCGGGCGGCGTCGGCGTGGGGGTCGGCGCGCGCTGCTGCTGGAGAGCCTGGCTGTTCTGCCCCGGCTGCGACGGCGGCGGGCTCTGGTGCTGCTGCTGAACGGTATTCGACTGACGGCCGATGCTGCGGCCCCCGCCCATGCGGCGGGCTTCGGCGTCGAGAGAGACAAGGGTGCCGGTCATGATCAGACCGACCATCGCGATCAGTCCGATTCTTCTCGCCAGCGACCGCTTCACCTTACAGGGAGATAACAACGTGGAATCGGACATTTCGGAATTTCCTTTAAAAATCGATGGGTTAGGGACCCTAGTATTTCGTCCCCACATGTAACGCTACCACGCCAGCTGACAAATTGTAATATTTGACGCCGTCGAGACCCGCTTGTTCCATCATTGTTTTCAAAGTTTCCTGGTCCGGATGCATACGAATCGACTCCGCCAGGTACTGGTAGCTGTCCGCGTCCTTGGCGAAACGCTCGCCGAGCCACGGCAACACCTTGAACGAATACACGTCGTAGACCTTCTTGAGCGGCTCCCACACCTTCGAGAATTCCAGCACCAGCAGACGCCCGGCCGGCTTCAGCACGCGCCGCATCTCCGCGAGCGCGACGTCCTTATGGGTCATATTACGCAGACCGAACGCAACCGTGACGACGTCGAAGTAGTTGTCCGGAAACGGGATTTTCTCCGCGTCGCACAGCAGCGCTGGGGTGATGACGCCCTTGTCGAGCAGCCGGTCGCGGCCCACCCGCAGCATCGATTCGTTGATGTCGGTATGCCAGACTTCGCCGCTCTCGCCCGCCTGCTTCGCGAATGCCTTGGACAGATCGCCGGTGCCCCCCGCGATGTCGAGCACCTTGAAGCCCGGCCGCACATTCGCCTGGGCGATCGTGAACATCTTCCACGCGCGGTGCAATCCGCCCGACATCAGGTCGTTCATCAAGTCGTAGTTGGAGGCCACCGAGTGGAACACCCCCGCCACCTTCTGCGCCTTGTCCTGTTCGTCGACCGATTGAAAGCCGAAGTGGGTTTTGCTCATCGCGCTCGTCCTTTCGCGTGTTCTTTCTTGAATGTTGCGCCGCTCGCGCGGCGTGAGGGGGCGAATCGTATCAGTGACAGTGGCCGTGCGCCGCCGCGGCGGGCACCATCGGCGTGTCGCGATCGACGCCGGCCGCCGCCAGCTTCGCGAGATACGCGCGCCACAAATCGTCCTGGCGCACCGCCATGTCGTGCAGCAGGTCCCACGAATAGATGCCGGTCGAATGACCGTCGGAGAACGTGGGCTGCAGCGCGTAATTGCCGACGCCTTCGATCATCGTGATCGTCACCTCGCGCTTGCCGGTCTGCAGCGTTTCCTGGCCGGGCCCGTGGCCCTGCACTTCCGCCGACGGCGAATACACGCGTAGCAACTCGAACGGCAGAC
Organism: Burkholderia sp. SRS-W-2-2016; assembly: GCF_001931485.1. Lineage (GTDB taxonomy): Bacteria > Pseudomonadota > Gammaproteobacteria > Burkholderiales > Burkholderiaceae > Paraburkholderia. Next base: position 86,636 of record NZ_MSDV01000006.1, on the reverse strand, counting down.
GATACGCTTCGCCGTTTGCGTACTGCACTTCGAGCACACGCGACTTCGAATGCACGACCACGCCGGTCGGCACCGGCGTCTCGGGGGTCAATCCGCTCATGTTGGCCTCTAATAGATAACGGCGCTCGCCGGGCTCGCCGCGCCATTGGCGGCGAACCCGGCGAGCGGCACCGGCGCGGGGACGTTCAGCCCAGCGCCTGTTCGATTTCCTGCCGCACCGCCTCGCGCAGCAGCGTGGCTTGCGCACGGCGCGCCGACAGCATCGCTTCGGACACCGTGCGCTGGCGCGGCGCCCAGATCGGCAGGGGGAAATGCGCGTCGTTCGAATAACGCGGAATCACGTGCCAGTGCACGTGCGGCACCTGGTTGCCGAGGCTCGCCAGGTTGATCTTCACCGGTTGCATCACGCGCCGCAGCGCGCGTTCGACCGCGTACACCGCGTGCATCACGCGATCGCGCTCGCTACCGGAAAGATCCGAAAACTCGGCGACATGCGCATTCCAGATGACCCGGCAAAAGCCCGGGTAATCGGCTTCGTCGGCGAGGACGACCCGCAGCGAGTCGTCCTGCCACAGCACATCGCCGCCGTCTTCACGGCAAAAAACGCAGTCCATCGTCGTCCTCAGCAAAGAATCGTCGGTCGTGCCATTAAACCAGCACGCGCTCGATTCCGCCATTGTTCGCCCGTTGAACGTAGTCCGCCATCCAGTTCTCGCCGAGCACGTGACGTGCCATCTCGACCACGATGTAATCCGCCTCGGTGCCGGCATCCTCGTTGTAGCGCGACAGCCCTTGCAGGCAGGACGGGCAGCTGGTCAGGATCTTCACGTCGGTCGCCCCGTTCGGCTGCGGACCGTCGCCGGCCTTCAGCACCGAACCGGTCGGCGCGCCGGCGGCCCCCGCCGATGCATTGGCGGGATTGATCGCATTCGCGCCCGCTTCCGCGACCAGCGGAATGCCGCGCAGCTTCGCGGCGCCCTTGCGGATTTCCTCTTCCTTGCGGAAGCGCACCTGGGTCGACACGTCCGGACGCGTCACCGCGAGCGTGCCCGATTCGCCGCAGCAGCGATCGTTCTTCTCGATCTTGTAGCCGTCGTTCTCCGAGCCCATCAGCTGATTGACCAGCTTGACCGGGTCGATCGTCTTGATCGGCGAGTGGCACGGGTCGTGGTACATGTAGCGCACGCCGTTCACGCCGTCGAGCTTGATGCCCTTCTCGAGCAGGTACTCGTGAATGTCGACGATCCGGCAGCCCGGGAAAATCTTCTCGAATTCATACCCGGCGAGCTGGTCGTAGCAGGTCCCGCACGACACGACCACCGTCTTGATGTCGAGATAGTTCAGCGTATTCGCGACGCGGTGGAACAGCACGCGGTTATCGGTGACGATCTGCTCGGCCTTGTCGAACTGGCCCGAACCGCGCTGCGGATAACCGCAGCACAGGTAGCCCGGCGGCAACACCGTCTGCACGCCCGCTTCCCACAGCATCGCCTGAGTCGCCAGACCGACCTGCGAGAACAGCCGCTCCGAGCCGCAGCCCGGGAAGTAGAACACCGCTTCGGTATCCGAAGTGGTGGTCTTCGGATTGCGAATGATCGGGACGATCTTGTTGTCCTCGATGTCGAGCAACGCGCGCGCCGTCTTCTTCGGCAGATTGCCCGGCATCTTCTTGTTCATGAAGTGGATCACCTGCTGGGTGATCGCCGGCTTGCCGACCGTTGCCGGCGGATGCGCGGTCTGCTTCTTCGTGAACTTCTTCAGCACTTCGTTGCCGAGGCGCTGCGCCTTGTAGCCGACGCCCATCATCGCGGTGCGCGCGAGGTTGATGGTCTGCGGATTGGTCGCGTTCAGGAAGAACATGCCGGCCGCGTTGCCCGCATTGAACTTCTTCTTGCCCATCTTGCGCAGCAGGTTGCGCATGTTCATCGTCACGTCGCCGAAGTCGATCTTCACCGGGCACGGCGTCACGCACTTGTGGCAGACCGTGCAGTGATCGGCGACGTCGTTGAATTCGTCCCAGTGCTTGATCGACACGCCGCGGCGGGTCTGCTCTTCGTACAGGAACGCCTCGACCAGCAGCGAGGTGGCGAGAATCTTGTTGCGCGGGCTGTACAGCAGGTTCGCGCGCGGCACGTGGGTCGCGCACACCGGCTTGCATTTGCCGCAGCGCAGGCAGTCCTTGATCGATTCGGAAATCGCGCCGATGTCGGACTGCTGCATGATCAGCGATTCGTAGCCCATCAGCCCGAAGCTCGGCGTGTACGCGTTGCGCAGGTCCGCGCCTTCGAGCAGCTTGCCCGCGTTGAAGCGGCCATGCGGATCGACGCGCTGCTTGTAGGCGCGGAATTCGCCGATTTCGTCGTCGGTCAGGAATTCGAGCTTGGTGATGCCGATGCCGTGTTCGCCGGAGATCACGCCGTCGAGCGAACGCGCGAGCTTCATGATGCGCGCGACCGCGACGTGCGCGTCCTGCAGCATCTCGTAGTTGTCGGAGTTGACCGGCAGGTTCGTGTGCACGTTGCCGTCGCCCGCGTGCATGTGCAGCGCGACGAATACGCGGCCGCGCAGCACCCGCTTGTGGATCGCCTGGGCCTCGTCGAGGATCGGCTTGAATTCGCCGCCATTGAAAATCTGCCGCAATTCGGCGCGGATTTCCTGCTTCCACGACACGCGGATCGTGCGGTCCTGCGCGAGATGGAACACGTTCGCGCCCGGCTGCGCATCGACGCGGTCGGCGAACTTCTCGGCGAACGCTTCGTAGCCGAGACCAACCAGGTAGTGCTGCGCCTCGCGCAGCGACAGATCGAGCTTGTCGCGCACGAACTCCCAGCGGGTACGCACCCGCGCGAGCAGATCGAGCGCCTGTTGCACGCGATCTTCGAGCAGTTCGGCGCTGGGGATTTCGTTCGCGTCGTCGGACTTGCCGAGCGGCAGCTTGCCGGCCTTGAAGAACGCTTCGAGCGCGTCGACCAGTTGCAGCTTGTTCTTCAGCGACAGCTCGATATTGATGCGCTCGATCCCGTCGGTGTACTCGCCCATCCGGTCGAGCGGAATCACCACGTCTTCGTTGATCTTGAACGCGTTGGTGTGCTTGGCGATCGCGGCGGTGCGGCTGCGGTCGAGCCAGAAGCGCTTGCGCGCTTCGGCGCTGACCGCGACGAAGCCTTCGCCGCTCTTGCCGTTAGCCATCCGCACGACTTCCGAGGTGGCCTGCGCGACCGCGTCCGCGTCGTCGCCGACGATGTCGCCGATCAGCACCATCTTCGGAAACGCGTTGCGCTTGCTCTTGGTCGCGTAGCCGACCGCGCGCAGATAGCGCTCGTCGAGGTGTTCGAGGCCAGCCAGAATCGCGCCGCCCTGGCGCGACGTTTCGAACAGGTAGTCCTTGATTTCGACGATGCTCGGAATCGCCTCGCGCGCCTGGCCGAAGAATTCGAGGCAGACGGTGCGCGTATGCGCGGGCATCTTGTGCAGAATCCAGCGCGCCGACGTGATCAGACCGTCGCAGCCTTCCTTCTGCACGCCCGGCAGGCCGGCGAGGAATTTATCGGTGACGTCCTTGCCGAGGCCTTCCTTGCGGAACACGCGGCCCTTGATGTCGAGCGCTTCGCTGCGCAGCAGCTTCTCGCCCGGCGCGTGGTTGCCGTCGAACCACTTCAGCTCGAAACGCGCGACTTCGATGTCGTGAATCTTGCCCAGGTTGTGATCGAGACGCGTGACTTCGAGCCAGTTCCCTTCCGGGTCGACCATCCGCCACCATGCGAGGTTGTCCAGCGCGGTGCCCCACAGCACGGCCTTCTTGCCGCCCGCGTTCATCGCGACGTTGCCGCCGACGCAGGACGCATCGAGCGAAGTCGGGTCGACCGCGAACACGAAGCCGGCCTGCTCGGCCGCCTCGGTCACGCGACGGGTGACCACGCCCGCGCCGGAGAAGATCGTCGCGACCTTGCGATCGACGCCCGGCAGCTCGGTCATCTCGACCGGGCCGAGCTGTTCGAGCTTTTCGGTGTTGATCACGGCCGAGAACGGCGTGAGCGGCACCGCGCCGCCGGTGTAGCCGGTACCGCCTCCGCGCGGAATCACGGTCAGGCCGAGCTCGAAGCAGGCCTTGATCATGCCGGCGATCTCCTGCTCGGAGTCCGGCGTCAGCACGACGAACGGGTATTCGACGCGCCAGTCGGTCGCGTCGGTCACGTGCGCAACGCGCGACAGCCCGTCGAACTTGATGTTGTCTTTCTGCGTGACCTTGCCGAGCACGCGGGTCGCGCGGCGGCGCAGGTCGTAGGTCTGCTGGAATTCCTTGCCGAATTCTTCGACGGCGCGGCGCGCGGCCTGCACGAGCTTCTCGACCCGGGCGGCGCGCTCGACGCCGGCTTCATCGCCGTGTTCGCTCAGATCGGCGCGGCGGCGCTTCTCGATTTCGGCGAGGCGGTGATTGAGCGCCTCGATCAGCATCGCGCGGCGCTTCGGATTGTCGAGCAGATCGTCCTGCAGATACGGGTTGCGGCGCACTACCCAGATATCGCCGAGCACTTCGTACAGCATCCGCGCCGAGCGGCCAGTACGGCGTTCGGCGCGCAGTTCGGCGAGCGCGTCCCAGGCGTCGTTGCCCAGCAGGCGGATGACGATTTCGCGGTCGGAGAACGACGTGTAGTTATAGGGAATTTCGCGCAGGCGCGCTTCGGGATCGGCGGCCACCGCAGCGGCGGCGCCGTGCGGATCGAAAACTTGAGGTGCGTTCATGGTTGGACGACTCGGTAGGTCAGCCGGGCGCTCTCATCGCGAGGCGTCGGCCGACAATGCGCGTGGGGCGCAATGCTTGAAATCTTCTAGGGCTTGCAAGGAGGCGAACGGCCGGCGGTCTACCCACGCCAACCGCTTCGCGGCACTCAGAGGCAGCTACACGATCGTGCATGACGGACATGACGCTCCGCCGCGGGACACGATTCGCGCGGGACGGGCATCAAGTGGGCGCTCCGGGGCTGCCAGTGCATCTTCCGATCCTTATTCCAAAACGAAATTCTACCGCATGATGCCGCCAGGCGTTGCGGGTGGAAATCGGGCAGCGGCGGGGGTTCGGGCGCTTTCGGGACGAATCGGGGGGCGTGCTGGGCGGTAAATCGGGCGGCTTTGGGCCGGCGATTGGCTGACCGTCCGGACGGTTGACAGGACGGCGCCGGCATCGCGAGACGACACCCCGCCGCAACGGGCCCGCCGGCGTTGGCGCGGAACGCGCGGAAAGGCCGGCGCACACACCGTTGGCGCTATCATTGTCGCTTTCCCGTCTCACACAGCGCCCCGCGCCACCCGTATGGCCTCCCACGACTACCTGAAAAAGACCCTGACCGCCCGCGTCTACGACGTCGCGCGCGAGACCGAACTCGAACGCGCGCCGAATCTGTCGACGCGGCTGCATAACCCGGTGTATCTGAAGCGCGAGGACAACCAGCCGGTGTTCTCGTTCAAGCTGCGCGGCGCGTACAACAAGATGGCGCATATTCCGGCCGATGCGCTCGCGCGCGGCGTGATTACCGCGTCGGCAGGCAATCATGCGCAGGGGGTCGCGTTGTCGGCGGCGCGGATGGGCGTGAAGGCGATCATCGTCGTGCCGGTGACGACCCCGCAGGTGAAGGTCGACGCGATTCGTACGCACGGCGGGCCGACCGTCGAGGTCGTGCAGTCGGGTGAGTCGTATAGCGATGCGTATGGGCACGCGGTGAAGCTGCAGGAAGAGCGCGGCCTGACCTTCGTCCATCCGTTCGACGACCCGTATGTGATCGCCGGCCAGGGCACGGTTGCGATGGAAATTCTGAGCCAGCATCAGGGGCCGATCCACGCGATCTTCGTGCCGATCGGCGGCGGTGGACTTGCGGCAGGCGTGGCCGCGTACGTCAAATCCGTGCGTCCGGAGATCAAGGTGATCGGCGTGCAGACCGACGATTCGTGCGCGATGGCTGCATCGCTGAAAGCGGGCGAACGCGTGACGCTGAATGAAGTGGGCCTGTTCTCCGACGGCACCGCGGTCAAACTCGTCGGCGAAGAAACCTTCCGCCTGTGCAGCGAATACCTCGACGACGTGCTGCTCGTGAATACCGATGCACTGTGCGCGGCGATCAAGGACGTGTTCCAGGACACCCGCAGCGTGCTCGAACCGGCGGGTTCTTTGGCCGTTGCCGGCCTGAAGCAATACGCGGAGCGCGAGGGCATCGAGAACCAGACGCTGATCGCGATCACCTCTGGCGCGAACATGAACTTCGACCGGATGCGCTTCGTCGCCGAACGCGCGGAAGTCGGCGAAGCACGCGAAGCGGTCTTCGCGGTGACGATCCCCGAAGAACGCGGCAGTTTCAAACGCTTCTGCGAACTGGTCGGCACCCGCAACGTGACCGAGTTCAACTACCGGATCGCGGACGCGAATTCAGCACACATCTTCGTCGGCGTGCAGATCCGCAATCGCAGCGAGTCCGCGCAGATCGCCGGCGCGTTCGAAACGCACGGCTTCGCAACCGTCGACCTGACCTTCGATGAACTGTCGAAACAGCACATCCGCTACATGGTCGGCGGCCGCTCGCCGCTCGCGCATGACGAGCGTCTGTTCCGTTTCGAGTTTCCGGAGCGGCCGGGCGCGCTGATGAAGTTCCTGTCGTCGATGGCGCCGAACTGGAACATCAGCCTGTTCCATTACCGCAACCAGGGCGCGGACTACAGCTCGATCCTGGTCGGCATCCAGGTGCCCGAAAGCGAGAATGCGGAATTCAACCGCTTCCTCGCGACGCTCGGTTATCCGAACTGGGAGGAGACGAAGAACCCGGTCTACCGCCTGTTCCTCGCCTGATCCATTCGGACACCGGAACGTATCCATGCCGATTTCACTCGCCGACAAACTGGTGGTCGCGATCTCGTCGCGCGCGCTGTTCGACTTCGAAGAAGAGAACCGCGTGTACGAGGCCGGCGACCTGCGCGCGTACGAAGCGTTGCAGCGCGAGCGCCTGCACGTGCCCGCCAAACCCGGCGTCGCGTTTCCGCTGATTCGCAAGCTGCTCGCGCTGAACACCGGCGGCCATCGCGTCGAAGTGGTGATCCTGTCGCGCAGCGATCCGATCAGCGGCCTGCGCGCGTTTCATTCGTGCCGCGAACACGGCCTGACGGTCGAGCGCGGCGTGTTCACGCGCGGGCGTGCGCCGTTCGGTTATCTGAAGCCGCTCAATGCGTCGCTGTTTCTGTCCGCGAATCAGCAGGACGTGCGCGATGCGCTCGCCGCCGGTTTTCCGGCCGCACGCGTCTTGCCGGAATCGGCGAAAATGGCGGGCAAGTACCCGGACGAAATCCGCATTGCGTTCGACGGCGACGCGGTATTGTTTTCCGACGAAGCGGAGCGGATCTTCCAGAACGACGGCCTGCGCGCATTCGTCAGTCACGAGATCGACAACAAGCACCTGCCGCTCGCGGACGGCCCGCTGAAGCCGCTGCTCGAAGCGCTGCACCGTCTGCAGAAACTCGCGGACAGCGCCGCGCAAATGCGGATTCGCACGGCCCTCGTTACCGCCCGCTCGGCGCCCGCGCACGAGCGCGCGATCCGCACCCTGATGGCCTGGAACATCGAAATCGACGAAGCGATGTTCCTCGGCGGCCTCGACAAAAGCGCTTTCCTGCGCGAGTTCGAGCCGGACTTTTTCTTCGACGACCAGCTTGGCCACTGCGAATCGGCCCGCGTCGTAACGGCGACCGGGCACGTGCTGAGTGGCATCGTGAACGCATCATGACACCCGAACAATCCCCGCTCGGTAAGTCCTCGACTTACACCGAACAATACGATCCGACGCTGCTGTTCCCGATCGCGCGCAGCAACGCGCGCGAGGCGATCGGCATCGGCGCGCGCCTGCCGTTCTTCGGCACCGACATCTGGAACGCGTACGAACTGTCGTGGCTGAATACGCGCGGCAAGCCGCAGATCGCGGTCGCGACGTTCTTCGTGCCGGCCGACTCGCCGAACATCGTCGAGTCCAAATCGTTCAAGCTGTATCTCGGCTCGTTCGCGCAGACCGCGTTCGAGTCGGTGGAGAGCGTGCGCGACACGATCAGGCGCGACGTGTCCGCGTCGTGCGGCGCGACCGTGTCGGTGCATCTGGCCACGCCGCATGAATTCGCGAAGCTGAAGATGGAAGAATTCGACGGTCTGTCGCTCGACCGGCTCGAACTCGACGCGCACGTCTATCAGCCGGACGCGTCGCTCCTGAGCGCCGCGCACGATGAAGCGCCGGTCGAGGAAACGCTGTTCTCGAACCTGCTGAAGTCGAACTGCCCGGTGACCGGCCAGCCCGACTGGGGCACCGTGCAGATTCACTACGCGGGTCCGCAGATCGATCAGGCGAGCCTCTTGCGCTACATCATCTCGTACCGCAATCACACCGGTTTTCACGAGCAGTGCGTCGAGCGGATCTTCGTCGACATCATGAAGATGTGCAAACCGTTGAAGCTCGCTGTGTATGCGCGCTATACGCGGCGCGGCGGGCTCGATATCAATCCGTTCCGCACCAACTACAACTCGCCGATGCCGGACAATCTGCGGCTCGCGCGACAGTAAGCGCCCGCGGCTGAACAACGCGTCCAGCCGTCAACGCAACAGGGGCGCCGTGGACCATCAAGGTCCCCGGCGCCCCTGCCGTTTCAAAGCTCAACTAGACCGCTCAGGCCGCCGGCTTCTTATACGCGACGCAGTCCACTTCGACCTTGCAGTCGATCACCATCGACGACACCACACACGCGCGCGCCGGCGGGTTCTCGCCGAAGTACTCGCGGAACACCTTGTTGAACGATGCGAAGTCGCGCGGATCGTCGAGCCACACGCCGCAGCGCACCACGTGCTCGGCGCCGTAGCCGGCTTCCTTCAGGATCGCGAACACGTTCTGGATCGCCTTGTGCGATTGCTCGACGATGCCGCCGTTGATCACTTCGCCGTTTTCCATCGGCGTCTGGCCCGACACGAACAGCCAGCCGTCCGCCTCGACCGCGCGCGCAAACGGCATCACCTGACCGCCGGTACCCTTTCCGCCTTCCACGCCATATCGCTTCATCGTCACACTCCTTAAAAAGTCGGGCATCTGCGCGGCGCCGTCGCCGCGCGTGCCACCATCAATCGTTTCAATCGAGAAAAAATCAGAACGCGTGCGGTGCGTCGGCCTTCGGCACCGCGCCGCGCGCGACGAAGCAGCCGGCCCGCTCGCCGGTCACCGCGCCGTCGCGATACGTGAGCACGCCATTGACCCACACCGCGTCGATCCCGGCCGCCGCCTGCTGCGGTTTGTCGAAGGTCGCGACGTCGAGCACCCTGGCCGGGTCGAACAGCACCAGGTCCGCGTGATAGCCGACGTGCACCTCGCCGCGCTGCGCGAGCCCGAAGCGGCGCGCGGACAGGCTCGTCATCTTGCGCACCGCCTCTTCGAGCGGCAGCAGACCGGCATCGCGCACATAGTGGCCGAGCACGCGCGGAAACGCGCCCCACAGCCGCGGATGCGGCAGCGGATCGTTCGGCAGGCCGTCCGAGCCGACCATCGTCGCCGGATGCGACAGGATGCGCCGCACGTCGTCTTCCGACATGTTGTGATAGACCGCGCCCGCCGGTTGCAGCCGCTTGCCGGCTTCCTGTTGCGTTACGCCCCACTCGGCCGCGATCTCGCGGATCAGCTTGCCGGCCATCTCCGGATGCGGCTCCGACCACGTGATCGTGATGTCGATATCGCCGGTCACCTGCTTCAGATCGAGCGTCGACGAGCTGCGGTTGTACGGGTAGCAGTCGCAACCGACCGGCTGCGAGCCGCGCGCGCCTTCGAGCGACTTCAGCACCTCGACGCTGCGCCCCCAGTTCGACGGCCCCGCGCACTTCAGATGCGAGATCACGACCGGCACGCGCGCATGGCGGCCGACCTTGTACGCCTCGTCCATCGCATCGAGAATCGCGTCGAACTCGGTACGCATGTGCGTGGTGTACAGCGCGCCTGCGAGCGCGAGCGGCTCGGCGAGCGCCATCACTTCCTCGGTCGGCGCGGCAAACGCCGAGCCGTACGCGAGCCCCGAACTCAACCCGAGCGCGCCGTGCTCGAGCGCTTCTTCGAGCTGCACGCGCATCCCGTCGATTTCCTGCGGGCTCGCCGCGCGGTCGAGCCGGTCCATCTGGTTGTTGCGCAGCGCGGTATGGCCGATCAGCGCGCCGACGTTGACCGCCGGGCGCGCGGCGTTGACCGCGTCCACATAGGCGGCGAAGGTCGGGTACTGGAACGCGTCGCGCTCGCCGAGCAGGTTCATCGGATCGGGCGGATCGCCCTTCAGCGACACCGGCGACGCGCTGATCCCGCAATTGCCGACGATCACCGTGGTCACCCCCTGCGTGATCTTCGGCAGCATCTGCGGCGAGCGGATCACGTGGGTGTCGTCGTGCGTGTGCACGTCGATGAAGCCCGGCGCGAGCGCGCGCCCCTCGGCCTCGATCACCTCTTCCGCGAGCCAGTTCGACAGATTGCCGATCGCGACGATGCGCCCGTCGCGGATCGCCACGTCGCGCTCGACCGGCGGCGCGCCGGTGCCGTCGTACAGTTGCGCGCCGACGATCAGCGTATCGGCGGCTTCGGGATGCGAATGCATGGTTCAGTCTCCTAACGGTTGTCGGTCGCCGCCGCCGCGGTGCGCGTCGAGCGCGTGCTTCATGCGGCGCAGCAGTTCACGGCTCTCGTCGCCCTGGCTGACCGCGAGTTCGGTGACGAGTACATCGAGCGCCATCATCATCGCGTAACGGGATGACGACGGCTTGTAAATGAAGTCGGTCTCGAACGCGACGATCGGGATCACCCAGTCGGCCAGCTTCGCGAGCGGCGAGGCCGGCGCGGTCAGCGCGATCACAGTCGCGCCGTAGCTGCGCGCGATCCGGCAGTTTTCGAGCAGTTCGGGCACGCGGCCGGTGGTCGACAGCGCGAGCACCACGCAGTCGCGCGACACCGTGCTCGCGACCATCCGCTGCAACAGGCCGTCCTGGTAGGTCGCGACCGGCCGGCCGAGCCGCACGAGCCGGAAACGCATTTCGTCGGCGAGCGCGGTCGAGCCGCCGCCCATGCCGAACACGTAGATCATCCGCGCGGCGCGCAGCGCGGCCGCCGCTTCCGCGAGCGGCGCCTGGCGCAGCAGCTGGTGGTTGTGCGCGAGCGCGGTTTGCAGCTCGTCGAACACGCGGGTCGCGATCGGTTCGGGTGCGTCGCTTGCTGCGTCGCGCTCCAGAAAGCGCTGACCGACCGCGGCCGCCTGCGCGAGCCGCAGCTTCAGTTCGCGCACGTCGCGGCAGCCGACCGCCTTCGCGAAGCGCGTGACGCTCGCGATGCTGACCCCGGCCTGCTGCGCGAGCGCGCCGATGCTCGCGCGCGACGCGCCGGTGAGGTCGTCGAGAATCAGCGCGGCGACCTTGCGCTCGGCCGAACGCAACTCGGGCGCGCATTCGGCGATGCGCGCGACGATGTCGAAAGCCAGCGGTTCGGCGCTACTGCTCATGGCGGACGGTGGGGTTCGCGACCTGGCCTCAGCGGCTCGATGCAAGCCCCGCGAAAGCCGTGGTACTAAATAACATTCGTGCGGACATCGTACTTTCGGTAACATGGTAAAGTCAAATCCTGATTCAATTTAACCGGACGATGGAGCACGGAGACATGAAAGTTACAAACTATCAAGGCGCGACGATTGATCCTTATAGCAAGGGCTTGGGCATGGTTCCGGGCACCAGCATCCAGCTCACGGATGCCGCGCGCCTCGAATGGAACCTGCTCGACGAAGACGTCAGCCTGCCGGCCGCGGTGCTGTACGCGGATCGCGTCGAACATAACCTGAAGTGGATGCAGGCGTTCGTCGCCGAATACGGCGTGAAGCTCGCGCCGCACGGCAAGACCACGATGGCGCCGCAGCTGTTTCGCCGCCAGCTCGAAACCGGCGCGTGGGGCATCACGCTCGCAACCGCGCACCAGGTGCGCGCCGCCTATCACGGCGGGGTGTCGCGCATCCTGATGGCGAACCAGCTGGTGGGCCGCCGCAACATGATGATGATCGCCGAATTGCTCAGCGATCCTGACTTCGAATTTTTCTGCCTCGTCGATTCGGCCGAGGGCGTCGAGCAACTCGGCAAGTTCTTCACGTCGGTGAAAAAGCCGTTGCAGGTGCTGCTCGAACTCGGCGTGCCGGGCGGGCGCACCGGCGTGCGCGACGACGCGCAGCGCAACGCGGTGCTCGACGCGATCGCCCGCTATCCGGACGTGATCAAGCTCGCGGGCGTCGAATTGTATGAAGGTGTGCTGAAGGAAGAAGCCGAGGTGCGCGCGTTCCTGCAAGGCGCGGTCGCGGTCACCCGCGAACTGGTCGAACAGGGCCGCTTCGCGCGCACGCCGGCGGTGCTGTCGGGCGCGGGCTCCGCGTGGTACGACGTGGTCGCCGAAGAATTCGCGCAGGCCACCCAAAACGGCAAGGTCGAGGTCGTGCTGCGCCCCGGCTGCTATCTGACGCACGACGTCGGCATCTATCGCAAGGCGCAAACCGACATCTTCAAGCGCAATCCGGTCGCGAAGAAAATGGGCGAAGGGCTGCTGCCGGCGCTGCAATTGTGGGCGTACGTGCAGTCGATTCCGGAGCCGGATCGCGCGATCATCGGCCTCGGCAAACGCGACTCCGCGTTCGACGCGGGCCTGCCGGAACCGGCGCGCCACTACCGGCCGGGCACCGACGCGCCGCGCGACATCGCCGCGAGCGAAGGCTGGGAAATCTTCGGTCTGATGGATCAGCACGCGTATCTGCGGATTCCCGCCGGCGCCGATCTGAAAGTGGGCGACATGATCGCGTTCGACATCTCGCATCCGTGCCTGACCTTCGATAAATGGAAGCAGGTGCTGGTCGTCGATCCGCAGTATCGCGTGAAGGAAGTGATCGAAACGTTCTTCTGAGCGAAGCGCGCCGCCGCGCTCCCGCACATGAAAAAAGGCTGTGGACCGATGGTCCACAGCCTTTTTTATCGCCCCGCGCAGCGCGCGAACAACGACGCGCGTGTTATGCGGCTTCGTCGCCGGCGCCCGCCTGCGCGGCGTTAGCAGCAGCGCCCGCGCCCGCGGCCGTAACGGTGGCGGCATTCGCCATCACCTCGCCGATCCGCGCCTCCAGCATCTTCAGCGCGCCCGACAGCGCGCCGAGCGCCTCGTCCGGCAACGACGCCATCGTGTCGTGCAAGAACGCATTGCGGCGCGGCAGGCTCTCTTCGGTCGCCGCCTGCCCCGCTTCGGTCAGGCGCACGTTGGTCACGCGGTTGTCGCGCGTATCCATGCTGCGCGCGATCCAGCCCATCCCTTCGAGCGTCTTCAGTTGCCGCGTGAGCGCGCCCGGATCGACGCGCAAGCGCTCGACCAGCCGCTTCTGCGACGACTCGCCCAGCTCATGCAGCGACAGCAGAATGCGCCAGCGCGGCAACGGATGGCCCACCTGAGCCTCGAATGCCGACATGAACGCCCGATACGTGCGGCCGAATTGCTGCATAACGGCGACGCGATCCTGTTCTTCCATGTTTTCCCTGCCAAACACCAAGTCAAAAAAATCAGTCCGCGTGAACCACCGGCTCGAGCTTGCGTTGCAGCTTGATCGGCGGCACCCGGCGGGTTTGCCACACCGACACGACCGCGATCAGCGCGGCCATCGCGAGACCGAGGTGGATCGCGCCGACCAGCGCCTCGCGCGCGCTTTCGAGCAGCATCGCGCCGTTGTGCCCGGCTTGCGTCAGCTGCGTGACGACGCTCGCCTGCGCTTCGCGGTTGATCAGGATCTGCGGGTCGCCGAGATCGGCGAACCAGTGCGAGGCGCCGGCGCTATCCAGCGCGCCGCGCACGCCGCTGCGGTACATGTGGGTGACCAGCGTGCCGGTCAGCGCGGTGCCGATCATCCCGCCGATCATCCGCAGCGACTGCAGCAGCGCGGTCGCGATGCCCAGGTGTTCGCGCCCGGCGGTCTGCTGCGCGAAGATCGTCAGGTTCGGCATCACGAAACCGAGGCCGAGGCCGCCGACCACCATGAACGACATCAGCACCCATTGCTGCATCGAACGGGTCGCGACGACCACGCCGAGACACGACAGCGCGACCATCGCGAAGCCGATGTACAGCATCAGATTCGGGTTCTTCACGCGCGACACGACACGCCCGTTCGCGATGCTGCCGATCGTGATGAACACGACCAGCGGCGTGATCACCAGCCCCGCTTCCTTCGGCGACATCCCGAAGCCGCCCTGGAACAGCAGCGGCGCGTAGAACAGCAGCGAGAACATCGTGAAGCCGCCGAGCACGGCCAGCGTGAACAGCGCGGCGAGACTGCGGTTGCGGAACATGTCGAGCGGCAGGATCGCGGTCGGGCAGCGCTTTTCCCACTGCCACAGCGCGATCGCCGAGGCGACGCTGAGCCCGAGCAGCGCGAACGCGCTGAGCGTGATGCCGTGCTTCGGCAGCAGTTCGACGAATAGTTGCAGCGAGCCGAGCATGACCGCGATCAGCAATGCGCCGGGCCAGTCGAGCCGCATCTTGGCGGTATGCGCGACGTGCCGCAGATGCGGCAGGAAGCGCCAGACGAAGAACAGCGACAGCAGGCCGACCGGCAGATTCACGTAGAACACCGAGCGCCAGCCGTAGTACTGGGTCAGAAAACCGCCGAGCGACGGGCCGACCGCGTTGGCGATGCCGAACGCCGAGCTCATCAGCACCTGCCAGCGCAGCCGCACGACCGAATCGGGGAACAGATCGGGAATGCACGCGAACGCGGTGCCGACCAGCATCCCGCCGCCGATCCCCTGCAGGCCGCGCGCGAGCACGAGGAACATCATGCTGTTGGCCGCGCCGCACAGCACCGACGCACCGGTGAACACGACGATCGATGCGATCACGAACGGCTTGCGCCCGTAGTAATCGCCGAGCCGCCCGAAGATCGGCACGGTGATCACCGAGGTCAGCAGATACGAGGTTGCGACCCACGCGTACAGCTCGAAGCCGCGCAACTCGGACACGATCGTGGGCAGCGCGGTGCCGACCACGGTCTGGTCGAGCGCGACCAGCATCGTGACGAACGAGATGCCGAGCATGGCCAGCAGGGATTCGCGGAACGGTAGAACTTGCCCACTCGAATGGTGGGCGGCGGTATGGACAGCCATTTTTGATAGAGCAAAAGTTGACGTGTCAAAGAATGCGGAATCATATCACGGTGCGAGGCTCTAAACCGGACGTGTCGGCGCGCCGCAACGCGCCGTTACACTGCCCCACATCACCCACAAGACGACGTCAGGGAGTTCCATGCAGCCGAGTCCGCTCGCCGCCCAAACCTTATCGGAGCAGGATCTGAACGCGCTGCGGCGCGCCAAGCATCAGCTCGAAAGCCCCGCGCTGACGATGAAACTCGCGAGCGTCGTCGGCGCGCCGATCGAGAAGCTGCTGTCGCGCATTCCGGCGTTCGCCAACGAGAAAGTGTCCGATGCGACCCAGGCCGCGTTGCGCAAGTGCCTCGCGATCGCGCTGCGCACGCTCGGCCGGCGCGATGCCGCGAGGCAGCTCGCGCCCGACAAGCCGAACAACCTGCTGCACAAGTTCGCGGTCGCGACGACCGGCGCGGCCGGCGGCGCATTCGGACTGCTCGCGCTGCCGGTCGAATTGCCGGTCACGACCACGCTGATGTTCCGCTCGATCTGCGATATCGCGCGCAGCGAGGGCGAGGATCTGACCTCGGTCGAAACCCAGCTGCAATGCCTGACCGTGCTCGGCATGGGCGGCACGTCGAGCGAGGACGACGACGCCGACCTCGGCTACTTCTTCATGCGCGGCGCGCTTGCGCAGGCGGTGTCGAAGGCGTCGTCGGAAGTGGCCAGCAAGGGCTTTGCGACGCACGGCTCGGCCGCGCTGCTGCGGCTGCTGAACGCGATCGCCGCGCGCTTTTCGGTGCAGGTCAGCGAGCAGATCGCGGCCAAATCGATTCCGGCGATCGGCGCGGTGCTCGGCGCGATGGTCAACACGGTGTTCATCGATCACTTCCAGCAGGTCGCGCACGGCCACTTCACCGTGCGGCGGCTCGAACGGCAGTACGGCCAGCAGACGATCGAGGCGGTGTATCAGACGCTCGACGTCACGCCCGTCGCCTGAGCGACCTACGGGGCCTACGCGGCCTGGGTAGCCCGCGCAGCCGCAGTGGCGCGGCTGGTCGCGCGGCGCACGAACGCGGCCGCGCGATCGAGCGCGCGGTTCGCCTCCGGCATGAACGGCGCGAACAGCGGCCACACGTGCGGCACGTTCTTCCACACCTCGCATTCGCACTCGACACCCGCCGCGCGCGCGTTGTCGGCGACCCGGCGCGCGTCGTCGAGCAGCACTTCGGTGCTGCCGGCCAGCATGAACAGCGGCGGCAGCCCGCGCAGTTGCGCGTAGACCGGCGACGCATACGGATCGGTCGGCGCCGCGTCGCCCAGATAAATCTTCGCCGCGCGTTCGATCGACGCGCCGCAGAACATCGGATCGACCGCGTCGTTGCCGCGCAGGCTTGCGCCGGTCGTCGCCAGATCGGTCCACGGGGAGAACAGCAGGCCGCCCGCGGGCAGCGGATCGCCGGCGTCGCGCAGCGCGACCAGCGTGGCGAGCGCGAGGCCGCCGCCGGCCGAATCGCCGGCGATCACGATCGAACCGGGCGCGATGCCCAGCGCGAGCAACTGGCGATAGGCGGCGGTGGCGTCGTCGAGCGCGGCCGGGAAGCGATGCTCGGGCGCGAGACGGTAGTCGAGGGAGAAAAGCCGCGCGTCGGCGCGGGTCGCGAGCCCGAAGGTCAGCGACCGGTGCGTGCTCGGCGAGCAGAAGTAATAGCCGCCGCCGTGGCAGTACAGCACGGTGGGAGTGGCGGCGATGGCCGGTGCGCCGTTTGCGCCGTTTGCGGCATTTGCAACGCCCACACGCTCGAACCATTCGCCGACGAGCGGCGCATCGGCGGCGCCGTAGCTTTCGCGCAGTTGCCAGCCGCGCGGCACCTTCGGCGACCACACGCGCTTCGCGGTGAGCGCGCGGGCCCGGTCGACATTGATGGACGGCTTAAGGGTTTCCGGCCGGAAATTCCGCCGCAAATACCAGCAGGCGAGCGCGCGTTGCCAGCTCATCGGGACATGCTCCTTCGTTTCCTTCGTTGAAGTGCCGTCATCGTACGTGCGTCGGCGCGGACGCCGGTGGGTGGCGGGTTCTAATCGCGGCGGGTTGGGCGGGTGGCGGAAAGCATTGGTTTGTGTTGATCGCGGGCGGCGCGCGACGTTGCGGTTGCGGTTGCGGTTGCGGTTGCGGTCGCGGTCGCGGTCGCGGTCGCGGTCGCAGTCAGCGCGAAGGTACGGCTGTGCAACTAGTTCGCCGGCAACACCTGGCCGCGGATCTCGCCCATCGGATTCTGCGCGGTATGGATATTGAAATACCACTGCCCGGCCATCAGGTCGGTGACCTGCTGTTCGGTCAGCTTCGCGCTGCCCTTGATCGGGCTCGCAAGCGCGTTTTTCTCGATCGGCACCTGCACCTTCGCGTTCTGACCGACCGGCGCGGGACCGTGGAAATGCGCGGCGGTCGCCGGGCCGCTCAGGCCTTCGTAAGTGGCGGTCCATTGCAGCGACTGGCTGGAGGTGTCGAACGTCGCGTTCAGCACGCCGTGGCCGCGGCTCACGCGCGGCGGCACTTCGCTCGACGGTTCGAGCGCCGCTTTCAACTCGACCGTATCCGCGTACGCGACGCCCGATGCAAGCGCCCACAACAACACGGCCAGATTCAGTTTTCGCAGCGTAAGCATGGTCTTCTCCGGACTTTTGATGCGCCGCCGCGGCGACGCTTGAGCCGCGCGGGGCTTCCACATACTAGTGCAAATCGTTCGCTGCCGGTGGGGGTCCGGGGACGGGTCCCGTTCGCTCGATTGCACGGTTGCGACGCTGCGGCGCGAGGCTGAAGCACACCGATCGTCAAGCTGAATTCAAACATTCCGCTTGCAGCAAAAAGCGCGCTCAACGCGCAAACGTGCGTAAAAACAGGCATCGAATGACGACGAAGGATGTTTCGTCGTCGCGTTTCAAGCGATTTAACCGAAGAGTTAATTGCACTTTTTGTAATGAATAAGTCGCGTTATCCCTGGTATGCTTCTGCCTGCGAGAAGTGACTCCTTCATCGAAGGATGTCTCCAAATCTTTAACGCGGTCTTCGGGCCGCGTTTTTTTTCGTCTTCAGCGTTTGCATTGCCGGTTTTTTGCGCACGCGATCGCGGTATCTGCGTGATGCGAGCTACCTCGTTATCCGAGCAACGCCGCTTGCTGTTCGATACCGCCGAGCATCGCCGTGCAGGTTTCGAGCAGCGCGCGGCCCTGTTCGCGCATATGCTCGGGCGATTTTCCGGCGAGGTTCTGCCGGTACGCGTCCAGCGCCTGAATCAGCGGCGCGTATTGCAGCACGCTCGCCGCTCCCATCACTCGATGCAGCCACTCGCTGAATGGCGTCAACTCTGCGCGCTCCGTCAGTTCCGCTTGCTCCAGCAGCGCCGCGAGCGCTTGCAGATCGTCGCGTAGCGCAGCAACGAACGAGTCGAGCAGCGCCTTGACCGTCGCTTCACTCCCCCACAAACGCATCATTCGCGCGAGATCGGGCGCGCCGAATGGTTCGGTGCTGTCTGGCCGTGGTGCGGGCGAGTCGCTTGCCGAAAGCGCCGGTACTGCCGGCGACTCGCCGTCCGCCTGCGCGGTTTGCCGCCCACCGTCGCTGTCGTCCCCAGCGCCACTGTCGGCGTCTCCGTCGCTGCCACCGTCCGTGTCTTCCTCGCGACCGAACCAGCGACTCAGATAGTCCCGCAGCGTAGCCAGCCGGGTCGGCTTGATCAGGCTGTCGTCCATGCCGGCTTCGCGACACTGCCGCAGATCGTCGGGTGCGGTGTTCGCGGTGATGCCGAGAATCGGCAGACGCCGCGCGCCGCCGGCGCGTGCCTCGTCCGCGCGAATGCGCCGCGTCAATGCGTAGCCGGACAGATTCGGCATGTGGCAATCGGTGATCAGGCAGCCGTAGCTCGTGCGCTGCAGCGCGGCGAGCGCTTGCGCGCCGTCGTTCGCGACGTCGCACGCATAGCCGAGCAACGCCAGTTGATGACGGATCAACTCCTGATTCACCGGATGGTCCTCCGCGACCAGAATCAGCCGCCCGCTCGCGAGCGCCCGATCGCGATCCGGCGGCGGCGTCGCGCGTTGCGCCGCCAGCGGCATTCCGCCGGCGTCCGGCGCCGTCGCCGCGCCGCTCCTCAGCGCAGCCGCGCACGCGGCGCACGCGGCGCCGAGGCCGCGCAACGACAGCGGATTGACGCTCAGCCGCACGTTGCCATCAAGAATCCGGTAGCCGGTCGGGGTCGGCTCGTCGCTCAGCGTGACGATGCGCGTCGCCGCGCCGGGTTGGGCCGCGAGTGTCACGCCGTCGCAAACGAACAGCA
The DNA here is from genome assembly GCF_001931485.1 of Burkholderia sp. SRS-W-2-2016. Lineage (GTDB taxonomy): Bacteria > Pseudomonadota > Gammaproteobacteria > Burkholderiales > Burkholderiaceae > Paraburkholderia. The sequence goes on along the minus strand of NZ_MSDV01000006.1, from coordinate 67,121 downwards.
ACTGCGCGTCGGCGAGCGCCGCGCGCTCGCGCAACGCCGGCGCATCGGGTGCAATGCTGCGCAAGTCGAGCCCGAGCGCGGCGCCGAACTGCACCAGCGCGCGACCGATGCCCGGATCGCTCGCGATCACGACGCCGCGCTTGCCGCGCAACCCGCCCGGTGCAGCGTGCCGCGCGACGACCGGCAGCGTCAGCCGCACGATCATGCTGGTCCCGCATCCAGGTGCGCTGCGCAATTCGAGCGTGCCGTTCATCATCTCGACCAGCTTGCGGCAGATCGTCAGGCCCAGCCCGGTGCCGCCGAAGCGCCGCGTGGTCGATGACTCGGCCTGCACGAACGGCTCGAACAAACGCGCCTGCACATCCGGCGCGATGCCGATGCCGGTGTCGTGCACGATCATTTCGAGCGTCTGCGCAAAGCGGTGCGCGGACATGGGCCCGGCGTCGCGCGCTTCGAGCACCGCCACGCTCACGCCCACCTCGCCCTGCGCAGTGAACTTGATCGCATTGCCGACCAGGTTGAACAGGATCTGCCGCAGCCGCACGCTGTCGCCCAGCAGCGTCGCGCCGACTTCGGACGCAATCTCGACGCGCACCCGCAAGCCCTTTTCATGCGCGCGGCCCGCCAGCAGCCCGACCGCGTTATCGACGAGTTCGCGCAGATCGAGCGGCTCGGCCTCGAGCGTCAGCCGCCCCGCTTCGATCTTCGAATAGTCGAGCAGGTCGTCGAGAATCTGCAGCAGCGCACCCGCCGATTCGTCGATCATGCCGAGCATTTCGCTCTGGTCGGTACTGAGCGGCGTGCGTTCGAGCACTTCGACGAGACCCAGCACGCCGTTCATCGGCGTGCGGATTTCGTGGCTCATCATCGCGAAGAAATCGTCTTTCGCGCGCGAAGCCGCCTCGGCCACGTCGCGCGCCCGCGCGAGTTCCTCGGCACGCGCGCGCTCGACACTCGCGTCGACCCAGTAACCGCTCCACACCACGCCGCCATCCGCGTCGCGGCGCGGCACCAGTTCGGCGCGGACCCACTTGTGCTGTCCCGCGCTGTCGAGGCGAAACTCCATATGTACCGGTGTGGCGGCGCTGGCCGAACGCTCGAGCTCGGCGATCACCATCGCCCGGTCCGCTTCCGCCACGCGCCGGAAATCGACCCGCGCGCGCTGCCCGCGCCACGCGGCGCCGAGCAGAGAGCGGGTGTTGCCGCCGATATACGGAAACGAGTACTCGCCGGCCGGCGTGCGCCGCAACTGGAACACCACCGCCGGCAGCGAGCTGGTGACGTCGAACAGCCGCCGCTGGGTTTTGCGCGCGCGTTCGAGCGCGCGGCGGATCACGGTGATGTCGACCATCGTGCCCAGTACGCACACCGGCTGCCCGTCGCCGCCGTGGCACACGCGGGTCCAGAACAGGCCATGCCGCTGCTCGCCGGCCGCGTCCTCGAATTGCAGCTCGACCTTCGCCATGTTCGCGCCGGCCAGAGCCTCGCGCGTGATGTCGTCGAGCTTGCGGCTGTTGACCTCGCCCCAGAAGCCGCTCTCGGTGGTGGTGCGTCCGAGCACGGCCTCGCGGCTCAGTCCGGAAACCTTCTCATACGCTTCGTTGATCGCGATGTAGCGCCCGTCCAGATCTTTCGCGATGAGCGGATACGGCACCGTCTTCATCATCGTTTCCTGGAAATTGAGCTGCAACGCGAGCTCGCGCTCGGTCCGCTTGCGCAGCCGGACCTCGCGCTGCAACAGCAGGTACGCGCGCAGCGTGACCAGCAGCACGACGCCGATGCCGATCAGCGCCGGCAACAGGCGCACCGCGGACACGCTCACGGTCGTATCGACCGGCACAGCGGCACTCACCCATTTGTCGCGGATGCGCTGCTTGTCGGCGGCCGGCATCGCCTGCAACGCGCGGTCGATCAGCTTGACGAGCGGGCTCAGATCCTCGCGCACCGCGAAGTACAGCGAGTCGGAGTCGCCGAGCGTGCCGAGCTCCTCGAGCACGCCCTGATAGCCCTGCCGCAGCTGCGCGCCGATCGCGGCCGCGTTGCCGGCCAGCACGTCCGCCTCGCCGCTCGCGACCTGGCGCAGCGCGTCGCCGAGGCTGCGCGCGACGACGATCTGCTCGGGCGGCACCGCCGCGAGCGCGAGCGGCAGCCAGCCGGCCACATGCGAGGACATCACGACGCGCGACGTCGCGAAATCCTCCGGCCCGCGTATCGGCGCCGCGCCGCTGCGCCCGACCAGCACCAGCGGCGTGCTCGCGTACACGCGGCTGCGACTCGCCCCCTCGAGCAGCGGCCCCCGGCTCGACGCGGTGGACAGCATCGCGAGTTCGCCGCGCCGGAACGCGGCGACGGTGGCGGCCCAGTCGTCGAAGCGCGCGCGCCTGAACTGGACGCCCAGCGTGCTGCTCAGGTAGCCGAGGTAATCGGCGGTCAGACCTACGGGGCGGCCGCGGTCGTCGACGTAGCTGAACGGGTGCCAGTCGCTGTCGAAGCCGATCTGCAACGGCGACAGCGCTGCGAGCCAGCGCCTTTCGTCCGCGCTGAGCTGGAACCCCGGCGCGTCCGGCACCGACGACACCGACGGCACCGAGCGCGCATCGAAGCCGACGGACAGCCAGCGCGCGCGGATCGCCGCGGCCTCGGCCGGGTTCAGCGCTGCGAGCGCGCGATTCAATTGATCGCGCAACGCGGAGCGTGCGAGCGGCACCGCGATGCGCACGTCGAGCGCGTTGCCGCGCTGCTCGTAGGCCACGCGCAGATCGCGGAACGCATCGGTGGCCAGTTCGAACTGGACGACCGCGGTCGAGCCGAAGTAGATGTCGGCGGTGCCGCGCAGCACCGCGTCGAGCGCTTCGCGGGTGCTCGCGAACGTGACGAGTTCGGCGCGCGGCATGCCGGCGCGCAGCAGGCGTTCGCGCGAAAAACCGAGCTCGACCGCGATTCGCGCGCCGGCCAGCGCGTCCGGTTTCGCATAACGGGCGTCGCCGCGCCGCACGACCGCCGACACGGACGAGCGGAAATACGGCGCGGTGAAGCTCACGCAGCGTTCGCGTTCGGGTGTGCGCGTGAGACTCGCCAGCAGATCGACGTGGCCGGCGCAGGCGGCGGCGAGCATCTGCGCGAGGTCCGGGAACGCCTTCGTCTCGATGACGACGTTCGGCCCGACAAGCGCGCGCAACAGCTCGCCGCTCATGCCGGTGAGCTGGCCGTCCTGCGAGATATCGAACGGCGGCCAGCCGTCGGCGAGGACGCCGACCGTGAGGCGAGCGGGAAAGGGGCTGGACGCCAGTTCGGCCTGCATCTGCGGCGCGCTGCCGCCAGCGGCCTGGGGCGCAGCCAGGCCATACGCCGCGAACAACAAAGCGCACGCAAACCAACGCGGCAACGCGAACCGGCCCACCACCGCGCTGCCCGCTCACGCGACGTCGCCCCGTCCGTCCGCTAACGCCGCCTCTGCCGACGTCTCTGGCGGCCCGTTCAGAAACGACACCAGCAGGCCGGCCGCGATCGCCGCGGCCAGCGGCGCGGCCCAGAACAGCCACAGCTGATCGAGCGCCCAGTTGCCGACGAACAGCGCCTGAGCGGTGGAACGCGCGGGATTGGCCGAGCCGTTGGTGACCGGAATCGAAATCAGATAGACCAGCATCAGACAGCAGCCGCAGATGAACGGCGCCAGCGGCGCGAGCTCCTTGCGCGCGACGGTCACCAGACAGGCCGCGACGAACGCGAACGACAGCACGAACTCCAGCACCAGCGCCGACTGCAACGGATAGTCGGCGGGCGAATGGGCGCCGAAGCCGTTCGCCGCGAATTCGCTCGCCGCCAGTTCGAAGCCCGGCCGGCCGCTCGCAATCTGAGCGAGCAACGCGGCGGCCAGCAGCGCGCCGAGAATCTGCGCGGCGATGTAGGGCAGCAGGTCGCGCACCGGAAAACGATTCGCGACCGCGAAACCGACCGTGACCGCGGGGTTAAAATGCGCGCCGGACACCTTGCCGAACGCGTAACTGGCGGTGGCGAGCGCCAGACCGAATGCCAGCGACATTTCGAGCACGCCGCTGCCTTGCAGAACCCGATGGGTATCCAGCACCGAGCTGCCGCAGCCGATGAACACGAGCCACGCCGTGCCCATCCCTTCGCACCACAATCGCTTGCCTAATCCAGCCATCCGCCCTCCTCTCCGTTCAGCCACCAGGCGGAACGCGCCGCGCGCTCGCACGAAGCATCCGCCGCCGATTTCCCGGTCCGTCTTGCCACGCGAGGAAGCTCAGGATCACGAAATAGCCGAAGCATTCGCCGCATGCGGGACACGCACGCGAGCGACGCGCTTCGGTCAGGCGGTCAATGTAGGAGGCGCCCCCCAGGCGGCCAATCGGAAAAGTCCTACGAGATCTCCGTCCGCTGCGGTATCGGTACTAAAAAAACGAATGATTGGACGCGGCTTGCGCTAGATCAAATCGGCTAGATCAATCCGATCTGCCTCGCGTATCGCGTCAGATCGGCCTCCGTTTCGAGCCCGAGCTTGCGCATCGCGGTGCGCTTGTGCGTGCTGATCGTCTTGCCGCTGCGTTGCAGACGTGCCGCGATCTCACGCACCGGCAGACCTTGCGCATAGAGCTGGAACACTTCCCACTCGCGCGCGCTCATCGAGCCGTCGTGAGGCGACAGCGCGGACGCGCCGGTGTCGAGCGCGGCTTGGACCCACGCCGACCGATGCTGGCGGCCGGCGGCGACCGCATCGATCGCGGCGAGCAGCGCCGGCGGCGCGTCGCGCTTGTCGACGATGCCGCTCACGCCCAGGTTGCGCAGCCCGGCCCACATCTGTTCGCGCGTGGAGAGGGTCAGCACGACCACGCGCGGACGCGCGTCGCCGCGCAGCAAGCGGCGCAACACCGGCGGGGCGCGGCTGTCGTCGTCGAACTGCGCGAGGTTGGCGATCTCGAGGTCGGACACGACGACATCGCAGCGGCCGCTCTCGAGCAGGCCGGCGAGAGCGGAGAGGCTCGACGCCTCGCCGACGATGTCGAGATGAGGTTCGTCGCGCAGCAGATAGCGGATACCGGCGCGAATGCAATCGTGGCGGTCCGCCACGACGACGTGCAGTTTTCTCATGCGTTGTTTTGTTCTGTTCTTTGTTGTTGCGCTGCCGACCGGCCCCTGCTGCGCGCAGGGAAGCATCCCCGATCCCGTCGACAACGGTACTGGCGCGTGCGCGCGCTGCCCGCTATGGGTGGCGGCGCGTTATTGCCGCCGCCGGGCCGGTGAAGCGCCGCTCATGATTCGCGCTCGCGCCAGTGAAACAGCATCCCGTTGCTGCGGATCCGCGAAAACAGCGCGGCTTCGTCGCGCACGCCGAGCCGCGCCATCGCTTCGCGCTTCTGATTGGTGACCGCGCGACGCCGGCAGCCGAGCGCCAGAGCGATCTCGTCGATCGACTCGCCATCGACCAGCCGGCGCAGAATCTCGCTCTGCCGTTTGGTCAGCAGCAGCGCGCCGACCAGCATGCTGCCGTCCCGATACGCGCGCTCCAGCGCCGCGGTCATCGACGGGCTCAGGTGGCGCACCCCGCGCGCGCACTCGCGAATCGCGTCGGGCAGTTGGGCGAGCGAGTCGCTTTTGCTGAACAGACTGACGGTGCCGTCCGCGGCGACCATGCGCAGGATCGCGGGATTGGTCTGCGCGGTCACCACCAGCACGCGCAGCGCGGGCCGCGTGCTGCGGATGCGCTTGATCAGGTTCACACCGTCCTCTGCGACGCCGGGGGTCTCGGGCATCGACAGGTCGACGACCAGCACGTCGCACGGCGTGCGCAGCAGCAGCGCGAGCAACGCGGTGGACGTAAGCACTTCGCCGACGATGGAAATGTCCTTGCTGGACTCCAGCGTCGATCTGAAGCCCAGCAGTGCGAAGGGATGGTCGTCAGCCAGAATGATTCGAAGATTCGCCACGATTGTTCTCGCTCGTTGTCAGGGGTGGGTTAGCGCGCGGGCCGCGCCGCGCGATCCCACACACGACGCCGCCGCAGCCCCGCCGCCGGTCGCTGGCGGGCAAGCCATCACATCACCCTGATACCGTCGCGGCAATCGGAACGATCCTATGTCGCTGCAAACAACTGTTAATTGCGTAGGGCTGCCAATCGGCGGGCGGCGGGCGGCCGGTGGCGCTCGCCGCCGGCCCGCCCTTCGCCCTTCGCCCTTCGCCCTTCGCCCTTCGCCCTTCGCCCTTCGCCCTTCGGCGTTCGGCGTTCGGCGTTCGCCCTTTCAGACCCGCGCGGCCCGCATCGCGCGTGCCGCCGCCGCGGCCGGCAACACCGGCCACGCGAGCAACGCACAGGCGCTCGCGATCGCCCACACCAGCGGCCACGCCCCCACCGACAGCAACGCCGGAATCGCGAGCGGCGTCACGAACAGCGTGAGAAACACGCAGGTATTGCCCATCGCGAGCGCGGTGCCCGCGCGACGGGTGCCGGCGATCGTCGCGAGTTCCGTGTACGCGACGCCGTGCCATGCCGACGCGCTGACGCCGCCGAGCACGAGCAGCAGCGCGAACGGCACGACGCTCACGCCGTGATGCAGGCCGGCGAGACCGGTCGCCAGCGCGAGCAGTGCGAACAGCAGCGCGGTCAGCAGACTGCACGCCCGCATATACGCGCGACGATTGCCGCGCCGGTCGGTCCATGCACCGCTCCAGACCCGCGCGACCGCGGCGCCGGTCTGCACCGCGGCCATCGTCGCGCTGATCGCGAACACGCCGGCACGGCCGAAGTCGTGCAGGAACACGGTGCCGAACGTGATCACGGCGATCTGCGGCACGCACAACGCGCCGGCGCCGAGCGCGACGCGCCAGATCGACAGTTCGCGCAGCGGCGACGCGGTGCTGGATGGGGCCGCAGCGGCACTCGCCGGCGCTGCGCTAGCCGGCCGCTGCGCGCCGTGCGCCGGCTTCGCAATGTGTGCCGCGTTCGGGCCATGTGCCGCCGCTGAGCCTTGCACCGCATTCAGGCCACGCGTCTCCTTCGAACCGTCCACCGCCGCGTCATCCGCGGGCGCGGGCTCGTGCAGCCAACGCCACGCAAACCACGCGGTCACCGCGCAGGCCACCGCCAGCACCGCATAGGCGCTGACAAAACCGTAGCGCGACGCGAGCAGCGGCAGCACCAGCGCGCCGAGGCCGCCGCCCGCCGGCACCGCGGTCTGGCGGATGCTCATCGCGAGGCCGCGTTCGCCCTCGCGAAACCACGCCATCACCGCGCGGCCGCTCGAGCCATTGACGCTGCCGCCGAGCAGGCCGACCAGCAGCAGCCCGAGCGCCAGCATGCTCATGCCCGGCACATAACCGGGACCGGGCGACACGAACAACGCGAGACCGGCGAGCGCCGCGGCCGTCGACAGCAAGCCCAGCAGCAACACCCGGCGATCCCCCCAGCGGTCGGTCAGCAGCCCCCACGGCAGTTCGCTGACCGCAATGCCCAGGCCCAGCATGCCGAGCACCAGACCGAGCTCATGGTTGCCGAGGTGATAGCCCGAGCGCAAAAACACCGCGGTGGTCGGGATGCCCGAAAACGCCGCCGAAAAGCTCGCATTCGCGGCAAAGCCCACGCCGAGCACTTTCCACCGATGCTGCGCGCCAAATTCGCGGGAACCGCCCGGCGCCGTCGATAACAGCTTGTTCATTACACCCTCCGCAAGTAATTCGGAGGTATGCTACGGCTGGGCTTTCCATCGGAAAAGCCGGAAATTCAGATCGAACATATCGGAATATCCGAATCATGAGCCAACGCGGTTTTGACTTTACCCAGCTGCGCACCTTCGTCGCGGTCGCCGACTCGGGCAGCGTGTCGGCGGGCGCCGAGCGGGTGTTCCTGTCGCAGTCGTCGGTCAGCGAGCAGTTGAAGAAACTCGAGGAGCGCGCCGGCCAGCCGCTGTTCGTGCGCGGCCGTCAGGGCGTCAGCACGACGCCGGCCGGCGCGCGTCTGCTCGAACACGCGCGCCGTATTCTCGCGATGAGCGAAGCGGCGTTCGACGACCTGCAAGGCCGCTCGCTCGACGGCGAGTTGCGCATCGCGATCACCGACTACTACCGCCCGCACGACATCGCGCGAATCCTGAAGACCTTCTCGGAGCAGCATCCGCGACTGAAGCTGCACGTGACCGTGCTGCCGAGCACGGTGATCGACAGCGGCGCGCAGGATCACGCGTCGTTCGACATCGGTCTGTCGGCGCGCCTCGTCAGCGGCCCGGGCGGCGCGCGCGCCACAGCCGGCAGCCAGGCGGCAACCGGCAGCCGCGCCGCCAGCACCGCCGGCACCGCGGTGCGGCGCGAAAAGCTGCTGTGGGCCAGCGCCGCCGATGCCGATCCGCGCCCCGCCGCGCCCTATCAACTGGTGCTGCTGCCGGCCACCTGCCTGTTGCAGCGCTTCGTCGTCAGGCTGCTCGACGAACACAAGGTCGCGTACGTGGTGTCGCATTCGGCGTCGGGCGTCGCGGGTTTGCAGCTCGCGTTGAAAGCGGGGCTCGGCATTTCCTGTCTGAACGAGTCGTCGCTCGGCGGCGGCGTGGTCGCGTGCGCGGCCAACATCGGTTTGCCCGCGCTGCCGGCGCTGGAATTTCATCTGCTGCCGGCGCGCGCCGGCGAAAGCGAACTGGTCGGCAATGCACGTGAAGCGTTGCGGCGGCTGTTCGCGTAACGCGCCATGCGCGCCGCGCGAAATCCGCAATACGCGGGCAATGAGGTGGCAGTCAGGTGCAATGAGCGGCAATCCGCGAATCAATGAAACGCGAATACGGCGTCAATCCCGCGCCGATTCGCGTGCGAATGAAACTCATTGAAACGCATTAAACAATTACATTCGCGTGACGTCTCGATGTCATGCGCTTATATCGGGCATTGCCGATAACGTCGGCCATAACAAAAACCCATGCTCTTTAGTTTTCGTCTATGACGACGTGCAATTAGCGGAGCGTCTGTTTCCGCCCTAAACTCTATTGACGCGTCCGTTGAATTGCTGCACCCTGCTACTCGCTGCCACGCATTCGCGCCTCTCATGCGTCGCCGTTGCAGCCCGAAAGTCGCCGTCCCCTTGGCGCATTCAGCACGGAACGTTGTCGCAGATCAGGTTTTTGGCCGGACAAACGCATTACCGTCGCATCAGTACTTCGCCGTCCCGAACAAGTCCGTTTCGATTCGCCGTTAATGCAGTTGCAAACGCAGATACAGGCGCAGATACAAGCGCAGATGCAAGCGCAGGTGCAATAAAGCAAAGCTGGCAGACCTTCATGCGCCGTTTGCTCAATCGTCACGCAATCGGCATTCGCGCATGAAGCATTAATCGATCGAGAAGAACGTTCCCCACGAGGCCCGGTGTGTATCGCAGAGCTATCGGATCGTCGATTCTGTTGGTGCTGTGCGTGCTGCAGGTGCTGTGGAGCGGCGCCGCGCGCGCCGCAACGGAGCCCGCTGCCGCCACCACGATGCCCCCGGAGATGGACAAGCGCGTGCGCGCGTGCACGTCGTGCCACGGCGTCGAGGGCCAGGGCCTGAACAACGACTACTTCCCGCGCATCGCCGGCAAGCCGGCCGAATATCTGTTCAACCAGTTGATCGCGTTTCGCGACGGCGGCCGCACCTATCCGCCGATGGGCTATCTGCTCGCGTTCCTGCCGGACGACTACCTGCGCCAGATCGCCCAGTATTTCGCCGACCTGCAGCCGCCCTATCCCGAATCCGACCACACCGAGGTGGCGCCGAAACTGCTCGCCGCCGGCCAGCAACTGGTGATGCACGGCGATCCCGCGCGCAAGATCCCGGCGTGCATCGCCTGCCACGGCGAGCGCATGACCGGCACGCAACCGGGCATTCCGGGGCTGCTCGGGCTGCACGCGAGCTATATCGCCGGACAGATGGGCACCTGGCGCTCGGGCACGCGTCACGCGATCGCACCGGACTGCATGCGTACGATCGCGCTGAAACTGAACGACAACGACATCGCCGCGGTATCGCACTGGCTCGCGCGCCAGCCGCGCCCGGCCGATCCACGGCCCGCACCGGCATCCGCACAGCGGCTGCCTCTCGCTTGCGGGAGCCAACCGCAATGAAGCCGACTCTTCGCCTAGCTGGCCTGCCGCGCCCGGCACGCACCGTCAGCCTCGTCGCCGCCGGCGTGCTGGTGCTCGCGCAACTGCTGCACGCGTCGCTGTTCAACAGCGCGCAGGCGGCCACCGCGACCCAGCCCTCGGAAAGCACCAAAGCGGCAACCGCGCCCGACAATCGTCCCGACATCGTCAAACGCGGCGAATATCTGGCTCGCGCCGGCGACTGCATCGCCTGTCACACCGCGCCGCGCGGCCGGCTGTTCGCCGGCGGCCTCGCGATGGAAACGCCGTTCGGCACGCTCTTTTCGCCGAACATCACGCCGGACCCGCAGTACGGGATCGGCACGTGGAGCGAGGAAGCGTTCTTCAAGATGCTGCGCACCGGCCTGCGGCCAGACGGCTCGCCGCTCTATCCGGCGATGCCGATCGCGCAGTACACCAAGGTCACGCGCGAGGACTCCAATGCGATCTTCGCGTTCCTCAGGAGCATCGAGCCGGTGCGGCAGCCGAACCGCAAGCACACGCTGCGCTTCCCGTACAACAAGCGCGAACTGCTGTACGGCTGGCGCGCGCTGTATTTCCGCGAGGGCGAGTTCAAGCCCGATCCGGCCCAGTCGGTCGAATGGAATCGCGGCGCGTATCTGGTCCAGGGGCTCGGGCACTGCACGATGTGCCACACGCGCATCAACATGCTCGGCGGCTCGTCGCCAAGCGAGCAGTTCGCCGGCGGGCTGATTCCGGTGCAGAACTGGTACGCGCCGTCGCTGACTTCGGACCGGGACGGCGGCCTCGGCGACTGGACCATCGAAGACATCGTCGATCTGTTGCAGGCCGGTGTGTCCAAGCGCGGCGCGGTCTACGGACCGATGGCCGAAGTCACCTATCACAGCCTGCAGTACCTGACCGACGAAGACGTCCGCGCGATGGCCGTCTATCTGAAATCGCTGCCCGACGTGCGCGGCCGCAAGACCGGCCCGAGCGCGACGCCGGACCCGAAGGTGTTCGCGCTCGGCAAGCAGATCTACGCGGACAAATGCGCGATCTGCCACGGCGAGAACGGCGAGGGCGAGCTGCCGCACTACCCGCCGCTCGCGGCCAACCAGTCGATCGAAATGGACTCGGCGGTCAACCCGATCCGGATCGTGCTGAACGGCGGCTTTCCGCCGGCCACCAAGCGCAATCCGCATCCGTACGGGATGCCGCCGTTCGCCCAGGAACTGAACGACGAGGAGGCGGCCGCGGTGGTCACCTTCATCCGCACCGCGTGGGGCAATCACGGCCAGCCGGTGACGGCTCGCGAGGTCAACGAGTTGCGCAAGGCGCCGCTGCACTGACGCGCGCAGTGACGTACGCGGCGACGCGCAGCGCCGAAGCACTCTCTGAAGCGCCGTACTGGAGAACCATCGAGATGGAAGCGAACGACCCGCACAGCGCCGCCCCGCCGACCGACGACGAAGTCGAACGCGTGGTGCGGGCCGGCCCGGGCGGCGCAATCGCGCTGGCCGGCGTCGCCACCGTGATCGTGATGGCGATCTGGTTCGCGTTCTACTTTTTCGCGTTTTTGCCGCGCGGGATCATCCACTGACCATGTCGACCGACCCGAATCATCATCCGGACAGCGGCCACGCGGTCGCGCTGCGCGCCGAGCGGCGCTGGGCCATCTATGCGAGCGCGCTGATCGTGCTGATGCTCGCGATCATCGTGTTTTCCGGCGTGCATTGGGCGATGATGCCGCCCTCGCGGGTCGAGACGATCGATCCGGCGCGCCTGCAACTGTCCGGCGAATTTGTCGAAGACAACCTGGGCAGCGCGGTGCAGCCCGACGGCTCGGTGATCGTGCGTTTCATCGCGCAGCAATACTCGTTCACGCCGCAATGCCTGCTGGTGCCGGCCGACACGCCGATCACGATCCGCACCACCAGCGCGGACGTCGTGCACGGCCTCGTGATCGCCGACACCAACATCAACACGATGGTCGTGCCCGGCTACGTGGCGACGCTGAACGCGCGCTTCGACCGCCCCGCCGAGCACGTGATGCCGTGCCACGAGTTCTGCGGCTTCGGCCACCAGACCATGTGGGCGCACGTGAAAGTGATCGATAAAGCCGCCTTCTTCGAGCAGGCCAAACAGTCACGGAGGCTGAGCTGTGTTCCACGCTAAGCGACTCGTTCTCGCGCATTTCTGGCTCGCCTTCATCACGTTCGCGATCGCGCTGTGCCTCGGCGCTTGGCAGATGGTGGTGCGCAGTCCGCTCGCGCCGTGGATCGGCGACCCTGAGCTGTACTACCGGTCGGTGACCGCGCATGGCTCGGTGATGGCCTACGTGATGCCGACGCTGGTCGCGATGGGCTTTGGCTACGCGATCGTCGAGCTCGCGCTCGCGCAGCGCCTCGTCGGCCTCAAATGGGCGTGGGCCGCGTTCTACCTGCTGCTGGTCGGCGCGGTGATGGCGATGGTGCCGGTCGCGCTCGGCAAGGCGTCGGTGCTGTACACGTTCTATCCGCCGATGATTGGCAGTCCGTTCTATTACCTCGGCGTCGTGCTGGTGGTGGTCGGCTCGTGGATCTGGGTCGCGCTGATGCACGTGAATCTGCGCATCTGGAAGCGCGCGAATCCCGGCAAGCCGGTGCCGCTCGCGATGTTCGCGAACGTGGCCGGCGCGTATCTGTGGGCGTGGACCGCGGTCGGCGCGGCGCTCGAAATCCTGTTCCAGATCCTGCCGGTCGCGCTCGGCTTCGCCCATACGATCGACGCCGGTCTCGCGCGCGTGCTGTTCTCGTGGACGCTGCACGCGATCGTCTACTTCTGGCTGTTCCCCGCCTACATCGCGTACTACACGCTGGTGCCGCGCGCGATCGGCGGACGGCTGTACAGCGATTCGATGGCGCGCGTGTCGTTCATCCTGTTTCTCGTGTTCGCGATGCCGATCGGCATCCACCATCTGTTCGTCGATCCGCAGGTCGGCGCCGGCTTCAAGTTCGTGCACGCGGTGTTCACCGGGATGGTGTCGGTGCCGACGCTTTTGACCGTGTTCACGATCTGCGCATCGGTCGAAATCGCCGGCCGGCTGCGCGGCGGCAAAGGCGCGTTCGGCTGGATCGCCGCGTTGCCGTGGCGCAATCCGATGATGCTGGTGGTCGCGTTTTCGTTCGTGATGCTTGGCTTCGGCGGCGCGGGCGGGCTGATCAACATGAGCTATCAGCTGAACTCGACCGTGCACAACACGCAGTGGGTGACCGGGCACTTCCATCTGATCTTCGGCGGCGCGATCGTCATCATGTACTTCGCGATTGCGTATGAGCTGTGGCCGCAGCTGACCGGCCGCGCGATCGTCGCGGCGAAGCTGATACCCATGCAACTGTGGCTGTGGTTCGTCGGCATGATGGTCGTGACGATCCCGTGGCATTGGGTCGGCCTGCTCGGCGCGCCGCGCCGGATGGCCTACTACGACTACGCGATGAGCGGCGTCGAAGGGCAAGGGTTCTGGGTCGGCGTCTCGGCGATCGGCGGATTGATTCTCGTGGTGTCGGGACTCCTCTTCATCTACATCCTCGCGAAGTCGCAATTCGGGCCCGTCGTGCAGCCGCAGGCGTTCCGCTTCGCAAGCGCCGCGCAGCCGGTCGAGCGGGTGCCGGTCGCGCTCAACGGCTTCGGCTTGTGGGTCGCGCTGATGATCGGGCTGACGGTCGTCAACTACAGCGTGCCGATCCTGCAGTTGCTCAGCCTGCCGCAGACGTCGGTGCCGGCGGTCGTCATCGGAGCGCAGCGATGAACGAACATCCTCTGTTCAGCTTGCGCAATCCGTGGTTCGCGTGGAGCGTCGGCGGCACGGTCGCGATTGCGATCGTCGCAATTCTGATCGGCTTCGTGTGGCTGCCGTCGGCCAGCACCGCGTTCGGCGACCTCGGTTTGTGGGCACGGATTTGCGGCGCCGCCGGGGTGCCGTCGAGCTGGTACAGCGGCAACGCGACGAGCCACGTGCCGAGCGACGTGGTCGTGTTGCCGCCAGGGAACTCGTCGCGCGCGGCCGCCGACTCGATCGGCCGCGGCGCGACGCTCGCGAACCAGCACTGCTCGATGTGCCACGGCGTGCTCGGTACCGTGCAGGTCACCGCGCCCGCGCTCGCCGGCCAGTATGCGGACGTCACCTACAAGGAATTGCGCGACTTCCAGAGCGGCCAGCGGCCGAGCGCGGTGATGCAGGCGATCATCGCGGGCCGCAGCGATCAGGATCTGCGCGATCTGGCGAACTATTACGCGTCGCTCGAACGGCCGCCGGCGGCCGAGAAAACCCGTGCCGGCGCACCGCCGGATGCGACCGCGGTGCGGCTCGTGATGCAGGGCGACCCGGCGCGCAATATCGCGCCGTGCGCGGCCTGTCACGGCCAGCTCGATCGCAAGGGCGCGGCGCCGTGGCTCGGCGGACAGTCGGCCGAGTATCTGGCCGCGCAACTGCGCGCGTTCGCTTCCGGCGCGCGGCATAACGACATCAACGAGCAGATGCGCAATGTCGCGCGACAGATGACGGAAGAGGAAATAGATAGCGTTGCGAAGTATTACGCGGCGATGCAGTAGCGAGGCAGCGGCGGAGCGATGTCCAGCGCCACGACGAATCTGGGCACGACCGCGGCGGCTTGCGCGTCGCGTGCTGCCGTGCCCTGAAAAACGGCTGCGCGTTCGCGCAACGACGCAGCCGGTACGACGATTACGCTATAGCCAGCGCTGCTTCCAGCTTCGACCCGGCGGCAACGCTCGTAGCGGTCCGGCCGGCCGCCGCCCTCCCACCGCTGCCGGTCTGAAACACCGCGACCGCCGCCGTCAAACGCCGCGCCTGCTCTTCGAGCGATCCCGCCGCCGCGGCAGCCTGCTCGACCAGCGCCGCGTTCTGCTGCGTCACTTCATCCATCTGCGCGACCGCGAGATTGACCTGATCGATGCCGGTGCTTTGTTCGGTCGCGGCCGCCGCGATCTCGCCCATGATCGAACTCACGCGTGCGATCGCCGCGACGATTTCGGACATCGTCGTGCCCGAGCGCTCGACCAGTTCCGAACCCTGCTCGACCCGCGCGGTCGATGCATCGATCAAGCCCTTGATCTCCTTGGCCGCCGCCGCGCTGCGCTGGGCGAGCGAACGCACCTCGCTCGCGACCACCGCGAAGCCGCGGCCCTGCTCGCCCGCGCGCGCGGCTTCGACCGCCGCGTTCAGCGCGAGGATGTTGGTCTGAAACGCGATGCCCTCGATCACGCCGACGATATCGGCGATCCGCCGCGAGTCGTCGACGATCTCGTGCATCGTGCCGACCACCTGCCCGGTCAGCTCGCCGCCCTGCGCGGCCAGCGTCGAGGCGCCCTGCGCGAGCGAACTCGCCTGCTTCGCGTTGTCGGCGGTCTGCTTGACCGTCGACGTCAGTTCCTCGATGCTCGCGGCCGTTTCTTCGAGCGATGCGGCCTGCTCCTCGGTGCGTTGCGACAGATCGGCATTGCCCGCCGCGATCTCGCTGACGCCGGTATCGATCGATTCGGTGCCCTGACGAACCGAGTTCACGGTTTCGATCAGCGACGCCTGCATCTTGCGCAGCGCGGCCGCGAGACGGCCCATTTCGTTGTCGCCGGCGACGTCGATGCGGCCCGTCAGATCGCCTTGCGCGATGCGCTCGAACTGCGCGATGGTTGCATCGACCGGGCGCACGATCGCGCGCACCAGCACCGCGCGACACAGCCACGCGCCGAGCAGCGACAGCACCATGCCGATCGCGACCGTCGTGCAGATCGCGTAGAACAGACTCTGCGCATCCTGGTAGCGCTGCGCGCCGTGATCGAGCTGCAGCTGTTCGAGCGTGAGCATCGCTTTTTCGTACGCGCTGTACAGCGACGGCAGCTTGTGCGCCTGCAGTTGCTGGAACGCGTTGGTGTCGCCCGACTTCAGCGCGGCCAGCGCCGGCTCGACGCCGTCGCGCAGAAAGGTGTCGCGGCGCTGCTGCATGTCCGCGATCAGACGCTGTTCATCGGTGCCGGCGCCCGCCTTGTTCAGATAGTGGGCAAGCCGCTCATCCGATGCTTTGCGGTACTGAGCGAAACGCTTGAGCACCGCGTTCGCGCCGTCCTGATCGCCTAGCGCGGCGAGCGATGCGTACGTGGCCAGCGCCAGCCGCAGGCGCAGCAGCTGGCCGGAGCTGCCTTCGAGGTCGGCGACCGCGGGGGTGTCGACCGTGTACATCTGCTGCAACGACGCATTCGCCGAGCGTAGCGACAACAAGCCAGCCGCAGCGCCGAGCAGCAGCGCGAGGCCGAAAAACACGATCATCAGCGTGAGGCTGGTGCGAATCGACAGCTTCTTCAACATCGGACGGGTCTCCATCGGGCCGCGCGGCCGGCGCTTACGGCTGTCTCCAGCAACGCTCCGGCTGCGCGCGCTGCGCTCCACGCCCTATGGCCCGGTCCGCAACTTAATTGAAATGTAAGCAATCACCACAATCAGAAACTACGGCCGGTCCGGCGAAAACTTTATGGTTGATCGCACCGACCGCTTGCGCTAAATCAATAAAGTGGTCGATGCCCGCATTTATTTCGGAGCGCTCAATGTCGGAAATCGGTTCGGTGGTACTGGTATTCGCGCTGCTGCTGATCGCAACGGGGGTCGGCGTCGGGGTGCGGCCGCTGCTGCCCGAGGAGCACAAGGCGCACGAGACCGTGCAACTGGTGCAACTGGTGATCGGCATGCTGGTCACGTTCGCGGCGCTGGTGCTGGGGCTGATGACGGCATCGGCGAAAGCGGGCTTCGACACCGCGTCGAACGATCTGCGCACCTACGCGGCCGAGCTGATCGAATTCGATACGACGTTGCGCGAACTCGGCGGCGCCGCCGACAAGTCGCGGCAGTTGTTGCGCCAGTACACGGCGGCGGCGATCGCGTCGACGTGGCCGCACGAGGCGGCGCCGCCCGGCGACTATCCGCGCGATCTCGGGCCGCCCGATACGCGGGAGAAACTGGAGAACGTGCGGCTCGGCGACATGCTCACTACGGTGGGCCGGCAGCTACGGCAACTGCGCGCGCAGGATTCGCTGCAGCAACGCGCGCTCGACGATGCGCTGACGCAATACCGACGCGTCATCGATGCGCGCTGGAAGCTGATCGAGGAGGCGCACAGTTCGATCTCGCAGCCGTTCTTCAAGACGCTGACGTTCTGGCTCGGGGTGATTTTTCTGAGCTTCGGGCTGATCGCGCCGCGCAATGCGCTGGCGCTGGTGACGATTACGCTGGGCGCGGTGTCGATTGCTTCGGCGGTTTATGTGATCGTCGATCTGGATACGCCGTTTTCCGGGCCGATCGTGGTGTCGAGCATGCCGTTGCGGGATACGTTGGCGCATTTGTCGCGGTGAGGGGCGAGGTGATACTGCGCAGCAAGCGCAAGCGTGCCAAGCGCAACGTAGGGGCTTTAATGATTCTGCTCAGCGAACGCGATATCGGCCGATACTTCTCCCTCCACGACGAACTGAGCGGTGAAGGCGTCAAGCAGTTTGTCCGCATCATCGACAAACTCGCCGAACGCGAACGTAGCAGCCCGCGCGTTCAGGTCGTTTCTCAGCAGCTCGAGCTTTTCTGGGGTCGTAAATATGGCCCGGATCGCCTCGAGCGTTCCTGGTTGCGCGATTAGACGCGCCTCACGCGCGAGCAATCCAGCAGCTCCAATCACAAGGTCGTATCCGCAGACTTCAAGCAGATCGAAGCCTTCTTCATAAAGTCGGTCCACAGTTCCGGCGTTGGAGTACTTGCGCAGTATGAACAGGAGATCCGACGCGTCAGACGTTTTCCGCGTGCGCCGGTCCTGCCAGGCCATGATCTTGAGCAGCACGAACGCGGGAATTGTCACGACGGGCACCACGACTCCACCGCCGAGGTCGATTTCCTGAGCGGTATCGATCGCCTCCTGGAAACCGAGCACGTTCATGACGATGTCGCCGTCAGGCGGCCACGCAATCGCGCCAGGCGGAACTTCAATTGGCCCAAAAGGAACGAGGTCCAGTTGCACACCGTACTCGTCACTCGGCCGCCTGAAAATTAGCTTCTGCTGTGCCTTCGGATCGCGAGTGAAGTTACCGGTAGCCAGCAGTTCGTCAAGGAGCCGTTGATGGAACTCCCAACTGACAGCGCAGACAGCCACGTCTACATCTCGTGTTGCCACCGGTGCCTTGACATCGTGCAGATGGAACATCTGGATGTCCCGCGCGGTCGCGCCAGCCAGTACGAACTGCGTCCCGAGCCGTTCACAAATGGCTTTAAACGCCGCGAGCAGATCGATCGTGAGAGGGTCAATCGGCCTCTCAAGCGGAACTCTAGTGAGCGAGGTAGCGTTCATAGATCGTGGCTGCAATTTCCTGGTTACGACTGTCTCCTGAGCCGATCAGATCTGCAAAAACGAGGAGCGGGTGAACGACGTGCGGCGGCGAGTCCCAATGCGATGTCGCCTGTCCTGGCCAGAAAGCGTCAAGAATCTCGACAGCCCCATTCCCGTCAGGTCGAAGGCGTCCAGACCTCATGAGCTCTGGTGACACGCCGTCCTGCACATAGAGCGTCACCGACGCAGGCTTGATGTCGTGAGTCAGCACATCAGCCGCGCATTCTCCGCTCAGGCGAGCGCCCAGGATTGACGCACCTTCGTCCCTCCACCAATCGATCCCCAAGCCGCTAGCGTAGCGTCGCGCGCCGAGCCTGGTCCGCAAACCGGTGGGGTATTGAGTCACCCACTCCTTGATGAATTGACCTTGATCGGCGATCGCCCGGCTGCCATTCCTCTTTACGACGACGAGGCGACGCGCGATCAGGTCGTCGATTGCAACGTTGACGGTATTCAAGGCAACACCGGCCATTTCAGCGATTGTGCGATACGGCGAAGCCACGAGGTTGGGCAGTGTTGCCAGCGCGAATGACACTTGTAGACCCTTGGGGGTGGTCGAGCGCGAAGTCGTGTCCGTTTGCTTAAGCGCGGGACTGTCCCGCCCCGTGATCATGACGGTCGCTTCGGGCTCGTCGAAGTACGCATTTCCCGCGGTATCGAGAAAGGGGATACGGTGGTGGATAAGCGTATCGGCGAGTTTCGGCGTCACATAGTATGTGACCAACATCGGCCTTCGCCCTGCGTTATGGCGTGGGAACGTAGAGAAGTCGTGGACTTTTGCGAAGTAACGACTCGCCGTCGCATTTTTGAGGAACACAGCCGGCATATCGAAGTGTTTGCCGGAGATAGAAAACTGAATCAGCGCACCGGTTGAATCCGGCCGCCGTGGGCTGATTTGAAGCTCTGCGTGAAAGTGCTGTGTCGCACGGGCGAACGCTTCGCATGCCAGACTCAGTGCCATCTGATCAGAGCTGGAGAGACGCTCCTTGTCAGCCATTCCGCCCCCTTTGTACGCTAGACAAGAAGTGTATGCCTAAAACGTACAAACCTCAATTTCCGTACAAAACTCGTATAGACCACTGTTTTATATGGATTTTATTTGTTTAAGAATCCATGCGTGTACGCTCTACGTGTCTTGTATGCTAAAAGCGAACAGCGTACAAATACCGATCAAGACATACCCGAAGCCCATCTCCTGCTGCGTAACCTGACGTGGGCTGATGTTGTGGGCTTAGCGTTTGAGCGCGGTAAAACACAAAAAGATATGCGGGTAAAGAAAAAGCCCGCGCTCCATAGGAGGGCGGGCTGCTACCAACAAAAACCTGCTTTAGTCAGCCTTAGAACGGAATATCGTCATCCATCTCATCGAACCCGCCGCCAGCCGGCGCGCTCGGACGGCTCGAACCACCACCGCTGCCACCGCGCGAGCCGCCACCCGACGACATAGCGCGGCCGCCGCCACCGCTACGCTCCGACGGCTCACCGCGGCTATAACCGCCTTCATCGCCGCCACCCATCGACGCGCCGCCACGGCCGCCGAGCATCTGCATCTGTTCAGCGACGATCTCGGTCGAGTAACGGTCGGTGCCGTCCTGCGCCTGCCACTTGCGGGTGCGGATGCGGCCTTCGAGATACACCGACGAGCCTTTCTTCAGATATTCGTTGACGATCTCGGCGAGGCGGCCGAAGAACGCGACGCGGTGCCACTCGGTGGCTTCCTTCATCTCGCCCGATGCCTTGTCCTTGTAGCGGTCGGTCGTCGCGAGGCGGATGTTCGCCACTGCATCGCCGCTCGGAAGATAGCGGACTTCCGGATCGGCTCCGAGGTTGCCGACGAGAATGACCTTGTTCACGGATGCCATGATTTCTCCTGTTGATTCCTGTTGCAGGCGGCGCGGCCCTTCGCGGTTCGCGTCCCATGGCCGGCAGGCCCGAGACCGGAACAGCGCCTCTGCCCGCCGCCGGGTGAGTTCTGGATGATTCGGGTAAGTGCCCGACTACGCTGCGTTACGCCCTACGCGGCGGCGGTTTCATCTTCGCGGCGATTATAAGCCAGCAAAATACCAGCCCGGAGCACGCGAAGAACACCGCGCTCTGCCCGTCGACCTTCAGCAGCCAGCCGCCGATCATCCCGCCCATTGCGAGACCGATCGACTGCGTGGTGTTGTACACGCCGGCCGCGGCGCCCTTGCGGGTACCCGGCGCCAGCTTCGACACCAGCGAAGGCTGCGACGCCTCGAGAATATTGAAGCCGAGAAAGTAGACGAAGAGGATCGCCGCCACACTCAGAATCGTATGCGGAGCGACGCCCAATAACAATTGGCCGATCAGGATAAGACCGATGGCCGATAGCAGCACGATCTTCATCTTGCCGCGCTTCTCGGCGGCGATGATCGCCGGCACCATCATCACGAACGACAGCCCCATCACCGGCAGATAAACCTTCCAGTGCGACGCGACCGGCAGGCCGCCGGCTTCGAGAATGCGCGGCACCACGAGGAACAGCGCGGTCTGCGTAGCGTGCAGCACCAGCACGCCGAAATTCAGGCGCAGCAGCTCGACGTTGTGCAGCACTTCGGCGAACGGCGCGCGCACGTGCACCGGCTTCGGCGCATCGGGCACGACCCACAGCACGAGGCCGATCGCCAGAATCGCGAAGATGCCGACCAGCGTGAACAGACCGCTCATGCCGAGCCAGTGGAACACGATCGGTGCGCCGACGATCGCGACCGCGAACGAAATCCCGATACTGCCGCCGACCATCGCCATCGCCTTGGTGCGATGCTCCTCCGAGGTCAGGTCGGCGATAAACGCGATCACCGCCGAGGAAACCGCGCCCATCCCCTGAATCACCCGGCCGACGATGATCCACGTCATGTCGTGCGCGCCCGCCGCAACGAAGCTGCCGATCGCGAAGATCAGCAGGCCGGTCGCGATCACCGGCTTGCGGCCGATCTTGTCCGAGATCCAGCCGTAGAAGATATAGAGCATCGACTGCGTGACGCCGTACGCGCCGAGCGCGATGCCGACCAGCAGCACGTTCTCGCCGCCGGGGATGGTCTTCGCGTAGATCGAGAACACCGGCATGATCATGAACAGACCGAGCATGCGCAGCGCGAAGATGGCGGCAAGCGACACGGTCGCGCGCAATTCGGGCGCGCTCATGCGTGTGGAGACGGCTGACGGATTGGACATCGGAAGCGTTGTTTGAATGAACCGGGCGGTGAGCCCGTGGGGACAGCCGTGACTGCCGGCACGGCAGGATACGGGCAGCGCGGCGTACGGGCGACGGTCAGGCGCGCCAGCGCAGGTGGTCCGTCAAGCGGCGCTCGCCCTGGCCGGTCGCGCGTCGCGACGTCTTGCAGTCGCGGAAAACGGCCCCAGTTAGATCACTTTGCCGCGGCGCCTTACCCGGCCCCCGGCGTGCCGAACGGCAACTTTACAGCCCGCCCCGAACCTGCCCTCGCGCCTCGTTCCCGTTGTCAGGAAGCCGTAACGGCGGTCTGGAAAAGTCGCTATAGTAGCAGGTTTAGCCTTCTCCCCTTTGCCGCAGTTCATGGAATAAATCCGTGGAACAAATCCGTATTCGTGGGGCTCGCACCCACAACCTGAAGAACGTCAATCTCGACTTACCGCGTCACAAGCTCGTCGTCATCACGGGGCTTTCCGGCTCCGGCAAATCGTCGCTGGCGTTCGACACGCTGTATGCGGAAGGACAGCGGCGTTACGTCGAAAGTCTGTCGGCCTATGCGCGCCAGTTCCTGCAACTGATGGAAAAACCGGACGTCGACCTGATCGAAGGTCTGTCGCCGGCCATTTCGATCGAGCAGAAGGCGACCTCGCACAATCCGCGCTCGACGGTCGGCACCGTCACCGAAATTCACGATTACCTGCGTCTGCTGTTCGCGCGGGTCGGCACGCCCTATTGCCCGGACCACGAGATTCCGCTCGAAGCGCAAAGCGTGTCGCAGATGGTCGACGCGGCGCTCGCGCTGCCGGAAGAAACCCGCCTGATGATCCTCGCGCCGGTCGTCGCCGACCGCAAGGGCGAGCACACCGACCTGTTCGAAGACATGCAGGCGCAGGGCTTCGTGCGCTTCCGGGTGCGCTCGGGCGGCGGCACCGCGAACGAAGAGAGCGCGAAAATCTACGAAGTCGATTCGCTGCCGAAGCTGAAGAAAAACGACAAGCACACGATCGACGTGGTGATCGACCGTCTGCGGGTGCGCCCGGACATGAAGCAGCGCCTCGCCGAATCGTTCGAGACCGCGCTGCGTCTGGCCGACGGCCGCGCGATCGCGCTCGAAATGGATACGGACAAGGAGCACCTGTTCAGCTCGAAGTTCGCCTGCCCGATCTGCTCGTACTCGCTGCAGGAACTGGAGCCGCGCCTCTTCTCGTTCAACAACCCGATGGGCGCGTGCCCGGAGTGCGACGGCCTCGGCCAGATCACCTTCTTCGATCCGAAGCGGGTGGTCGCGCATCCGTCGCTGTCGCTCGCGGCCGGCGCGGTGAAGGGCTGGGACCGGCGCAACCAGTTCTACTTCCAGATGCTGCAGAGCCTGGCGGTGTTCTACGACTTCGACATCGATACCGCCGTCGAGGACCTGCCGGAAAAAGTCCGCAAGATCCTGCTGTATGGTTCGGGCAAGCAGGAAATCCCGTTCTCGTACATCAACGAGCGCGGCCGCACGTCGGTGCGCGAGCACGTGTTCGAAGGGATCATCCCGAATCTGGAACGGCGCTACCGCGAAACCGATTCGGCCGCGGTGCGTGAGGAACTCTCGAAGTATCAGAACAATCAGGCGTGCCCGGCCTGCGCCGGCACCCGCCTGCGCCGCGAAGCGCGCTTCGTGCGGATCGGCGCGGACAGCGACGCGCGCGGCATCTTCGAGATCAGCGGCTGGCCGCTGCGCGACGCGCTCGGCTATTTCCAGACGCTGCGCCTCGAAGGCTCGAAGCGCGAGATCGCCGACAAGGTCGTGAAGGAAATCGTCGCGCGGCTGATGTTCCTGAATAACGTCGGGCTCGATTACCTGTCGCTGGAGCGCAGCGCGGAAACGCTGTCGGGCGGCGAGGCGCAGCGCATCCGGCTCGCGTCGCAGATCGGCTCCGGGCTGACCGGCGTGATGTACGTGCTCGACGAACCGTCGATCGGTCTGCATCAGCGCGACAACGACCGGCTGATCTCCACGCTCAAGCATCTGCGCGATCTCGGCAATTCGGTGATCGTCGTCGAACACGACGAGGACATGATCCGCATGGCCGACTACGTGGTCGACATGGGCCCGGGCGCCGGCGAACACGGCGGCATGGTGATCGCCGAGGGCACGCCGAAAGAGGTGCAGAAGAACGCGGCGTCGCTGACCGGGCAATACATGTCCGGCGCGCGCACGATCGTCTATCCCGACGAGCGCAAGGAGCCCGACGAGCGGCACCTGCGCATCGTCGAAGCGCACGGCAACAACCTGCACAACGTCACGCTCGATCTGCCGGTCGGTCTGCTCACCTGCGTGACCGGCGTGTCCGGCTCGGGCAAGTCGACGCTGATCAACGACACGCTGTATCACGCGGTCGCGCAGCACCTGTACGGCTCGTCCACCGAGCCGGCGCCGCACGAGTCGATCGAAGGCCTCGAGCATTTCGACAAGGTGATCAACGTCGACCAGTCGCCGATCGGCCGCACCCCGCGCTCGAATCCGGCCACTTACACGGGCCTCTTCACGCCGATCCGCGAGCTGTTCGCGGGCGTGCCGGCGGCCAAGGAACGCGGCTACGATCCGGGCCGCTTCTCGTTCAACGTGAAGGGCGGGCGCTGCGAATCCTGCCAGGGCGACGGCGTGCTGAAGGTCGAAATGCACTTCCTGCCCGACGTGTACGTGCCGTGCGACGTCTGCCACGGCAAGCGCTACAACCGCGAAACGCTCGACGTGCTGTACAAGGGCAAGAACATCAGCGAAGTGCTCGACATGACGGTCGAGCACGCGTACGACTTCTTCAAGGCGGTACCGGTCGTCGCGCGCAAGCTGAAAACCTTGCTGGACGTGGGTCTGGGCTATATCCGGCTGGGCCAGTCGGCGACCACGCTGTCGGGCGGCGAGGCCCAGCGCGTGAAACTGTCGCTGGAACTGAGCAAGCGCGACACCGGTCGCACGCTATACATCCTTGACGAACCGACTACCGGCCTGCATTTTCACGACATCGCGCTGCTGCTCGAAGTGATTCACCGGTTGCGCGACCAGGGTAATACCGTCGTGATCATCGAACATAATCTCGATGTAATAAAGACCGCCGACTGGGTCATCGATCTCGGTCCTGAAGGCGGCGCGGGCGGCGGGCAGATCATCGCGCAAGGCACGCCCGAGCAGGTCGCGAAGTCGAAGGCAAGTTTTACCGGCAAATATCTGGCGCCGCTGCTCAAGCGCACCGCCGCCGCAAAGTAACGCTGCACTACCGAAGGTTGGAGACGGAATAAGCCATGGCCAAGCGTAATCAGGCGCGCGAAGAAGATCGCGATCGGGTGCAGGACCTGCGCCCGCGCCCGGTCAGGCTGACCAGCGACATGAGCCTGCCGAAACTGTCGGCGGTCGAAATCGGCAGCTACGTGGTCATGCTGCTCGGCATGTGGGCGGTCATCGCACTGCATCTGCTCGGCGCGCTGCTCGCCGGGCTGCTGGTGTTTCAGCTCGTGCACATGATCGCGCCGCGCATCGAGCGGCACATGTCGAGCAAGCGGGCGCGCTGGCTCGCGGTGGTGTTTTTGTCGGCGGTGATCGTCGGCGCGCTGACGGGGCTCACGCTCGCTGTCACGTCGCGCATCGAGAACGACGTGCCGAGCGTGCAGAACCTGCTCGATCAGGCGATGCAACTGATCGACCAGGCGCGCGGCCGGATCCCGCAGTTCATCGCCAGCTATCTGCCGGTCGATACCGAGCAGATGAAGACGCGCGCCGCCGAACTGATGCAAACCCACGCGAACATGCTGCAGCAAAGCGGCACGACCGCCGCGCGCGGGTTCACCCACGTGCTGCTCGGCATGGTGATCGGCGCGATCATCGCGGTCGGCGCGCAGAACCACGTGCAGCGGCTGCCGCTGTCCACCGCGTTCGTCACGCGCGTCACCCGCTTCGCCGACGCGTTCCGCCGCATCGTGTTCGCGCAGGTGAAGATTTCCGCGCTCAACACGGTCTTCACCGCGATCTTCCTGCTGCTGATCCTGCCGATCTTCCACGATCAGTTGCCGCTGTCGAAAACGCTGGTGCTGATCACGTTTATCGTCGGGCTGCTGCCGGTGATCGGCAATCTGATCTCGAACACGATCATCGTCGCGGTCGCGTTGTCGGTCAGCTTTCCGGCCGCGGTGATGTCGCTGGTGTTCCTGATCCTGATTCACAAACTCGAGTACTTCCTGAACGCGCGGATCGTCGGCGGGCAGATCGAGGCGCGCGCGTGGGAACTGCTGATCGCGATGCTGGTGATGGAAGCGGCGTTCGGCATCGCCGGGGTGATCGCGGCGCCGATTTTCTATGCGTACATCAAGCGCGAGCTGATTTATTTGCGGCTGGTGTGACCGCTCACATCCAGCGGATGCGAGCGGCGAGACGCAGTGAGACAGAACGAAGCGACGCTCCGGTGCCGCTTTTTCGTATCCGCGCCCATCGTGGCGCAGGCAAAGCGCCATGCGCCGCCCGCCCGTTTCCTGACAGAACACTTGCAGTGGAGCGCACAAGCCCCTAAGATGCGAACAATTCCCATTTACAGAAATGTCCGCATCGTGACGCCACGCTCCGCTTTCCGTTCGACTGTCCGCTCCTTCCCGCCGGTCCGCGCATGAGACGCCAGCTCGTCCGTCTGCATCGCTGGTTCGGTATCGGCACCGCGCTGTTCCTGTTCATCGCCGGCCTCACCGGCGCGATCATCGCGTGGGACCATGCGCTCGATTCCGCGCTCAATCCTTCGTTCTATCAGGCCCGCACCACCGGACCGGCACTGTCGAGCCTCGAACTGGCGCGCCGTGTCGAAGCCGCCGATCCGCGCCTGCAGGTCACCTATCTGCCGCTCGAAATCGAGCCGGGCCACACGTTGCAGATGATGGTGCTGCCGCGCACCGACCCGGCGACGAAGCAACCCTACCCGCTCGACTTCAACCAGATCGCGGTCGATCCGGTCACCGCCGAGATTCAGGGACGGCGCGAATGGGGCGCCGTGTCGCTCGCGCCGCTCAACCTGATTCCGTTCATCTACAAGCTGCACTACACGCTGCATCTGCCGTTCGCCGGCGGCTTCGACACCGGTACGTGGCTGATGGGGATCGTCGGCATCGTCTGGCTGTTCGACAGCATGATCGCGCTGTTCCTGTCGTTTCCGAGCGTGAAGGCGTGGCGCAAGTCGTTCGCGTTCCGCATGAAGCGCGGCGGTTACGCGCTGACGTTCGACCTGCACCGCTCGGGCGGCGTGTGGATCTGGGGCCTGCTGATGCTGGTCGCGCTGACGTCGATTTCGATGAATCTGCCGTCGCAGGTGGTCCGGCCGATCGTCTCGCGCATCTCGACGCTCACGCCCGATCCGATCAACAACCCGGAAATTCTGCGCAAGCCGCAACCGGGCGATCAGACGCTGAGCCGCGAGCGGATCGTCGAACTGGCCGAGCAGGCAGGCCGCGACAAGCATCTGAGCGCGCCGCCGGGCGGTCTGTACTACGCCGAGCTCCTGCATACGTACGGCGTCGGCTACTACACGGCCGGCAACGATCACGGCAGCGGCCTCGGCAACCCGTGGCTCTACTGGGACGCGGTGACCGGCAAGCCGCTTGCCGCGCAGATTCCGGGCCGAGGCACCGCCGGCGACATCTTCATGCAGCTGCAATTCCCGCTGCACTCGGGGCGCATCCTCGGTCTGGGCGGGCGGATTCTGATCAGCGCGGTCGGGATCGCGGTCGCGACGCTGAGCGTGACCGGACTGCTGATCTGGCTGAAGAAGTTGAATGGCCGGCGCCGCTCCGCGCAAAACGCGAATCTCGCGCGCAACGGCAGCGAAGCGGGAGGCGCGGCAGCGCAGCCTTAAAGGCCGAAGGAAGGAACAACAAACGTGGAAAGAAAAATGCGCCGGCTTGGACCGGCGCATTTTTTTAGCGGAACACCACCGTCTTGCTGCCGTTGAGCACCACGCGATGCTCGACGTGCCACTTCACCGCGCGCGCGAGCGTCACGCACTCGACGTCGCGGCCGATCGCCGTCAGTTGCTCCGGCGTCATGCTGTGGTCGACGCGCTCGACTTCCTGCTCGATGATCGGGCCTTCGTCGAGATCGGTCGTCACGTAGTGGGCGGTCGCGCCGATCAGCTTCACGCCGCGGTCGAACGCCTGGTAGTACGGCTTCGCGCCCTTGAAGCTCGGCAGGAACGAGTGATGGATGTTGATCGCGCGGCCGGCCAGCGCTTCGCACAACTGCGGCGACAGGATCTGCATGTAGCGCGCGAGCACCACCAGATCGGCCTGATGCTCGTTGATCACTTCGAGCACGCGCGCTTCCTGCGCGGCCTTCGCGTCCGGCGTGCCGCCGAGCAGCGGGAAGTGATGGAACGGAATGTCGTAGCTGGCGGCGAGCTGGTAGAACTCCTTGTGGTTCGAGATGATCGCCGGGATCTCGATGTTCAGCTGACCGGTGCGGTAGCGGAACAGCAGATCGTTCAGGCAGTGGCCGATCTTCGACACCATGATCACGACGCGCGGCTTCACCGACGCATCGTGCAATTCCCAGCTCATGCCGAACTGCTCGGCGAGCGTCACGAACGACGCGCGCAGCGCGTCGAGCCCCGGATCGCCGCCCACCTGCTGAAAGTGCACGCGCATGAAGAACTCGCCGGTGCGGCTGTCGCCGAACTGCGCGGAGTCGAGAATATTGCTGCCACGCTCGAACAGAAAGCCGGACACGGCGTGAACGATGCCGGGCCGGTCGGCGCACGACAGTTTGAGGATAAAGCTGTGATCGGTCGACATGACCTCGGTGACTCCCTTCTTCAATGCGTGGTTTGTTTCAGTGTGTGCTGTCTGGGTGCGCGGGTGCTTTAACTGCCGGTGCTTCAAGCGCGGGGGCCTTAGCCCCTTATTAGCCCCTCAGCCCCTCAGCCCCTTAAGCCAGCGTCGGCGGCACGAACAGCGGGTCGATCCCGGCGCACGCGTCCTCGTCGATCCAGCGGCGGCGCAGCAGGCAATCGAGCGTCGCGAGACTCGCATCGACGGTCAGCGCGCCCTCTTCGATCCAGCGCGCGACTTCGTCGATCCGCGCGAGCCGGTGCTCGCCCACTTCGCCGTCCTGATTACGCGGCGCGAAATCGGCGGGCAGCGCGAGGTCGTAGATGAAAACCTGCTCTGCCTGGGTGCCTTCCGGCAACGACTGCAGCACGTGCGCGGTACGGCCCGCGACCGCGCGCGACGCGATCTCCTCCGGAATGCCGGCTTCTTCCCAGCACTCCTTCACGATCGTCTCCGCGACCCCGAAGCCCCAGCCGATCCCGCCCGCGACGACATTGTCGAGCATGCCGGGATCGGTCGCCTTGGTGTCGCTGCGGCGCGCGATCCACATCTGCGGCGCGCCGCCATCCGCGTATTCTACGACGCCGTTCAGATGCACCGCGTAGGTCATCGTGCCGAAGAAGCGCGATGCCGCGCGTTCGATATACGCGAGCGGCGGCGCGTCGAACGCGTTGCGGATCGCGTAGGTTTCGTCGCGCCAGCCCGGGATGCGGCCGTCGGCGGCGAGCGCGCCGATCACCGACGCGAGCGCCGCGCTGCGCAGATCGACGGTATTGAACGCGGCGACCAGCGTGACGCCGGTCCGGTCGATCTCGAACACGTCGGGCCAGCGCGCGAGCAGCGGCACGTCGCGCTCGCGGATCCAGCCGACCTGTTCGGCGCCGATCAGAAACGGCCGATGCGCGTTCGCGTCGAAGCGGCGCGCGGCGGTGAGGCAAGGCAAGCTCATCGAAAACTCCAGTCAGTCGCGCAACGCGACGCGAATGCCGATCGCGATAAAGGTCGCGCCGGCCAGCCGGTCGAGCCACACGCCGACGCGCGGGCGGCGGCGCAGCCAGTTGCCGATCGTCCCCGCGCACACGCCGAACAGCGAAAACACCACGACCGTTTGCAGCATGAACAGCACGCCGAGCTCCAGCATCTGCACGGTCACGCTTTGCGCGCCGTGCGGCTGCACGAACTGCGGCAGGAACACGATGAAGAACAGCGTGACCTTCGGGTTCAGCAGATTGCCGAGCACGCTCTGGCGAAACACCGCGGCGAGCGGTTGCGGCGGGCGCTGATGGGCGGTCGCGAGCCCCTCGCTGCGCAGCGCCTTGATGCCGATCCAGACCAGATACGCGGCACCGGCGAGTTTGATCGCCTGAAACGCGAGCGGCGACGAGCGCAGCAGCGCGGCGACGCCGAGCGCGGCCAGCGTGGTGTGAAACGTGATGCCGGCGGCAAAGCCCAGCGCCGCGACGAGGCCGGCCGCGCGGCCCTGCGAAATGCCGCGCGCGAGCACCTGCAGATTGTCGGGACCGGGCGCGACCGTGATCGCGATCGAGGTGGCGAGAAACAGCAGGAAGTTGGGCATCGTCGTGGGGCTCCCGGGAAACCTTAGTGGCCGTCGAAACTCGTCACCGTGTACAGCTCGAGGCCGCCGTCGCGCAGCAGCTTCGAGCCGCCGAGTTCCGGCAGATCGACGATCGCCGCGCCTTCCACGACGCTAGCGCCGAGCCGCTCGAGCAGCATCTTGCCGGCCATCATCGTGCCGCCGGTCGCGATCAGATCGTCGATGATCACGACGCGGTCGCCCGGCTCGCACGCGTCCTCGTGAATCTCGACGGTCGCGGTGCCGTATTCCAGTTCATACGATTGCGAAATCCGCTTGTACGGCAGCTTGCCCGCCTTGCGGATCGGAATAAAGCCGACGCTCAGCTCGTGCGCGACGATCGGGCCGATGATGAAGCCGCGCGCGTCGAGCCCGGCGATGTAGTCGAGCTTCGCGTCGATATAGCGCTGCACGAACAGGTCGATCAGCACGCGCAGCGACTTCGGCTCCTGCAGTAGCGGCGTGATGTCGCGAAACTGCACGCCCGGCTGCGGCCAGTCGGGTACGGTGCGAATGTGACTTCTGATGTAGTCGGCCGCATCGAGCGGCGCGCTGTGGAGCGCGTTGGACATGATGTCTCCGGATGGACCTCGCAAGGTCCGGTGAAAAGCTTGAATCAGGGGGCCCGGCGGGCCGGGCTTACGGCATTGGCCCACGTGAAGGGCGTATTTGGGTGGCGGACCTGATTGATGCGCCTCGGTGGCTTATCTGAACCGAAGGAGTTACCTCAGTGACGAACCGCGGCGACGAACCTCAGCGGCAAACCTCGCCCGCGCCTCACGCCGCGGCGGCGCCCGCGCGGCGCTTCTTCGACAACCGCTCCTCGGCCTGCGCCAGTTGCTCGGGCAAACCGCGCAGCACCACGATGTCGCTTGCGCGCAGTTTCGTCGACGGATCCGGCTCGACGCCGCGGATGCCATGCCGGCGGATCGCGGTCACTTCGAGGCCGAGTTCGAACAGGCCGAGTTCCGCGAGCGTGCGGCCCACTGCGTCCGCGCTGGCGTCGACCGGCACCGATTGTAGCCGCACCTGTTCGTGGCCGTCGTCGTCATCGGCGTCGTCGGCGCCGTGGAAATAGCCGCGCAACAGCGAGTAGCGCTCGTCGCGCATTTCCTCGACGCGCCGCACCACCCGCCGCATCGGCACGCCCATCACGACCAGCGTATGCGACGCGAGCATCAGGCTGCCCTCGACGATCTCCGGAATCACCTCGGTCGCGCCCGCGGCCAGCAGTTTTTCCAGATCGGCGTCGTCGACCGTGCGCACAATCACCGGCAGCGTCGGCTCCATCTCGTGGATGTTGTGCAGCACGCGCAACGCCGACGGCGTGTTCGCATAGGTGATCGCGATCGCGGCCGCGCGATGCAGACCCGCCGCGAGCAGCGACTCGCGCCGCCCGGCGTCGCCGAACACCACCGATTCGCCGGCGGCGGCGGCCGCCGACACGCGGTCCGGGTCGAGGTCGAGCGCGACGTACGAAAGCCCTTCGTGTTCGAGCATGCGCGCAAGGTTCTGCCCGGCGCGGCCATAGCCGCAAATGATCACGTGGCCGCTCTGCTTCAGGCTCTGCGTCGCGATGCGGGTCATCTGCAGCGACTGCATCATCCATTCGGTCGACGACAGCCGCAGCACGATGCGGTCCGCGTTCTGGATCATGAACGGCGCGGCCAGCATCGACAGCAGCATCGCCGCGAGGATCGCCTGCAGCAGCGTCGGGTTGACCAGATGGCGGTCGAGAATCAGGTTCAGCAGCACGAAACCGAACTCGCCGGCCTGCGCGAGCCCGATGCCGGTGCGCATCGCGACGCCCGGCGTCGCGCCGAAGAGCCGCGCGAGGCCGGTAATCATGACCGCCTTCAGCAGCACCGGGCCGAGGAAAAAGGCCAGCACGATCAGCGGGTGCTGCCAGATCACCTCCGGATTGAGCAGCATCCCGGTCGTGACGAAGAAGAGGCCGAGCAGCACGTCGCGAAACGGCTTGATGTCCTCTTCCACCTGATGCCGGTACGGCGTCTCGGCGATCAGCATGCCGGCGATGAACGCGCCGAGCGCGAGCGACAGGCCGAACTTGTCGGTGATGAACGCGGCGCCGAGCGTGACCAGCAGCAGATTGAGAATGAACAGTTCCTGCGAGCGGCGCCGCGCGACCACGTTGAACCAGCGCGTCATGAAGCTCTGCCCGACGATCAGCAGCAGCGCCAGCGCGACGACGATCTTGACCGCCGCGATGCCGAGCGCGCTGACGAGGTTCTCCGAGCGGCCGCCGAGCGCGGAGATGATGATGAGCAGCGGCACCACCGCGAGATCCTGGAACAGCAGCACGCCGAAGATGTTGCGGCCGTGCTCGGTCTCGATCTCGAGCCGCTCCGCGAGCATCTTGCTGACGATCGCCGTCGACGACATCGCCAGCGCGCCGCCGAGTGCGACGCTCGCCTGCCACGTGATGTGCACCCAGCGCTCCAGCAGGAAACCGAGCGACACCGCCACCGCGACCGTGCCGATCACCTGCAGCAGGCCGAGGCCGAACACGAGCCGGCGCATCGAGCGCAGCTTGGACAGCGAGAACTCGAGGCCGATCGAGAACATCAGGAACACGACGCCGAATTCGGCGAGGTTCTGCGCGCCGACCGAATCGGGAATCAGCCCGAACGCGTGTGGCCCGACCACGATGCCGACGGTCAGATAGCCGAGCATCGGCGGCAGGTTCAGGAAACGAAAGATCACCACGCCCGCCACCGATGCCAGCAGCAGGAACAAGGTCATCTCGAGCGGGGAGATCATCGGCAAAAACGCATGGGTAAAGCGTCCTCGTTCGTCAGCGGAACCACGCACGAGAGCGCCGTGCGACATGGTCGGGGAGCCGGTAAAAAAGCAGCCAACAGGCGGCAAAACGGCTGAAAAAGAGGTTGTCGTCAGGCAGATGCGGACAGCCGTCCGGCACAGCCCGGCCGGCGCGGCGAACAGGCGCCTTTGCTATACTCCGCGCATGATAGCGAAAATCAATGGCGACAGGGCACTCACGCTTGCTCGCGACGTACTCGACATCGAAGCGGACGCCGTGCGCGCGCTTCGCGACCAGCTCGACGGCGAGTTCGTCGGCGCGGTCGATCTCATCCTGGGTTGCCGCGGACGGGTCGTCGTCTCCGGCATCGGCAAGTCGGGCCACGTGGCCCGCAAGCTCGCGGCCACGCTGGCCAGTACCGGCACCCCCGCGTTCTTCGTGCACCCCGCGGAAGCCAGCCACGGCGACCTCGGCATGGTGACCGCCGACGACGTGTTCCTCGCACTGTCCAATTCCGGTGAAACGGAAGAATTGATGGCGATCCTGCCGCTCATCAAGCGGATCGGCGCGAAGCTGATCGCGATGACCGGCCGCCCCGGCTCGAGCCTCGCGCAACTGGCCGACGTGCATCTGAATTCCGGCGTCGCGAAAGAAGCCTGCCCGATGAATCTCGCGCCGACCGCCAGCACCACCGCCGCGCTCGCGCTCGGCGACGCGCTCGCGGTCGCGGTACTCGACGCGCGCGGCTTCGGCCGCGACGACTTCGCGCGCTCGCATCCGGGCGGTGCACTCGGCCGGCGCCTGCTCACTTATGTACGCGACGTGATGCGAACCGGCGACCAGTTGCCGCAGGTCACGCCGGAAGCAACCGTCAGCGACGCGCTGTTCCAGCTGACCGCGAAGCGCATGGGTATGACCGCGATCGTCGACCACGAAGGCCGCGTGACCGGCATCTTCACCGACGGCGACCTGCGCCGCGTGCTCGAACGCGACGGCGATTTCCGTCAGTTGCCGATCGCCTCGGTGATGACCGCCGGCCCGCGCACGATCGGCCCGGACGAACTCGCGGTCGCCGCCGTGGAACTGATGGAGCGCTATCGCATCAATCAGATGCTGGTCGTCGACGAAACGGGCAAGCTGATCGGCGCGCTCAACATGCACGACCTGTTTTCCAAGAAGGTGATCTGATGGCCGTGACCGCTCCTACCGCTACCGAACGCGCAAGCCGCGTCAAGCTGATGATTTTCGACGTCGACGGCGTGCTGACCGACGGCGGTCTGCTGTTCACGGCGGAAGGCGACACGATGAAAGGCTTCAACTCGATGGACGGCCACGGCATGAAGCTGCTGCGCCAGGCCGGCATCGAGACCGCGATCATCACCGGCCGCAAGTCCGGCATCGTCGCGTCGCGGGTCAAGGACCTGAACGTCGCGCACGTCTATCAGGGCGTGCAGGACAAACCGCAGGCGTTTGCCGATCTGCTGCAGAAGACCGGCCTCGCCGCCGAAGAGTGCGGCTACATGGGCGACGACTGGGTCGATCTGGCCGTGATGCTGCGGGTCGGCTTCGCGGCCGCGCCGGCCAATTCGCATCCCGAAGTGATCGCTCGCGCCCACTGGGTCAGCGAGGCGCGCGGCGGCTACGGCGCGGCGCGCGAAGTCTGCGACACGCTGCTGCGCGCGCAGAACAAATATGAAGCGTTGCTGGCGCAGGCATGCAGCGGCGAGCAGAAAGGTCTCGTCGGATGAACCAGTTTCGCTGGACTTCGTTGATCCCGCTGATCGCGATGGCGGCGCTCGCGGGCGTCACCTGGTGGCTGCTGCAGGCCACCTTGCCGCGCAAGAACGAAGACGTGGTGCGCCCGAAAGAGCACACGCCGGACTACTTCGCGGACAACTTCTCGGTGTCCGAGCTCGACCAGTCGGGCGCGACGCAGTACCGGCTGACCGCGCAATCGTTGATCCATTACGAGGACACCGAAGTAAGCGACCTCGTCAAGCCGGCGATGCGCGCGTTCCAGCCCGGCAAGCCGATCGTCACCGCGACCGGCGACACCGGCACGGTCAACGCGGACGCGTCGATCGTCGATCTGTACGGCAATGCGCGGATCCTGCGCGCGCCGGGCGCCGGCGACCCGCAGATGCAGGCCGACTCCGAGCATTTCAGGGTGCTCGTGAACGACGATGTGATCGAGACTGAAAAGCCAGTTAAACTTCAGCGCGGCGTGTCGGTAATGACGGCCAGCGGCATGAAATACAACAATGTCACCCGGGTTATGCAGCTGTTCGGCAATGTAAGAGGCGCAATCGCCGCATCCGACGCCGGCGGCGGCTCGTCCCACTAACAACCCGGGCCATCCATTCCAGGCGTGACTGCATGAACGAATCGCTCCCCCGTTTTGATACCGGCCGCTCGCGCGCGCTGTCCGCGTGCCGCGCCGGACTCGCCGCGCTGCTGGTCGCGCTGCCGCTCGCCGGCTTCGCGCCGCTCGCGCACGCGGACCGTGCCGACAAGGACAAGCCGCTAAACATCGAAGCGGACAACATGACTTACGACGACCTGCGGCAGGTCAGCATCTTCACCGGCCACGTGGTCGCCACCAAAGGGACGATCCTGATCAAGGCCGATCGCGTCGAGGTGTCGCAAGACCCGCAGGGCTACCAGTACGCGACGGGCACGTCGAGCGGCAGCAATCTGTCGTATTTCCGCCAGAAGCGCGAAGGGCTCGACGAGTACATCGAAGGCACGGCCGTGCGGATCGACTACGACGGCAAGCAGGACCTGACCACGCTCACCACCAACGCGACGGTGCGCCGCCTGCAAGGTCTGACCACGGTGCTCGACACCGTGCGCGGCAGCGTGATCACGTACGACGGCCAGAACGACTTCTACACCGCGAAGGCGGGCAAGGACGTCGCCGGCCCGGGCAATCCGACCGGCCGCGTGCGCGCGATGCTGACGCCGCGCAATGCCGGCGCCGCGCCGTTGACCGGCGCGTCGGCCGCGCTCGCGCCGTCCAACTCGATCCAGGGAGCGCCGAACCAGTGAGCACCATCAGCAGCCCCACCGCGCCCCTGCCCCATCGCAAGCCGGCCGGCACCAGCAGCTCGCTGGTCGTGCGCAATCTGAAGAAGCGCTACGGCTCGCGCACGGTCGTCAAGGACGTGTCGCTCGACGTGAAAAGCGGCGAAGTGGTCGGCCTGCTGGGCCCGAACGGCGCCGGCAAGACCACCTCGTTCTATATGATCGTCGGCCTCGTGCCGCTCGATGCCGGCGAGATCGACCTCGACGGCAAATCGATCAGCCTGCTGCCGATCCACAAGCGCGCGTCGCTGGGTCTGTCGTATCTGCCGCAGGAAGCTTCGGTGTTCCGCAAGCTGACCGTCGAGCAGAACATTCGCGCGGTCCTCGAATTGCAGCACGAGGAAAACGGCAAGCGTCTCAGCAAGGATGCGATCACGTCGCGCACCGAAGCGCTGCTCGACGAGCTGCAGATCGCGCATCTGCGTGACAATCCTGCTTTGTCGCTGTCGGGCGGCGAGCGCCGCCGGGTCGAAATCGCCCGCGCGCTGGCGACCAACCCGAGCTTCATTCTGCTCGACGAACCGTTCGCCGGGGTCGACCCGATCGCGGTGCTGGAAATCCAGAAGATCGTCAAGTTCCTGAAGCAGCGCAATATCGGCGTGCTGATCACCGATCACAACGTGCGCGAAACGCTCGGCATCTGCGATCACGCGTACATCATCAGCGACGGCAGCGTGCTCGCGGCCGGTGCGCCCAGCGAAATCATCGAGAACGAAAGCGTGCGGCGCGTCTATCTCGGCGAGCATTTCCGCATGTAAGCACCCACAGGGTCGCCGGTCACGCGAGCGCGTTCGGCCGGCCCCTGTCGCCGCTTTTTGCGGCAACCGCACATTCCCCAACGTCCATTTTCCGGCGGCGCCAGCCGACGGTTCGCGGCGCCCGCAACAGGCGTATCCGTAAATTGCGAGTGCCGCAAGGTATCGCGGTCGTGGCAAACTCTCTACAATGAATCTCAACTTGCCATGAAAGCCAGCCTCCAACTCCGCCTATCGCAGCATCTTGCGCTGACGCCGCAACTTCAGCAGTCCATCCGGCTGCTGCAGTTGTCTACGCTCGAATTGCAGCAGGAAGTCGCGATGGCAATCTCGCAGAATCCGCTCCTCGAAAACGAGGACGAGTGGATCGCGAGCCCGTTGCGGGTGGCGGCTGACGGTTCGGTGATCGCGCAGACGCCAGGCTCTTCCACGCCGAGCGATCCGATGGCCGGCAATGGCTCGGGATCATCGGATGGCTCGGGCGAGCGCGCCGAAAGCGGCGAACCGCAGGGCGTCGACGAATACAACGGCCTCGCGAGCGACAGCAGCAGCGACTCGTCGCAATGGAATCTGGACGACTACGGCCGCTCCGGCAACGCGTCGGACGACGACGACCTGCCGCCGCTGCAAATCCACGAATCGAGCACGTCGCTGCGCGATCACCTGATGGCGCAATTGCGCGTCACCCAGGCGAGCCAGCGCGACCGCGCGCTGATCACCTTCCTGATCGAATCGCTTGACGACGACGGCTACCTCGCCGCGACGCTCGAGGAAGTGCTGGCCGATCTGCCCGAAGAACTCGAAGTCGATGTCGACGAAGTGAATGCGGCGCTCGCGCTGCTGCACAGCTTCGACCCGGCCGGCGTCGGCGCACGTTCGGCGTCCGAATGTCTGAAGCTGCAACTGCTGCGCCTCGATCCGTCGCCCACGCGTACGCTCGCGCTAGACATTGTCGGCCATTACCT
The DNA here is from genome assembly GCF_001931485.1 of Burkholderia sp. SRS-W-2-2016. Lineage (GTDB taxonomy): Bacteria > Pseudomonadota > Gammaproteobacteria > Burkholderiales > Burkholderiaceae > Paraburkholderia. Next base: position 29,424 of record NZ_MSDV01000006.1, on the reverse strand, counting down.
GGAATTGCTCGCCGCGCGCGATTTCACGCGCCTGCGCAAACACCTGAAAGCCAGCGACGACGACCTGCGCGACGCGCACGTCTTGATCCGCTCGCTCGAACCGTTTCCCGGCGCAGCCTACGGCAAGGCCGAAGCGGACTATGTGGTGCCCGACATCATGGTGCGTAAAACGGCCCAAGGGTGGCAGGCCGAACTGAATCCGGAGGTGGTGCCGAAGCTGCGCATCAACCATCTGTACGCGAACATTCTGCGCAATAACCGCGGCGATCCGGGCAGCGGATCGTTGCGCCAGCAACTTCAGGAAGCACGCTGGTTGATCAAGAATATCCAGCAGCGTTTCGAGACGATCCTGCGGGTTGCGCAGGCAATCGTCGAGCGTCAGAAGAGCTTTTTTGTGCACGGCGAAATTGCCATGCGCCCCTTGGTTTTGCGGGAAATTGCTGATACGCTGGGCCTACACGAGTCGACTGTCTCGCGTGTGACAACCGGTAAATACATGCTGACCCCATTCGGGACGCTGGAATTCAAGTATTTTTTCGGCTCACACGTTTCGACCGACACGGGCGGCGCGGCCTCATCCACGGCCATTCGCGCGCTGATCAAACAACTGATAGGAGCGGAAAACCCGAAATCGCCACTTTCAGACAGTCGCATAGCCGAACTGCTGGCGGAACAGGGCTTCGTGGTCGCACGGCGTACCGTTGCGAAATACCGTGAAGCGCTCAAGATCCCAGCAGTCAACCTGCGCAAGTCTCTGTAGCCCGCTGCGTTTTGCAGCGAGCATTTACCGGCCGCTCCGCACCTGGCGGACAGGTCGGCCGCTGCGACCTGCCAGATGATCGTCACCGGGGGGCGACACAGGCGAGCCGTCAGATCGACCGGACCTTTGCCATTGTGCGGACCAAGCGGCCATTAGCTTGGAGAAGCACTATGAATCTCAAGATCAGTGGACACCACCTCGAAGTAACGCCTGCGTTGCGCGAATACGTGATCACCAAACTGGATAGGGTGCTAAGACATTTCGATCAGGTCATCGACGGCAGTGTGGTCCTCTCGGTCGACAACCATAAGGAAAAGGACAAGCGTCAGAAGGTTGAAATCAACCTCCATCTGAAGGGTAAAGACATTTTCGTCGAGAGTTGTGACAGTGATTTGTACGCTGCGATCGATCTGATGATCGACAAGCTCGACAGGCAGGTAATACGCCACAAGGACCGTCTGCAGGGCCATGCGCACGAGGCGATCAAGTATCAGCCGGCACCGCTAGTGGACGTGCCGCCGCAATAAGGGAAATTAGAGGAAACTCCTCATTTCCGTAGTTCGCTTCGAACCGCCCGCACCCGGGCGGTTTTTCGTTTGTGAGGAAGGTTTTCGCGCAATGCCTCGGCAGCCCGGCACACTCGCCTTGCGCGGGATGCAACGAAGTTTGCGCAATGCGACATGTGTGATTGCGCAAGCGGTGAAAAACCTGATATGCATGAATGGCGCGCCGCACCATCGGCCGTTACCCTGTTCTATAATGTTCCGGTTACCATCGGGGTCAAGCCAGCTCTTACGAAGTACGACCGGCGAAAGTTTTGCGGGTTGCGACACTCACCGTCTTTCCCTGTCTTCAAGAGCATCGAACGAATGGAACGCCATTTAAACGCCCCGGTGGGGAGAACCCAGGCCACGCTTTCGCCTGTCAACATGAATCGTTTAGCCAAATTTCTTCCCCTCGAGAACGTCGTCATCGGACTATCGGTCACCAGCAAGAAACGCGTGTTCGAGCAAGCGGGCCTGATCTTCGAGAACCAGAACGGCATCGCCCGTAGTACCGTCACAGACAATCTTTTTGCGCGCGAACGCCTCGGCTCGACCGGGCTCGGCGAAGGCGTCGCGATCCCGCATGGACGGATCAAAGGCCTCAAGCAACCGCTCGCCGCCTTCGTCCGACTCGCGGAACCCATCCCCTTCGAAGCACCGGACGGTCAGCCGGTCTCCCTGCTGATTTTCCTGCTCGTCCCCGAACAGGCCACCCAGCAGCACCTCGAAATCCTCTCCGAGATCGCCCAGTTGTTGTCCGATCGTGAGGCCCGCGAGCGTCTGCACACGGAAGAAGACCGCGAATCGTTGCATCGCCTGCTTACTCAATGGCAACCTTGATGCATCGCCGGCGGTAATTCAGCGCGCACGCAGGTAAGGCCCGGCAAGCGGCTCACACTGGAGTCACTGACTCATGGATACGTCCAGCATCAACGCCCAGAGCATTTTCGACGACAACGCCGCCATGCTGAAACTCAGCTGGCTGACCGGGCATGAAGGCTGGGAGCGCGGCTTTTCCCTGGAATCGGTCGCGAACGCCACGTCGAGCGCTGACCTCGTCGGCCACCTGAACCTGATCCACCCGAACCGGATTCAGGTGCTGGGCGACGCCGAAATCGACTATTACAAACGCCAGACCGACGAAGATCGCTCGCGCCATATGGCCGAACTCATCGCGCTGGAGCCGCCGTTCCTGGTGGTGGCCGGCGGTGTCGCCGCGCCGCCGGAACTGGTGCTGCGCTGCACGCGCTCGTCGACGCCGCTGTTCACGACGCCGACCTCGGCGGCCGCGGTGATCGACAGCCTGCGCCTTTACATGTCGCGCATTCTCGCGCCGCGCGCGACGCTGCACGGCGTATTTCTCGACATTCTCGGCATGGGCGTGCTGCTCACCGGCGACTCGGGCCTCGGCAAGAGCGAACTCGGTCTCGAACTGATCAGCCGCGGCCACGGCCTCGTCGCCGACGACGCGGTGGATTTCGTGCGGCTCGGCCCGGACTTCGTCGAAGGACGCTGCCCGCCTTTGCTGCAGAACCTGCTCGAAGTGCGCGGCCTCGGCCTGCTCGACATCAAGACGATCTTCGGCGAAACCGCGGTACGCCGCAAAATGAAGCTGAAGCTGATCGTGCAACTGGTGCGCCGCCCCGACGGCGAATTCCAGCGCCTGCCGCTGGAAAGCCAGACCGTCGACGTGCTCGGCCTGCCGATCAGCAAGGTCACGATCCAGGTGGCCGCGGGCCGCAACCTCGCGGTGCTGGTCGAAGCGGCGGTGCGCAACACGATCCTGCAACTGCGCGGCATCGATACCTTGCGCGACTTCATGGACCGCCAGCGCCTCGCGATGCAGGATCCCGACAGCCAGTTCCCGGGCAAGCTGATCTGAGCCGGCGGCGCGCCGCGACAGCCGCGCGCAGAGCATGCCCCAGGTACGCGCCGGGAGGCCTGATGCTATGATGAAACGTACGCTTTCGACGACTCCATGCGCATAATTCTCATCACTGGTATCTCTGGCTCCGGCAAGTCGGTTGCGCTGAACGCGCTTGAAGACGCGGGTTATTACTGCGTCGACAATCTGCCGCCGCGCTTCCTGCCGCAGCTCGCCACCTACCTCGCCGAGGACGGTCAGGATCGTCTCGCGGTCGCGATCGACGCGCGTTCCGGTTCGTCGCTCGACGAAATGCCCGCGATGATCCGCGACCTGAAGCGCTCGCACGACGTGCGCGTGCTGTTCCTGAGCGCAAGCACCCAGTCGCTGATTCAACGCTTTTCGGAAACCCGTCGCCGCCATCCGCTGTCGGGCTCCCCCGCGCACGACGCGGACGTGGGCCTGCTCACGTCGCTCGCCGAGGCGATCGAGCGCGAGCGCGAACTGGTCGCCGGTCTGGCCGAATTCGGCCATCAGATCGACACCAGCAATCTGCGCGCGAACGTGCTGCGCGCATGGGTCAAACGCTTTATCGAGCAGGAAGATGCGGGCCTCGTGCTGATGTTCGAATCGTTCGGCTTCAAACGCGGCGTGCCGCTCGACGCGGACTTCGTGTTCGACGTCCGCACGCTGCCGAACCCCTACTACGATCACGAATTGAGGCCGCTCACCGGTCTCGACCAGCCGGTGATGGATTTTCTCGATGCGCAGCCGGTCGTCCACGAGATGATCGACGACATCGAAAAGTATCTGTCCAAGTGGCTGCCGCATTTCCGCGACGACAATCGCAGCTATCTGACCGTCGCAATCGGTTGTACGGGCGGCCAGCACCGCTCGGTATTCATCGCAGAGACGCTTGCCGCGCGTCTCGCAACATCGGCGAATGTAATCGTGCGGCACCGTGATGCGCCGGTCGACGTCGGCGAATCATCGAAGCTTGTGGCTTAACCGGCCGCATCGCGCGGCCTTAACCCGAAGCGTTGCGCCATGTCCTCTACGCCTACTGTGTTCGCCGATTTGCCGCTGTTTCCGCTGCATACGGTGCTGTTTCCCGATGGCTTGCTGCCGCTCAAGATCTTCGAAGCGCGCTACCTAGACATGGCGCGCGACTGTCTGCGCGAAAAAACGCCGTTCGGCGTGTGCATGCTGAAAAGCGGCGCCGAAGTGGCCCGCGAGGAAGAACCTTCGGTGCCCGAAACGATTGGCTGTCTTGCCGAAATCGAAGAGTGCGATGTCGAAGCGTTCGGCATGCTGCTGATCCGCGCGCGCGGCACCAAACGCTTTCGTCTGCTATCGCATCGCGTCGAAGCGAGCGGTCTGCTGGTCGGAATGGCCGAGCCGCTCGCCGACGATCAGCCTCTCGAAGGCAACGAGCTGCTGGCCAAATTCGGCGCGTGCGCGGAGGTGCTGGAACGGATCATCGCGACGATCCGCGAACGCGATCCGGACAGCCTGCCGTTCGCGGAACCGTTCAGGCTCGGCGACCCGTCGTGGGTGTCGAACCGTCTCGCCGAAGTTCTGCCGATCGCGTTGCGCGCGCGCCAGAAACTGATGGAACTGACCGATGCGGGCGCGCGCATCGACATCGTGCATCACTACATGCAGCAGCATCAGTTGCTGTGAATTCGCGAAGGCCGCCGCCCGCGCTGCATGCCGCGGATCCGGCGCCTTCGAACCAATCTTTCAGATCAACGAGCCGTGCAGGCTGGCGAGCAGCTTGCGCACTGGCGCCGGCACGCCGAACGAATCGAGATCGTTGAGCGAGACCCATGCGGTGTCGACGTCGTTCAGCGCGGCCAATGCGCCGACGCCGCGATCCAGCTCCGCGAGCCGCGGTTCGATATCCAGCTTGAAATGCGTGAACACATGCGCGAACGGTGCGAGCGCCGACACCGTTCCATCGCTGCCGAAAGCGCGCGCGCGTTCGGCGAGCGACGCCTCGTCGGTGGCTTCGGGCAGGCTCCACAGACCGCCCCAGATTCCCGTCGGCGGACGTTTTTCGAGCATCACCGCGTTACCGTCGCGCAGTACCAGCATCCACGTGCGACGCGTCGGCACCGCCTTCTTCGGCCGCGCGGTCGGCAGTTCGCGCTGACGGCCGGTGACGTTGGCGACGCAGTCGGGAGCGAACGGGCAACGCAGACAATCGGGCTTGCCGCGCACGCACAGCGTCGCGCCGAGATCCATCAGCCCCTGCGTATAAGAGCTGACCTCCGCGTTCGACGCATTCGACGGCAGCAGCGATTCCGCCAGCGTCCACATCGCATTCTCGACTTTCTTCTCGCCCGGAAAACCTTCGACGCCGAACACGCGCGCGAGCACCCGCTTCACGTTGCCGTCGAGAATCGTCGCGCGCGCGCCGAATGCGAACGACGCGATCGCCGCGGCCGTCGAGCGACCAATGCCCGGCAGCTCCGCGAGTTGCTCGGCCGAGGCGGGAAACGCGCCGCCATGCTGCTCCACCACCACCTGCGCGCAGCGATGCAGATTGCGCGCGCGGGTGTAGTAGCCGAGGCCGGCCCACAGCGCCATCACGTCGTCGGACGGTGCGGCGGCGAGCGCGGCGACGTCCGGAAAACGCGCGAGAAACTTCGCGTAGTACGGGATCACGGTCGACACCTGGGTCTGCTGCAGCATGATTTCCGACAGCCAGATGCGGTACGGGTCGCGGGTGTTCTGCCACGGCAGATCGTGGCGACCATGCTGGCGCTGCCAGGCGATCAGGCGCGCGGAGAAATCGGGCAGCGCGGGAACTGCGGGCGTAGTGGCGGGCGTCGCCGGGCGCGATCCGGCGCGGGCGTCGGTAGTGGGAGTCAGACGAGAAGGCATCGAAAAAAATCTAGCGCTGGCAGGTAGGACAGAAGTACGTGGAGCGCTGTCCCTGCACGATCTGTTTGATTGGCGTTCCACACACGCGGCATGGCAGACCCGCGCGATCATAGACGAAGTAGTCGAGCTGGAAATAACCGCTTTCGCCATCGCTGCCGACGAAATCGCGCAGCGTGCTGCCGCCCTTCTCGATCGCGGCAGCGAGCGTGACCCGCACCGCGTCGGCGAGCAGGTCGTAGCGCACCAGCGATACGCGGCCCGCAGCGGTGGTCGGCCGGATGCCCGCGCGAAACAGGCTTTCCGACGCATAAATATTGCCCACCCCGACGACGATGTCGCCGGCCAGCAAAGCCTGCTTCACCGCCACCTTGCGCCCGCGCGTCAGCCGGTGCATCAGCGCGCCGGAAAACGCCGGCGAGAAAGGCTCGACGCCGAGGCTCGCGAGCAGCGGATGCTCGAGAATGTCGCCGGCCTCGCGCGGATGCCACAGCACCGCGCCGAAGCGGCGCGGGTCGCGATAGCGCAGGATGAAGTCGTCGAAGATCCAGTCGACATGATCGTGCTTCGCCGCGGCCGGCGGATGCGGCACATGCCGCAGCACCCGCAGCGTGCCGGTCATACCGAGGTGCACGATGAACCAGCCCGCGTCGATTTCGAACAGCAGATACTTGCCGCGCCGCTCGACCTTACGCACCACGTGACCTCGCAAGGTTTTCGCAAGCTCGGCCGGAATCGGCCAGCGCAGCGCCCCGGTACGCACGTCGACGCGCTCAACCTTGCGCCCGGACACATACGGTTCGATCCCGCGTCGGGTAACCTCGACTTCTGGCAACTCTGGCATGTCTATTGGTCTGCTACTTGCGTGAGTGGTGGTGCGCGTATTGTAGCGAGCGCGTTACAATCGACTGAAACATTGACTGGATTTCCATGAACGTGTCCTTCGTGAAGCTGCTCTCAAAGCGCCGCGCGCGCGTGTCCAACGTACCGCTCGCGGTGTCCGCCCGGCGCATGCTCGGCGCAGCCGCGCTGGCGGTCTGGGCGCTGGCCGCAGTGCCCGCGTATGCGCAGGACCCGTCGCCGGACTCGGACGACACGTCGGTGACGATACCCGACGCACTGGGTCCGTCTACACCGGAAGAAGAGAAGTCGCTGCCAGGCGTGCCGCTGTCGAGCCAGATCGTGTTCCAGGTGCTCGCCGCCGAAATCGCGTTGCAACGCAATCAGCCGGCGCCCGCCTATCAAACCTACCTCGCGCTCACGCGCGACACCCACGACCCGCGCATGGCGCAACGCGCGACCGAAATCGCGCTGGCCGCGCAAAGCCCGTCGGATGCGCTGACGGCCGCGCAGTTGTGGCAACAGTACGCGCCCAATTCGGAACGCGCCGCGCAAATCGATGCGTCGCTGCTGGTGCTGTCGGGCAAGCCCGACGACGCGGCGCCGATCCTGTCGCGCGAACTCGCGAAGGTGCCCAACGAAAATCGCGGCAGCGCGATCCTCGCGCTGCAACTGTTGCTGTCGCGCGGGCCGAACCGCGTCGGCGGCCTGCACGTGCTGCAGGATCTGCTGAAGAACGACCTGAACCGGCCGGAAGCGCAACTGGCGCTGGCCCGCCAGCAGTTGCTGGCCGACGACGCGCCGGGCGCGCGCAAGTCGCTCGAACAGGCGCTGACGCTCAAGCCCGACTATCTGCCGGCCGCGCTGATGCTGTCGCAGATGGGCCCGGAAGAGCGCAAGGAAGGTATCGCGTCGCTCGAAAAGTACGTGCAGCAGAATCCGAAATCGCATGACGCGCGGCTCGCGCTCGCACAGATGTATCTGGCAAGCGACCGTCTCGACGACGCGCAGAAGCAGTTCGAGATCATGCGCAAGGCGAATCCGAACGACCTGACGCCGCTGATGGCGCTCGCGCTGATCAAGATCCAGCAGAAGAATTTCGCCGACGCGCAGAGCTATCTGACGCAGTACGCGCAGCAGGCGGAAAAAACGCCGGGCGCGGACCCGGGTCAGGCGTATATCTATCTCGCGCAGTTGTCGCTGGAACAGAAGAACGAAGCGGCCGCGAGCGACTGGCTGAACAAGATCGCGCCGACCAGCCAGCAATATATGGCCGCGCAGATCACGCGCGCGCAGCTGCTCGCGAAGCAAGGCAAGATCGACGAGGCGCGCAAGCTGCTCGCCGACCTGCCAGCTTCCGATCCGCGCGACATGGCGCTGATCGCCCGCACCGACGCGGCCATCCTGTTCGACGCGAAGCGCTATCCGGAAGCCGAACAGCAGTTGCAGCAAGCCACCGCCCGCTTCCCGGACGACCCGGATCTGACCTACGACTACGCGATGGCCGCCGAAAAAACCGGCCATTACGACGTGATGGAAGCGCAGTTGCGCAAGCTGATCCAGACTCAGCCGGACAATCCACAGGCATATAACGCACTCGGCTATTCGCTCGCCGATCGCAACCAGCGCCTGCCGGAAGCGGACAAGCTGGTCGAGAAAGCCTCGGCGCTGGCGCCGAACGACGCGTTCATCATGGACAGCGTCGGCTGGGTCAAATACCGGATGGGCGACAAGACCGAAGCAATCAAGCTGCTGCGCAAGGCGTACAGCATCCAGCCGAACGCCGAAATCGGCGCGCACCTCGGCGAAGTGCTGTGGAAGGCCGGCGATCAGGAGCAGGCCCGCGCCGCGTTCCGCGAGGCGCGCAAGCTCGAACCGGACAACGAAACCCTCGTCAAAACGTTGCAACGTCTTCAGGTAAACGATCTTTGATGCGTCTTTCCCGTTTGATTTCCTTTCCCCGGGCGCCGCGCGGTATGGCGCTCGGTTTCGCGGCGGCAGCGGTTGTCGCGCTGGCCGGTTGCGCATCAGTGAAACCGCAGGGGCCGTCCACTTCGAATGCCGCGACCGAAGTCACCGCGCAGACGAGCCGCTCGTATCAGGGCCGCTTCGCGGTCCAGTACAGCGATCAGTACGGCCACCAGCAAAACGCTTACGGCAATTTCTCGTGGCAGGAAACCGGCAATACCGTCACCCTGCAGTTGCGCAATCCGCTCGGCCAGACGCTCGCGATCGTCACGTCGTCGCCCGCTTCGGCCACGCTCGAATTGCCGAACCGCGCGCCGCTCACCGCGGATAACGTGTCGACCTTGATGCAGAATGCGCTCGGCTTCACGTTGCCGGTCGAAGGACTGCGGTACTGGTTGCAGCCGTCGCCTGCCCCGACCTCGCGCGCGCAAACCGAGAAGGACCCCGAACAACCGTCGCGCCTGAAGCAGATCACCCAGGACGGCTGGACCATCGACTATCTCGCGTACGCCGATGCGCCCGCCACCGGCGTGAAGCGCGTCAATCTGAGCCGTGCGGAGCCGCCGCTCGACATCAAGCTGGTGCTGGATCGTTGAGACATTGTGGCCACGGCGTAGCCTGTGGCCACAATGTCTCAAGCAACTTCTCGCTCTTCTATTGTTTTCGCTTCAGCGCCACGCTGGTGCATGTCGTTTTAGTTTTCACTCATGATCGAAACAGCCGATTCGCTGCGCGACTGCCTCGCACCGGCGAAACTGAATCTCTTCCTGCATATCACCGGTCGCCGGCCGGATGGTTATCACACGCTGCAAACGGTATTCCAGTTGCTCGACTGGGGCGACACGTTGCACTTCACGCGGCGTAACGACGGCCTCATCACGCGCCGCACCGAAATCGCCGGGGTGCCGGCCGAGCAGGACCTCACCGTGCGCGCAGCGACGTTGCTGAAAGCGCGTACGGGCTCAAACGAAGGCGTCGAGATCGAAATCGAGAAGCGTCTGCCGATGGGCGCGGGTCTCGGCGGCGGCAGCTCCGACGCGGCGACCGTATTGCTCGCACTCAATCGACTCTGGAAGCTCAATCTGCCGCGCCAGGAATTGCAGGATCTCGCGCTGAAACTCGGCGCGGACGTACCTTTTTTCGTGTTCGGAAAAAATGCATTTGCTGAGGGTGTCGGAGAAGCTTTGGACGTTGTACAATTGCCGCCGCGTCACTTCCTGGTAGTGACGCCGAGAGTGCAGGTCCCAACGGCAGCGATTTTTTCAGAAAAAACGTTGACAAGAGATTCGAAGCCTCTCATAATTACGGACTTTCCTGCAGAACTTAGCTGCAACACTGAATGGCCAGAAAGCTTCGGCCGGAATGATATGCAGCAGGTTGTCGTAGGAAAGTACGCGGAAGTAGCGCAAGTGCTGCGATGGTTTGAAAACATCGCGCCGGCGCGGATGTCCGGATCAGGTGCAAGCGTTTTTGCAGCGTTCCGTAGCAAAGCTGAAGCAGAAGCGGCGCAAGCCAAACTGCCCGGCGAATGGAACAGCGCAGTAGCCGCCGGCCTGGATCAACATCCACTCTTTGCTTTCGCGTCATAAGTTTTGCATCGTCGAACGAAACTCCACGTTCGGCGGAGCTCAAAGTTAGTGTAGGGGAGTCGCCAAGCTGGTTAAGGCACCGGATTTTGATTCCGGCATGCAAAGGTTCGAATCCTTTCTCCCCTGCCAAAAACTCTCGTAGTTCGCTGTAGTTCAATTTCTCCCCCGCCCCCAGCCTGAAGTAGGTGCACGATGAGCAGCCATGACGGCCTGATGGTTTTTACTGGCAACGCAAATCCCGCGCTTGCACAGGAAGTCGTCAAGAACCTCGGTATTCCCCTCGGCAAAGCAATGGTTAGCCGTTTCTCGGACGGTGAAATCCAGGTCGAGATTCAGGAAAACGTGCGTGGCAAGGATGTCTTCGTCCTGCAATCCACGTGCGCGCCGGCCAACGACAATCTGATGGAACTGATGATCATGGTCGATGCGCTCAAGCGCGCATCCGCTGGCCGGATCACCGCAGCCATCCCCTACTTCGGCTATGCCCGTCAGGATCGTCGCCCGCGTTCGGCGCGCGTCGCCATCTCGGCGAAGGTCGTGGCGAACATGCTGGAAATCGCCGGCGTCGAGCGGATCATCACGATGGATCTGCACGCCGACCAGATTCAGGGCTTCTTCGACATCCCGGTCGACAACATCTACGCAACGCCCGTGTTGCTCGGCGATCTGCGCAAGCAGAATCACGAAAACCTGCTGGTCGTTTCGCCGGACGTCGGCGGCGTGGTGCGTGCCCGGGCTCTCGCAAAGCAGCTCAATTGCGACCTCGCGATCATCGACAAGCGTCGCCCGAAGGCGAACGTCGCCGAAGTGATGAACATCATCGGTGAAGTCGACGGCCGCACCTGCGTGATCATGGACGACATGGTCGACACCGCCGGCACGCTGTGCAAGGCTGCGCAGGTTCTGAAGGAACGCGGTGCGAAGCAGGTGTTCGCATACGCTACTCACCCGGTTCTGTCGGGCGGCGCGGGCGAGCGTATCGCCGCTTCCGCACTCGACGAACTGGTGGTCACGGACACGATCCCGCTCGGCGAAGAAGCCCGTTCGTGCGCAAAGATCCGTTCGCTGACGAGCGCCGGCCTGCTCGCCGAAACGTTCTCGCGGATCCGCCGCGGCGATTCGGTGATGTCGCTGTTCGCCGAAAGCTAAGCATTTGCGAAGACGCCGCGTATCGCTTCATGCGAAACGCGGCGTTTTTGCACAATCGGCACGAACGAACGAAGGTTCGTGTCGCTATCCCGGGCCTCAGCCATTACGGCTTCGAGGCCCTGCTTTTTACTACCTGGTCGCGGGTAGTGCATTGGAGATTCAACATGAAAGTAGTCGCTTTCGAGCGTTCCCTGCAAGGTACGGGTGCGAGCCGCCGCCTGCGTAACTCGGGCAAGACCCCGGGTATCGTTTATGGCGCCGGTGCTGACACGCAACTGATCGAACTCGATCACAACGCCCTGTGGCACGCGCTGAAGAAAGAAGTTTTCCACTCGTCGATCCTCGACCTGGAAGTGGCAGGCAAGTCGCAACAGGTTCTGCTGCGCGACGTGCAATACCACCCGTTCCGTCAGCTCGTGCTGCACGTGGACTTCCAGCGCGTCGACTCGTCGAAGAAGCTGCACACCAAGGTGCCGCTGCACTTCATGAACCAGGAAACCAACCCGGCAGTGAAGCTGTCGAGCGCGGTGATCTCGCACGTCCTCAACGAAATCGAAATCGAGTGCCTGCCGTCGGCACTGCCGGAATTCATCGAAGTCGACCTCGCGAAGATCGAAGCTGGTCAATCGGTTCACGCCAAGGACATCACGCTGCCGGCAGGTGTTGCGCTGGTCGCTCACGTCGACGCGGAAAACCCGGTCGTTGCTTCCGCAACGATCCCGGCTGGTGCGATCGCTGAAGACGCAGCTGCTGCTGAAGGCGAAACGCCGGCTGCCTAAGAACCTACCGGTTCGAAGCAAGCAATCCTCTCGATCCGTTTCGTATGAAACGGTCGATGTGACCCGCCGAGGTTCGCCCTGGCGGGTTTTTTTTCGGCTTAATTTACCCGGCCGCGCTGCACCGCCGGGCCAGTTGGATCCACGCAATCATGATCAAACTGATCGTCGGGCTCGGCAATCCGGGCGCCGAATACACCGCAACGCGCCACAACGCCGGCTTCTGGCTGGTCGATCAACTCGCCCGCGAAGCCGGCACGACGCTGCGCGACGAGCGGCGCTTTCACGGTTTTTACGCAAAGGCGCGGCTGCATGGCGAAGAAGTGCATCTGCTGGAGCCGCAGACGTATATGAACCGCTCCGGGCAGTCGGTCGTCGCGGTTGCGCAGTTCTTCAAGATTCTTCCCGATGAAATCCTCGTCGCGCACGACGAGCTCGACATGCCGCCCGGCAGCGTCAAGCTCAAGCTCGGTGGCGGCAGCGGCGGCCATAATGGGCTGAAGGACATCAGTGCGCATCTGTCGTCGCAGCAATACTGGCGGCTACGCATCGGCATCGGCCATCCGCGCGACCTGATTCCGGAAAGCGCGCGCGCCGGCGCGAAGCCGGACGTCGCGAACTACGTGCTGAAGCCGCCGCGGCGCGAAGAACAGGACGTGATCGACGCGTCGATCGAACGCGCGCTCGCGGTGATGCCGCAAATCATCAAAGGCGAGCTCGAGCGCGCGATGATGCAACTGCATCGCAACAACAGCTAGCTGGGCGCGATGAAACGCGCCAGCTGCATCGATACCGCAACCGACCCCGCGAGGAGAATCGCTTGAGCCGCTACTGGAGTGACATCGTTCATCGTCTGACGCCGTATGTGCCGGGCGAACAGCCCGCGCTCGCGCATCCGGTGAAGCTGAACACCAACGAGAATCCGTACCCGCCGTCGCCGCGCGTGCTCGACGCGATCCGCGGCGAGCTCGGCGACACCGCCGAAGCGCTGCGCCGCTATCCCGACCCGACCGCGCGCAAGCTGCGCGAAACGGTGGCCGCCTATCACGGCATCCGCGCCGACCAGGTGTTCGCGGGCAACGGCTCCGACGAAGTGCTCGCGCTGACGTTCCAGGCCCTGCTCAAGCACGACAAGCCGCTGCTGTTCCCGGACATCACGTACAGCTTCTACCCGACCTACGCGAAGCTGTTCGAGGTCGACTACCGGACCATCCCGCTCGACGAGAACTTCGCGATCAGGATCGACGACTACGCGGTGCCGAACGGCGGCATCCTGTTCCCGAACCCGAACGCACCGACCGGCCGGCCGCTGCCGCTCGCGGACATCGAGCGGCTGGTTGCGAGTCACCCGGAATCGGTGGTGGTCGTCGATGAAGCCTATGTCGATTTCGGCGCGCAGTCGGCGATTGCGCTGATCGATCGCTATCCGAATCTGCTGGTCGTGCAAACCGTATCGAAGTCGCGTTCGCTGGCCGGCATGCGGGTCGGCTTTGCGTTCGGCGACCCGGCGTTGATCGACGCGCTCAATCGCGTGAAGGACAGCTTCAACTCCTACCCGCTCGACCGTCTCGCGCAAGTCGCGGCCATCGCCGCGTACGAAGACGACGCATGGTTCCGCGACTGCCGCGCGAAGGTGATCGCGAGCCGCGAGCGACTTGCGGCGGAGTTGACCGCGCTGGGCTTCGAAGTGGTGCCGTCGGCCGCGAATCTGCTGTTCGCGCGCCATCCGGGCTATGACGCGACGATGCTGGTGGCGCGGCTGCGCGAGAAGGAAATCTTCGTGCGCCACTTCAACGCGCCGCGCATCGACCAGCATCTGCGGATCTCGGTCGGCACCGACGCCGAATGCGACATCCTGCTCGACGCGCTGCGCGGGATTTTCAGCGCGTACGTCGGCTAAGCGTCAAACCCGCAACACAAAACCGCCGCCGCAAAAGAAAAACGGCGAAGGCCTCTCAGCCTTCGCCGTTTTTTTACGCCCGACTCGCGAATCTCAAGCGCCCTTGGCCGCCTGCAACGCGTGATACTTCGCCATCAGACCTTCCGCCGTTTCCAGATGCTCCGGATCGCGCGGAATGCACTCCACCGGGCACACCTGAATGCACTGCGGTTCGTCGAAATGCCCGACGCACTCGGTGCACTTCTTCGGGTCGATCACATAGATTTCCGGGCCCATCGAAATCGCGTCGTTCGGGCACTCGGGCTCGCAGACGTCGCAATTGATGCACTCGTCGGTAATCATCAAGGCCATGCTCTTCTCACTTCATGCCGGCCGCGGCCGGCTTTGATCCGTCAAAACCGACAGTTTACGCCGGTTCGGCCTACGTCGCCTGAGCGCCGCTTTGCGGCCCCATCGACGCGACCTTCTCCTTCAGCCATTTTTCGACCGACGGGAACACGAACTTGCTGACGTCGCCGCCAAGCTGCGCGATCTCGCGCACGATCGTGCCCGAAATGAACTGGTACTGATCGGACGGCGTCATGAACATCGTCTCGACGTCGGGCAGCAGGTAGCGGTTCATCCCCGCCATCTGGAACTCGTATTCGAAGTCCGACACCGCGCGCAGGCCGCGCACAATGACCCGCGCGTTATTGGTCCGCACGAAATCCTTGAGTAGCCCCGAGAAGCTCATCACCTGAACATTCGGATAATGTCCGAGCACCTCATGCGCGATCGCGAGGCGCTCCTGCAGCGTGAAAAACGGCTTCTTGTTGCGGCTGTCGGCCACGCCCACCACCAGCGTGTCGAAAATGCTCGACGCGCGCCGAACGAGGTCTTCGTGACCGCGCGTCAGCGGGTCAAACGTGCCCGGGTACACGGCGACTACCATGAGACTTCTCCTCTTCTCTCAGACAAAAGGGCACTTCTGCGCGTCCACGCGACGCTTCCTGCTCAATACCGCGGGTGACGATAAACCGCCCGGCCCCTTTTTGGAACGCGCATTATTCCTTATTTTCGCGCTGCAGCAAATGGAAGTGGACAGCACCCGCCTTGCCCTGCCGCACCACCTCCCAGCCGGCGAGCGGCGCGTGGCTGGCCGGCTCGAGCGCGTCGCCCGACTCTACGTACAGGAAACCGTCCGCGCGCACCAGCGGCACGCTGAGTTCGAGCGCCTTGCCGAGCAGGTCTGCGTCGAACGGCGGATCGAGAAACACGACGTCGAACGACGCGGGCGCGAGACTCGCAGCAAGCCGCAAGCCGTCCGCTTCGGCGATTTCGATCATGCGCGCCTCCAGCCGCTGCTGGTTCGCGCGCAACTGACCGGCGGCACGCCCGTTACGCTCAACCATCAGCACGCGCGCCGCGCCGCGCGACGCGGCCTCGAAGCCGAGCGCGCCGCTGCCGGCAAAGAGATCCAGGCAGTGCTGGCCGTCCAGACGCTGGCCGAGCCAGTTGAACAGCGTCTCGCGGACGCGGTCGGGGGTCGGGCGCAGGCCGTCCAGATCGAGCACGGGCAGCGGCGTGCGTTTCCAGTCGCCGCCGATGATGCGAATGGCATGGGGCTTACCGCTTTTGGACGAAGCGCCGGCGGCGCGTGAGGGTGCAGAACGAGGCATGCAGTTTCGATTACGTGATGAAAACGCCCGCCGCGCCGTTGCGCGGGGGTCGGAGCGCCCACGTTACCACAGGGGTGGCGCGCGTCCAGCCTGGCCGATCAGCCGATACGACGCACTGCGGCACGCCTGATAAAATGTGCGGCTGCCAGCGCCCTGCCATCCGCAGCGCGGCGCTGCCCTCCGCTTCGCCGGTCCCGTGCCGGCTGCGCGCCACCGGCGCGCTCTCCCATACGCCAGATCATGTTCAGCTTTTTCAAACGATTCAAGGGTTCGAAAGAGTCCGATACCGCGGCAGACGAATCGCAGGCGGCGCCAGAAGACGCGACGCCCGAAGCCGCGCCTGTCGAGCCCGATGCGCCAATCGAGGCCTTCGAGTTCCCCGAGTCCGCCGCGCCGGCGGTCACGACCATCATCGAGCCGCAGCCCGAGCCGGAAGACGCCGTCTCCGGAGCGGTCGAAATCGTCCCGCCGCCGATGCTGGACGCGGGCGCGAAGCGCTCGTGGCTCACCCGCCTGAAAAGCGGGCTGTCGAAAACGAGTTCGAGCCTGACCGGCATTTTCGTCGGCGCCAAGATCGACGAGGACCTGTACGAAGAGCTCGAAACCGCGCTGCTGATGTCGGATGCCGGCGTCGAGGCGACCGAGTTCCTGCTCGAATCGCTGCGCGAAAAGGTCCGCAACGAGCGTCTGACCGACCCGCAGCAGGTCAAGACGGCGCTGCGTTCGCTGCTCGTCGAGTTGCTGAAGCCGCTCGAAAAATCGCTGATGCTCGGCCGCGCAAAGCCGCTGGTGATGATGATCGCCGGCGTGAACGGTGCGGGCAAAACCACCAGCATCGGCAAACTCGCCAAGCATTTGCAGAGCTTCGATCAGTCGGTGCTGCTGGCCGCCGGCGACACGTTCCGCGCGGCCGCGCGCGAGCAACTGGCGGTCTGGGGCCAGCGCAATAACGTGACCGTGGTCGCGCAGGAAAGCGGCGACCCGGCCGCGGTGATCTTCGACGCGGTCGGCGCCGCGCGCGCGCGCAAGATCGACGTGATGATGGCCGACACGGCCGGCCGTCTGCCGACCCAGCTGCATCTGATGGAAGAGCTGCGCAAGGTCAAGCGGGTGATCGGCAAGGCGCAGGACGGCGCGCCGCACGAAGTGCTGCTGGTGATCGACGCGAACACCGGCCAGAACGCGCTCACCCAGGTCAAGGCATTCGACGACGCGCTCGGCCTCACCGGCCTGATCGTCACCAAGCTCGACGGCACCGCGAAGGGCGGGATTCTGGCGGCAATCGCGCGGCAGCGGCCGATTCCGGTGTATTTCATCGGCGTCGGCGAAAAGGTCGAGGATTTGCAGCCGTTCAGCGCCGAAGAGTTTTCGGACGCGCTGCTGGGCGGCTGAACCCGCGAACGAGCGGCGAGCACGCGGCCACCGCAAGCAGGCTCAGGCTCGGGCTCTCGCCCGCTCCGGACAGCAAAAAGGGCACTCCTCGGAGTGCCCTTTTTTCGTTTCTACCTCTGCGTGAACCGCAACGGAAGCTAGCCCGGCATCACTCCGCATCCGGCTGCACGCCCGGCGCCGCTCGCGCGAACGCATCGAGCTGCATCGCGTGATCGTAGATGCGCTGGATAGTCGAATACTTCGTCGTATCGATGTTGAAGCGCTGCGCGTTGAACACCTGCGGGATCAGGCACGCGTCCGCGAGCGTCGGCGTGTCGCCGAAACACAGCTTGCCGGTCCGCGCGTCGCCGGCCAGATGCGCGTCGAGCGTCGCGAAGCCCGCGTCGATCCAGTGCCGGTACCACGCGTCTTTCGCGTCGCTATCCACGCACAGCGTGTGCTTCAGATACTTCAGCACGCGCAGATTGTTCAGCGGATGAATCTCGCACGCGACCTGCAACGCCACCGAGCGCACATACGCGCGATCGAGCGGCGCCTTCGGCAGCAACGGCGGCTCCGGATGCGTCTCCTCCAGATACTCGATGATCGCGAGCGACTGCGGCACCGCATCGTGGCCGTCGACCAGCGTCGGCACGATGCCGTCCGGGTTGACCTTCCGATAGTCGGGTTTCAACTGCTCGCCGCCGTCGCGCACGAGGTGCACGGGCACGTAGTCGTACGGCAGGTTCTTCACGTTCAGCGCGATGCGTACGCGGTACGACGCGGAGCTACGGAAATAGCTGTAAAGCTTCATGATGACTGCCTCCTCCACCTGCCCCACGAGCCGCTTCAGACGACCCGTACGCTGAATTCGCCGAGTCCGTCGACGCCGCCCTTCATCAGATCGCCCTGCACGACCGCGCCGACACCTTCCGGCGTGCCGGTGAAAATCAGGTCGCCCGGCTGCAGTTCGAACAGCGTCGACAGATAGGCGACGGTCTCGGCCACCGACCAGATCAGTTGCGACACGTCCGCGCGCTGCTTGTCCTCGCCGTTCACCGACAGCCAGATCGCGCCCGTGCCGATATGGCCGACCGTCGCGGCCGGATGGATCGGACCGAGCGGCGCCGAGTGATCGAAGCCCTTGCCGGTGTCCCACGGCCGGCCCATTTTCTTCGCCTCGCCCTGCAGATCGCGGCGCGTCATGTCGAGGCCGAGCGCGTAGCCGTACACGTGCTTGAGCGCGCTGTCGACGGGGATGTCCTTGCCGCCCTTGCCGATCGCCGCGACCATTTCCATTTCGAAGTGGACGTTCTTCGTCTGCGACGGATACGGGAACTCGCCAGTCGCGCCCGGTGCAACGTAGACGATCGCATCGGCCGGTTTTGTGAAGAAGAACGGCGGCTCGCGATCCGGATCGTGGCCCATCTCGCGCGCGTGCGCCTCGTAGTTGCGCCCCACGCAGTAGATGCGCCGCACCGCGAACTGTTCGTCCGACCCAACGACCGGCACCGCGACCTGCGGTGCGGGTGCAAATACGTAACCCATTGCGTTCTCCGTGTTCCGTTTTCGAGTGACGCCGCCGCGGCGGCGAGAAAGCATCGAGTGTAACGCGCGAGGTAATCGGGAAGCTTACATCCGGGCATAGCCCGCGACCGAAGTGGGCATGTCACCGTCCCAGCCGCCAGCGCAAGTAGAAAATCACCGGGCCTTATATAACGGCGTCAGGAAAGAAAAATTAAGCCCTTTTTCTGGATGTTTTTTGTAAAACGTTTGCTGTTGCAAAAAGCACTCATAAATTTCCTTACATGCGCGCGTTTTTATAAATCTCCTGTAATTAACAAATTAGCTTCGGTAGACTTCCGCTACCTGGCCTTGTCATCCGGGAACAGGCTGTAAGCATCGATGACGCGTTTTCCGGCCACGGCGGCGACACTCCCATCAGGCATCGGTTGTCGGTAAGCAGGCGTTGAACACGCCAGCGGCCGGGGCCTTCCATGCGCCATCCGGTTGCGGACCGACGCTCATTGAACTCGACCACAAACACGTTCTATCAGGCCGCCCGCATCGGCGCTGCCTGAGCAGATTGAATTACAGGCGGACCTCGTCCGCGAACCGCGCTTTTCGCGGGCAGCACATAAATCAATTAATTCGACCAAAGACTTTAAGAACATTTCGGGGCTTTCATGAATCACGCATATCGGCTGATCTGGAGCCAGCTTTATCAAAGCTGGATCGCAGTATCGGAAGTCGCACGGGGGCGGAGCAAGGGTTCGGCACGCAACAAACTCGTCGTCGCGGCATTGTCTGTGTCAGCGGCCGCGGCGCAGGCGGCGCCGACCGGCGGCCAGGTCGTCTCGGGAAGCGGCAGCATCAGCACCCGCGGTTCGACGACCACGATCACGCAGTCCAGCTCCACCATGTCGGTGAACTGGAACAGCTTCAACGTCGCGCCCAGGGAGACCGTCACGTTCGTGCAGCCGTCGACTTCATCGGTTGCGCTCAATCGCATCTTCGACACGAGCGGCACGCGGATTCTCGGCACCCTGAACGCCAACGGTCAGGTCTTCCTCGTCAACCCGAACGGGATCGTGTTCGGCAAGGGCGCGCAGGTCAACGTCGGCGGCCTCGTCGCGTCGACGCTCGACGTCAGCGACGCAAGCCTGAGCAGCGGCAAACTGACCTTCAGCGGCAACGGCACGGGCAGCGTCATCAACTACGGCACGATCACGGCGGCCACCGGCGGCTACGTGGCGCTGCTCGGCAACCACGTCGGCAATCAAGGCACGATCGTCGCGAAGCTAGGCACGGTCGCGCTCGGCGCCGGCAGTGCGGTCACGCTGAATTTCGGCGGCAATAGCCTGCTCAGCATGCAGGTCGACCAGAGCACGCTGAACAACCTCGCGGCAAACGGCGGCCTGATCCAGGCGGACGGCGGCGTCGTCATGATGACGGCCGGCGCGAAGGACGCGCTGCTCGCAAGCGTGGTGAACAACACCGGCGTGATCGAAGCACACACCGTCGAGAATCACGACGGCACGATCACGCTGCTGGGCGGCATGGCGGACGGCACGGTCAATGTTGGCGGCACGCTCGATGCGAGCGCCCCGAACGGCGGCAACGGCGGCTCGATCGAGACCAGCGCGGCGAAGGTCAAAGTGGCGGCCGACGCGACCATCACGACGCGCGCGCCGTACGGACTGGCGGGCTCGTGGCTGATCGATCCGACCGACTTCACGGTGGCCGCGAGCGGCGGCGACATGACGGGCGCGACGCTCAGCTCGGCGCTCGGCAGCGGCAACGTGCAATTGATGAGCACCTCGGGCGCAAGCACCGGCAGCGGCGACATCAACATCAACGACACGGTGAGCTGGAACTCGCCGACGACGCTGACGCTGACCGCGCAGAACAACATCAACGTCAACCAGAGCATCACCGCGACGAATGCCGACGGCAAGGTATCGCTGC
This sequence comes from Burkholderia sp. SRS-W-2-2016, assembly GCF_001931485.1. GTDB lineage: Bacteria > Pseudomonadota > Gammaproteobacteria > Burkholderiales > Burkholderiaceae > Paraburkholderia. The sequence goes on along the minus strand of NZ_MSDV01000006.1, from coordinate 8,650 downwards.
AGTACGGGATGGCGCACCTCAATGCGGGCAATACCGCGACCTACAACATCGGCGCCCACGCATCGATCAATCTGCAGGCTGGCAACAACTTCATTACCCAGCTCGGCAGCAACGGCACGCCGACGGTCTTCAGGGTGATTACGAGTCTCGGTAGCCAGGGCAGCACGACCGGCACGGACTTGCAGGGCATCAACGGGAATCTTTCGGGCAACTACGCGCTCGGCAGCGATATCGACGCGACCGCCACGTCGGGTTGGAATAGCGGCGCCGGCTTCACGCCGATCGGCAACGGCGGGCAGTTTTCCGGCACGTTCGACGGTTTGGGGCATGCGGTCAAGGGACTGACCATTAACTCCAGTGGCTATTTCGGTTACGGAGGGCTCTTCAGCGCACTGGGGCAAGGCGGAGTGATCCGCAATGTGGGGCTGGTCAACGCCAACGTTTCCACCGGCACCAATATGGGCTACGGCTACGGCTTCGGCTATGTCGGGGCTCTGGTCGGCTTCAATTACGGCTCGATCGTCAACAGCTATACGACCGGCTCGGTGTCAACGGTGGAAGGCATCGTCGGCGGCCTGGTGGGCGTCAATTTAGGCACCATCAGAAACAGCTATTCGACGGCCTCCGTAACGACCAATTCGGCTGCCAACAATTACGGCTACGGCTATTGGAAGTTGGGCGGTGGTCTGGTGGGCTATAACGCAGGCGTCATCAGCAATAGCTATGCGACCGGAAATGTGGCCGTCAATGTGAGTGCCAACGACTCTTACGGCTATCAGCAGTCGGCCGGCGGCCTGGTGGGCTACAACGCCGGAGGCTCGGTCAGCAACAGCTATGCGACCGGAAGCGTCAGCCTCAACGGCACCAACGTGTACGGAGGATATGCTGGCGGCCTGATCGGCTCCAGCTATGGGACGGTCAGCGATAGTTATTCGACGGGCGCGGTCAGCAGCAGCACGGGCGGGTCGGCAGGCGGCCTGATCGGCTCCAGCGGCGGACCGGTCACCAACAGCTTCTGGGACGTCACCACGTCGGGGCAGTCCACGTCGGCGGGCGGGACCGGCCTGACCACGCAGCAGATGCAGACCCAGTCGACTTTCACCGCGGCGGGCTGGGATTTCGCCAATACGTGGGTGATGTACGAGGGCTACACCTATCCGTTGCTGCGCTCGTTCATGAGTACGTTGACGGTGACCGCGAACGACGCGGCCAAAACCTACGACGGCACCGCGTTTTCGGGCGGCAACGGCGTCACGTATTCGGCCTCCGCGAGCGGCAATGTGTTCGGCACGCTCAGCTACGGCGGCACGTCGCAGGGCGCGACGGACGTCAATGCCGCGGGCTACACGATCTCGGCCGGCGGTCTGTACTCGAACCAGCAAGGCTACGTCATCGTCTATCAGAACGGGACGCTGACGGTCGATCCGAAGACGTTGACCGTGACCGGCACGAGCGCAAGCGACAAGGTCTACGACGGCACGACCACGGCCACGCTGACGGGCGGCACGCTGTCGGGACTGGTCGGTACGGACGCGAGCACGGTGACGCTCACGCAGTCGGGTACGTTTGCATCGAAGAACGTCGGCACGGGCATTAGCGTGACGGCAACGGATTCGCTGGGCGGCTTGGGCGCGGGTAACTATGTGATCGCTCAGCCGACGGAGTTGAGCGCGAACATCACGCCGGCGACTCTTACGGTGAGCGGCACGAGCGTCAGCAACAAGGTGTATGACGGCACGACCACGGCCGCGCTGTCCGGCGGCACGCTCACTGGCGTGATCGGTTCGGATTCCGTGACGTTGACGCAGTCGGGTACGTTCGCTTCGAAGAATGTCGGCACGGGCATTAGCGTGACTGCAACGGATTCGCTGGGCGGTTCGGGTGCGGGTAACTATGTGCTCTCCCAGCCGACGGAACTGAGCGCCAACATCACCCCCGCTACGCTGACGGTAAGCGGCACGAGTGCTAGCAACAAGGTGTATGACGGCACGACCACCGCTGCACTGTCCGGCGGCACGCTCACCGGCGTGATCGGTTCGGATTCCGTGACGCTGACGCAGTCGGGCACGTTCGCCTCGAAGAATGTCGGCACGGGCATCAGCGTGACCGCAACGGATTCGCTGGGCGGCTCGGGCGCGGGCAACTACGTGATCGAACAACCGACGGAACTGAGTGCCAACATCACGCCGGCAACACTCACGGTGAGCGGCACGAGCGTCAACAACAAGGTGTATGACGGCACGACCACAGCTGCACTGTCCGGCGGCACGCTCACTGGCGTGATCGGTTCGGATGCCGTGACGTTGACGCAGTCGGGCACGTTTGCATCCAAGAACGTCGGCACGGGCATTAGCGTGACCGCAGCGGATTCGCTGGGCGGCTCGGGCGCGGGCAACTACGTGCTCTCCCAGCCGACGGAACTCAGCGCCAACATCACGCCGGCAACACTCACGGTAAGCGGCACGAGCGCAAGCAACAAGGTGTATGACGGCACCGCGACCGCCACGCTGTCCGGCGGCACGCTCACCGGTGTGATCGGTTCGGATTCCGTGACGTTGACGCAGTCGGGCACGTTCGCATCGAAGAACGTGGGCGCGGGCATCAGCGTGACTGCAACGGATTCGCTGGGCGGCTCCGGCGCGGGCAACTACGTTCTCTCGCAACCGACTGAACTCAGCGCCGACATTACCCCCGCTACGCTGACCGTAACGGGCACGAGCGCAAGCAACAAGGTCTACGACGGCACCACGACCGCCACGCTGACGGGCGGCACGCTCACCGGCGTGATCGGCTCGGATTCCGTGACGCTGACGCAGTCGGGCACCTTCGCATCGAAGAACGTCGGCGCGGGCATTAGCGTGACCGCAACGGATTCGCTGGGCGGCTCCGGCGCGGGTAACTATGTGCTCTCCCAGCCGACAGAACTCAGCGCCAACATCACTCCAGCTACGCTGACGGTAAGCGGCACGAGCGTCAGCAACAAGGTCTACGACGGCACGACCACGGCCGCGCTGTCCGGCGGCACGCTCTCAGGCGTGATCGGCTCGGACTCCGTGACGCTGACGCAGTCGGGTACGTTCGCTTCGAAGAACGTGGGCACGGGCATTAGCGTTACCGCAGCGGATTCGCTGGGCGGTTCGGGCGCGGGTAACTATGTGCTCTCCCAGCCGACGGAACTGAGCGCCAACATCACTCCAGCTACGCTGACAGTCACGGGCACGAGCGCAAGCAACAAGGTGTATGACGGCACGACCACGGCCGCGCTGTCCGGCGGCACGCTCACCGGCGTGATCGGTTCGGATTCCGTGACGTTGACGCAGTCGGGTACGTTCGCTTCGAAGAACGTGGGCGCGGGTATCAGCGTGACTGCAACGGATTCGCTGGGCGGTTCGGGCGCGGGTAACTATGTGCTCTCGCAACCGACGGAACTGAGCGCCAACATCACGCCCGCCACGCTGACGGTAAGCGGCACGAGCGCTAGCAACAAGGTCTACGACGGCACCACGACCGCCGCGCTGACTGGCGGCACGCTCTCGGGTGTGATCGGTTCGGACTCGGTGACGCTGACGCAGTCGGGCACGTTCGCATCCAAGAACGTTGGCACGGGCATTAGCGTGACCGCAACGGATTCGCTGAGCGGCTCCGGCGCGGGCAACTATGTGATCGAACAGCCGACGGAACTGAGCGCCAACATCACCCCCGCTACGCTGACAGTAAGTGGCACGAGCGTCAGCAACAAGGTCTACGACGGCACGACCACGGCTGCGCTTTCCGGCGGCACGCTCACTGGCGTGATCGGTTCGGATTCCGTGACATTGACGCAGTCGGGTGCGTTCGCATCGAAGAACGTGGGCACGGGCATTAGCGTGACCGCAACGGACTCGCTGGGCGGTTCGGGCTCGGGTAACTACGTTCTCTCGCAACCGACACAACTGAGCGCCAACATCACGCCAGCAACGCTCACGGTGAGCGGCACGAGCGCAACCAACAAGGTGTATGACGGCACCAGAACGGCCACGCTTTCCGGCGGCACGCTCACCGGTGTGATCGGTTCGGATTCCGTGACATTGACGCAGTCGGGCACGTTCGCATCGAAGAACGTCGGCACAGGTATCAGCGTGACCGCAACGGACTCGCTGGGCGGCTCCGGCGCGGGCAACTACGTTCTCTCGCAGCCGACGGAACTGAGCGCCAACATCACCCCCGCTACGCTGACGGTAAGTGGCACGAGCGTCAGCAACAAGGTCTACGACGGCACGACCACGGCCGCGCTGTCTGGCGGCACGCTCACCGGCGTGATCGGTTCGGACTCCGTGACGCTGACGCAATCGGGTACGTTCGCATCGAAGAATGTCGGCACGGGCATCAGCGTGACCGCAACGGATTCGCTGGGTGGTTCGGGCGCGGGCAACTACGTGATCGAGCAGCCGACGGAACTCAGCGCCAACATCACCCCGGCAACACTCACGGTGAACGGCACGAGCGCTGGCAACAAGGTGTATGACGGCACGACCACCGCTGCACTGTCCGGCGGCACGCTCACCGGCGTGATCGGTTCGGATTCCGTGACGTTGACGCAGTCGGGCACGTTCGCATCGAAGAACGTGGGCACAGGTATCAGCGTGACCGCAGCGGATTCGCTGGGCGGTTCGGGAGCGGGTAACTACGTTCTCTCGCAACCGACGGAACTGAGCGCCAACATCACGCCGGCAACACTCACGGTAAGCGGCACGAGCGCAAGCAACAAGGTGTATGACGGCACGACCACGGCCACGCTGTCCGGCGGCACGCTCTCAGGCGTGATCGGCTCGGACTCCGTGACGCTCACTCAGTCAGGTACGTTCGCTTCGAAGAACGTTGGCACGGGCATTAGCGTGACTGCAACGGATTCGCTGGGCGGCTCGGGCGCGGGCAACTACGTGATCGAACAGCCGACGGAACTGAGTGCCAACATCACGCCGGCAACACTCACGGTGAGCGGCACGAACGCAAGCAACAAGGTGTATGACGGCACGACCACGGCCACGCTGACGGGCGGCACGCTCTCGGGCGTGATCGGCTCCGATTCCGTGACGCTGACGCAATCCGGCACGTTCGCATCGAAGAACGTGGGCACGGGCATCAGCGTGAGCGCATCGGACGCGTTGAGCGGCGCCGACGCGAACAACTACGTGGTCGCGCAACCCACCGACCTCACCGCCAGCATCACCCCCGCCACGCTGACCTACACGGCCGCCGCGGCAGCCGGCACCGCGGGTCAGCCGGCGCCGACGCTGACCGGCACGCTGAGCGGTTTCGTCGGCGACGAAACCCAGGCCAGCGCGACCTCGGGCAACCTCGCGTGGACCACCACCGCGACCCGGTCGTCGGCGGCGGGCACGTATGCAATCGACGGCGGCGGCCTCACGGCAGCGAACTATGTGTTCGCCGAGGCACCCGGCAACGCCACCGCGCTGACGCTTGCCGCGGCGCCGTTGAATTCGCTCCCCGATGTTCTGTCGAGCGCGCAAACGGGTATCCCAGTCCTCGGCGGAACTTCGCCGTCGCTGAACCCGTCGTCGACGATCACGAACGGGGCCGTGCCGCCCAACTCGCAACCGGGTGCGCCCGCTCCGGCGCAGCCGGGCGATCAGCCGGCCCCGTCGGCTCCGGTGCCGGCCGTCACGATGAATATCGGCGGCACGGGCACTTTGCGGATCGAGAACAAGGGCGTGAACCTGCCTGCGGGCACGCTGGTTGGCCAGAACTAATCCATCGAAATATCCATGAACCGTTCCACTTACGGCCGCTTTGCGAAACGGCCGCTTTTTCTCGCCCTGTTGGGCGTTTTGCCCTGCGCAGCCGCGCATGCCGCCGACCCGGTCATCCCGAACGCCGGCACGCTGCTGCAGCAGACCCAGCCGGTCCTGCCGCTCACCCCGAGCCCGAACAGCACGGGCCTGAACGTGGTCCAGCCGCCGAGCGCGCCGTTGCCGTCGACGATCGCGTTCAGCGTCGAGCGCATCGACATCACCGGCAATACCCATATCGATACGGCGACGCTGCACGCGCTCGTAGCCGATTCCGAAGGCAAGCAGCTGACCCTCGCCGATCTCGGCGACCTCGCGTTGCGGATCACCGACTACTACCACGCGCACGGCTATCCGCTCGCCCGCGCGATCGTCCCGGCGCAGACCATGCAAGGCGGCCAGGTGCGCATCGAAGTCATCGAGGCGCGCTTTGGCAAGATCGGTCTCGACAACCAGAGCCGCGTGCGCGACGGTCTGCTGCAAGCGACGCTCGGCGGGCTGCAAAGCGGCGCCGTCGTGACCGAAGCAGCGATGGATCGCAGCCTGCTGCTGCTTTCCGACATCCCGGGCGTGCGGATCAACGCGACGCTCAAGCCCGGCGCGCAGGTCGGCACGTCCGACCTGCAGGTGGTCGCGAGTTCCGCGCCGATGGTCGCCGGCGGCGTATCGGCTGACAACTGGGGGGAGCGCTATAGCGGTCGTCCGAGACTGTCGGCAACGGTCAGCGTGTTCAACCCGCTGCATCAGGGCGACGAGTTCAACGTCTCGGGCGTGACGAGCGGCGCCGACATGAACTACGGCCGCGTGGCCTACGACGCGTTGCTCAGCGGCGCCGGCACCCGCGCCGGCGCGGCGTTCTCGGCGCTCGACTATCGCCTCGCCGGCACGCTGTCGCCGCTGGGCGCACACGGCACCGCGCAGGTCGTCAGCGCATGGGTCAAGCAGCCGCTGCTTCGCAGCAGGACCGTCAACCTGTACGCGCACCTGCAGTACGACCACTTCACGCTCAACGACAGCATCGACGCCAACGCCACCGCGACGGACCGCCATCTCGACAACGTCACGGCGACGCTGACGGGCGACGTGCGCGATGGTCTGCTGGCCGGTGCGGCGAGCAGTTGGAGCGCGAGCTGGACGTACGGACACACCAGCTTTACCAACGATGCCGCGCAAACCCTCGATGCTCTCGGGCGCGACACCCAGGGCGGCTTCTCGAAGCTGAGTCTGAGCGCGATGCGGCTGCAGGATTTCGGCGGCGGCAATCAGCTGTTCGTGTCGTTGTCGGGGCAATTCGCGTCGGGCAACCTCGATTCGTCACAGCAACTGATCGCGGGCGGCCCGACGTCGGTGCGCGCGTACGATGTCAACGCCGTCGCCGGCGACAGCGGTGCGACCTTCACGATGGAATTGCGTCACACGATGGCGCATGCGTGGTTCGGACAGTGGCAGGCGATCGCCTTCGTCGATGCGGCGCACGTGAAGATCAATCGCAATTCGTTCGAAGCGGGCTCGAATATCGCGAATCTGGGCGGCGTGGGCGTCGGGCTGAACTGGGCGGGGCCGTATCGGACCACCGCGAGCGCGTCGGTAGCGACACCGCTCGGCGGCCGGCCGGAAGTGGCCGGCAATACGGCGTCGGTGCGCGCGTGGCTGCAACTGGCCAAGGCGTTCTGACGAGCGACGTCCGGGTCACGGCCCGGACCTGATGCCGCTACGCACGCGCCTGCGGGCGCGTGCGTAGCGGATCCGCCTCGAATCGGCACAGACGTCGGAAAAACGGGCGCGCCGGCTCAGTTCGCCGCAGCGCTCGCCGGCATGGTTCTGGCGAGGTGCGGATAGTACATCTCGTAATACCACGCGCAGGCGGTCTCGATCTGCCGCTGGATGCGCGGCGGAATCGCATGCACGGCAGGCGCGGCGATTCGCCCCGACTGCCGGTGCAGATACTTCATCCGGTAGTGGCTATCGCTTTCGTGAGCGCGCGCCGTCAGCTGGTCGGGCTCGATCTCATGCGGTGCAAGGCCGAGCCACGCGAACAGATGCGACATGCACGCGGCCGGCTTCGCCATCAAATCCTCGAAACGCAGGAAATAGAGCCGCTCCTGCACGGCCTTGGGCAGATCCAGCACCGCGTGCAGCGCCCCCAGCGGCGCCCCGATCGCCTTATCTTTCGCGAACAGGATGTCGGCCCGGCTCATGCGGTCGAAATCGGCGAGATGGTCGGGGAAATCGATCAGGATGGTGCGCTGATGCTGCGCTTCGATCGAACCGTAGATCTGCCCGAGCTCGCGCAAACACACGATCAGACGCGCTTCGGGCTCGATGTGCAGCAGCATCTCGATGCTCTGCAGCCACGCGCGATTCTTGTCCACCACCACGCGCCGGTCGCAATCGTGATACCAGCCACGCACGAAGCCCTGCATGGCCGAAGTGAGATGCGCATAACCGCGCTCGAACGAGTGGTCGAGCTGGGACAGGAAGAAGGAGTCGTCGCTGATCATGCGGCGCAGCCCCTGCACCGCATTGCACAGCGGCGAACTATGACCTTCGCAGTGGATCTCGGGATGCTGCCCGAGCAATTGACACAACAACGTCGAGCCTGCGCGCGGCAAGCCAGTCACACCAACAAATTGAGCCGGCATCGATTCGCAACCCTCGGCGTGATCGAGTTCTCCCTGCAAGCGAGGGCGAAACCGTGATGACAAAACGCGTATTTTAGCGCGCGATCATCGCGGCGATGGACGCGTTTGCGGCGCCGCGAGCCTCGCGCGACCGTCATAGATGCGATACTCACACCCACCAGCATTTGTTAAATGACGTCGCCCCGCCCCCTTGCGCCCGATGACCGACTCCACCGACAC
>NZ_MSDV01000046.1 GCF_001931485.1 Burkholderia sp. SRS-W-2-2016 | reverse complement strand
CAGGTGTGCACGTACAGTAATGTACTGAGCTAACTGATACTAATTGCCCGTAAGGCTTGATCCTATAACAGGTGTGTCTTGTGAAAGAGCACGCTGTTGAGATCGGTGTTGTGCCAGAAACAACACAACCCCAAACACACGAATCCTTTACGCTTCTTCCAGATTGGCTGTGGCGCTCACAATAGCGACGCAGCAACCCGTCATGCCTGATGACCATAGCGAGTCGGTCCCACCCCTTCCCATCCCGAACAGGACCGTGAAACGACTCTACGCCGATGATAGTGCGGATTGCCCGTGTGAAAGTAGGTAATCGTCAGGCTTCTTATGCTGTATGTCCAGAACCCCGGTGTCTCCGAAAGAGAACCGGGGTTCTGGCGTTTACGCGGCTGTTTCAGAATAGAACCTCACCCTAGCGGTGGGGTTTTTTGCGTTTACACGTATCTTTGTGCGGCCTATACGGCGCCCGTACCGGATGCCGGCGTCGACAAACATACACATACGTGTCGACGCGGCTCTTGCTTTAGAGTTTCGTCCCGGACAACGCGCGGACAACAAACCAGCTGATCGGCGGGCGGGATATGCGTCCGCCTGTACGTCTCTTGCCCGGTTAATTCCCCTGCGCGAGAAACTTCTGCGCCAATCGAACCCAATACGTCGATCCGACCGGCAAGAGCTCGTCGTTGAAGTCATAGCTCGCGTTGTGCAGCATGCAGGGGCCCGCTCCGTGGCCTGCATCGCGGTGGCCGCCATCGCCATTGCCCAGAAAGGCATAGCAGCCCGGCTTCGCCAGCAACATGAAGGAAAAGTCTTCAGCGCCCATCGTGGGCTCAACCGCATCATCGACGTTTTCCGCGCCGACGATCTCCTTCATCACCGACGCGGCAAAGCGCGCTTCCTCGCTGCTGTTGATTGTCGGCGGGTAATTGCGGTGGAAGTGGACCTCGACGGTGCAATCGTACGCATCGGCGGTGCTTGCCGCGATCTTGCGCATACGCGATTCGATCAGATCGAGCGTCTCGGTGGTGAAGGTGCGCACTGTGCCCGCGATCCACGCGTCGTTAGGCACGACGTTGACGGCATCGCCGGCGTGAATCTGCGTGATCGACAAGACCGCGGTATCCAGCGGCTTCTTGTTGCGCGTAATGATGCTTTGCAGTCCGCTGGCGATCTGGACCGCGGTAAAGACCGGATCGCGACCATTGTGCGGCAGCGCCGCATGCGCGCCGACGCCCTTGATTTCAATCCGGAATTCATTGCTCGATGCCATGATCGGCCCTTCGGTGACACCGAAGTGTCCCGCTGGCATGCCCGGCCAGTTGTGGATGCCGAACACTGCATCGACGGGGAATTTGACGAACAGACCGTCGTCGATCATCGCCTGCGCGCCGGCGCCCCCTTCTTCGGCGGGCTGGAAAATGAACACGATCGTGCCGTCGAAATCGCCGTGTTTCGCCAGATAATGCGCCGCGCCGAGCAGCATCGCGGTATGTCCATCATGGCCGCACGCGTGCATTTTGCCCTCGTTTTGCGAGCGATGATTGAAGCTGTTCAGCTCCTGAATCGGCAACGCATCCATGTCGGCGCGCAGGCCGATCGCGCGTGAACTATTGCCGCGCTTCAATACGCCGACCACTCCGGTTTTGCCCAGCCCTCGGTGCGTCTCGATGCCCCACGACTCGAGCGTGCGCGCGACCAGATCGGCCGTCGCCGTCTCTTCATAGCGCAGTTCAGGATGGGCGTGGATGGTTCGTCGGAGGGTCTGGATTTCGCCGCGCGCGGCCTGGATTTCGGGGATCAGTTTCATGATGGCGTGAGGATGCGTTTGCGCTTGACTTGCGTGGGATCGCCCGGGGCCAGTCGGCCGGGGGCACTCGGGATAATTCATTCTACGCCGAAGGCTTTTTTGGCGGCACCACCCGGGCCGGGGGACGATTGGCGTAATAAAATTCTGTTTTGCCCGACCACCGCCGGCGCACCGCTCGCCAGGACAGATTGCCGATGAACGCCCCGACCGAATTTGCGCGCGCCGTGTGCCCGCACGATTGCCCCGACACCTGCGCGATGCGCGTGACCGTCGACAACGGGCGGGCGATCAAGGTAGTCGGCGATCCTGACCATCCGCCCACGCAAGGCGTGCTGTGCACGAAGGTCAGCCGCTACGCCGACCGGGTAAATCATCCGAAGCGGCTGACGACGCCGATGAAACGCATCGGCCGCAAAGGCGAGGGCCGTTTCGAGCCGATCAGTTGGGATGAGGCGCTCGAACTCGCCGCCAGCCGCCTCGCGGAAATCGCACGCCGCGCGCCGGAGGCGATCCTGCCGTACAGCTACGCGGGCACGATGGGCCTCGTGCAGGGCGACAGCATTGCGCAGCGCTTTTTCCACAAGCTCGGCGCGTCGCAGCTCGATCGCACGATCTGTGCGGCAGCGGGCGCCGCAGGTCTGAAGTACACGTACGGCGCGGGCATCGGGATGCACACGGAGTTCTTCGCCGAGAGCGACGTGATCCTGATCTGGGGCGCCAATCCGATCGCTTCGAACCTGCATTTCTGGACCCGGGCTCAGGAGGCAAAGCGGCACGGCGCGCGTCTGATTGCGATCGATCCGTATCGCTCGCTGACCGCGGAGAAATGTCATCAGCACATCGCGCTGAAACCCGGCACGGACGGCGCACTCGCGCTCGGCATGATGAACGTGCTGATCACCGAGGACCTGCTCGACCACGAGTACATCGCCGCGCACACGCTGGGCTTCGCCGAACTGAAGGCCCGTGCGCTCAGTTATCCTCTGTCGCGGGTTAGCGAGATCTGCGGGGTCGAAGAGCAGGTGATCGCCGAACTTGCGCGACTTTACGGCAGCACGAAAAAAGCGTCGATCCGTCTGAACTACGGTCTGCAGCGGGTGCGCGGCGGCGGCAACGCGGTGCGCGCGATCGCCTGTCTGCCGTCGTTGACCGGCGCATGGCGGGAGCGCTCCGGTGGGGCATTGCTGTCGTCGAGCGGTTGGGCGCCGGTCGATTCTCATGCATTGCAGCGCCCTGACCTGATGCCCGGCTGGCCCTCTAAACCGAGCCGCGTCGTCAATATGAATGCGATCGGTGACGCGCTGCTGCATCCAGGCGACGCGACGTTCGGCCCGAAGATCGAGGCGATCGTCGTCTACAACTCGAATCCCGTCGCGGTCGCGCCCGACTCCGAGCGGGTCGCCGCCGGTTTTGCGCGCGACGATCTGTTCACGATCGTGCTCGAGCATTTCCAGACCGACACCGCGGACTACGCCGACCTGCTGCTGCCGGCCACGACGCAGCTCGAACATCTCGACGTGCACAAGTCGTACGGCCACACCTACGTGATGGCCAACCTGCCCGCGGTCGAGCCGGTCGGCGACGCGCGCCCGAACACGGAAATTTTCCGCGGCCTCGCGCGCCGGATGGGACTCACCGAGCCGGCGCTATTCGACAGCGACGAAGCCGTTGCCCAGGCCGCTTTCCGCTGGGACGACAAACTGCTCGAAGGCGTGGACTGGCCGGCGCTGAAGCAGAACGGCTGGGCCCGCCTCAAGCTGCCCGACGCGCCGTTCGCCGCGGGCGGTTTCCGCACCCCGTCCGGTAAATGCGAGTTCTATAGTGAGCGTCTCGCGCAACAGGGCCTCGACCCGCTGCCCGATTATCTGCCGCCTTACGAATCCGCCGACGGCGCACCCGAACTCGCGGCTCGCTATCCACTCGCGATGATTTCACCGCCCGCGCGCAACTTCCTGAACAGCACCTTCGTGAACATCGAGAGTCTGCGCGCGACGGAAGGCGAGCCGCACCTGGACATCCATCCGGCCGACGCGCACGCGCGCAATATCGCCGATGGCGAGCAGGTGCGCATCTTCAACGATCGCGGCTCGATGCAAGCGCGCGCCCGCGTGACCGACAGGGCGCGCGAGGGCCTCGTGGTCGGCTTGTCGATCTGGTGGAAAAAGCTCGCGCCCGACGGCCACAACGCGAACCAGCTGACGAGCCAGGCGCTCACCGACCTCGGCGGATCGGCGACGTTTTATGACTGCCTCGTCGAAGTCGAGCGAGCCTGAAACCACGCTGCACATTGAGCTTGCGTCCCGGCCTCGCTAGTTCGAGGCCGCCGTCTAACCTCGTCGCTTTCGCCATTGGCAGGAATATGCCCATGCTACGATGCGTTTTTAGCACGACCATTCGAAAATAATTCAGGAGACGCTGCATGGAGAAAATCTGGCTGAAATCTTATCCGCCCGGCGTTCCCGCAGAGATCGACCCGACGCGCTATGCGTCGGTAGCCGAGTTGCTCGAGGAAGCCTTTCGCGAACACCGCGTGAAGCCGGCGTTCGTCTGCATGGGTAAGGAAATTAGCTACGGGGAACTCGATACGCTGTCGCGCAATCTAGCCGCGTGGCTGCAGTCGAAGGGACTCGCGCGCGGCGCCCGCGTCGCGATCATGATGCCGAACGTGCTGCAATATCCGGTCGCGATCGCCGCGATTCTGCGCGCGGGCTATGTGGTCGTGAACGTGAATCCGCTCTACACGCCGCGCGAGCTCGAGCATCAACTGAAGGACAGCGGCGCCGAAGCGATCATCCTGCTCGAGAATTTCGCCGGCACCTTGCAGGCGATCGCGCGCAACACGCCGGTCAAGCATATCGTCGTCGCGGCGATGGGCGACCTGATGGGGATCAAGGGGCCGCTCGTGAACTTCGTCGTGCGCAAGGTGAAAAAGATGGTGCCGGCGTGGAATCTGCCCGGCCACATCAAGTTCAACGATGCAGTCGCGCAAGGCGCGCGCGCGACCTTCAAGCCGGTCCAGCAAGGCCCTGACGACATCGCGTTTCTGCAGTACACCGGCGGCACGACGGGCGTGGCCAAGGGCGCGACGCTGCTGCACCGGAACCTGATCGCGAATGTATTGCAGTCCGAAGTGTGGCTCAATCCGGTACGCGAAAATCGCACCGATATCAAACAGTTCATCACCGTTGTAGCGCTGCCGCTGTATCACGTGTTCGCGCTCACCGTGTGCGGTCTGCTGACGATCCGCACCGGCGGTCTCGGCGTGTTGATCCCGAATCCGCGCGACATCCCCGGCATGATCAAGTCGCTCGAAGGCTACGCGATCACGACGATTCCCGCGGTCAACACGCTCTATAACGCGATGTTGAACAGCCCCGATTTCCACAAGCTCGATTTCTCGAAGCTGCTGACCGCGAACGGCGGCGGCATGGCCGTGCAGGAAGCGGTTGCGAAGCGCTGGTTCGAGCTCACGCGCACGCCGATCGTCGAAGGTTATGGGTTGTCCGAAACGTCGCCGTGCGTGACCTGCAATCCGGTCACCGCGACCGAATACAGCGGCACGATCGGTCTGCCGCTGCCGTCCACCGAAATCTCGATTCGCGACGACGACGGCAACGAAGTGCCGCCCGGCCAGGCCGGCGAGATCTGCATCCGCGGCCCGCAGGTGATGGCCGGCTACTGGAATCGTCCGGACGAGACCGCGAAGGTGATGACCGCGGACGGCTTCTTCAAATCGGGCGACGTCGGCGTGATGAGCGCCGACGGCTTCGTGAAGATCGTCGATCGCAAGAAGGACATGATTCTGGTCTCCGGTTTCAACGTTTATCCGAACGAGATCGAGGACGTCGTCGCGAAGCTGCCGGGCGTGTTCGAAGTTGCCGCGGTCGGTGTGCCCGATCAGCACTCGGGTGAGGCGGTCAAACTGTTCGTCGTGAAGAAAGATCAGTCGCTGACCGACGACCAGATCTTCGCGTACTGCAAAACGCAATTGACCGGCTATAAGCGGCCCAAGCTGGTCGAATTTCGCACGGAACTGCCGAAGAGCAATGTCGGCAAGATTCTGCGTCGCGAGTTGCGCGACGGCAGGGCGTAAGCCTACCTGAGCGCACCTGAGCGCTCATCGTCGAGGAGTACCGCAAAGCCCGGCGCACGAAAGTGCGCCGGGCTTTTTTCTCGCCGATTTCCAGCGTCACGCGCCCAAACGCCGCGCATAAAAAAAGGCGCCCGAAGGCGCCTTTGAGACAACTGCGTATTTACGACTTATTAGAACTTGTGACGGATACCGACGCGAGCGGCGAACTGGTTGTTCGTCGTCGAGCCCGTCAGACCGTTGATGTTTGCCGTTGCTTCGACAACGCGGCCAGTCGTGGTCACGGTGTCGCCCAGCGCGTGCTGGTACACGCCGATCACGTAGACGTCGGTACGCTTGGACAGGAAGTAATCCACGCCCAGTGCGCCCTGGTGGTATTGAGCGCGCGAGCTGCCTTCGATATCGTCGCCGCGCGTGTAGTCATACGCTGCGCCGACCAGCAGTGCCGGGGTCAACTGGTACTTGAAGTTGATTTCGGCGTTGTTGAAGGTTGCCTTCTGGCCAGCGAACGGCGATGCGAACGTCTTGCCCAGGTTGCCGAACTGGATGTTCGAGTACGTCAGGCCGACCGTTGCCGCGCCGAACGTGTATGCGCCGCCTGCACCGATAACCTGGTACGTGTTAGCCGACGTGAAGCCCGAGTACACCGTGCTCGTCACTGCCGCTGCCGGTGCCGCGATCGTGCCGCCGTTGTTGAACAGGCCGCCCGAAGCTGCCGGCGTGCGTGCGTTCAAATAGCCGACGCCCAATGCCAACGGGCCGTTGTTGTAGCCAGCGCCCAACGACCAGATCTGGTTGCCGGTGAAGTTGCCTGCCTGGCCGCCGAAGCTGTACGTGCCGCCGAACGTCAGGCCGCCGTAGTTCGCGCTCGTGTACTTGACCGTGTTGTTGGTGCGGTACGCGTTGTTGAAGTTGTCGATGTCGCCCGGGTGAGCAGCGATGTAGCCGCCCCACTGGTCGCCCGCTTCGAACGGACCGACGTAGTCGACCACGGAGTCGTACTGACGACCCAGCGTGACCGTGCCGAACTGGCTGCCCAGACCGACGTATGCCTGACGACCGAACATCAGGCCTTTCTGGCCGAGTGAGCCGTTGGTCACGTCAAAGCCGTTTTCCAACACGAACAGAGCCTTCAGACCGCCGCCCAGATCTTCCGTGCCGCGCAGGCCGAAACGCGAGCCTTGCAGGACGCCGCTGGACATATCGTACTTATGCGAGCCGCCCGAGTTGGTATTCATGTTGATACCAACGTCGACGATACCGTACAGGGTCACGCTGCTCTGAGCATGTGCGACGCCTGCGAATGCGCCCAATGCTGCGAGAGCGAGAAGCGACTTTTTCATCGAATGATCTCCAAGGATTACGAATCTTTTGTACAAGGCGAAATATTTAATTAGCGCTGAGGGCCTTGCTATTCCAACTTCGCGAGAAGTTGCCACGTAATGTAACAAAAGGCATACATGGGACAAAGAAAAAGGAGACGCCCTGGACGGTGCCTGTTTCGTTTACGCAACATGGTCTAAAATCGGAAATTGGTCGCCAATTTCATGCGGATTCGAGCTTTCCGCGCAGCCGGTTTTGCGTCGCAAAGCCTTGTCGCGCGGAGCATCCGGATCGATCGGCCGGTTGTCGGATCACGGAGTGCTTTATGTTGCTGGACGAGTTGATTAGCGAGTTTGATCGGGGTTTACGCTCACTGACGGGCGTGTCGCGGATGAGTCGTCCGCTGCCGGTTCCGAAGGCATCCGCGGCGCTGGCCGAGGCGCCCGAATTGTCGGCGGCCGAACGCGCGCATGCGGCCGGTTTGATGCGTGTGAATCACGTCGGTGAGGTGTGCGCGCAGGCGCTTTATCAGGCGCAGAAATTCGCGACCCGCTCGCCGTCGGTACGCGCGATGTTCGACCACGCGGCGACCGAGGAAGAAGATCATCTGGCGTGGACCGCGAAGCGTCTCGAAGCGCTCGACTCGCGTCCGAGTCTGCTCAATCCGCTGTGGTACGCGGGCGCATTGGCCGTCGGTCTGGCCGCCGGACGCATGGGCGATCGCGTGAGTCTCGGCTTCATGGCCGAAACCGAGCGCCAGGTCGAGCAGCATCTGGACAGTCACCTCGAACAACTGCCCGCCGCCGATCACGAATCGCGCGCGATCGTCGAACAGATGCGTATCGACGAAGCGCAGCACGGCAAGTCCGCAATGGACGCGGGCGGTGTCGAGTTGCCGTTTCCCGCGCGCGCGCTGATGCGCGCGATGTCGAAGGTGATGACGCGCACTGCATATTACATATGAGCTAAAACGCGGAGCGCTCGCCGCTGAACACAGCGTCGCGAGGTCCGCGCGGCTCTCTCGCCAGAACGAGTTTTGCAGGAGTGGGACGGCGCCGCGCGCGCCGCTCTCACCGGTCCCCGCAGCCCCGCCTGAATCCCTCCAAACCCGCTTAACGATTCCTTTCAATCCGCGCTGTTCCCCCGCACTTTTCACGTATCACCTTCACAAGCTTCACTAGCTCATTCATTTATAACGGTTTTCCGTTTTATGTCTGATGTGAAGGAGTCGCGCTAAGTCCTTGTTCTAGCAAACAAAATCCGCCCGAAAACGAACTGGCTCCCTTGACCCGTGTTTAGCGTTCCTCTAAAGTGGGAGACAGTGTGAGAAAGTGTATTTTTGTGTGATCTGAGTGGCACTTTCGGGTAGATTTTCACGAATCGGGAAGCCGGCGCAACAGCGTCGCGAGAGGGGAGAGCGAAGTGTTCCAAGGGGCGTCGGCGCTGACGCTCGATGCGAAAGGGCGGATGTCGATTCCCTCTCGCTATCGGGATGCGCTGCAGACACAGGCAGAGGGCCGGGTGACGATCACCAAGCACCCGGACGGCTGCCTGTGGCTGTTTCCGCGCCCCGAATGGGAAATCTTTCGCGACAAGGTCGACAAGCTGCCGATGAACGCAGCCTGGTGGAAACGCATTTTTCTCGGCAACGCAATGGATGTGGATATGGACGGCGCAGGCCGCGTGCTCGTGTCGCCGGAGTTGCGCGCGGCCGGCTCGCTGGAGAGGGAAGTGACCTTGCTCGGAATGGGGCGTCACTTCGAATTGTGGGACGCCCAGATTTACGCCGCGAAGGAACAGGCGGCGATCGCCGAGGGCATGCCCGACGCGTTGAAAGACTTCACGTTCTGATCGCGGCTTAACTTTATGGCATCTGCGATGGGAAACGAATTGCAGCATCGCACGGTGCTGCTCAACGAAGCGGTCGATGCGCTGGTCACACGCGCCGACGGCACGTATGTGGACGGCACCTTCGGCCGTGGCGGTCATAGCCGCCTCGTGCTGGAGCGGCTGGGCGAAGCGGGTCGGCTGATCTCGTTCGACAAGGATCCGCTCGCGATCGCGACGGCGCAAAAGATCACGGATCCGCGCTTCGCGATCGTGCACGAGAGTTTTGCTTCACTGCGCTCGGCGATGGCGGAGCGCGGCGTAGGGCGTGTGTCGGGCGTGTTGCTCGATCTGGGCGTGTCGTCGCCGCAAATCGACGACCCGGAGCGGGGCTTCAGCTTCCGCGCCGAAGGCCCGCTCGACATGCGGATGGACCCGACGCGCGGCGAGTCCGCGGCGGACTGGCTCGCGCGGGCCACGGTGCAGGAACTGACGGAGGTGATACGAGATTATGGGGAAGAACGGTTTGCTTTTCAGATTGCAAAGGCGCTTGTTGCTCGCCGGGCAGAGTCCGACCGTCTTGGGCCTCTCGTCAGCACGGGCGAGCTTGCCCAAATCGTGGCTAACGTCGTCAAAACCCGTGAGAAGGGCAAGGACCCGGCAACCCGCACCTTTCAGGCTATACGGATTCACGTCAATCAAGAGCTTGCGGAGCTGCAAGTCGTTCTAGAAGCAGCATTGTCGTTGTTGGAGCAAGGGGGGCGGCTGGTGGTCATCAGCTTTCATTCGCTCGAGGACAGGATCGTCAAGCGATTCATGCAGGCGCACGCGAGTACGCCGGCGGTCGACCGCCGGCTGCCGATTCGCGCGGTCGACCTGCCCAGCCCGCCGCTCAAGATCATCGGCCGCGTATTCGCGAGCGACGCTGAAGTCGCCGACAACCCGCGCTCCCGTTCTGCCGTGATGCGCGTGGCGGAGCGGATCGCGCCATGAACCGCCTCAATATCTTCCTGCTGATCATTGTGATGGGCTGTGCCTTGTCGGTCGTCAACGCGACCAATCAGCAGCGTCAGATCTTTATCCAGTTGCAGCGCGCCCAATCGCAGGAGCGCCAGCTGCAGCAGGACTATTCGCAGCTTCAATATCAGCAGAGCGCGCTGTCGAAGACCTCGCGCATCGAGCAGATCGCCACCGCATCGCTGAAGATGCAGTCGGTCACCACCGGCCGTACCCAATACCTGACGCTCGACGCGGGCGCCGCGAAGGCGCAGGACGCGCCGATTCCGACTTCCGCTCCGGCCTCGGCGCCGGTCGCGACCCGTCGCGGAGGCGCGCGATGAAAAAATCGTCGTCGGCTCACAAGAGCGTCGCGTTTTCGGCCAATCCGATCCTCTCGGTCCGTCTGCCGATGTGGCGCTCGAAACTCGTCGTGTTCCTGCTGTTCATGGCGTTCGTCGCGCTGGCCGCGCGCGCGTTCTGGATTCAGGGCCCGGGTAACGCGTTCTATCTGAAGCAGGGCGAAATCCGCTATCAGCGCCGCCTCGAATTGCCGGCCACGCGCGGCAAGATTCTCGACCGCAACGGCCTCGTGCTCGCGACGAGTCTGCCGGTGCGCGCGATCTGGGCGATTCCCGAGTCGGTGCCGGACGACCTCGGCGCGGACAAACTCACCGCGCTCGGCAAGCTGCTCGGCATGAGCGAGAAGGAACTGCGCCGGAAGCTGTCGGAAGACAAGACCTTCGTCTACGTGAAGCGCCAGGTGCCGGTCGACGTCGCGGC
This sequence comes from Burkholderia sp. SRS-W-2-2016, assembly GCF_001931485.1. Classification (GTDB taxonomy): domain Bacteria; phylum Pseudomonadota; class Gammaproteobacteria; order Burkholderiales; family Burkholderiaceae; genus Paraburkholderia. The sequence goes on along the minus strand of NZ_MSDV01000046.1, from coordinate 310,563 downwards.
CAAAGTCACCGCGCTGGAAATCCCCGGCATTTACTCGCGCGACGAATACAAGCGCTTCTATCCGGAAGGCGAAATCACCGCTCACCTGATCGGCTTCACGAACGTCGAGGACGAGGGCCAGGAAGGCGTCGAGCTCGGCGACCAGAAGCTGCTCGCGGGCGTGTCGGGCAGCCGTCGCGTGATCAAGGACCGGATGGGCCACATCATCGAGGATGTGGACGAGCAGGTCGTGCCGCACAACGGTAAGGACGTCGATCTGTCGATCGACAGCAAGATCCAGTACATCGCGTACACGAACCTGAAAGCGGCGGTCGAGAAGTTCAAGGCGAAGGCCGGCGCGGCGATGGTGATCGACGTGCGCACCGGCGAAGTGCTCGCGCTCGTCAATTACCCGACCTACAACCCGAACGACCGCTCGCACCTGACCGGCGACCAGCTGCGCAACCGCATCCTGACCGACACCTTCGAACCGGGCTCGATCATGAAGCCGTTCACGGTGTCGCTCGCGCTCGACCTGCATCGCGTAACGCCGAATACACTGGTAGATACGGGCAACGGCCACTTCGTGCTGGACGGCGCGCCGATCACCGACGACGCCGGCTTCGGCGTGCTGACCGTCGGCGGCGTGATCCAGAAGTCGAGCAACATCGGCGCGACCAAGATCGCGATGCAGCTGCGCCCGGAAGAGATGTGGAATATGTATACGAGCATCGGTCTCGGTCAGGCGCCGAAGGTCGGCTTCCCCGGCGCGGCGGCGGGCCGTCTGCGGCAGTGGAAAAACTGGCGCCGGATCGAGCAGGCGACCATGTCGTACGGCTACGGTCTGTCGGTGTCGCTGTTCCAGCTTGGCCGCGCGTACACCGCGATCGCGCACGACGGCGAAATCATGCCGGTCACGATCTTTCACACGCCGGGCGACCAGCCGGCTACCGGCCCGCAGATCTTCTCGCCGACCACCGCGCGCCAGGTGCGCGCGATGCTCGAAACCGTGGTGTCCGCGCAAGGCACGTCGCCGGATGCGGCGGTGCCCGGCTATCGCGTCGGCGGCAAGAGCGGTACCGCGTACAAGCACGGTCCGCACGGCTACGACCACTCCAAATACCGCGCGTCGTTCGTCGGCATGGCGCCGATGCCGAATCCGCGCATCGTCGTCGCGGTGTCGGTCGACGAACCGACCGCCGGCAGCCACTTCGGCGGTCAGGTGTCGGGCCCGGTGTTCTCCGGCATCGTCGGCGATACGCTGCGCGCGCTTAACGTGCCGCCGGACATGCCGGTCAAGCAGATGGTGGTGTCCGACGACTCGGCGCCGGCCGCGCCCGGCGCGCCGGCCACCCAGGCTCAGGCGAAGAAGCAGCCCCCGAATGCCGGCGTGAAAAAGATGACCATTTCCGCCAACACGAAGAATCATCCAGGAGTCGAGCGATGAGCGCGCTGCGCGAGCAACATCCAGCGCACCGGCAGGTCGCCGACGCCCTCGCATGGCTGCGGGCGCGCCTGCAGCCGGGCGCGCATCTGCACGCGGACACCCGCACGCTCGTGGCCGGCGACGGCTTTTTTGCGTACGCGGTCGACGGCGCGGACAACCGCCCGCATATCGCCACCGCGCTCGAACGCGGCGCGGCCGCCGTGTTGGTGCAGCCCGAAGGTTTCAACGGCACGCTCGATGCGGCCGTCGCACACCCGGTGCCCGCGTTGAACGAACTCGCCGGCACGATCGCGAGCGCGTGGTATCGGGATCCGAGCGACGCGATGCTCGCGGTCGGCATCACCGGCACCAACGGCAAGACCTCGTGCAGCCAGTGGGTCGCATCGGCGCTGTCGGCGCTCGGCACACGCTGCGCGATTGTCGGCACGCTCGGCAGCGGCTTTCCGGGCCAGCTCGCACACACCGGTTTCACGACGCCCGATGCGCCGCAGCTGCAACGCAGCCTCGCGCAGTTGCGCGACGCCGGCGCGAAGGCGGTGGCGATGGAAGTGTCGTCGCATGCGCTGCATCAGGGCCGGGTGAACGGCACCGCGTTCGATATCGCGGTGTTCACCAATCTGACTCAGGACCACCTCGACTACCACGGCACCTTCGACGCGTACGAAGCGGCGAAAGCGCGCCTGTTCGCGTGGCCGGAACTGCGCGCGGCCGTGATCAATCGCGACGATGCCGCCGGCCGGCGTCTGCTCGCGAGCACGCAGGGCCACGCGCGCACGATCGCGTATGGCGTCGACCCGGCGCCGGCCGGCACGCAGCAGCAGACGCAGCAAATGCCGCCGGCCGACGCGTGGCTGCTCGCATCGAACGTGCGCGCGACCGCGACCGGCACCGCGTTCCATCTGGACACGTCGGACTGGGGCAACGCCGAAGTCGAGGTGCAGACGCTGGGTCTCTTCAACGTCAGCAATCTGCTCGCTGTGCTCGGCACGCTGCTCGCCGCCGACGTGAAGTTCGACGCGGCGCTGGCCGAACTCGCAAAGCTCGAGCCGGTGAACGGCCGCATGGAACGTCTCGGCGGCCGGCTGCAAAACGACGAACCGCTGGTTGTAATCGATTACGCGCACACGCCCGACGCGCTCGAAAAGACCCTCGAAGCACTGCGCCCGATCGCGACCGCGCGCGGCGGCGAACTGATCTGCATGTTCGGCTGCGGCGGCGACCGCGACGCGACCAAGCGTCCGCTGATGGGCGCGATCGCCGAGCGCCTCGCGGACGGCCTCGTCGTCACCAGCGACAACCCGCGCAGCGAAGATCCGCTCGCGATCATCGAACAGATCGCGGCGGGCATGCACGACGCGTCGAAGGCGCGCCGCATCGAGGACCGCGCGAGCGCGATCCTGCAGGCGATCCGCGGCGCCGCGCGCGAAGACGTGATCGTGCTGGCCGGCAAGGGCCACGAAGCCACACAGGAAATCATGGGCAAGAAACGCGCTTTCTCCGATCAGGACCATGCCCGTCTGGCGCTCGCCGCGCGGGCCACGCAAGCACGCGGAGGTGGCGAATGAGCATGTTTTCACTACGCGCGGCAGCCGCGCAAATTCCGGGCGCAACCGTAGTCGGCGACGACAGCGTGCGCTTCGAACGGGTGTCGACCGACAGCCGCAGCGCCGGCCCCGGCGATCTGTTCATCGCGATCAAGGGCGATCGTTTCGACGCGCACGACTTCCTGCCGCAAGTCGCGGCGCGCAACGTCGCGGCCGTACTGGCGGCGCGCACGCCGGACAACTGGACTGTACCGACGCTGCGCGTCGCCGATACGCGGGTCGCGCTCGGCGCGCTCGCGCGCGGCTGGCGTCGCCAGTTCGAGTTGCCGCTGGTTGCCGTGACCGGCAGCAACGGCAAGACCACGGTCAAGGAAATGATCGCGTCGATCTTCGCCGCGGCAGTCGGCGCGGATGCGCGCCTCGCGACCGCCGGCAATTTCAACAACGACATCGGTCTGCCGCTGACGCTGTTCCGTCTGCACGCCGCGCATCGGCTCGCGGTGGTCGAACTCGGGATGAATCATCCGGGCGAAACCGAACTGCTCGCGAAGCTCGCCGAGCCGACGGTCGCCGTCGTCAACAACGCGCAGCGCGAGCACCAGGAATTCATGGCGACCGTCGAAGCGGTCGCGCTCGAACATGCGAGCGTGATTCACGCGCTGCCGCCGGAAGGCACGGCGGTGTTCCCCGCTGACGACGCCTACGCGAGCATCTGGCGCGTCGCCGCGACCGGCAACCGCATCATGGATTTCGCGCTGAACAACGCGGAGCGCACGACCGAAGCCGCGGTGACGGGTCGCTTCGACGGCAAGCATCTGAGCGTCGAGACCCCGCAAGGCCACCTCGACATCACGCTGCAGGTACTCGGCGACCACAACGCGCACAACGCGCTCGCCGCGACCTCGGCGGCGCTGGCCGCCGGCGTGTCGCTCGATGCGATCAAACGCGGTCTCGAATCGTTCGGCCCGGTGAAGGGCCGTCTGCAGGTCAAGCAGGCGGCGCTCGGCACGCTGGCCGGCGCGACCGTGATCGACGACACCTACAACGCGAATCCCGATTCGATGCGCGCGGCAATCGACGTGCTCGCCTCGCGCGCATCGCCGCGAGTGCTCGTAATGGGCGACATGGGCGAAGTCGGCGACCACGGTCCGGCGTTTCACCGCGAAATCGGTGCATATGCGAAAGAGCGCGGTATCGACGCGCTGTATGCACTGGGCGACGCCTCGCGCGACGCGTGCAGCGCATACGGCACAACTGCGCACCACTTCGCCGATGTCGGCGCGCTGGTCGCGCAACTCGAGCAGGCCGGCTTCGGCGCGGCAGCAACGCTTCTCGTGAAAGGCTCGCGCTTCATGCAGATGGAGCGCGTGGTGGACGCCGTTACGAGTCCACAACCCAACGCTGCGGGCAACACGCCCGCCGCACATTGAAATAGAAGGACCGAAGCATGCTACTGGCGCTGGCGCAATGGCTGCAGAATGACGCAACCTTCCTGCGCGTGTTCAGTTATCTGACGTTTCGCGCGGTGATGGCGTCCATCACCGCGTTGTTGATCGGGCTCGTCTGCGGCCCGGCGGTGATTCGCAAGCTGACCGCGATGAAGGTCGGCCAGGCCGTCCGCAAGGATGGTCCGCAAACCCACCTCGTCAAATCCGGCACGCCGACCATGGGCGGCGTGCTGATTCTGCTCGGCATCGGCGTTGCGACGCTGCTGTGGGCCGACCTGACCAACCGCTTCATCTGGATCGTGATCCTCGTTACGTTCGGCTTCGGCGTGATCGGCTGGGTCGACGATTACCGCAAGGTCGTCTACAAGGACCCGCGCGGGATGTCGTCGCGCGAGAAGTATTTCTGGCAGTCGGTGATCGGCCTGTTCGCGGCGGTGTATCTCGCGTTCAGCGTGTCCGAGGCGAACAACGTGCGGGTCTTCGACCTGTTCATGGCGTGGGTGCGCAGCGGCCTGTCGATGGGGCTGCCGGCGCGCGCCGACCTGCTGGTGCCGTTCTTCAAGTCGATCACCTATCCGCTCGGCGTGTGGGGCTTCATCGTGCTCACGTATCTGGTGATCGTCGGTGCGAGCAACGCGGTGAATCTGACCGACGGCCTCGACGGCCTCGTGATCATGCCGGTCGTGCTGGTCGGCGCGTCTCTCGGCGTGTTCGCGTACGTGATGGGCAGCTCGGTCTATTCGAAGTACCTGCTGTTTCCGCACATTCCGGGCGCGGGCGAATTGCTGATCTTCTGCTCGGCGATGGGCGGCGCGGGCCTCGCGTTCCTGTGGTTCAACACTCACCCGGCGCAGATGTTCATGGGCGACGTCGGCGCGCTCGCGCTCGGCGGCGCGCTCGGCACGGTCGCGGTAATCGTGCGCCAGGAGATCGTGCTGTTCATCATGGGCGGCATTTTCGTCGCCGAAACGCTGTCGGTGATGCTGCAGGTCACGTGGTTCAAATACACCAAGCGCCGTTACGGCGAAGGGCGGCGCTTCTTCAAGATGGCGCCGCTGCATCACCATTTCGAATTGTCCGGCTGGAAGGAAACCCAGGTGGTGGTGCGGTTCTGGATCATCACGTTGATGCTGTGTCTGTTCGGTTTGTCCACACTCAAGCTGCGTTAAGCGGCGCGCGAAGTCTAGAAAGGGAAGGCGATGTTCGGCGAGAAGTTTCGGGATCGGCAAAAGCCGATGGTGCTCGTGCTGGGACTGGGTGAATCCGGTCTCGCGATGGCGCGCTGGTGCGCGCGGCACGGCTGTCGGCTGCGAGTGGCCGATACGCGCGAGGTGCCGCCGAACCTGTCGGCGCTCGAAGCACATCGGGTCGACGCCGAGTTCGTCGGCGGCCCGTTTTCGCCGGCGCTGCTCGAAGGTGTCGAACTGGTCGCGATCAGCCCGGGGCTGTCGCCGCTCGCCGCCGATCTGCTGCCGCTGATCAGCGCCGCGCGCGAGCAGGGCATTGCGGTGTGGGGCGAACTCGAACTGTTCCAGCAGGCGCTGCGCACGCTCGGTGAGTCGGGCTACGCGCCGAAGGTGATCGCGATCACCGGCACCAACGGCAAGACCACCACCACGAGCCTGACTGGCTTGTTGTGCGAACGCGCGGGCAAGAAGGTCGCGGTGGCGGGCAACATCAGCCCGTCGCTGCTCGACAAGCTCAGCGATGCGATCGACCAGACCGCGCTGCCCGACGTGTGGGTGCTTGAACTGTCGAGCTTCCAGCTGGAGACCTCGCACACGTTTACGCCGGATGCGGCGGCGGTGCTGAACATCACGCAGGATCACCTCGACTGGCACGGCGGCCTCGATGCATACGCTGCCGCGAAGGGCCGCATCTTCGGTACACAGACCGTGCGCGTGCTCAATCGCGACGACGCCCGCGTGATGTCGCTGGCGGACGCGGCCGGCGAGGCCGAGGTCGTCACGTTCGGCGTGACCGAGCCGCATAACGTGGGCGACTACGGTCTGCTGCGCGACAACGGGATCGTCTGGCTGGCGGTCGCGCACGACCGCGACGCGAGCGACGAACCGGCGCCGAAGCGGCGTCGCAAGAACGAAGTGGCGGCGACGCCGGATATCGCGCTCAAGCGCCTGATGCCCGCCGACGCACTGCGGATTCGCGGCCTGCACAACGCCGCTAACGCGCTGGCCGCGTATGCGCTCGCGCGCGCGGTCGGCCTGCCCGGCGCGCCGCTGCTGCACGGTCTGCGCGAGTATCGCGGCGAGCCGCACAGGGTGGAACTGATTGCATCGATCGACGGGATCGATTACGTGGACGACAGCAAGGGCACCAACGTCGGCGCGACGGTTGCCGCGCTCGACGGTCTCGCGCAGCGCATCGTGCTGATCGCCGGCGGCGACGGCAAGGGCCAGGCGTTCGAACCGCTCGCCGCGCCGGTGATGCGCTGGTGCCGGGCGGTGATGCTGATCGGCCGCGACGCGCCGCAGATTCGCGCGGCGCTCGAACACACCGGCATCGCAATGACCGATCACGCGACGCTCGAAGAAGCGACGCGCGCGGCCACCGCGCTCGCGCAGCCGGGCGACGCGGTGCTGCTGTCGCCCGCGTGCGCGAGCTTCGACATGTTCAAGGGTTACGCGCACCGTGCGGCGGTTTTCCGCGACACGGTCGAAGAAATCGCGGCCGAACGGGGGACGATGATATGAGCTGGTCGGAACGTTTCGGCTCACGCGAAGCCGCCGGCAACGGCGGCGCGACGCGCTCCACGCGCGGCGGCGGCAGCGGTCTGGCGAGCGCGGTCAACGGCGTGCGGCCGCTGCGCTCGCGCATGCTCGACTACGACCACTCGCTGCTGTGGGTGGTCGTCGCGCTGCTCGGGCTCGGCGTCGTGATGGTGTATTCGGCGTCGATCGCGATGCCCGATTCGCCGAAGTATTCGTCGTACCGCGACTGGGCGTTCCTCGTGCGCCAGATCATCTTCGTCGTGATGGGTTCGGTGATCGGCGTCGTCGCGTTCCGCGTGCCGATTTCGACGTGGGACAAGTACGCGCCGAAGCTCTTTCTGATTTCGCTGGTCGCGCTCGTGATCGTGCTGATTCCGCACGTCGGCAAGGGCGTGAACGGCGCGCGCCGCTGGATTCCGCTCGGCATCACGAACATGCAGCCGTCGGAAATCATGAAGCTCGCGGTGACGATCTACGCGGCGAACTACACGGTGCGCAAGCAGGAATACATGCACAGCTTCGCGAAGGGCTTTCTTCCGATGGCCGTCGCGGTGGGCCTCGTCGGCATGCTGCTGCTGCTCGAACCGGACATGGGCGCGTTCATGGTGATCGCGGCGATCGCGATGGGCGTGCTGTTCCTCGGCGGCGTGAACGGCAAGCTGTTCGGCGGCCTGGTGGCGACCGCGGTGGGCACTTTCACGCTGCTGGTGTGGGCGTCGCCGTGGCGGCGCGAACGGATCTTCGCGTACCTCGATCCGTGGGACGACCGCTACGCGCAGGGCAAGGCGTATCAGCTGACGCACTCGCTGATCGCGTTCGGGCGCGGCGAGTGGTTCGGCGTCGGCCTGGGCGGCAGCGTCGAGAAGCTCAACTATCTGCCGGAAGCGCATACCGACTTCATCCTCGCGGTGATCGGCGAGGAACTCGGTTTCGTCGGCGTGCTGGTCGTGATCCTGATGTTCTACTGGATCGTGCGCCGCTCGTTCGAGATCGGCCGTCAGGCGCTCGCGCTCGATCGCACGTTCGCGGGTCTGGTCGCGAAGGGCGTCGGCATCTGGTTCGGCGCGCAGACCTTTATCAACATGGGCGTGAACCTCGGCCTGCTGCCGACCAAGGGTCTGACCTTGCCGCTCGTCAGTTACGGCGGCTCGGGCATCGTGCTGAACTGCGTGGCGATCGCGGTGTTGATGCGGGTCGACTATGAGAACCGGGTATTGATGCGCGGAGGGAAAGTATGACCCTCGCGCGGCAACGCACGCTGATGGTGATGGCCGGCGGCACCGGAGGACACGTGTTCCCCGGGCTCGCGGTCGCGCATCTGATGCAGGCGTGGGGCTGGAACGTCGTGTGGCTCGGCAACCCGGCGGGGATGGAAGCGACGCTGGTGCCGAAACACGGCATTCCGATGGAATACGTGCGCTTCGGCGGCGTGCGCGGCAAGGGCATCAAGACCAAGCTGATGCTGCCGGTCAATCTGCTGCGCGCATGCACGCAGAGCTTTTCGGTGCTGCGCCGCGTGAAGCCCGACGTGGTGCTCGGCATGGGCGGCTACATCACGTTCCCGGCGGGTCTGATGACCGCGCTGAGCGGCCGGCCGCTGGTGCTGCACGAACAGAATTCGATCGCCGGTCTCGCCAACAAGGTGCTCGCGAAACTCGCGAAGCGCGTGCTGGTCGCGTTTCCGAATGCGTTGCCGCGCGGCGAGTGGACCGGCAATCCGATTCGCGAGGAACTTGCGCGCGCGAATGCACCCAAAGCACGCTACGCGCAGCGCAGCGGTCCGCTGAACGTGCTGGTGGTCGGCGGCAGTCTCGGCGCCGCGGCGCTCAACGAAGTGGTGCCGCGCGCGGTCGCGCTGCTCGGCGCCAGCGAACGGCCGCGCATCGTGCATCAGGCGGGCGCCAGGCATATCGACGCGCTGCGCGAGAACTACGCGGCAGCCGGCTTGCAGGCCGGCGCGGACGTGACGCTGGTGCCGTTCATCGACGACATGACGAGCGCGTACGAGCAGGCCGATCTGGTGATCTGCCGCTCGGGCGCGATGACGGTGTCGGAGATTTCGGCGGTCGGCGTCGCCGCGCTGTTCGTGCCGTTCCCATACGCGGTCGACGATCACCAGACCACCAATGCAGCGTTTCTCGCCGACAACGGCGCGGCGCTGGTCGTGCAACAACGCGATCTGTCGGCGGAAAAACTCGCCGACTGGTTGCGCAGCCAGACGCGGGACAGTCTCGCGTCCATGGCGGAGCGTTCGCGCTCGCTCGCGAAACCGGATGCCACCGAACAGGTCGCGCAGATCTGCGCGACGGTGGCGGGTGCGGGTTCGATGGCGGGCGTGAGCCCAGAAGGAAAGCAATGAAACACATCGTCAAACACATTCATTTTGTCGGCATCGGCGGCGTCGGCATGAGCGGCATCGCCGAGGTGCTGGTCAACCTCGGCTATCAGGTGAGCGGCTCGGACCTGTCGGGCAACGCGGTGACCGAACGTCTCGCCAAACTCGGCGCGCGTATTTCGATCGGCCATGCGGCAGAGAACATCGAAGGCGCGAACGCGGTGGTCGTCTCGACCGCGGTGCGCAGCGACAACCCGGAAGTGCTCGAAGCACGCCATCGGCGCATTCCGATCGTGCCGCGCGCGGTGATGCTCGCGGAGCTGATGCGGCTGAAGCAGGGCATCGCGATTGCCGGCACGCACGGCAAGACCACCACGACCTCGCTGGTCGCGAGCGTGCTCGCCGCCGGCGGGCTCGATCCGACTTTCGTGATCGGCGGCCGGCTGATCAGCGCGGGCGCGAATGCGCGTCTCGGCACCGGCGACTTCATCGTCGCCGAGGCGGACGAGTCGGACGCGTCGTTCCTGAACCTGTTCCCGGTGATCGAAGTCATCACGAACATCGACGCCGATCATATGGACACCTATGGGCACGACTTCGCGCGGCTCAAGCAGGCGTTCATCGAGTTCACGCACCGTCTGCCGTTCTACGGCATTGCGGTGCTGTGCGTCGACGATCCGAACGTGAAGGAGATCCTGCCGTTCGTGTCGAAGCCGATCATCCGCTACGGCTTCGCGGCCGACGCACAGGTGCGCGCGGTCAACGTCGAAGCGCGCGAAGGCCGCATGCATTTCACCGCGCTGCGCGAAGACGCGGCGCCGCTCGACATCGTGCTGAACCTGCCGGGCGAGCACAACGTGCAGAACGCGCTGGCCGCGATTGCGATTGCGACTGAACTTGAAGTGAAAGATGCCGATATCCAGCGAGCGCTGGCGGATTTCAACGGCGTCGGCCGGCGCTTCCAGCGCTACGGCGAAGTGCCGGTGTTCAGCGACGGCAATGCGGTGGGCGGCTACACGCTGGTGGACGACTACGGTCATCACCCGGTCGAAATGGCCGCCACGGTGGCGGCGGCGCGCGGCGCGTTCCCGGGCCGGCGTCTGGTGCTGGCGTTCCAGCCGCACCGTTTCACGCGTACGCGCGATTGCTTCGAGGATTTCGTCAAGGTGCTGTCGACCGTCGATGCGCTGGTGCTGACCGAGGTGTATGCGGCCGGCGAAGCGCCGATCGTCGCCGCCGACGGCCGCGCATTGGCGCGCGCGCTGCGGGTCGCGGGCAAGGTCGAGCCGGTGTTCGTCGATACGGTGGATGAAGTGCCGGACGCGCTTTGCGCGGTGGTGCGCGACGGCGATGTGGTGATTACGATGGGCGCGGGCTCGATCGGCGGTGTGCCGGGTCGCCTCGCTCAGGAACAGAAGGTGTGAGATGAGCAGCAGTATCGATCCGAAAAAATTCGGCAAGGTGGCGGTGCTGCTCGGCGGTAATTCCGCCGAGCGCGAGGTGTCGCTCAATTCCGGGCGTCTGGTGTTGCAGGGCCTGCGCGATGCGGGCGTCGACGCGCATCCGTTCGATCCGGCCGAGCGTCCGCTGTCCGCGTTGAAGGACGAAGGCTTCGTGCGCGCGTTCAACGCGCTGCATGGCGGCTACGGCGAGAACGGCCAGATCCAGGGTGCGCTGGACTTTTACGGCATCCGCTACACCGGCAGCGGCGTGCTCGGTTCGGCGCTCGGTCTCGACAAGTTCCGCACCAAACTCGTGTGGCAGCAGCTCGGCATTCCGACGCCGCCGTTCGAAGCAGTGCTGCGCGGCGACGACTACGAAGCGCGCGCGCAAGACATCGTCGCGAAGCTCGGTCTGCCGCTGTTCGTGAAGCCGGCCAGCGAAGGCTCGAGCGTCGCGGTGATCAAGGTGAAGAGCGCGGACGCGTTGCCGGCCGCGCTGATCGAAGCGGTGAAGTACGACCGCATCGTGGTGGTCGAGAAGAGCATCGAAGGCGGCGGCGAATACACCGCGTGCATCGCCGGCACGCTGGATCTGCCGGTGATCCGCATCGTGCCGGCCGGCGAGTTCTACGACTATCACGCGAAGTACGTCGCCAACGACACCCAGTACCTGATTCCGTGCGGTCTGGCCGCAGCCGAAGAAGCGCGTCTGAAGCAGCTCGCGCGCCGCGCGTTCGACGTGCTCGGCTGCACCGACTGGGGCCGCGCGGACTTCATGCTGGATGCCGCGGGCAACCCGTATTTCCTCGAAGTGAACACGGCGCCTGGTATGACCGATCACTCGCTGCCGCCGAAAGCGGCGCGCGCGGTCGGCATCAGCTATCAGGAACTGGTTGTCGGCGTCCTGGCGCTGACGTTGCAGGACTAACCGGGGCAACCCGAAAGCAACACCATGTGGAACAACGTTCGCCAGCTCAATCTCGCCACCAACGCATTGCATGCGTTGCTGGTGCTCGTGCTGCTGGCGGCGGGCGCTTACTGGCTGATCCAGCGTCCGAACTTCGCGCTGCACGCGATCCAGATCGACGGCGACACCGAGCACATCAATTCGCCGACGGTGCGCGCGGGTGTGGTCGGCAAGCTGAAGGGCAACTTCTTCACGGTCGATCTCGACGTCGCGCGGCAGGCGTTCGAGCAGATGCCGTGGGTGCGTCACGCGAGCGTGCGGCGGGTCTGGCCGAACGCACTGGCTGTCACGCTCGAGGAGTACAAACCGCTGGGCACGTGGGGCAGCGATCAGCTGGTGAGCACGGACGGCGAGCTGTTCACCGCGAACCAGGGCGAACTCGACGAAGAGTTGCCCGCGTTCGACGGTCCGGACGGCACCGCGAAGGAAGTCGTCGCGCGTTATCACGACTTCCAGAAGTGGTTTGCGCCGCTCGGCGCGACGCCGGAGGAAGTCACGTTGTCGCCGCGCTACGCGTGGACGGTGAAGCTGTCGAACGGCACCCAGGTCGAGCTGGGCCGCGAGCGCAATCAGGACACGCTGGGCGATCGCAGCAGGCGCCTGACCGCGGCATGGGGCGCGGTCACGCAACGTTGGGGAAAGGATATCGAGTATGCGGACTTGCGCTATCCGAACGGTTTCGCGATTCGTGCCGCTGGCATGCGCTTCATCAGCGAACCCGACAAGGGCAAGAAGTAAACGGACATCACACGCACTGAGCACGCTATGAGTAAAGACTATAAAGATCTGCTGGTCGCCCTCGACATCGGAACGTCGAAGGTAGTGGCCATCGTCGCCGAGTTGAAGGGCGAGGGCCACTACGAGGTGATCGGTCTCGGCCAGAGCGAGTCGAAGGGGCTCAAGAAAGGCGTGGTGGTCAACATCGAAGCCACCGTGCAGTCGATCCAGCGCGCGCTCGAGGAAGCCGAGCTGATGGCCGACTGCAAGATCACCAACGTGTTCACCGGGATCGCCGGCAGCCATATCCGCAGCTTCAATTCGAGCGGCATGGTGGCGATCAAGGAAAAGGAAGTGACCCAGGCGGACGTCGCGCGCGTGATCGAAACCGCGAAGGCGATCAACATCCCGACCGACCAGCAGGTGCTGCATATCCTCACGCAGGAATTCATCATCGACGGTCAGGAAGACGTGCGCGAGCCGATCGGGATGAGCGGCATCCGTCTCGAAGTGAAGGTGCATATCGTCACCGGCGCGGTCAGCGCGGCGCAGAACATCGTCAAGTGCGTGCGCCGCTGCGGCCTCGAAGTGAACGATCTGATCTTGCAGCCGCTCGCGTCGTCGCTCGCGGTGCTGACCGAAGACGAGAAGGAACTGGGCGTGGTGCTGGTCGACATCGGCGGCGGCACCACCGACATCGCGATCTTCAGCGAAGGCGCTATCCGTCACACCGCGGTGATCCCGATCGCCGGCGACCAGATCACCAGCGACATCGCAATGGCGCTGCGCACGCCGACGCCGGACGCCGAAGACATCAAGGTCGATTACGGCATCGCCAAGCAGGCGCTTGCCGATCCGGACGAAATGATCGAAGTGCCGGGGCTCGGCGAGCGCGGTCCGCGCACGCTGTCGCGCCAGGCGCTGGCCGCGGTGATCGAGCCGCGCGTCGAAGAACTGTTTTCTCTCGTGCAGCAGGTGGTGCGCGAGTCGGGTTACGAAGAGCTGCTGAGCTCGGGCGTCGTGTTGACTGGCGGCGCGTCGATGATGCTCGGCATGGTCGAGCTCGGCGAGGACATTTTCCTGAAACCGGTGCGCATCGGCGTGCCGGAATACGCGGGCGGTCTCGCCGACGTCGTGCGCAATCCGCGCTATTCGACGGCGATGGGTCTGCTCGTCGAAGGACGCTCGCAGCGTATGCGCGGGCGCAAGGTTGCAGTGCAGTCGGGGTCGATGGGCCAGGTCTTCTCGCGCATGAAGGACTGGTTCCTCGGCAACTTCTGAGCACGGGTTTCGAAATACGCGCTGGTGCCGGCGGCTGGTGCGCGACAGGGGGTTGCCCGATCCCCTGCCGGATAACGCCGAGTGGCGGTACTTTTTTATCTTGACGGAGGCAACATGGAATTCCAGATGCTGGAAACCGAAACGAACGGCACCATCATCAAGGTGGTCGGAGTAGGTGGCGCTGGCGGCAATGCCGTTCAGCACATGATCAACAAAGGCGTGCAAGGCGTCGACTTCATCGTGATGAACACGGACGCGCAGGCTCTGTCGCGTTCGCGCGCGACCGCGGTGATCCAGCTCGGCAACACGGGTCTGGGCGCCGGCGCGAAGCCGGAAATGGGCCGCGCCGCCGCTGAAGAAGCACGCGAGCGCATCGCCGACGCACTGCGCGGCGCGCACATGGTGTTCATCACCGCGGGCATGGGTGGCGGCACCGGCACGGGCGCCGCACCGGTGGTCGCGCAGATCGCCAAGGAAATGGGCATCCTGACCGTCGGCGTGGTCAGCAAGCCGTTCGAATTCGAAGGCGGCAAGCGCATGCGCGTCGCGGAAGCCGGTTCGCAGCAACTGGAGGATCACGTCGACTCGCTGATCGTCGTGCTGAACGACAAGCTGTTCGAGGTGATGGGCGACGACGCCGAGATGGACAAGTGCTTCCAGTGCGCCGACGACGTTCTGAACAACGCGGTTGCCGGTATCGCTGAAATCATCAACGTCGACGGTCTGGTGAACGTCGACTTCGAAGACGTGAAGACGGTGATGGGCGAGCAGGGCAAGGCGATGATGGGCACGGCGACGGTTGCCGGCGTCGATCGCGCGCGCCTCGCGGCCGAACAGGCTGTGGCGAGCCCGCTGCTCGAAGGCGTCGATCTGTCGGGCGCGCGCGGCGTGCTGGTCAACATCACGTCGAGCCGTTCGCTGCGTCTGTCGGAAACCCGCGAAGTGATGAACACGATCAAGAGCTACGCGGCGGAAGACGCCACGGTGATCTTCGGCGCGGTGTACGACGATGCGATGGGCGACGCGCTGCGCGTGACGGTGGTTGCAACGGGTCTCGGGCGCGCGGCGAAGAAGCAGCAGTCCGCACCGATGACGCTGCTGCGCACCGGCACCGACAACCAGCCGATCGCCGCGATGCAGCATGCGGCGTACGCGCCGGCGGCCGCGCAGGCGAGCACGGCCGACTACGGCGCGCTGGATACGCCGGCAGTGTGGCGCACCTCGCGCGACACCGCGGCATCGCACGTGCAGGCGCTGCAGGAAAAGGGCGTCGATACGTACGACATCCCGGCGTTCCTGCGCAAGCAGGCGGACTGAGCGCGCGAGCAGGCTTTCGTTGCCGCGCTGCGGTAGTACGCAGTGCAGCGCTGGCGGACGAATGCACGAGCGTGGCGGGTGAACGGCGAGAAGGTCGCGTATCGTCTGATTCGCGGCAGGGGCAACTGCCCTCTGCAAAAAGCGCGAAGCGGACGGCACGGCTGCCGCCGGATTTCACTGCGACACGAGAACGTGCGAGCGTGCTTCGCATCGATGCAAAGGACTGAGCATGATCAACGCAGGTGACAAGCTGCCCGACGCGACGCTCTTCGAATATGTCGAAGACGGCCGGGCGGGCTGCACGATCGGACCGAACAATTTCGACGTGCGCGGGCAGACGGCGAACAAACGCGTGGTGATCTTCGGATTGCCGGGCGCGTTTACGCCGACCTGCTCGGCCAAACATGTACCGGGCTATGTCGAGCATGCCGAGCAGTTGCGCGCTGCCGGCGTCGACGAAATCTGGTGCGTGTCTGTCAACGACGCGTTCGTTATGGGCGCGTGGGGACGCGATCAGCACACCGCGGGCAAGGTGCGCATGATGGCGGACGGCAGTGCGGCTTTCACACGGGCGCTCGGTCTGGAGCAGGATCTGTCGGCGCGTGGGATGGGAATTCGTTCCCAGCGCTACGCGATGGTGGTCGACGACGGCGTGGTCAAGACGCTGAACGTCGAAGCCGCCGGCAAATTCGAAGTCAGCGATGCAGCGAGTATTCTCGCGACGTTGAGCTAGTTACAGGCGTTACGCCTTCGCCTTTCGCTGCGCGCATCTGTCGCGTGGCGCTGCGGCAACGGCGCACAAGACGCTTTTGTGACAGGCCGTTACGCGGGCCGATGACCGGAAACGCCTCCGTTCCGGCGCATCGGCCCGTCACGCTTTCCTTCGCGGTGCCCAGGGGGTAATGCAGCGAAACAGATTGATACGTTCCCTGGAAGGACGCTCGTCTGGGGAATGGAGTATAATTCGGGCTATGGAATAAAAAGTCCCGATTGGGATTTTCAATCGAACAGAAGATCACCATGTTGAAGCAGCGCACTATCAAATCGATCGTCAAGACTGTCGGCATCGGCCTGCACTCGGGCCGTAAAGTCAATCTGACACTCCGTCCAGCGGCGCCGGATACCGGCATCGTGTTTTCGCGCGTGGATCTGGCCACTCCGGTGGACATTCCTGCGTCGGCGATGGCGATTGGCGATACGCGACTCGCTTCGGTGTTGCAGAAAGACGGCGCGCGGGTGTCGACCATCGAGCACCTGATGTCCGCCTGCGCCGGTCTCGGCATCGACAATCTGTATGTCGACGTGACCGCCGAGGAAATCCCGATCATGGACGGCAGCGCGGGTTCGTTCGTGTTCCTGATCCAGTCGGCCGGGATCGAAGAGCAGAACGCGCCGAAGAAGTTCATCAAGGTCACGAAGCCGGTGGAAATCCGTGACGGCGACAAATTCGCGCGTCTCGATCCGTTCTTCGGCTTCAAGCTGAAGTTCACGATCGACTTCCGTCATCCGGCCGTCGACAAAACCGGCCAGGCGCTCGAAGTGGATTTCGCCAACACGTCGTATGTGCGCGAAATCGCGCGCGCACGCACGTTCGGCTTCGCGCATGAAGTGGAAATGATGCGCGAGCTGGGTCTGGCGCGCGGCGGCAGCATGGACAACGCGATCGTGCTCGACGAGTACCGCATCCTGAACAACGACGGCCTGCGTTACGACGACGAGTTCGTCAAGCACAAGATGCTCGACGCGATCGGCGACCTGTATGTGGTCGGCCATCCGTTGCTGGCTTCGTACACCGCGTACAAGTCGGGTCACGGCCTGAACAACGCGCTGCTGCGCGAATTGCTCGCGCATGAGGACTCGTACGAAATCGTCACCTTCGACGACACGCAGAAGGCGCCGCGCGGCTTCGCGTACGAAACGCAGACGGCATTCGCGTAACGCTTGCGGCAACGCGGCGTTGATAAGAAAAACGGCCCATTCGGGCCGTTTTTTTTCGTTCAGCGAATTTCGCTCAGCGCGTCGTGCGCCGATGCCGGGCCGCCATGCGCGCCAGCGCTTCCTGCAACGGCGACGGTTCGAGCGATTCGCTCAACGCCTGCAGCGCGGCCGCGCCAACCGGTGTCATACGCGCCTGCTTGATAGGCGGCGGCTCCTTGATGGGTTGCGGCCGCACGCGAATTCTCAGCGCGTGAACCTGCCAGCCGCGTTGCTGCAGGTCCGACAGCAGCCGCGGCTCCAGATGGCGCAAGCGCGCGGCGAGCGCGTTGTGCGCGGCAAACAGCGCCAATACACCTTCCTTGACGAAGCCGGGCTCGACACTGGTTGCCAGATAGTCGGGCAGCAGTTCGCGCAAATCCTTCTCGAGCGCGGCGATCTGCTCGACGCCCGCGCGCAGTGCCGCGAACGCGTCCGTACGGCCGAGTACTTCGGCGACGGGCTGCGGCCGGCGCAGGTCGAACTGCTTGGGCTGCCTTGAAAAGGACGGAAAACGGCTCATGTTCAGAAGTAACGACGTGAGCGCACCCGATGTGCGCCAACGTCGCGATTGTACCGCGCGGGCACTGCGCGAAACCGTCCGGCGAGCTGCCGCGGAGGGCGGCAGACGGGCCGGAAACGGCCTGCAGCCGTCACGCCGTCGACACGAGCGCGGCCGGAGGCGCGTGCTAAAATGCCCGATTCGAATTCACTCTTGGACTAAGCGGCCGAGGACTTTCCGACCCAGACGCAGGTGTGCGCAAACCGCACGCCGCGAGCCAGCCGAAGCCGCGACGCAGACACCGATCCGATGACCACCGGTTTTCTACAGAAGATTTTTGGCAGCCGCAATCAACGGCTAGTCAAGCAATATCAAAAGACCGTCGCGGCGATCAATGCGCTCGAACCGCAGATCGAGCAATTGACGGACGAACAGCTGCGCGCCAAAACGGGTGAATTCCGCCAACGCGTCGCGAGCGGCGAGTCGCTCGACAAGCTCCTTCCCGAAGCGTTTGCCGTCTGCCGCGAGGCCAGCAAGCGGGTGCTGAAAATGCGCCACTTCGACGTGCAGATGATCGGCGGCATGGCGCTGCACTACGGCAAGATCGGCGAAATGCGCACGGGCGAGGGCAAGACGCTCGTCGCGACGCTGCCGGTGTATCTGAATGCGCTGTCGGGCCGCGGCGTCCACGTGGTTACCGTCAACGACTACCTCGCGCAGCGCGACGCCGAATGGATGGCGCGTCTGTACAACTTCCTCGGCATGTCGGTCGGCATCAACCTGTCGCAGATGGAGCACACGGCGAAGCAGCAGGCTTACGCCGCGGACATCACGTACGGCACCAACAACGAATTCGGCTTCGACTACCTGCGCGACAACATGGTCTACGAGACCGACGCGCGCGTGCAGCGCAGCCTGAACTTCGCGGTCGTCGACGAGGTCGACTCGATCCTGATCGACGAAGCGCGTACCCCGCTGATCATCTCCGGCCAGGCCGAAGATCACACCGAACTCTACGTGCGCATGAATGCGCTGCCGCCGCTGCTCGAGCGCCAGATCGGCGAAGAGAAGGCGGACGGCACCGGCGTCGAAAAGCCGGGCGACTACACGCTGGACGAGAAAGGCCGTCAGGTGTTCCTGACCGAGTCGGGCCACGAGAAGGCCGAGCGTCTGCTCGCCGAGTGGGGCCTGATCGGCGAGGGCGAGAGCCTGTACGCGCCGCAGAACATCACGCTGATGCACCACGTGTACGCGGCGCTGCGCGCGCATACGCTGTTCTTCAAGGACCAGCACTACGTGGTGCAGAACGGCGAAGTGATCATCGTCGACGAATTCACCGGGCGTCTGATGGCCGGTCGCCGCTGGTCGGATGGTCTGCACCAGGCGGTCGAGGCGAAGGAGCACGTGAAGATTCAGAGCGAGAACCAGACGCTCGCATCGATCACGTTCCAGAACTACTTCCGCATGTACGCGAAGCTCGCCGGCATGACCGGCACGGCCGACACCGAAGCGTACGAATTCAACGAGATCTACGGTCTCGAAACGGTCGTGATCCCGACCAACCGTCAGCCGAAGCGGATCGACAAGCAGGATCAGATCTACAAGACCGCGAAGGAGCGCTATGACGCGGTGATCCGCGACATTCGCGAGTGTTATGAGCGCGGTCAGCCGGTACTGGTCGGCACCACGTCGATCGAGAACTCGGAGGTGCTGTCGCATCTGCTGAAGCAGGCCGGCTTGCCGCACGAAGTGCTGAACGCGAAGCAGCACGCGCGGGAAGCGGCGATCGTCGCGGAAGCGGGCCGTCCGCAGCGCATCACGATCGCGACCAACATGGCCGGCCGCGGTACCGACATCGTGCTCGGCGGCAACGCGGAAAAGCAGGCGCTGTTCATCGAACAGGACGAAACGCTGTCCGACGAAGAAAAGCAGAGCCGCATCCAGAAGCTGCACGACGAATGGCAGACGCTGCACGATCAGGTGAAGGCCGCGGGCGGTCTGCACATCATCGGCACCGAGCGTCACGAGTCGCGCCGGATCGACAATCAGCTGCGCGGCCGTGCCGGCCGTCAGGGCGACCCGGGTTCGTCGCGTTTCTATCTGTCGCTGGAAGATCCGCTGCTGCGCATTTTCGCGGGCGACCGCGTGCGCGCGATCATGGATCGCCTGAAAATGCCGGAAGGCGAGGCGATCGAAGCGGGCATCGTGTCGCGTTCGATCGAATCGGCGCAGCGCAAGGTCGAGGCGCGCAACTTCGATATTCGTAAGCAACTGCTCGAATACGACGACGTGTCGAACGACCAGCGCAAGGTGATCTACCAGCAGCGCAACGAACTGCTCGAAGCGAATGACATCACCGAGACGATCACCGCGATGCGTCACGGCGTGGTCGCCGACCTCGTGCATCAGTTCGTGCCGGCGGGCAGCATCGAAGAGCAGTGGGACGTGCCCGAGCTCGAGGAACTGCTGCGCAACGACTGGCAGCTCGACCTCGCGATCCAGGAAATGATCAACGAGTCGAACTCGATCAACGCCGACGAGATTCTCGAAGCGGTCGAAGCCGCCGCGGACGAAGCGTACGAAGCGAAGGTCGAACTGGTCGGCCGCGAGTCGTTCAGCGGCTTCGAACGCTCGATCATGCTGCAGACGCTCGACCGCGCATGGCGTGAACACCTCGCCGCGCTCGACCATCTGCGCCAGGGCATCCATCTGCGCGGCTATGCGCAGAAGAACCCGAAGCAGGAATACAAGCGTGAAGCGTTCGAACTGTTCGCCGCAATGCTCGACGCGGTGAAGCTCGAAGTCACGCGCATCGTGATGAACGTGCAGATCCAGTCGCCGGAGCAGCTCGAAGCGGCCGCCGAGCAGATCGAAGAGCAGGGCGGTCATCTCGTCGACAACGTCGAGTTCCGCCATGCCGAGTTCGCGGAAGCCGCCGCGCCGGTCGCGGCCGAAGCCGCCGCCGCGATGATCGGCGACGCGATGAGCCACGGTCACAGCGCGACGCCGCAGGCCGCGGTGCACGTGAATACCGACAACGTGCCGAAGGTCGGCCGTAACGACCCGTGCCCGTGCGGCAGCGGCAAGAAGTACAAGCAGTGCCACGGCAAGATCGCGTAAAGCCGACACGGCGCGCTCCCGGGCGCGCCGCGTTGTTTTGCGCGCCGCTTGGCCGTTGATTTCGCAGGTGAGCCGGCAATTCTCCCGGGTCATCAGTTCCGTTTCCCCAATGCCGGCTCCAGCCGGCATTTTCTTCGACAGGTCGCGACCATGGCTGTCAACTTTCCCTCGATCGATCCCGCTCAACTGCACCCCGTCGCCGGCGTCAAGCTCGGCTGGGCGGAGGCGAACATCCGCAAGCCGAACCGCAAGGACGTGCTGGTCATTTCCGTCGACGAAGGCGCGACGGTCGGCGGCGTGTTCACGCAGAACCGCTTCTGCGCGGCGCCCGTGACCGTGTGCCGCGAGAACCTGCAGCGCGTGCGCACGGGCGGCAAGCCGATTCGCGCGCTGGTGGTGAACACCGGCAACGCGAACGCGGGCACCGGCGAACCGGGCCTCGCGGCGACCCGCGAGACCTGCGCGGAACTCGCGCGTCTGACGGACCTCGCGCCGGAGCAGGTGCTGCCGTTCTCGACCGGCGTGATTCTGGAACCGCTGCCGGTCGATCGTCTGAAGGCCGGCCTGCCGGCCGCGCTCGCGAACCGCAAGGAAGCGAACTGGTTCGACGCCGCGCAGGCGATCATGACCACGGATACGTTGCCGAAGGCCACCTCCCGACAGGTCACGATCGACGGTCACACGGTCACGCTGACCGGCATCAGCAAGGGCGCCGGCATGATCAAGCCGAACATGGCGACCATGCTCGGCTTCCTCGCGTTCGACGCGAACGTCGCGCAGCCGGTGCTCGACGAACTGGTCAAGCACGTCGCGGACCGCTCGTTCAACTGCATCACGATCGACGGCGATACGTCGACCAACGATTCGTTCATCCTGATCGCGTCGGGCAAATCGAGCCTGCCGGCGATCACGTCCACCGACTCGCCCGCTTATGCAGCGCTGCGCGATGTGGTGACCGAAGTCGCCCAGACCCTCGCGCAACTGATCGTGCGCGACGGCGAAGGCGCGACCAAATTCATGACCGTGCAGGTAGAGGGCGGCTCGAGCGCCGGCGAATGCCGCCAGATCGCGTATGCGATCGGCCACTCGCCGCTCGTGAAGACGGCCTTCTATGCATCGGATCCGAACCTCGGCCGCATTCTGGCGGCCATCGGCTATGCCGGCATCGATGATCTCGACGTCGGCAAGATCGATCTGTATCTGGACGACGTGCTGGTCGCCACCGCCGGCGGCCGCAATCCGGCCTACCGCGAGGAGGACGGCCAGCGCGTAATGAAGAAGAGCGAGATCGGCATTCGCGTCGTACTCGGCCGCGGCGATGCGCAAGCCACGATCTGGACCTGCGATCTGTCGCACGACTACGTCAGCATCAACGCCGACTATCGCTCGTAACAGGTTCAATGCGCGGCCACGGGCCGCCTACTCAACATGGACAAACTCGAACAGTTTCTGACCCGCGCCGAAGCCGTGCTCGGCCGCCTGGAAGCGATGCTTCCGCCCGCCGCGCCGGAGATCGACTGGTCCGCCGCGGTTGCGTTCCGCTGGCGCAAGCGCCAGGGGCGCGGCTATCTGCAGCCGGTGCCGGCGATTTCGTCGATCACGCTCGACGACCTGCAGAACATCGATCGCCAGAAAGGGCTGATCGAACAGAACACGCGCCAGTTCGTGCGCAAGCAGCCCGCCAACAACGTGCTGCTGACGGGCGCGCGCGGCACCGGCAAGTCGTCGCTGATCAAGGCGTGCCTGAACGCGTTCGCGCAGGACGGTCTGCGTCTGATCGAAGTGGACAAGGACGATCTGCACGATCTCGGCGACATCGTCGATCTGATCGCGCAGCGGCCGGAGCGCTTCATCGTGTTCTGCGACGACCTGTCGTTCGAAGACGGCGAGTCGGGCTACAAGGCGCTGAAGGTCGCGCTCGACGGCTCGGTCGCCGCGCAGTCGGACAACGTGCTGATCTACGCGACGTCGAATCGCCGCCATCTGCTGCCCGAGTACATGAGCGACAACGAGACGTACAAGCACACGTCGGACGGTGAGATTCACCCGGGCGAACTGGTCGAGGAAAAGATCTCGCTGTCCGAGCGTTTCGGGTTGTGGGTCAGCTTCTATCCGTTCAAGCAGGACGACTACCTGAGCATCATCGCGCACTGGCTGCGCCATTTCGGTTGCGACGACGCCGAAATCGAGGCGGCGCGCGGCGATGCGCTGGTGTGGGCGCTCGAACGCGGATCGCGCTCGGGGCGGGTCGCGTGGCAATTCGCGCGCGACTGGTCCGGCCGCAAGACCCCGGCATGAGCGACGCGAGCAAAAACGGCGCGGGCCGTCCGGTCACCGAGGTCGCGGTCGGCGTGCTGGTGCAGCCGGATGGGCGCTATCTGCTCGCGCAGCGTCCGGCCGGCAAGCCGTACGAGGGCTACTGGGAGTTTCCGGGCGGCAAGCTGGAAGCGGGCGAGTCGGTCGAGGCCGCGCTCGCGCGTGAATTGCACGAAGAGCTGGGGATCGAGGTCGAGGCGTGTCATTTGTGGCATACGCTCGAACACGATTATCCGCACGCGTATGTGCGGCTCTTTTTCTGCAAGGTGACGCAGTGGTCGGGCGAGCCGCACGGCCGGGAAGGTCAGGCCTTCGTGTGGCAGAGCCTGCCTGCCGACGTGGCGCCGTTGCTGCCGGCGACGATTCCGGTGCTGGAGTGGCTCGCGGCCGAGAAGAAGTAAATCCGCAGGCCCAGACCGAACACGCGGTAGCGTGCGTTGCTCAGGCAACGTACGCTACCGCGTGATTTTTTTGGGGGCGGTGGTTTTTCGTGGAGAGCGGGCGTCAGCGCAACACGCTCAATGCGGGTTGTAGTCGCCGCGCGGCGGCTCTTCATCCGAGGACGGCCCTTCCTGCTCGTTGCCGCCGATCTTGTATTTCTCGGCGGCCCATGCGCCGAGATCGATCTGCTTGCAGCGCTCGGAACAGAAAGGACGGAAGCGGCTTTCGGGAGTCCAGCGGACATCTTTACCGCAGGTAGGACATTTGACGACGGTAGGCATACGGTCGGACGGTCAATCGCAAACGGAACAAGTAACGAATATAGGGCTATTTCGCGCGGCTTCAAAGGCGCGTTGCCCGCAAGCCGCGGCGGGCTTGCGAGGCCGGCGGCGCTCTACAGACTGCAGAGCGTGAGCTGGAACGGCACGTCGATGTCGACTGCGCGCGGGCGCAGATCGCTCTCCTGCACGGTGAAGCGCACCCACAGCATGTATTTGTTGGCGCTCGCTTCCGGGATCACGCGCAATTCCGGGGCCACGCGAACCTGCATCAATTGATACGAGCGGCCGGACAGCATCTGCTGATAGCTGCCTTGCATCGCCATCACCTTCGACGCCTGACCCGATTCGCGCGCGAGGCGCAGCACGATCGTCGCCGCGTCGCGCAGCGGCAGCAGCGGCGTCACCCATTTGGCGATGTCCTGACGGCGCTGATCGGGATGCAACTGTTGCCACGCGTAGTACGACGGCAGATCGAATTTACAGGTCCCGCCGGGAATGATCGCGCGGCTGCGGATGCTCGCGAGCCATTCGTTGTCTGCAAGATGCTGGCCGGTTTTACCCTGCATCTGCGTGAGTCCCGCGAGAGTCTGTTCGATTTCCCCGAGCACCGCTTCGAGCGCGTTCTGTTCGATGCCGGGATTGCCGCGAAACGGCGCGAGCGTTTGTCGCTGGCGCTCGAGTTCTTTCATCAGATCGGATTTCAGATCCGCACGGCCCGCGACTTCGGAGATTTCGAATAGCGTTGTCAGCGCGACGTGATGTTCCCTGGCGTCTTCCTGAGTCAGAAAGAACGTGAAGCGCTCGAACAGATCTTCGAGGCGCAACAGCGTCCGGATTCGCTCATTGAAGGGGTACTCGTAAAGGATCAAGCGGGGTCGCCTCGGGCGTGGTCGGTGACAGGAATGCAAAACATTCTAATGCCGTGGGACTACCCAAGCAATCACGCACTTTTTCGGCGCGCTTTCGCAACTTTTTTCGTCAGTTCACGGTGTTCTGAGCGGTTCGGCTCGGCTTCGCGCGCAAAGTTCAATGTGCGTGTGAGGTGGCGGCGCGCGCCGATGTCTCCGCGCGCGCCGGCTCCGCTTTATCCCTGCGCGAGCGACAGATAGAGCTCGTGCATCGCGGCCACCTGCGCCTCGAGTTCTTCGAACGGCATGTTTTCGTTGAAGATCACTTCAGTGGCCGCCGCGAGGCGCGCTTCGCGCGTGGCCTGACGCGCGATGATCGCGAGCACCTCGTCGCGGCTGAAACCGTTGCGGCTCATCACGCGTGCGATCTGCGTCTCGACCGTGCAATCGACGATCAGCACGCGATTCACACGCTCCTTCCACGTGCCGGACTCGACCAGCAACGGCACCACGACGATTACGTAAGGCCCTTGCGCTTCGCGCTGCTCGCGTTCGGTTTCCGCGCGAATCAGCGGGTGCGTGATCGCTTCGAGACGCTTGAGCGCGGTCTGGTCGCTGAATACCAGCGAGCGCATGCGCGCGCGATCGAGCGAGCCGTCGGCGGCGACGAACTGCTCGCCGAATTCGGCTGCGATGTGCGGCATCGCGATACCGCGCGGCGCGGTGATGCGATGCGCGATCACGTCGGTGTCGACGAGCGTCACGCCGCGGATCGCGAACAGATTGGCGACGGTCGATTTGCCGCTGCCGATACCTCCGGTTAGTCCCACCACGAACATGTTTCAGCCTCCCAATGCAAGATAGAGCGGTGTGCCGACGAACAGCGTCAGCGCACCGCCGGCCGAGAGAAACGGCCCGAAGGGCAGCGGCTCTTCGAAGCGCATGCGGCCGCGCCACGTGGCCGCGAGCCCGACCACCGCGCCGGCCACCGCGGCGATCAGCACGATTTGCGGCAGCGCGGCCCAACCGAGCCACGCACCGAGCGCGGCCAGCAGCTTGAAGTCGCCGTAGCCCATCCCTTCGACGCCGCGCACCAGCAGGAACAGCCAGTGCACGGCCCACAGCGCGAGATAGCCGAAGATCGCGCCGAGCACCGCGTCGTGCAGATTCGTGAACATGCCGTTGAAATTGACGATCAGGCCGGCCCACAGCAGCGGCAGCGTCAGCGAATCGGGCAGCAGATGCGTGTCGATATCGATTGCGCTCATGGTCAGCAGCATCGCGCCGAGACCGAACGCGGCGAGCGCCATCGAGGTCGGGCCGAACACGACGAGCGCGGCGGTCGCGAAGGCGGCGCTGGCGAGTTCGAGCAGCGGATAGCGCAGGCTCACGCGGGTCCCGCACGCGGAGCAGCGGCCGCGCAACAGCAGGTAGCTCAGCACCGGCAGGTTTTCCCACGCGCGCAGCACGTGGCCGCAATGCGGGCAGGCGCTGCGCGGCACCCACAGGTTATAGCGGGCGGGCAGTCCGTCGGCGGGCGGCGCGGCATCGGCGGTATCGGCGGCATCGATGGCTTCGCTGATTTCCGCGCGCCACGCACGTTCGAGCATGATCGGCAGCCGATGCACGACCACGTTCAGGAAGCTGCCGATCACGAGGCCGAACACGATCGCGAACGCGATCTGCACACCGGTGGGCAGACTGGCGAACGCGAGGCCGATCTCGCTTGCGAAGCGTTCAGGCAATAAGCCCGCGAACAGGCTGGAAGAGGTTTCTGACACGAGCGGAACAGGAGCTTGCATGGTGAGGGGATTGGGTTCGGCTGGATGCTACACCACGTTGCCGAGTTGAATAATGGGCAGATACATCGCGATCACGAGGCCGCCGACCAGCGTGCCGAGCACGATGATCACCAGCGGCTCGCACAGGCTCGACAGCGTGCCGATCTTTTCGTCCACCTGACGATCGGCGAGCGACGCGACGTCGAGCAACATGCTGTCGAGCGCGCCCGATTCTTCGGCGACCGCGACCGGCTGCACGACCTCGGCGGGAAAGCACTGCGCGGCCTGCATCGCCGCGGCGAGCCGTTCGCCGCGGCGTAGCCGTGCGGCGATGCCGGCTGTCGCGTTATCGAACGACGCGTTGCCGGTTGCGTGGGTGAGCGAGTCGAATGCGTCGGCGAGCGGGGTGCCGGCTGCGAGCAGCGTGCCGAGCGCGCGGCTCCAGCGCGCCGCGCACAGCGTGCGCAGAAGCGGACCGGCCACCGGCAGGCTCAGCGACGCGCGCGCGAAACGGATGCGCGCGTTGATCGAGCGCCGCAGGATCCACGCAAGCAGGGAGCTCGCGGCGCCCATCAGCACGAGCAAGGGCACGCTCCAGCGCGCCGCGCCGGCCGATAACGCGAGCACGAACTGCGTCGGCGCGGGAAGCGTCGCGCCGAAGCCGTCGAAGATCTGTTTGAAGGTGGGCACGACCCACACCAGCAACGCTGCTGTGATCGCGACGGCGAGCAGCAGGATCGCGACCGGATAGGTCAGCGCGGCGCGCACTTTCGCGCGCTGCGCGGCCGCGCGTTCGCGGTCGTCGGCCAGACGGGCGAGCACGGTGGCCAGTGCGCCCGCCGCTTCGCCGACCTCGACCAGCTGGCAGTACAGCGTGTTGAATTGCGCCGGATGCCGTTGCAGGGCCGCGGAAAACCGCAGGCCGGCGGTGATGTCGCGGGCGAGCGCGCCGACGATGCGCGGCATTCCTTGCCGCCGGCTGGATGACGATGTCGACGCTGGCGCTTGCGCGAGCAGTTCGAGTGCGGGCGCGAGCGGCAGACCCGCGCGCAGCAGACTCGCGAGTTGCCGCGTAAAGCGCGTGACGTCGGCCGCGCGGGCTCGCGGGCGGGGGGCCGGACCTTGCGTCGAGAGGTCGACGATGAAGAGGTCGTCACGTTTGAGCATGTTGCGGGCGACGCTCGCGTCCGGCGCGATCAGCGTGCCGCGTTGACGCGTGCCGTCGGCGTTGACGCCTCGCCAGCGAAAGCGCAGATCGGTCGCCACCGGCGGCGCGAGTGGGGCGGTGCTCATGCGACCTCGGTGGCGGCGAGCGCTTCGGCGAGACTGGTGGTGCCGTCGCGCACGCGCGCCAGAGCGGCGTCGCGTAACGTCGCGACCTGTTCGCTCTGCGCGAGCCGTGCCAGTTCGTGCACGCCCGCGCCCCCGACGATCAACTCGCGCATCGCCTCGGAAACCGGCATCACCTGATGGATACCGACGCGCCCCCGATAGCCGATGCCGTGACACGCGGCGCAGCCGGTCGCCGCATACGGCTGCCAGCCGTCGAGCTGCGCTTCGGCAAAGCCAGCGGCCCGCAGCGCCGCCGCCGAATGCGGCGCGGGCACCCGACACGCCACGCACAGCCGCCGCACCAGCCGTTGCGCGGTCACCATGCGCAGCGCGGCCGCGAGGTTGTACGGCTCGATCCCAATATCGATCAGCCGCGCGATCGCCGCCGGCGCGTCATTCGTATGCAGCGTGGACAGCACGAGGTGGCCGGTTTGCGCGGCCTTCACCGCGACGTCGGCGGTTTCGCTGTCGCGGATTTCGCCGACCATGATCACGTCCGGATCCTGGCGCAGAAACGCGCGCAACGCGACCGCGAACGTGAGCCCGGCCTTTTCGCGCACGCTGACCTGATTGATGCCGGCCAGCTGAATCTCCGCCGGATCCTCGACCGAACAGAGATTACGCGCTTCGTCGTTCAGCAGATTCAGAAAGCAGTACAGCGACAGCGTCTTGCCGCTGCCAGTCGGTCCGGTGACGAGCATCAGTCCGTGTGGCGCGCGAATCGCCGCATCGACGGCGTCGCGCTGCTGCGGGTCGAGACCGAGCGAGTCCAATGAAAGATCGCTGGGCAACGCGTCGAGCCGCCGCAATACGAGCTTTTCGCCGAACAGCGTCGGCAGCGAATTCACGCGATAGTCTTCGAGCCGGCCCGGCGAAGTCGCGATCCGCAGCCGGCCGTCCTGCGGCACACGCCGCTCGGCGATGTCCATCCGGGCGAGCACCTTCACGCGGGTGACGAACGCGTCGCGCAGATGCGCGGGCGGCCGTGGGAGTTCATGCAGCACGCCGTCGATGCGCAGACGCATCCGCCAGCCGTGCTCCGCCGGTTCGATGTGAAGGTCCGATGCGTTACGCCGCGTCGCTTCCTGCAGCGTGTCGGTCAACAGGCGTACTGCGGGGGCAGTGTCGGCGTCGGTCAGATGGGCCGCGTTGTGCTCGTCGCTGAACGCGACGGGACGCGGTGACGCCGAGGCGGAAGGAAAAGACGTTTGCATGAGAGACCGGTGATGAGCCGCTGTGAATCGTGACGGCTTCATCTTCCGGCTATCGGCGGGTGAGCGCCATTCGGCCGTTCGGCTAATGGCGCGCGCGGCCGGCGTGTGTGAAGCTGGGTGCTGGGCCGAGCCGCAGCGCCCGCAGCCACGCGGTTCAGCCCGCGCGGACTTTATTACTCTTGCCGCGCGACGCCGGTCTGAACAGCTTGACGGTGCGGATCGCCTGATCGTCGCTGCGCATCACTTCGAGTTTGACGTCGCCGATTTGCACGCAGACGTCGCCGTCGGGGATGTCTTCGAGAATTTCGAGAATCAGGCCGTTGAGCGTTTTCGGGCCGTCGGTCGGCAGCGCCAGTTGCAGCCAGCGGTTCAGCTCGCGCAGCGGCATGCTGCCCGCGACGATGCATTCGCCCGCGTCGTTCCAGCCGCCGCGCGAACTCGCGCTGCGCGGAATCGACGTGGTGAATTCGCCGATCAGCTCCTCGATGATGTCTTCCGGCGTGACGAGGCCTTGCAGTTCGCCGTATTCGTCGACGACGAGCGCGATGCGGTGGCGGCTCTCCTGGAAGTACTGCAGCTGCTGGAACACCGGCGTGCCGCTCGGCACGAAGTACGGCTCCGCGAGGAGCTCGCGCAGCGTATCGCGCTCGAGCTCCTGGTTGTGCAGCCCGGCGAGCGTCTTGCGCACATGGAGCACGCCGAGCACGCGGTCGATGTCGCCCTGATAGACGATCAGTTTGTTGTGATAGCAGGTTTCGAGTTGATGCAGGATCTGCTCGAACGGCGCGTCGAAGTCGAGTGCCTCGATGCGGCGGCGCGGGATCATTACGTCGTCGACGGTGATGTTTTCGAGGTCGAACAGGTTCAGCAGGATACTGCGGTGCTTGGTCGGCATGAAGCTGCCGGATTCGAGCACGATGGTGCGCAGTTCTTCGGTGGAGAGCCGCTGTTCGCGCGCGCCCTTCGTATTGATGTGCAGCACGCGCAGGATGCCGGTCGCGAACAGATTGACGAACCAGATCAGCGGCTTGCCGACGCGCATCAGTGGTCCGATCAGCAGGCTCGCGGGCAGCGCGATTTTTTCGGGGAACGTCGCGCCGACGATCTTCGGCGTGATTTCCGCGAACACGATGATCAGGAACGCGACGATACCGGTCGCGATCGACAGCACCAGGTTATTGCGGCCGAACGTATGCAGCGCAATCGACGTGGTAAGCACCGGGATGATCGTGTTGAACAGGTTGTTGCCGATCAGGATCACGCTCAGCAGTTGATCGGTGCGCGCGAGCAGCCCTTGAGTGGTTTTCGCGCCGAGCGCGTTTTTACTGGCGAGATGTTTCAGTCGATGGCGGTTGAGCGCCATCATCGCTGTCTCGGAAATGGAAAAGAAGGCGGAGCAGATAAGCAGCAGAAAGACGGCGCCGATCTGCGCCCATAAGGGAAGTTGTTCCACGCGTCGTGAAAAATGAGGGAAAGGATGGAGAGAATATAGCAGAGGGACCTGCGCGTACCGCCGCGGCGGCGGTCTGGCGGCCCGACTAGCGTGGACCGGCGGCAGTCTTGCGGCCGGCCGTCACAAAGAGAAGATAGCAGTGCGGCGCAAAGAGACGCGTACGAAAACATGCCGCGCAAAACAAAAAACCGCCGAGCATCGCTGCGGCGGTTTTTGAACCTTGATCTAACAAGGAGAATCTGGTCGGGGTGAGAGGATTCGAACCTCCGGCCTCTACGTCCCGAACGTAGCGCTCTACCAGGCTAAGCTACACCCCGATTTGGTACTGCTGACTCGATTCAGACTAATCCGGCGTTTCAGTCTTGTTCAAGACTGTCTTGCCGTCGAGTAAGAACATAATTCTAGCAGGCTCTCTTTGAAAATGGAATGGGGAAATGAAGAAATTGCTACGGCGGCTGCTTGAGCTTCCTGTTTCGCACATTCCAGCGTGTGGTCGAGCGCGCCCGAACGCGTGATCGCGTCGAAAATCGTGTCGAAACGGTCCGTGCCGCCTTGCTCGATCGCTTCGCGCGCGAGCGCCGACTGTTCGGGCGTGCCGCGTTCGATCAGATAGATCAGCGGCAGCGTCGGTTTGCCTTCGCGCAGGTCGTCGCCGGCGTTCTTGCCCATCGATTCGGCCGTGCCGGTGTAGTCGAGCCAGTCGTCCATGATCTGGAACGCGGTGCCGATGCGGCGGCCGTATTCGGCGGCGGCCGCTTCGGTCTTCGCGTCCGCGCCGGCGAGCACCGCGCCGAGCTGGGCCGCCGCTTCGAACAGCTTGGCTGTCTTATAGCGGATCACCTGCATATAGCGGGCTTCGTCGACGTCCGCATCGTGCATGTTCAGCAACTGCAGCACTTCGCCTTCGGAGATGATGTTGGTCGCCTCGGACAGAATTTCCATCACGCGCATCTTGCCCACGCCGACCATCATCTGGAACGAGCGGGAGTAAAGGAAGTCGCCGACCAGCACGCTGGCGGCGTTGCCGAACAGCGCATTGGCGGTCTGGCGGCCGCGCCGCAGATCGGATTCGTCGACCACGTCGTCATGCAGCAGCGTCGCCGTATGGATAAACTCGACGACCGCGGCCAGTTCGTGCCGGTGTCCCGTCGTGTCGCCCAGCGCGCCCGCCACCAGCAGGAGCAGCGCGGGACGCAGCCGCTTGCCGCCGGCACTGATGATGTACTCGGAGATCTGGTTGATCAGCATCACGTCCGACGCAAGACGTTGCCGGATGACGCGATTGACCTGCTGCATGTCTTCGGAGATCGGAGCAAGCAGGTTGGCGACGTTGGGAGAGGGGGTGGCGGTCGACGACATGATGGCTGAATTGAGTAGTGCCGCGAATTATAAGGCGAGCGGGCTATTTCCGGGTCGTTTGACTGTGGCGCGGCTGCGTTCCGGGCGGCGCTGGCGCCGGGCGCCGGGGTTGCGCGTGGGGTGTCCGAGGCTGCTCGTGGCGTCCGGTGGCGGCTCGCAGCGGCGGTGGGAAAGGGTGGCGCGGCGAACCCGCCCGCTTGCTAAGCGGTCTTTGACCGCGAAGCTAACTCTATGTATAATCGAGGGTTTCCGCGCGCGGTGCGTGGGAAAAAATGAACACAGAGTGAGGTTCTCAATGTACGCGGTCATAAAAACCGGTGGCAAGCAGTATAAAGTTGCCGTCGGCGAAAAACTTAAAGTAGAACAGATACCGGCAGACATTGACGCTGAAATCACGCTCGACCAGGTTCTCGCAGTGGGCGAAGGCGAATCGATTAAGTTCGGTACGCCGCTGGTCAGTGGGGCTTCCGTCAAGGCTACCGTCGTGTCGCAAGGTCGTCACGCAAAAGTGACCATCTTCAAGATGCGTCGCCGGAAGCACTACCAGAAGCATGGCGGCCACCGCCAGAACTACACCGAACTGCGCATCGACGCGATCAACGCGTAAGCGCACCGGTTAAGGAGCACATCAAATGGCACACAAAAAGGCAGGCGGATCGTCCCGGAACGGCCGCGACTCCGAATCGAAACGCCTCGGCGTGAAGGTTTACGGCGGCCAGGCTATCAACGCTGGTGGCATCATCGTGCGTCAGCGCGGTACGCGTATGCACGCTGGTGAGAACGTCGGCATGGGCAAGGATCACACCCTGTTCGCGCTGAAGGACGGCCACGTCCAGTTCTCGACCAAGGGCGCGGCGAAGAAGCACACCGTTTCCGTCGTCCCGGCAGCCTGAGTTTAATCAGGCACGGGCTTCAGGACCGAAAAAAGGCCCCGCGAAGTTCGCGGGGCCTTTTTTATTGCGGCGCGCTGTAGCGTGCCGCGGCCGTGGCGCAGAGCGCATATCGGCGGCGGCCATATGCCGTTCGGTCGATTGATCAACGCGCGGCGCGCGCGGCAAAATAGCAGAATCAGGTCGGCAGCATTCCTGCATCACCTCTGCGGCACAATCAGGCAGCACCAATCAGGCAGTACAACGGGACGGAGTTACGCATGAAGTTCATTGACGAAGCGAGGATTGAAGTCATCGCCGGCGACGGAGGGGATGGCAGCGCGTCGATGCGCCGCGAGAAATTCGTTCCGTTCGGCGGCCCCGACGGCGGCGACGGCGGCCGAGGCGGCAGCGTGATCGCGCTCGCCGATCGCAATATCAATACGCTGATCGACTACCGCTACGCGAAAAAGCATCTGGCGCGCAACGGCGAAAACGGCCGCGGCTCGGACTGCTATGGCAAGGGCGGCGACGACATCACGCTGCGCATGCCGGTCGGCACGACCATCACCGATATGGAAACCGGCGAGCTGATCGCCGATCTGACCGAGCACAATCAGAGCGTGCAGATCGCGCAGGGCGGCGCCGGCGGCCTCGGCAACCTGCATTTCAAGTCCAGTACCAACCGCGCGCCGCGTCAGAAGACCGACGGCAAGCCGGGCGAGCGCCGCATGGTGCGCCTCGAGCTGAAGGTGCTGGCCGACGTCGGTCTGCTCGGCATGCCGAATGCCGGCAAGTCGACGTTTATCTCGTCGGTGTCGAACGCGAAGCCGAAAATCGCCGACTACCCGTTCACGACGCTGGCGCCGAATCTCGGCGTGGTGCGCGTCGGGCCGAGCCGCAGCTTCGTGATCGCCGACATTCCGGGCCTGATCGAAGGCGCGGCGGAAGGCGCGGGCCTCGGCCATCAGTTCCTGCGTCACCTGCAGCGCACAGGTCTGCTGCTGCACATCGTCGACATCGCGCCGTTCGACGAATCGGTCGACCCGGTCGCGGAAGCGAAGGCGATCGTCAACGAACTGCGCAAATACGACGAACTGCTGTACCAGAAGCCGCGCTGGCTCGTGCTGAACAAGCTCGACATGGTGCCCGAGGATGAGCGCGAAGCACGCGTCGCGAACTTCCTCGAAGGCTTCGGCTGGGACGGCCCGGTGTTCGAAATCTCGGCACTGACCGGTCAGGGCTGTGAGAACCTTTGCTACGCGGTGTTCGACTATCTCGCCGAGCATTCCGACGCGCAGCGCGCGGCCGAAGCCGAAGATCTCGCGTCCGACGTGCGCTTCCGCGAAGGGGCGGACGCGGCGCGCCCGGCCGGCGACTCCAGCACCGAACCGCAGGAATAAAACTCGAGCGCCGGCGGCCAGCGGCGGCTGCCGGTATGCATCAGGGGTCATCTTGGGAGACAGCGCACAATGCGTTCCGTCATCGCAGATTCACGGCGATTGGTAGTCAAAGTCGGCTCGAGCCTCGTCACCAACGACGGGCGCGGCCTCGATCATGCGGCGATCGGCCGTTGGGCCGCGCAGATTGCCGCGCTGCGCGCGCAGGGTAAGGAAGTGGTGCTGGTCAGCTCGGGCGCGATTGCCGAAGGCATGCAGCGGCTCGGCTGGACCAAGCGGCCGCGTGAGATCGACGAATTGCAGGCGGCCGCGGCCGTCGGCCAGATGGGGCTCGCGCAGGTGTACGAGAGCCGTTTCGCCGAGCACTCGATCCAGACCGCGCAAATCCTGCTCACGCACGCCGACCTCGCCGACCGCGAGCGCTATCTGAACGCGCGCTCCACACTGCTGACGCTGCTACGTCTGGGCGTCGTGCCGATCATCAACGAGAACGACACGGTCGTGACCGACGAAATCAAGTTCGGCGACAACGACACGCTCGGCGCGCTGGTTGCCAATCTGATCGAAGGCGACGCGCTGATCATTCTGACCGACCAGCAGGGCCTGTTCACCGCCGATCCGCGCAAGGATCCGAGCGCGACGCTCGTGCAGCAAGCCGATGCCGGCGCGCCGGAACTCGAAGCGATGGCTGGCGGCGCGGGTTCGAGCCTCGGCCGCGGCGGCATGCTGACCAAGATTCTCGCCGCCAAGCGCGCGGCACATAGCGGCGCCAATACGGTGATCGCGAGCGGCCGCGAGGCGGACGTGCTGCTGCGGCTGGCCGCGGGCGAGGCGATCGGCACCCAGCTGATCGCGCGGACCGCGCGCATGGCGGCACGCAAGCAATGGATGGCCGATCACCTGCAGGTGCGCGGCCACGTCGTGATCGACGATGGCGCGGTCGAAAAGCTGACCGCGGGCGGCAAGAGCTTGCTGCCGATCGGCATCGTCGGCGTGCAGGGCGCGTTTGCGCGCGGCGAGGTGATTGCGTGCGTGAGCGCGCAGGGCCGCGAGGTCGCGCGCGGTTTGACCAACTACAGCAGCGCGGAAACCAAGCTGATCCAGCGGCGCCCAAGCGGCGAGATCGAATCGGTGCTCGGATACATGCTCGAGCCGGAGCTGATTCATCGCGACAATCTCGTGCTGATTTGATGTTTCTTCGGACACGCGAAGAGAATCAATAAGAAGCACAAGGCTATAAAAAAGCCGTTCCAGCGCAGGCTGGAACGGCTTTTTTTCATCCGCGGACGGTATGCAGCTTCAGTGAATCAGCGACGTCTGCGTGCGCTTGTAGCGAATGTTCTCGACGATCTGCTTCGCACCGCCGACCGGGATCTTGTTCGCGCACATGTAGTCCTGATACAGCGCAGCCTGATACGCATTCAGCGCGCCGTTTTCGATCCGCGAAAAATCATTGGCGACGGTCCGGTCCCAATCGTCGTGATCGGCATTCAGGGCCGCGTATTGACGCCATTCGTAAGTGTCGCAACGAATGCCCTGATAGCTGACGTTGCGTGCACCGCCCGGGCTCGTGACCACCACCGTATAACGCACGACGCCGTCGTCGCCGACGCTGAGCGACTTCGGATCGATCGCAAAGTGCAGCGGCGTGTTGCCGGAAACTTCGAACGGCAGCAGATTCGCGTCGGTCGGCAGCGGCGGCAACGTGTCCACCTTGTTCTCCACCCAGGTGCCCTTGCGGTCCAGCAGATACACGAACGCGCTGTCGTCTTTATTGCTCGGTTTGCCGGCGCTCGAACAGCCTGCCAGCAGGGCGCCGGTGGCGACGCACGCCACAGCGAGTGCAAATGCTTTCAATCTGATTCCCTCAAAAGACGGGCGCGGCTCGAAAGCCGCGCCGGAGAGAGGCGGCGTGGACAGCCGCCCGGAATGGTTAATCGCGCACGCTCCGCCGGACCAGCGGGGCGGCGGCTTCGTCGGCCGTTTCGTGCTCGTGCTCGGGGTTTAGCGAACCCTGACCACCGGCACCGCAATCCGGCAGAATCAGCACGCGCGTCGAAGTCTCGACGCTGACCGAACTCACGGACACGACCGTAGTGACCGTGCTTACCGTGGAATCCGGCGGGCTTTGCATCGACGACGCTACCCGGGGGTAGCGCGATCCATGATGCCCGCCAGGTTTTTCCGCACGCGGCGCAGGCCGGCGCATGAAACGGGACAGCTCCGTCAGCGCCAACTGATACACATCCCGCTTGAACTCGATCACACAGTCGAGCGGCACCCAGTACTCGTTCCAGCGCCACGCATCGAACTCGGGGTGGTCGGTGGCGCGCAAGCAGATGTCGCAGTCGCGTCCTACCATCCGTAGCAAGAACCAGATTTGCTTCTGGCCGCGGTAATGACCGCGTACTTCACGCTTGATGAACTTGTCAGGCACCTCGTAACGCAACCAGTCGCGCGTGCGACCGATCACCTTGACGTGCTCAGGCAGCAGTCCGGTCTCTTCGTGTAACTCCCGATACATCGCTTGCACGGGGGTCTCACCGTATTTGATGCCCCCTTGCGGAAACTGCCAGGAATGTTCACGGAGCCGTTTGCCCCAAAACACCTCGTTGTGCGCGTTCAAGAGGATGATGCCGACGTTCGGGCGAAAGCCTTCACGATCCAGCATACAACCACCTTCGAATCCTTTAAAATTGCTTTGATTATAAACAGATAACGGACCCTACGCACCGAATCGCATAAGAATGGAGCGATTAGCCGCAACCGGCCGGTGTTTGCGGTAGCCTGTCGGTTTTCCGTGCCTGATCCCTTGTGAGAAAGGCTTTGCGCGGCGGTTGCAGCGCCGTGCCGGGGCAGCGCGCGGCGCCGGTCGAGCGAAGCGCGCCGGCCGCGCGACGGATCCGTGTCGATTTTCCCAACGTTTTCACCTTTTCGGGCGGTCCTTCCGGAGCCGCCGCTTTTGGATAATCTGAATGAAAGCCTCCCGTTTCTTTATCGGCACCCTGAAAGAAGCGCCCGCCGACGCCGAAATCATCAGCCACAAGCTCATGGTGCGCGCGGGCATGATCCGTCGCGTGGCCGGCGGTATCTATAACTACCTGCCGATCGGCCTGCGTTCGATCCGCAAGGTGGAAGCGATCGTGCGCGAGGAAATGAATCGGGCAGGCGGGATCGAGCTGCTGATGCCGGCGGTGCAGCCGGCCGAACTGTGGCAGGAATCGGGCCGCTGGGAAAAGTACGGCCCCGAGCTGCTGCGCTTCAAGGACCGCAAGCAGGCGGACTTCGTGATGGGCCCGACGCACGAGGAAGTCGTCACCGACATCGCGCGCAACCAGATCAAGAGCTACCGTCAGCTGCCGGTCAACTTCTACCAGATCCAGACCAAGTTCCGCGACGAAATCCGTCCGCGTTTCGGCGTGATGCGCGGCCGCGAGTTCATCATGAAGGACGCGTACTCGTTCGATAAGGACGCCGAAGGTCTGCGCGAGTCGTATCGCAAGATGTACGACGCGTACGTGCGCATTTTCACGCGCCTCGGTCTGGACTTCCGCGCGGTCGCGGCCGACAACGGTTCGATCGGCGGCAGCGGCTCGCATGAATTTCACGTGATCGCCGAGACCGGCGAAGACGACATCGCCTATTGCCCGACCTCGGAGTTCGCCGCGAACGTCGAGGCGGCGGAAGCGCTGCCGCTGCTCGCTGAGCGCGCGGCGCCGGCGGAAGACATGAAGAAGACCGCGACGCCCGGCAAGGCGAAGTGCGAGGCGGTCGCCGAACTGCTGAACATTCCGCTCGAGCGCACGATCAAGTCGGTCGTGCTCGCGACCGAGAACGAAGGCGCGCCGGCCACCATCTGGCTGCTGATGCTGCGCGGCGATCACGACCTGAACGAGATCAAGGCGGCCAAGCTGCCCGGCCTCGCTAACTTCCGCATGGCGACAGAAGCCGAGATCGTCGAGACTTTCGGCACGCCGCCGGGCTACCTCGGCCCGATCGGCACGAAGAAGCCGGTCAACGTGATCGCGGACCGCACGGTCGCGAACATGAGCGACTTCGTGGTCGGCGCGAACGAGGTCGACTACCACATCATCGGCGTGAACTGGGGCCGCGATCTGCCGGAACCGGTCGTCGCCGATATCCGCAACGTGAAGAAGGGCGATCCGTCGCCGGACGGCAAGGGCGTGATCGATATCTGCCGCGGCATCGAAGTGGGCCACGTGTTCCAGCTCGGCACCAAGTATTCCGAAGCGATGAACGCGACCTGCCTCGACGAAACCGGCAAGCCGCGGCCGATGGAAATGGGCTGCTACGGCATCGGCGTCACGCGTATCCTGGGCGCCGCGATCGAACAGAACTTCGACGACAAGGGCATCATCTGGCCGGAATCGATCGCGCCGTTCGAAGTCGTGCTGTGCCCGATGGGCTATGACCGCAGCGACGCGGTGCGCGAGCAGGCCGACAAGCTGTACGCGGAACTGGCCGCCGCGGGCATCGACGTGATCCTCGACGATCGCGGCGAGCGCCCGGGCGTGATGTTCGCGGACTGGGAGCTGATCGGCGTGCCGCATCGCCTGGTGATCGGCGACCGCGGTCTGAAGGACGGCAAGCTCGAATATCAGGGCCGTCGCGATACCGAAGCGACGCTGCTGCCGGTCGAGAACGCCGCTCAAACGGTGATCGACAAAGTGCGCGCGGCACTCGCGCGCTAAGCGGAGCGGACAGTGGAGTACACCTTCCTGTCCGCGACCGTGCTGCTGATCCTGATCACCGATCCGCTCGGCAACATCCCGCTGTTCATCAGCTGTCTACGCGGTGTGGCGCCCGAGCGGCGCACGATCGTGATTCTGCGCGAGGTCGCGATCGCGTTTGCGATCCTGCTGCTGTTCATGGTGCTGGGGCAGGGCTTCTTGCGGATCATGAGCCTGTCGGACCAGTCATTGCGGATCGGCGGCGGGATCGTGCTGTTTCTGATCGCGCTACGGATGGTGTTTCCGCATCCGGACGGGCCGTTCGGCGGCGACGCGCGCGGCGGCGAGCCGCTGATCGTGCCGCTCGCGATTCCGGCGCTCGCCGGGCCGTCGGCGTTGGCAACCGTGATGCTGCTGAGTTCGCAGGCGCCGGGCAAGACCTTCGAGTGGATCGGCGCGCTGACGGTCACGATGATCGTCTGCGCTATCGTGCTGATGCTCGCCGAGCGGATTCAGGCGTGGCTCGGCGAACGGGTGATGGCCGCGTTCGAGCGGCTGATGGGACTGGTGCTGGTCGCGATCTCGGTCGAGATGATGCTCGGCGGCATCCGCTCTTTCGTGCACAAGCTGTGACCTGGAGAACCGGCTGCCGGCGCAGCCATGAAAAAAGCGGCCAGTTTTAAAGCTGGCCGCTTTTTTTTCGCCGGCGGGGAAGCCGGCATGCCGCGCTACGGCAACTTCAAACGCCGCGGCGCGCCGAGCCGATGAGGCTCACGCGCCTTCGGTCAGCGCGCGGATAGTCGGCAGATTACGCCAGTACCCCTTCGCATCCATCCCGCAGCCGAACACATAGCGGTCCGGCACTTCGAAGCCGCAATAGTCGGGACGCAGCGGTTTCGCCTTCGGAATGATCTTCTCGCACAGCACCGCGGACATGAAGCGCTTCGCGCCCATCGCGAGGATCCGGTCGCGGATCGCGGCCATCGTCTCGCCTTCGTCGAGGATGTCGTCGAGCACCAGCACGACGCGATCCTTCACCGACTCGGCCGGCGCGACGCGCCACTGCATCTCGTTGCCGCCCTTGGTGGTGTTGCGGTAGCGGGTCAGGTGGATGTAGTCGAACTCGAGCGGGAAATCGAGGTGCGGCAGCAGCATGCCGGTGAACACCGCGGCGCCGCCCATCACCGACAGCACGAGCGGGAAGTCCTCGCTCATCTCGTCGCGGATGGCGCCCGCCATGCGGACGATCGATGCATTGACGTCCGAGGCCGAAACGATTTCTTCGGAGTGTTGAAAAATATGGAGGGCTTCTTCGCGGTTCATGACGTCTGACGGGCGGTAACTGTATACATAGTGTGGGTCGGACCATCCCGGAGGACGATCCTGCGAAGGACGGCGGCACGCGCTACAGAATAAACCCGCGCGGACCCGAAGTCAGCCGCGCGAATCCCAGGTCGCGCGGCGCCGTCCTCAAAGCTTAGCGCATGCCGGGCATCATGCCCTTCATGCCGCGCATCATCTTCTGCAGATTGCCGCCCTTGAGCTTCTTCATCATCGTGCGCATCTGGTCGTACTGATTCAGCATGCGGTTGACTTCCTGCACCTGCACGCCCGCGCCGGCGGCGATACGGCGCTTGCGGGTCGCCTTGATCAGTTCGGGCTTCGCGCGCTCGGCCGGCGTCATCGAATTGATGATGCCTTCCATGCGGCGCATCTGTTTCTCGGCCTGGCCCATGTCGGCGCCAGCCGCGGCCTGCTGGAACTGCGCGGGCAGCTTGTCCATCAGCGACGACAGACCGCCCATCCCTTTCATTTGCGTGAGTTGCGCGCGGAAATCGTTGAGGTCGAAGTCGCCGCCTTTCTTGACCTTGTCGGCGAGCTTCTGCGCGGCCTGCACGTCGACGCCGCGTTGCGCTTCCTCGACCAGCGCGAGAATGTCGCCCATGCCGAGGATCCGGCTCGCCATCCGGTCCGGGTGGAACACTTCGAGGCCGTCGAGCTTTTCGGCGACACCGACGAACTTGACCGGCTTGCCCGTCACATGACGCACCGACAGCGCCGCACCGCCGCGCGAATCGCCGTCGAGCTTGGTAAGCACGACGCCGGTGAGCGGCAGCGCGTCGCTGAACGCCTTGGCGGTGTTGACCGCGTCCTGACCGAGCATCGCGTCGACCACGAACAGCGTTTCGGCGGGCTTCAGCTCGGCGTGCAGCGCGGCGATTTCCTGCATCATCGCTTCGTCGATACCGAGGCGGCCTGCGGTGTCGACGAGCAGCACGTCATGGTAATGACGCTTGGCCCAGTCGACCGCGGCGCGCGCGATGTCGACCGGCTTCTGGTTCGGCTCCGACGGGAAGAAGTCCGCGCCGACCTGCTCGGTCACCGTTTTCAGCTGCGCGATAGCGGCCGGGCGATAGACGTCGCACGACACCGTCAGCACTTTCTTCTTGTACTTCTCGCGCAGCAGTTTGGCGAGCTTGCCGACCGTGGTCGTCTTACCGGCGCCTTGCAGACCCGCCATCAGGATGATGGCCGGCGGCGTAACGGCGAGATTCAGTTCGGACGCCTTGCCTTCGTAATCGCCGCCGATCACCGCGGTCAGCTCGCGCTGCACCACGCCGACCAGCGCCTGACCCGGCGACAGACTGCTGATCACTTCCTCGCCGAGCGCCTTCTCTTTGACCTTGGCGATGAACTCGCGCACGACGGGCAGCGCCACGTCGGCCTCGAGCAGGGCGAGACGCACCTCGCGCAGCATTTCCTGGGTGTTCGCCTCGGTAAGCCGGGCTTCGCCGCGCAGCGTCTTGACGACGCGCGCCATCCGTTGAGTCAGATTGTCGAGCATGGGGAGCGATGAAGGGTGGGGCCCGGGCGACGCGCGAAGTGCGAGACGTCGTGGAGCAGGGGCCTAGTGTAAACTTCGAACATGGATATTGTACTGTATGCCCTCACCGCGCTTCTCTACGGCGGCCTCGCCGTGGCCGGCTGGCGCTCGCACCGCCACGCGAGCGCGCGGCCGCTGCTCGAAAGCGTGCCGCCGCTGCCCGCTCACGCCGCGCCGGGCGCATCGGTCGCCACCGGCATGAGTATGCAGGGGCGGGCGTTGCTGTTCATCGCGCTGCTCGCGCACGGCCTGCTGCTGCACACCACGATCTTCCCGCAGAACGCGATGGTGTTCGGCTTCGCGTTCGCAC
Organism: Burkholderia sp. SRS-W-2-2016; assembly: GCF_001931485.1. Classification (GTDB taxonomy): domain Bacteria; phylum Pseudomonadota; class Gammaproteobacteria; order Burkholderiales; family Burkholderiaceae; genus Paraburkholderia. The sequence continues at coordinate 268,582 of NZ_MSDV01000046.1, read as the reverse complement.
TGTCGGCGATGTTCTGGCTCGGCTCCGGCATCTACTGGATCGAGAGTTTCTTCTTCCCGCTCGACGGGCTGCGGTTGCTGGTGCTGCCGCTCGCGTGCGTCGCGTCGCTGCTGCCGCTCGCGTTCGGCGGCGTGCGCGTGCTGCCGTATGCGGCCGCGCCGATGTTCAAACTACACTTCCTGATCGCGAACATCGCGTACGGTCTGTTCGCGATCGCGGCGCTGCACGCGGTGCTGATGCTGGCGGTCGAGCGCCGTCTGCATGCGATGCGCGGCGGTCTCGCGCAGCGCCACGCGGCTGCCGCCGGCAACGGCTGGTGGTCGAGCTGGCTCGATACGCTGCCGCCGCTGCTCACGCTGGAGAAACTGCTGTTCCGTCTGATCGGCGCCGGCTTCGTACTGCTCACGCTGACGCTCGTGTCGGGCATTCTATTTAGCGAGCAGTTGATCGACCGCGCGCTGCGGCTCGATCACAAGACCGTGTTCGCGATTCTTTCCTGGCTGATGTTCGGCGCGCTGCTGACCGCGCGCAAGGTGTCCGGCTGGCGCGGCCGTGCGGCGTTGCGCTGGGTGCTGGCGTCGTTCGTCGCGCTGTTGCTCGCGTACGTCGGCAGCCGTTTTGTCTTCGAGGTGCTGTTGCACCGGCCTGTAGTGTGAGCGTGTCTTCATGCGACAAATCTTTCTGCTGATCCTGCTGTTCATCGTCGGCCAATGGCTCGTGAAGGCGCTGCGCCGTCACGACGCGCACAGCGCGCAACGCGGCGGCGGCGCTCGCACCGCGAACGGTGCGGCGAACGGCGCTTCGACGGGTGCCGCGAATGGCGCAGGTGGCGCGCACGGCGCCAATGCGCAAGCGCAGCCGCAACTGCCCGAGCCGATGATCCGCTGCGTCGAGTGCGGCGTGCATGCGCCGAAGAGCGACTCGGTGTCGGTGGCGGGGCAAGTGTTCTGCTGCGCCGCCCACGCGCAGCGCCACAGCGCGCGACCGTCCGGCCGCGACGCGCGATGAGCGGCAGCTATACCGTCGACGCCGACGGTTGGGTGCCCGCCGCCCGCAAGCTGGTCTCGCCGAACTTCGAAGCGCGCCCGCAAGGCGCGGTGCCGACCCTGATCGTGGTCCACAACATCAGCCTGCCGCCGAACCAGTTCGGCGGCAGCGCGATTGCCGAGCTGTTCCAGAACACCCTCGACTGCGACGCCCATCCGTACTACGACACGCATCTGCGCGGCGTGCGGGTGTCCGCGCATTTCGTGATTCATCGCGACGGCGCGCTCGAGCAGTTCGTGTCGTGCAACGAGCGCGCGTGGCACGCGGGGCCGTCGAATTTTTTTGGCCGCGAACGCTGCAATGATTTCTCGATCGGCATCGAGCTCGAAGGCAGCGACACCGTCGCCTTCGAAGCGGCGCAATACCGCACGCTCGCCGCGCTGGTCGACGCATTGAAGGCGCGCTATCCAATCGACGCGCTCGCCGGTCACTCCGACGTCGCGCCCGGCCGCAAGACTGATCCCGGTCCGCACTTCGAGTGGTCGCGGCTGCAAAACGACACGTCGCTCGACGCCCGGTATTTCCCCTATCTCAAGTTTTCCGGAACGCGCTAGGCACCTTTGCGTGCGCTCGCGAGACCCGCGGAGAACGAGGCGCCGCCTCATTCTCCGGGGAGCCCGGCCGTGCCGCGCGTCGCGAAAAGTCAAGATATCGAAGGCAAATAAATCGGTTTGACCTGCCTCCAACTTCCACTATACTTGGTGCCACAAAGCGGGGTGTGCACTATATCTTGTGTTGTTCTGTGTATAACCTTGTGAATAACCAAGTGTATAAGTGTGCGGCGCCCCGCTCCTGGAGCATGGCGCCGCAAGCATTCCGGGCACCGAAAAAATTCCTGGGGCGCGGCCGGTAGGGGGATCTCCGGCCGCATCCAGAAGCATTCAGGAAAGGACCAGCCAGTGATCGCGACCAACCCGATGAAGACCGACATCAAATCGAATCAGGCTTCCTCGCAGTCGCATCCCGCCAACCGGCGTAGCCGGCCTTTCCGCACCCTATCGCTCGCGCTCGCGGCGGCGCGGCGTTCGATTTAATCCGCGGCACTCGCCGCAATTTCCAAGACCAGGAGCTTTGCAAATGCAAACCACCGACAACGTGACGACCCGTTACGAAGGCTCACCGGCTGGCCAGGCCTTCGGCCAGGACCAGGGCGCACAAGCGCTCGCGCCGCAGGCGAACTACGCCGACTACAAGGTGATCCGCCGCAACGGCAGCGTGGTGTCGTTCGAGCCGTCGAAAATCGCGATCGCCGTGACGAAGGCGTTCCTCGCCGTCAACGGCGGGCAGGGCGCGGCGTCGGCACGGGTGCGCGAACTGGTCGAGCAACTCACGCAGAACGTGGTGCGCGCGCTGGTGCGCAGCCGCCCGAACGGCGGCACGTTCCACATCGAAGACATCCAGGATCAGGTGGAACTCGCGCTGATGCGCGGCGGCGAACACAACGTCGCGCGTGCGTACGTGCTGTATCGCGAGAAGCGCAACCAGGCGCGCGCGCATGACGAGCAGGCAGAGCCGGCCGCCAGCACGCCGGGCCTGAACGTGACCGACAACGGCATCACCCGTCCGCTGGATCTGGCCGCGCTGCGCGGCATCATCGAGTCCGCCTGCGCGAACCTCGGCGACGCGGTGAGCGCCGATCCGATCGTCGCGGAAACGGTGAAGAACCTGTACGACGGCGTGCCGATGAGCCAGGTCTACGACTCGGCGATTCTCGCGGCCCGCACGATGATCGAAAAAGACCCGGCGTATAGCCAGGTCACCGCGCGCATCCTGCTGCACACGATCCGCCGCGAAATCCTCGAAGAAGAAGTCACGCAAGCCGAAATGGGCATGCGCTACGCCGACTACTTCCCGCAGTTCATCAAGCGCGGCATCGGCGCGGGCCTGCTCGACGACAAGCTGCAGCAGTTCGACCTGAAGCGCCTCGGTAACGCGCTCGACTCGAACCGCGACCTGCAGTTCGGCTACCTCGGTCTGCAGACGCTGTACGACCGCTACTTCCTGCATCACGACGGCGTGCGGATCGAAATGCCGCAGGCATTCTTTATGCGTGTCGCGATGGGCCTGTCGCTGAACGAGATCGACCGCGAAGCGCGCGCGATCGAGTTCTACAACATTCTGTCGAGCTTCGACTTCATGTCGTCCACGCCGACGCTGTTCAACTCGGGCACGCATCGCTCGCAGCTGTCGTCGTGCTACCTGACCACGGTCGACGACGACCTCGACAGCATCTACGAAGCGCTGAAGGAAAACGCGCTGCTGTCGAAGTTCGCCGGCGGTCTGGGCAACGACTGGACCCGCGTGCGCGCGCTCGGCTCGCACATCAAGGGCACCAACGGCAAGTCGCAAGGCGTCGTGCCGTTCCTGAAGGTTGTCAACGACACGGCGGTGGCCGTGAACCAGGGCGGCAAGCGCAAGGGCGCGGTGTGCGCGTACCTAGAGTCGTGGCACCTCGACATCGAGGAATTCCTCGAGCTGCGTAAGAACACCGGCGACGACCGTCGTCGTACGCACGACATGAACACCGCGAACTGGATTCCCGACCTGTTCATGAAGCGCGTGATGGAAGGCGGCGAATGGACGCTGTTCTCGCCGTCCACCTGCCCGGACCTGCACGACAAGTTCGGCGCCGAGTTCGAAACGGCTTACACCGCCTACGAAGACAAGGTCGCGCGCGGCGAGATCAAGCTGTTCAAGAAGCTTCCGGCGGCGCAGCTGTGGCGCAAGATGCTGGGCATGCTGTTCGAAACCGGCCATCCGTGGATCACCTTCAAGGATCCGTGCAATGTGCGCTCGCCGCAACAGCACGTCGGCGTGGTCCACTCGTCGAACCTGTGCACGGAAATCACGCTGAACACCAGCGACTCGGAAATCGCCGTCTGTAACCTCGGTTCGGTGAACCTCGTCGCGCACCTGAAGGAACAGGCCGACGGCACGCTCGCGCTCGACCACGACAAGCTCAAGCGCACGATCAGCGTCGCGATGCGCATGCTCGACAACGTGATCGACATCAACTACTACGCGGTCGCCAAGGCCCGTAACTCGAACCTGAAGCACCGTCCGGTCGGCATGGGCATCATGGGCTTCCAGGACTGCCTGCACCTGCTGCGCACGCCGTACGCGTCGCCGGAAGCAGTCGAGTTCGCCGACCGTTCGATGGAAGCGGTCTGCTACTACGCGTACTACGCGTCGACCGAACTCGCCGAAGAGCGCGGCCGCTACTCGAGCTACCGCGGCTCGCTGTGGGACCGCGGCATCCTCCCGCAGGATTCGGTCAAGCTGCTGGCCGAAGCGCGCGGCGGCTACGTCGAAGTCGATTCGAGCGAATCGATGGACTGGACCTCGCTGCGCTCGCGCATCGCAACCTACGGGATGCGCAACTCGAACTGCGTGGCGATCGCGCCGACCGCGACGATCTCGAACATCATCGGCGTGTCGGCCTGTATCGAGCCGACGTTCCAGAACCTGTACGTGAAGTCGAACCTGTCGGGCGAATTCACGGTGGTCAACGACTACCTGGTGCGCGACCTGAAGGCACGCGGCCTGTGGGACGAAGTGATGGTCGCCGACCTGAAGTACTTCGACGGCACGCTGTCGCGCATCGACCGCATCCCGGCCGACCTGCGCGCGATCTACGCAACGGCGTTCGAAGTCGATCCGACGTGGCTCGTCGAGGCGGCCTCGCGTCGTCAGAAGTGGATCGACCAGGCGCAGTCGCTGAACATTTACATGGGCGGCGCATCGGGCAAGAAGCTCGACGAGATCTACAAGCTCGCATGGCTGCGCGGTCTGAAGACCACCTACTATCTCCGCACGATGGCGGCGACGCACGTCGAGAAATCGACGGTCGCGCACGGCGCGCTGAACGCGGTGAGCTCGGGTCATGAAGGTTCGGGCGGCGCAGGCGGCGCGGCTGGCGGCGGCTTCGGCGTGAGCGGCGGCGCGGGTAACGCGGCAGGCGGCTTCCAGGCAGCGGCTGCAGCAGCTGCGGGTATGGCGGCTTCGGCAGCGGCAGTCGAAGCAGCGCCCGAAGCGGAAGGTCCGGTTTGCATGATGCGTCCGGGCGATCCTGGCTTCGACGAGTGCGAGGCTTGCCAGTAAGCAGGCGGCAAGTAGCGGGAGCGTTGCTTGCTAACTGCACACGAGGTCGTAGGTGATGACCCGCATGCAGCGAGCGACGCTCGTCGCGATTCACGCAGGTGCAGTAGAGCAGTAGATGTAGTTCGATGAACGGTGGGGCAGATCGAAGTCGCGCCGTTCATCGATGCAGCAAAGCAGTCGGCAGGTCGTAGTCGGTTTCGGTTTGTAACGCACGCGATGAAGCAGCAACAGGCGGCAACGAAACAGCGGTCACGACACAGCAGCCGCCCACCGACGAAGCGCGCAACACCGCGCGCAGCAGCGCCTTCGAACTCATTCGCGAGCGCGCACGCAACACGGTCGACGCAGCACACCGGACACTCGCGATCGAGCGATGCGCTCAGCAGCGAGCCGGCAACGAATAGCAACTCACTGCGCAGCAACGCACTGCGCAACAAGATAGAAAGAGCCGCGAAACGTCACGACGAAACGTTGCTCTTCGAGTTCGCGAAGCACCTCTTCAACACAGCTTCAACACACGTCACTCGACGCATCGCAGAGAGTCGGTTGAACAAAGTGTTGTATGAACGTAGCAACGCGAATCGAAAACAGGAATTTTCATCAGCGAACTCTTTTATCGCTCGTGAAAAGATGGTACAAACCGTTCTAAATTGATGGTGACATTTATGCTCAACTGGGATGACGAGATCACTGCCGTAACTCCCTCGAGCGCGACGCAACCGAACGTGTTGCGCAACGCTGCTGGATCGGCTGTGGGTTCGCAAATCGGAACGCGTTCCGCTCCTCACGCTCCCTCGGCTCAGGAAGTCTTCGCGAACGACATCGCTGTCGCTCCCGTCGCTCATGCAGCCAACCCGGTCGCCGGCGCCGCTGCTTCCGAAGCGCGCGTCAATGTCGCCGACAAACGCATCATCAACGGCCAGACCGACGTCAATCAGCTGGTGCCGTTCAAGTACAAGTGGGCGTGGGAAAAGTATCTGGCTGGTTGCGCCAACCACTGGATGCCGCAGGAAGTGAACATGTCGCGCGACATCGCCCTGTGGAAAGACCCGAACGGGCTGACCGAGGACGAGCGCCGCATCGTCAAGCGCAACCTGGGCTTCTTCGTGACGGCCGACTCGCTCGCCGCCAACAACATCGTGCTGGGCACCTACCGCCACATCACGGCGCCCGAATGCCGCCAGTTCCTGCTGCGCCAGGCGTTCGAAGAGGCGATCCACACGCACGCTTACCAGTACATCGTCGAATCGCTCGGTCTCGACGAAGGCGAAATCTTCAACGCGTATCACGAAGTCACGTCGATCCGCGCGAAAGACGAATTCCTGATTCCGTACATCCACGTGCTGACCGATCCGGCCTTCAAGACCGGCACGCTCGAAGCAGACCAGACGCTGCTGCGCTCGCTGATCGTGTTCGCCTGTGTGATGGAAGGGCTGTTCTTCTACGTCGGCTTTACGCAAATCCTGGCGCTCGGCCGCCAGAACAAGATGACCGGCGCGGCGGAGCAGTACCAGTACATCCTGCGTGACGAGTCGATGCACTGCAATTTCGGCATCGACCTGATCAACCAGATCAAGCTCGAAAACCCGCACCTTTGGACGGCTGAATTCCGCGCTGAAATCCGCGCGATCTTCCAGCAGGCGGTTGAACTCGAATATCGCTACGCTGAAGATACGATGCCGCGCGGGGTGCTCGGCCTGAACGCGTCGATGTTCAAGAGCTATCTGCGCTTCATCTGCAACCGCCGTTGCCAGCAGATCGGTCTCGATCCGCTGTACCCGAACGAGGAAAACCCGTTCCCGTGGATGAGCGAGATGATCGATCTGAAGAAGGAACGCAATTTCTTCGAGACGCGAGTGATCGAATACCAGACTGGCGGTGCGCTCTCCTGGGAGTAAGCCGGGATTTCGCGTCGCAGATGTATTCATTGATGGGGGTGCCGCCGGCCGAGGTCGCGGCAACCTGGATTAGGAGCAGAACGGCCTGATGCAAAGCGTGTCCGGTGCCTTGGCGGCCCACAAACATGACAGGCACTTTGCGGACCCTTCAGTGGGATGGGCAAACTTCCCCCCGGAAAAAGCCGTTGGCGTGAGCGCCGGCGGTTCGATCAAGCAATTGCCGGCGTCGCCCAGCGACGTCGACCAGATCTGGCGCGCGGTGCCTTGGGGCACGGCGCGCCTTACCGCATTCATTAGCGTAAGCGCGCGGCACCTGCGTACGCCGATGAATAGCCCGCTTCGTAGCGCGCGCCCTGAGAAGCGTCTGCGGGAAGCGGGTTTTGACGAAGGGTGTAGTTTGAACTGACCTCATCTGAAAACCTGAAGGAGAAAATGATGGCAACTGCAAAGAAGGCCGCGGCCAAGAAGCCCGCAGCGAAGAAGACCGCAGCCAAGAAGGCTGCTCCGGCGAAGAAAGCAGCACCGGCCAAGAAGGTCGCTGCCAAGAAGGTCGCAGTGAAGAAGGTTGCAGCGAAGAAAGTCGCGGTGAAGAAGGTTGCTGCGAAGAAGGCAGCGCCGGCGAAGAAGGCTGCTGCAAAGAAAGTCGCGGCTAAGAAAGTCGCGGTGAAGAAGGTTGCAGCGAAGAAAGTCGCAGTGAAGAAGGTTGCTGCGAAGAAGGCAGCACCGGCGAAGAAAGCCGCGGTGAAGAAGGTTGCAGCGAAGAAGGTCGCGGCGAAGAAGGCACCGGCAGCCAAGAAGGTTGCAGCGAAGAAGGCAGCGCCGGCGAAGAAGGCCGCACCGGCTAAGAAGGCAGCCGCCAAGAAGGCCGCGCCTGCGAAAAAGGCTGCCGCGAAGAAAGCTGCACCTGCCAAGAAGGCTGCCGCGAAGAAGGCCGCTGCGCCTGCGAAGAAGGCTGCTCCCGCGAAGAAGGCTGTCGCCAAGAAGGCAGCGCCTGCTCCCGCTGCGCCTGCTGTCACGAGCGCGGCTCCGGCGGCGACGGTGAAGACCGCGCTGAACCCGGCAGCGGCATGGCCGTTCCCGACGGGCAGCCGTCCGTAAGCAGTAGTCGTACCTCGGCACATCGATCGATGTGCCGGCTGACCGGGTCGTGCTGGCGCTGCAGCGAGCGCCGCCCGGTCGATGTCCCGTTACCGGCTTGCCGGTGGCGGGATTTTTTTTGCCCGGCGCGTGCATGGGCCGCTGAGCGGCGCCCGGACGAAAAAACACGCATGGGCCCGTGAAGGCGCATGCGTGTGAGTTCGTCGTCGCGGCGCGTCGGCCTGAGCCGTACGCGGCCGCGCGAGAGAAGGGCAGGCCTGGCGGCCGCTTAGTGGGTCACGCGGGTGACGCCGCCGCTCGAGAGCAGCCGCACGCGATCGCCGGCGCGGAAGATCTCGCCGGTGGAAGTTTGCGTGATCGCACGAATGTCGCCGTTGTCGAGCCGCACGGTGATCTCCAGACCGTCGCGCATCGCGACGCTGTTCTCGACCGCGTTGCCGGCCACCGCGCCACCGATACCGCCGACGATGCCGGTGGCGACCGAGCCGCGTCCGCCGCCGATCGCACTGCCGGCGAGCGCGCCGAGCGCGGCGCCGCCGAGTGCGCCGACGCCGCTCGGCTGACCGTTGTTGGAGCTGATCCGCACCGCGCGCACGCTGTCGACCGTGCCGAAGCGAACCGTCTGTTCACGCTGCGCCTGCGACGCGGTGAACACGTCGGGAGAGCTGCTGTTGACCGCGCACCCCGACATGGCCAGCGAACCGGCGATCAAGGTGGCGACGACCAGGCGACTCGTTGTTCTCATTGCCAAACTCCCATAGCTCGCGATATCAGGACAGGTCGTATCCGAAGGCCTGCTTGAACCGCTCGTTGATTTCCGCCCGGGTGGGCGCGTAATTTTGCGGGCCTTGCTGTTCGATTTTCAATGCCCCCATCAGGCTGGCGAGACGGCCGGTGGTGGCCCAGCCGAGACCATTCTCGATACCGTACAGCAAGCCGCCGCGAAATGCATCGCCGCAACCGGTGGGATCGAGTACCTGTTTGGCCTGCACCGCCGGAATCTCTTCGATGCCGCCGGCATGATGGATTCTTGCACCCTTTTCGCCGAGCGTGACGATCAGCGCGTCGACCTTGCCGGCGATCTCGTCGATCGACCAGCCGGTCTTGTTGCTGACCAGCGCGGCTTCGTAATCGTTGACCGCCACGTAAGTGGCAAGTTCAATCATGCGCCGCAGCGTGGCGCCGTCGAACAGCGGCAGACCCTGACCCGGATCGAAGATGAACGGCACGCCCGCTGCCGCCAGCTGTTCGGAGTGCTGAACCATGCCGTCGTAGCCGTCCGGCGCGACGATGCCGAGCGTGATCCCTTTCACTTCGTCGGCGCGGTTCAGGTGCGATTGCATCATCGCGCCCGGATGGAACGCGGTGATCTGGTTGTTCTCGAGATCGGTGGTGATCATCGCCTGCGCCGAGTAGGTGTCCGGCACTACCAGCACGTTGTCCGCCGGCAGACCGAGCGTCGCGAGACGGTCCATGTAGAGCTGCGCGTCGACCGCGCCGATCGCGCCCATGATGCGCGCGTCGCCGCCGAGCAGATGCAGCGCGTACGCGATGTTGCCCGCGCAGCCGCCGAACTCGCGGCGCATGGTCGGCACGAGAAAGCTAACGTTCAGGATGTGGACCTGCTCCGGCAGGATGTGCTCCCGAAAGCGGCCTTCGAAGGTCATGATGTTGTCGTACGCGAGCGAGCCGCAGATGAGCGTAGCCAAGGCGAGCGTTCCTGTTAAAAGCGTTGGAAAAAGCGGCGACGATGCGACAGCGCCGCGCCGAAGTCGAGCTTCGCGCGGCGCTGGGGATCGTGCGCGGCGGGCTTACTTCAGCGCGGCGAGCGCGGCGTCGTAGTTCGGCTCGTTCTTGATTTCGCCGACCAGTTCGGCGTGCACGACCTTGTCGTTTTCGTCGATCACGACGACCGCGCGCGCGGTCAGGCCCGTCAGCGGGCCGCTCGTGACGTCGACGCCATACGCTTGCGCGAATTCATGGCCGCGGAACGTCGAGGCGGTCACGACGTTCTCGATGCCTTCGGTCGTGCAGAAGCGCGACGCGGCGAACGGCAGGTCGCCCGACACGACGATCACCGCCGTGTTGTTCAGCTTGGCGGCCGCTTCGTTGAACTTGCGGGTCGAGGTTGCGCAGGTCGGCGTGTCCAGGCTCGGCACGATGTTGAGCACTTTGCGCTTGCCGGCGAAGTCGGCGAGCGTCAGCGGCTTGAGGTCCTTGCCGACCAGCGAGAACGCGGCGGCCTGCTGGCCCACCGACGGGAACGTGCCGCTAACTTCGATCGGGTTGCCACCCAGCGTGACTTGACTCATGTTTGTGCTCCGAAAGGGCGTCAGTAATGACAATGAAGCGCCCGCTCGAGGCGGGCGCGTGGGCTGCGTTACGGATAGAAAATCTGTACGCGGAAATTGGAGGCGACCGCGTTGCCGGTATCGAGATGCACGATCATCGTCTGCGTGCTGTGCGCAGGCAGGCCGGCCGCGATCACGGTGCCGGGCGGCACGTAATCCTGCGGCCACAGCACGCGCCGCACCGCGACGTTGTTCTGGTCGTCGAGCAGCGTCAGTTCGATAGCGGGGTACGCGAGCGCGAGATTCAGCCGGTTGCGCAGCGGCATTCTCAGTTCGAGCTTGTGCGGGCCGTCGATCTGGCGCAGATCGGATGGCTCGACCAGCAGGCCGTCGATGTCGTGCGGCGGGGTCAACTGACAGCCCAGATGCGCGCATAGCTTCGCGTACACCGCCTGCGAGCCCGGAATCGCGACCTGCACGCTCTCGCGCTGCCACCACGCGAGCTGCGCGAGCAATGCGATCAGCAGCAGTACCGCGAGCACGATGCCGGCCGCGACCCAGCCGGTGCGTCCCGCTTCGGCGGGGCGGGTTTCGCGCGTGACCGGGAACGGTTCGCTGCCGTCGTTGACGGGGCGCACCGAGAACGGCTCGCCGCTCGATGGCGGGGGGGCGGTGCCGCCGCCGGGCGGCCGCGGACCGCGCGGTCCGCCGGCACCCGCGGCCGTGCTTGCGCGTGCTTGTGCGCCTGCACCCGCACCTGCGCCTGCACCGCCCGACGCCGCGGCGCCGAAAGCCGCGCCGGTGGCCGCACCCGCAGCCGCGCCGAAGCTGCCAGGGCCGGCGCCGATCGAACCGAAACGCGGCTCGTTATCGGGGATGCCGTGCAGGCTCGCCGGCTCGCGCAGCTCGGGTTCGTCGAATGCGGACGGCTCCTGGCGGCCGGCCCGGTGCCAGACGCGCGGTGACTCTTCGCGCGGTGTCTCTTCGGCGAATGGCGGCGGCGCGGCAGGCGCGGAGGAGAAGGGCGGCGGTGACGGTGTGACGGGCGGGCGAACCAGCGTGTCGGCGGCCGACGCCGCGGGCGGCGCTGGTGGCACGACGGGTGGCACGAACGGTGGCGCCAGCGGCGGCGCGGCGAGCGTGTCGTCATCCGGCTCGTCGGACGGATAGGCGAACGGTTCGAGCGGCGCGTCGGCGAGCGTCGGTTCCTGTTGATCGGGGGGGAACGGCGCGCTGAAGCCGCCGGCGGGCACCTTCGGCTCGCTCGGCCTCGGCGGTGGGGCGGACGGGATGTCGGCGGGCGGTGAGTGGTAGTCGCTGCCGAGCGGCAGCGGCGTCAACTGCATGCTGTCGGCGTGATGGCGCAAACGGGTGTCGAGCGTGCTGCCGGAGCTGCCGACAGCGCTTCCCGCCGCATGGCCGATCGCCGCACCGGCGGGCGCGTTGCCCGCGGCCGGCGCCCACGGATCCAGAGACTGGCCGCTGAAGTCAGGGCTCGGCTGCTGTGCGCCCGCGAGCGCTTCGACCGCCGAAGCAGCCACCGGTTTAGCAGTAGAGAAGTCGCCGCCTTCGCTGACGTCGAACAGACTGCTCGACGCGTCGAAGACTTCCTGGCAATGCCCGCAGCGCACGAGACCGCGGCGCTGCGCAAGTTGTGCCGGTTGCAGGCGGAAAACAGTTTCGCAGAAGGGACAACGCGTCGCCAGAAGCATATCGAGCCGTTGAGCCAGGGGCCGTTGGTTTGACAATACGCCTTATTCTAATGGCTTTCGCGACGCGTTCCGGCGAGGCACACCCAACCTTCGTGCTCGCGCCACACGCTGATGTCGATCCAGCGCGCGTACACCTGCGCGACTTCGTCTGCCTGGCGCGCAAGGATGCCCGACAGCGCGATGCGGCCGCCCGGCTTGACCTTCGACGCCAGCATCGACGCCATCAGTTTCAGCGGGTTCGACAGGATGTTCGCGACCACCACGTCGAACTCGCCGGCCGGACATGCATCGGGCAGCCCGTAGGTGACTTCGGCGCGATTGCGCTCGCTATTGTGGCGTGCGGATTCGACCGCCTGCGGATCGATGTCGATCCCGAACACCGGATCGGCGCCGCACTTCTTCGCGAGGATCGCGAGAATGCCCGAGCCGCAACCGTAGTCGAGCACCGACTGGCCGGCCTTGACCGATTGCTCGATCCATTCCATGCACAGACGGGTAGTGGGGTGGCTGCCGGTGCCGAACGCGAGGCCCGGATCCAGTTCGAGCACGAGCGCGTCGGGGTCCGGCGCGTCGTGCCACGACGGCACGACCCAGATCCGTTCGCCGATCTGGATCGGATCGAACTGCGACTGCGTGAGCCGCACCCAGTCCTGCTCTTCGACTTCGCGCACGCTGAACGCGGGCGCGGCGTCGAGGCCGATCTCGTTGGCCGCGGCGGTCAGCAGCACCGCCGGGTCGTGTTCCGGCGCGAGCAGCGCGATCACGCGCGAGCGCTGCCATGCGGTGCGATCCGGCGTCAGACCGGGCTCGCCGAACAGCGGCTGTTCGTCGGGCGTGTCGGCGTCCGCGTCTTCGACCGACACGGACAACGCACCCAGCTCGAGCAGCGCGTCGGAGAATTCCTCGGCGTGCTCGCGCGCCAGTTCGGCGACCAGTTCCCGATAGCTCATGACTTAGGCTTCTTCCGGCGCAACCTGCTGACGCGCGGCCAGCCGGTTTTCGAGGTAGTGAATGCTGGTGCCGCCTTCGACGAACTTCGCGTCCAGCATCAGCTCGCGATGCAGCGGGATGTTGGTCTGAATCCCTTCGACCACCATTTCCGACAGCGCGATGCGCATCCGCTTGATCGCCTGTTCGCGGGTCGCGCCGTAAGCGATCAGCTTGCCGATCATCGAATCGTAGTTAGGCGGCACGAAATAGCCGTTGTACGCATGCGAATCGACGCGGATGCCGGGGCCGCCCGGCATGTGCCACGAGGTCAGTCGACCCGGCGACGGCGTGAACTTGAACGGATCTTCAGCGTTGATCCGGCATTCGATCGCATGACCGCGGAACTGGATGTCGCGCTGACGGAACGTGAGCTTCTCGCCGGCCGCGATGCGGATCTGTTCCTGCACGATGTCGACGCCGGTGATCAGCTCGGTCACCGGGTGCTCGACCTGCACGCGCGTGTTCATCTCGATGAAGTAGAACTCGCCGTTTTCATACAGGAACTCGAAGGTGCCCGCGCCGAGATAACCCATCTTCTTGCACGCGTCCGCGCAGCGATCGCCGATCCGGTCGATCAGACGGCGCGCGATACCCGGCGCCGGCGCTTCCTCGATCACCTTCTGGTGACGGCGCTGCATCGAGCAGTCGCGCTCGCCGAGCCACACCGCGTTGCGGAACGAGTCGGACAGCACCTGAATTTCGATGTGGCGCGGGTTCTCGAGGAATTTCTCCATGTAGACCTGCGGGTTGCCGAACGCACGGCCGGCTTCCTCGCGGGTCATATTGACCGCGTTGACGAGCGCCGCTTCCGTGTGGACCACGCGCATGCCGCGGCCGCCGCCGCCGCCGGCCGCCTTGATGATGACCGGATAGCCGATCTGGCGGGCGATCTTGACGATCTCTTTCGGATCGTCGGGCAGCGCGCCTTCCGAGCCCGGCACGCACGGCACGCCGGTCTTGATCATCGTCTGCTTCGCGGTGACCTTGTCGCCCATCATGCGGATCGTTTCCGGACGCGGGCCGATGAAGGTGAAGCCGGACTGCTCGACGCGCTCGGCGAAGTCGGCGTTCTCCGACAGGAAGCCGTAGCCGGGGTGGATCGCTTCGGCGTCGGTGACTTCGGCCGCGCTGATCAGCGCCGGCATATTCAGATAGCTCAGCGGCGAGGGTGCCGGTCCGATGCAGACCGCCTCGTCGGCGAGCTTCACGTACTTGGCTTCCTTGTCGGCTTCCGAATAGACGACGACCGTCTTGACGCCGAGTTCGCGGCACGCGCGCTGGATACGGAGCGCGATCTCGCCACGATTGGCAATGAGGATTTTTTCAAACATAGCGGGTTTTCGACTCATCAATGGGCGCCGGGTCGTTCAGGACGCCGGCTGCCGCAGAGGATCGGTCGCGCGCCTCGGGAAGCGGCGCGCGGGCGGCAAATAGTGCGTGCCGCGTTAGCCGACCACGAACAGCGGTTGGCCGTACTCGACCGCCTGGCCGTTTTCGACGAGGATTTCCTTGACCACGCCGGACTTGTCCGACTCGATCTCGTTGAGCAGCTTCATCGCTTCGATGATGCAGATCGTCTGGCCTTCCTTGACCGTATCGCCGACCTGCACGAACGGATCGGCGCCCGGCGACGGCGCGCGGTAGAACGTGCCGACCATCGGCGAGGTCACCACGTGGCCCTGCGGCGCGGCGGCGGCCGGCGCGGCCGGTGCGCCCGCGGCTGCCGCGGCTTCGCCGGCGACCGGAGCCGCTTGCGGGAATTGCGGGGCGGCGTAGGCGGCGGACGGCTGCACGTAAACCGGCGGCGCATTCTTGACGATGCGGACCTTGCCTTCGCCCTCGGTCACTTCGAGTTCGGAAATACCGGACTCCGAGACGAGGTCGATCAGAGTTTTGAGTTTACGTAGATCCATCAGGGTGCCCCTTTCAATGCGTAGTGTGCCGGCGCATGCAAGTGTGCAGTTGCCGGCTCAAATTGGACGTGTTTGGATTCAGTCGCGCGACGAACCGGCCTTGAGCCGGTCGAGCGCGAATTCGAGCGCGTACAGATACCCCTTCCAGCCGAGGCCGCAAATCACGCCCTCTGCCTGGTCGGAGAAATACGAGTGATGCCTGAACGGTTCACGACGATGCACGTTCGACAGATGAATCTCGACGAACGGAATGCCCACCCCCGCCAGTGCGTCCCGGACCGCGACGCTGGTATGCGTGTACGCGGCGGGATTGATCAGTATGAAATCGGTCTTTTCAGTCCGGGCGGCCTGAATGCGGTCGACCAGCGCGCCTTCGTGATTGCTCTGGAACGACGCCAGTTCGACGCCTGCGTCCGCGGCCCGGTCTGCCAGCGCCTGATCGATCTGCGGCAAGGTCACGCGACCGTAGACCTCAGGTTCCCGGGTGCCGAGAAGATTGAGGTTGGGTCCGTGCAGTACCAGCAGTCGCGTCATGGTCGCTTCTATTTCCGTGGAATTGGGCGCACTTTAGCGCTGATTAGAGAAACTTGTCTAGTTTCCCGTAAATAGGCGGGACGCGCCGGCGCTCGCCGCGCGCCGGCTGCAAAGCCAACTTCACTCAAAGTCGGGAAATTCCCGTGCATTTTTACTCGTTCTGCACGGAATCGGACAGCAAAATAAACGACGGGAGAAATTGCGGAAACTTACAGAGTGTCGAGCGTCTGGCGCAGCGCCTTTGCGTCGATCTGGCCCAATTTTGTCGAGCGAATGTTGCCTTTTGCGTCGATCACGACGGTAAACGGTAACCCGCCCGCGTTATTTCCGAACGCGCGCGCGAGATCGGCGCCGCCGAAACCGGTCACGTAGATCGGGTACGCGACCTTGACCTTCTGCAGGAACGTCTGGATGTTCTTTTCGGAGTCGACGCCGAGGCCGACGAACTGGATGCCCTTGCTCGCGTACTCGCGCTGGATCTGCGACAGCTCCGGCATTTCCTCGACGCACGGGCCGCACCACGAGGCCCAGAAGTTGACGACGATCGGATGGCCCTTCAGGTGAGTGAGCGACTGCGGCTTGCCGTCGACGCCGGTCACCGGCGCGTTCCATAACTGTTGCACCGCGCCCTGATGGTTGTCGGGCTGCGCCGCGTACGCGACTTCGGCGTCGCGATTGAACCAGTGATTGGCCGCCACGCCGCCGCCCGCGGCGATCACCGCGACGACCGCGCCCGCCAGAATCCGTCTCGTATTCATCGTGCCCTGTTCAGTCTGTTCAATTGATGAAGGAGGTGAGTTCGTCGCCGTCGAGCAGCGCCTGCACCGCCTGCAGATTGGCCCGCGCGGTACGGCCGCGCGCGTCGGCGCGCACCGCGCCGCGCAGGTCGTCGGTCTCGTACAGAGCGAGGTGGATGCCGACCGGGTCGGCCGCGCGCTCGCCGGGCGGACGCCACAGGAAGCTCAGCGTCTCCACGTAGCCGCGGCCCGCGAAGTGGCGTGTTTCCGATACGTCGTACTGGATGTTCGCATTCAGCAGATAAATCGCGACTTCCTTTGGGTTGTCGCAGAACACCTGCAGATGCACGTCCGAATATTCGCCGGCCGTGCCGCCGAGCACCGCGCCGGTCAGATACGGATTGAACGGCGCAAGCCGCTCCATCCAGTCGACCGCGACGACGCGCAACCGGCGCAACAGCGCCGGCTGGCTGTCGCCCTGAAAGAGCGACTGATATTCACGGATTTCTTCTTCGATCTGGTCGTTGTCGGGCAGCCATTCGCCGGCCACCCGGGTCTCGCCGACGACCTGCCGGGCCGCTTTGCGCTTCGCGGTGGCGTAGTCCAGACCGTCTTCGGCAATCAGGCGCGCAGCCGCAATGGCGATTTCCTCGCGCACGCGCTGCGGGTCGAAATGTGATTTGCGAGCCATCCGTCAATGATACTAGATCGGCCCTGGCGACGCGGCAGCGCGCCCCGGCGCAAGCCTCTCCGGGCGCGGCCCCAAGCGGCGGCCCGCGCCGCGTCGGTTACAATAGGCGTCCTTTGCAGACGGCCGTTCCGGCCGTCCTGCGGCGCTCCCATCCCTCGCAAAACACGCCCGCGCGGCACGACAGGCTTATGCACATCCACATCCTCGGCATCTGCGGCACCTTCATGGGCGGCCTCGCGGTGCTCGCGCGCGGCGCGGGCCACACGGTGACCGGCTGCGACGCCGGCGTCTATCCGCCGATGAGCACCCAGCTCGAGGCGCAAGGCATCGGACTGATCGAGGGTTACGACGCGGACCAGCTGAACGGCCTGAACGCGGACCTGTTCGTGATCGGCAACGTGGTCACGCGCGGCAACCCGCTGATGGAAGCGATTCTCGACCGCGGCCTGCCGTACGTGTCCGGTCCGCAATGGCTCGGCGAGCACGTGCTGAACGGCAAATGGGTGCTGGCGGTGGCCGGCACGCACGGCAAGACCACCACCAGCTCGATGCTGACCTGGCTGCTCGAAGACGCGGGCCTCAATCCGGGTTTCCTGATCGGCGGCGTGCCGTTGAATTTCGGCGTGTCCGCGCGCCTCACCGATTCGAGCTTCTTCGTGATCGAAGCCGACGAGTACGACACCGCGTTCTTCGACAAGCGTTCCAAGTTCGTCCATTACCGCCCGAAAACCGCGGTGCTGAACAACCTCGAATTCGATCACGCGGACATCTTCCCCGATCTCGCCGCGATCGAAACGCAGTTCCATCACCTGATCCGCACGGTGCCGGGGCTTGGGCGCGTCGTCACCAACGGCCGCGAGGACGCGCTGGAGCGCGTGCTGACGCGCGGCTGCTGGAGCGAGGTCGAGCGCTTCGGCGTGCAGGGCGGCTGGGAGATGCAGCCGGCCGAGCCGGGCGTGCCGGTCGACGAACGCTTCGCGGTCTATCACAACGGCGAGCGCGTCGGCGTGGTCGACTGGCAGGTGCAGGGCGAGCACAACCGGATGAACGCGCTGGCCGCGATCGCCGCCGCGCGCCACGTCGGCGTGCCGCCCGCGCAGGCCGCGAAGTCGCTGTCGAGCTTTCGCAACGTGAAGCGGCGGATGGAAGTGCGCGGTAGCGTCGACGGCGTGACTGTATACGACGACTTCGCCCATCATCCGACCGCGATCGAAACCACGCTGGCCGGGCTGCGCGCGCGCGTCGGCCGCGACAACACGCGGATTCTCGCGGTGCTGGAGCCGCGCTCGAACACGATGAAGCTCGGCGTGATGAAGGCGCAACTGCCGGCGAGCCTCGAAGATGCCGACCTGGTGTTCGGCTACGGCGCGCCGAGCGGGCGCGACGCGCTCGGCTGGAATCTCGGCGACGCGCTCGCGCCGCTCGGCGGCCGCGCGCAGGCATTCGACAATCTCGACGCGCTGGTCAAGGCGGTGGTCCACGCGGCCCGCCCCGGCGACCAGGTTCTGGTGATGAGCAACGGCGGCTTCGGCGGCGTGCATCAGAAGCTGCTCGACGCGCTGTCCGCGCGAGGCGCGTCGTGATTCTCTATCTGCACGGTTTCCGCTCGTCGCCGAATTCGTTCAAGGCGCGCGTGCTCGCCGCGCATCTGGCCGAACTCGGCCGCGCCGACGAATGGTGCTGTCCGATGCTGCCGGTGTCGCCGTTCGAGACGGTCGCGCTTGCCGAGAAGCTGGTCGCCGAGGCTCGCGGCAAAGGCGGCGCGCAGCGTGTGACGGTGATCGGCAGCTCGCTGGGCGGCTATTTCGCGACTCATCTGGCCGAGAAGCACGGCTGGCCGGCCGTGCTGCTGAACCCGGCGGTCGTGCCGCAGCGCGACCTCAGCGCGTATCTGGGCGAGCAGCCGTTGTGGCATGGCGGCGGCAGCATCGTGGTCGAGCCGCATCATCTGGATGAATTGCGCGCGCTCGGCGTCGCGTCGATTACGCGCCCCGAACGCTATTATCTGGTGGCCGCCACCGGCGACGAAGTGCTCGACTACCGCGAAATGCTCGCGCATTATCCGGGCGCACGCACCACGCTGATCGAAGGCAGCGACCACGCGATCAGCGAGTTCGCGCAGTACCTCGATCAGGTCGTGGCGTTCTGCGACGCCGCGCACGCGGTGCCGCCGGCGCCGCAAGCGACCGTCTGAGCAGGCCGGCCACCGGCGGCGGAACACGCACCGGTCGCGCGCGACAAAAGCTATATATACCCGGGCGGCCGCGGCGTGATGCGGCCCCCAGTCGCCGGACACAAAATTCAACCCGCTGGCGTGCGTGCTGCGCGCGGCGGCTTCTTCATCACGAACAGGTTGCCGTGCCGCGCACGCAGTGATCGATCGCTAAACTGGATCGGGCGCGCCGGCAGATGCAAGTCAGAACGAGAGTTATTGAGTGAACGTTTTCTTCGAGGAATCGGGCAGTTTCAAGGCCGGCAGCGTGCTGTCGCGCCAGGGTGACGCGTTTCAGGTCGAGTTGCCGGGCGGCCGGCGCGCGAAGGTGCGTGCGAAAGATGTGCTGATCGAATTCGAGAAGCCCACCGCCGCGGAATTGATGCAGCAGGCCGACGCGCTCGCGCAGGAGATCGATCTGGACTTCCTGTGGGAATGCGCGCCTGACGACGAATTCCCGTTCGCGACGCTCGGCGCCGAGTATTTCGGCGCGAGCTTCGGCGCGACCGAGCGTGCGGCGCTGGTGCTGCGCATGCATGGCGCGCCGGTCTACTTCCGCCGCAAGGGCCGCGGCATGTACCAGCGCGCGCCGCAGGAGCAGCTGAAGATGGCGCTTGCGGGGCTCGAGCGCAAACGTCAGCAGGCGCTGGTGCAGGCGCAGTACGAGGAAGAGCTGAAGGAAGGCCGTCTGCCGGAAGCGTTCGTCGGCGCGAAGGCGCTTGGGCTGCTGACGAAGCCGGACAAGAACACGATCGAATACAAGGCGCTCGAAGGCGCCGCCGCCGCGCGCGGGATTTCGCAGGCGCGGTTGATGCTCGAAAACGGCGCGATCGCGTCGCCGCGCGCGCTGCACGAGGCGAAGTTCCTGTCGGAATTCTTCCCGCACGGCACCGGTTTTCCGCCGGTCGCTCCCGCACTCGTGCCGGATGATCTGCCGCAAGCGAACGTAGAGGCGTTCTCGATCGACGACGTCACCACCACCGAAATCGACGACGCGTTCTCGGTCGAGCATCTGGCCGACGGTCGCGTGCGCATCGGCGTGCACATCGCCGCGCCGGCGCTCGGCATCCAGCGCGGCGACGAGGTCGACGCGATCGCGCGCGCGCGCCTGTCCACTGTTTACATGCCCGGCGACAAGATCACGATGCTGCCGGACAGCGTCGTCGAAACCTTCACGCTCGGCGAGGGCGACTATCGCCCGGCGCTGTCGCTGTATGTGATCGTCAATCGCGAGACGCAGGAGATCGTCGCGAGCGAGACGCGCGCCGAGCGCGTGTTCGTGAAGAGCAATCTGCGTCACAACACGCTCGACGAGATCGTCACCGAAGAGGCGCTCGCCGCCGGCACCGGCGAATACGCGCACAAGGACGACATCGCGGTGCTGTGGCCGTTCGCGCAGGCGCTGTTCGAAAAGCGCCAGGCCGCGCGCGCCGGCTACGGTCTGCGCCGCGAAGTGCAGCGCAACAGCGACTTCAACTTCTATGTGGAAGGCGAGCACATCACGATCACTCCGCGCCGGCGCGGTTCGCCGCTCGACACGATCGTCGCCGAACTGGCGATTCTCGCGAACTCGTCGTGGGGCGCGTTCCTGCACGATCACGGCGTGCCGGGCATCTATCGCACGCAGCGCGCGTTCGGCGCGCCGAGCGGCCCGAAGCGCACCCGCATGCAGACCAACGCGGCGCCGCACGAAGGCCTCGGCGTCACCCAGTACGCGTGGAGCACCTCGCCGCTGCGCCGCTACGTCGACCTCGTGAACCAGTGGCAGCTGATCGCGTGCGTGCAGCACGGCGTGACCGCCAAGCTCGCCGCGCCGTTCAAGCCGAAGGACGCCGACCTGTTCGCGGTCGTGCAGGGCTTCGACGACACCTACACCGCGTACGCCGACTATCAGCGCCGGATGGAGTACTTCTGGTGTCTGCGCTGGCTCAAGCAGGAAGAGCGCAAGCAGGTGGTGGCGTCGGTCGTGAAGGGCGATCTGGTTCGCCTCGAAGAGATTCCGCTGCTGCTGCACGTGCCGGGTCTCGGCGTGCATGCGCGCGGCACGCGTCTGCTGATGGAAGTGATGTCGCTCGACGAGCTGACGATCGAAGCATCGGTGCGTCTGCTGCACGTGCTCGACGCGCCGGCCGTCACGAGCGGCGCTGAAGCCGGGGAAGCGGAAGACGGCGACGAAGAAGAACTGCTCGACAGCGCCGACGAGAGCGCCGAGAGTGAGGCAGAGGCCGAAGCGGAAGCGGACGGCGGCGCGGAGAACGCGGCAGACGACGCGGCCGACGGCAAACCTGATGGTGACACCAACGGCGACACCAACGACACCGACCAGCACATCACGGAGCCGGGACGATGAGCAGCAACGCAGCACGCGACCGTTACGCGGTCATCGGCAACCCGGTCGGCCATAGCAAGTCGCCGTTCATCCACGGCCGCTTCGCCGCGCAGACCGGTGAGCCGATCGACTACGGTCATCTGCTGGCGCCGGTCGATGCATTCGTGCCGCACGTGCGCGCGTTCATCGACGCGGGCGGGCGCGGTCTGAACGTGACCGTGCCGTTCAAGCTCGACGCGCACGCGTTCGCGACCACGCTGTCGCCGCGCGCGGCGGCGGCCGGCGCGGTCAATACGCTGCGGATCGACGCGGACGGCATCTATGGCGACAACACCGACGGCTTCGGCCTCGTGCGCGACATCGAAGTGAATCTGGGCGTGCCGCTGAAAGGCGCGCGCATCCTGCTGCTCGGCGCGGGCGGCGCCGCCCGCGGCGTGGTGCTGCCGATGCTGGACCGCGCGCCGCACACGCTGACCATCGTCAACCGCACCGCTGAAAAAGCCGAAGCGCTGGTCGCGCAATTCGCACAGGCCGCAAGCGACGCGCACTGCCGGCTCACCGGCGGCAGCGCGCAGGCAATCGAAGCGGGCCAGTACGACGTGATCGTCAACGCGACCGCCGGCAGCCTCGACGCGTCGTTGCCCGAGTGCGACGACCGCGCGTTCGGCAACGGCACGCTCGCGTACGACATGATGTACGGCGCGCAGCCGACGGTGTTCATGGCGCATGCGGCCAAGCTCGGCGCGCGTGGGGCCGACGGTCTCGGCATGCTGGTCGAACAGGCCGCCGAATCGTTTTACGTGTGGCGCGGCGTGCGCCCGGACGGCGCGCCGGTGCTCGCCGAATTGCGCGCGCTGCTGAGCGCGCCGTCGCCCGCCTGAGCGCGCGATGACAGCCATGCGGCGCGCCGAAGGCGCACGCGCTCAGGTCAGCCACGGCGGCCACGGCAGGCGGCCCGGTCCGCTGCGCTGGCTCGCTTATCTGATCGCGGTGCTGGCGTTCGCATGGCTCGCCACCCAGGCGTACTACTTCGCGCAGATCGCGCTGTGGAACGTCGTCGATCCACGCTCGACCGCGTTCATGCGCTCGGACGCGTGGCGTCTGTCGCAGGACCGGCCGGACCTCGCGGTGCAGCGCACCTGGGTGCCGTATGAGCAGATCTCGCGCAACCTGAAGCGCGCGATCATCGCGTCCGAAGACGCGAACTTCGTCAACAACAACGGCTACGAAACCGATGCGATCCTGCAGGCGTGGGAGCGCAACAAGGCGAAAGGCCGGATCGTGCGCGGCGGCTCGACGATCTCGCAGCAGCTCGCGCGCAATCTGTTTCTGTCGCGCGAGAAGAGCTATATCCGCAAAGGGCAGGAGCTGATCATCACGTGGATGCTCGAAACGCTGATGGACAAGCAGCGCATCTTCGAGATCTATCTGAATTCGGTCGAGTGGGGCAACGGCGTGTACGGCGCCGAGGCGGCCGCGCAGTACTACTACAAGACTTCGGCGAGCAAGCTCTCGGCCGCTCAGGCCGCGCGCCTCGCGGTGATGCTGCCGCGCCCGAAATACTTCGATGAACACAGGAATTCGGCGTATCTCGCGCAACGCTCGCGGGTGATCGCGCGGCGCATGGGCGCGGCCGAATTGCCGGAGTGAAACCGCTGCATCACGGCTCACGCAATGAGCCGCGCCGCTGGCGCAACTAGTGAGTGCAACTAGCCATCGCGCGACTCGCGCCCGGCCGCCGAAAGCCTCGCCATCTCCACCGTTCTCCTCAGCATGAAGCCCGCCGCGCGCGGGCTTTTTTGCGTCCGCGCAGCGCCGCTAAGCCCCTGATCGACAACTAAAATCTCACTATATGGACTCAACATTCACATATTGGTGATTCGCAAAACTCGCCCTACAATCCAGCCAACACGCACCGCGAGTCACGCGCTTTCAGCCCGCCGACCACGCGACTAGCGACACAAAAAACCGGAGACGAGGCCCACCATGACTGGCAGCCATAGCCAGCCGCGCGAGCGCGGCATCTCGAGCATTCCCGCCGCCCGCCGCTTCGAGCAGTTCTCCGGCCCCGCGCGCTGAGCGCAAAAAACCATCCACCAGCGAATCGCCATGAACAAAGCGATGTCGAATCACGCGGTCAGCGCGGCCGAATCCGCCGACCTGCCGCAGGCAGTGACCCCCGCAACCAGCGCCGCGCCGCGCCAGACCGGCGCCGCCACCACCAGTGCCGCGGCCACCGCCACCGCGACCGCGCGGGCCTCGCGCCCGGTCGCGCGCGCCGCGAACGGCGATGCGCTCGGACTGCCGGTCACGTTGCGCGACATCACTCCGCAACAGGCCGGCACGCAGACGCTGCTGCGCGGCCTCGCGATTCTCGAAGCGGCGGCAGCCGGCGTGCGCGATCTGCGCAGCTTCGGCGCCGCGCTCGGCACGACCCGCAGCACCACGCATCGGCTGGTCAGCAGCCTCGTGCAGGCGCGCTATCTGCGCCAGGTGCAGGGCGGCTATCTGCTCGGACCGAAGCTGATCGAACTCGGCACGATCGCGCTCGAACAGATGCCGCTGACCGCGGTCGCGCGTCCGCATCTGGAGTCGCTCGCCGAGCAGACGCTCGACACGATCCACCTCGGCGTGCGCGACGGCGACGATGTGCTGTACATCGACAAGATCCCCGGCACACGCGGCCTCGAAATGCGCTCGCGGGTCGGTCACCGGATGCCGTTGGCGTCGACCGGGATCGGCAAGGCGATGATGCTCGACCTGAGCCCGGACGCATGGCAGTCGATGTTCGACGCGTCGCGCCGCGCGCTCGCCGGCGTCAGCTTCACGCCCGACAACCGTCCCGATGCGCCGACCTTCATGCAGCGCATGGCGAACTACGCGGCCGGCGGCTACACGTTCGATCTGGAGGAGAACGAAGCAGCGATCCGCTGCGTCGCGGCGCCGGTGCGCGACGCGTCGGGTGCGATCGTCGCGGCGCTGTCGGTGGCGAGCACGATTCCGTACATGCCGCTCGAACGGATGGACGAACTGATTGCGGTCGTGCAGCGCGAGGCGCGCGCGATCTCGGAGGAACTCGGTTGGCGCGCGCCGCAACCGGCTACCCGCAGGATCAAACGATGACGGCCGTTACCGCCACGCTGGCGAATCATCAGGCGGCCGTCGCGACCGAAGCGGGGCGCCAGGCTGACGCGAACGCGCCGGTCGAAGTCGCTAGCATCGACTTTTCTCGCGCCGCGCTGATCGCGCTCGACTGGGGCACCTCGTCGCTGCGCGCGTATCTGTTCGACGCGCACGGCCAGGTGCTGGCGCTGCGCGCGTCGCCGGCCGGCATCATGAATCTGCCGAAGCGCGCGGCCGAAGGCGGCTTCGATGCCGCGTTCGACGACGTCTGCGGCGCATGGCTCGAGCAGGCGCGCGGCGTGCCGGTGATCGCGGCCGGCATGGTCGGCAGCGCGCAGGGCTGGCGCGAAGCGCCGTACGTCGACACGCCCGCGAATGCCGATGCGCTGGTGGCGGGTCTCGTGCGGGTGCAGACCGCGTGCGGCGCGACGCTGCATATCGTGCCGGGTGTGCTGCAACGCGGCGAGCTGCCGAACGTGATGCGCGGCGAGGAGACACAGATTTTCGGCGCGCTGAGCGCGGACGGCTCCGCCGACACTTCCCGCTCGCTGATCGGCCTGCCCGGCACCCACGCGAAATGGGCCGTCGTCCAGGGCGGGCGCATCGAACGCTTTCACACCTTCATGACCGGCGAAGTATTCGCCGCGCTGCGCGAACACACGATCCTCGGCCGCACGATGGTCACCCCCGATCGTCCGGATACCGAAGCATTCCTGCGCGGCGTGAACATCGCGCGCGAGAAGGGCCAGGCGGGCGTGCTCGCGACCATGTTCAGCACCCGCACGCTCGGCCTGACCGGCCAGCTGGCGGCCGAAGCGCAGCCCGACTATCTGTCGGGACTCTTGATCGGCCACGAACTGGCCGGCCTCGAAGCGGTACTGACGCAGCAGCACAGCTCGCTCGCGCAGCAGAGTCTGCGGCTGATCGGCAACGACGCGCTGTGCGAGCGCTACCGTCTCGCGCTCGCGCAATTCGGCTGTCTGCGCGCGGAGCCGGTGCGTCAAGCGACTGAGCGCGGCCTGTGGCGCGTCGCCGTCGAGGCGGGGCTGGTCACGCCGGCCGCCGGCGCGGCGCACGCGGGCTAATCAGCGGCACGGCCGCACACGAAACAAGGAACCGACATGCAACCTCACATCAATCT
Organism: Burkholderia sp. SRS-W-2-2016; assembly: GCF_001931485.1. Taxonomy (GTDB): domain Bacteria; phylum Pseudomonadota; class Gammaproteobacteria; order Burkholderiales; family Burkholderiaceae; genus Paraburkholderia. The sequence goes on along the minus strand of NZ_MSDV01000046.1, from coordinate 242,765 downwards.
GCCCGGAGCGTACATGCCGCACGCGGGGCTGATCGCCGCGTTCGAAGCGTGTCCGCTGATCGCGATCATGCGCGGCGTGACGCCCGCCGACGCCGCCGATCACGGCCAGGCGCTCTATGAAGCGGGCTTTCGCATCGTCGAGGTGCCGCTCAATTCGCCGCAGCCGTTCGACAGCATCGCCGCGATCCGCAAGGTGCTGCCGGCCGACGCGATCGTCGGCGCGGGCACGGTGCTGCATCCGAGCTTCGTCGCCGATGTGAAGTCGGCCGGCGGCGAGCTGGTGGTGATGCCGCATAGCGATCCGGACGTGGTGCTCGCGGCGAAGCAGCAGGGTCTCGCGTGCGCGCCCGGCGTCGCGACGCCGACCGAGGCATTCATCGCGCTGAAGAACGGCGCGGACGTGCTGAAGATGTTCCCCGCCGAGCAGCTCGGCTGCCAGGTCGTCAAGGCATGGCGCGCGGTGATCGCCGCGCAGGTGCCGCTGGTGCCGGTCGGCGGGATCAACCCGGACAACATGGGGCCGTTCCTCAGTGCCGGCGCGAACGGCTTCGGGCTCGGCTCGGCGCTGTACAAGCCGGGCCAGAGCGCGGCGGTGACCGCGTCGCACGCGAAGGCGTTTATCAACGGGCTGCGGATCGCCCGCGCGGGCGTGAAGAAATGAGCCGGCTCGCCGGCAAGGCCGCGCTCGTCACCGGCGCCGGCCGCGGCATCGGCGCGGCGATCGCGCTCGCGTTCGCGCGCGAGGGCGCGGCGGTGGTGCTGGCGGAACTGGATATCGACGCGGCCCGTCGCACGGCCGCGCTGATCGAAGAGCAACTCGCGGCGCAAGGCGGCGCGCGCGTGCTCGCGGTAGAGACCGACGTCACGCAGTCCGCGTCGGTGCAGCATGCAGTGAGCGAAGGCGAACGCGCATTCGGCGCGCTCGACGTGCTGGTCAACAACGCCGGCATCAACGTGTTCTGCGATCCGCTGACGATGACCGACGCCGACTGGCGGCGCTGCTTCGCGGTCGATCTCGACGGCGTGTGGAACGGCTGCCGCGCGGTGCTGCCGGGGATGGTCGAACGCGGCGCGGGCAGCATCGTGAACATCGCGTCGACGCACGCGTTCAAGATCATCCCGGGCTGCTTTCCGTACCCGGTCGCGAAGCACGGTGTGATTGGCCTCACGCGCGCGCTCGGCATCGAATACGCGCCGCGCAACGTGCGGGTGAACGCGATCGCGCCCGGCTACATCGAGACGCAACTGACGCACGACTGGTGGAACGAACAGGCCGACCCGGCCGCCGCGCAACAGGCGACGCTCGACCTGCAACCGATGGGCCGCATCGGCCGCCCGGAGGAAGTCGCGATGACCGCGGTGTTCCTCGCATCGGACGAGGCGCCGTTCATCAACGCGAGCTGCATCACCGTCGATGGCGGGCGCTCGGCGCTGTACCACGACTGAAAGAACTGAAAAGAAATACAGAACAGACACGCGCGCGCCCACGCCGGCGGCGCGCACAGAAAACCGGACGACGCGCTGGCCGCGTGTGTCAGACCGGTATAAGAAGACGCGGCCGATACCTTCTCGTTATCAATTAGTCAGGAGACTTGCATCATGAAACGCAGAATTTTCCTCACGCTGGCAGCCGCGGCGACGGGCGTGCTGTTCAACGCGCCGGTTGTGCAGGCAGCCGATTCGGTCAAGATCGGCTTCCTCGTCAAGCAGCCGGAAGAACCGTGGTTCCAGGATGAATGGAAGTTCGCCGAAATGGCCGCCAAGGAGAAGGGCTTCACGCTCGTGAAGATCGGCGCGCCGTCGGGTGAGAAGGTGATGAGCGCGATCGACAACCTCGCTGCGCAGAAGGCCCAGGGCTTCGTGATCTGCACGCCGGACGTCAAGCTCGGACCGGGCATCGTCGCGAAGGCGAAGGCCGACAACCTGAAGATGATGACGGTCGACGACCGCCTCGTCGACGGCGCCGGCAAGCCGATCGAATCGGTCCCGCATATGGGCATCTCGGCGTACAACATCGGCAAGCAGGTCGGCGACGGCATCGCGGCCGAAATCAAGAAGCGCGGCTGGGACATGAAGGACGTCGGCGCGATCGACGTGACCTACGAACAGCTGCCGACCGCGCACGACCGCACCAGCGGCGCGACCGACGCGCTGGTCGCCGCGGGCTTCCCGAAGGCGAACATCATCGCCGCGCCGCAAGCGAAGACCGACACCGAAAACGCGTTCAACGCGGCCAACATCGCGCTGACGAAGAACCCGCAGTACAAGCACTGGGTCGCTTACGCGCTGAACGACGAAGGCGTGCTCGGCGCGGTGCGCGCAGCGGAAGGCCGCGGCTTCAAGGCCGACAACATGATCGGCATCGGCATCGGCGGTTCGGACTCCGCATTGAACGAGTTCAAGAAGCCGCAACCGACCGGTTTCTACGGCACCGTGATCATCAGCCCGAAGCGCCACGGCGAGGAAACCTCGGAACTGATGTACGCGTGGATCACGCAAGGCAAGGAACCGCCGAAGCTCACGCTGACGACCGGCATGCTGGCCACCCGCGACAACGTCGGCGAAGTGCGCGAGAAGATGGGCCTCGCGTCGAAGTAAGCGCGTGAGTTCGCTGTGAGCTGAAGTACGCCGCCGGCGCGTCGCGTTCGCCACGCGCCGGCGACGGCAAATAGAAGACCTGCAGAAGAACTGCGGTACAGACAGGGACCGCGCGCGATACGCGCGGCCCACACGAGGCAGCAAGAAATTGCATGAGACCGGGCAACGCGCTCAAGCGCCGACCCCGGTCGTGAGAGGAGGCGAAGTGTCAGCGACGCTACGTTTTGACAATATCGGCAAAGTCTTTCCAGGCGTGCGCGCGCTCGACGGTGTGTCCTTCGACGTCAACGCCGGCCAGGTTCACGGCCTGATGGGCGAGAACGGCGCGGGGAAATCGACGCTGCTGAAAATACTCGGCGGCGAGTATCAGCCGGATTCGGGCCGCATGATGATCGACGGCAACGAGGTGCGCTTTGCAAGCGCGGCCGCGTCGATCGGCGCCGGAATCGCGGTGATTCACCAGGAACTGCAATACGTGCCCGACCTCACGGTCGCGGAAAATCTGCTGCTCGGCCAGCTGCCGAACTCGCTCGGCTGGGTCAACAAACGCGAGGCCAAACGCTTCGTGCGCGAGCGGCTCGAAGCGATGGGCGTCGCGCTCGACCCGAACGCGAAGCTGCGCAAGCTGTCGATCGCGCAGCGTCAGATGGTCGAAATCTGCAAGGCGCTGCTGCGCAACGCGCGCGTGATCGCGCTCGACGAACCGACCAGCTCGCTGTCGCATCGCGAGACCGAGGTGCTGTTCAAGCTGGTGCGCGATCTGCGCGCCGACAACCGCGCGATGATCTACATCTCGCACCGGATGGACGAGATCTACGAGCTGTGCGACGCGTGCACGATCTTCCGCGACGGCCGCAAGGTCGCCTCGCATCCGACGCTCGCGGGAGTGTCGCGCGACACCATCGTCAGCGAGATGGTCGGGCGGGAAATTTCGGATATCTACAGTTATACGGCGCGCCCGCTGGGCGAAGTGCGCTTCGCGGCGAAGGCGATCGAAGGCCATCCGCTCGCGCAGCCGGCGAGCTTCGAAGTGCGCCGCGGCGAGATTGTCGGCTTCTTCGGGCTGGTCGGCGCGGGCCGCAGCGAGCTGATGCATCTGGTGTACGGCGCCGAGCACAAGAAGGGCGGCGAACTGCTGCTCGACGGCAAGCCGATCAAGGTGCGCAGCGCCGGCGAAGCGATTAAACACGGGATCGTGCTGTGCCCGGAAGACCGCAAGGAAGAGGGCATCGTCGCGATGGCGAGCGTCGCGGAGAACATCAACATCAGTTGCCGCCGTCACTATCTGCGCGCGGGGATGTTCCTCGATCGCAAGAAAGAGGCGCAGACCGCCGACCGTTTCATCAAGCTGCTGAAGATCAAGACGCCGCATCGCCGGCAGAAGATCCGCTTCCTGTCGGGCGGCAATCAGCAGAAGGCGATTCTGTCGCGCTGGCTCGCCGAGCCCGATCTGAAGGTCGTGATTCTCGACGAACCGACTCGCGGGATCGACGTCGGCGCGAAGCACGAGATCTACAACGTGATCTATCAGCTCGCCGAGCGCGGTTGCGCGATCGTGATGATCTCGTCGGAATTGCCGGAAGTGCTCGGTGTGTCCGACCGCATCGTCGTGATGCGCCAGGGCCGCATTTCCGGCGAGCTCGCGCGCAAGGACGCGAACGAGCAGGCGGTGCTGAGCCTCGCGCTGCCGCAAAGCTCGACCGCACTACCCGAGAACGCCGATGCGAACGCCAACGCAAGCACGAACGCCGCCAACCAGAGCGGTTCGCGCGCGGCCTGAACCTGATCCGGACGCGAGTCCGCAACCCGTGGGGAACGGGGAGGAGTATTGAACATGCAAGCCAGAGAAAACCTCGCGCAGCAGGCCGCCAAGAGCGCGGCCGACGCGCTGATTCCGCAGACCAGCGACAAGGCCAAATGGTGGCAGCAGATCACCGAGTACAGCCTGATCGTGATCTTCGTCGTGATGTTCGTGACGATGTCGCTGACCGTCGACCATTTCTTCTCGATCGAGAACATGCTCGGCCTCGCGCTGTCGATCTCGCAGATCGGCATGGTCGCGTGCACGATGATGTTCTGTCTCGCGTCGCGCGACTTCGACCTGTCGGTCGGCTCGACCGTCGCGTTCGCCGGCGTGTTGTGCGCGATGGTGCTCAACGCGACCAACAACACCTTCATCGCGATCATTGCGGCGGTCGCGGCCGGTGCGGTGATCGGTTTCGTCAACGGCGCGGTGATCGCGTATCTGCGCATCAACGCGCTGATCACCACGCTCGCGACGATGGAAATTGTCCGCGGCCTCGGCTTTATCGTGTCGCACGGGCAGGCGGTCGGGGTGTCGTCGGATACCTTCATCGCGCTCGGCGGCTTGACGATGTTCGGCGTATCGCTGCCGATCTGGGTCACGCTGCTGTGCTTCGTCGTGTTCGGCGTGATGCTGAACCAGACCGTGTACGGACGTAACACGCTCGCGATCGGCGGCAATCCGGAAGCGTCGCGGCTCGCCGGTATCAATGTGGAACGCACGCGAGTGTGGATCTTCCTGATCCAGGGCGCGGTCACCGCGCTGGCCGGCGTGATTCTCGCGTCGCGCATTACCTCGGGTCAGCCGAATGCCGCCGAAGGCTTCGAGCTGAACGTGATCTCGGCGTGCGTGCTCGGCGGCGTGTCGCTGCTCGGCGGTCGCGCGACGATCTCCGGCGTCGTGATCGGCGTGCTGATCATGGGCACCGTCGAAAACGTGATGAACCTGCTGAACATCGACGCGTTCTACCAGTACCTCGTGCGCGGCGCGATCCTGCTCGCGGCCGTGCTGCTCGACCAGTTGAAGAACCGCGGCTCGCGCGACTGAACCCGCGACGCGCACCTTATACCGCTTCTCCTTATCTCAAGCTCATTAAAGGAATCGCACGATGTCGTCTCCGGCCAATGCAAATGCCCGCCTCGCGGACAGCGCGTACGCGCGCTATCCGAGTCTCGTCGACCGTACGGTGTTGATCACGGGCGGCGCGACCGGGATCGGCGCATCGTTCGTCGAGCACTTCGCCGCGCAGGGTTCGCGCGTCGCGTTCTTCGATATCGACGCGAGCGCCGGTGAAGCGCTCGCCGATCAGCTCGGCGACTCGAAGCACAAGCCGCTGTTTCTGCGCGTCGATCTGACCGACGTCGACGCGCTGCAAAAAGCGATCGCCGACGTGAAGGCCGCGCTCGGCCCGATCCAGGTGCTGGTCAACAACGCCGCGAACGACAAGCGCCACCAGATCGGCGAAGTCACGCGCGAGTCGTTCGACGCCGGCATCGCGGTGAATATCCGCCACCAGTTCTTCGCGGCCCAGGCGGTGATGGAAGACATGAAGGCCGCGCGCAGCGGCTCGATCATCAACCTCGGCTCGATCAGCTGGATGCTGAAGAACGGCGGCTATCCGGTCTACGTGACTTCAAAAGCGGCGGTGCAGGGGCTCACGCGCGGTCTCGCGCGCGACCTCGGCCACTTCGATATCCGCGTCAATACGCTGGTGCCGGGCTGGGTGATGACGGAGAAGCAGTTGCGCCTGTGGCTCGACGACAACGGCCGCCGCCAGATCAAGGAAGGCCAGTGCATCGACGCGGAGCTGCTGCCGGCCGACCTCGCGCGGATGGCGCTGTTCCTCGCCGCCGACGACAGCCGCATGATCACCGCGCAGGACATCGTCGTCGACGGAGGCTGGGCGTGACTGCCGGCGCACGCGTGCAGGCGGCGACGCTGCTGCTCGACACCCAATGCGAGCTCGGCGAGGGCGCGACGTGGTGCGCGCGCAGCGGCCGCTTCTACTGGACCGATATCGAAGGCGCGCGGCTGTGGCGCTACGATCCGGCCGACGGCCGCAGCGATTCGTTCGCGATGCCCGAGCGGCTCGCGACCTTCGCGCTGTGCGCGAATCCGCGCTATCTGCTGGTCGGTCTCGCGTCGCATTTCGCGTTCTTCGATTTCGATACCGGCAAGACCCAGCGGATCGTCGATGTCGAGCCGGGGATGAACACGCGCGTGAACGACGGGCGCTGCGATCGCCAGGGCCGTTTCGTATTCGGCACCAAGGACGAAAGCGGCCAGCGGCAGCCGGTCGCCGGCTTTTACCGGCTTAATCACGATCTGTCGCTCGAACGGCTGCCGTTGCCGGCGCCGGCGATTTCGAACAGCATCGCGTTCAGCCCGGACGGCGCGACGATGTATTACTGCGATTCGCCGTCGCGTGAAATTCGCGCGTGCGACTATCGCGCGGACGGCGGCATCGCCAACGACCGCGTGTTCACCCGCCTGACCGACGCGACCGGCATCCCCGACGGCTCGACCGTCGACGCCGACGGCGGCTTGTGGAACGCGCAGTGGGGCGGCGCGCGGGTGGTGCGCTACGGCGCCGACGGCGTCGAAACCGAGCGGGTCGACGTGCCGACCTCGCAGCCGAGCTGCGTCGCGTTCGGCGGTCCGCCGAGCGGCCTCGCCGCGGGCAGCCCGCAGCTCGACACGCTGTACATCACGAGCGCGTACGCGGAACTCGATGCGGTCGACCGCGCGGCCGATACGCTCGCGGGCGGCGTGTTCGTCGCGACGCTCGCGCGGCGCGGCGTGCCCGAGCCGCTGTTTGAAGGCGCGCCTGTCTAGCGCAGAATGACGCGGTTCCGGCCCGCGCGCCGGAACCGCGCAATCGTGCAGGTGAAGCAGAAGTCGATGTGGCAGTTCCGGTACGCGGGCCGAAGCGCTCGCCAGTGCGTGTCACGGCGCGCCGGCAAGCGCGCCTCCAGGCAACTCGCGGCACGCGACCGGCCGGCAACGAATCGGCAGCATGCAGTTCGGACAGAGGCGATCCGTCAGAAAAATAATCGCCCACACCATCCGTCAGCCTCTGACGGCAACGTCCCAAGCCTCTCGATGGAGCCCCGCTATGACTGTGACGAATCTCGTTTCAGCCGCATCCCAGAACGCCCAGACCCGACGCTCGCGACTTGCCGCGGCGGCCAACCCGGTGCTGCCCGGTCCCAGTACCGCGGCGGTCGCGCGCGGCGAAGGCAGCGCCGCCGATGTCGCGTGCATCACGCTCGCCAACGCGCAGTTGCGCCTCGACGTCGCGCCGTCGCTCGGCGGCGGCGTGACCCGCTTCGACTGGCGCAACGACGGCGCGCTGACGCCGATCTTCCGGCGCTGCCGCCAGGTCGGCGCCGCCACGCAACCCAATGAGCTCGCCTGCTATCCGCTGCTGCCGTATTCGAACCGGATCGGCGGCGGGCGTTTCAGCGTTGCCGGACGCCGTGTCGAGGTGCCGCGCAACCGCGCGGACGAGCCGCTGCCGATCCACGGCGACGGCTGGCTCGCGCAGTGGCAGGTGCTCGAGGCCGGCCGCGAGCACGTGCGGCTGACGCTCGATCGCAGCGACGGCAAACCGTATGCGTTCCGCGCGACGCAAACTTATACGCTCGACGGCCCGACGCTCGTGATCGCGCTCGAAATCGAGAACACCGGGCGTGACACGCTGCCGTTCGGGCTCGGCGTGCATCCGTTCTTCGTGCGCGACGCGGATACCGAGCTGTCGGCGGCGGCCGGCGGGCTGTGGCTGTCGGGCGACGACTGGCTGCCGGTGCGGCACGTGCCGGCGCCGCCCGCGTGGCAGTTCGGCGTCGCGTATCCGTTGCCGGAGACGATCGTCAATCACGCGTTCACCGGCTGGAGCGGGCAGGCGGCGGTGGTGTGGCCGAAGCGGCGGCTGTCGCTGAACATCGCGGCGGATACCGACTACTACGTGCTGTACACGCCGCCCGGCGAGGACTTCTTCTGCTTCGAACCGGTCGATCATCCGATCAACGCGATGAACCTCGCCGGCGGCGCGAGCGAACACGGGATGACGCTGCTCAAGCGCGGCGAGCGGCTCACGCGCACGTTCCGGTTTACCGTCGAGCGCACCGGCTTGCGCTCGATGCCGGGCGCGCGCGGGTCGCGGCGCAGGCAGTAGCGGCGGCAGGCGCGGCAGGCGAGAGGGCGGCGAGCGCCGCGCCGGACGCAGGTAAAATACGCGCCTTCTTCCGATTACCGGCTCGCCGCGAGACCCACCATGTCCAATTTCATCCAGACACTCAACGACGCCTGGCAGCGCACCAACTCGCTGCTGTGCGTCGGCCTCGATCCCGAGCCCAGCAAATTCCCCGGCGCGCTCGCCGGCCGCGCCGATGCGATCTTCGAGTTCTGCCGCACGATCGTCGATGCGACCGCGCCGTACGCGTCGTCGTTCAAGCCGCAGATCGCGTACTTCGCCGCGCATCGCGCGGAAGACCAGCTCGAGCAGCTGATCGCCCACATTCACGCGAACCATCCGGGCCTGCCGGTGATCCTCGACGCGAAGCGCGGCGACATCGGCAGCACCGCCGAGCAGTACGCGCGCGAAGCGTTCGAGCGCTACCAGGCCGACGCGGTGACGGTCAATCCGTACATGGGTTTCGACTCGATCGAGCCGTATCTGGAGCATGCGGGCAAGGGCGTGATCGTGCTGTGCCGCACCTCGAACCCGGGCGGCTCCGATCTGCAGTTTCTGGAGACGGGCGGGCGGCCGCTGTACCAGGTCGTCGCGCAACTGGCGGCCGACAAATGGAACGCGAGCGGTCAGCTCAGCCTCGTGGTCGGCGCGACGTTCCCGAAGGAAATCGAAGTGGTGCGTGGGATCGTCGGCGACATGCCGCTGCTGATTCCGGGCATCGGCGCGCAAGGCGGCGACGTGCAGGCGACCGTGAACGCGGGCCGCACCGCGAACGGCAACGGGATGCTGATCAATTCGTCGCGCGCGATCATTTACGCGGGCAAGGGCGATGACTTCGCGCAGGCAGCCGCTCAAGCCGCGAAGGATACGCGCGACCGGATCAATGCGTTCCGGTAAGCGGTGAGGTAGGGCGGGGAGTGGAGGCGGCGCTGGTGTTGAACATTGGCGCGGCGCTGCGGCGAGCCGCCAATCAGCTTTAGCTTCAGCTTCAGGTACGGCGGATGCCGCGCGTTCCACGCGTTGACATTGTGGAGGGCTGCCTGGCGCTGGGCGCTAGCCTCCCGACCAACTCAACCTGTCGCGGATGCCGCGCGTCAGGGTCCGCGAGCGCTCGCTACTCGTTGGGCGCTAGCCGCCCAATCAATTCCGCATGGCGCGGATACCGCGCCTTCAGCGCGTCCACCTCAGCGAGTTCGAACTCGCTGAATTCAAACCCCGGTGCGACCGTGCAGCCGACCAGCGCGAACGTGGCGGGGTCCGCGCATTCCGCCGCGAACCACAAGCCCGCCGGCACTACCGCCTGATACACGGTGCCGGGATCGGTGAGCGGATTGCCGAGCCGGTGCGTGACCAGCGCGCCGTTTGTCTCGTCGAGCACATGCACCAGCAGCGGTGCGCCCGCATAGAAGTGCCAGACCTCGTCGGAGCGAATCCGATGCCACGCCGAATGCGCGCCGTCGCACAGCAGGTAGTAGATCGCGGTCGACGCTGAACGCGTGTCGGCCGCCTCGCCGTCGCGCCGCACACGGGCGCTCGATCGATAGGTTTCCGCGAAAAATCCGCCTTCCGGATGCGGCTTCAGGTCGAAGCGGCGGATCAGCTCGTCCGCGAGCGCACGCGAATCAGACATAGATAGGTCCACCTGTTCAAAGTTGCCGGCCGGCCGGGCGCCGCTGCCGCGCCGGTGCGCCGGTGCGACGTTGTTCCGCGCGGGGCGGCGCCGCTCAATGCTCACGCTCATCGAGCAGCGCGAGCACGCCGCGCAGCGCGTGCGCGGCGGCCTGCACGCGAATCTGCTCGCGGTCGCCCTTGAAAATCTTCGTTTCCACCGACGTATGCAGCCGGTTGCTCCAGCCGAACGACACCATCCCGACCGGCTTGGTCGCGGTGCCGCCGCCGGGGCCGGCGACGCCGGTAATCGACAGCGCGACCTGCGCGCGGCTGTTGCGCAGCGCGCCTTCGGCCATCGCGCGCGCGACCGGCTCGCTGACCGCGCCGTGTTTGTCGATCAGATCGGCCGGCACGCCGATCATTTCGCTTTTCGCCTGATTCGAATAGGTAACGAAGCCGCGCTCGAACCAGCCGCTGCTGCCGGAGATGTCGGTGATCGCGGTCGCGACCATGCCGCCGGTGCAGGATTCGGCGGTCGCGAGCATCAGGCGCTCGTCGCGCAGACGGTTGCTCACGCGGATCGCAAGCTGGTGAACGACGGAATCGGTAGGCATGGCGTCAATCCGGGAAACGAAGCCGGCGGCGAGGCACGGCGAATAGCGATGATCGGGGGCGGCGAAAGCGCCGGCGGCAACCGGCGCTCACCGCAAAATCAAACCGACATCCGCCACAACGCGATTACGAGCAGCGTGAAAAAGGCAGCGATCAGGTCGTCGAACATGATGCCGAAGCCGCCTTTCAGGCGCCGGTCAAAATAGCCGATCGGCGGCGGCTTCACCATATCGAAGAAGCGGAACACGACGAAAGCCCAGAACTGTCCGGTGAGCGTGGCGGGGGTCACCATCAGCAGCACCAGCCAGAACGCGACGATCTCATCCCACACGACCGCCGACGGATCGCCGACGCCGAGCCGCCGCGCGGTAAACCCACACAGCGCGATCCCGCCGATAAAGCCGACGATGATCAGCGCACCCCAGCCGAGCACGGTCAGATAGCGGTTCAGCACGATGAACGAGGCCCACGCGAACAGCGTGCCGACGGTGCCCGGCATGATCGGCGAGAGCCCGCTGCCGAAGCCGAGCGACAGGATGTGCATTGGATGCGACAGCATGAAACGCGCGCTCGCGCGGCGCGGCGGCTGCGGTTTCGGCGCGCTCGGGCCGGGCGTCGGGGCGCCGATCAGATCGTCGGCGGGGCCGAGCGAGGGGTCATTCTGCATGGAAGTGGTCGAAACCTTGCAACGTGAGAGAGAGCGGCGCGCCGGCCGCGTCGTGCCATGCGATGGCCGGCCGGTCGTGGGCCGCATCGAGAGCGCTTATTGTACCGATGCGGGTCACCGGGACCGAGGCCTTGTGGCCCGCCGCTTCGACCGCGGCGCGCGCGCCGGCGGGGGCGGTGAAGCACAGTTCGTAGTCGTCGCCGCCGGCCAGCGTGCAGCGCCGCTGGATCTCGGGCGCGAGACGGCGCAGCGCGGCCGAGCGGGGCACCGCGTCGATATCGACGCTCGCGCGCAGCGCCGAGCGTTCGAGGATATGCATCAGATCGCCGGCCAGCCCGTCCGACAGATCGAGCGCCGCATGGGCGACGCCGCGCAGCGCGAGACCGAGCGCGATGCGCGGCTCTGGGCGTTCGAGCGCGGTTCGGAACAGGGCGGCGTCGTCTGCTTCCGCGTGCCACTCGCCGCGCTGCACGCCGAGGCCGGCGCGCGCGTCGCCGAGTGTGCCGGAGATCCAGATGTCGTCGCCCGGGCGTGCCGCGTCGCGGCGTAGCGCGGTTTGCGGCGGCACGCTGCCGAACACGGTGATGCACAGATTGAGCGGACCGCCGGTCGTATCGCCGCCGATCAGCTCGCAGCCGTGGCGTTCAGCCAGCGCGAACAGCCCTTCGCTGAACGCGGCGAGCCATGCTTCTTCGGCTTTCGGCAGAGAAAACGCCAGCGTGAACGCCTGCGGCTCGGCGCCCATCGCCGCGAGGTCCGACAGATTGACCGCCAGCGCTTTATGACCGAGCGCCTCGGGATCGACGTCGGCGAAGAAATGGCGGCCTTCCACCAGCATGTCCGTCGAAATCGCCAGCATCTCGCCGCTACGTGGCGCGAGCAGCGCGCAATCGTCGCCGATGCCGAGGGTGCCCCCGTCAGCGGTGGACGGTCGTGCCGCGGCGGCGCGGCGGGCGAAAAAGCGGTCGATCAGCGAGAACTCGGAAAGCATGTTGGCGGAAAAAGAGCGGATTACGGTGGAGAAGCACAGAGAACCGACGAGAACCAAAGCGCGTGCCCGGCAGTCCATCCGGCATTGCCCGTTCACGCTGTTTCAGTCGCGGCAGTTGTACCCGTATTGAAGGAATTGAGCGGGCAATTGGGGCTACAATGCCGTCGAACATCTATTCTAATCTGCACCGAAGCCCGCCTTATGTCGAATCCCGTGAACACCAAACTCCGCGAAGCCGCCCTCGATTACCACGAGTTCCCCACTCCCGGCAAAATCGCGATCGCCCCGACCAAGCAGATGATCAACCAGCGCGATCTCGCGCTGGCGTATTCGCCGGGCGTCGCGTTCGCGTGCGAGGAAATCGTCGAAAACCCGCTGAATGCCGCGCGCTTCACCGCGCGCAGCAACCTCGTCGGCGTCGTCACGAACGGCACCGCGGTGCTGGGTCTGGGCAACATCGGCCCGCTCGCGTCGAAGCCGGTGATGGAAGGCAAGGCCGTGCTGTTCAAGAAGTTCGCCGGCATCGACGTGTTCGACATCGAGATCAACGAAACCGACCCGCACAAGCTGGTCGACGTGATCGCCGCGCTCGAACCGACCTTCGGCGGCATCAACCTCGAAGACATCAAGGCGCCGGACTGCTTCATCGTCGAGCGCGAATGCCGTAAGCGGATGAAGATTCCGGTCTTCCACGACGACCAGCACGGCACCGCGATCGTCGTCGCGGCGGCGGTCACCAACGGTCTGAAGGTGGTCGGCAAGGACATCAAGAAGGTCAAGCTGGTGTCGTCCGGCGCCGGCGCCGCGGCGCTCGCGTGTCTGGATCTGCTGGTGGACATCGGCCTGCCGCTGGAAAACATCACCGTGACCGACCTCGCGGGCGTGGTCTACAAGGGCCGCACCGAGCTGATGGATCCGGACAAGGAGCGTTTCGCGCGGGAAACCGATGCGCGCTCGCTCGCCGAAGTGATCGAAGGCGCGGACATCTTCCTCGGTCTGTCGGCCGGCGGCGTGCTGAAGCAGGACATGGTCAAGAAGATGGCCGACAAGCCGCTGATCCTCGCGCTCGCCAATCCGACCCCGGAAATCCTGCCGGAACTGGCGCTCGAAGTGCGTCCGGACGCGGTGCTGTGCACGGGCCGTACCGACTATCCGAACCAGGTCAACAACGTGCTGGTGTTCCCGTTCCTGTTCCGCGGCGCGCTCGACGCCGGCGCGACGACGGTCACCCGCGAAATGGAAATCGCCGCGGTCAATGCGATCGCCGAACTGGCGCGCCAGGAGCAGAGCGACATCGTCGCGACCGCGTACGGCATCCAGGATCTGTCGTTCGGTCCCGAGTACCTGATTCCGAAGCCGTTCGATCCGCGTCTGATCGTCAAGGTCGCGCCGGCGGTGGCGAAGGCCGCGATGGATTGCGGCGTCGCCGAGCGTCCGATCGAAGACATGGACGCGTACTGCCAGCATCTGCAGCAGTTCGTCTACCACAGCGGCACGACGATGAAGCCGATCTTCCAGCTGGCGCGCGGCGTCGAGCCGGAGAAGAAGCGCATCGTGTTCGCGGAAGGCGAAGAAGAGCGCGTTCTGCGTGCAATGCAGATCATCGTCGACGAAAAGCTCGCCAAGCCGATCCTGATCGGCCGTCCGGCGGTGATTGAGCAGCGTATCGCGAAGTACGGCCTGCGCCTCGTCAACGGCCAGGACTACACGGTCGTCAATACCGACCATGACCCGCGTTACCGCGAGTTCTGGCAGGACTACTCGAAGATGATGTCGCGCAAGGGCATCACCGAGCAGATGGCCAAGCTCGAAATGCGCCGCCGCACCACGCTGATCGGCTCGATGATGGTGAAGAAGGGCGAGGCGGACGGGATGATCTGCGGCACGGTCAGCACGACGCACCGCCATCTGCACTTCATCGACCAGGTGATCGGCAAGCGCGCGGGCTGCAACGTGTACGCGGCGATGAACGCGCTGGTGCTGCCGAACCGGCAGATTTTCCTCGTCGATACGCACGTGAACGTCGACCCGACGCCGGAGCAACTGGCCGAGATCACGATCATGGCGGCGGAAGAAGTGCGCCGCTTCGGTATCGAGCCGAAGGTCGCGCTGGTGTCGCATTCGAACTTCGGTTCGAGCAACGCGCCGACCGCGCAGAAGATGCGCGATACGCTCGCTATCTTGCGTGAACGCGCGCCGGAACTGGAGATCGACGGCGAAATGCATGGCGACGTCGCGCTCGACGCGAACCTGCGCCGTGAAGTGCTGCCGGATTCGACGCTGGAAGGCGACGCGAACCTGCTGGTGCTGCCGAACATCGACGCGGCCAACATCTCGTACAACCTGCTGAAGACCGCGGCCGGCAACAACATCGCGATCGGCCCGATGCTGCTCGGCGCGGCTCAGCCGGTGCACGTGCTGACGCCGTCGGCGACGGTGCGCCGGATCGTCAACATGACGGCGCTGCTGGTGGCGGACGTCACCGCGACCCGCTGATCGCACGAGTCGATTCGACTGAAGGATTGGCCTGCCGCAGGGGTCTGAAGTCGCTGATCTCTCGCAGGCCCACGAGCCGGTCACCCGACCGGCGCGTCCCTGAAAAAAAAGACGTGCCCGCAATGGGCACGCCTCAGGGCAAGCTGGGGAAATGCCACCCCGAAAAATGGCAACGACGCAGCCTTTCGGCTGAGCAGTTCCAGGCACTTTCAACCGCAACCGGACACCTTCCCGACAACCGCATGCGCTCCCGGCATCGATGTTCGTTCACGGTCGAGCTAAGTTTAGCCTGAATGAGCTAAGTGCTTTGTCAAACCTCGTCAAACCAGCGGCTATCGGCCTGGCCGGCCGGCGGTACGCGGCGTCTGGGCCGTCGAACGTTGATTCCAAAGGGGATTAGCGATACCCTTACGACTTTCATGGTCGTCAAACTCGTGATCTGACAGCGGGGAACCCTGATACATGGCACGCAACTGGGTGGGCGTCAAAGGCGTGCTGGTTGGTGCCGCCGCGCTCGTCGCGCTGTCGAGTTCCGTGCCGCAGGCGCTGGCGCGAGACTATTCGGCGCCGGCTGCGGCCAACGTGCAGACGGGCACCATCGCGCTGGCGCAATTGCCACGCGAGGCAGTCAATACGTTGAACCTGATAGGCGCCGGCGGGCCTTATCCGTATCAGAAAGACGGCGTCGTATTCGGTAACTACGAACGGGTGCTACCCGCCCACCGGCGCGGTTATTACCACGAATACACCGTTCCCACGCCTCACGCGCGTAATCGCGGGGCGCGCCGCATCGTCTGCGGAGGTCCGCTGCAGCGGACCGACAACTGTTATTACTCGGACGACCACTACACCAGTTTTAATCGAATTGTTGAATGACATCGGGATGAACGGCATGAGCGACAACATCTACGCGCACGATTCCGCAGTCGCGACGGATCTTTTCGCGGCCGGCGAAGGCAATTTGTTCCAACGCGTCATGAAGATGCGCGCCGACGAGCAGGGTCGCGACAATCAGAGCGAGGCTGGCGTGGTTTCATCGAACGAGGAGCCCATGAGCCTTTTCAGGACCGTGCGACCGAACATCGTGCAATCGATCCGCGCGTTCCGCGTGCAGGATCTCGCCGACGAAGCGAACCAGCTCGGTCAGCACTTTCTGTATGCGTACTGCGCGAATGCGGCGTCGAAACAGGAAGTTCTCGAGACGATCGCGACCTCGTTCCTGTTTCCGAAGCACTTCGGCAAGAATTACGACGCGCTGTACGACTGCCTGACCGACCTCGTGCACAAGGCGGGCGCGCAGCCGGGCTTCGTGATCGTGCTCGAACATCTGCCAATCGCGCAGAAATTCGATAAAGAAGGGCGCGAAACGCTGCTCGACGTGTTCCGCGAGGCGGCCGAGTTCTGGGCCGAGCGCAAGGTCGCGTTCCGGGTCTTCTATTCGTTCGTGTGATTTAGCCTGAGCGGGCACTGACAGCCCGATCCGCTCGCGAACTTCGTGTAAGGTCGGCAAAAGGCCCGCCAATTGGCGGGCCTTTTGCTTGGTCAGTCGCTTTCTTCGTTAGCCGCTTTACCAGCCGCCCCAGCGCGCGGCGAGCGCAGCCAGTACCGCGATCCCGGCGGTTTCCGTGCGCAGCACCCGGGGGCCTAGGCCAACCGCGGTGAAACCGCGCTCGACGGCCGCGGCTTCCTCATCGGCGGACAGGCCGCCTTCGGGACCGATCAGCAGCGTGACTCCGCCGGGCGGCGGCGTCTCGGGCAGCGCGGTAAAACCGATGCTCGCACGCGGCGACAGCAGCAGACGCAACTCGCCCGCCGCCGGCTCGCGCGGCGAGCGGTCGAGCCACGCGTCGAACTCCTGCACCGGTTGCACTTCCGGCAAGCGGTTGCGCCCGCACTGCTCGCACGATGCCCGCACCACCCCTTGCCAATGCTGCTGGCGCCGCTGCGCGCGTTCGCCGGCAAGACGCACGACACTGCGCGCGGTCGCGAGCGGCACGAAGCCCGCCGCGCCCAGTTCGACTGCCTTCTCGATCAGCCAGTCCATCTTGTCGCCGCCGGCAATCCCCTGCGCGAGCGTCAGCCGATACGGCGGCTCGACTTCGACTTCACGGAATTCGCGAATCCTCACGCGCGCCGAGCGCCGTTCGACTTCGACCAGCTCGGCGTCGTACTCGCCGCCCTCGCCGTTGAACAGCACGAGCGAATCGCCGGGCTGCAGGCGCAGCACCAGCACGTGGCGCACGACATCGTCGGGCAACGCGATCACATCATCGGGATAAAGGGGAGCGGCAACAAAAAAACGGGGCATCGACGAAAGACTCATTAACTCAGGAAAGATGGCGCGCGAGCGCCCAGCGGTAACCGTCGATATCCTCGACCTGCGCGAAGCGATCGCCCCAGAACTGGTCTTGCGGTTCGCTCAGCGATTTCGCGCCGGCCGCGAGCGCGCGCTGGTAGACCGCATCGACGTCCTCGACGTACACATAGAACGATTGCGGCGCGATCGTGTTCGCGCTCTTCGGCGTCTGCGCGGTCGAGCCGAACGCGCCTTCGGGCGCGAACATCACGATCAACTGGCCTTGATAGGTCATCTCGACGTGCATCACGGCGCCGTCGTCCTGCACGCTGTCACGCACTTCGAAACCGAACGCCGCCGAAAAAAACGCCGTCGACGCGCGCGCGTCGCGCACCGTCAGATAGGGGGTCAGCCAGGGCACACCGGCGGGGCGGGGGGCGGTCATGGAGTTCTCCGTATGGGGTGGGTGGGCGCAACAGCGGCTGCGATTCGCGTTCGACGCTTGCGTCGCGGCATCGCGCGTCAACTGGATTGCTGCGGCAAGGGGCCCAGTTTATCGCGCACCGACCGTAGCGCCGAGAATAGCCCTGCGTGCAGGGCCGGTTCGTAGTGGCGCAGCGAATCGATGCCGCGCGCGGCGAGGCGCTCGGTCAGCGTGTCGGTGCTCAGCGCGGCGGGGTCGAGGGTGTCGCTGGCGATCGCCATCATCCACAGCGAGCCGTACAGCGGCACGAAGGTGCCGAGCGTGCGCACCTGGGCGAAGGCGGCGCGCAGATCGGCGAGCAGCGCGGCGATACGCGGCGCGTGGAAATAGGGCGAGCCGAGATGCAGCGATAGCGCGGCGCCGGGGCGCAGCACGCGCTTCAGTTGCGCGTAGAAGGCGGGCGTGTAGAGACCGGCGGCGGGGGAGTCGGGCGGCGTCAGGTCGAAGATCACTAGATCGAACTTGTTGGCGTCGGCCGCCGCACCCGCACCCGCCGCTGCAACATAATCCGCCGCGTCCCCGATCACCAGCTCGACGCGCGGATCCTCGAACGCCCCGCCATGCACGCTCGGCAGATGCTCGCGCGTGAGCCGCACCACCTCGGCATCCAGTTCCGCGACGACGATCCGCTCGATCCCCGGGTGCCTGAGCAACTGCCGCGCCGCGCCGCCATCGCCGCCGCCGAGCACCAGCGCCGCGCGCGGCGCCGGATGGGCGAGCGCGGCCGGGTGCACCATGCATTCGTGATAGATGAATTCGTCGCCGGCGGAGGTCATCGGCCGGCCGTCGAGCGTGAACAGCGCGCCGAGCTGCGGCGTGTCCCAGATTTCGATGCGCTGATAGTGCGATTTGACACTTTCTATCAGCCGCGCGTGCGCAAACCCATAGACGGCATCGGCATTCGGCTGGAACATCAGCGGTGCGTTCACGGCGGCGGGACTCGTTCGGTGAGCGTGGCGGGAGCGGTTGCCCGAATTGTAGTGGCAGGCGGCGTGCCCGCGCCGGCGCGGGTGAATTGGACCGCGCGTCCGGGCGGCTTTGCGGGCGGCTCGGGGTAAACCTTCTGCTAGAATGTGACGCTTTCAGCCTTGTCCGATTGCTCTGCCCGTTTCGCGTCTGGTGGCGCCGCATCGTGCGCCGCAGCGAGCTGGCCGCCGAGCTTCCGGGCCTCAAGCGCGCCCCGCTTTCTGACTCTGTCTCCGGACTCGACATGACGACCCCGTCTCCCGCACCCACTTCCCTGATGGCCAACGCAATCCGCGCGTTGTCCATGGACGCCGTTCAAAAGGCGAATTCCGGCCACCCCGGCATGCCGATGGGCATGGCCGAAATCGGCGTCGCGCTGTGGTCGCGTCATCTGCGCCATAACCCGACGAACCCGCACTGGGCGGACCGCGACCGCTTCATCCTGTCGAACGGCCACGGCTCGATGCTGCTGTATTCGCTGCTGCACCTGACCGGCTACGATCTGCCGATCGAAGAGCTGAAGAATTTCCGCCAACTGCATTCGAAGACCCCGGGTCACCCGGAATACGGCATCACGCCGGGCGTTGAGACCACCACCGGCCCGCTCGGCCAGGGTCTGGCGAACGCGGTCGGCATGGCGCTCGCCGAGTCGCTGCTCGCGACCGAATTCAACAAGCCTGACGCGAAGATCGTCGATCACCACACGTACGTGTTCGTCGGCGACGGCTGCCTGATGGAAGGCATCTCGCACGAAGCCTGCTCGCTCGCCGGCGTGCTGAAGCTGAACAAGCTGATCGCGTTCTACGACGACAACGGCATCTCGATCGACGGCGAAGTGGTGCACTGGTTCCACGACGACACCCCGAAGCGGTTCGAGGCGTACGGCTGGAACGTGATCCCGAACGTGGTCGGCCATGACGTCGACGCGGTCGACGCGGCGATCAAGCAGGCCAAGCAGTCGGACAAGCCGACGCTGATCTGCTGCAAGACCGTGATCGGCGAAGGCGCGCCGACCAAGGCCGGCTCGCACGATTCGCACGGCTCGCCGCTCGGTGACAAGGAAATCGCGGCGACCCGCGAGGCGATCGGCTGGAAGTGGGAGCCGTTCGTGATTCCGCAGGAAGTCTACGCGGCATGGGATGCGAAGGAAGCGGGCGCGCGCAACGAGTCGGAGTGGGACAAGGCGTTCGCGGCCTATGCGGCCAAGTACCCGCAGGAAGCGGCCGAATTCAAGCGCCGCAGCGACAAGCAGCTGCCGGCCGACTGGAAAGAAAAGGCCAAGGCGATCATCGCCGGCGCGAACGAGCGCGCGGAAACCGTCGCGACGCGTAAGGCTTCGCAGCAGGCGATCGAGGCTCTGTCGGCCGTGCTGCCGGAACTGCTCGGCGGCTCCGCCGACCTGACCGGTTCGAACCTGACCAACTGGAAGGCCGCCAAGCCGGTGCGCGTGAATGCCGAAGGCCGTGCCGCCGGCAACTACGTGAACTACGGCGTGCGCGAATTCGGCATGAGCGCGGCGATCAACGGCGTCGCGCTGCATGGCGGCTACAAGGCGTTCGGCGGTACCTTCCTGACGTTCTCGGACTACAGCCGCAACGCGCTGCGCGTCGCCGCGCTGATGAAGTCGCAGTCGATCTTCGTGTTCACGCACGACTCGATCGGCCTCGGCGAAGACGGCCCGACCCACCAGTCGATCGAGCACGTCGCGAGCCTGCGCCTGATCCCGAATCTGCAAACGTGGCGTCCGGCCGACACGGTCGAAACCGCGGTGGCCTGGACCCATGCGATCGCGCATGAAGGCCCGTCGTGCCTGATCTTCAGCCGTCAGAACCTGCCGTTCAACGAGCGCACCGACGCGCAGATCGCCAACATCGAGAAGGGCGGTTACGTGCTGCGCGACTGGGACGAAGAGATCGTCGCGCGCAAGATCATCCTGATCGCGACCGGCTCGGAAGTCGAACTCGCAATGAAGGCGGTCGAGCCGCTCGCGCGCGAAGGCATCGCTGCCCGCGTCGTGTCGATGCCGTCGACCACCGTGTTCGACAAGCAGGACGCCGAGTACCGCGAACGCGTGCTGCCGCACGGCGTGCGCCGCGTCGCGATCGAAGCGGGCGTGACGGATTTCTGGCGCAAGTACGTGGGTCTGGAAGGCGGCGTGGTCGGCATCGACACGTTCGGCGAATCGGCCCCGGCTGGCGTGCTGTTCAAGCATTTCGGTTTCACCGTCGAGAACGTGGTCGCGACGGCGAAGGCCGCCCTCGACTGACCGGTTCACGCGTTGCCGTACGCATCCGCGCCGCTCACGCAGAGCGCTTCATGCGGGGCGGCAACGCCACCGGTCGGACGAATAGAAAGGTTTTTTTAGCCATCAGGAGATAAGTCATGACGATTCGCGTCGCAATCAACGGCTACGGCCGGATCGGCCGCAACACCCTGCGCGCCTTCTATGAAAACGGCAAGAAGCACGATCTCGAAATCGTGGCCATCAACGACCTGGGCGATGCGAAGACCAACGCTCACCTGACGCAGTACGACACCGCGCACGGCAAGTTCCCGGGCGAAGTGTCGGTGGACGGCGACTACCTCGTCGTGAACGGCGACAAGATCCGCGTGCTGGCCAACCGCAACCCGGCCGAACTGCCGTGGGGCGAGCTGGGCGTCGACGTCGTGCTCGAGTGCACCGGCTTTTTCACGACCAAGGAAAAGGCTAGCGCGCACATCAAGGGCGGCGCGAAGAAGGTGATCATCTCGGCGCCGGGCGGTAAGGACGTCGACGCGACGATCGTCTACGGCGTGAACCACAATGTGCTCAAGGCATCGGACACGGTGATCTCGAACGCATCGTGCACGACCAACTGCCTCGCACCGCTGGTCAAGCCGCTGAACGACAAGATCGGCCTCGAAACCGGTCTGATGACGACGATCCACGCGTACACGAACGACCAGGTGCTGACCGACGTGTACCACGAAGACCTGCGCCGCGCGCGTTCGGCCACCCACAGCCAGATCCCGACCAAGACCGGCGCAGCCGCCGCGGTCGGCCTCGTGCTGCCGGAACTGAACGGCAAGCTGGACGGCTACGCGATTCGCGTGCCGACCATCAATGTGTCGGTCGTCGATCTGTCGTTCATCGCCAAGCGCGACACGACGGTCGAAGAAGTCAACGCGATCATGAAGGAAGCATCGCAGGGCTCGCTCAAGGGCATCCTCGGCTACAACGACGCACCGCTGGTGTCGATCGACTTCAACCACAACCCGGCTTCGTCGACGTTCGACGCGACGCTGACGAAGGTGTCGGGCCGTCTGGTGAAGGTGTCGAGCTGGTACGACAACGAGTGGGGCTTCTCGAACCGCATGCTGGACACGGCTGTGGCGCTCGCGAACGCGAAGTAAGCAGCAGGGCGCAGGCGCCCGGTGGCAAGGTTTCCGATGCCGCCGGCGCGACGCTCGCAGTAGCAAAAAGCCGCTCTTCGGAGCGGCTTTTTTTCGTCTGCGGCCGGGCGCCGCGTTGCCTTTACGGCGTCGGGAAATAAACCCCCGCGCGCTGCGCGGCGTTCGCGATATGCGTCTCGATCGCCTTGCCGGCGGCGAGCGAATCGCGCGCCTTCAGCGCATCGAGAATCGCACGATGCTCGGTGTAGGTGGACAGCACCCGCTCGCGCCGGTAGAACGGCATCCGCTGGCTTTCCTTCATGATTTCCGCGCTGCTGCGCAGGATCGACTCGATCGCCGCATTGCCGGCGATGCTGACGATGCGCATATGGAACTCGTAGTCGTAGCGCGCGGCTTCGTCGAGTTCGTCGCAGGCGAGCGCGCTCTGCATCGCGGTGACGTTGTCCTCGAGCCACGCGAGGTCGGCGTCGCTGACCGCCAGCACCGCCATGCGCGCGACGAAGCCTTCGAGCGCGTAACGCATCTGATAGGTGTCGGGCAGCGACGACTGCTCGGCGAAGCGCCACGCCTGCGCGTTTTTCGCCTGCGCGCTTTCCACATACACGCCCTTGCCGGGGCGGATCACCAGCAGCCCCAGCGCTTCGAGCGTGGACAGCGCCTCGCGCAGCGACGCGCGGCTGATCGACAGTTCGTCGGACAGCTGGCGCTGTGCGGGCAGCAGGCTGCCGACCGGATAGACGCCCGCTTCGATGCGCTCGCGGATGGTCGCGATCGCCGCGTCGGTGACGGTATGCGGGACGTTTTTCATGAGTGCTCACTCGTGGGCGTGGTCTGACCAGAATTTTAATACGCGCCGTGCGCGAATGCACCGCGTGGCGTAGCCGCTCTGCCATCCGTCCCGAAAATACGAAGCAAAACAACGGGTAAACACTATTCGACGCGTCCTTGACTCGACTATATCGGCTTCCTACTATTGCCCATAACAGTACTGGTCAGACCAGTCTGAACAGAGGTAGTCCAGAGACATCTGTCACCAGGAGGAAGCCGTGTTGAAGTTCTTCAATTCGCTATTCGGGCGGGTCGTCATCGCGCTCGTGCTCGGTATCGTGCTCGGTGCCGTCTTTCCGCATTTCGCGCAGTCGCTCCGTCCGCTCGGCGACGGTTTCCTCAAGCTGATCAAGATGGTGATCGGGCCGATCGTGTTCTGCGTGGTCGTGAGCGGGATGGCGCACGCCGGCGACCTGCGCAAGGTCGGCCGGGTCGGCCTGAAGGCGGTGGTCTACTTCGAGGTGATGACGACGATCGCGCTCCTGATCGGCGCGGTGCTCGCGTACATGACGCGGCCCGGCGTCGGCATGAACATCAATCTGAGTTCGCTCGACGCGGCCTCGCTCACGAACTACACCGAGCACGCGAAGAGCCTGAAGGACACCGCCGGCTTCCTGCTGAAGATCATCCCGGAGACCGCGTTCAACGCGTTCGCGACCGGCGACATCCTGCAGATCCTCGTGTTCTCGGTGATGTTCGGCTCGGCGCTGTCGCTGCTCGGCAAGCGCGCGCAGCGCGTCAGCGGGCTGATCGACGAACTCTCGCAGGTGTTCTTCCGCGTGATGGGTTTCATCATCAAGCTCGCGCCGCTCGGCGTGCTCGGCGCGATCGCGTTCACCACCGGCACCTACGGCGTCGAATCGCTGAAGCAGCTCGGCATGCTGGTGCTGGTGTTCTACGCGAGCTGCGTGGTGTTCGTGGTGGTCGTGCTCGGCATCGTGATGCGGCTCGCCGGCTTCAGCATCTTCAAGCTGATCCGCTACCTGCGCGAGGAACTGTCGATCGTGCTCGGCACCGCATCGTCCGACGCCGTGCTGCCGCAGATCATGCGCAAGCTCGAATGGATGGGCGTGAAGGACTCGACAGTCGGTCTCGTGATTCCGACCGGCTACTCGTTCAACCTCGACGGCTTCTCGATCTATCTGACGCTCGCGGTGATCTTTATCGCGCAGGCGACCAACACGCCGCTGTCGACGCACGATCTGATCGTCGTGGTGCTGGTGTCGCTGGTCACGTCGAAGGGCGCGCACGGCATTCCGGGTTCGGCGATCGTGATTCTCGCCGCGACGCTATCCGCGATTCCGGCAATCCCCGTGCTCGGCCTCGTGCTGATTCTGCCGGTCGACTGGTTCGTCGGCATCGCCCGCGCGCTGACCAACCTGATCGGCAACTGCGTCGCCACCGTGGTGGTCGCCGTGTGGGAGAACGATATCGACAAGGCCCGCGCGCATCGCGTGCTGAACCGCGACGACGCGCTGCGCTATGTGCCGGCGGTCGACGACGCCGATGCGGTCGGCGGCGAGCATGCGCCGGCTGTCTGATCGAAGGGCGGGTGGGCCGGCCTGACCGGACCAACCACCCGCTGTTGTCCGCTTTCCGTTACCGATGTTTTCGCGCGCCGCAGCGGCGCGCTCACCGCGCCGGCGAAGCTTCTCCCTCACTGAGACTCACTGAGCCGGCGCTTCCAGCTTCCTTGCTTCGTTCCTGTCCCTTACCGATACCGACCGACATCATGGCCAATCCGATTCTCGATCCCAACGCTCCCGCCTTCACGCGCCGCTACATGAACCTCGCCGACCCGCGGCTCGGCGCGAAAGCGCTGTTCGCGAGCGATGAATTCTTCGCGCCGAAGGAGCGCATGCTCGAGCCGCAGCCGGCGGTGTTCATCCCCGGCAAGTACGACGACCACGGCAAGTGGATGGACGGCTGGGAAACCCGCCGCAAGCGCACCACCGGCCACGACTTTTGCGTGATCCGGTTGGCGCGGCCGGGCGTCGTGCACGGCGTCGATCTCGATACCAGCCACTTCACCGGCAATTTCCCGCCGGCCGCATCGATCGACGGCTGCTACAGCGACGCCGAGACGCCGCCCGAGCAGACCGACTGGCAGACGCTGGTGCCGGCCACCACGCTGCAGGGCAACCAGCATCACTACGTGGAAGTGAACGACGCGCGCCCGTTCACCCATCTGCGCGTGAATCTGTATCCGGACGGCGGGCTCGCGCGGCTGCGCGTGTACGGCCAGCCGCAGCGCGACTGGTCGCGGGTCGAGCCCGGCACGCTGCTCGACCTCGCCGCGGTCGAAAACGGCGCGTACCTCGTCGCCGCGAACAACCAGCATTTCGGGCCGGCCTCGCAGATGCTGATGCCGGGCCGCGGCGTCAACATGGGCGACGGCTGGGAAACCCGGCGCCGGCGCGAGCCGGGCAACGACTGGGCGATCGTCGCGCTCGCGCGGCCGGGCGTGATCCGCAAGATCGAAGTGGACACCGCGCACTTCAAGGGCAATTTCCCGGACCGCTGCTCGCTGCAGGCGGCCTCGGTGACGGGCGGCACCGACGACTCGCTGGTCACCCAGGCGATGTTCTGGCCGGTGCTGCTCGGCGAGCAGAAACTGCAGATGGATCACGTGCATACGTTCAGCGACCTCGCGGCGCTCGGGGCGGTCACGCACGTGCGTTTCAATATCTTCCCCGACGGCGGCGTATCGCGTCTGCGTCTGTGGGGCGAGGTCGTTTAACGCAACGTGATGGAGCGGCGCTTATGAAGACCCTGCAAGTGGAGCGTTTGACGCGCGCGGCGTTCGCCCCGTTCGGCGACGTGATCGAACTCGATGGCGCGCGGCATTTTCCGATCAACGGCGGCACGACCGAGCGCTTTCACGACCTCGCGCGCGTCGACGTGACGGACGGCGGCGGCCGCACGCTGATCAACCTGTTTCGCGCGCAGCCGCGCGCGCTGCCGGTCGAGATCACGATGATGGAGCGGCATCCGCTCGGCAGCCAGGCTTTCATTCCATTACACGCGGGCCGCTATCTGGTGGTGGTCGCGCCGGCCGGCGAGTTCGATCCGGCGCAGATGCGCGCGTTCTGGACCGATGCGTGGCAGGGCGTCAATTATGCGAAAGGGGTCTGGCACCATTCGCTGCTCGCGCTCGACCGGGTCAGCGATTTCGTCGTCGTCGATCGTGGCGGCGAGGGGCCCAATTGCGATGAGTTGCAGCTGGCTCACCCGTGGCGGCTGGCGTTCGAGGCGAGCGCCGAGCTGGCCGCCTGACGCATCGGGACGCACGGCGGCGGGGACGCAAGCCATTTACGCCGCGACAATGAAAAAGCCCGGCCGATTCTCATCGGCCGGGCTTTTTTTCGTCGACTTGCCGGGCCGCTTACTTCCACGCGGCCCACGACGCATCAGCACTTAATGCTTGCGATGCGGGCAATTCTCCTTCGTACACGCTCCATACAGTGCCAGTGCGTGTTCCTGCAGTTTGAAGCCGCGTTCCTTCGCGATGGACTGCTGACGGCTTTCGATTTCGGAGTCGAAAAATTCTTCGACCAGCCCGCAATCGAGGCACACGAGGTGGTCGTGGTGCGACCCCTCGTTCAGTTCGAACACCGCCTTGCCCGACTCGAAGTTGCTGCGCGAGAGCAGGCCGGCCTGCTCGAATTGCGTCAGCACGCGATACACGGTCGCGAGACCGATATCGAGTTCCTCGTGCAGGAGGTTGCGGTACACGTCTTCGGCGGTCAGGTGACGCACCGGACTGTGCTGGAAAATCTCAAGGATTTTGAGGCGCGGAAGGGTCGCCTTGAGCCCGATATTCTTGAGATCGGTTGGATTGGTCATGACAAGGGATCCCTAGAGTACAATGCTGGGCTCTCATAGTAATGTGTTTTTGCCGTTCTGGTCATCTTCGATGGAATGAGCGCGGCCCGCCAGAGGGCCCGCACGGTGAGTGAAATGATTTCTAAATCTCAATTGATTTACCGGGGGAGCCGCATGCGGGGTACCTTGATCGCTGTTGCGACTGTCGCGGTACTTGCCGGATGTTCCACCTACGACAGCCTGACCCAGCGCTTTGCCCAGCACATCACGCCGTATCGCATTACGGTGGTGCAAGGTAACTTCGTGTCGCAGGAAATGGCCGGCCAGATGAAGGTTGGCATGACCCGCGCGCAGGCGCGCCAGGTGCTCGGCACGCCGCTGTTGACCGACATGTTCCACGCGGATCGCTGGGATTACGTGTTCTATTTCAAGCGCGGTAACACGTCGATCGTGCAGCAGCGCGACTTCGTCGTGTACTTCTCCGGCGACCTCGTGACCCATTGGACGGGCGGCGAGGATCTGCCGAGCAATCTCGAACTGCTGGCCGAAATCGACGGCGACCGCAGCGGCCGCCGGCCGAACGCGGCGCCGGTGCGCGCGACGAGCGCGGCCGAGGCCGCCAACGCGGTGGCCGCCAGCGACGCCGCCGCCGCGAGCGCGGCGGTTGCCGGCGGCGCGCCGACCATCGACACGACCCGCTCGCCGTCGGTGGAAGGCGCCGCGCAGGTTGCCGCGCCGTCCACGGACGCCAACGCGGAAGCCGCCCAGGCCGCCAATCGCGCAACCAGCGCGGTGACGACGTCGAACGGTACGTCGAGCGCGCGGGCTTCCGCGCCGCGTGCGAACGCCGGCGGGATCCCGACGCAAGGCCCGACCAGCGGCGGCCAGCCGCAATTCCAGTTCCACCGTCCGCCGCCGCCGGCGGCGCCGTCGGACAACAGCAATCCGGTCGGCCCGAACGGTTCGCAAAGCAGCGGTCCGACGCTGAACGCGCCGCTGACCGGCTCGCCGTCGGGTTCGGGCACGGGCGAGTAAGCCTGCTGTCGTTGTTGTGAGGCGGGTGGCGCGTGCCGCGCGACGCCCGCCGAAGTTGGGTTTTGGGTTGGTCCTACCGCGCGATGCGGCTCGGTCCCACCGGGCGAACCGCTCGCGCGACGTGGGCGTGTGTGCTGCCAGCGCCGCTCGCCGTTCGAACCGAATTTCGCCGGGCGCGCGCGCCCAACCATCCGTGCCGGCGCATCTGCCGGGTCGCGTTTGCCGGAAGCCATTTCCGGCTGTGTCTTTTCGAATCCTCACCGTCATGAAAATTGCCATTGCTGGCGCATCGGGCCGTATGGGCCGCATGCTGATCGAAACCGTTCTCAACGATGCCGGCGCGACGCTGTCCGGCGCGCTCTGCCGTACCGGCGCCGCGCAGCTCGGCCAGGACGCCGGCGCGTTCCTCGGCAAGCAGACCGGTGTGCTGCTTTCCGGCGACATCGAGCGCGTGTTCGCCGACTCCGACTACCTGATCGACTTCACGCGTCCGGACGCGACGCTCCAGCATCTCGAAGCCGCGCAGCGCCACAACGTGAAAATGGTGATCGGCACGACCGGCTTCGACAGCGAGCAGAAGGCGCAGCTGCGCGCGGCGTCGGAGAAAATCGGCGTGGTGTTCGCGTCGAACATGAGCGTTGGCGTGAACGTCACGCTGAAGCTGCTCGAATACGCGGCGCGCCAGTTCGCGACCGGCTACGACATCGAGATCATCGAAGCGCACCATCGCCACAAGGTCGACGCGCCGTCCGGCACCGCGCTGACGATGGGCGAGGTGATCGCCGACGCGCTCGGCCGTAATCTCGACGACTGCGCGGTGTACGGCCGCGAAGGCGTGACCGGCGAGCGCGATCCGTCCACGATCGGCTTCTCGGCGATTCGCGGCGGCGATATCGTCGGCGATCACACGGTGCTGTTCGCGGGCATCGGCGAGCGCATCGAGATCACCCACAAGTCGGCGAGCCGTCTGTCGTATGCACAAGGCGCGCTGCGTGCTGTACGCTTCCTCGAAGGCCACAACACCGGCTTCTTCGACATGCAGGACGTGCTCGGTCTGCGTTGAGCGCAGACGGGTTACGCACGGGGGCCGCGCGGCGCGCGCCCTCGCTCCTGAAGTCATCCCGAAGTCACTTTCCGACGGCGAGGTCAGATGGCAGGCAGCAGCGGCATCATCCATTACCTGCAAACCAGCGACGCGATCACGCATGGCGTCGCGTATGTGCTGCTGGCCATGTCGATTGCGAGCTGGTGCTTTCTGATCGTCAAGAGCTGGATATTGACGCGCGCGAAACGCCAGGCGGCGCGCGCGATCGCGAGGTTCTGGCAAGCGCCGACTCTTGCCGAGGGCGTCGCCACGCTCAGGCGCACGGACCGCGAGCGCGTTTTTGCACCGCTCGCCGAAGCGGCGCTGCATGCGGCCGAGGTCGAGATTCCGGGCGCGCTGCTCGCGCGCGTCGAACGTAGCGAACGGGTGCTGCGCGCGCTGCGCCAGGCGCTCAACGCCTCGCAACGGCGGCTCGAATTCGGCCAGGTGCTGCTTGCATCGGTCGGCAGCACCGCGCCGTTCGTCGGGCTGCTCGGCACCGTGTGGGGCATCTATCACGCGCTCGGCAGCATCGCGGCGAGCGGCCAGGCGCAGATCGAGAACGTCGCCGGCCCGGTCGGCGAGGCGCTGATCATGACCGCGTTCGGCCTGGTGGTCGCGATTCCGGCGGTGCTCGCGTACAACGTGCTCGGGCGGCTGGTACGGCAATTGTCCGAGGAACTCGACGGCTTCGCGCACGATCTGCACGCCTATGTGTGCGCGCCGGCCGAGCACGCGCCGGCGCCGCCGCGTACGCAGCCGATGGCGGCGCGCGAGACGCAGCGCTGACACCGGCACGCCCGGACGCAAGGAGGCGACATGGCATTCGGCGGACTCGAGAAAAAGCAGACGGCCGCGCCGATGGCCGAGATCAACATGACGCCGTTGATCGACGTGATGCTGGTGCTGCTGGTGATTTTCATCATCACCGCGCCGCTGTTCTCGCACGCAATCCGGCTCGATCTGCCGAAGGTCGCCGCGGCGCCCGCGCGCCAGACCCCGCAGACCATCGCGCTGTCGATCGACGGCGCCGGCCGGCTCTACTGGAATGGCCAGCCGCTGACGCTCGCGCAGCTGCGCGAGCGCTTCGCCGAAGCCGGCAAGCAGTCCGAGCAACCCGAAATCCAGCTGCGCGCGGAGCGCTCGACCCGCTACGAAGTGATCGCCCAGGTGATGGGCGCCGCGCAGCAGGCGGGGCTCGAACGGCTCGGCTTCGTCACCGACCCGCCGCCGCCCGCCGCGCAACCCTGAACCGCCGCGCCGCGCGCCGGACCGCGAGCCGCGCCGCGAGCCAAACCCCGCGCCACGCCGCGCGGCGCACCCGTCCGCGAACGGTATAATCGACGCTTTCCCCGCCAACGGGGAAACAAAGCATCCACATCCTGCAGAGCACCAAGGCCGGTGCGAAAGCACCGAACCTAGCGATCCCATCACACCATGCACGAAAAATACGTTCCCTCCGACGTCGAAGCCGCCGCGCAAGGGCAATGGCGCGCCATCGACGCGTACAAGACGACGGAAACCACCGACAAGCCCAAGTTCTACTGCGTTTCGATGCTGCCGTATCCGTCGGGCAAGCTGCACATGGGGCACGTGCGCAACTACACGATCAACGACGTGATGTACCGCTATCTGCGGATGAACGGCTACAACGTGCTGATGCCGATGGGCTGGGACGCGTTCGGGATGCCGGCGGAAAACGCCGCGATGGCCAACAACGTGCCGCCCGCGCAGTGGACCTACGACAACATCGCTTACATGAAGAAGCAGATGCAGTCGATGGGCCTCGCGATCGACTGGTCGCGCGAAGTCGCGACCTGCAGCCCGGACTACTACAAGTGGAACCAGTGGCTGTTCCTGAAGATGCTCGAAAAGGGCATCGCGTACAAGAAGACCGGCACCGTGAACTGGGACCCGGTCGACCAGACCGTGCTCGCGAACGAGCAGGTGATCGACGGGCGCGGCTGGCGCTCGGGCGCGCTGGTCGAAAAGCGCGAAATCCCGATGTACTACATGCGCATCACGCAGTACGCGGACGAACTGCTGAACGATCTCGACGGCCTCGGCTGGCCCGAGCGCGTGAAGATCATGCAGCAGAACTGGATCGGCAAGAGCTTCGGCGTGAACTTCGGTTTCCCGTATGAAATCGACGGCGAACAGAAGCTGCTGCGCGTATTCACCACGCGCGCCGACACGATCATGGGCGTCACGTTCTGCGCGATCGCCGCCGAACATCCGCTCGCCACGCGTCTCGCGAAAGACCATCCGGAGCTGCAGGCATTCATCGACGAATGCAAGCGCGGCGGCGTCGCCGAAGCCGACGTCGCGACGATGGAAAAGAAGGGCATGGCGACCGGCTTCTACGTCACACATCCGCTGACCCAGGAAAAGGTCGAGGTGTGGATCGGCAACTACGTGCTGATGAGCTACGGCGAAGGCGCGGTGATGGGCGTGCCGGCGCACGACGAGCGCGACTTCGCGTTCGTGAAGAAATACGGTCTGCCGATCAAGCAGGTGGTGGCCGTCGAAGGCCAGACGTTCTCGACCGCCGCATGGGAAGAGTGGTACGGCGAGAAGTCCGGCACGCTGGTCAACAGCGGCAAGTACGACGGCCTCGCGTACGACGAAGCGGTGGACCGCATCGCCGCGGACCTGAAGGAACTCGGTCTCGGCGACAAGCAGATCACCTGGCGTCTGCGCGACTGGGGCGTGTCGCGCCAGCGCTACTGGGGCACGCCGATTCCGATCATCCACTGCCCGAAGTGCGGCGACGTGCCGGTGCCGGAGAAAGACCTGCCGGTCGTGCTGCCGGAAGACCTGGTGCCGGACGGTACCGGCAATCCGCTCGCGAAGTCCGAAGCATTCCTGAATTGCAGCTGCCCGACCTGCGGCGGCGCGGCCAAGCGCGAAACCGACACGATGGACACCTTCGTCGATTCGTCGTGGTACTTCTACCGCTACGCATCGCCGGACGCGAAGACCATGGTCGACGAGCGTACCGACTACTGGGCGCCGATGGACCAGTACATCGGCGGCATCGAGCACGCGATCCTGCACCTGCTGTACTCGCGCTTCTGGGCCAAGGTGATGCGCGACCTCGGTCTCGTGAAGTTCGGCGAGCCGGCCAAGAACCTGCTCACCCAGGGCATGGTGCTCAATGAAACGTATTACCGCGAAAGCGACGCGGGCAAGAAGACCTGGTACAACCCGGCCGACGTGACCGTGTCGTTCGACGACAAGGGCCGCCCGGTCGGCGCGATCCTGAACGCGGACGGCCAGCCGGTCGTGCTCGGCGGCGTCGAGAAGATGTCGAAGTCGAAGAACAACGGCGTCGACCCGCAGATGCTGATCGACCAGCACGGCGCCGACACCGCGCGTCTGTTCGTGATGTTCGCCGCGCCGCCCGAGCAGCAGCTCGAGTGGTCGGGTTCGGGCGTCGACGGCGCGAGCCGCTTCCTGCGCCGGGTGTGGAATTTCGGTCACGCGAACGAAACCGCGCTGCGCGCCGGCGGCCAGTTCGACGCCGCGCAACTTGCCGAAGTCGACAAGGTGCTGCGTCGCGAGATCTACAGCGTGCTGAAGCAGGCCGATTTCGACTACCAGCGTCTGCAGTACAACACGGTGGTGTCGGCGGCGATGAAGATGCTCAACGCGCTCGACGGCGCGAAGGGCGCGCAGCCGGCCGTGCTGCGCGAAACCTACAGCGTGATGCTGCGCGTGCTGTACCCGGTCGTCCCGCACCTGACGTTCCAGCTGTGGCAGGAACTCGGCTACGCGGACGAATACGGCTCGCTGCTCGACGCGCCGTGGCCGAAGGTCGACGAAAAGGCCCTCGAACAAGCCGAGATCGAACTCGTGCTGCAGGTGAACGGCAAGGTGCGCGGTGCGCTGACGGTCGCGAAGGACGCGTCGCGCGAAGCGATCGAGCAACTCGCGGCCGCGCACGAAATGGTCGCGAAGTTCAGCGAAGGCAAGGCGCCGAAGAAGATCATCGTGGTGCCGGGCCGTCTCGTGAACGTGGTCGTTTGACGGACCACGCCATCGCGCCGGTTGAACGGACGCCGCCCGTCGGCGGCGGCGTTCGCCGGCACCGCGAATCCACTGCGAACCGGGAGCGAATGTGACTCGCAGATCGTTTTTGACGCTCGCTTGCAGCGTAATGATGTTGTCGGCCTGCGGCTTCCAGTTGCGCGGCCAGCAGGACTACCCGTTCAAGCGGCTGTACGTGTCGGGCGGCTCGCCCGCGGCCGTCGCGCGCTTTACGCGCATCGTGCAGGGCGGCAGCGACACCGTGGTGGTCAGCTCACCGGCCAATGCCGACGCGCTGCTGCAGATCACGCAGGGCCGCGGCATCAGCACGCTGACGCTCAATTCGCTGGGCGTGGTCGCGGAATATCAGCTGAATCTGCAGATGACCTATACGCTGACCGGCAAGGACGGCACGGTGCTGATTCCGAGCAGCGTGATCGCGCTGAACCGCGCGATGACCTATAGCGACCAGTTCTCGCAGGCGAAGGCCGCCGAGTCCGACATCCTGTTCGCGGACATGGAAAACGACGCGATCGATCAGCTGGTGCGCCGCCTCGGCGCGGTGCGCTCGATGCATCCGGCGCCGGGCGAAGTGGTGCAGCCGCTCGTGCCGCGCGCGCCGCTGCCGCCGCCGCCGCTGTGAGCGGCCGGACCATTCTGACCGCTAGCCATGCAACTGCGACCTGACGCGCTCGAAGCGCATCTCGCCAAGGGCCTCGCCGGACTGTACGTCGTGTACGGCGACGAGCACCTGCTCGCGCAGGAGGCCTGCGACCGCATCCGCGCGGCCGCGCGCGCGGCGGGCTTCACCGACCGTTCGGTGTTCACGGTCGAGCGCGGCTTCGACTGGAGTTCGCTGCTCGGCGCGAGCCAGTCGATGTCGCTGTTCGGCGACCGCCAGCTGGTCGAGCTGCGGATTCCGTCGGGCAAGCCGGGCAAGGAAGGCGCCGACGCGCTGAAGGCGCTCGCGGCCGCCGTCAACGACGACGTACTGACGATGATCACGCTGCCGCGTCTCGATGCAACCACGCAGAAGTCCGCGTGGTTCAGCGCGCTGGCGGACGCGGGCGTCGCGCTGAAGATCGATCCGGTCGAGCGCGCGCAATTGCCGAACTGGGTCGGCCAGCGGCTCGCGGCGCAAGGCCAGCGGGTTGCCGCCGGCGAAGAAGGGCGGCGCGCGCTCGCGTTTATCGCCGAGCGCGTCGAGGGCAATCTGCTCGCCGCGCATCAGGAAATCCAGAAACTCGGGCTGCTGTATCCGCAGGGCTCGCTCAGCTTCGACCAGGTGCAGGACGCGGTGCTGAACGTCGCGCGTTACGACGTGTTCAAGCTCAACGAGGCGATGCTGGCGGGCGACGTCGGCCGTCTCGCGCGCATGCTCGACGGGCTGCGCGGCGAGGGCGAGGCCGCGGTGCTGGTGCTGTGGGCGGTCGTCGAGGAAGTGCGCACGCTGCTGCGCATCAAGCGCGGTGTCGCGGCCGGCAAGCCGCTCGCGATGCTGACCCGCGAGAACCGTGTGTGGGGGCCGCGCGAACGGCTGATCGGACCGGCGCTGTCGCGCGTCAATGAGGCGGCGCTGGAACAGGCGCTCGAGCTGGCGGCGCGGCTCGACCGCCAGGTGAAGGGGCTGTCGGGCGGCACGCCCGGCAATCGTCGCAATGCTCCGCCGCCCGATCCGTGGGACGGCCTGTTCGACCTCGCGATGACGGTAGCCGCGCCCAGACCGGCGGCCGGTGCGCCAGCAGCCGGCGCGCCGGTGCCGCCACGACCGCGTACCGCCGCCGCCCCGCCGCCCCGCCGTCCAGTCTGACGCGCGCCAGGGGCGCCAAAGAGTGGCAACGGTGGCAACGGCGGCAAGCCCGGCACTGCTGCGCTCCGCCGCCGCAAGCGCCGCCCCACGACCCGACTTACAATCGCTTGATCTTTCGCTAATCCCGCCAGACCGCCGCACCGCAGCGTGCGCGGCATCACGAGAATGACCATGGATATCGACCAGTACATGACCGACCTCGGCCAGCGCGCCCGCCAGGCTTCGCGCGCGATGGCGCGAGCGTCGACCGCCGCGAAGAACGCCGCGCTCGCGGCCGTCGCCGAAGCGATCGAGCGCGACGCCGACCTGCTGAAGGCGGCCAATGCACGCGACCTCGAACGCGCGCGCGAGAAGGGCCACGACGCCGCGTTCATCGATCGCCTGACGCTGTCGGACAAGGCGCTCGCGACGATGGTCGAAGGGCTGCGCCAGGTCGCGGCGCTCGCCGATCCGATCGGCGAGATCAGCAATCTGAAGTACCGGCCGAGCGGCATCCAGGTCGGCCAGATGCGCGTGCCGCTGGGCGTGATCGGCATCATCTACGAATCGCGCCCGAACGTGACGATCGACGCTGCCGCGCTGTGCCTGAAGTCCGGCAACGCGACGATCCTGCGCGGCGGCTCCGAGGCGCTCGAATGCAATACCGCGCTCGCGAAGCTGATCGGCGAAGGGCTCGAGGCGGCCGGGCTGCCGCAGGACGCGGTGCAGGTCGTCGCGACCGCGGACCGCGCGGCGGTCGGCAAGCTGATCACGATGACCGAATACGTCGACGTGATCGTGCCGCGCGGCGGCAAGAGCCTGATCGAGCGTCTGATGAACGAAGCGCGCGTGCCGATGATCAAGCACCTGGACGGCATCTGCCACGTGTACGTCGACGATCGCGCGGATCTGACCAAGGCGCTGAACGTCTGCGACAACGCGAAGACGCACCGCTACGGCACCTGCAACACGATGGAAACGCTGCTGGTCGCGCGCGGCATCGCGGCCGCGGTGCTGCCGCCGCTCGGCAAGCTGTATCGCGCGAAAGACGTCGAGCTGCGTGTCGACGCGGCGGCGCGCGCGGTGCTCGCCGACGCGGGCGTCGGCCCGCTGGTCGACGCGACCGAGGAAGACTGGCGCACGGAATATCTCGCGCCGGTGCTGGCGATCAAGGTGGTCGACAATCTCGACGCGGCGATCGAGCACATCAACACCTACAGCTCGCAGCACACCGACGCGATCGTCACCGAAGACCACGACCGCGCGATGCGCTTCCTGCGCGAAGTCGACTCGGCGAGCGTGATGGTCAACGCATCGACGCGTTTCGCCGACGGCTTCGAGTTCGGTCTGGGCGCGGAGATCGGCATTTCGAACGACAAGCTGCACGCGCGCGGGCCGGTCGGCCTCGACGGGCTGACCTCGCTGAAGTACGTCGTGCTGGGGCACGGCGAGGGCCGCCAGTAAGCGCGGTGCTTGAACTGTAGCTTTAGCAGTAGCTGTAAAGCTGTACCCCACAACAACAAAGGACCGCCGATGCTTTGGGTTAAAACGTTTCACATCGTCTTGATTGCCTCCTGGTTTGCCGGCCTGTTCTACCTGCCGCGCATCTTCGTCAATCTGGCGATGGAAACGGAACCCGCGGCGACCGCGCGTCTGCTGCTGATGGCGCGCAAGCTGTTCCGCTTCATGACCATCATCGCGGTGCCGGCGCTCGCGTGCGGGCTGTGGCTGTGGCTCGTGATCGGGATCGGCAGCGGGCAGGGCTGGATTCACGCGAAGGTCGGCGTGGTGGTGTTGCTGATCGTTTATCACGCGTATTGCGGCGTGCTGCTGCGACGCTTCGAGCGCGGCGAGAACCGGCGCACGGACAAGTGGTATCGGATGTTCAACGAGCTGCCGGTGCTCGGGATGCTAGCGGCGGTCGCGCTGGTGGTGATCAAGCCGTTTTGAGCGTGCGGTAGCGGTTGCGGTTGCAGTAGCGCGCCGCGTTGCTGGAAAAAACAAAAGGGCGGTGTGCCGGATAACTGGCACACCGCCCTTTTGTTTTCGGCGGGCGCGCGTTTGCGATTTGCGACGCCTGCGTCACCCCTGCGAATCCACCCGCCGCCGGTGAATCACTTCCTTCGTCTGCGCGAGTTTCTCCACCAGTTCCGGCCCGCGGCTGAGCGCGACCCCGACCGCCAGAATGTCGCCGATCGCCAGATGCGAGACCCGCGAGGTCATCGGCGAAAAGATGTCGGTGTCTTCGTCGACGTTCGCGAACAGGCCGACCGTCGCGAGCCGCGCGAGCGGCGAGTTGCCGTGCGTGATCGCGATCACCTTCGCGCCGGCGTTCAACGCGGCCTTCGCCGCATCGATGATGTCGCGCGTGCGGCCGGTGTTCGAGATCGCGACCACCACGTCGCCCGCGCCGAGCAGCGCCGACGACATCAGAAACGTGTGCGGGTCCGAATACGCGACGCTCGGCATGCCGAGGCGGAAGAACTTGTGCTGCATGTCGAGCGCGGCGATCCCGGAACCGCCCGCGCCGTAGAACTCGATGCGCCGCGCCTGCGCAAGGATTTCGATCGCGGCGGCGACGCTGTCGGACGACAGGTTGTTGCGCACCTGGATCAGCGCACCGATCGTGCGGTCCAGCACCTTCGCGGCGACCCCGGGCGTCGGCTCGTCGGGGCGCACGTCGCGATAGACGGCCGGCACCTCGGCGGCGATCCCCTGCGCGAGCCGGATCTTGAACTCGCGAAAGCCGGAAAAGCCGAGCGCGTGGCAGAACCGCGCGATGGTCGGCTGACTCACGCCCGCGCGCGCGGCGACTTCGGTCATCGACAGATCGAGCACCTCGCGCGGCGCTTCGATCACGTAATCGGCCAGCTTGCGCTCGGACGGGCGCAACTGGTCGCGCATCTCTTCCACCTGGGACAGCATCATCGGAAAACTCGCACTATGCTGAAGAATCCGTGGACTATAGCCGATTGGTCGATATCCGACAAAAGGCAGGTACAAAAACTACATATTGCGTCTAAGTGTTATCCCTAGGTTTTGCTTGTTTTACCTTGATGTGCCGCCAGTCAAGCGAAACAGCGTGATCGGCGATGCGGCGCTGCAGCAGGTTTCGTCGTTGCGATCGTGTAGTTTTTCTACTAAGATGGCGTCGTTCGAAAGCACAACCGCAACGTCCCGACCCAACCCGCGACCACCCCGCGATACCGCCAGGCGTCACGCTTGCCCGCCGCCGGCGACGAAGGAGCTCCGATGGTTTCCCCGCATTCGCAATTGTCGAAGGTCACGCAACGCGTGATCGAGCGCAGCAAGCCCACGCGCGCAGCGTATCTGGCCCGTATCCAGCATGCGCAGGGGCGTTTCCCGGCGCGCGGCGCGCTGTCGTGCGCGAACCTCGCACACGGTTTCGCGGGTCTGG
Source organism: Burkholderia sp. SRS-W-2-2016 (assembly GCF_001931485.1). Classification (GTDB taxonomy): domain Bacteria; phylum Pseudomonadota; class Gammaproteobacteria; order Burkholderiales; family Burkholderiaceae; genus Paraburkholderia. The sequence continues at coordinate 204,644 of NZ_MSDV01000046.1, read as the reverse complement.
AAGGCAACGACAAACTCAAGATCAAGCAGATTCGCGAGCCGAACATCGGCATCGTTTCGTCGTACAACGAAATGTTGTCGGCCCACGCGCCGTACAAAAACTACCCGGACATCATCAAGCAGGCCGCGCGTGAAAACGGCGGCGTCGCGCAATTCGCGGGCGGCGTGCCGGCGATGTGCGACGGCATCACCCAGGGCAACGCGGGGATGGAGCTGTCGCTGTTCTCGCGCGAAGTGATCGCGATGGGCACCGCGGTCGCGCTGACCCATAACATGTTCGACGCGGCGCTGTGCCTCGGGATCTGCGACAAGATCGTGCCGGGCCTGCTGATCGGCGCGCTGCAATTCGGCCATCTGCCGACCATCTTCGTGCCGGCCGGCCCGATGACGAGCGGCCTGTCCAACGACGACAAAGCCAAGACGCGCCAGCAGTTCGCGACCGGCCAGTGCGGGCGCGACGCGTTGCTCGAAGCGGAAGCGGCCGCGTATCACGGCCACGGCACCTGCACGTTCTACGGCACCGCGAACAGCAACCAGATGCTGATGGAAGTGATGGGCCTGCACCTGCCGGGCTCGGCCTTCGTGCATCCGCACACGCCGCTGCGCGACGCGCTGACCGCGCAGGCCGCGCGCCGCGTGCTCGATCTGACGGTCGAGCGCGGCAACTACATGCCGATCGGCCACGTGATCGACGAGAAGGCGATCGTCAACGGCATCGTCGCGCTGCTGGCGACCGGCGGCTCGACCAATCACACGTTGCACCTCGTCGCGATCGCGCGCGCGGCCGGCATCGTGATCGACTGGGACGATTTCGACGAGCTGTCGCAGGCGGTGCCGCTGCTCGCGAAGATCTATCCGAACGGCAAGGCCGACGTGAATCACTTCCACGCGGCCGGCGGCGTCGCGTTCCTCGTGCGCAACCTGCTCGAAGCGGGGCTGCTGCACGAAGACGTGAACACCGTCGCGGGCAAGGGCCTCACGCACTACACCGAAGAGCCGAAGCTGCTCGACGGCAAGCTGCAATGGGTCGCGGGTGTCGAAGCGAGCGCGGACACCGCGGTGCTGCGCGGCATCAAGGAACCGTTCCAGCCGGACGGCGGCCTGCGCCTGATGCAGGGCAAGCTCGGCCGCGGCGTGATCAAGATTTCGGCGGTTGCCGCCGCGCATCGCAAGGTGAAGGCGCCGGCGATCGTGTTCGATTCGCAGGAAGCGGTGCAGGAAGCGTTCGATAACGGCGAGCTGAAGCGCGACTTCATCGCGGTGGTGCGCTTCCAGGGCGCGCGCGCAAACGGCATGCCCGAGCTGCATCGTTTGACGCCGCTGCTGGGTGTGTTGCAGGATCAGGGTTTCCATGTCGCGCTGGTCACCGACGGCCGGATGTCGGGCGCATCGGGTAAGGTGCCGGCGGTGATTCACCTGTCGCCGGAAGCGCTGCTGCAAGGGCCGATCGGCAAGGTTCGCACCGGCGACATGCTGGTGATCGACGCCGAAGCGGGCGTGCTCGACATCGAGATCGACGCGGCCGAATGGGCGGCGCGCCAGTGCGAACAATCGCGGCATCAGGCGGAGAACGAAGTCGGCTTCGGCCGCGAGCTGTTCGGCGTATTTCGCGCGGCGGCGGCGCCGGCCGAGCAGGGCGCATCGGTTTTCGGCCCGATGGTCGGCGAAGGCGGCCACGGCACGCCCGCACAGCACGGCCAGCAGCACGGCGACCAACACAGGAGCACCGCGCAAACCGGCGCGGCGCTGCAGAAACAAGGAGTCTGACTATGACGGCGAAAACAGTAAGCGATATCGTGCGCCTCGGCCCGGTGATTCCGGTGCTCGCATTCGATACGGTCGAACAGGGCGAACAGGTGTCGCGCGCATTGCATGCGGGCGGCGTGAAGGTGCTCGAAATCACGTTGCGCACGCCGGCCGGCCTCGGCGCGATCGAGCGTGCGTGCGGGCTGGCCGACGACATCGTGGTCGGCGTCGGCACGCTCACGAAGCCCGAGCATTGCGCGCAGGCGAAGAAGGCGGGCGCGCAGTTCGGCGTGTCGCCGGGTCTCACGAAAGAGTTGCACCAGGCCGCGCAGGACGCGGGTCTGCCGCTGCTGCCGGGCGTGATGACGCCGTCGGACATCATCCTCGCGCTCGAACTCGGCTACGACATCGTCAAGTTCTTCCCGGCCCAGCAGGCCGGCGGCGTGCCGATGCTGCAGGCGTTTCACGGCCCGTTCCCGGCGCTGAAGTTCTGCCCGACCGGCGGCATCACCGCGGAAAGCGCGCCGCATTTCCTCGCGCTGCCGAACGTGGTGTGTGTCGGCGGTTCGTGGCTCACGCCGAAGTCGGCGCTCGCCGCGCAGAACTGGGAAGAAGTCACGCGCCTCGCGCGCGCCGCGAGCCAGCTGGCCGCGCCCGCGCATTGAGCGTCTAGCGGACGGCCACGAGCGTAACCGGTCCGATATACGAGTCTCGTCGATACAGCCGCCACGGCTGTCGCGCCGGGACTCTTTTTTTGCGTGTGATGCGTACTGGATTGGCGGGCGTTTCCACGACACAAACTGTAAAATTCAGCGTCCGCGCGGCCAGCCGGGTTTTCAGGCATCGCGCAGGTTGCCGTGAGACGAAGTGCGGCCCGTGTTCCGCACTCAAATCAATAACTCAAAAGGAGGAGCTTCATGGAAGCCCACGGCAGCATGCTGCTCATTTACGCGCTGATCGCGATCGCCTTGCTGATCCTGATGATCACGCGCTTCAAGGTCTATCCGTTCCTCGTCCTGATCATCGTCTCGCTGCTGCTCGGCCTCGTCGCCGGCATGCCGATGCAGACTATCGTCAAGTCGTTCGAAACGGGTAACGGCAACACCCTCGGTCACATCGCGATCGTGGTCGGTCTCGGCACGATGCTCGGCAAGATGATGGCCGAATCGGGCGGCGCCGAGCGGATCGCGACCACACTGATCAACTGGTTCGGCGAGAAGCATATTCACTGGGCGATGATGGTCGTCGCGATCATCGTCGGCTTGCCGGTGTTTTTCGAAGTCGGTTTCGTGCTGCTGATTCCGATCGCGTTCAACGTCGCCAAACGCACCAATAAATCGCTGCTGCTGGTCGGCCTGCCGATGGTCGCCGGTCTGTCCGTCGTGCACGGGCTGATTCCTCCGCACCCGGCCGCGCTGCTCGCGGTGCAGGCGTATCACGCGGATATCGGCAAGACGATTGCGTATGGTCTGATCGTCGGCATTCCGTGCGCGATCGTCGCCGGTCCGCTGTTCGCGCTGCTGATCAGCCGCCACATCAAACTGCCGAAAGACAACCCGCTGGCCGCGCAGTTTCTCGGCAGCGACGCAGGTGGCGATAACGTCGGCAACGGCGTGCGAGCGAACGCGCCGCAGCGTGATCTGCCCGGTTTCGGCATCACGCTGTTCACGATTCTGCTGCCGGTGATCCTGATGCTGGTCGGCAGCTGGGCCGACCTGGTGTTCGAGCCGAAGACGCTGCCGAACGATCTGCTGCGCTTCTTCGGCAACACCGACGTCGCGCTGCTGACGGCCGTGCTGGTCAGCTTCTGGACCTTCGGCGCGAGCCGCGGCTTCAATCGCGAGCAGATCCAGAAGTTCTGCGGCGAATGTCTGGCGCCGATCGCCGGCATTACGCTGATCGTCGGCGCGGGCGGCGGTTTCGGCCGGGTGCTGATGGATAGCGGCATCTCGAAGGAAATCACCAACGTCGCGACCGCGGTGCATCTGTCGCCGCTGATGTTCGGCTGGCTGGTCGCGGCGATGATCCGTCTGGCAACCGGTTCGGCCACGGTCGCGATGACGACCGCCTGCGGGATCGTCGCGCCGATCGCGGCGGCCGGCGCGGTGCAGGTGAAGCCGGAGCTGATGGTCCTCGCGACCGGCTCGGGCTCGCTGATCTTCTCGCACGTGAACGACGGCGGCTTCTGGCTGATCAAAGAGTATTTCGGCATGACGGTGGGGCAGACCTTCAAAACGTGGTCGCTCCTCGAAACCATCATTTCGGTGATGGGGCTGGGCCTGACCTTCGCGCTCGCGGCGGTCCTGTAAGGAGATTCACATGATTCTGATCGCAATGGGCGTGTCGGGCGCGGGCAAGTCGCTGATCGGCGAACTGCTGGCCGAACGCCTGCACTGTACGTTCACCGACGGCGACGCGTTTCACAGCGCCGCCAACAAGGAAAAGATGCACCACGGCATCCCGCTCACCGACGAAGACCGGTGGCCGTGGCTGAAAACGATCCGTGCGGCGATCGAGGAAAAGCAGCAGGCGGGTGAGACGGCGGTGTTCACCTGCTCGTCGCTGAAGCGCTCGTATCGCGACGTGCTGCGCGCCGGCGACAAGGATGTTTGCTTCGTCTACCTGCAGGGTTCGCGCGAGGTGCTGTCGGAGCGCCTCGGGCATCGCACCGGGCACTTCTTCGATCCGTCGCTGCTGCAAAGCCAGCTCGACACACTCGAAGAGCCGGGCGACGACGAAGCGATCACGGTCAGCATCGACCTCACCCCGGAACAGATCGTCGACGAAGTGTTGAAGCAGCTCGAACAGCGTTGACCGATCGTTGGGCAGGTGGCCCGCGCCACCGCTCAGGACGAAAAAAAGCCGCTCCCTGGAGCGGCTTTTTTATTGCGCGGTCGCGGCTGCTTGAGGCCGCGACGCAAACGGTCAGTTCAGCGAATGGCTCAGCTGATCCGCTTGGCCAGTTCAACCGCCTTGCCGATGTACGACGCCGGCGTCATCGCGAGCAGAAGGTCCTTCGCGTCCTGCGGAATCGCCAGACCGCCGACGAAGCTTTGCAGCGCCTCGCGCGTAATGCCCTTGCCGCGCGTCAGTTCCTTCAGCTGCTCGTACGGATTCTCGATGCCGTAACGGCGCATCACGGTCTGCACCGGCTCGGCCAGCACTTCCCAGCAGTTGTCGAGGTCTTCGTTCAGACGCTGCGCGTTCACTTCGAGCTTGTCGAGACCGCGGATCAGCGAGTCGTACGACAGCAGCGAGTAACCGAACGCGACGCCGATGTTGCGCAGCACCGTCGAGTCGGTCAGGTCGCGCTGCCAGCGCGACACCGGCAGCTTGTCGGCGAGGTGGCGCAGCGTCGCGTTCGCGAGACCGAGGTTGCCTTCCGAGTTTTCGAAGTCGATCGGGTTGACCTTGTGCGGCATCGTCGACGAACCGATTTCGCCGGCCTTGGTGCGCTGCTTGAAGTAACCGAGCGAGATGTAGCCCCATACGTCGCGGTCCAGATCCAGCAGGATCGTGTTGGCGCGCGAGATCGCGTCGAACAGCTCGGCCATGTAGTCGTGCGGTTCGATCTGGATCGTGTACGGGTTGAAGGTGAGCTTCAGGCGGTTTTCGACCACGTCCTTCGAGAACGCTTCCCAGTCGAACTGCGGATACGCGGACAGGTGCGCGTTGAAGTTGCCGACCGCGCCGTTCATCTTGCCGAGCAGTTCGACCTTGGCGATGCGCTCGATCGCGCGCGCCAGACGCGCGGCGACGTTGGCCATTTCCTTGCCGAGCGTGGTCGGGCTGGCCGGCTGGCCGTGCGTGCGCGACAGCATCGGCTGTTCGGCATGCGCGTGCGCGAGCGCGACGAGGCGCTGATGCACCGAACGCAGCGCCGGCAGGATCACGTGTTCACGAGCGCCGGCGAGCATCAGGCCGTGCGACGTGTTGTTGATGTCTTCCGACGTGCACGCGAAGTGGATGAACTCGCTCGCGCGCTCCAGCTCTTCCTGGCCCTTGACCGATTCCTTCAGCCAGTACTCGACCGCCTTCACGTCGTGATTGGTCACGCGCTCGATTTCCTTGATGCGGGCGGCGTCGTGCGCGGTGAAGCGCTCGGCCAGTTGCAGCAGGAATTGCTCGGACGCTTCGGAGAAACGCGGCACTTCGGCGAAGCCGGCGCGCGACAGCGCGATCAGCCAGTGGATCTCGACCGTCACGCGATTGCGCATGAAAGCGGCTTCCGAGAGCCAGTCGCGCAGGGCTTCGGTTTTGGCGGCGTAGCGGCCGTCGAGCGGGGAGAGCGCGTTCAGCGCGAACAGGGTGTCGGGGCGGGTGTCGGACATGATGGGACGTGTGGGACGTGATGAGCGCTCAGGGAGCGGATCGGAAACGGGGGGAACCGCGCATTTTACCACCGTGCGGGCGGCGGGCCGGCGCGCGGATGGCGCGCAGGTGGCGTGCGGGTGGCGTCGAGGCGGTTCGTCTCCGGTCGCGGGTGGCGAGCGCCGTGGCCGCTGGCCGGCGCCGTCGGCCGCCACGCGCGCCGCTAGAATGCAGACTTCCTCCCTCCCGCCGGCAAGCGCACTCGCATGGAACTGAAATGGCTCGAAGACTTCATTTCGCTCGCGGAAACGCGTAGCTTCAGCCGCTCGGCCGAATTGCGCCACGTCACGCAGCCGGCTTTCTCGCGCCGCATCCAGGCGCTCGAAGCGTGGCTCGGCACCGAGCTGATCGACCGCTCGGTGTATCCGACCCGCCTCACCGCGGCCGGCCAGGTGTTCAACGAGCAGGCGCTCGCGATGCTGTCGCAATTCCACGAGGCGCGCGCGCTGCTGCGCGGCCATACCGCGACGCCGCAGGCGACGATCGAATTCGCGGTGCCGCACACGCTGTCGCTCACGTATTTTCCGCGCTGGCTGCAGCGGATCGAGGCGCAGATGGGCCCGATCCACACCCGGCTGCGCGCGCTGAACGTGCACGACGCGGCGTTGTCGCTGGTGGAGGGCGGCTGCGATCTGATGATGGGCTACCACCATCCGAGCCATCCGGTCGCGCTCGACCCCGGCCGCTACGACATGCTGACGCTCGGCCACGAGCCGATCAGCCCGTTCTCGGTGCCGGCCCGCGCGGGCCGCCCGCGCCATACGCTGCCGGGCACGCCCGAGGCGCCGTCGCCGTATCTGTCGTACACGCCGAACGCGTACCTCGGCCGGATGACCGAGGTGATTCTCGCCAACGCGCCGGAGCGCCTGTATCTGGACCGGCTGTACGAAACCGACATGGCCGAGGGGCTCAAGGCGATGGCGCTGGCCGGTCACGGGATCGCGTTCCTGCCGCACAGCGCGGTCGAAGACGCGGTCGCCGAGGGCCGGCTGATCCGTCTGGATCGAGCGACGCGCGGCACGCCGGAAGGGCAGTTGACGCTAAGCATGGAAATTCGTCTGTACCGCGACAAGCTTGCCGCGAAAAGCGACGACGCGCGCCAGATTCTCGTGCGGCAGCTGTGGGACGTGGTGTCGGAGGAACTGAAGCAGGGCGCCGCCTGAGCGTCGCTGCCGAATCTGCGCGACCGCGACGCGAATTTGCGGCTTTCCGAACGTTATGCAAAAAAAACATAATCGGATAAGGAAACGGCATTGGATTTCGAAACGGCGTTTTTCCACAATGCCACTACTCGATCAACGCCGGAGCGTTCATGTCTTCCCAGCAAGAAGCCGTACAAGCCGCAGCAACCCTTCAGTCCGTTCCCTCCTACCTTAATCGCGACGATCTCGGCCCCTGGGGCAACTACCTGCGCCAGGTCGACCGCGTCGCGCCGTACCTCGGTTCGCTGTCCCGCTGGCTCGAAACGCTGAAGCGCCCGAAGCGCATTCTGGTCGTCGACGTGCCGATCGAACTCGATAACGGCACCGTCGCGCACTTCGAGGGTTACCGCGTGCAGCACAACGTGTCGCGCGGTCCGGGCAAGGGCGGCGTGCGTTATCACCAGGATGTGACGTTGTCCGAAGTGATGGCGCTGTCCGCGTGGATGTCGGTGAAGAACGCGGCGGTCAACGTGCCGTACGGCGGCGCGAAGGGTGGCATCCGGGTCGATCCGCGCACGCTGTCGCGCGGCGAGCTCGAGCGCGTCACGCGCCGCTACACCAGCGAAATCGGCATCATCATCGGACCGAACACCGATATTCCCGCGCCGGACGTGAACACGAACGAGCAGATCATGGCGTGGATGATGGACACCTACTCGATGAACCAGGGCCAGACGGCCACCGGCGTCGTGACCGGCAAGCCGATCACGCTCGGCGGTTCGCTCGGCCGCCGCGAGGCGACCGGCCGCGGCGTGTTCGTGGTGGGCTGCGAAGCGGCTCGCCGGATCGGCTTCGACATCGAAGGCGCGCGCATCGCGGTGCAGGGTTTCGGCAACGTCGGCGGAATCGCCGCGCGCCTCTTCCAGGAAGCGGGCGCGAAGGTCGTCGCGGTGCAGGATCACACCGGCTCGGTGTATAAGTCGACCGGTATCGACGCGGTCGCGCTGCTCGATCATGTCGCGAGGACGGGCGGCGTCGGCGGTTTCGTCGAAGCCGACGCGATCACCAACGAAGAATTCTGGACCGTCGAATCGGACATCCTGATCCCGGCCGCGCTGGAAAACCAGATCACCGAGAAGAACGCCGGCAAGATCAAGACCCGGATCATCGTGGAAGGCGCGAACGGCCCGACCACCACCGCGGCCGACGACATCCTGCACGAGCGCGGCATCCTCGTGATTCCGGACGTGGTCGCCAATGCGGGCGGTGTGACAGTGTCATATTTCGAGTGGGTGCAGGACTTCTCGAGCTTCTTCTGGACCGAGGAGGAGATCAACGAGCGTCTGGAGCGGGTGATGCGCGAGGCGTTCGCGGCGGTCTGGCAGGTGTCGAGCGAGCAGAACGTGTCGGTGCGGACCGCGGCGTTCATCGTCGCGTGCAAGCGGATTTTGCAGGCACGCGAACTGCGTGGTTTGTACCCCTGATCGATCTTGGACTACCCTGTCTGAGATGGCGGTTGTGCGGCGCGGCTTACGGCCACGCCGGGGCGGCCGCCGGGTTTTGATGCACTGCCGCGCTCCACGAGAGCGCGGGTTGGACCGGCGGGCGGTATCGAGCGATGCCGCCCGCCTTCGCATGTCCGTGTGAAGCGCGCGCGGCCTTGTCGCACGGCGGTCGCGGCGTGCGCGCAACAACATGGTTAATAGCAATACTTTCAGAAAAATTACTTTGCTAAACTGGCGCCGATTCTTGCCAAGGAGATCCAAGATGAAGGTTAATAAGGCTGCGCTGCTGCTCGCGACTCTGGGACTGTTCACGGTCGGCGCGCACGCGCAAGACTCGGGGACGCTGAAAAAGATCAAGGACACGGGCGTGATTTCGCTGGGGCACCGCGAATCGTCGATTCCGTTTTCCTATTACGACGACAAGCAGAACGTGATCGGCTATTCGCAGGATTACGCGATGAAGATCGTCGAGGGCGTCAAGCAGAAGCTGAACATGCCGAACCTGAAGGTGAAGCTTGTTCCGATCACGTCGCAGAACCGCATTCCGCTGGTGCAGAACGGCACCGTGGACATCGAATGCGGCTCGACCACGAATAACCTCGAGCGCCAGCAACAGGCCGCGTTCTCGAACACGATCTTCGTGATCGGCACGCGCCTGATGACCAAGAAAGATTCCGGCATCAAGGATTTCGCCGACCTGAAGGGCAAGACGGTCGTGACGACCGCCGGCACCACCTCCGAGCGCCTGCTTCGCAAGATGAACCAGGACAAGAGCATGGGCATGAACATCATCAGCGCGAAGGACCACGGCGAGTCGTTCCTCACGCTGTCCACCGGCCGTGCCGCCGCGTTCATGATGGACGACGCGCTGCTCGCCGGCGAGCGCGCGAAGTCGAACAACCCGGGCGATTTCGTGATCGTCGGTACGCCGCAATCGCGTGAAGCTTACGGCTGCATGCTGCGCAAGAACGATCCGGAGTTCAAGAAGGTCGCCGACGACGCGATCGCGAAGGTGCAAACTTCGAGCGAAGGCGAGCAGATCTACAAGCGCTGGTTCGAATCGCCGATCCCGCCGAAGGGGCTGAACCTGAACTTCCCGATGAGCGACGATATGCGGGCGCTGTTCAAGAATCCGAACGACAAGGCAATCGATTAAACGCTAGCTGCTTTTTCGACACTTTCGAAAACGCTTAACGGAACGGAAGGGGCCACGCGCTTCTTCCGTTTCTTTTTGCCGGAGTCTTGGTCATGTCATATCACTGGAACTGGGGCATTTTGCTGAGTCCCGTCTCCACCGGCGAGCCGACCACCTATCTGGGCTGGCTGGTGTCGGGGCTATGGGTCACCGTCACCGTGTCGCTGTCGGCATGGGTGATCGCGCTGATCGTCGGTTCGTTTTTCGGCGTGCTGCGTACGCTGCCGAACAAATGGGCGTCGGGCATCGGCACCGTCTACGTCGCGATTTTCCGCAACGTCCCGCTGATCGTTCAGTTTTTCGTCTGGTATCTGGTGATACCGGAGTTGCTGCCCGTGTCGATCGGTACCTGGTTCAAACAGTTGCCGCCGGCCGCGCAGTTCTTCTCGTCGTCGATCATCTGTCTGGGGCTGTTTACCGCCGCGCGGGTGTGCGAGCAGGTGCGCTCGGGCATCAACGCGCTGCCGCGCGGCCAGCGCGCCGCGGGTCTCGCGGTCGGCTTCACGCAATGGCAGACGTACCGCTACGTGCTGCTGCCGGTCGCGTACCGGATCATCGTCCCGCCGCTGACCTCCGAGTTTCTGAATATCTTCAAGAACTCCGCGGTCGCCTCGACGATCGGTCTGCTCGACCTGTCCGCGCAGGCGCGCCAGCTGGTCGACTATACGGCGCAGACTTATGAGTCGTTCATCGCGGTCACGGTCGCGTACATGCTGATCAACCTGATCGTGATGCAACTGATGCGCTGGGTCGAAGCGAAGACCCGGCTGCCCGGCTATATCGGAGGCAAGTGATGCATCATTTCGACTGGAGCGGTATTCCGGGCGCGCTGCCTACGTTGTGGACCGGCGCCATCGTCACCTTCAAGATCACGCTGATCGCGATCGTGTTCGGCATCGTCTGGGGCACCATTCTCGCGATGTTCCGGCTGTCGTCGATCAAGCCGCTCGAATGGTTCGCCAAGCTCTACGTGACGCTGTTCCGTTCGATCCCGCTGGTGATGGTGCTGCTGTGGTTCTTCCTGATCGTGCCGCAGGTGCTGCAAAGCGTGCTCGGTTTGTCGCCGGATATCGACATCCGGCTCGCGTCGGCGATGGTCGCGTTCTCGCTGTTCGAGGCCGCGTACTACTCGGAGATCATCCGCGCCGGCATCCAGGCGGTGCCGCGCGGCCAGGTCAACGCGGCGTTCGCGCTCGGTATGACCTACGGTCAGGCGATGCGCCTGATCGTGCTGCCGCAGGCATTCCGCGCGATGGTGCCGCTGCTGCTCACGCAGGGTATCGTGCTGTTCCAGGACACGTCGCTCGTCTACGTGATCAGCCTGGCCGACTTCTTCCGCACCGCCACGAATATCGGCGACCGTGACGGCACGAGTGTCGAAATGGTACTGTTCGCGGGCGCGTGTTATTTCGTGATCTGTGTGATCGCGTCGAGCCTTGTCAAAGGTCTTCAGAAAAAGGTCGCAAGATGATCTCTATCAAGAATGTTTCTAAGTGGTACGGCCAGTTTCAGGTGCTGACCGACTGCACGACGGAAGTCAAAAAAGGCGAAGTGGTGGTGGTGTGCGGGCCGTCCGGTTCGGGCAAGTCCACGTTGATCAAGACCGTCAACGGTCTCGAGCCGTTTCAGAAAGGCGAGATCGTGATCAACGGCCAGTCGCTGACCGACAAGAAAACCAATCTGTCGAAGCTGCGCTCGAAAGTCGGCATGGTGTTCCAGCACTTCGAGCTGTTCCCGCATCTGTCGATCGTGCAGAACCTGACGCTCGCGCAGATCAAGGTGCTCGGCCGCTCGAGCGACGAAGCGACCGCGAAGGGCCTGAAGCTGCTCGACCGCGTCGGGCTGCGCGCGCATGCGGACAAATATCCGGGGCAGTTGTCGGGCGGCCAGCAGCAGCGTGTCGCGATTGCGCGCGCGCTGTCGATGGACCCGATCGCGATGCTGTTCGACGAGCCGACCTCGGCGCTCGACCCGGAGATGATCAACGAAGTGCTCGACGTGATGGTCGAACTCGCGCAGGAAGGCATGACGATGATGTGCGTCACGCACGAAATGGGCTTTGCGAAGAAAGTCGCGCATCGCGTGATCTTCATGGACAAGGGCTTGATCGTCGAAGACGACCGCAAGGAAGACTTCTTCGCGAATCCGAAGTCGGATCGCGCGAAGGATTTTCTGGCGAAGATCCTGCACTGAGGTTTGCTGTGTGGGCTCGCGCTGACCTCGTTGCGAGGTTGGCGCGGGATACGAAAAAGCCGCTCTGTGGAGCGGCTTTTTTGTTTTTGAGCGGAGTCTGGCGGCGCCGTTTGTTCGCTTACGATTCGAACGCGGCCGCGTCGTCCGCGGCTTCGAGATCGGTTTCGCTGCCGCCGGACGAGGCTGCGGCTGCGGTCGCGGCGACAGCCTGCGCGCCGTTCGATGCCGCGATCGTCGTCGCCGATGCCGACGCATCGAGCGCCGGATTACGCAGCTTTTCGAGCACCGCGGCCGGCACCGGAATGTTGGCGCGGCCGATCACGTCGCCATGCTGGAACATCAGCAGATCGCCCGGCGCGAACGCGGTCCACACTTCGTTGTCGGTCAGCGGCTTGGTCGCGATCACCGCGACGCGGTCTTCTGGCGTCGTGTATTTGGCGAAGTCGATCGATACGTCCGCGTCGACCAGATGCGCGGTCGAAAACGGCCAGCTGCGCACCAGGTAGTGCAGATGCGTCGAGCAATGCGCGAACAGCGCCTGGCCGTTCGACATCAGGAAATTGAACACGCCGTAGCGGGTGATTTCGCGCGTCAGCGTTTCGAGCGTCGCGAACAGTTCTTCGAGCGGCGGCTGCGCGCCCGGAAACGCCTTGCGCAAACCTTGCAGCAGCGCGCAGAACGCGAGTTCGCTATCGGTCGTACCGACCGGCTGATAGACGCCGGTCAACTCGGGCGCATAGCCTTGCAGGTCGCCGTTGTGCGCGAAGATCCAGTGACGTCCCCACAGTTCGCGCATGAACGGGTGGCAGTTTTCGAGCAGGATGTGCCCCTGCGTCGCCTTGCGGATGTGCGCGATCGTGTTTTTCGATTTGATCGGGTAGCGCTTGACCATCTCGGCGATCGGCGAGGTGGCCGACGATTGATGATCGATGAACAGGCGGCAGGCCTTGTCTTCGAAGAAGGCGATCCCCCAGCCGTCGGCGTGGTGATCGGTGACGCCGCCGCGCGCCGCGAAACCGGTGAACGAGAAGGTGACGTCCGTCGGCGCGGCGCAGTTCATTCCAAGAAGTTGGCACATGTTGCAGGTGAGCCTGTGAACGGAACGAGCCGTTACAATGATGATTTTCCAAGCATATCACCGAGCCGGAGCCGCCAAATAGCGAAATTGACGTGTGTTCGGGCCGCAACAGCGCGGTTTGACCGGGTCGATCGGCTATCCGCGCGAAGTCTCGAAGCCCCCTTGCCATGACCGCTTCCAACGTTTCCCCCGATTCCATCACGCTGGTCCGCCCGGACGACTGGCATCTGCACGTGCGCGACGGCGCGATGCTGGCGGCGGTGCTGCCGGATACCGCGCGCCAGTTCGGCCGCGCGATCATCATGCCGAACCTGAAGCCGCCGGTCACGACGACCGAGCTGGCGCGGGCGTATCGCGAGCGGATCGTCGCCGCGATCCCCGCGGGCGCGAAGTTCGAGCCGCTGATGACGCTGTACCTGACCGACAACACGCCGCCCGAAGAAATCCGCCGCGCGCGCGAAAGCGGCTTCGTGCACGGCGTGAAGCTGTATCCGGCGGGCGCGACGACCAACTCGGACGCGGGCGTCACCGACCTGATGAAGTGCGCGAAGACGCTGGAAGCGATGCAGGAAGTCGGCATGCCGCTGCTCGTGCACGGCGAGGTGACCGATTCGGATATCGATCTGTTCGATCGCGAGAAGGTCTTCATCGACCGCGTGCTGGCGCCGGTGCGCCGCGAGTTTCCGGCGCTGAAGGTGGTGTTCGAACACATCACGACCAAGGACGCGGTCGATTACATCCGCGACGCGGGTGCGCCGCCCGAGCTGCTCGGCGCGACGATCACCGCGCACCATCTGCTGTACAACCGCAACGCGATCTTCCAGGGCGGCATCCGTCCGCATTACTACTGCCTGCCGGTGCTCAAGCGCGAGACGCACCGCGTCGCGCTGGTCGAGGCGGCGACGTCCGGCAATCCGCGCTTCTTCCTCGGCACCGACAGCGCGCCGCATCCGAAGGGTTTGAAGGAGCACGCGTGCGGCTGCGCGGGCTGCTACACGGCGCTGCATGCGCTCGAGCTGTACACCGAAGCATTCGACAAAGCCGGCGCGCTCGACAAACTCGAAGGCTTCGCGAGCTTCCACGGCGCGGATTTCTACGGTCTGCCGCGCAATACGGAGAAGGTCACGCTGCGTCGCGAGGAATGGACGCTGCCGGCGGAATTGCCCGTTGGCGATACGCCGGTCGTGCCGCTGCGCGGCGGCGAGTCGATCGGCTGGCGGCTGGTCTGAGGTCGCGGTAGATGCGCGAGTGCGCTGTGGCAGGAGAGGGGACGGATGCAACCGCGCATCAAGCGCCGCCATCTCCGTTTGCCGCGATCGACTGGTCGCTGCCGTGGTTCGCGCAGTTGGGACCGCGCGGCGAGCGCTGGCAGCGCGCCGCGCTCGCGGGCTACCCGGACCTGCTCGCCGCGATGAATGCCGACGCGGCGCAAATGGGCCAGACCACCGGCCGCGGCCACCCGCTCGCGTTCATCGCTCAGGACGATCTGCCGCCCGGCGCCGCGTACGAGGCGCACATCGCATCGACCGGGTGCGTGCCGACGCGCCATAACCTGCACGATTTCTTCAACGGTTCGATGTGGTTCGCGTTTCCGCGCATCAAGGCGGCGCTGAACGCGCGGCAGTCGGCGGAACTCGACGTGCTCGGCGTCGGCCCGACGCGCGGCGGCGTGCGCGACATGCTGACCCTGTTCGACGAAAACGCGCTGCTGTTCGCGTGCGCGGATCCGGCGTTAAGCGCCGCGCTGCGCGGCTTCGACTGGCGCACGCTGTTCGTCGCGCGACGCGACGCGTGGGGGCGTAGTTGTGAAGTGCGCTGCTTCGGTCATGCGTTGCTGGAAAAGCTGATCGCGCCGTTCAAGGGCTGCACCGGGCATGCGTGGATCGTCGACGTGCCGGCCGAATACTTTGCGTGGGACAGCGCCGCGCGCAACGCGTGGCTCGACGAAGCGGTCAGCGCGGCGCTGCTCGGCACCGACGAATTGACCAGCCGGCTGTTCGCGCCGCTGCCGGTGCTCGGCATTCCGGGCTGGTGGCCGGATAACGAAGCGCCCGCGTTTTACGACGACACCACGGTATTTCGCGCCGGGCGCCGCAAGGGCTAGGCGCGACAACGGTGGCGTTGGCCGCGCGAGTCGTCTATTTCACGCCGAAGTCTGCAAGCCCCAACGCATCGCATCAGCCTATCCCTCGTTCGGTGTTAAAATCCGCGCCAGCAAAGCAGGCCAGGCAGTCGCGGCCTCGACGGTTTCGGCCGGAGAGGGCGAGGAAAGTCCGGACTCCACAGGGCAGGGTGATGGCTAACGGCCATCCGTGGCAACACGCGGAACAGGGCAACAGAAAGCAAACCGCCGATGGCCCGGCGCAAGCCGGGATCAGGTAAGGGTGAAACGGTGCGGTAAGAGCGCACCGCGGCTGTCGCAAGGCAGACCGGCACGGTAACCTCCACCCGGAGCAATTCCAAGTAGGCAGGCGCGCATCTTCGAGATGCAGGACGGGGCCCCCGTCTCGTCTGCGGGTAGGAAGCTTGAGCGCGTCAGTAATGGCGCGCCTAGAGGAATGGCTGCCACGCGCGGCGCGTCTTCGGACGCGGCGTGTGCACAGAATCCGGCTTATCGGCCTGCTTTGCCGCTGAATAAAAAAATGCCGGCGTCCGCGAGGACGCCGGCATTTTTATTTGGGCCGCCTGCTTAGAGCGCGACGATATCGAACGAATGCGTGAGTTCGGCGGTCTTCGCGATCATGATCGACGCCGAGCAGTATTTGTCGTGCGACAGGTTGATCGCGCGTTCGACGGTCGCCGGGTTCAGGTTCTTGCCGGTCACCGTGAAGTGGAAGTGGATCTTCGTGAACACCTTCGGATCTTCGCTCGCGCGCTCGGCCTTCAGCGTCACCGAACAGTCGACGATTTCCTGACGGCTCTTCTTCAGGATCATCACGACGTCGTACGCCGTGCAGCCGCCGGTGCCGAGCAGCACCATTTCCATCGGCCGCGGCGCGAGGTTGCGGCCGCCGCCCTCGGGCGCGCCGTCCATCGCCACCAGATGACCGCTGCCCGTCTCGGCCGCGAATGCCATCCCGTCCTGCCCCATCCAGCTTACTTTGCATTCCATGCTGTCACTCCACCGCGCATAGCTTTATCGAGACGGCATTGTAGCCCGCTGTTTGACAATTCGCGCGCAGCTGCCTCATCTCAAAAATGCATGATGATTGCTTTTGTGTTGCGCTGCGGCATGGCCGGGCGATCCGGCAATCCCTTGCTATGTTTAGGGGTTTTACTCTAGACGAGCGACGATGCGATCTGGATATTTAAATCCTTAGTGCTTGATCCATAAAGGCTTTCGCCGATAGCGCTCAAAATTGACGATATTTCACAATATGAATTTGCATTTCGCAATGCAAATGTTCTTGCGTCGCACAAGAGCGCCTCATATAATTGCTTCCATCGTTGCAGCAGTTTTGCAACTCCGCTGTCTCCTCCACCTCCTCCTTTGGTGGATTAAACCCGAACCAATCGTTCGGGTTTTTTTTCGTCTGGCGGTTTTTGCGCCGTTTTGACGCCGTTTTTGGCGCGCCAGCGCGGCAGCCGCCGCAAGTTTTGACTTGCCAACTCAAATTCCTTTATAATTCAGGGCTTTTCCGCATCCGCGCCCGCGGAGGAAGAACCAGGGAGAGCCTGCACGCGCCTCGATGCGCACACTACAAGCAGGAAAAAACACATTGGGCGCAGCAATTTTTTTGGATCGATCATGAAGACGTTTTCCGCAAAAGCCCATGAGGTGACGCGCGAATGGTACGTGATTGACGCGACGGATAAGGTTCTCGGGCGTGTCGCCAGCGAAGTGGCACACCGTCTTCGCGGCAAGCACAAGCCTGAATTCACTCCCCACGTCGACACCGGTGATTTCATCATCGTTATCAACGCCGGCAAGCTGAAGGTCACGGGCAACAAGGTTACCGACAAGAAGTACTACCGTCACTCGGGCTACCCGGGCGGTATCTATGAAACGACGTTCGGCAAGATGCAGGAACGCTTCCCGGGCCGCGCGCTCGAGAAAGCGGTCAAGGGCATGCTGCCGAAGGGCCCGCTCGGCTACGCGATGATCAAGAAGCTGAAGGTCTACGCAGACGCAACGCATCCGCATTCGGCACAACAGCCGAAGGCGCTCGAGATCTAAGGGGAGCCCACATGATCGGTAACTGGAATTACGGCACGGGCCGCCGCAAGAGCGCCGTCGCACGCGTGTTCATCAAGGCAGGCAAGGGCGACATCGTTGTGAACGGCAAGCCCATCGCTGACTACTTCTCGCGCGAAACGTCGCTGATGATCGTGCGTCAGCCGCTCGAACTCACCAACCACGGCACCACGTTCGACATCAAGGTCAACGTGTCGGGTGGCGGTGAAACGGGTCAAGCCGGTGCGGTTCGCCACGGCATCACCCGCGCGCTGATGGACTACGACGCAACGCTGAAGCCGCAACTGTCGCACGCTGGCTTCGTCACGCGTGACGCTCGTGAAGTCGAACGTAAGAAGGTCGGCTTCCACAAGGCACGTCGTCGTAAGCAGTTCTCGAAGCGTTAATCGTTTCGAATGCAGACCGGCTTTGCCGCCGGTCGGCAGGAAGAGCCGCCAACGCTACCCGCGAAGGCGGCTTTTTTTATGGTTCGCCGGACCGGAGAGAACCCATTGATTTTGTGGGCATCAGCACGATATCGGGATCAGCCCTACAATATCGGCTAAATGCTTTTTGGAGAGTTCGAATGAACGCAGTCACCGACACCCCCGTGACCGAGATGCCGGCCCCCTTCGTTTTCACCGACGCAGCGGCTGATAAGGTCAAGCAACTGATCGAAGAAGAAGGCAACCCGGAGCTCAAGCTGCGCGTGTTCGTGCAGGGCGGCGGCTGCTCGGGCTTTCAATACGGTTTCACGTTCGATGAAGCGATCAACGAAGACGACACCGTGATGAACAAGAGCGGCGTCCAGCTGCTGATCGACTCGATGAGCTACCAGTACCTGGTCGGCGCCGAGATCGACTACAAGGACGACATCAACGGCGCGCAGTTCGTGATCAAGAACCCGAACGCGACCACGACCTGCGGTTGCGGTTCGTCGTTCTCGGTCTGAGCGCGACGGCTCGTTGAGCCATTCACCGAGCCAGTATTGAAAACGGGGCCTGTAAGGCCCCGTTTTTTATTGGCTGCGCGCCTCGACGACCCCTCCCGTCAGCGCGGATAGATCGCGCCCAATACGCGTTCGGCCGACGCGCCGGTCACCGCCGGCAGATTGCCCGGCAAGCGCGCGATGCAGCGCATCGCCAGCCACGCGAACGCGAGCGGCTCGACCTGGCTGGGCGGCACGCCGAGCGCGTCGGTCGTCATGACCGGCACGCCGCTCACGCCGCTGTCTTCCAGCGCGTGCTGCAAAGCCTTCATGATTTCCGGATTGCGCGCGCCGCCGCCGCACACGTAGACCGCGCGCGCGTCGGACGCATGACGCTCGATTTCGCGGGCGACCGTCACCGCGGTCAGGCCGACCAGCGTCGCCTGCACGTCGGCGGGGTCGAGGCCCGGGAACGACGCGAGCTTCGCGTCGAGCCATGCGGGGTTGAACAGGTCGCGGCCGGTGCTCTTCGGCGGCTGCTCGGCGAAGAACGGTTCGTCGAGCAACGCGTTCAACAGGTCGCGGTTCAGCTGGCCGCTCGCCGCGAAATGGCCGTTTTCGTCGAATGGTTTGCCGAGGTGACGTTCGGCCCACGCGTCGAGCAATGCGTTGGCCGGGCCGCAGTCGAAGCCGCGCACGCTGCCGGTCGCGTTCAGAATCGTGATGTTGCTGATGCCGCCGAGATTGCAGACCACGCGCGTTTCGTCAGGCGAACCGAAGATCGTCGCGTGAAAAGCGGGCACGAGCGGCGCGCCCTGGCCGCCGGCCGCGACGTCGCGGCTGCGGAAATCGGCGACCACGTCGATGTGCAGCATTTCCGCGAGCAGCGCCGGATTGTTGATCTGGCGCGTATAGCCCTTTTCGGGCCGATGCCGCACCGTCTGGCCATGCACGCCGATCGCGCGCACTTCGTCGGCGGACACGCGGCCGTCGCGCAGCAGGTCATGGCAGCAGACGGTATAGCGCGTCGCCAGCGCGTTGGCGGCCAGCGCCTCGCGCTCGATCTCGTTGTCGCCCGGCTGCTGCAGCGCGAACAGCGCTTCGCGGATGCCGGCCGAAAAGCCGACGAACGCTTCGGCCAGCACCTCCGGCGGTTTGCCGTCGGCAAAGCGGACGGCCACGCCGTCGACACCGTCCATGCTCGTTCCCGACATCAATCCGATGTAGATGCCGTCTGCGGGGTCTTGCGCCACGTCGCTGCTCCTCTCGATGTTCATTGCGATTCGTTGTAGCAGATTATCGGGGTAAGCGCGGCCGATGGTAAGCGCCGCGCCGCGCATCTATGGGACAATCCTGTTTTTTCGCGACTTCACGTTTCCAGCATGAGCACCGAGTCCACCAAGCCCACCCCCGCGTTCCCGATCACCGACGAAGTCCGTCACGCTCTCGCCGTCACCAAGCGCGGTGTCGACGAACTGCTGATCGAAGACGAATTCGCGCAAAAGCTCGCGCGGAGCGCGGCGACTGGCAAGCCGCTGCGCATCAAGCTCGGTCTCGATCCGACCGCGCCCGATATCCACATCGGCCACACGGTCGTGCTGAACAAGATGCGTCAGCTGCAGGACCTCGGCCATACGGTGATTTTCCTGATCGGCGATTTCACGTCGTTGATCGGCGATCCGTCCGGCCGTAACGCGACTCGTCCGCCGCTCACGCGCGAGCAGATCGAATCCAACGCGAAGACCTATTTCGAGCAGGCCGCGCTGGTGCTCGATCGCGACAAGACCGAGATCCGCTACAACAGCGAATGGTCGATGCCGCTCGGCGCCGACGGCATGATCAAGCTCGCGTCGCGCTACACGGTCGCGCGGATTCTCGAACGCGAGGACTTCACCAAGCGCTTCCAGGGCGGCGTGCCGATTTCGATCCACGAATTCCTGTACCCGCTGATGCAGGGCTACGACTCGGTCGCGCTGAATGCGGACCTCGAGCTCGGCGGAACCGACCAGAAGTTCAACCTGCTGGTCGGCCGCGAATTGCAGAAGCAGTACGGCCAGGAGCAGCAGTGCATCCTGACGATGCCGCTGCTCGAAGGGCTCGACGGCGTCGAGAAGATGTCGAAGTCGAAGAACAACTACATCGGTATCAGCGAAAAGCCGACCGACATGTTCGGCAAGCTGATGAGCATCTCCGACACGCTGATGTGGCGTTACTTCGAACTGCTATCGTTCCGTCCGATGGACGAGATCGCCGGCTTCAGGAAAGAGATCGAAGCGGGCCGCAATCCGCGCGACTTCAAGGTGCTGCTCGGCCAGGAAATCGTCGCGCGCTTCCACTCGCAGGCCGATGCCGAGCGCGCGCTCGAGGACTTCAACCATCGCGCGAAGGGCGGTGTGCCCGACGATATTCCGGCGGTCACGCTCGCCGGCGCGCCGCTCGCGATCGGTCAGCTGTTGAAGCAGGCGAACCTGGTGCCGTCGACCAGCGAAGCGCTGCGCAATATCGAGCAGGGCGGTGTGAAGATCGACGGCACGACCGTGTCCGACAAGGGCCTGAAGGTCGAGGCCGGCGAATACGTGGTGCAGGTCGGCAAGCGCCGCTTTGCGCGCGTGACGTTGAGCGCGTGAGCGTCGTTCGCATGACGACGGCCGGTATCGCGGCGATGCGAAGTCTGTCGTTGCGCGGGTTCGCGCGATGATCGCGCTGATCCAGCGGGTGCGGCGCGCCGAAGTGCGGGTCGCCGATCGTGTGACCGGCGCGATCGACGCGGGCCTGCTTGCGCTCGTGTGCGCGGAGCGCGGCGACACCGAGGCGGCGGCGGACCGTCTGCTCGCTAAAGTGCTCGGCTACCGGGTGTTCAGCGACGCCCCCGGCAAGATGAACCTGTCGGTGCAGAATCTCGACGGCGCCGGACGCGCGGGCGGCTTGCTGCTGGTCTCGCAATTCACGCTCGCCGCCGATACCAACAGCGGCCTGCGCCCGAGCTTCACGCCGGCCGCGCCGCCCGACGAGGGCAAGCGCCTGTTCGACTACTTCGTCGCGGCCGCACGCGGGAAGCATCCGATCGTCGAGACCGGCGAGTTCGGTGCGGATATGCAGGTGTCGCTGGTCAACGACGGGCCGGTCACGTTCTGGTTGCAGACCAACGCTTGAGTGCGGGCTGACGCGCGCCGCCGCGGCGCGTGTTCTCACGCATTCACTGCAACGCATCGCTGATGCGCACTCCGCAAGTTCAACCCGTGCACGTTCAACCGCTTGCCCGTTGGCTCACGAGCGAGTTGTGCGCGTTTGCTTGTGAAGTGCGGTGACGCGCACCTCCGGGTGTGAAAACCTCGCATTCAACCCTCCCCACACCACCCCGCAGGCGAGCCCGCCGCTTTTTGCGACAATAGCGGCTCGGCACAACCGGCGAACGGCGCCCATCTTTCTCCTATGACGACGCAGATTCTGTTTATCCGCCACGGCGAAACCGACTGGAACCGCATCAAGCGCATTCAAGGCCACATCGACATTCCGCTCGCGACGACGGGGATCGAGCAGGCCCAGCGCCTCGCGCGGCGTATCGCCGGCGAAGTGAAGCAGGGCGCGCGACTCGATGCGATCTATTCGAGCGACCTGCTTCGCGCGCAGCAGACCGCGCAACCGATCGGCGACGCGCTCGGCCTGCCGCTGCAACTGCGCGAAAACCTGCGCGAGCGCTCGTACGGCGCGTTCCAGGGGCATGACAGCGACGAGATCGCGCTGCGTTTCCCCGACGAATACGCGCAATGGCAAACGCGCGACCCCGGCTTCGCGCCGCCCGAAGGCGAGTCGCAGCGGGTGTTCTATCACCGCATCGTCCATGCGATCGAGCCGTTGATCGCCGCGCATCCGGGCGGCCGGATCGCGTGCGTCGCGCATGGCGGGGTGCTCGATTGCGTGCGCCGCTTCGCGTGCGGTTTGCCGCTCGACGCGCCGCGCGACTATCAGTTGCTCAATACGAGCGTGAACGTGGTGGATTTCGATAACGGCCGCGCGACGCTCGTGTCGTGGGCGGATGTCGCGCATCTGGACGCCGGCAGCGCCGACGATGACGGTTTGAAGAAACATCCCGCGCCGTAAACGCTGCGGGGCAAGCGGGCGGCGTTCAACGAAACAGGGGGCAGCGCGCGGGATACGACCCGAGGACTGCGCTGCGATGAACGACGGCCCCGCCGAATACGGCTGCAAGACTACGGTGGCAGAAGCGCTACCCGCCGAACACGGCCCGCGGCATCCCGCATACGGCTTAAGCCACTGCGTGCCCCAAGCCCACTCCTACTGCTGCTCTTTGCCCGCCGCCGCCCGCCGCCGCGCCCGCTTCGACACCCCATTCACCAGCGCCCAGCGAATCACCGGCGCAACGAGCCGTACGCCGGGCCGCGTCAAGGTCCGGCGCAGCGTCGCGTAGCGTTCGAAGCCGAGCATCGTCTGCGCCCAGCCGGGCAGCAGATCGACGCCGGCGTTGAGCATCAGCGTGCCGGCGGGGCGCATGGCGACGCTCGGCGCCGGCGCGCTCAGCAGAATCCTGACCACCTCGCGGGTGCGCTCGCTCGCCACCAGCGCGGGCTGCATCGCGAGCAGGTACGCCTCGATCTCGGCGCGCGAGCGCGGAATGTCGGTCGCGCCGAGCATTTCCGCAATGCGCGCGGTCTCCGCGAAATACTGATCCTGCGCGGCAACCGACAGCACCGGATTCACATAGCGCAAATGCGCGGTCATGAAGCTCGACACTTCCGCGACATGCACCCACGTGAGCAGCGCCGGTTCGCTCGCGCGATACGCCTGGCCGTCCGGCGCGACGCCGGCCACATCGAGATGGATGCGCTTCACGCGCTCGATCAGCGCAAGCGCGTCGTCACGGCTGCCGAACGTGGTCCCTGCGATAAAGGTCGCGGTGCGCCTCAGCCGGCCGAGAATGTCGCTGCGAAAGCTCGAATGATCCCAGACGCCGGCAAGCGCGAGCGGATGCAGCGCTTGCAGCAGCAACGCGCTGATGCCGCCCGTCATCATCGACGTGAAGTCGGCATGCACTTTCCAGCAGATCGAGTCGGGGCCGAACAGGCCAGGGTCGCCCGGCGGCGACGAGTAGTCGAGCACCGGGCCGCTGCCGGTCGTCAGATGGGTGACGCCGGCCGCGAGTTTCGAGCGCAGGCGGTGGGTCAGTTGCTGTGCGAAATTGCCGGACGGATCGCCGGCGGGATTGACGGGGGCGGTGTTGCTCGGGCCGGGTCGCTGGGTCTGGTCGGACATCCTGATCGGCCTCGGCTAGTGACTCACTTCGACGATTCCCACATGCCCGGCAGCGCGCTCGACGCATCCGGCACGGCGAGCCCGAAATGGCGGTAGGTGAGCTGCGTGGCGACGCGGCCGCGCGGCGTGCGTTGCAGGAAGCCCTGCTGGATCAGATACGGCTCGAGCACGTCTTCGATCGTGTCGCGCTCCTCGCCGATTGCGGCGGCGAGGTTGTCGACGCCGACCGGGCCGCCGTCGAACTTGTACAGGATCGCTTCGAGCAGCTTGCGGTCCATCAGGTCGAAGCCGACCGCGTCGACGTCGAGCATGCTCAGCGCGGCGTCGGCGACCTCCGCGGTGATGTTGCCGTCGGCTTTCACCTCCGCATAGTCGCGCACGCGCCGCAGCAGGCGGTTCGCGATCCGTGGCGTGCCGCGCGCGCGGCGGGCGATTTCGAACGCTCCGTCCGGATGGATCTGCGCGTTCAGCAGCGACGCCGACCGCGTGACGATCCGCGCCAGTTCCTGCGCGTTGTAGAACTCGAGCCGCGCGACGATCCCGAAGCGGTCGCGCAGCGGATTGGTCAGCATGCCCGCGCGGGTGGTCGCGCCGACCAGCGTGAACGGCTGCAGGTCGAGCTTCACGCTGCGCGCGGCCGGCCCTTCGCCGATCATGATGTCGATCTGATAATCCTCGAGCGCCGGATACAGAATTTCCTCGACGACCGGCGAGAGCCGGTGGATTTCGTCGATGAAGAGGACGTCGTTGGCTTCGAGATTGGTCAGCAGCGCGGCGAGGTCGCCGGCGCGTTCGAGCACCGGGCCAGACGTTTGCCGCAGACTGACGCCCATTTCACGCGCGATGATGTGCGCGAGCGTGGTTTTGCCGAGGCCCGGCGGGCCGAACAGCAGCACGTGGTCGAGCGATTCGGAACGGCGCTTGGCGGCCTCGATGAAGATTTCCAGCTGGCCGCGGACTTTTTCCTGCCCGACATATTCTTCGAGCTGACGCGGCCGCAACGCGCGCTCGAACGCTTCTTCGTTCGGCGACGCGGGCGTGGCCGCGATGATGCGCTCGGCGGCGAGTTTGTCGGTTTCGATCATGCGGGCATTGTACCGCGCGCGGCTCGCGCGCTTAGCCCTTCGACAGCGCCTTCAGCGCAAGCTTGATGCCCTCGGACACGCCGGTGCCGGCCGGCACGTTCTTGATCGCGGCGAGCCCTTCCTTCTCCGAATAGCCGAGCGCGAGCAGCGCATTGAGGATGTCGGATGCGTGATCGGACGGCGACGCGGCGCCCGCCAGCGCGCCGAGGTCGGCGCCGAGTTTGCCCTTCAGTTCGAGCAGCAGCCGCTCGGCGGTTTTCTTGCCGATGCCGGGCACGCGCGTGAGGCGCGCGGCGTCCTGCATCGTCACGGTCTGCGCGAGTTCGGCGACGCTCATGCCGGACAGCACCGCGAGCGCCATCCGCGCGCCGATGCCGGAAATTTTCAGCAGCTCGCGGAAGGTCGAGCGCTCCTGCGCGGTGCCGAAGCCGTACAGCAGATGCGCGTCCTCGCGCACGATCATCTGCGTGAGCAGCACGATGCGCTCGCCGGTCGACGGCAGGTTGTAGAACGTGCTCATCGGCACGTCCACTTCATAGCCGACGCCGTTGCAGTCGACGAGCAGATGCGGCGGGTTTTTTTCCAGCAGAACGCCGGCGATGCGACCGATCATGGGGGATTGAGTATCGAGAGTCGTGGGGGAATGCGCGAGTGTAGCGTAGCGAATGGGCGGCGCGTATCGGCTGTTGCGGGCGATCTCGGCCTCAGCCCACCAAGCGCCCGCGCCGTACCCGCAGACCCTTCTTCGCGAGCGCCGGCGCGATGCCGCCGAGCGTGCTCAGTGTGCCGCCGCCATGCGCGTGGCAGATCGCCATGCCGAGCGCGTCGGCCGCGTCGGTGCCCGGCACACCCGACAGGTTCAGCAGCCGCACGACCATCTGCTGCATCTGTTCCTTGGTCGCGCGGCCGTAGCCGACCACTGCCTGCTTCAGTTGCAGCGCCGTGTATTCGGCGACCGGCACGCCGCCCGCGACCAACCCGCAGATCGCGGCGCCGCGCGCCTGGCCGAGCAGCAGCGTCGATTGCGGATTGACGTTGACGAAGACTTTTTCGATCGCCGCCTGATCCGGCGAGTGCTCGCGGACCAGTGTGGAGATGCCCGCGAAGATGGTGCCCAGCCGCGACGGCAGGTCGGCGTCGGCGGTGCGGATCACGCCGCTCGCGACGTAGCTCAGGGTATGGCCGTGTTGTTCGATCACGCCGAAGCCGGTCACGCGCAGGCCGGGGTCGATGCCGAGAATTCTCATGTAGTGCAGCGAATGCGATAAAAACCAGGTGCCTGCGATACTACAACGAACCCGGCGCGCGGCGGTCCGCTCAGCGCGTGAACGGCGGAATAAAAGCTGCTGGGCCTGCGTGTGAGGAGGTGAGCGAACGATGGAGCGCTATCGGAATCTGAGCGGCGAGTCGGGCATCGACGCGTATGAAATCGGCGCCGATTTCATCAAGGTGCGATTCCGGACTGGCGTCGTGTATTGGTACACAGAGGCGAGTGCCGGCGCGGCGCATATCGAGGAGCTAAAGCGTTTGGCGCGGCGGGGCAGGGGCCTTTCCACATACATCAGCCAGCATGCGGACGTGCGCGATGGTTATGCGCGGAAAGAGCCGGACGATTGAGCGCAGGCCGCGTCGCCACACAGCAGCGCCAAACCGAACGCACCAAAACAAACGGCCCGGTGGAAAAATCCACCGGGCCGTTTGTTCATCGGTCATGCCGGCAACCGCCGCGTCGGTTACACCGCGGCCGTCACCCGCAAACCCATATCAATGACGGAAGTGACGCACACCCGTCAGCACCATCGCGATGTTGTGCTCGTCGGCCGCGCTGACCACTTCGTCGTCGCGCATCGAGCCGCCCGGCTGGATCACGCAGGTCGCGCCCGCTGCGACCACCACGTCGAGACCGTCGCGGAACGGGAAGAACGCATCCGACGCGACTGCCGAACCGCTCAGCGTCAGACCGGCGTTCTGCGCCTTGATGCTGGCGATGCGCGCCGAGTCCACGCGGCTCATCTGACCCGCGCCGACGCCGAGCGTCATGCCGTTCGCGCAGAACACGATCGCGTTCGACTTCACGTACTTCGCGACACGCCATGCGAACAGCAGATCGTCCATTTCCTTCGGCGTCGGGTGACGCTTGGTGACGACGCGCAATTCGCGCGGCTGCACGTTCTTCGAATCGAGCGACTGCACCAGCAGGCCGCCGCCGACGCGTTTCAGATCGAACGCGTTATGGCCTTCGCCGAGCGCGATTTCGAGCAGACGCACGTTCTGCTTGGCCGCGAACACCTGACGCGCTTCGGCGCTGAACGACGGCGCGATCAGCACTTCGACGAACTGCTTCGCGACCGCTTGCGCAGCGGTTTCATCGACTTCGCGGTTGAACGCGATGATGCCGCCGAACGCCGAGGTCGGGTCGGTCTGGAACGCCTTCGAATACGCTTCGTGCGCGTTTGCGCCGATCGCGACGCCGCACGGATTCGCGTGCTTGACGATCACGCAGGCCGGCACGTCGAAGGTCTTCACGCATTCCCACGCCGCGTCGGAGTCGGCGATGTTGTTGTACGACAGTTCCTTGCCTTGCAGCTGGTTGTAGTTCGCGAGCGCGCCGGCCGGCACCGCCAGGTCGCGGTAGAACGCCGCGCTCTGGTGCGGGTTCTCGCCGTAGCGCAGGTCCTGGACCTTTTCGTACGCGACGTTCAGCGTGGCCGGATACTGGTTGCGCGACGCGTGCTGCAGCTCTTCGGTCAGGCTCGTCAGATAGTTCGTGATCGCGCCGTCGTACTGCGCGGTGTGCGCGTAGACCTTGGTCGCGAGACGGAAGTTGGTCTTGTACGAGACCGCATTGGCGTTCGCGCGCATTTCCTCGAGCACGACCGCGTAGTCAGCCGGGTCGACCACCACGGTCACGTCGCGATGATTCTTCGCGGCCGAGCGCAGCATCGTCGGGCCGCCGATGTCGATGTTCTCGATCGCGTCTTCCAGCGAGCACTCTTCCTTCGACACCGTCTGCACGAACGGGTACAGGTTCACGACCAGCAGGTCGATCGTCGGGATGTCGTGCTTTTCGAGCGCGGCCATGTGTTCCGGCAGATCGCGGCGCGCGAGAATACCGCCGTGCACCTTCGGATGCAGCGTTTTCACGCGGCCATCGAGCATTTCCGGGAAGCCGGTGTAGTCGGCCACTTCGGTGACGGACAGGCCCGCGTCCGCGAGCAGTTTCGCGGTACCGCCGGTCGACAGGATCTTGATGCCGAGGTCCGACA
This sequence comes from Burkholderia sp. SRS-W-2-2016, assembly GCF_001931485.1. Taxonomy (GTDB): domain Bacteria; phylum Pseudomonadota; class Gammaproteobacteria; order Burkholderiales; family Burkholderiaceae; genus Paraburkholderia. Next base: position 176,691 of record NZ_MSDV01000046.1, on the reverse strand, counting down.
GCGATTTAGCGAAGTCGACGATGCCGGACTTGTCGGAGACGGAGATGAGCGCTTGCTTGATCATGATGAAGACGAAAAGCCGAAGGGGAAACGTGGCAGGAGCGCGAGGAAACTACAACGGGTTACAGCAAACCGTGCTGTTGCAGCTTCTTGCGCAGCGTATTGCGGTTGATGCCGAGATACTCGGCGGCCAGCGACTGGTTACCGCCGGCCTGCTCGAGCACCACTTCGAGCAAGGGTTTTTCCACGCATGAAATGACCATGTCGTAGACGTCGTGCGGATTGGAGCCGTCGAGATCCTGGAAATACACGTCCAGGCTGTCGCGGACAGATTGTTCGATGTTGTTCTTGCTCATGCTGCTAGTTTGTCGGTGTGGTCCTCGCCCTGCGTGTCGAGCCCGGGGGTGCCGGCTGATTCGTCGACATAGACGAGGCGGTCTGAGATCGCCTTTTGCGCGTCAAAGAACTCGTTGACGGCGAGGAGTTGTTCGCGCGTGGTGTCCAGCGTATTCATGCGATGCCGGAACAGGTTGGCGCCGGAAAGGCCGCGAGTGTACCAGCCGATGTGCTTGCGCGCAGTGCGCACGCCGGTAAATTCCCCGTAAAAAGCGTAGTGATCCTCTAGATGTTCGTTCATCACCTGCTGGATCTCGTCGATCCGCGGCGGCGGCAGCAACTCGCCGGTTTGCAGGAAATGCTCGATTTCACGGAACAGCCACGGCCGGCCCTGCGCGGCGCGGCCGATCATGATCGCGTCGGCGCCGGTCGCGGCGAGCACCTCGCGGGCTTTTTGCGGCGACGTGATGTCGCCGTTCGCGACGACCGGAATGCGGACCGCGGCTTTCACCGCGGCGATGGTCTCGTACTCGGCGTCGCCGTGATACAGGTCGGCGCGGGTCCGGCCGTGCACGGTCAGCATCGAGATGCCGGCCGCTTCGGCGAGGCGCGCGACGTTCAGCGCGTTTTTGTTCTCGCGATTCCAGCCAGTGCGGATTTTCAGCGTGACGGGCACCGCGTCCGGGCCGACGCCCACCGCGCCGACGACCGCCTCGACGATGCGCTGCACGAGCGGCTCGTTCTGCAGCAGCGCGGAGCCGGCCGCGACGTTGCAGACCTTCTTGGCCGGGCAGCCCATGTTGATGTCGATGATCTGCGCGCCGTTCGCGACGTTGTAGCGGGCGGCCTCGGCCATCATGACCGGATCGGCGCCGGCGATCTGCACCGCGATCGGCTCGACTTCGCCTTCGTGGTTCGCGCGCCGCATGGTCTTTTCGCTTTTCCACAACTGCGCGTTCGACGCGACCATTTCCGACACCGCATAGCCCGCGCCGAGCCGTTTGCACAGCTGACGGAACGGACGGTCGGTCACGCCGGCCATGGGGGCGACGAACAGGTTATTGCGCAGATTGTGGGAGCCGAGAGTGGGCATGACGTGAGCGCGCGGCGAAGACCGGCGAATGACAGTCGACGCAAACGCGAAATGCGAGGGAAAACCGCCATTTTAGCGTTAACGGGTAACGACGAGCCGGCAACTGCATCTCGTAACCCATTAAATCTTTTATGAAAGTCGCCGAATTCATAGAGCCGGCGCGCGCTGCGAACCGGCGCCGGGCCGCTGTGAAAAAGCCGGAGCGGGGGTGGGGGAGACGGTGAGTTGGACGGCCGGATCGCGGGCCCGCGCGGTGAATGTCGCGCGGGCGGCGGCGGGGCGCGCAGCGTCGTTAGCCTAGCGGCGCTGGCCGAACATCATCTGCCGCGCGAGCGCGGTTTTCAGCGGCGGCACGAATTCCAGCGCGGTCAGCGCGAGCCCGCGCAACACCGCGAGCGGCGGAAAGTCGACGGTAAAGAGACGCGCGAGCGTGTCGGTCGAGCTGATCGTCAGACGCCGGTCGAGCGCGCGGCGTTGCGCGAACGCGGCCAGCGCGAGCGAGGTCGGCCCTTCGGCGGACAGCGCGTCGGCGAGCGCATGCGCGTCGCGCAGACCCAGATTCAGCCCCTGGCCGGCGACCGGGTGCAGCGTCTGCGCCGCATTGCCGATCGCGACGATATGGCCGTTCACTTGGGTGTCGACCGCGTTGAGGCCGAGCGGGAACGACGCGCGGCCGGTGATGTGCGTAAAGCGCCCCATGCGGTCGCCGAACGCGGCGTCGAGTTCGCGCAGGAACTCCGCGTCGGACAGTTGCGCGCGGCGCGCGGCTTCGTCGGGCGAGCAGCACCAGACCAGCGCGTAGTCGGCGCTGCGCACGCCGCCCATCGGCAGCAGCGCGATCGGGCCTTGCGACGTGAAACGCTCCCACGCGACGTGCGGTTGCGGCGCGGACACGGTGACCGTGCCGACCAGCGCGGTCTGGCCGTAGTCGCGCGAGCCGGCGATCGCGGTGCGTGCGGACTTGCCGGCTTGAGCGGCTTCGCGGGCAGGCGGAGCGGCAGAGTTCGAGGCGGCGTCGGCAGCCGTGTGCTGACTTGCGCTTTGAACGTTGCTGTGGGTGCTGCTTCGGCTCGTGCCTTGGGCCGGGCGCTGCGCCGCGCTTCCAGTCGCACCTCCAGCCGCGCCGCGCGCCGCATCCTTGCCCGCGCCGCCGCCATGCTTCTGATCGCCGAACAGCCCGCCCTCGGCGTTCACCAGAATTCGCGTGCGCAGTTGCCGCGCGACGCCGGCCGTCTCGATCGGCAGCGTGACGCCGTCGCGCTCCTCGACCGGCGTGCCGGCCGACGTCGAGCGATACCAGTGGACCGGCGTCGCGCGCACCGCGTCGGCGAGGCCGTGCACGATCGCCCCGTAGCGCAGCACGTAGCCGAGCGCGGGCAGCCCATGCTCGCGATGGTCGATCAGCGTGCGGCCGAAGTGACCGCGCTGCGACACGTGGATGCGTTCGATCGCGGTCGCCTCGGCGGGCCAGCGCAGCGGCTCGAGGATCATCCGGCTGCCGTGCGACACCGCGATCGCGCGCGGATCGGCGATCGAGTCTTCCGGTTCGCGCGCGTCGACCAGCGCGATCTTCAGCTCGCGGGTCACGCTGCGGCGCGCGAGCCAGCCGGCCAGCGCGAGGCCGACCGGGCCGGCGCCGACGATCGTCACGTCGAAGTCGAACGCCTGGCGGGAGGCGGGCTTCAGGATCACCACTGCTTGAGAGTTCTGGTTCATCGCGGCTCAGGTCCTTGCCGGCTGGGCCGCTTGCATCAGCGCCTCGATTTCGTCGGCGGCCACCGGCACTTCGCGCGTGATCAGCTCGCAGCCGTTCGGCGTGACGATCGCGTCGTCCTCGATACGGATGCCGATATTCCAGTAGCGCTCGGGCACCCCCTCGGCCGGGCGGATGTACAGACCCGGCTCGATCGTCAGCGTCATCGATGCCTGCAGCGTGCGCCACGGCAGCACGCCGGCTTCGTCGCGCGGCGCGCCGCGTTCGCGGTAGTCGCCGCAATCGTGCACGTCCATGCCGAGCCAGTGACCGGTGCGGTGCATATAGAACGGTGCGTACGCGCGCTCGGCGATGACGTCCTCGACCGACGCGAATTTCTCGCGCGGCACGATCCCGGTGTCCAGCAGCCCCTGCGACAGCACTCGCAGCGCGGCCTGGTGCGGATCGTCGAAGCTCGCGCCGGCGCGGGTTGCGTCGATCGCCGCCTGCTGCGCGGCCAGCACGATGTCGTACAGCTCGCGCTGCGCGGGCGTGAAGCGGCCGCTCGCCGGGAACGTGCGGGTGATGTCGGACGCATAGCCGTCGAGTTCGCAGGCCGCGTCGATCAGGATCAGGTCGCCGTCGCGCGCGATCGCGTTGCCGGCCGGGTAGTGCAGCACGCACGCATTCGCGCCCGCCGCGACGATCGACGTATAGGCCGGCGCCTGCGCGCCGAACTTGCGGAACGTGTACAGCAGCTCGGCTTCGAGTTCGTATTCGCGGATGCCGGGCCGGCACGCGGCCATCGCGCGACGATGCGCGGCCGCCGAAATCTGGCCGGCGCGCCGCATGATCGCGAGTTCGTGGTCGTCCTTGACGAGCCGCATCTCGTCGAGCAGCGGCAGCAGGTCGCGCGCGGCGGCCGGCGCGGCGACGCCGCCGCGGCTTTGCGCGCGCACCGCGTCGAGCCAGCCGCGCACCTGTTCGTCGAGCCGCGCCGAGCTGCCGAGCGCGTAGTGCAGCGCCGGCTTGTCGGCGAGGATGCGCGGCAGCTGCGTGTCGAGTTCGGTGTACGGGTGCGTGGCGTCGAAGCCGAACGCATCGCGCGCGCCGTCGGGGCCGAAGCGGAAACCTTCCCACGTCTCGCGCTCGACGTTCTTCTCGCGGCAGAACAGGATCGACGCCGGCGCGCCGGGCGCGGCGCTGGCGTCCAGCACCAGCACCGCCTCGGGCTCGGTGAAGCCGGTCAGGTAGTAGAAGTAGCTGTCGTGGCGATACGGGTAGTCGGCGTCGCGGTTGCGCAGCGCTTCGGGCGCGGTCGGCACGATGGCGACGCCGCCGCCCGCCGCGCGCAGCGCGGCGAGAACGCGCTCGCGGCGCGTGCGGTAGACGTCGATGGCGATGGTGGGTTCGGTCGGCTGGTTCATCGTGCGATTGTAGCGCCGCGTTTCATCCGATCTCGCGCCGCACCGCGCGGTTTTGTGCGGATTCCGACCGTGCGGGCGCCGCGGGCATGTTGCAATCCGTCAACAAAGGGTCCGCGAGCGACTTGCAACATGCTTGCGGCGTGCTCGGGAAGGCCTTAGACCACTTATACTTTCGCCGGATTCAGAAAAAGGCAGATGGTCATGATGAAACTCATCGGTTCGCTCGGCAGCCCGTATGTGCGTAAAGCGCGGATCGTGCTCGCCGACAAGAGAATCGACTACGAACTGGTGCCCGAGAACGTGTGGGCGCCGGATACCCGGATTCATACCTTCAATCCGCTCGGCAAGGTGCCGTGCCTCGTGATGGAAGACGGCGAGGCCGTGTTCGATTCGCGGGTGATCTGCGAATACGTCGATACGCTGTCGCCGGTCGGCAAGCTGATTCCGGCGTCGGGGCGCGAGCGCGTCGAGGTGCGTTGCTGGGAAGCGCTCGCCGACGGCGTGCTCGACGCGGCGGTGCTGATCCGTCTGGAAGGCACCCAGCGCCCGACCGAGCACCGCAACGACGCGTGGCTCGCGCGCCAGCAGCGCAAGATCGATGAAGCGCTGGTCGCGATGTCGCAGGGCCTGGGCAGCAAGCCGTGGTGCGCGAGCAATCACTACACGCTCGCCGACATCGCGGTGGGCTGCGCGCTCGGCTATCTGGATTTCCGGATGCCGGAGCTGAACTGGCGCGACGCGCATCCGAATCTCGACAAGCATTTCCAGAAGCTGTCGCTGCGGCAGTCGTTTATCGATACGGTGCCGTCGAATTGAGGTGGCGGCTCCGGCCGGGTGATGGATGGCCCGGAGCGGAGTCGGGTGGTGGTGAACAGTTGAATGAAAAATGCGCCTGCAAAGTCAGGCGCATTTTTTTTTGCGGGTAGGGTCCGCGGGTGAGATTCCCGCGACGGGTTACTTCTTGCCGTTGCGCCGCCGCGCGAGCTTCGGCCCGAACGCAAAACCGAACGCGAGCAGCAGCACCGACACCGCCAGCACCGTGTTGTTGCCGCTCGTCACGTAAGGCGTGTTGCCGGTCGTGCCTTGCACGTTCACATCGAGCGAGCCGATCGTGTACGGCGTCAGACGGCCGATCACGCGGCCTTGCGCGTCGATCGCGGCGGTCATTCCGGTGTTGGTCGCGCGCAGCATCGGCCGGCCGGTTTCGAGCGAGCGCATCCGCGCGATCTGCAGATGCTGGTCGAGCGCGATCGTGTCGCCGAACCACGCGAGATTGGTCGAGTTGACCAGCACGCCGGCCGGGGTGGCGTTCTCGCGCAGCGTGCGGGCGATCTCCTCGCCGAAGATGTCCTCGTAGCAGATGTTCAGCGCGACGGGCTGGCTATGCACCATGAACGGCTTCTGCACCGGCGCGCCGCGGAAGAAGTCGCCGAGCGGAATGTTCATCAGATTGACGAACCAGCGAAAGCCCCACGGCACGAACTCGCCGAACGGCACCAGGTGGTGCTTGTCGTAGCGGTAGATTTCGTGCGAGTTGGGGGTGACGCCGAACAGGCTGTTCGTGTAGTCGACCACCCGGCCTTCGGGCGTGATCGTGCCGCCGATCGCGCCGAACAGCAGCGCGCTGCCGGTCGAATCCGAGAACTGGCGGATCGCCGCCGCGAAATTCGGCGGCAGTTGCTGCGCGAGCACCGGAATCGCGGTTTCCGGCGTGACGATCAGATCGGCCGGTTTCGCGGTGATCATCTGCTGGTATTCGTCGACGGCCGCGCGCAGGCCGGCTTCCTCGAACTTCATCTCCTGCTTGACGTTGCCTTGCAGCAGACGCACGGTGAGCGGCGCGTTGGCGGGTGCAGTCCATTGCACGAGCGGCAGCAGCAGGCCGATCGCCAGCAGCGCGAGCGCGACGGCGGCGGGGCCCGCGATCTGGGCGGGGCTGGCGGCGCGGGCCGGCGCGGCGCGATTGGCGGGGTTGTTGACGGTGGTGCTGGTGCTAGCGGCGGCGATTCCGTTGGCGCTAACGCCGCTGCCGCGCGCCCCGCCTGCCTCATCTGCGTGAGACGCAAGCCGCTGCGAGCGCGAACCCATTAGCGCCAGCAACGCCTGCACGATCAGCGCAGCCGTCAGCGCAACCATCCAGCCGACCCCATACACGCCGGCCACCGGCGCGAAGCCGGCGAGCGGACCGTCGACCTGCGCATAGCCGGTCGCGAGCCACGGAAAGCCGGTGAATACGGTGCCGCGCAGCCATTCGCCGATCGCCCACGCGCTCGCGAACGCCAGCGCGCCGTGCCAGCTTGGTGCGAACGGCGGGCGGTTGTCGTTTGCGCCGTTGCGCGCATGGCCCGCGCAGAACGACCAGATGCCCGCGGCGAGTGCCGGATAGAGCGCCAGATATAGCGAAAACAGCACCAGCGCCGCGCCGGCGAGCGGCGCCGGCATGCCGCCGTAGAAGTGCATGCTGACGTACAGCCACCACACGCCGGTCACGAAATTGCCGAAGCCGAACGCGCCGCCGGTCAGCGCCGCGCTTTTCCAGCCGGTGCTGCGCGTGAGCCATGCGAACAGGAATACGAAGATCGCCAGTTGCAGCCAGCCGCCGTGCGGCGTCGGCGCGAACGACAGCGTGTTGAGCGCGCCTGCGGCCAGTGCGACCAGATAGTGCCAGCGCGGCAGCGCGCGGCTGCGGACGGCGGCGTCGGTGCCGGGGGCACCGGTCGAGGAGGCTGCAGCGGGGTCGGGCGCGCCGCGGCGCGAACGGGAAGTGAGCGGGTCGGCCATTGTTGCGCGGTCGGCGTCGAAAGTTGAGAAACGGAAAGCGCGCACGAGCGCGCGGGAAGCGGAAAAACGGTGAGCCCGGCGGAAAAACAGCGACCAGGCGGGCTAGCAGCGAACCGCGCAGGTAAGCGGCGAACCAGGCGGGCAAGCAGCGAACTACATGGGCAAAGCGGGCCAAACAGACAAACGGGCCAGGCCGGCAAAGCCAGCAAAGACGGGCCGAAACGCGGACCGGCAACGCATCGCATCACACCGCAACGCGCGCAATCCGCGGCTCAGCCCGCGCTCCCACCTCAGGTCTGCACGTGCTGCGCGTCGCGCTCGCGCTGCCCCGCGAGCGGATCGCGGCGCACCAGCAGCATATGAATCTGGCGGGCGTCGCCGCGCAGAATCTCGAAGATCAGGTCGTCGAGGCGGACCTTCTCGCCGCGATGCGGAACCCGCCCGAAGTGATGCGTGACGAGCCCGCCGATCGTGTCGACTTCCTCGTCCGAGTAATGGGTGCCGAAGCTCTCGTTGAACTGCTCGATCTCGGTCAGCGCGCGCACCCGGAAACGTCCGTCCGGCGACGCGATGATGTTGCCGCTTTCCTCATCGAAATCGTATTCGTCCTCGATATCGCCGACGATCTGTTCGAGCACGTCTTCGATCGTGATCAGGCCCGCGACGCCGCCGTATTCGTCGACCACCACCGCGAGGTGATTGCGATTCACGCGGAAGTCGTGCAGCAGCACGTTCAGCCGCTTCGACTCGGGGATGAAGACCGCCGGGCGCAGCATCCCGCGCACGTCGAACTCTTCTTCCGCGTAGTAGCGCAGCAGGTCTTTGGCGAGCAGCACGCCGATGATGTTGTCGCGATTGCCCTCGTAGACCGGATAGCGCGAGTGCGCCTTTTCCAGCACGTACGGGATGAATTCGGCGGGATTGTCCGCGATGTTGATCGCGTCCATTTGCGCGCGCGGCACCATGATGTCGCGTGCGCTCAGTTCCGAGACCTGGAATACCCCTTCGATCATCGACAGCGAGTCGGCGTCGATCAGGTTGCGCTCGTGCGCGTCCTGCAGAATTTCCAGAAGTTCGGCGCGCGAGTCGGGCTCGGGCGAGATGAAGTCGGTCAGGCGTTCGAGCAGCGAGCGCTTTTCCTGCGGTTTGTCGAGTTGGCGTCCGGTGTGGCGTCGACTGGGATACGTGTCGTTCATGGTAGTGCGCCCGGCAAGACTGGGCGCGCTGTTACAGAGCGTTAAGAATACACCAGGCAGATGGCGGAACCGTGTCCCGCCGGGCCCGGCGATGAGTGAAGCCAGGGTGAAACCCAAGTGAAGCGGCCGCGCCGCGAGGGCGAGGCGTGGATCCATCCTAACCGATTACGCCCGGAAAATGCTTATCGGTAAAAACGCGCGGTCGCGCTAGGTGGTTCAGCGCACCAAACTCAGCGCGCCAAACCCTGAGCCGGCGCCAGCGCCTGTGCGCCGTCACCGCCTTGCGCTTCGCAGCGCGCCAGCAGCGCCTCGAGCGCGCGGTCCGGCATCCCGCTTTCGCGCAGCGCGTGGACGGTGCGGCTCACGTAATCGAGCGTCGTGCCGTAGCGGCCGCACGCGCAGCCGAGCACCGTGCGGATGATCTCGTCGCGCAGCTTGCCGGTGTAGCTCGGCACGTCGCGCCGCATCACGAACGCGAGCGCGTCGACGCGGCGGCCGTCGGCGAGCACGCACGGCAGCCACGCGGGCCGGTACGAACCCATCGGCATTTCGCGTCGCCACAGCGCTTCGAGATGCGGCATCGAACCCTCGGCGGCAAGCCGGAACGCCATCCCGGTGCAGGAGCCGCCGCGATCGAGCGCGAGTACGAGACCGGGTTGCTCGGGCGTGCCGCGATTGACCCGCGACCACAGATACAGCCCGCGATGATAGCCATGCACCTTCGAGCGCTGCGCCTCGACGGTCGGCAGGCCCGGGTTCCAGATCAGCGAGCCATAGCCGAACAGCCACAGGTCGCTCTTGCGGTCCCAGTCGCGCAGCGTGTAGTCGAGCGACGTGCGCAGTTCGTCGTCCGTCAGAAGCCGCGATTCGCCGAGTACCGGCGGGTAGTCCGGGCAACGTACGGGAGTGTCGGCTTCGGGGGACGGGGTGCTCACGGTGTTCGGTCGTGGATCGCGTGAAGGAGGGTGAGAAGGGGGAAGCCGCGGCTTTTATTGATAGGGATCCGGAAAGCCGAGTTTGCCGAGGATTTCGGTTTCGATCGCCTCCATCTCCTCGGCTTCCTCTTCGACCTCGTGGTCGTAGCCCTGCGCATGCAGCGCGCCGTGCACCAGCAGATGCGCGTAGTGCGCGACGAGCGGCTTGCCCTGCTCAGCGGCCTCTTTCTCGACCACCGGGCAGCACAGGATCAGATCGCCGGTCACCGGATCGTCTTCCGATTCCGCGTACGCGAAGGTCAGCACATTGGTCGCGTAGTCCTTGCCGCGGTAGGTGCGGTTCAGCGTGCGGCCTTCCTCGGCGTCGACGAAGCGCACCGTCAGCTCGCCGTCCGCGAACAGCGCCGCCTTGATCCAGCCGGCGACGGTCGCGCGCGGCAGCAGCGCCTTGTGTTCGGGCCACGCCTTGGCGGCGGGAAATTGCAGGTTCAACGTGAGTTTCGGGGCGCGGCTCATGCGGTTCGGGCGGGGCGTTCGGTTGGATGCGTCGGGGTGGGGCGTTTAGCGCGGATCGACCGGTGCCGACGGCTTCTGCGCATGCGCATCGTACGCCTCCACAATTCGCGCGACCAGCGGATGGCGCACCACGTCCGCGCTGGTGAAGCGCGTGAGCGCAATGCCGCGCACGTTCGCGAGCACCTGCTGGGCTTCGATCAGCCCGCTCTTCTGGCCGCGCGGCAGGTCGACCTGGGTCGTGTCGCCGGTGACCACCGCCTTCGAGCCGAAGCCGATCCGCGTGAGGAACATCTTCATCTGTTCGGGCGTGGTGTTCTGCGCCTCGTCGAGGATGATGAACGCGTGATTCAGCGTGCGGCCGCGCATGTACGCGAGCGGCGCGATTTCGATCATCTGCCGCTCGAACATCTTCGCGGTCTTGTCGAAGCCGAGCAGGTCGTACAGCGCGTCGTACAGCGGACGCAGATACGGATCGACCTTCTGCGCGAGATCGCCCGGCAGGAAGCCGAGCCGCTCGCCCGCTTCGACCGCCGGACGGGTCAGCACGATGCGCTTGACCTGATCGCGCTCTAACGCGTCGACCGCGCAGGCCACCGCGAGGTAGGTCTTGCCGGTGCCGGCCGGGCCGACGCCGAAGGTCACGTCGTGCGACACGATCTGCTTCAGGTATTCGCGCTGCGCCGGCGTGCGGCCGCGCAGGTCGGCGCGTCGCGTGTAGAGCTTCGGGCCGTATTCCTGCAGCTCGTCTTCGCTCGCGTTGATGTCGGCGGGCTGGTCGAACGGATGGTCGGGGTTGCCGGCGAAGCGCGGATCGGCGTCCTCGCCCCCGGTGCCGTTGCCATTGCCATTGCCGTTCGGCCGATGCCGCGCCGGATGCCGCACTTCGACCAGCGCGAGCTGGATGTCGTCGACCGACAACGGATCGCGCGCGTTGTTGTAGAAGTTTTCGAGCGCGGTGAGCGCCAGCTTCGCGCCGCGTCCGCGGATCGTGATGCGGTGGCCGCGGCGCTGCAGGGTCACGTCGAGCGCCTGCTCGATCTGCCGCAGATTTTCGTCGAGCGGTCCGCAGAGGTTGGCGAGCCGCGCGTTGTCTTCGTGCGGCGCGGTGAATTCCAGATGCTGCTGAGTGGTCTTCAAGGCGGGGAGTCGATCCTGTCGGTTGGCGGTACGCGCGGTGGCTTAGTGGGTGGTGGCCGCGTTGTCGTCGTGGACCATCACGAGTTCGCCGCGCAGCGAGTGCGGGTACGCGTGGACGATCTTCACGTCGACCATCTGGCCGATCAGCCGCGCATGCGAGGCGACCGGGGCCGGGAAATTGACCACGCGGTTGTTCTCGGTGCGGCCGGCGAGTTCGTTCGGGTCCTTGCGCGCCGGGCGCTCGACCAGAATCCGCTCGACCTTGCCGACCATCGCATTGCTGATGCGCTGCACGTTTTCTTCGATGGTTGCCTGCAGGTGTTGCAGACGTTTGAGCTTGACCTCGCGCGGCGTGTCGTCGTGCAGGTTCGCGGCCGGCGTGCCGGGGCGCGGGCTGTAGATGAACGAGAAGCTGGTGTCGTACTGCATCTCTTCGACGAGCGCCATCATCTTCGCGAAGTCGTCCTCGGTCTCGCCGGGGAAGCCGACGATCATGTCGGTCGACAGCGACAGGTCCGGGCGGATCGCGCGCAGGCGACGGATCACGGACTTGTATTCGAGCACCGTGTAGCCGCGCTTCATCGCCATCAGGATGCGGTCCGAGCCGTGCTGGACCGGCAGGTGCAGATGGCTGACGAGCTTGGGCACCTTCGCGTAGGTGTCGATCAGGCGCTGCGTGAATTCCTTCGGGTGCGACGTCGTGTAACGAATCCGTTCGATGCCCGGGATATCGGCGACGTATTCGATCAGCGTCGCGAAGTCGGCGATCTCGGCCGAACCGGAGGTCAGCGCGCCACGGAAAGCGTTGACGTTCTGGCCGAGCAGCGTGACTTCGCGCACGCCCTGGTCGGCGAGGCCGGCGATTTCGGTCAGCACGTCGTCGAGCGGACGCGACACTTCCTCGCCGCGGGTGTACGGCACCACGCAGTAGCTGCAGTACTTGCTGCAGCCTTCCATGATCGACACGAACGCGCTCGGGCCGTCGACGCGCGCCGGCGGCAGGTGATCGAACTTCTCGATTTCGGGGAACGTGATGTCGACCTGGGCGCGGCCGCTCGCGCGGCGCTGGTCGATCATCTGCGGCAGGCGGTGCAGCGTCTGCGGACCGAACACCAGATCGACGTACGGCGCGCGCGCGACGATCGACGCGCCTTCCTGGCTCGCCACACAACCGCCCACGCCGATAATCAGATTCGGATTCGCGTCTTTCAGCTCGCGCACGCGGCCGAGGTCGGAGAACACTTTCTCCTGGGCTTTTTCACGTACCGAGCAGGTGTTGAACAGGATCACGTCGGCGTCTTCCGGCGTGTCGGTCTTGACGAGTCCTTCAGCGGCACCGAGTACGTCGACCATCTTGTCGGAGTCGTACTCGTTCATCTGGCAGCCAAAGGTCTTTACATAAACTTTCTTGGTCATCGAATTTCGCCGGTCGCAGTGGTTAACCTGGGGGCGTCGTAAAAAGTGAAGAAGGGCCGCGGCACGGGCGGAGCGCGGCGCCTGAAGGCCGGTCCGCGTGCGTCTTTGCAGCGTAACTCGATATTATAGCCCTTCATGCAGCGGGGGTTTTGACCCTCGCGCCGCTCTCCGGAGCGTCCGGCGGCAGCCCCAGCAGCCGTTCCAGTTCGTCCGAAACCTGCGCGAAACGCTCGCTCAGAAAGTCCAGCAGCACCCGCACGCGCGGCGCCATGAAGCGGTTGCGGTGATACAGCGCGTGCAGTGGCGCATCGGGATAGCGCCATTCGGGCAGCAGGCTCTTCAGCCCGTCCGCGCGCAGATCCGACTCCACATCCCACATCGACTTGATCGCGATTCCGTAGCCGCGCAGCGCCCATTCGCGCGCGACCGCGCCGTCGTTGGTCTCGCGCGACGTGTCGAGCGGCACCGTGTAGTGCTGCACCTCGTCGCCGCGCGTGAAGCGCCATTCGTTGGCCGGCCCGGACGCGGTGCTCAGCACGATGCAATCGAACCTGGCCAGATCCTGCGGATCTTTCGGCTCGCCCTTGCGCGCGATGTAATCGGGCGACGCGCACAGCACGCGCCGGTTCGGCGCGAGCCAGCGGGCGACCAGCGAGCTGTCCTGCGGCACGCCGAAGCGGATCGCGAGGTCGATGTCCTCCTGCACCAGATTCGCGAGCGAATCCGACAGCGTCAGCGCGAACGTGACCTCCGGGTATAGCGCGTTGAAGTCGTCTAGCCAGTGCAGCAGCAGGTTGCGGCCGAAGTCCGAGGTCGTCGAGATCCGCACCTTGCCGCGCACCACGCCCTGGCCGGCTTGCAGCGCGGCTTCGGCGTCGTCGAGCGATTGCAGCGCCTGGCGGCAGCAGTTCAGGTACAGCCGGCCTTCGTCGGTGAGGCGCAACTGGCGGGTGGTGCGCTCGAACAGCCGCGCCTTCAGATTGGCTTCGAGTTTCGCGAGCCGCGCGCTCGCCGCGGCGGGCGTCAGCCCCATCTTGCGGCCCGCCGCCGACAGGCTGCCTTGCTGCGCCGCTTCGACGAAGAGGCGAATGTCGCCGAGATTGTCCATCGTTCGCTTTCAAACAGAATTTGAAAATGCTTCAAATGCTACGCCAATTATCAAAACGGCGCGGCGCCCCGACAATGCAGCCGTCGAAATACCGTGGTCGGCCGCCTCACATGCGGGGCACGCCAGCGCGGTTGCACCTTCATCCCTGATTTCATCCTGGAGCGGACAAATGCCCATCCCCTTACTCGCGCTGGCGATCAGCGCCTTCGCGATCGGCACGACCGAATTCGTCATCATGGGCCTGCTGCCCGAAGTCGCGCGCGATCTGGCCGTATCGATTCCGTCGGCGGGGCTGCTGGTCAGCGGCTATGCGCTCGGCGTCGCGGTCGGCGCGCCGCTGCTCGCGGTGATCACCAGCCGGATGTCGCGCAAGTTCGCGTTGCAGCTGCTGATGGGCGTGTTCATCGTCGGCAATGTGTTGTGCGCGATTGCGCCCAGTTATGCGGTGCTGATGGTCGCGCGCGTGGTGACCTCGTTCGCGCACGGCTCGTTCTTCGGTATCGGCGCGGTCGTGGCGGCCTCGCTGGTGCCGGCCGACAAGCGCGCCAGCGCGATCGCGCTGATGTTCACCGGCCTCACGCTCGCGAACGTGCTCGGCGTGCCGTTTGGCACCTTCGTCGGCCAGCAGTTCGGCTGGCGCGCGGCGTTCTGGATCGTCAGCGGCTTCGGCGTGCTGTCGCTCGCGGGCGTCAGCGCACTGGTGCCGAACCGTCACGACAGCGGCCCGGCCGGTCTCGGCCATGAAGTGCGCGTGCTGAAGGACCCGCAAGTGTGGACCGCGCTCGGCATGACGGTGCTCGGCTTCGGCGGCGTGTTCGTCGTGTTCACCTATATCGCGCCGATCCTCGAACAGGTCAGCGGTTTCTCGCCGCGCGGCGTCACGCTGATCCTCGTGCTGTTCGGCGTCGGGCTGACGGTCGGCAATATGGTCGGCGGCAAGCTCGCGGACCGCGCGCTGATGCCGTCGTTGATGGCGATTCTGGCCGCGCTCGCGGTCGTGATGGCGATCTTCGCGCGCACCAGTCATTCGCAGGTCGCGGCGGCGATCACGGTGTTCGTGTGGGGCATCGCGGCGTTCGCGACGGTGCCACCGCTGCAGATGCGGGTGGTCGAGAAGGCGGCCGCCGCGCCCAATCTCGCGTCGACGCTCAATATCGGCGCGTTCAACGTCGGCAATGCGGCCGGCGCGTGGCTCGGCGGGCTGGTGATCGGCCACGGCCATCCGCTCGACAGCCTGCCGTGGGTCGCGGCGGCGGTCAGCGTCGCGGCGTTGCTGCTCACGTGGATCGCGGCGCGCATGGATGCGCCGCCGGCCGCATCGCTTGCGCAGCGCGCGTAAATGCTTGCCTCCGCAATGCTGATAACAGTGTGAAGATAACTTCGTTGGGCGGCGCGCGGGCCGATGCTATCTTGCTTCCACTCACTGCTCTTGCGCCGCCGGGCGGCGCTCTGGAGGCCAATATGCATTCCCCGCTCGCGCTGGTGCGCGATCCGTCGGCCGCTGCCGACAGCGTTGTTCGTCCCGCCGCCGATCCCGCTGCTCATCACGCCGCTCATCATGCCGCCGGTAGCGCGGCGGGTGCCGTAGCAAACGCCGGCGTAGACACCGATTCCACGCCGCGCTCGCCCGAAGCATTCGACGCGCTCGAACAGCTGGTCGGCGTGAATCTCGCGCGGCTGCGCGCCGAGCGGCAACTGTCGCTCGATGCGCTGGCGCGGGCCTCGGGCGTGTCGCGCGCGATGCTCGCGCAGATCGAATCGGCGCGCAGCGTGCCGTCGATCAAGGTGCTGTGCAAGGTCGCGGCGGCGTTGCGGGTGTCGGTGGCGGCGTTCCTGCGGCGTCACGCGACCAACGGCTTCGAGCATCTGCCGGCCGACCGCTCCGCGCGCGTGGTCAGCTCGAACGGCCGCTATTCGGCGCGGCCGCTGTATCCGGACGACGAAGCGGTCGCCGCCGAGTTTCATGAGCTGCGGATCGCGCCGCTGCATACCGAGGCGGGGGTGCGTCGCGCGCCGGGCACGACGGTGAATCTGGTGGTCAGCGACGGCACGCTCGAAGTCAGCGTGCAGGACCGGCGGCAGTTGCTTGCCACCGGCGACGCGATCGTGTTCGACGCCGATCAGCCGCATAGTCTGCGCAACCCGGGCGACACCGAGGCGCGCGCGTTTCGCGTGACGCTGCGGGCGGAAACGCCGCCGCGCTGGGACGTGCCGGCGGCGGCCGCGACGCGCGATGAGCCGGCGCCCGATAGGACATCGGACTAAGCCCGAATGCAAAAAAGCCGGTTCATCAGAACCGGCTTTTTGCTATCCACCCGCGCCGCGAGCGCGCAACGAAGCCGCGCGCGTTACGACTGCACGTCGCCGAACTCGCCGCGCACGCCCGCCTCGACGAGCGCCGGCAATTCGTCCATGTGTTTCATGATCCGCGTGATCCCCATTGCCCTCAGCGCATCCGCGTAGCCGTCCGGGATATGGCTCGCGCCGACGAACGCGATCGTCTTCATGCCGGCCGCGCGCGCCGCTTTCAGCCCGGACACGCTGTCTTCGACGACGAGGCAGCGCGCCGGCTCGACGCCGAGCGATTGCGCGGCGAACAGATACACATCCGGGAACGGCTTGGGCCGCGCGACCTGTTCGGCGCTGAACACGCGCTCGCCGAAAATCTGCTGCAGGCCCGCGCGCCGCACCGACGCGCTGACCCGCGTCATGCGGCTGTTCGACACGACCGCGACCGGCAGCGTCAGACGTTGCAGCGCATCGCGCACGCCGTTGATCGGGCTCAGCGACGACGCCAGCGCGAGCTCGACGTTGTGCTCGATCGTGTCGAGAAAGTCGGCGGGCAACGCGACGCCGAACTGCTTTTCGATGCCGGCGAGAAAGCGCGAGGTCTGCTGACCGAACGCGGTTTTGACGACGGGCGCGAAATCGATGCCGGGGAGGGTGGCCGTCAGCGTGTCGAACATCACGCGATCGGCGATGACTTCACTGTCGACGAGCACGCCGTCGCAGTCACAGATGAGATGATCGATCATGCCTGGAAGTGCGGTGAAAGGTGCCATGATACGTGCTTTCGGCAGGGTCACGACCCGTCACCGCAGCCGTCTCAACACATATCCGCCCAGGCCTTCGCCGCTCGAATCGCGCGCTGCCATCCTTCGAGACACGACTTGACCTCCGCATGCGGCAGCGCCGGCGTAAAGCGCTGTTCGAGCTTCCACTGACTCTTCAGTTCATCGATATCCTTCCAGTAGCCGACCGCGAGCCCCGCGAGATAAGCGGCGCCGAGCGCGGTCGTCTCCGACACCTTCGGGCGCACCGCGTCGACGCCGAGAATATCGGCCTGGAACTGCATCAGCAGATTGTTCGCGCACGCGCCGCCGTCCACCCGCAATTCGCCGATGCGGATGCCCGAGTCCGCTTCCATCGCCTTCAGCACGTCGAGCGACTGATACGCGATCGAATCGAGCGCCGCGCGCGCGATGTGCGCGGACGTGGTGCCGCGCGTCACGCCGAACAGCGTGCCGCGCGCATGCGCGTTCCAGTGCGGCGCGCCGAGGCCGGCGAACGCGGGCACCAGATAGACGCCGTCGCAATGCGGGACGCCGCGCGCGAGCGTTTCGATCTCGCTCGCGTGCTTGATGATGCCGAGCCCGTCGCGCAGCCACTGCACGACCGCGCCGCCGATAAAGATGCTGCCTTCGAGCGCGTAATCGATCCGCTCGCCGATCTGCCACGCGATCGTCGTGACCAGGTTGTTCTGCGATTCGATCGGCTTGGCGCCGGTGTTCATCACGAGGAAGCAGCCGGTGCCGTAGGTGTTCTTCACCATGCCCGACTCGGTGCACATCTGGCCGAACAGCGCCGCGTGCTGATCGCCGGCGATGCCCGCGAGCGGAATCTTCGACGCGAACACCGTGGTCACGGTCGGCCCGTACACCTCCGCCGACGAGCGCACTTCCGGCAGCATGCTGCGCGGAATATCGAGCGCGGCGAGCAGTTCGTCGTCCCACTTCAGCGTGTGGATGTTGAACAGCATCGTGCGCGACGCGTTGGTCACGTCGGTGATGTGCAGCGCGCCCTTGGTGAAATTCCACACCAGCCAGCTGTCGACGGTGCCGAACGCGAGCCGGCCCTGGCGGGCTTTTTCACGCGCGCCGGCGACGTTGTCGAGAATCCAGCGGATCTTGGTCGCCGAGAAGTACGAATCGATCGGCAGACCGGTCTTCGCGCGCACGCTCGCTTCGAGCCCCTGCGCTTTCAGCTCGTCGCAGAAGTCGGCGGTGCGGTGGTCCTGCCAGACGATCGCGTTGTAGATCGGCTGCCCGGTCTCGCGATCCCACACGATCGTGGTCTCGCGCTGGTTGGTGATGCCGATCGCGGCGATCGACGTGCCGTTCATGCCGGCGCGCGTGACCGCTTCGGCGGCGACGCCGGCCTGGGTCGACCAGATTTCCTGCGGGTCGTGCTCGACCCAGCCCGGGTGCGGATAGATCTGCTGGAATTCCTTCTGCGCGGTCGACACGATGTTGCCGCGTCGGTCGAACAGCATCGCGCGCGAGCTGGTGGTGCCTTGGTCAAGCGCCAGGATGTACTGATCCTGCATTGTCTCTTCTCCATGCATGTTACGGATCGCCGGGCTGCGGGCCGGCGATGGCGCGGCGGCTTGTTGTCGGCGGGCCGCGCTAGTGTGATGGCGCGCGCGGCTCTCGTCCAGCGCGGCGGGCGGGGTGGTGAGGCGGCGGGCGCCGGCGCGTCGCGTGTGACTTACGCGCTCTGGCGCGCCGGTTCGCGCGCGAACCAGCCGTCGATATCGCTCGTGACCTGCGCGAGCGTGCCCGGCTCGACGTGCAGCCCGAGCTTCGAGCGCCGCCACAGCACGTCGTGCGCGCTGCGCGCCCATTCGGTATCGCGCAGATAAACCAGTTCGGCTTCGTACAGTCCCGGTGCGAATTCGTGGCCGAGCTCGGCGCGCGAACGCGCGTTGCCGATCACGCGCCGCGCGCGTGTGCCATAGGCGCGCGCCAGCCGGTGTGCGAGCGCCGGCGGCAGCCACGCATACTCGCGCTCGAATTCGCCGAGAAAGCGCGCGAAGTTCGCGTCCGCGATATCGCCGCCCGGCAGCGGCGCGCCGACGGTCCACGCGGACACGTCGCGCCGCAGCGCCTGGGTGAGCGTATCGACCGCCTGCTCGGCGAGCTTGCGAAACGTCGTGATCTTGCCGCCGAACACCGACAGCAGCGGCGCTTCGCCGGCGGGCGCGTCGAGTTCGAGCGAGTAGTCGCGCGTGACCGCCGACGGGTTATCGGCGTTGTCGTCTTCGAGCAGCGGCCGCACGCCCGAATAGGTCCAGCGGACGTCGGCCGGCGAAATCTTCTGCTTGAAGTAGCGGTTGATCGAATCGCACAGGTACTGGGTTTCGTTCGCGTCGATCGCGACCTTGGCCGGGTCGCCGCGGTATTCGAGGTCGGTCGTGCCGATCAGCGTGTAGTCGCGCTCGTACGGGATCGCGAAGATGATCCGCTTGTCCGGGTTCTGGAAGATGTACGCGTGGTCGTGCTCGAACAGCCGCCGCGTGACGATGTGGCTGCCCTTGACGAGCCGCACGCTGTGCGTCGCCGGCCGGCCCAGCGCGCCTTTCAGCAGCTCGCCGACCCACGGGCCCGCCGCGTTGGCGATCGCGGCGGCGCGCACCTCGAGCGTCGAGCCGTCCGCGCGGCGCAGTTGCGCGTGCCATTCGCCGTTCGCGCGGCGCGCACCGGCGAGCTTCGTGCGGGTCAGGATCGTCGCGCCGCGCTCGTGCGCATCGAGCGCGTTCAGCACCACGAGGCGCGCGTCGTTGACCCAGCCGTCCGAATAGACGAAGCCGCGTTTGATCGAATCGACCAGCGGCGCGCCGGCCGGATGCCTGGCCATCGTGATGCCGCGCGAACCGGGCAGCAGCTCGCGTTTGGCGAGGTGGTCGTACAGAAACAGACCCGCGCGGATCAGCCACGCCGGGCGCAGGTCGGGCATATGCGGCATCACGAAACGCAGCGGCCACATGATGTGGGGCGCCGCGCGCAGCAGTGTCTCGCGCTCCTGCAACGCTTTGCGCACCAGCCCGAACTCGCGGTATTCGAGGTAGCGCAGGCCGCCGTGGATCAGCTTGGTGCTGGCCGACGACGTATGCGCGGCAAGGTCGTCCTGCTCGCACAGCAGCACCGACAGGCCGCGGCCGGCCGCGTCGCGGGCGATGCCCGCGCCATTGATCCCGCCGCCGACGACGAGCAAATCGTATTTCGAGCCTTGCGTCACCTGCTGAGTCCTCTGGGTCGAATCTGGAAGTTGGAAAGCGAATCGAACGAGTGATGTTCGTTTTCGAACTTTAATGAACATATTCGAAAAAGTAAAGTTCGCTTGCCGGTGACTAGGACGATGCGAAGCGGGTCGGGAGTGGCGCAACCCGCGGCCGCGGACGATACTCACGGCAGCAGCCATTTCGAGGTGATGAATGCGTGGACTATTGATGATCGGCGCGGCGGCGCTGCTGGCGGGATGCGTGAGCACGCCGAGTCTGGAAGGAACGAGAGGGGCGACGTCGTTCGAGTCGCTGCAGCAGATGTGTTCGCCGCAGACGGTCGATTACGGCCCCGACGCGCAGGCCGTCTACACGGCGTTCTTCGACGCGTACGTGGCGAACCGGCGCGGCCGGCTGTCGAAGGAGGATTTCTGCGCGTTTCAGGCGGGGATCGCGCAGCGTCACGCGAGCGAGGCGAACAGCAGCGATCCGAAACTGCGCAATCAGTGGGTCGAGTTCTTCAACCAGCAGCGCGCGAAGGCGATCGGCTGGCGTGCGGCGGCCGATCCGACGTTGCGCGCCGGTTGAGCTACTTGCCCGCCGCGCGTCGCGAACGCGTTTTCCGCAGCGCGCCGCATCGCTTCGCGAAACTGCTGGATGTCGTCGGCGCAGAGCGTCTTGGGGGAAGCGCGCGCGGCGCAACGCTCGTCGCCACGCGCTGGCATGGTGCGCGGACAGCGCCTGCAAGCCGGTGGCGACGCAGGTGAGCGAACAAGAAGGGGTGTTACGAGAACCGTTTTATGGCCCGCAGCGCATCGTCGCCGCTTTCCGTCACGCTCCACTGTTCATTGCCCGATGCGAGGCGTTCGAGTTGCACCAGTTGGCGTTCGAGCAACGCATCGAGTTCTTCGCGGTCCATGTCGACCTGATTGGGGGCGTCTTTGACGAGCAACAACGTGGCGAATTCATGCGGACTCAGCATCGTTCTCTCCATGTCAGGCAATCGCGGACAACCTTGCAGGCGCCGGCTGGGCCGGGCGGGGTCCGCTAAAGGATCGGGGCGGGAGGTACGGCTTACACGACAGATTCACACAACGGGCGCGGCGCGCGACACGCACGCAACGCCGGGGAACTGGAGTGTAGGCGAGCACCGATCAAACGCCAACCCAGCCCTCGTAAATATTCCGTTTGACAATTGACCGCCCAAGCGGCGGTCTGGCGCCGCGCGCAGATCCTTGATTTCACTCGAAGTTTTGCGTGCGCCGCAGCATGGCGGCGAACGCCTGGCGCGGCCGCCCGGCTAGTCGGCGACGTAGACCTGACAGTTGACCGCGCCCAGCATCTCGGCCATGTCGGCGGGCGGGGCGGCGTCGGTGAACAGCGCGTCGATCTGTTCGAGATGGCCCTGGCGGACCAGCGCCGGACGGCCGAACTTCGAGTGGTCGGCGGCGAGGAACACGGTGCGCGCGTGCTCGATGATCGCTTCCGCGACGCGCACCTCGCGGGTGTCGAAATCGCGCAGCGTGCCATCCGTCTCGATGCTCGACGTGCCGATGATCGCGAAGTCGACCTTGAACTGGCGGATGAAGTCGATCGCCAGTTCGCCGACGATCCCCTTGTCCCACGGCCGCACGATCCCGCCGGTGACCAGCACCTCGCAATCCGGATAGCCGCTCATCATGCTCGCGACGTTCAGATTGTTGGTGATCACGCGCAGCCCGCGATGGCGGTTCAGCGCGCGCGCGACTTCCTCGGTGGTGGTGCCGAGGTTGATGAACAGCGACGCCTGATCGGGAATGTGAGTGGCCACTAGCGCCGCGATGCGCCGCTTCTCGTCATGGAACATCCGCTGGCGCGCGGTGTAGGAGACGTTCTCGGAACTGGTCGGCAGGCTCGCGCCGCCGTGGTAGCGGCGCAGCAGGTTCATGTCGGCGAGCCAGTTGACGTCGCGGCGGATCGTCTGCGGCGTCACGTCGAAGTGGCTCGCGAGGTCGTCCACGGTCACGAAGCCGTCGCGTTGCACCCACTCCAGCAGTTCCTGTTGCCGGGCGTTGAGAGTCAGGCGGGGGTGTCGTGTCATGGGTCTCGTGTTGTCGTGGGTGGGGGCAGTGCCGGCGCGGGCCGGGGGGCGCGCGGGTTGCGGCTATTGTAAGACCATCGGCGCCGCGCTCCGCGTAACCGCCGCGGTCCGCGGCGCGGGGTCCGCCGATCCGCGAAGCCTCATTCAGGCGCGCCGCGCATTTATTCATTTGATAAATGAATTTGTTTTTTATGCCGGTTCGCGCTGCAATCGCGGGTTCCGCTTTGTAGTTGCTTTACAACCTTTCCCTTGATGTCCGGCGACTATTTCGTGCCGGACCGCGCTTTCGAGAGTGTTCGACATGACTGGCTTCAACTGGCAAAACCCCTATCCGACGCAACGTCTGCCCGTATTCGCGCGCAACATCGTTTCGACCTCCCATCCGCTCGCCGCGCAGGCCGGTCTGCGCATGCTGTGGAAGGGCGGCAACGCGGTCGACGCGGCGATCGCGGCGGCCGCCGCGATTACGGTGGTCGAGCCGGTGTCGTGCGGCCTCGGCGGCGATGCGTTCGCACTGGTGTGGGACGGCAAGAAGCTGCATGGTCTGAACGCGTCGGGCGTGTCGCCGGCCGCGTGGAACGTCGATTACTTCAAGCGCAAGTACGGCGAGGAAAACGGTCTCGCGAAGCAGCCGAAGCGCGGCTGGGACGCGGTCACGGTGCCGGGCGTGATCGCCGGCTGGGAAGCGCTGCACCAGAAGTTCGGCAAGCTGCCGTTCGCCGACCTGATGGAACCGGCGATCGAGATCGCCGAGCGCGGTCACGCGGTCGCGAGCATCGTCGCGTACAAGTGGGCGGCCGCGGTGCCCGAGCTGAAGGATCAGCCGGGCTTCGCGCAGACCTTCATGCCGCGCGGCCGCGCGCCGGAAGTCAGCGAACTGGTGCGCTTCCCCGGTCACGCGAAGACGCTGCGCCAGCTCGCCGAGCAGGGCCCGCGCGCGTATTACGAAGGCGAGATCGCCGAGCGCATCGCCGCGTTCGCGCGTGAAGGCGGCGCCGCGCTGACCGCCGACGACCTGCGCAACTACCGCGCCGACTGGGTCGAGCCGATCGGCAAGGACTATCGCGGCTACACCGTGCACGAGATTCCGCCGAGCGGCCAGGGGATCGCCGCGCTGATCGCGCTCGGCATTCTCGAGAAGTTCGACGTGAAGTCGCTGAAGATCGACAGCGTCGAATCGCAGCATCTGCAGATCGAAGCGATGAAGCTCGCGTTCGCCGACGTGTACCGCTACGTCGCCGATCCGCGTTCGATGGAAGTCACGCCGGAGCAGATGCTCGACGACGCGTACCTGAGCTCGCGCGCGAAGCTGATCGATCCGAAGCGCGCGACGCAGTTCGACTTCGGGATGCCGAAGGCGGGCGGCACGATCTACCTGTCGGCGGCCGACGAGAACGGCATGATGGTCAGCTTCATCCAGTCGAACTACATGGGCTTCGGCTCGGGCATCGTGGTGCCGGACAGCGGCATCGCGCTGCAGAACCGCGGCTGCGGTTTCTCGATGGATCCGAAGTCGCCGAACGTGGTGGAAGGCGGCAAGCGGCCGTTCCACACGATCATCCCGGCGTTCCTCACGCAGCAGGTGAACGGCCAGCAGGAAGCGGTGATGAGCTTCGGCGTGATGGGCGGCGACATGCAGCCGCAAGGCCATCTGCAGACCGTGGTGCGGATGCTCGACTACGGCCAGCAGCCGCAGGCCGCGTGCGATGCGCCGCGCTGGAAGGTCAACCGCGACTTCACGATCGACATCGAATCGACGCTCGATCCGCAGACCGCCGACGCGCTGCAAAAGCTCGGCCACACGATCAAATCGGTCGACGATCCGTACATGGACTTCGGCTCCGGCCAGTTCATCTGGAAGCTCGACCGCGACGAGCCGGAGCGCGGCTATGTGGCCGCAAGCGACAGCCGCCGCGACGGGCTCGCGGCCGGCTTCTAGGTTCCTCCGGGCGGGCGCCCTCGGCGCTCGCATCCAGGCAAGACCCGACGCACGCGGCGCAGCACGCGCCGCCCGCGGCCGCGCTTCCATGCAGGCGCGCGGCCGCCGCATCGCGACCTCGCATCGCCGTTAAGCACAGAAATCACGAATCACGTATCACGCATCAGACAGGCAGGAGACCCTCATGACCATTCCCGCATCGAGTTCCTCGAGCGCATCCCCTCATACCCCGTTCGTGCCGCTTTCCAAAGCGAAGATACGGCGGATCGTTTTTTCGTCGTCGGTCGGCAACGCGCTCGAGTGGTTCGACTTCCTCGTCTACGGCTTCTTCGCGACGATCATCGCGAAACAGTTCTTCCCCATGCAGGACGAATGGCTGTCGACGCTGCTCGCGATCGCGACCTTCGGCATCTCGTTCCTGATGCGCCCGCTCGGCGCGGTCGTGCTCGGCGTCTACGGCGACCGCAAGGGCCGCAAAGCCGCGCTCACGCTGGCGATCGCGCTGATGATGATCGGCACCTTCACGATGGCGATGATGCCGCCGTTTTCGTCGATCGGTCTGGCCGCGCCGGTGCTGGTGCTGCTCGCGCGGCTCGTGCAGGGTTTCGCGGTGGGCGGCGAGTTCGGCAGCGCGACCGCGTTCATGGTCGAGCACAGCCCGTCGCAACGCGGCTATTACGCGAGCTGGCAGTTCGCGAGCCAGGGCCTTGCGGCGATCACCGCGGCGGCCTTCGGTTCGCTGCTGACCGGCTGGCTGCCGGCCGAACACCTGAACAGCTGGGGCTGGCGCGTGCCGTTCGTGTTCGGTCTGCTGATCGGCCCGGTCGGCTACTACATCCGCTCGCATCTGGACGAGACGCCCGAGTTCGTCGCGATGCGTGAACAGCGCGAAGCGGCCGGCGCGCACAAGGCCGTGGACGAAACGAAGGATGCGTCGTTCGCGAGTCAGTGGGTCAATCTGCTGCTGGCGGTGGGCATCGTTGCGCAGTCCACCGTCGGCGTGTACGTGCTGCAGCTTTATATGCCGCTGTACGCGGTCAAGCAGCTGCATATGGCGGCGGCCGCGTCGTTCGGCGTGGTGGTGCTCAACGGCGGCATGCAGTTCATCTTCTCGCCGATCATGGGCGCGCTGTCCGACCGGATCGGCCGGATTCGCATCATGCTGACCACGTCGGTGCTGATGGGCGTGCTGATCTATCCGATGTTCGCGTGGCTGCAGTCGCATCCGACGATCGGCTGGCTGCTGGTGCTGCAAGGCGTCGCCGGCATCTTCAAGGCGGCGTACTCGGGGCCGATGCCCGCGCTGATGTCGGAGATCTTCCCGACCCAGGTGCGCTCGACCGGTCTGTCGATTGCGTACAGCCTGGGCGTCACGCTGTTCGGCGGCTTTGCGCCGACCATCGTCGAAACCTTCATTCACTTGACCGGCGACAAACTTGCACCGAGTTATTACGTGCTGCTTGCGGCGGTGCTGTCCGGCGTGTCGCTGAGCATCGTCGCGGTGCGGATGCGGCGGGGGCGGGTCGCGCAAGCGCGTGTGCAGCCCGCGTAGCCGTCATCAGGGCCGCCGGGCCTTCGTCCGACCGGCCTTTACCGGGATCCAAGCCAGCTCGTCGAGCTGGCTTTTTTTTGCCGTCGGCACGCCGTTTTAATACGCTGGAAGATTTCGACTATCTTGGAATTGGAACTGCGCAAGAGCGGCACGGTCTGTGCTCAATGATCTGCATGGTCGGATAACTCCCGCTAACCTGCAGAGTACGAGAGCCCAACTCTAATCACGGCGTTGTATCCGGCACGGAGAAACATCACGGCGCGCGAGCGCGGGGGCGGCGGCGAGCAGCTCCACGGGTCGGTACAGCATTGGAGCAAGACACGATGCACACAAAGCTGAACCATGTGATGCCCTGGCGGATCGAGGACATCGACCTCACGCGGATCGACCGGCGCAAGGCCGCCGCCAACGAAGACCTGCTGTTGTTGCTGTGCGCGTCTTCGTTCATCGAAAGCGGCACCGATCTGTACACCAGCAATCTGAGTACATTTTTCAACGGCGATCCCGAGGTCTCGGCGTGGCTCAACAACGAGTGGGAGCCCGAGGAAATGCAGCATGGCCGCGCGCTGAAAACCTACATCGCGCACGTGTGGCCGGAGTTCGACTGGGACACCGCGTTTGCCAACTTCATGGCCGAGTACTCGCTGACCTGCTCGGTCGAGGATTTCGAAAAGACCCGCGCGCTCGAAATGGTCGCGCGCTGCGTGGTCGAGACCGGTACCGCGACGCTGTATCGCGCGATCGGCGAATGCTCGGACGAGCCGGTGCTCAAGCAGATCACCGACAACATCCGCACCGACGAAGTGCGTCACTACAAGCACTTTTTCAGGTACTTCAAGAAGTACAACAAGATCGAGGGCAACGGCCGGCTCGCGGTGCTCGGCGCGCTGCTGCGCCGCGTGATGGAGATCAAGAACGAGGACTCGGAGATCGCGTTGCGGCATGTGTTCGCGGTTCGCTATCCGGAGCGCGTGAACGATGCCGGCTATAACGGCGAGCGCGCGGCGCGCATCAACAAGCTGGTGCGGCGCAATCTGTCCGCCGAGATGTGCGTGAAGATGCTGCTCAAGCCGCTCGATCTGCCGGCGCGCATTCAACCCGGCGTGCATTACCCGCTCGCGAAGATCGCCCAGCACGTGTTCTTCCGTTGAGGCGGCGCCGGGGCCGCTCGATGCGCGCGCAACCACCCTCGACCCCACGCTGAAGCCAGCGCCCGCCGCCGCGGGCTCTGGCTTTTTTCGAGACATGATTGAGCTTTGCCGACCCGAACCGGATCCATCGTATGAGCGACTCTTCAGCTTCATCATCAGGCGCCGCGCGTGCGCTCGACCAGAACGTGTTCGACGAGTGGCCGGCCAACGTGCGCGCGTGGTTCGACGGCGCGTCGCTCGTGGACAAGACGGGCTTCACCGCGTCGTTGCTGAGCGTCGATGCGAACGGTCACGTGCGCACGTCGCTGCTCAGTGTCGGCGAGCTTTACGCGCCCGATTCGCGCACGCTCGGCATCGCGTTATGGCCGCAGGCGCGCGCGACGCGGGCGATCACGCAAAGCGGCCGGGCCGCGTTGAGCTTCGTGTGCGACGCGGCGTTCTATCAGGTGCAGTTGCGCGTCGCGCCGCTGCCGGCCGCTGCCGGCGACGACACGGGCCTCGTCTATCTGCTTGCATCGATCGACACCGGGGAAGCGCAGAGCGTGCGTTATGCGCGCCTGACGGGCGGCATCACGTTCGAACTGGAGGGCGAGGGCAGTGCGGTGCTCGAGCGCTGGGAACGGCAGCTGGAGCAGTTGAAGCGGGCCGTCGCGGCGAGCAGCCGGTAGTTTTTCGCGGGACGACCCGCGAACGGCTCGCGGTTTTGCTTGCGCTGTAGCTCGCGGCGTTGTTCGCGGTTTTGCTCGCGATAGAAGGCGGCGAACTCGAAGCGATACCGTGGGCCGCGAGGCCGCAGACGCAACGCCCCAGACAGCAAAAGGCCCGCGATCAGCGGGCCTTTGACCAAGCAGTTCAGCGTAGCAGCTTAACGGCTGCGTTCGCCGTTACGCGACGGCTGCGCGCCACGCGGCGCATCGTTGCGCGGCTTCGCGCCGCCGCCGAGCAGCGCGCCCGGATTGCCGTTGTGCGAGCGGTTGCCCTGCGGCTTGCGCGGCGCGTGATTCGCGGCGCCGCCGTCATGCGCGGCGCTACGCGGGCGGTCGTCGTGACGCTGCGCGTCGCGGCGCGGCTGGCCGCCGTTGCCCGCGGCCGGCTTCGCGCCTTGCGCGCGCGGCGCATGACCATTCGACGGACGCTGCCCCGAGCGCTGACCCGCACCTTGGCCCGCGCCCTGCGGCGCGCGTTGCCCGCCGCCTTGCGCCGGCTTCGCCGCACCAGCGCCCGCGCCATCGCGGCGGCCGCCGCCTTGGCCCTGACGCGGCGAACGACCGCCGCCGCCGCCACCGCCCTGGCCGCGACGCTGGATCGGCTCCGGCTTCGCGGTCGGATCCGGCTCGAAACCGGCGATCACTTCCTGCGGAACCGGCCGCTTGATCAGCTTCTCGATGTCCTTGAGCAACTGCAGTTCATCGACGCACACCAGCGACACCGCTTCGCCGGTCGCCCCCGCGCGGCCAGTGCGGCCGATGCGGTGCACGTAGTCTTCCGGCACGTTCGGCAGATCGAAGTTGACCACGTGCGGCAGTTGATCGATATCGATGCCGCGCGCGGCGATATCGGTCGCGACCAGCACCTGCAGCGTGTTGTCCTTGAACTCGGCGAGCGCACGCGTGCGCGCGGACTGGCTCTTGTTGCCGTGAATCGCGAGCGCGCTGATGCCGTCCTTGGTCAGCTGTTCGGCCAGACGGTTCGCGCCGTGCTTGGTGCGGGTGAACACCAGCACCTGGAACCAGTTGTGCTGGCGGATCAGATGGGTGAGCAGTTCGCGCTTGCGGTCGCGGTCGACCGGGTGAATCTTCTGCGCAACCGTTTCGGCGGTGGTATTGCGACGCGCGACTTCGATCAGCGCCGGCGAGTCGAGCAGGTTGTCGGCGAGTGCCTTGATTTCATCCGAGAAGGTCGCCGAGAACAGCAGGTTCTGGCGCTTCGGCGGCAGCTTCGCGAGCACGCGCTTGATGTCGTGGATGAAGCCCATGTCGAGCATGCGGTCGGCTTCGTCGAGCACGAGGATTTCGAGCTGCGACAGGTCGATGGTCTTCTGCTGCATGTGGTCGAGCAGACGGCCCGGCGTCGCGACGACGATATCCACGCCGCTCCTCAGCGCGCCGATCTGCGGATTGATGCCGACGCCGCCGAACATCACGGTCGACTTCAGCTTCAGATACTTGCCGTACTGGCGCACGCTTTCCTCGACCTGGGCGGCGAGTTCGCGGGTCGGCGTGAGGATCAGCGCGCGCACCACGCGCTTGCCGCCGGCGGCCGGCGCCATCGAGTTCAGACGTTGCAGGATCGGCAGCGTGAAGCCGGCGGTCTTGCCGGTGCCGGTTTGCGCGCCGGCGAGCAGGTCGCCGCCGTTGAGCACGGCGGGGATCGCCTGAGTCTGGATCGGGGTCGGGCTGGTGTAGCCCAGTTCGTTGACAGCGCGGACCAGCGGTTCGGACAAGCCGAGGGAATCAAAAGACATAAAAGCTCTTTGCAATGCAATGCAGTTTCGCGAACGTGACCGGCGGGGCCCAGCGGACCCCAGCGCGGCAACAGCAGCGCGGCATCGACATGCGCGTTCGCGCATGTGCGAGGCCGAAGCCCGGTTCCGTTCACGGAGAAATCGGCGGCACGCTCCAGGAGGTGCCGAATGTTTCAACGCGCTATGCAGACACGTCGACTGGCCTTAAGTTGCAATCCGCCGCCGTGGCGTGTCATGCGACGTAGCGCGCGACACTGACGAATTGGCACAGACTGCCCGCCAGTACGAACAGGTGCCAGATACCGTGTCCATGGCGGATGCGCTCGTCGTTGATGAAGAAATAGATGCCGGCGCTATAAATGACGCCGCCGGCCACCAGCCACGCGGTACCCGCCGCCGGTAACGCATGCAGCAGCGGGCGGACGGCTACGAGCGCGAGCCATCCCATCAGCACATACAGCACCATCGAAACGCTGCGGGTGCGGCGCCCCAGCGTCAGTTCCTGCACGATGCCGAGGGCGGCAAGCCCCCAGCTTACGCCAAACAGCGACCAGCCCCACGGTCCACGCAACGTGACCAGCGTGAACGGCGTATAGCTGCCGGCGATCAGCAGGTAGATCGCCGAATGGTCGCATTTCTGCAAAATCGCCTTCAGACGCGGATGGCTCACGCTGTGATAAAGCGTCGAGATCGCGTACAGCACGAACAGCATCGCTCCGTACACGCTGAAGCTGACCACCTTGTACGCGTCGCCGGCGAGGGCTCCCATCGTCACGAGCGTCGCCAGCCCCACCACCGACAGCACGGCGCCGACCAGATGGGTAATGCTGTTGAAACGCTCGCCGACGGGCACGGCTCTATCCTCCTGCGCGGTCCCGAGAGGGCGACCATTCACACCAATGGGCCCACATGATACCGGTCCTGAAAAAACGAAGGGCGCGGCCGCGAAATTCGCTGGCCGCGCCCGGGGTGCATCAGACGCTGCTTAGTCGAGCGGCGCCGAACGCAGGTTGGCCACTTGCTGCGGCGACACGGCGGTGCCGTGGTTGCCCCAGGACATCCGGATGTACGTGACGACCGCCGCGACTTCCTGATTCGACAGCGACTGCGCGAACGGCGGCATGCCGTACGGATGCGGGTTGCCTTCCGTGCTCGGCGGATAACCGCCGTTCAGCACCATGCGGATCGGGTTGACCGCCGACGGCATCTGGATCGACTGGTTGTTCGCCAGCGGCGGGAAGGCCGGCGGCATGCCCAGACCGTTGTCCGCGTGGCACTTCGCGCAGTTGTCAGCGTAGATCTTCTGACCCTGCTTCAACAGTTCGCCGCCGAACTGTTCCGAGGTTTCCAGCTGCATCTGCTCCGGTGCTTCGCTCTTCTGCGGGATCGTCTTCAGGTACGTGGCCATCGCCTTGATGTCCTCGTCCGACAGATACTGCAGGCTGTTGTGCACGACTTCGGCCATCGGGCCGAACACCGCGCCGCGGTTCGACACGCCGGTCTTCAGCAGATCGGCGATGTCCTGCAGGTCCCAGTCGCCCAGACCCGCTTCGCGGTTCGACGTCAGCGACGGCGCATACCAGTTCTGCAGCGGGATCAGGCCGCCGGCGAAGGCCGCCGAGTTGACCGGGCCGCCCATCGCGTTGATCGACGTGTGGCACATCCCGCAGTGGCCGAGACCTTCGACCAGATACGCGCCGCGGTTCCACTCGACCGACTTGGTCGGATCCGGCTTGAACTCGCCTTCACGGAAGAACAGCGTGCGCCAGCCGATCAGCATGTTGCGCTGGTTGAACGGGAATTTCAGTTCGTGCGGACGGCTCGGCACGTTGACCGGCGCGACCGAGCGCAGGTACGCGTAGATCGCGTCCGAGTCGGCGCGCGTGACCTTCGTGTAGCTCGTGAACGGGAAGCCCGGATACAGCAGGCTGCCGTCTTTCGAGCGGCCGGTGTGCATCGCGCGATAGAAGTCGTCCTGGGTCCACTTGCCGATGCCGTACTGGTCGTCCGGCGTGATGTTCGGCGTGAACATCGTGCCGAACGGCGTGGCCAT
This sequence comes from Burkholderia sp. SRS-W-2-2016, assembly GCF_001931485.1. GTDB lineage: Bacteria > Pseudomonadota > Gammaproteobacteria > Burkholderiales > Burkholderiaceae > Paraburkholderia. The sequence goes on along the minus strand of NZ_MSDV01000046.1, from coordinate 145,534 downwards.
CGGCAGGCCGCCGGCGAACGGCTTGCCGCCGCGCACCGTGTGGCACGCGATACAGTCGCCGGCGCGGGCGAGATACTCGCCCTTCTTGATCAGTTCGGCGTGGTCGGCGGGTGCGGCCGCGACGGCCATGCCGCTGCTGTGCAGATTGTCGCCGCCCGACCACAGGACGGGAACGAGGGCGGCAGCCGCGGCTACGACGACTGCCGAAAGGGCGAACAGGGACTTACGTTTCATTTGAATGTCTCTCCCGGCGCCTTATTGCGGTTCGCTGCCGCAGGCAAGCGGAGTCTTCAACGAGCGGGCCGGAGCCGGCACGGGGTTTTGCGGAGCCTGCTGGGTGGAAAGCCAGGCCGCGGCGGCGTTCACGTCTTCGTCGGTCAGACGGGTGGCGATCGTGTGCATGCAGTCCGGCGCAATCGCGTGACGCGTGCCCGAGCGCCATGCGCCGAGCTGCGCGCTGATGTAGTCCGCGTGCAGACCGACCAGACCCGGGATTGCCGGTTCCATACCGGTCAGCGCCTTGCCGTGGCAGGCCACGCATGCCGGCACCTGCTTGCTCGCGTCGCCGTGCAGCACGATCTGCTCACCGCGCGCGAGCGTGGCGGCCGACACCGTCGGCTTGGCCGGCGGCGGATACGGCGGACGCTGCTGCGAGAAGAAGGTGGCGATCTTGTGGAGGTAGTCGTCCGAGAGATACGTGACGAGGTAGTTCATCGGCGGGTACTTGCGACGGCCTTCACGGAAGTTCTGCAGCTGGTTGTACAGATAGTCCGCCGGTTTGCCCGCGAGGCGCGGGAAGTAGTCGTTGTCGGTACCTTGCCCATGCGAGCCGTGGCAGGCCGTGCAGCCTTGCACGCGCGCTTCCATTGTGTCGGGGGCCTTCGGTTGAGTCTGCGCTTTCGCAGCGCTGTAGACACCCGCGGAGCCGATCAGCAGAAGGGCAAGCAACGGGCGGAAGAGGCGTCTTGAAGACACGCGTAACTCCATCAGAATCGGGGACCTGACCGAACTTCGAGCGGCTCGGTGTGAAGGACAGCCGTCGCTGCGGCGACGCAGCATTCTATCATCGAAGGGTAATGGTGACTATTTGCCGCATTAGAGACCGTTCCCGCTGTGACCGCCATGCGACAGTATGCCGCGTCGAGTCCGGGCCAGGGTGTGTTGGTGAATCTGTTGCGCGCTTGGCTTGCTTTATCTCGAATTTGATGGCAGAGACGGGTCGTTGCTCGCGCAACGGCTGGAAGCTTTGTTACCGATTCGTTCGAGCCCGGTTGAACCGATCCCCGCGCGCGCTATCGAAGCGTACACTTCCGGGCTCGCCGGCCGCCGCGCGGCCCGGTTCCGGTAGTCCCTCCGTTCGTTCTCATCCGCTATCAGCCTTACATGAAGCTATTCGACTTTTCCTCTTCGGCGCTGCGTGCGTTGATGTCCGGCGCGCTGGCGCTGGTGGTGTCCTCGGGCGCGTTCGCGCATGCGCATCTGATCTCCAGCGAGCCGGCCGCGAACGCCGAGGCCGTCGCTCCGACCGAACTGACGATCCATTTCACCGAGCCGCTCGAACCCGCGTTCAGCAAGATCGTGCTCACCGATGCGAGCGGTAAGCCGGCGACCACGGACGCGTCGACGGTGGACGGCCGCGATCCGAAGACGATGCGGCTCGCGCTGCCGCAGCTGAGCAGCGGCCGCTATGCGGTGCACTGGATCGCGGTGGCCACCGACGGCCATCGAACCCAGGGCGACTTTGCGTTCAACGTCAAATGAGCATCGACGGATTGTGGATCGGGCAGGTCGCGATGGCCGCGCTCATGAATGTCGCATTCGGTTTCGCCGTCGGTTCGGCGCTGCTCGGCGCATGGCTCGCGCCGGACGCGCGGCAAAGCGTGTCGCCGGCGCGGCCCGGCTGGATCCGCGCGCATCGCTCGATGCTCGCGGCCACCGTCGTGCTGGTGCTCGCCGATCTCGGCTGGCTGCTGTACCAGAGCGCGTCGATGAGCGGCGTCGCGCTGCCCGCCGCGTTCAGCGTGATTCCGACCGTGCTCACGCAGACGCATGTCGGCGTCGGCTGGAGCGTCGCGTTCGGCGGCGCGCTGGTGCTGCTCGGCACCGCGCTGTCGAACGGCACCGGCATGCTGCGCAATGCGCTGCTGTGGCTCGCGGTGCTTGCGATCGCCGCCGGCAAGGCGTCGCTCGGTCACGCGGCCGATGCCGGGGTGGCGTCGGCGGCGCTCGGCATGCAGACGCTGCACGTGCTCGCGACCAGCGTGTGGGGCGGTCTCGCGGTGGCCGCCGGCCTCGCGGTGCTGCCGGCGCTCGGCGCCTCGACCGCGCGCGGGATGCTGATTCGCACCGCGACCCAGTTGTCGAACGTGTCGCTCGTCGCGGTCGTGCTGGTGCTGGTCTCCGGTGTGTTCAACGCGGTGCGCGGCTCGGGCGGCTCGCTCGAAGCGATTCAGGTGAGCACCTGGGGTCATGTGCTGACGCTCAAGCTCGTGCTGGTCGCGCTCGCGCTGGTGCTCGGCGGGCTGAACCGGTTCTCGGCGCTGCCGCGCCTGCGCCGCACCGCGTCGACGATGGATGCGCATACCTTCGTCAACGTGCTGTATCTGGAAGCGCTCGTGATGGTCGGAGTGTTCGTCGTCGCGGCGGCGCTGTCGCATAGCGTGCCGGCGTTTGCGGCGCTGGGGTGAGCGGCGCGGGCCGGTTTGCCAACCTTGGCTGCTGACCCGCCGCATAAAAAAGCGCCGCACTGCGAAGCACGTGCGGCGCAATACACACGGTCGCCTGGCGGTGGCCAGCGCATCCGCTACTGCTCGGTTCAGGCGGCGAGAGCGGCGTCGCGCGCCGGGATCAGGGTCTCTTCGGGAAACATCTCCTGCTGCAGTTCGCCGGCATCGCTAAACCACTGACAGATCAACCAGTTGCCCGGCGCGAACAGCACCGGGCCGCTCCATGTCGCGGTCATCGGGCGGCCGCCGGATTTCAGTCGCAGCACGTCGCCGGCGTGAAAGGCGGGTTTCGGGGAGCGGATCGACAGTCGCATCGCGCAGCGGGCCGGGTTACTCGAAGCCGAGCCGGTGGCCGAGAATCGGCGCGCAGAACAGCGCGATAGCGCAGCCCGCCGCCTTGCCTTCGAGTTCGGCGCCGGCCGCGCGCGAGCCGACGATATGCGTGAGCAGGTCGAACACCTGCGGCAGGCAGTACAGCACCGCGGCCGCGATAAAGCACTTGCTGACTAGCGAGATGCTCCAGCCGCGCTCGTACGCGAGCATCGCGCCGATGATGCGCAGCACGCCGAACGCGACCAGCGCGCCGACCGCCGCCTGTTCGCGGATCAGATAGTCGGGAAGGAATTCGCCCATCATGTGCCCCGTTGCATGTGTGTTTTGCATGCATTTGAGCAAGGAGCGGGCCATGCGTATGTCCGATACCGAACAAACGACGCGCAAGCCGCGCTGGGCAAGGCTTGGCGGGAAATGAGCCGGGCTGCGGGGAGGTGCCCGAACGGCTGTTCGAGCCGCCGCGGTCCGGGATGTTACGTTACTGAGACGCCCCACGCGTCACGTTGCCGTAACGCGCGGGCGGGGTGGTTTCAGACGCTGGCGATCACCACTCGGCGACGCTGCCGTCCGCATGACGCCACACCGGATTGCGCCAGCGATGGCCGACCTTCGCCATCTCGCGCACCTTCTCTTCGTTCACTTCGATGCCGAGACCCGGGCCCTGCGGAATCGACACGAAGCCGTCTTCGTATTTGAAGACTTCCGGGTTCTTGATGTAGTCGAGCAGGTCGTTGCCCTGGTTGTAGTGAATCCCCAGGCTCTGTTCCTGGATGAACGCGTTGTAGCTGACCGCGTCGATCTGCAGACAGGTTGCGAGCGCGATCGGGCCGAGCGGGCAGTGCAGCGCGAGCGCGACGTCGTAGGCTTCGGCCATCGACGCGATCTTGCGGCACTCGGTGATGCCGCCCGCGTGCGACGCGTCCGGCTGGATGATGTCGACGTAGCCGCCCGACAGGATGTGCTTGAAGTCCCAGCGCGAATACAGGCGCTCGCCGAGCGCGATCGGCGTATTGGTCTGGTTGACGATGTCGCGCAGCGCTTCCGCGTTTTCCGACAGCACCGGTTCTTCGATGAACAGCAGCTTGTACGGATCGAGTTCCTTCGCGAGCACCTTGGCCATCGGCTTGTGCACGCGGCCGTGGAAGTCCACGCCGATGCCGATGTTCGGTCCGACCGCCTCGCGCACCGCGGCGACGTTGTTGATCACGCCCTGGACCTTGTCGAAGGTGTCGATGATCTGCAGCTCTTCCGAGCCGTTCATCTTGACCGCCTTGAAGCCGCGTTCGACCACCGCCCGCGCGTTGTTGGCGACGTCGCTCGGACGGTCGCCGCCGATCCACGAATAGACCTTGATCCTGTCGCGCACCTGGCCGCCGAGCAGCGCGTGCACCGGCACGCCGTGATGCTTGCCCTTGATGTCCCACAGCGCCTGGTCGACGCCGGCGATCGCGCTCATCGTAATCGGGCCGCCGCGATAGAAGCCCGCGCGGTACATCACCTGCCAGTGGTCCTCGATCAGCAGCGGATCCTTGCCGATCAGATAGTCGGCCAGTTCCTCGACCGCCGCCGCGACCGTATGCGCGCGGCCTTCGACCACCGGCTCCCCCCAACCGACGATCCCCTCGTCGGTCTCGATCTTCAGGAAACACCAGCGCGGCGGGACGATGAAGGTTTCGAGCTTGGTGATTTTCATGGTGTGCGTCTCCTGGGTAGGGCGGAACTGGCGCTTTCGAGGCCGCTCCGGAATCCGTGCGAAGCAGGCGTGCGCGCCTGCGAAAAATTCGGGATTTACATGCTACAACAAAAGGGCTTTAAAGTACTATTAATAGTATTATTTGCCACATAGTGACCAGGGCGGCGGTCGCTGCCCCTTTTGCGAACCCGCCGACACCCCCCATAGCCACCCTTACCCGCCGGAGAGAACCATTCAGCACGATCTGCATGGGCGAGTCGCCCAACTGCTCGCGACCGCGATTCTGCGCGGCGATTACGCGCCGGAATCGATCCTGCCGCGCGAAGCCGAGTTGATGGAGAGCTATGGCGTGAGCCGCACGGTGCTGCGCGAGGCGCTGCGTACGCTGACGTCGAAGGGTTTGATCGAATCGCGGCCGCGCGTCGGCACGCGGGTGCGGCGCAAGTCCGCGTGGAATCTGCTCGATGCCGATCTGCTCGACTGGTACTCGCGGGTCGCCGAGCCGGTCGGCTTCGCGCTGAAGCTGCAGGAAATGCGCGAGATGATCGAGCCGTATGCGGCCAGTCTCGCGGCCGATGCGTACACCGAGGAGACGCTGTGCGCGCTGACGGCCGCGCATGCGTCGATGGTGGCGGCGCGCAATGTCGATGAATGGGTGCGCGCCGATCTGCAGTTTCATCTGAGCGTGCTGAGCGCGTGCAGCAACGAATTGCTGATTCCGCTCGGCGCGCTGATCGAGCGCACGCTGGAGGCGCAATTGAGGCTCAACGCGAAGCGCGCGGATGTGTTCAATGCATCGCTGGCCGAACATACCGCGGTGTTCGACGCGATCAGCGCGCGCGACGCCGACGCCGCGTATGCGGCGATGGCGTCGTTGCTCGGAGTGACGCGCGGGCGGATCGAGGGGTAGCCTGGGCAGCGGCGAACCGGCGCGGCGCGCCGAGTTGACGCGCCCGCGCGCTCAATCCATCGCCGCGTGCGCGACCGACGAATCCGCCGATTTGCGCGACGGCCGGATCAACAGCAGCAGCGGAATCACCAGCAGAGTCGCCAGAAACATCAGCTTGAAGTCGTTCAGATACGCGACCATCGAGGCCTGCTGCGTGATCGACGCATTCAGCGCCGCGAGGTCGTAGGTCGAGCCGCTGGCGAGCATCGGCTGGAACGCCGGATTGAACGGGGTGATGTTTGCCGCGAGGTCCGCGTGCGAGATCTGCGTGTTGCGCGTCATCAGCGTCTGCACGATCGAAATACCGATACTGCTGCCGATATTGCGCATCAGGCTGTACGTCGCGGTGCCGTCCGCGCGCAGTTCGGGCGCGAGCGTCGAGAAGGTCAGCGCGGACAGCGGCACGAACACCAGACCGAGCCCGAAGCCCTGAATCACGCCGGGCCACACGATGTCCGCCGCCGACAGCACGATCGTGTAATGCATCATCTGCCACAGCGAGAACGCCGAAATCAGGAAGCCGGCCAGCAACAGCAGCCGCGCATCGACGCGCTTCAACAGCCGCCCGGCGATCAGCATCGCGACCATCGTGCCGGCGCCGCTCGGCGCGGTGACAAGGCCGGTCGTGGCGACCGGATAGCCCATCAGGTTTTGCAGCATCGGCGGCAGCAGCGCGCGGGTCGCATACATGACCGCGCCGATCACGAAGATGAAGAAGGTGCCGGTCGCGAAGTTCGGGTCTTTCAGCAACTGGTATTTGAAGAACGAATTCTTGCCGATCGTCGCGGTGTGCACGAGGAAGAACGCGAAGCTGATCGCCGCGACGAGCGCCTGAATCACGATCTCGTTCGATGAAAACCAGTCGAGCTGCTCGCCGCGATCGAGCATCGCCTGCAACGCGCCGATCGCGAGACCGAGCGAGATGAAGCCGAACGCGTCGAACTTCACGTCGTGTTTCGGCTCGCGGGTCGGCAGGAAGGTCGCGACGCCGAACAGCGCGAACGCGCCGATCGGCACGTTGATGAAGAACACCCAGCGCCAGTTGTAGCTGTCGGTGAGCCAGCCGCCGAGCGTCGGGCCGAGGATCGGGCCGACCATCACGCCCATCCCCCACACGGCCATCGCCTGGCCTTGCTTCTCGCGCGGATTGATGTCGAGCAGGATCGATTGCGACAGCGGCACCAGCGATGCGCCGAAGATCCCCTGCAGCAGCCGCGACGCGACGATCTGGGTAAGCGTCTCCGATAAACCGCACAACGCCGACGCCACCGTGAAGCCGCCGATCGCGATGATCAGCAGCCGCTTCACGCTGAGCCGGTCCGACAGCCAGCCGGTCAGCGGCGTGGCGATCGCGGCGGCGACGATGTAGGAGGTCAGCACCCAGGTGATTTCGTCCTGCGACGCGGACAGCGTGCCTTGCATGTGCGGCAGCGCGACGTTGGCGATCGTGCTGTCGAGCGTCTGGATCAGCGTCGCGAGCATGATCGAGATCGTGATCATCGGCCGGTTGAGCGGTGTGGCTGCGCTGGCCGGCGTGGAGGCGGAGGACATGAAGGGCGGGGGATCGTCGATATAGTAAGCATGCTTAGTATATCGACGATACGGGTTTCCGCTATCGGGGGTTGTGCGGAGGTTTTAAGGCCGGTGCGGTGGAGTTGAAGGCCGGAGTGCTTCCGCGAAGTGCTTCCGTATAATCCGGCGCATGAAAACCCAATTCGAAGAACGCTTCGGCTTCCTGATTTCCGACGTCGGCCGGCTGTCGGGCAAGCGTTTCGACGATCTCGCGAAGTCGTCGGTCGATCTGACGCGCGCGCAGTGCCGCGTGCTCGCGTACCTCAGCCATTACGGCGACATCAATCAGGCGCGACTCGCGGATCTGCTGGAAGTCGCGCCGATCTCGGCGGGGCGGCTGCTCGACCGGATGGAGGAGGGCGGCTGGATCGAACGGACCGCCAATCCGCAGGACCGGCGCGAACGCCAGGTGCGGATGACGGAGAAGGCGGAGCGTACGCTCGGCAAGGCGCGCAAGGTCGGCGACGAAGTCGCGTTCGAAGCGCTGAGCGGGTTTAGCGATGAAGAGGTCGCGCAGTTGATCGCGATGCTGCAGCGGGTGCGGGGGAATTTGAGCCGGCTGGTGGATCGCTGACGCGGCGCGTTACTTCGATTGCGGGTCGTTACTTCGATTCCGAGGCCGGTGCGGCGCCACCCGGCGGCACCAGTTCGTAACAGGCCGGCGCTTTGGCTTTCGGATCGGGCTGCTGCGGGTCGATGCATTTGAACGCGCTTTGATCGCGCTGCACGAAGATCGTGTCGGCGGGAGCGGCGTTGCCGTGCGCACCGTTGTTCACCACAGCAACGATCTTGTAGCCGTCCTGCAGCAGCGTCGCGAGGGTGGTCGAGGCGGCGCGCCACTGATCGTTGGAGGTGGTCGGGGTTTGGGCCTGAGCGGTGAGGGCGGTCGTGCCGGCAAGCGTGATCGCAGCAGCGGTGGCGGCGAACGCGGCGGTGCGGAACGTCATCAGGGAACCTCCTTGAAGTTACGTTTCTGCGAGCAAAAACAAAAAAGCCGCTGTCCTTGTGAGACAGCGGCTTTTTCTTGATGCTGGTGGCGAATCAGGGACTCGAACCCCGGACCTGCGGATTATGATTCCGTCGCTCTAACCGACTGAGCTAATTCGCCGAAAGAAGCGAGATTATGCTGGTGAAGATGGGGGCTGTCAACCCCCGTCGCACATCTTTTTTAAGACACCTCGGTCAGCCCGCGTTTCAGTCCTGCGCGTAGATGTCCGAGTCCTTGGTCTCCCGCACGAACAGCATGCCGATCACGAAGGTTACCAGCGCGATCACGATCGGATACCACAGCCCCGAGTAGATGTTGCCCTTCGTTGCGACGATCGCGAACGCGGTCGCCGGCAGGAAGCCGCCGAACCAGCCGTTGCCGATGTGATACGGCAGCGACATCGACGTATAGCGGATCCGCGTCGGGAACATCTCGACCAGCATCGCCGCGATCGGACCATAGACCATCGTCACGTAGATCACGAGGATCGTCAGGACCACGATCGTCATCGGCCAGTTGATCTGCGCCGGATCGGCCTTCGGCGGGTAGCCGGCGGCCTTCAGCGTCGCGGCCAGCGTCGCCTCGAACTTCTTGCCCTGCTCCTTCGCATCGGCGGCGCGGCCGTCGAACGTGTTGACCACCGTGTCGCCGACGCGAATCTGCGCCATCGTGCCCGCCGGCGCCGCGACGTTGTCATAGTTCAGGCCGGCACGCGACAGCGCGCCCTTCGCGATATCGCACGAGCTCGTGAACTTCGCGGTGCCCACCGGGTTGAACTGGAACGAGCACTCGGCCGGATCGGCGATCACGACGATCGGCGACTTGGCGGTTGCCGCTTCGAGCGCCGGGTTCGTGTAGTGCGTGAGCGCCTTGAACAGCGGGAAGTAGGTCAGCGCGGCGATCAGCAGGCCGGCCATGATGATCGGCTTGCGGCCGATCCGGTCCGACAGCGAGCCGAAGAACAGGAAGAACGGCGTGCCGATCAGCAGCGCGAGCGCGATCATGATGTTGGAGCTCGCGCCGTCGACCTTCAGCGTCTGCGTCAGGAAGAACAGCGTGTAGAACTGGCCCGTGTACCAGACCACGGCCTGGCCGGCGGTCAGGCCGATCAGCGCGAGAATCACGACCTTCAGGTTCTTCCACTGGCCGAACGCTTCGGACAGCGGCGCCTTCGAGGTCTTGCCCTCGGCCTTGATACGCTCGAACACCGGCGATTCATGCAGTTGCAGACGAATCCACACCGACACCGCCAGCAGCAGGATCGACACGATAAACGGAATGCGCCAGCCCCATGCGCCGAACGCGTCTTCGCCCATCGCCGTGCGCACGCCGAGAATCACCAGCAGCGACAGGAACAGGCCGAGCGTCGCGGTGGTCTGGATCCACGCGGTGTAGAAGCCGCGGCGTCCCGCCGGCGCGTGTTCGGCCACGTAGGTCGCGGCGCCGCCGTACTCGCCGCCGAGCGCGAGGCCCTGCAGCAGCCGCATCGCGATGAAGATCACCGGCGCCGCGATGCCGATCGTCGCATAGCCGGGCAGGAAGCCGACGAGGAACGTCGACAGACCCATGATGACGATCGTGATCAGGAACGTGTACTTGCGCCCGACCATGTCGCCGAGCCGGCCGAACACGATCGCGCCGAACGGCCGGACCGCGAAGCCCGCGGCGAAGCTGAGCAGCGTGAAGATGAAGCCCGCGGTGGGGTTCACGCCGGAGAAGAAGCTTTTGCTGATGAAGGCCGCGAGCGAGCCGGCCAGATAAAAGTCGTACCACTCGAAAACCGTGCCCAGCGACGATGCGAAGATCACCCGCTTCTCATCGCGCGTCATCGGCACGTGCGAGATTTGCCCGCCAACGGTAGCCATATGTCGTCTCCAATATTGATATGCACACGGACGCCGGTCCAGGCGTTCCCGTGCAACCGATTATTGGAGCGGAAACTTACGGCGTTCTGACGCGGTGGCGCGACCCAGGGTAGTTCGCTATGCCGCCGAACCGGTCGACAATTTCTCGAAATTCGCCGCGAACGTGCTGCAACGTGCTTCGAAGCATCTCAAAATTGTCTGTCCTGAATTACTGACAGCCGCCCGGGTTAGGGTAAGTCCCGTCCCCGTTCGAGCTGGTGCAGACTGACGCGCACCAGCGTGCCGGCGAGCCGCGGCGCTTCCTGGTAGACGTTGTCGTCGATCGTCAGCTCGCCGCCGTGCATCGCGGCGATCTCGCGCACGATCGCGAGACCCAGTCCGCTGCCGTCACCTTCGCGGCCGAGAATCCGGTAGAAGCGCTCGACCACCCGCGAGCGCTCCGCAACCGGAATGCCGAGGCCGGTGTCCTCGACTTCGAGATGCACGAGTCGCGCGGGCGCATCGTGCCGCACCCGCACGGTGATGCGGCCGCCCGCGGGCGTGTAGCGGATCGCGTTGTCGATCAGATTCGCGAGCATCTCGCGCAGCATCACCGGATTGCCGTCGACTTCGACCGGCTCGTCGGGCGCTTCGTAGCCGAGGTCCATCTGCTTGGCGAGCGCCGGCTGCACCCACTCGCGCACCGCGTTGCGCGCGAGTTCGCCGAGCTCGACCGGCGTGAAGATATGCCCGGAGCGGCGGTTCTCCGCGCGGGCCAGCGCGAGCAACTGCGTGACGAGCCGCGCCGCGTGTTCCGAACTGGTCGCGATCTGTTCGAGCGAGCGATGCACCTCGGCCGACGCATCCTGCCGCAGCGCCAGCTCGGCCTGGGTGCGCAGGCCGGCGAGCGGAGTTTTCATCTGATGCGCGGCGTCGGCGATAAAGCGCTTCTGCAGCTCCATGTTCTGTTCGAGGCGCGTGAGCAGGTCGTTGAATGAGGTCACCAGCGGCTCGATTTCCGGCGGCGCGCGGCGCGCTTCGAGCGGCGACAGATCGTCCGGGCGGCGCGCGCGGATGTGCGCCTGCAGCGCGTGCAGCGGCTCGAGCCCGCGCGACAGGCCGAACCACACCAGCAGGATCGCGAGCGGCAGGATCACGAACTGCGGCAGGATCACGCCCTTGATGATGTCGTTGGCGAGCGCGCTGCGCTTGTCGAGCGTCTCGGCGACCTGCACCAGCACCGGCTGCGCGCCGGGCGTCTGCGGAAACTCGACGGTCGTATACGCGACGCGGATGTCGTTGCCGCGCAGCACGTCGTCGCGAAATTCGACGATCCCCGCCTGCGGCCGGTCTTCCTCGTGCGGCAGAGGCATGTCGCGCTCGCCGGCGACCAGCTCTCCGCGCGTGCCGAGCACCTGGAAAAACACGCTGTCGACGTTGTCCGCGCGCAGGAAGTCGCGGGTCGACTCGGGCAGCGTCAGCTCGGCGACGCCGTTGACCGGATGGATCTGGCGCGCGAGCACGTAGGCATCGGTTTCGAGCGCGCGGTCGAACGGCCCGTTGGCGATCGATTTGGCGACCAGATAGGTGACCGCGAGGCTCATCGGCCACAGCAACAGCAGCGGCGCGAGCATCCAGTCGAGAATCTCGCCGAACAGCGAGCGGGGGCGCGCCTCGGCGGCGGCTTCGGTTTCGTCGGGTGGGGCGAACGGGTTCGCGTAGCGGGCGTCGCGCGCCTCGTCGAGGTCCGCCGCGTGCGCCGTGGCGCGATCTGCGCGTGCGGACATCGCGGCCCTCTACTTATAGTGGTGGCTCGCCGGCATCGCGGCGGACGCGGGCGGCGTGGCAGGAGGCTCGGCGGCGGGGGAGGCCGGCGCGGCCTTTTCGAGGCAGTAGCCGAGCCCCCGCACGGTGATGATGCGCACGCCGCTCGGCTCGATTTTCTTGCGCAGCCGGTGCACGTACACCTCGATCGCGTTGTTGCTGACTTCCTCGCCCCATTCGCACAGATGGTCGACGAGCTGCTCCTTCGAGACCAGCCGGCCGATTCGTTGCAGCAGTACTTCGAGCAGACCGAGTTCGCGTGCCGACAGATCGATCACCTGCTCGTTCACGTACGCGATCCGGCCGACCTGATCGAACGACAGCGAACCGTGCCGCGTGACGGTCGGGCCGCCGCCCGCGCCGCGCCGGGTTAGCGCCCGCACGCGCGCTTCGAGTTCGTTCAGCGCGAACGGTTTGGCCATGTAGTCGTCGGCGCCGAGGTCGAGACCTTTCACGCGTTCGTCGACGCTGTCGGCGGCGGTCAGGATCAGCACCGGCAGGTTCGAATTGCGCGCGCGCAGACGCCGCAGCACTTCGAGTCCGGACATGCGCGGCAGGCCCAGATCGAGGATCAGCAGGTCGAACGTCTGCATTGACAACGCGGTGTCGGCTTCCACGCCGCTTTTCACGTGATCGACCGCATAGGCCGATTGGCGGAGTGATCGAACCAGACCGTCCGCGAGTATGCTGTCGTCTTCGGCTATCAGAATTCGCATGATGCGCCAGCTGGCTTTGCCGGCACCGTGGGCTTGCCGCGGCGCGCAGCGGTCTCCGAACAATGATTGTGAGTAGTTGGGGCGGCGCGACAGCAAAAATGCGCGTTCGCATGACAATCCCGCTTGCCAAAACTACTGTTTTTTTATACAGTGTCTGCGTTTCGTGTGCTGTTCCTCAGAATCACGCCAAATCTGGCTGAAAACCGGGCGCACACCTGCCTCAGACGCCGTTCATCATAGCAAAGGACGATTCATGGAAGAAAGCAAGAAAGGCTCGGCTGGACTGACTGCTGAAAAGAGCAAGGCACTGGCCGCCGCGCTCGCGCAGATCGAAAAGCAGTTCGGCAAAGGGTCGGTCATGCGGCTCGGCGCAGGTGAGGCAGTCGAAGACATCCAGGTCGTCTCGACTGGTTCGCTCGGCCTCGACATCGCACTGGGCGTCGGCGGTTTGCCGCGTGGCCGTGTGGTCGAAATCTACGGTCCGGAATCGTCCGGTAAAACCACGCTGACGCTGCAGGTCATCGCCGAAATGCAGAAGCTCGGCGGCACCGCGGCGTTCATCGACGCGGAACACGCGCTGGACATCCAGTACGCGGGCAAGCTCGGCGTGAACGTCGCCGACCTGCTGGTCTCGCAGCCGGACACCGGTGAACAGGCGCTCGAAATCGCCGACGCGCTGGTGCGCTCGGGCTCGATCGACATGATCGTGATCGACTCGGTCGCGGCGCTGGTGCCGAAGGCTGAAATCGAAGGCGAAATGGGCGACTCGCTGCCGGGTCTGCAGGCACGTCTGATGTCGCAGGCGCTGCGCAAGCTGACCGGCACGATCAAGCGTACGAACTGCCTCGTGATCTTCATCAACCAGATCCGTATGAAGATCGGCGTGATGTTCGGCAACCCCGAAACCACCACGGGCGGTAACGCGCTGAAGTTCTACGCATCAGTGCGTCTGGACATTCGCCGTATCGGTTCGATCAAGAAGAACGACGAAGTGATCGGCAACGAAACGCGCGTGAAGGTCGTCAAGAACAAGGTGTCGCCGCCTTTCCGCGAAGCGATTTTCGACATCCTGTACGGCGAGGGTATTTCGCGTCAGGGCGAAATCATCGACCTCGGCGTGCAGGCGAAGATCGTCGACAAGGCTGGCGCATGGTACAGCTACAACGGCGAACGGATCGGTCAGGGCAAGGACAACGCGCGTGAATTCCTGCGCGAAAATCCGGAGATCGCGCGTGAAATCGAAAACCGCATCCGCGAATCGCTGGGCGTCACCGCAATGGCGGACGCCGTGAACGGCGCAGACGCTGAAGAAATCGCGGGCGAAGAAGAGTAAGCATCACGTGATACGCAAAGGCCGTCCGTTGTCCGGTTCCGGACGCTATCCGGGCGGCCCGCGCGACCCGGCGGATGAATCACCTCATGACCGGGGTTCATCCGCCGGCGCTCCGCCAGATCACCTCGACTCATTCGACCCGTTCGAATCTTTCGACGCACACGATCGCGCCGCGGGCCGTGGTCCGCAGCGTACGCGGTCGACATCCTCGCGATCGTCTCCCGCATCGGCAAGCGCGGATTTCTCCGAAGCTCCCGCCGAAACCACCTACACCCGTTCGCGCCGCCAACCCGGCGAAGCGAAGCCGGGCCAGTCCGCCGACGAACCGTCGAAATCCCAGCGCCCAACCCGTTCGCTGAAGGGCCGCGCACTTGGCTATCTGTCGCGCCGCGAATACAGCCGCGCGGAACTCGCGCGCAAGCTGAAGCCCTACGTCGAAGAAACCGACTCGCTCGACACGGTGCTCGATTCACTCGAGGCCGAAAACTGGCTATCCGATTCACGCTTCGCGGAAAGCCTCGTCCACCGGCGCGCATCGCGGCTCGGCACCAGCCGCATTCTCGGCGAACTCAAACAACACGCGCTGAACCCGACGCTCGTCGAAGAGGCCACCGCGCAGCTGCGCGAAACCGAACTCACGCGCGCGCATGCGGTGTGGAACAGGAAGTTCGGGCAGCTTCCCCAGACCCCGGCCGAGCGTGCTAAGCAGGCGCGTTTTCTGGCGTCGCGCGGCTTTTCCGGCGCGACGATCGGCAAGATCCTGAAGGGCATCGAAGACCTCTGGGAAGGTGGCTAGCGCAGCGGTTGCGGCAACAGCAGGAGCCGGGCAATTCACACGCCGCGCATCGCCGCACAGTCGTGCGCAATCCGGGGTATCCCAAATACCCGTTATGCTAAAATCCAGAGGTTTTCCAATCCGGTCTTTCCTTCCCGCATGCCGCTCTCCCAGCCAGTGTCCCGTCAGTTGCGCCATCGTCGCGCAATCCGAGCGGAAGCCTTTGAGCGAGCCGATGGCCTGTGGGATGTGGAAGCGTGCCTGACCGACGAAAAGCCGCGTGACGTGGCGCTTGCGTCGGGTGTCCGGCCAAATGGTCAGCCGATCCATGAACTCTGGCTTCGCATCACCATCGATCGAGAGCTCAATGTCGTCGACGCCGAGGCGTCGTCCGACTGGGTTCCCTATCCGGGGTTGTGCCAGACCAGCAATCCCGCCTACCGTGCCCTCATCGGGCTCAATCTGTTCCACAACTTCCGTCGCGATGCTGCCCGTTTGCTGGCCGGCACGGCCGGTTGCACGCATCTCACCGAGTTGTGCGCAATCTTGCCGACCGCCGCGATCCAGGCGTTCGCCGGCGACGTGTGGAACACCGGTGACAGCAAGCCGGGCGCGGACGCGGATTCGGCGGATGCAGCGGCGGACGGCACAGGCGAACATTCCAACGACAAACCGCCATTCCAGTTGGGACGCTGCCATGCGCTGCGTTTCGACGGCGAGGCGGTGAAACAGTTCTATCCGCGCTGGTATGGCCACGCACCGCGTCCGGCGGAACGCGCGGCCTCGTCGGGCGAGACGCCGGTTCGTGAAGAAAGCGGCAGCGCGTCGGCCTGAATGGCGGCGGCGGAATCGAAGTTCAATCCAACTCTCAGACTGAAGGGAATCACGCATGAAGATTCACGAGTACCAGGGTAAGGAAATCCTGCGGAAATTCGGCGTCGCGGTACCGCGCGGCAAGCCGGTCTTCTCGGTGGATGATGCGGTCAAGGCCGCGGAAGAGCTCGGCGGCCCGGTTTGGGTCGTGAAGGCTCAGATCCACGCGGGTGGCCGTGGCAAGGGCGGCGGCGTGAAGGTCGCCAAGTCGCTGGAACAGGTTCGCGAATACTCGAACCAGATCCTCGGCATGCAGCTCGTCACGCACCAGACCGGTCCGGAAGGCCAGAAGGTGAATCGCCTGCTGATCGAAGAAGGCGCTGACATCAAGAAGGAACTGTATGTCGGTCTCGTGATCGATCGCGTGTCGCAGAAGATCGTCGTGATGGCATCGAGCGAAGGCGGTATGGACGTCGAAGAAGTCGCGGAAAAGACGCCTGAGCTGATCCACAAGGTTGCAGTCGATCCGTCGACCGGCCTGAAGGACGCCGAAGCCGACGACCTCGCGAAGAAGATCGGCGTGCCCGACGCTTCGATCCCGCAAGCACGCGCGATCCTGCAAGGCCTGTACAAGGCATTCTGGGAAACCGACGCATCGCTCGCGGAAATCAACCCGCTGATCCTGACCGGCGACGGCAAGGTCATCGCACTCGACGCGAAGTTCAACTTCGACTCGAACGCGCTGTTCCGTCACCCGGAAATCGTCGCTTACCGCGATCTGGACGAAGAAGATCCGGCTGAAGTCGAAGCTTCGAAGTTCGACCTCGCGTACATCTCGCTCGACGGCAACATCGGCTGCCTCGTGAACGGCGCAGGCCTCGCAATGGCAACGATGGACACCATCAAGCTGTTCGGCGGCGAACCGGCGAACTTCCTCGACGTCGGCGGTGGCGCGACGACCGAGAAGGTCACCGAAGCGTTCAAGATCATGCTGAAGAACCCGAACCTGACCGCGATTCTGGTCAACATCTTCGGCGGCATCATGCGCTGCGACGTGATCGCGGAAGGCGTGATCGCAGCGTCGAAGGCTGTGTCGCTGAAGGTGCCGCTGGTGGTCCGCATGAAGGGCACGAACGAAGATCTGGGCAAGAAGATGCTCGCCGAATCCGGCCTGCCGATCATCTCGGCGGACAGCATGGAAGAAGCGGCTCAGAAGGTCGTCGCGGCCGCAGCGGGCAAGGCGTAAGCCTAAGCCCCCAGCGCGTTTACCAGCTCATCGGCCAGCTCACTTGCCTGGTCTACGAATGGTGGCGCGCGAGCGACGCGGGCGTGCAACGGCACGCCTCGCGGCGCCACCGCGCGACACCAAACGAACAGAGGTCAATACATGTCGATTCTGATCAACAAAGACACCAAGGTCATCACGCAGGGCATCACCGGCAAGACCGGTCAGTTCCACACGCGTGCTTGCCGTGAATACGCAAACGGCCGCGAAGCGTACGTCGCGGGCGTGAACCCGAAGCGCGCCGGCGAAGATTTCGAAGGCATTCCTATCTACGCTAGCGTCGCTGAAGCCAAGGCTGAAACGGGCGCGACCGTGTCGGTGATTTACGTTCCGCCGGCAGGCGCTGCTGCTGCAATCTGGGAAGCAGTCGAAGCCGACCTGGATCTCGCAATCTGTATCACGGAAGGCATCCCCGTCCGCGACATGATCGAGATCAAGGACCGTATGCGTCGCGAAAACCGCAAGACGCTGCTGCTCGGACCGAACTGCCCGGGCACGATCACGCCGGACGAACTGAAGATCGGCATCATGCCGGGTCACATCCACCGCAAGGGCCGCATCGGCGTCGTGTCGCGTTCGGGCACGCTGACGTATGAAGCAGTCGGCCAGCTGACCGCGATCGGCCTCGGCCAGTCGTCGGCAGTCGGTATCGGCGGCGACCCGATCAACGGTCTGAAGCACATCGACGTGATGAAGATGTTCAACGACGATCCGGATACGGACGCCGTCATCATGATCGGCGAGATCGGCGGTCCGGACGAAGCGAACGCTGCGCACTGGATCAAGGACAACATGAAGAAGCCGGTGGTCGGCTTCATCGCTGGCGTCACGGCGCCTCCGGGCAAGCGCATGGGCCACGCCGGCGCGCTGATCTCGGGCGGTGCTGACACCGCTGACGCGAAGCTGGAAATCATGGACGCATGCGGTATCAAGGTCACGAAGAACCCGTCGGAAATGGCGCGTCTTCTGAAGGCGATGCTGTAAAAACGAATTCGCGTGCCCCGCGCACGCGATTTTGATACGCTTACGAGGTCCTTTCGTGAGCGGGCGGTCCCGAAAAGCGGGGGAGTGCAGACTCCCCCGCTTTTTTTCGTCCCTACGGTTGGCCGTGGATGCGCCCGCTGCTGCGCTCGCCCCGACAGACTTTTTCCAAGCGTTTCTCATGCTCGAATTCTTCTCGACGCTCCATTGGGGCGCGGTGTTCCAGATCATCGTCATCGATATCCTGCTCGGCGGCGATAACGCGGTCGTGATCGCGCTCGCATGCCGCAATCTGCCGCCGCAGCAGCGCCTGCGCGGCGTGCTGTGGGGCACCGCCGGAGCGATCCTGTTGCGGGTGGTGCTGATCGCGTTCGCGGTCGCGCTGCTCGACGTGCCGTTCCTGAAATTCGCCGGCGGCATTCTGCTGCTGTGGATCGGCGTGCGTCTGCTCGCGCCGGCGCACGACGGGCATGACAACGTGAAGCCGGCCGACAAGCTGATTTCGGCGATCAAGACGATCATCGTCGCGGACGCGGTGATGAGCGTCGACAACGTGATCGCGATCGCCGGCGCGGCCGAGGCCGCCGAGCACGAGCACCGGCTGGCGCTGGTGATCTTCGGCCTCGTCGTCAGCATTCCGCTGATCGTGTGGGGCAGTCAGCTGATCCTGAAGCTGCTCGATCGCTTCCCGGTCGTCGTGCTGTTCGGCGCGGCGCTGCTCGGCTGGATCGCCGGCGGGCTGATGGTCAACGACCCGGCGGGCGATCGCTGGCCGGTCCTCGACTCGCCGGTCGCCGAGTATGGGATGAGTGTCGCGGGGGCGTTGTTCGTGGTGCTCGTTGGGTATCTGCTCAAGCGGCGGAATGCGCGACGCGCGGCGGTTTGATCGCGCGCCGGCGCCTATCGATTCCACGCCTACCTCGTAACGCCACCCGAGCACAAGCCTGGCCATCCGGCCGACTGTGCCGCGCGAGCCTCGCTCGCTACGATTAAAACGCCTGTTCCCGATCCGCGGGGCAGGCGTTTTTCGTATCAGGAGGCTGCCGATGATCGTGACCCTGCCGTATTCCCCTTACTCCCAATCGAAGCATTCGCCGCGCCACGCATGGTGGCGCGCCGGCTGGCAAAGGCGCCTGTTGCGCGTGTGCCGCCGCTGCGGCGTCGGCTTCACGCTGATCGAACTGATGATCGTGCTAGCGATCGTCGGCGTGATCGCCGCCTATGCGATTCCCGCGTACCAGGACTATCTGGCGCGCAGCCGGGTCGGCGAAGGGCTGTCGCTGGCGGCCTCGGCGCGGCTTGCGGTGGCCGAAAACGCCGCGAGCGGCAATGCGTTCGGCGGCGGTTACACATCGCCGCCGGCCACCCGCAATGTCGAGTCGATCCTGATCGACGAAGACACCGGGCAGATCACCGTGACCTACACGACGCGCGTCGCGCAGGCGGGGGCGAACACGTTGGCGCTGGTGCCGTCGGTGCCGGACAGCGCGGACGCGCCGACTGCGCGCGTTGCGTTGGCCCGGGACGCGGTGCTCAGCGGCGCGCTGACGTGGGAATGCTTCGTGAGCGGCAAGAGCGCGTCGTCGCTGCCTGCGCCAGGCGCGGGACCCGCACCCGCGGAAGCGCCGACGCTCGCGGCCAATCTGGCGCCGCCCGAATGCCGTTCGTAAGTCGACGAACGGGCCGGCGTAACGCGCAAGAAACTGCCGCGCAATAGGCGGCACAGCGGGGGACTCAACGACGCGAAGCCGCCACCTAATAGGCTGATTTTTCGTCTATTTCGGCCGGGCCGGCGCACAGCGCAAGGAATTTTTTGTATAGTGCGCCGGTTGGTGCGACACGCACGCTCGTGTCCGGGTAGCCCCAACGTAAGGGGCATCGACTAGCGGCAAAGGAGGCGTCAGTATGAGCCTAACCGGTCGCGAAGATATCACGTGGAGCATCGGGAAGGGGCGCGAGTCCTTCGACGCAACTGCTCAGAAGCGGGGTATCTCTGTTAGCGAAGCGAGAGCCGGTAGAGGTTTGCTGGGTCTCGTTCATACGAGTCTCGGTAGAGCATATTCTCCGAGAGCTCGCATTGCATTGACCTGATTACCGTCAGGTTCCGCCCCGTCAGCGGCTTCATCTCCGCCGACAGGGTGGAGTGATGTATGCAATTCCTGCGCCGTCAGCGGCAATGGATTCGCGAACCGATACGAGCGAAAGCTCGGTGTGTCATTGTTTGGCCTCGTCAGTTGGACGGCGAGGAAAGTGAACCTGCTGTACGACCAGCAGTAGCCTAGGAAGACATGCGTCACTGGCAACGGTGGGGTATGAAGCTCTTCTGACAATGTAGCCCTCGGATGTTTCGGGCAGATCGAGTCCGCGAGGAGCGATCTGGATACTCCCAGCAGCATGGGGGTTGAGGAGCTAGGCTGGCTGATAGGGTTAACGTAAGTGAACTGCTGATAAACCTCGTAAGCACTGAGGAGCCAAAGCTGCTTGAACATTGGGCTCTAACCAAAAGGTACGTGGCTGGTTAATTCGCTCAACCGTCGGATTACGTCGTCACTTAGCCACCGGGGAAGAGGCGGAACCTACGTCAGTCGTGTGACATGCCGGGAACGTGGTAAGCCTGTATGGTTGCCAGCGCAGTCAGGCTGGCAAGCGAACCGCAAGGGACGCTGTTGATTGTGCAGGTATGGGAGGACGGAAAAAGCGAAGGTCGGGCTGTAACGGTCCGGATAGGGGTTGGAACATCACCCTACGCGAAAGCGGGCAGACTTCCGTCTGGTCTACCGTCGCAAGACGGCTGACTACCCTCTGTAACTTGGTTAGATGCGGGCGCATGCGCCCGTATTGAGGAGTTTGTCCGAGATATGAGTGCATGCGCTCATATTGAGGTGTCTGTTGTTCCCCAGCGGGGTGTGTCTTCCCCGCTGGGGGAGATGCGCCTTCTGCCGGGGATCTAATCCAAGGTAGGAGAGCAGCATGAAAGTATCTGGTCAGAAGACTGGATCTGCGCTTTCCCACGCGCCGGACAACTGGCACGCCGTCGATTGGCGTCGAGTTGAGCGGAACGTGAGAGGGATGCAGATTCGAATTGCGAAGGCGACGCGGGAAGGTAACTGGCGCAGGGTGAAAGCCTTGCAACGGATGCTGACCCGCACGTTGTCCGCAAAGCTGTATGCGGTGCGACGTGTTACGCAGAACCAGGGTGCGCGAACGGCTGGAGTCGATCGCGAGCTATGGGACTCGCCTGAAAGCCGATGGCTTGCTGTCGGCAGGTTGAAGCGGCATGGATATAAGCCTCTGCCTTTACGGAGGGTCTTTATCCCCAAAGCCAATGGGAAGGAGCGCCCTCTGGGCATTCCGACCATGCGGGACAGGGCGATGCAAGCCCTGTATCTGCTGGGCTTGGAGCCGGTAGCAGAGTCGACGAGTGACCCGAACTCCTATGGGTTCAGGCTCAACCGTTCGACAGCTGATGCCATGTCTCAAATTTTCGTTGTCATGGCCCGTCGCAGTTCAGCGCAATGGGTACTTGAGGCGGATATCAAGGGATGCTTTGACCATATCAACCATAAGTGGCTGGAAAACCATGTCCCGATGGACAGCGTGATCCTCCGCAAATGGCTGAAGGCTGGCCTGATTTACAAAGGGCAGCTACAGGCGACGGCGGCCGGTACGCCGCAGGGAGGCATCATCTCCCCGACGCTGGCAAACGTGACGTTGAACGGGCTGGAACGTGAACTGATTGCGCACCTTGGTGCGAAATTTGGGATCGGGAAAGCGAAGAAGCTGAAAGTAAATGTGGTGCGATACGCGGACGACTTCGTTATCACCAGCGACTCGAAAGAGATGCTGGAACGCGAAGTCCGGCCTTGGATAGAAGCCTTCCTTGAAGTACGGGGACTGCAACTATCGGAGGAGAAGACCCGTATCGTTCACATTGACGAAGGCTTTGATTTCCTTGGGTGGAATTTCCGTAAGTATTCGGGGACGCTGCTCATCAAGCCGAGCAGGAAGAACGTGCAGACGTTCTACCGCAAGGTGGCGGATACGATCAGCGGTCACAAGGCGGTAAAGCAGGAGGAGTTGATCCGATTGCTGAATCCGATGCTACGAGGCTGGGCGCAATATCACAGCCCCGTGGTTGCCAAGCAGGCATATAGCCGTATGGAGTCGTTGGTGTTTTATCGACTCTGGCGGTGGTCGAAACGGAGGCATCCACACAAGAGCGCCGAGTGGGTGAGACGGAAGTACTTTCACTCGATTGGTAATCGGCATTGGGTGTTCGCCGTTCCCGTAGTTCAAGAGGACGGCAGCAAGGGTTTGCTTGAGTTGTACCAGATCAGCGGTACGGACATCAGGCGCCACAGGAAGGTCAAAGGGGAGTTCAATCCATTTGATCCATTGTGGGAGCAGTACAGCGAGCAATTGCGGCAAGATCGCATGGAGTACTCGATGCGCTATCGCAAGCAATGGGTGGCGCTGTACAAGTCACAGGGCGGATTGTGCGCGCACTGTGGCTGGGCTCTGACGAACGAGACCAGTTGGCACGACCATCATTTGGAATATCGGATGCATGGTGGGACCGACGCTCTGTCCAACAGGGTTTTGCTACACCCCGACTGCCACCGGCAGGTACACGTTGGTAAACTCGTGGTAACTAAGCCGGCTCCGTCGCTGCACTGACGGGGCTTTGTAAAAGAAATATGTAGGCTTGAGCCGTATGCGGGGAAACTCGCACGTACGGTTCTTAGGGGGCCCCTCTTCCGCAAGGAAGGGGGGCTACCCTACCTGACGCCCACCCGTTGATTCGATGCCCACCCCTTTCGCGCGTTACCTGTCTCTCGTTCTGCTGGCTCTCGCGTTGGTGCTGCCTTATGCGGTCGCAGCCCATACCTACCCGATCCCGACTTTCTACGCCGAGTTCACCACGCTCGCGCTGTATCTGCTGACCGGCGCCGCGGTCGTACTGCTGGTCGCGACCACGCGGCCGCGCGTGAGCTTCGCGTCGCCGACGGTCGCGCTGGTGCCGTTGCTGTTCGGTCTGCTGCTGGTCGTGCAGACGTTCTTGCTGCCGGTCGAGCAGCCGTCGATGAACTGGCTCGGCGCCGGGTTCCTGCTCGCCGCGTTCATGGCGGTGCACGCGGGCTACGGCTTCGCGCGCGTGAAGCTCGATGAAACCGCGTTGCGCTGGGCGGCTGGGGCGTTGATCGTCGGCGGTCTGTTCGCGGTGTTCAGCCAGGTGATCCAGCTGTTTCATCTCGAGACGCGGGTCGCGCCGCTAGTCGTCGCGTACAACATCACGATCGAGCGCCGGCCGTTCGGCAACATGGCGCAGGCGAACCACCTCGCGACCTATATCGCGTTCGCGATGGCGGGCGCGTTGTATCTCGTGCAAACGCGTCGTATCGCGCTGCCGATCTGGCTGCTGGTGTCGACGCTGTTCTCGGTGGGCCTCGCGCTGACCGTGTCGCGCGGGCCGTGGCTGCAGATGGGCGTGATCGTCGTCGCCGGCTTCTGGATGGCGTTTGCGCAGATGCGCAGCGACGCGCAACTGCGCCGCAGCAACCGCGAATGGCTGATTCCGATCGTGCTCGCGGTGCTGTTTTTCGTGGTCAACGCGCTGATCCGCTGGGCCAATGTGCACTACAACCTCGAGCTGGGGCAGTCGGCGGCCGAGCGTTTCAAGGACGCCGGCCAGATCGCGCCGCGTCTCGCGTTGTGGAAATACGGGCTGACGATGTTCAAGGCGCATCCGCTGATCGGCGTCGGCTGGGGCGAATTCCCGAACTATCAGTTCGAACTCGTGAAGCAACTTGGCGGCGTCGAAATCGCCAACAACTCGCACGACATCTTTATCGACCTGCTCGCGAAGACCGGTCTGATCGGTCTGGGCATCGTGCTGCTGGGTCTGATCGCGTGGCTCGTGCGGGTGGTGCGCGCGCCGCAGAGCGCGGCTCGCGTGTTCGGCATCGCGTTGATCGGCGTGCTGACGATGCATGCGCTGGTCGAGTATCCGCAGCAGTACATGTTCTTCCTGCTGCCGGCGATGTTCGTGTTCGGTCTGCTCGAAACGCGGCCCTTGCGGATGGTGCCGGCGAACGTGTCGCTCGGCGCGTTTGCGGTGGTCGTGTTCGGCGGGCTGGCATCGCTGTATCCGGTGTATCGCGACTATGCGCGCGCCGAGGTGCTGTATTACGGCTCGCGGCCGGCCGAGCAGTACGCCGCCGATCCGTCGTTCCTGTTCGGCGCGTGGGGCGACTACGGCCTCGCGACGCTGCAGCCGATGAATCCGCTGAACCTGCAACGCAAGCTCGCAATGCATCGCCGCGCGATCGCGCTGTTGCCGGGCGAAACGGTGCTGCGCCGTTACGCGGTGTTGCAGGCGTTGACCGGCGATACCGCGGCGGCGCTCGACACGGTCGAACGTCTGCGGATTTTTGCCGAGGAACTGAAGGACTGGCCGGCGCAGCTCGGTTACCTGTACCAACTGGTCGACGAGCAGAAGTCGCTCGCGGGCTTCAGGGAGGAGCTGGTCAAGCGTTACGGTACGCCGGCGGCCGGCACGGAGCAGTCGGACGACGAGGATAGCGACGACGAGTGAGCGTGGAAGGCTGGCCTTCGCCGCCAGCCCTCAACCCCGCATCAAAGCTCCGAATACTTCGTCGCCGTCCCTTTCGCCTTATCCACCGGATAGCGGACCTCGTTCAGCTTGAGCTTTTCCGCGGCCGCGTCGACGAGGTCGAAGCCCGCGGTATGCGCGACCAGCAGCAGATACATAAAGACGTCCGCGCATTCGTGGCGCAGGTTCGTGATCTGTTCCGGATCGCCTGGCATCGTGTCGATCTGCGCATCGGTCTTCCACTGAATCGTCTCCAGCAGCTCGCCGGCTTCGATGCCGGTCGAGACGATCAGATTGCGCAGCGTATGAAACTGCTTCCAGTCGCGCGCTTCGCGGAACGCCAGTAGCTGTTCGAGCAGTTCGTAGTGGGTCATATCGTTATCCTGAGCGTCACGGGATGGTTCGGGAGTCTGCGCTAATTCGGCGCAAATAGAACCGGCTCTCAACCCTGCGCGACCCAATCCCCCGACTTCCCCCCATGCTTCTCCATCACCTTCACATCGGTGATGACCATCCCGCGATCGACCGCCTTGCACATTCTGGTTTCCGTGCGTAGCCTTCCGCTGACGGTCTTACAAATCAACGACTTACTGTTTGCAAAGCGTTCGATCCTGTCCAAATTGGTTAATGAACTTCGACAGCGTTTGGACCAGACTTGGACAGTAATCTCGGACCATTCGCCGGACGCGAGTTTACGCGATTAGGTGAGTTTTGGGGTAATCGCAATCTTTTTACGAGGTTGACGCATTACCGTGAAGTGAAACGAACGAAGCAAGATGCGGCCTTTGAACCAGCCGCTCAACAACCGGGTTAAGCGCTTGGTGCATGATGCGGACGTTCGACGATCTCGGCGATGTTCGCGATGCTCCCTAGTTGTACTACCACTGCTTCGACCAGTTCATTCGGTACCAGCGGACGCCAAGCAAAACGCCATTCGTGTTGTGTGATGAAGCGTAGAGGTTTGGAGAAAACCGCCCCAAGCTCGCTGCGGCCACCATATGAGACCGGACCGTCGATCCCTATCCATGTTGGTAAGCGGGCACTTGCCGCAGCATGAAAGCGTTCACTAAATTCTTTCACGTCGTGAATAACGAGACATGCATCGGTTCCGGGGAAATCCTCAAAGAGCGCTTCGTCCCATCTGTCCGAAAAGCAAACGGTCAGGTAGTTTGATCCTACCTGCGACCGATAGATCACCTCGCCGCGTGGTTGGATTCGCAGTCCAGTAGCCGTCGTAATGGTTACATCGCTCGCAGGTGATTTGTGAATGCGAGTTAGCTCATCGTCGTTTCGTGCAAGATCATGTTCCTCATTCTTATAAGCACTCGCCGGGCGAAGGCGGAATTCCCCAAGATTGAGTGATCTATCCAGCCAGTATTTTTCTGAGTATCGATACAGCTTCGACGGTGACGTCACGTCAATCGTAATCACAGAATCCTCGCGAAATGATTCGATACGGACCAACCCATAATTAGGTAGCCGGGGCAAATGACGTGTGCTTGGCTTGGCGATCTCGCGAATTTCCCGGTGCCTTGTGTTGCCTGTCGTTGACCAGCAGTATGGCTAAAGAGACACGCTCGATCAATGGTAGCAGCGCTGCAATGGTGGTGCGACGGTATCGCGACAACACCGCTGCCGAAGGACCGGAGACTGTACAGATGGTCGCGCCCGCAACACTGTAGCGTCACTATAGGTCACACTGTCGCGAATGGTCGGGGCTACGGTTACGACAGTGATACTGTCAGGCATGTTGGGACTTGCTGCCGAAGGCTGGTCGGCCCGAGTTCTATCTGCCTGATAACCGGGACCTCGGGCGGCTCAATGCATGGGGTAGGAAAGCTGTCGCGTACACGTCCTTGTCGTCAAGCTATCTCGAACAACTGGCGTTGGCGCAACATCATGGCCTTGCGACGCGGCTTCTCGATTGGTCGATGAATCCGCTAGTCGCGTGCTATTTCGCCTGTTCCGATCATGCTGGCAAGGACGGCGCGGTCTGGATGTACGAGATGGATGACGCAATCATGACGGACGAGATCACCCGAGAGACGTTGAAGGAGCAGCGCGGCGTGTTCGGCTATCTTCCGAAGGCTGCCTTTCCGCGCGTCATCAACCAGAAAGGGCTGTTCACGGTTCACTGCGATGCGTCGCATAAGATTGATGTCAAGCAGTCTCGCTTTGGTAGTGAATTTACGAACTTGATGCAGCTTTACATTCCCGCGACGTTGAAGACCGAAATTCTGGACCTCTTGGCGGACTACGGCATCGATCGTTCGTGCCTGTTCCCTGATCTTGATGGCCTGTCGGTGTATGTCAACGCGGGCACGGCGAAGATGCAACGTGCCTAATATTGCAGAAATTCAGTGATCTAGGTATGTTCCTGACGAGTCATGCCAACGTAAAAATCAGGAAATATTCGGTCATGTACCGAATATTTCATTTTAATGTGCAAATGTCTTGTGGATGCATGACTAAGTAGATAATTATCACGATCACTGAAAGGATGGAGGCAATGAAGCTTAGTGGCAACTTGTCGCGCCAAAGCTTAAATTGCTTTTGCTCATCGATCCAATCTATCTGGTGCTGCCAGAAAAACTTGTAATGCGCGTACCAGTCGCTGAATGCAATCTGCTTACTAATGCATGCACCAAAGTAAGCCTGTTCAATGGCCGACAATTGTTGCATATATTGTGTTAAATCCGTTTCGTTGCTGCCCTGTACGGTGCGATATAAGTTGCGCAAGCTATTGAATTGCTTCGTGAGTTCGATTCCGGCGGTTTCGTATGCCGATTTTTTTGAGTCGTAAAATGTAATATAAAGACCCACGATTCCGATAATGACAAACGTGGCCGACAAGAATTTTGTTGATAAGCCGTCGAAAATCAGGGCGTATATACCGAATGCCGTCGAAAGAAAGCCAATCCACCCGGGAGTTTTTTCGACTATGTCATACGTCGCGAAGTGCTTCTTTGCGCCAAATCCGACGTTATAGCCGGTTGTCGCGATATTTTTCAAAAGATTATCTTTTTGCACTCTATGTCTCAGTATGTGATCGGTACGTGAATCCTGTCCTTCGCAATCACAACGCCATTCTTAACGGCATAACATTCCACGATGTGATCACCGGAAAAATCTGTCGATTCACTGATTGACATCGCACCATTGTCTCGGCGGATTTGACCGCGAATGCAATCTCTTCTTACGGCTTCAGGTCCGCGATTTAAGACCTTCCAGTGGAGTTCAAACGAACCCGAAATGTTGTGGTCTGTGACGTAAAAGCGTAAATTCTTCTTAATTCTAAGCGGCATTGCTCTGCGAAGTAGTTCTCTCAACCGCGCTTCGCGGAAGCCGTTTTGTGAAACATCGCATTCGATTTTCAATGCATTGCGAATGTCTATCGGATATTGTTGTTCAATAAACTGCTCCGTGCTCCGTGCCGATTCAAGGGCAATATTGCGTGCTTCGCTTTTCTGAATGGTTTCGGCTGCCGGGAATGGTGTGCCAAATATTTTCCGCCATTTCTCGCACTGCTTTGCTTCGTCCGCTTCTGCTATGGCTTTCAACGACAGATCGTAGGCGAGCTTTGCCTTGCGCTGAAATTTATCCTTTACCTTCACTCGTTGACCGCTGCCAAGAGCAGCGAAATATTCTTGGTCGGGCAGTTCGGATAAAAACAGGAAGAAGTCACGACACAGCCAGTCGTAGTACAGATAGCTTTTTTCGTCGAAATCAGTGACGCCTTTTAAGAAATTGTGGGCTAGGGTGTCTATGAGTAAGCCGCCCATGCCAACACCATGCTTGTTCTTCCATGCGCGGGCCATCTTGCAAAGGCGTCGCAAGTTTTTGTTCTTTTGCTCGTCAAACTCTCTGATGGCTTTGATTTCTTCCCGAGGCTTGGTTATCTTCCAACTGCCGCCATCATAGGTGTCCGGGTATTTGAAGCTACCGTCGTTTTGCTCGAAGACAGGTTGAACTTCGACATGAAAATCCTTATACAAGACTCGGACGACAAGACGGTCAACAAATACATCGGTACGCGGGTAGCGAGCTTTGATTGCGTCCTTGGTGCGCGTCAGGAGACGAGACTGACCGCCCGTGCAGTTGTAGTCGTCCCACAAGGAACTTGGAACGACATAGAGCATATCTAAATCTGAGATGCCGCGAATCGCAGTCCACCGGCCATAAGACCCGACTTGCAGGTTATTACTGGTCTTGGACTCTAAGTCCCGGAACTCGCTATTCAGCGCACCCGTGATTTCTCCGTAGCGCAACGCTATCTGATCGGCATTATCTACGGCAAGATTCGAAAGAAATCCCCGAAAGATGTCAGCGGTACTCAACCCCTGCCCCTTGTTCTTAATGCCGCAACGCGGCTTGTGTCATAAAAGCACACGCCACTGCTTCTTAGCGTGTGTGGCATCATGTGTGACGTTCGGCAGTTTGAAAGACCGCATTGCTCCTGCGCATCCTTCGGAAACCGGTACACCCCTATGCTTCTTTGAGAATCGCTGACGCTGCGGCGATCTCATCTTGGAAGGCCGGACGCAATCTCATTTCTTCGATATTATCGAATCTGATTAACCGCTTTTCTAGCGTTGCTTGCATTCTCAGCTCTGTATGGATAAACAGCCTGTGCAAGCATACACCCATACTCACTAGTTTCCCAAGGGTGTACCGAAAACGTGTTGAAGAGGTCTGGTTGTTGATCGTGTTGTAGGGATTCAGCGGATCGGCGTCGTGGTCAGTGGATGACCGGGTGTTCTCGCACCTGTTCGTGATTTCCTTCGATGGTGTCGTGTTGCTGGACTATGCGATGAACCGCGCGCACGTGCTATCTGGAAAGCGACAGACCTGACGAGGTGCGCCCTGTATTTCCAGAAAGGTGTGCGGGCAGCACTATGTCGCTGCCGCCGTGAACCCGTCTCAACCTAGCTTTCGCGCCAACTCGGTTGCCGACGGATGATAGTACCGCTTCAACATCGCCAAGCTGCGGTGGCCCGAGACAGTGGCCAGTTCGATGACGTTCGGCAGCTTCTGGGCCAATCGTGTGATGGCCGTATGCCGTAGGTCGTGCCAGTGGAAGTCGGGATCCCCGCACGCTTGCCCGCTTTCCTGAATGCCGCGTGCAACGTTATACGCTTGACCGGGATGACCCGACCATCAATAGATCGTGGAAGCGCAGCCAAGATGCCGACAGCTTTCGTGGACAACGGAACTGTCCGCGCCATCCCGTTCTTGGTCATGGGTAAGTGTGCAGTCTGGGCTTCGAGGTTGACGTTCAACCATCGAAGTTCGACCAGTTCGCCGCGTCGCATGCCCGTCTCCAAGCTCAGAACGGTTGCCTGAAGCAGCCACACGTTGGTTCGACCAGTCGGGGCCAGTGCCGGGAGAAGCCGTGCCTCTTCCTCTGACGTGAGTATCCGATCCCGGCCTTGGGGCGTGGGCGGCTTTCGGATCAGCTCGACGGGATTGGTGATGTTGATGTCCCATTCACGGCGGGCGTGGTTGATGATGGAAGACAGGAACGCCAGTTCTCGAATCACCGTGGCGGGCTTCACTTCCTTCAGTCGCTCATCACGGTAGGCCGCTACAACCCTTGGTGTTAGTGCCGCCATGCTGAGTTTTGCCAGTGTCTTGCGACAGGTGGCACGTAGCCGAATTATTGCGTCAGCGCCACTTCGTTGCGTCGGACATACGTCAGTGATGTAGCGGTTGATGATGTCTTCGGGCGTGTTCGCTTCGGCTTCACTGCGACTGATGAAGCTGCCACGATCCATCTCGGTTTCGACGGAGCGCGCCCATCGTTCCGCGTCAGCGCGGATGTTGAACGACTTGGTTTCAGGCGGGTATCCCGCACGGCACACATGTGCTTGCCACTTGCTACCTCTCTTTCGAATCGATGCCATTCCTGTCTCCGACTTGGACAGAATTTGGACAAGATCGAACTTTCGTATGCTAGAAGTCAGATTTGTAGTGATTTCGTCGGGTGGTCGAGAGATGGCGATGATAGGTGGAGCGTCAAGCTAAGACTTAAGAAACAATGTCTTAGCTCCCCGCGACCCAATCCCCCGACTTCCCTCCATGCTTCTCCATCACCTTCACATCGGTGATGACCATCCCGCGATCGACCGCCTTGCACATGTCGTACACGGTCAGCAGTCCGATCTGCACCGCGGTCAGCGCCTCCATCTCCACGCCGGTCCGCCCGAGTGTTTCCACCTGCACCGTACAGTGCACGCCGGGCAGCGCGTCATCGAGTTCGAAATCGACTTTCACGCGCGTGAGCGCGAGCGGATGGCACAGCGGAATCAGATCGGCGGTGCGCTTCGAAGCCTGGATCGCCGCGATCCGCGCGATGCCGATCACGTCGCCCTTTTTGGCGTTGCCGTCGCGGATCAGCGCGAACGTGTCGGGCAGCATCCGGATCGAACCGCGCGCGACCGCGATGCGCTTGGTCTCCTGCTTGCCGCCGACGTCCACCATATGCGCGTGGCCGGTCGCATCGAAATGAGTGAGTTCTGGCATGGTTGGCTCCTTCAGAGGGCGCCTATCATAGCAGTGCGTTAGCGCCGCTATGGTGGTCGTGCGATAGCCGCGCGGCGTCGCGTCGGCAAAGCGCTCGCCGACGTTTTGCCACGCTTTCGCCGCAGCCTCGCGACAGCCCGCACGCCGCTTCCGAACCGCCACGACGACTGGCTACAATTGCCGTCAGCTGTACCCGAGCTTCGCCCGCTGCATCTCCCGCGACGCCCATGTCCGCTATGTTAGTCCGGCCGGCACGCGGCGTTTTTCGACTTCGTCAGACTGGCCCCGTGATGCTTGCAAAACGGTTTCTCGCTGCGTTGTTGTCCGTCGCGCTGATGGCGCCGCCGGGTGCGTTCGCGCAAGCGGGAAGCGTGACCGGATTCGGGCCGAACCTGCCGTCCGCCGAGTCGCCGCTGGTCAGCGGCCCGGCCGACAGCTACGCCGATCCGGTGCTGCCACCCGACATCGCGCGCGGCGTGTTCGGCACCTACGGCGGCGCGCAAAGCCGCTTCTCGACCGGCGGCGGTGGTGCCGGCAGCCACACCGGCGACGGCTGGCGCGCGCCGATCGCCGCGCAGCAATTGCCCGATCTCGGCAGTGGCGGTTCCGGTTCGCTGACGCCCCAGGCCGAACGCAAGCTCGGCGAACGCGTGATGCGCGAAGTGCGGCGCGACCCCGACTATCTCGACGACTGGCTGGTGCGCGACTACCTCAATTCGGTGGCCGGCAAGCTCGCGGCGGCGGCCAGCGCGCTGTATATCGGCGGCTATCGTCCGGACTTCGACCTGTTCGCGGTCCGCGACGCGCAGATCAACGCGTTCTCGCTGCCGGGCGGCTTCATCGGCGTGAACACCGGCCTGATCGCGGCGACGCAGACCGAGTCCGAACTCGCGTCGGTGCTCGGCCACGAGATGGGCCACGTGTTGCAGCGGCACATCTCGCGGATGATCTCGACCGGCGAGCGCAGCGGCTACGCGGCGCTGCTCGGCATGCTGTTCGGCGTGCTGGCGGGGGGGCTCGCGCACAGCGGCGACCTGGGCGGCGCGATCGCGATCGGCAGCCAGGCGTACGCGGTCGACAGCCAGTTGCGCTTCTCGCGCTCGGCCGAGCAGGAGGCGGACCGCGTCGGCTTTCTGCTGCTCGCGGGCGCAGGCTACGACCCGTATGCGATGTCGTCGTTCTTCGGCCGGCTCGATCGCGCGGCGATGAACGACAACGGCATTCCCGCATATGCGCGCTCCCATCCGCTGACCGGCGACCGGATCGCCGACATGGACGATCGCGCGCGTCGCGCGCCGTATCGCCAGCCGCATCAGGACCCCGAATACGGTTTCGTGCGGGCCCGCGCGCGGCTATTGCAGGACCACGCGCGCAACGAATACGCGGACGAGATTTCGCGGCTGCGCGCGGAAATCGACGAGCGCACCGCGCTGAACGTCGCGGCGAACTGGTACGGGATCGCGTATGGGCAGATGCTGCTGGACCGTTACGACGACGCGGTGGCCTCGCTGGCAACGGCGCGCGCGGCGTTCGCGGCGGGCGCGCGCGACGCCGGCGAGCCTGAGCGCAGTGCGCCGAGCCTCGACGTGCTGGCGGCCGACATCGCCCGCCGCGCCGGTCACGACGACGACGCGGCACGGCTCGCCGCGCTCGCTCAGAAGCGCTGGCCGGACTCGAACGCGGCGATCGACATGCACATCCGCACGCTGCTGACGCTGCACCGTTTCGCCGATGCGCAGGCGCTCGCGAAACAGGAGACCCGCGCGCATCCGGATCAGCCCGCGTGGTGGCTGTATCTCGCGCAGGCGAGCGCGGGCAGCGGCGACGTGTTGATGCAGCATCGGGCGATGGCGGAGAAGTTCGCGCTCGACGGCGCGTGGCCGTCGGCGATCCGCCAATTGAAGGACGCGCGCGATCTGAAGACGATCGGCTATTACGATCTCGCGACCGTCGATGCGCGTCTGCACGAAATGGAGAGCCGCTACAAGGAAGAGCGGCTGGACGAGAAAGGTTAGCGGAGCTGATGGAAGCTGAAGGGGCGGCCGCGCGCGTCGGGCCTACGCTTGCACTTACGTCGCCGCCGCTGCCGCCGGACTCGCGATAAACCCGAACCGCGCGGCCACCTCGTCACGCCGGATGCTTTGCAGCGGCAGCGAGGTTTGTGCATTCCAGTGGAATTCGCCGCTCATCGACCCATCGTCGGCAAGCGTCGCGTGATCGGCGAACAGTTCGAGATCGTGATCGTGCAGCACCGCGATGCGCGCCGGCTGCGCGTGGTCGGCGAACAGAATCCCGCCGTCTTCATCGACGAACACCGCCGCCGGCTCGAATCCGCCGCCGCCCTGGTCGTGCAGCGCGAGCGCGCCGCCGGCATCGACCGATAGCCTGACGACCCACGGCGTATAGCCAAGCTCGACATACACCCGCTGCGGCCCGTTCTGAAAAAACCACTGCCCGCGTTCATCGACCTCGTAATTGCGGTTGATGAAGCCCAGCAGCGCGTCGTGCCGGATCGCCGTGCCCGCCGCGCCGCTCGCCTGGGCCGCTTCGTCGCGCATGCGCCAGTTGCCGCGCCGATCGAGCATCAGCCAGCCGGTGCAGCTCGGCACGTTGGGCCATTTGGCCAGCGACTGCCTGACGATGTCATCCATGATCGACGTGACGCTCCAGGTAACTGAACACGCGCCGCGACAGCCAGTCGATGCGGCCCGGAAACGGTCCGGTCATGAAGCCCGCGTGGCCGCCGTGCTCGGGTTGATACAGCTCGACCGCCTTCGACACCTCGCGCGGCGACGGCAGCGCCGTGGCCGGCAGGAACGGGTCGTTGCGCGCATTGAGCACCAGCGTCGGCACCTCGATGTGCGGCAGCAGCGGGCGGGTGGTCGCGCTGCTCCAGTAGTGGTCGGTATCGCGAAAGCCGTGCAGCGGCGCGGTCACGACGTTGTCGAACTCGTACATCGTGCGGCTCGCGAGCATCGCGTCGCGGTCGAACAGGCCGGGGAACTGCTCGAGCTTCTGGCTGGCCTTCTGTTTGAGGGTCTTCAGGAAGCTGCGCGTGTAGACGAGACCGAAGCCCTGCGACAGCGCGCGCCCGCCCGCGTGCACGTCGATCGGCGTCGAAATCGCCGCGGCCGCGGCGACGACCGGCACCGCATCCTCGCGCCGCTCGCCGAGCCAGCGCAGCAGCACATTGCCGCCGAGCGACACGCCGGCCGCGACCACCGGCCCGCGATGCGCGGCCGCGAGACGGCGCAGGATCCAGTCGACCTCGTTGCTGTCGGCCAGATGATAGAAGCGCGGCAGCCGGTTCAGCGAACCGCTGCAACTGCGAAAGTGCGGCACCACGCCGTGCCAGCCGTACTGGCGCGCGGCTTCCATCAGCGCGGCCGCGTAGTGCGAGCCGGAGCTGCCTTCGAGTCCATGAAACAGGACGAACAGCGGCGCGGTGGCGGCGGGCGCGGCTTCGTGCGCGACCCAGTCGAGATCGATGAAATCGCCGTCCGGCGTGTCCCAGCGCTCGCGCCGGAACGGCACCGCGGGGCGGCGTGCGAACAGCGACGGGACGATGGTCTGCGCATGCCGGTTCGGCAGCCACAGCGGCGCGCGGTACAGCAGTTCGACGCTCGCCTCGACGGCCGCCGCGACGCGGGCGGTGGGGGAGGTGGATTGATCTGGCGTCGAACTCATACCGGCTGAAAAACCAACAAACGTGAAATTGAAACGGCGGCGCCGCGTGTCAGTGCAGCGGCCCCTGGCCGTGCCGCATCCGGGTCGCGAACTGGCTCGCGGTCTCGTTCGGCATCGGGCTCGCGTGAATGTGCGCGATGCGCCACTCGCCGCGTTCGTGAACCATCACGTAGGTCGTGAAGACCATCGCGGGTATCGCGGCCGGATCGGCCGGGCGGTGCGCTTCGGCAATCGCGTAGACGACGGTGCCGAGGCTGTCGTAGACGCGGATGTCGAGCGGCTCGATCGACACCGGCTGCGCTTCGAGCTGGTTCTGCAAACCGGTGCGGATGTTCTCGAGGCCATGCAGATGCGAGCCGTCGGCGCAGATGCAGCTGACGAATTCCTCGTCGATCCACAAGCCCATCAAGCCGTCGATATTGACCTCGGCGACGGCCTGATAGTAGGCGTTCAGGGTATCGGCGGCGGCTTCGAAGATATGGGCAAAACGTGGCATGGCTCGTCAGTCTCGTGTGCGCGGCGCGCGGTTGCGGGTCAGCGTAGCGGGACGGTCCAGTGCTCCGGACCGTCGCTCCCGGGCGTCAGCTTGCGCGCGCGGCAAGGCGCGAACATGACGCGACGCGCTCGGGGGCGTGCGGTGTTGCTTACGAGTGCCGGCCGGCTCAGCGCTGCGCGAGCAGCATGCCGCGCAGATCGCCGAAAACCTGCTCGGCGCTCAACTGCTTCAGGCAGTTCAGATGGCCGAGCGGACACTCGCGCTCAAAACAGGGGCTGCATTCGAGATGGAGCCATTGTACCTTCGCGAGCTCGGACAAGGGCGGGGTGTGGCGCGGATCGGTCGAGCCGTACACGGCCACCAGCGGGCGGCGCAGCGCGGCGGCGACGTGCATCAGACCGGAGTCGTTGGTGACCACCGCGTTGGCCCGCGAGATCAGCGCGCAGGCCTCGCCGAGCGCGGTCTGGCCGCACAGATTGCGCACGTTCGGCGCCTTCTCGGCAATCGCCTGGGCGAGCGGCGCGTCCTTCGGCGAGCCGAGCGCGACGATCTGCGTGTACGGGAACGACTGGCCGACCATCTGCGCGAGCGACGCGAAATGCTCGGGCGGCCAGCGCTTGGCCGGACCGTATTCGGCGCCGGGGCAGAACACCAGCAGCGGCACCCGGGTGTCGAGATTGAAGCGCGCGGAGACCCGCGACGCTTCGTTCAGGTCCGTGTCGAGACGCGGCAGCGGCAGATCCTCGGGGACCTTCGCGCCGGGCGCGTAGGCGAGCGCCGCGTAATGGCCGACCATCGGCGGACGCTCGTCCTTGCGCGGATTCGCGTGGCGCACGTTGAGCACACCGTAGCGGCTCTCGCCGGTGTAGCCGATACGCAGCGGAATGCCCGCGAGCCACGGAATCAGCGCCGACTTGAACGAGTTCGGCAGCACATAGGCCGCGTCGTAGCCGACGTCGCGCAGATCGCTCGACAACTGCCAGCGGCGCAGCATCTGCAGCTTGCCGTGGGCGAGGTCGGTTGCGTAGACGTCGCGGATTTCCGGCATCCGTTCGAGCACGGGCGCGACCCAGCTGGGCGCGACCGCGTCGATGACGATGCGCGGATGCAATTTCACGAGGCGCGCAAACAGCGGCTGCGCCATCAATGCGTCACCGATCCAGTTCGGTGCGATAACCAACGCGCGACGCATCAGAGTGAGGTCCGGTGTCGAAACGAAGCGCCGCGCGCGGCGCGCGTGGCGTTCGGAGGGGTAAAAGGGGAAATGAGAGCCGTTGCGGCGCGTGACCGGTTGCCCGGACGCGCCGCGACGGCGGCACGGCTTCTAGTGGGACTGCGCTGTGCGAGTGCTCGAAGCAGCGGGTTTGGCTGGCGAGCCGCGCGCGCCGGTTGAACCTACGCGCGCGCTAGCCAAGCCGGCTCGCAGCCACTCGAGCCCCGGGCTCAATGGCCCTTGATCACTTCGCCGTCGCGCAGCTTGTAGCGCGTGCTGCAATACGGGCAGCGTGCTTCGCCGTGCGAGACGTCGATGAACACGCGCGGATGCGCGCTCCAGCGCGGCATGGCCGGGTTCGGGCAGTACGCCGGCAGATCTTTTGCCGTCAGTTCGACCAGCGGCATTTCCTTGATATCGCTCATGAGACTTTCTCGTTGTATGCAGGGTGCGGGCAGCGCGCCGCCACGCGGCGGCGCGGGCGCCTCTCGGACGTTGTTGGGTCAGATCTTCGTGAGCCAGTGCGCGTACTTCGCGCTCTTGCCGTTGACGACGTCGAAGAAGGCCGACTGCAGCTTTTCGGTGATCGGGCCGCGCGCGCCGGCGCCGATCGTGCGGTTGTCGAGTTCGCGGATCGGCGTGACTTCGGCGGCGGTGCCGGTGAAGAACGCTTCGTCGCAGGTGTAGACCTCGTCGCGGGTGATGCGCTTTTCGATCACCTGCAGGCCCATGTCGCGCGCGAGCGTGATCACGGTGTCGCGCGTGATGCCGTCGAGGCACGACGACAGGTCGGGCGTGTACAGCTTGCCGTTGTTGACGAGGAAGAAGTTCTCGCCGGAGCCTTCCGACACGTAGCCGTCGACGTCGAGCAGCAGCGCTTCGTCGTAGCCGTCGGCGATCGCTTCCTGGTTCGCGAGAATCGAGTTCACGTACCAGCCCGACGCCTTCGCGCGCACCATCGACACGTTCACGTGATGGCGCGTGAACGACGAGGTCTTCACGCGGATGCCCTTGGCGATGCCGTCTTCACCGAGGTACGCGCCCCACGGCCACGCGGCGATCGCGACGTGGATCGTGTTGCCCTTGGCCGACACACCGAGCTTTTCCGAGCCGACCCAGATGATCGGGCGCAGGTAGCAGGACTCGAGCTTGTTTTCGCGGACCACCTCGCGCTGCGCGGCGGCGAGCGTTTCGTGGTCGAACGGCACGTCCATCTGGAAGATCTTCGCCGAGTTCAGGAGGCGCTTGGTGTGCTCCTGCAGGCGGAAGATCGCGGTGCCGCCGTCGGCCGTCTTGTAGGCGCGCACGCCCTCGAATACGCCCATGCCGTAGTGCAGCGTGTGGGTGAGCACGTGGATCTTGGCATCGCGCCAGTCGATGAGCTTGCCATCCATCCAGATCTTGCCGTCGCGGTCGGCCATTGACATACGATTCTCCAGCAGGTGCGTTGTGAGGTGCGGCTACGAGCGCGGGGGGGCCTAGCCGAGGAGCGCTATTTTAGCGTCATTTGCACACGCAACGGGCATTCGGGCGCTGCCGGCGCATAGCGCGGACGCTATAATCCAGCGCACACATAAATCGACTCCGGAGACGCCGGCCGAGCTCGCAAGCCGGCGCCGACCGGGCCTTCCTGACGGCGTTTCCCGCGCCCGCGCCCTTTGCCTGATGCTCGCCCGACTGTCCGATACCGATCGCCGCGCCTTCCGTGAAGGCCTGCGCGACTACGCGCCCACGCTGATGGCGATTTTCTCGTGGGGCCTCGTGACCGGCATCGCGATGAGCAAGTCCGTGCTGACGCTGCCGCAGGCGCTGACGATGTCGCTGCTGTGCTACGCCGGCTCGTCGCAACTGGCGGTGCTGCCGCTGCTCGCCGCCAAGCTGCCGGTGTGGACCGTGCTCGCCACCGCGGCGATGGTCAATACCCGCTTCGTGATCTTCAGCGCCGGTCTGGCGCCGCATTTCTCCTATCTGTCGATGTGGCGACGCATCGTGCTCGGCTATTTCAACGGCGACGTGATCTATCTGCTGTTCGTCAAGAAGAGCTTCGCGACCGGCTACGTGCCGGGCAAGGAGGCGTACTTCTGGGGGATGGCGGTCGCGAGCTGGCTCTCGTGGCAGGTGTCGTCGATCATCGGCATCCTGCTGGCGAGCCTGATTCCGGACAACTGGGGGCTCGGGCTGGCCGGCACGCTCGCGCTCCTGCCGGTGATGGTCGCGGCGATCGCGACTCGCTCCACATTGGTCGCGGTCATCGTCGCGGCGATCGTCGCGCTGCTCGCCTTCGAGCTGCCGTACCGGCTCGCGCTGCTGCTCGCGGTGCTCGCGGCGATTGCCGCCGGCAGCGTCGCCGATCTGGTGGTCGAACGCGCGGACCTGCGCCGCATCCGCCGCGCCGGCGGCAACCCGGGAGACGCCCGATGACCTCCACGCAGATCTGGCTCGCGATCTTCGGCATGACCTTCGTCACCGCGTTCACGCGCGCGATGTTCCTGATCGGCGGCGAGCGCACCGTGCTGCCGGCGCGCGTGCAGAAGATGCTGCGCTACGCGCCGGCCGCGGCGCTCGCCGCGGTGGTGGTGCCGGAGGTGCTGTCGACGCCCGCGGGGCTGTCGTTCGCGCCGTCCAACCATGAGCTGTACGCGGCGCTGGCCGGGCTCGGCTGGTTTTTGTGGCGGCGCACCATGCTCGGCACGATCGTGACCGGGATGGCGGTGTTCACGCTGATGCGGGTCTTCATGTGACGGCCCGCGGCGGCTCATGCTGCACTGCGGCATCCTCGGCGGTGCGGCCAAATACGGGAGATTCGCGCCATCGCGGGTCAGAAGGGTGGTGGGATCAGTTAAAATGCCGCTTTTCGGGATGAGTGCGCCGCCGTCATGCAGCCCGCGGCAGCCCGCGCGGCCGGCCGCCGGCGCCCGATCCCGCGGAGCCGTTGGGCCGAAGCGCAGGTACTGGCCGCGAATCGCCCAGCGCAGTCCGCCACCGCCTTCTCATCAACTCGCCTACTCAAGCCCATGAACAAGGTATTGCGTCTCTCCGACCTGATCGCCGAAGGCAAGCTGTCCGGCAAACGCGTATTCATCCGTGCCGATCTGAACGTGCCGCAGGACGATCAAGGCAACATCACCGAAGACACCCGCATCCGCGCCTCCGTGCCGGCCATCAAGGCCGCGCTCGACGCCGGCGCCGCCGTGATGGTCACCTCGCACCTGGGTCGTCCGACCGAAGGCGACTTCAAGCCTGAAGATTCGCTCGCGCCGGTCGCGAAGCGTCTGGCCGAACTGCTCGGCCGCGACGTGCCGCTGGTCGCGAACTGGGTCGAAAACGGCGTGAACGTCGCGCCGGGCTCGGTGGTGCTGCTCGAAAACTGCCGCGTCAACAAGGGCGAAAAGAAGGATTCCGACGAGCTCGCGCAGAAGATGGCGAAGCTCTGCGACGTCTACGTGAACGACGCGTTCGGCACCGCGCACCGCGCGGAAGCGACCACCCACGGCATCGCTAAGTACGCGCCGGTCGCGTGCGCGGGCCCGCTGCTCGCCGCTGAACTCGAAGCGCTCGGCAAGGCGCTGGGCGCGCCGAAGCGTCCGCTGGTGGCGATCGTCGCCGGCTCGAAGGTGTCGACCAAGCTGACCATCCTGAAGTCGCTCGCCGACAAGGTGGACCAGCTGATCGTGGGCGGCGGCATCGCCAACACGTTCATGCTCGCGGCCGGTCTGAAGATCGGCAAGTCGCTCGCCGAGGCCGACCTCGTCGACGAAGCGAAGGCGATCATCGACGCGGCGAAGGCGCGCGGCGCCTCGGTGCCGATCCCGACCGACGTGGTCACCGCCAAGGAATTCTCGCCGACCGCCAAGGCAGAAGTGAAGGCCGTCGCGGATGTCCAGGACGACGACATGATCCTCGACATCGGACCGGACACCGCCAAGGTGCTCGCCGCGCAGCTCGAAAAGGCCGGCACGGTCGTATGGAACGGCCCGGTCGGCGTGTTCGAATTCGACCAGTTCGGCAACGGCACGAAGACGCTCGCGGACGCGATCGCGCGCTCGGCGGCGTTCTCGATCGCAGGCGGCGGCGACACGCTCGCGGCGATCGCCAAGTACGGGATCCAGCAGCAGGTCAGCTATATCTCGACGGGCGGCGGCGCGTTCCTCGAGTTCCTCGAAGGCAAGAAGCTGCCGGCGGTCGAAGTTCTGGAATCGCGGGCTTAACGTGGCGACGCGCTCCCCAACCGTGAAGTCGACCAGGGCGCGTGGCGCGAAAGCGCCGCGCGGTAATGCGGCAGCAACGGCAGGGGAGCGCGCGCAGCGCGTGAGCACTGCGGCGGCGGCGAAAGCCGCCGCGACAGAATCGACCAAGACGGAATCGACCCAAGCGAAATCGCTCACGGACCAGCCGGCCAGCGCGCCGGCCGCCCGCACCGATTCCACCGCGCCGGCACAACCGACCGGCGACCAGCACCCATCCGCACCGGCCCTCCAGGCGCCGGTCCCGAATACCGCAACACCCGCCTCACTCCACAAAGCGACGCCGGTCATAACCGGCGCGCGCCCAGCGGCATCGTTCGATGCGCAGACTCCGCAGCAGACCCGCAGCGCTTATCCCAGCGATCCTATCCAGACGAGGAGACTCATGCATCGCGCCACCAAGATTGTCGCTACCATCGGTCCGGCTTCCAGTACGCCGGAAATCCTGCTGCAAATGATTCACGCGGGACTGGATGTGGTGCGGCTCAATTTCTCCCACGGCACCGCCGACGACCACCGCCAGCGCGCCGAATTCGTGCGCGAGGCGGCTCGCCAGGCGGGCCGCGAGGTCGCCATCATGGCCGACCTGCAAGGCCCGAAGATCCGCGTCGGTAAATTCGACAACGGCCGCACCACGCTGCTGGCCGGCAATCCGTTCATCCTCGATGCGGACTGCGAGCTCGGCAACGACGAGCGCGTCGGCCTCGACTACAA
Source organism: Burkholderia sp. SRS-W-2-2016 (assembly GCF_001931485.1). Lineage (GTDB taxonomy): Bacteria > Pseudomonadota > Gammaproteobacteria > Burkholderiales > Burkholderiaceae > Paraburkholderia. Next base: position 104,213 of record NZ_MSDV01000046.1, on the reverse strand, counting down.
GGATCTGCCGCGCGACCTGAAGCCGGGCGACGTGCTGCTGCTCAACGACGGCCTGATCGTGCTGAACGTACAGCGCGTGATTGGCAACGAGATCCACACGGTCGTGAAGATCGGCGGCGAGCTGTCGAACAACAAGGGCATCAACCGCCAGGGCGGCGGCCTGTCGGCGCCCGCGCTGACCGCGAAGGACATGGAAGACATCCGCACCGCGATGTCGCTCGGCGTCGACTTCATCGCGGTGTCGTTCCCGAAGAACGCGACCGACATGGAAATGGCCCGTCAGTTGGCCAACATCGCCGGCGCGCCGTACGGGATCAAGCCGAAGATGATCGCGAAGATCGAGCGCGCCGAGGCGATTCCGGCGCTGCAGGGCATCCTCGACGCGTCGGACGGCATCATGGTCGCGCGCGGCGACCTGGCCGTCGAAGTGGGCAACGCCGCGGTCCCCGCGCTGCAAAAGCGCATGATCCGGATGGCCCGCGAATCGAACAAGTTCGTGATCACCGCGACCCAGATGATGGAGTCGATGATCCACGCGCCGGTGCCGACCCGCGCGGAAGTGTCGGACGTCGCCAACGCGGTGCTCGACGGCACCGACGCGGTGATGCTGTCGGCGGAATCGGCGGCGGGCAAGTACCCGGTGCAGACCATCGAAACGATGGCCGCGATCTGCGTCGAAGCGGAGAAGTCCGAGCAGTCGGAACTGGACAAGGATTTCCTCGACCGCACGTTCACGCGGATCGACCAGTCGATCGCGATGGGCGCGCTGTTCACCGCTTACCACCTCGGCGCGAAGGCGATCGTCGCGCTGACCGAGTCCGGCTCGACCGCGCTGTGGATGTCGCGTCACTGGAGCCATGTGCCGATCTTCGCGCTGACGCCGCGAGTCGGCAGCGAGCGCGCGATGGCGCTGTACCGCAACGTGACCTCGCTCCATCTGGATACCAACACCGACCGCGACACCGCGCTGCAACAGGCGCTCGAAACCGTGGTCGGCAAGGGCTATGCGTCGCGCGGCGACATGGTCGTGCTGACGGTCGGCGAGCCGATGGGGCAGGCCGGCGGCACCAACACGCTGAAGATCGTGCGGGTCGGCGAACCGTACTGATCACGCAGCACCGCTTGATCGGCACAGGCTGAATCGAGCGAAGCAGGCGGGCCGCGCCCGATGCGCTCCCGCTCGCCGCATGTGCGACGGCGCACCAACGGCGCCCACACCGGCGCGGGAACACCGCCTGCTTCGCGATAAAATCGCCGCAAAAGATGCCGACGGCAAAAGAATTCGTTTCAATCTAAGGAGTTACAGCATGCCTCTCGTATCAATGCGTCAACTGCTGGACCATGCCGCGGAACACGGTTATGGCCTTCCGGCATTCAACGTGAACAACCTGGAGCAGGTGCAGGCGATCATGGCGGCGGCCGACAAGGTCAACGCGCCGGTGATCATGCAGGCATCGGCCGGCGCGCGTAAGTACGCGGGCGAGCCGTTCCTGCGCCACCTGATCGAAGCGGCGGTCGAGTCGTATCCGCATATCCCGGTCGTGATGCACCAGGACCACGGCCAGTCGCCGGCGGTCTGTATGGCGGCGATCCGCAGCGGCTTCACCAGCGTGATGATGGACGGCTCGCTCGAAGCGGACGGCAAGACGGTTGCATCGTACGAGTACAACGTCGAAACGTCGCGCAAAGTGGTTGAGGCGGCGCACTCGATCGGCGTCACCGTCGAAGCTGAACTGGGCGTGCTCGGCTCGCTCGAAACGATGAAGGGCGACAAGGAAGACGGCCACGGCGCGGAAGGCACGATGACCCGCGAACAGCTGCTGACCGATCCGGAGCAGGCCGCCGACTTCGTCAAGCTGACCCAGTGCGACGCGCTGGCCATCGCGATCGGCACCTCGCACGGCGCGTACAAGTTCAGCAAGAAGCCGACGGGCGACATCCTGTCGATCCAGCGCATCAAGGAAATCCATCAGCGCATTCCGAACACGCACCTGGTGATGCACGGTTCGTCGTCGGTGCCGCAGGAACTGCTCGCGGAAATCCGCGAATTCGGCGGCGACATGAAGGAAACCTATGGCGTGCCGGTCGAGGAAATCCAGGAAGGCATCCGTCACGGCGTGCGCAAGGTCAACATCGACACCGACCTGCGTCTGGCCATCACCGGTGCGATCCGCCGCTACATGGCGACCAATCCGGGCAAGTTCGATCCGCGCGATTACCTGAAGCCGGCGCGCGAAGCGGCGATGAAGATCTGTATCGACCGCTACACGCAATTCGGCTGCGAAGGCCAGGCCGGCAAGATCAAGCCGGTTTCGCTTGATAAAATCGCGGAGAAGTACAAGTCGGGCGAGCTCGCGCAAGTCGTCCGCTAAGCAGTAGTTCTGGCTCCGCGCCTGGCCATCCGGCCAGGTTGTGGTCCGAGCGCCGTTCCCGCATCATCGGGGGAACGGCGTTTCCCTTTTGTTCCGGTCACATTTTCTGCCCCATTTTTAGCGAACCACGACGATGTCTACCCTCTACGAATCCACGCTCCGCTCGCTGCCGCTGCTCGGCCGCGGTAAAGTCCGCGACAACTATGCGGTGGGCAACGACCAGTTGCTGATCGTTACGACCGACCGTCTGTCGGCGTTCGACGTGATCATGGGCGAGCCGATTCCGAACAAGGGCCGCGTGCTGAATGCGATGGCGAACTTCTGGTTCGAGAAGCTGCAGCATGTGGTGCCGAATCACCTGACGGGCGTCGCGCCCGAGTCGGTGGTCGCGCCGGACGAAGTCGAGCAGGTCAAGGGCCGCGCGGTGGTCGTCAAGCGCCTCGAACCGATCCTCGTCGAAGCGGTGGTGCGCGGCTATCTGGCCGGCAGCGGCTGGAAGGATTACCAGGCCACCGGCGCGGTGTGCGGCGTGCAACTGCCGGCGGGTCTGCAGAACGCGCAGAAGCTGCCCGAGCCGATCTTCACGCCGGCCGCCAAGGCCGAGATGGGCCACCACGACGAAAACATCACGTACGACGAGATGGAACGCCGCATCGGCACCGAACTGTCGGCCACGATCCGCGACATCTCGATCCGCCTGTACAAGGAAGCCGCTGAATTCGCCGCGACCCGCGGCATCATCATCGCGGACACCAAGTTCGAATTCGGTCTGGACAACCACGGCAAGCTGTACCTGATGGACGAGGCGCTGACCGCCGATTCGTCGCGCTTCTGGCCGGCGGACCAGTACCAGGTCGGCACCAACCCGCCGTCGTTCGATAAACAGTTCGTGCGCGACTGGCTCGAAACCCAGCCGTGGAAGAAAGAGCCGCCGGCGCCGAAGCTGCCGGACGAGGTGGTCGTCAAAACGGGCGAGAAGTACCAGGAAGCGCTCGAGCGCCTGACTGGCCACAAGCTCGACTGAGCGTCGACTGATCGCGCGCGCCTTGCGGGGCGCGCACCGTCCGGAAACAAGGAAGCCGTAAAGATGAGTGAAGCACAAACCGCCCACAAGCATGACGCGCCGGTCGTCGGCGTGCTGATGGGCTCCAGTTCCGACTGGGAAGTGATGAAAAACGCCGTGGCGATTCTGCAGGAATTCGGCGTGCCGTACGAAGCGAAGGTGGTGTCCGCGCACCGCATGCCCGACGAAATGTTCGCCTATGCTGAAAGCGCGCGCGAGCGCGGCATTCGCGCGATCATCGCCGGTGCTGGCGGTGCCGCCCACCTGCCGGGCATGCTGGCCGCGAAGACCACGGTGCCGGTGCTTGGCGTGCCGGTCGCGAGCAAGTACCTGAAGGGTGTGGATTCGCTGCATTCGATCGTGCAGATGCCCAAGGGCGTGCCGGTCGCGACGTTTGCAATCGGCGAGGCGGGCGCGGCGAACGCGGCGCTGTTCGCGGTGTCGCTGCTCTCCGGCACTAGCAGCGAATACGCGGAGAAACTCGCGGCTTTCCGCGTGCGCCAGAATGAAGCGGCTCACGCAATGGTGTTGCCGGCGCTGTAAGCGCGCCGTGTTTGAACGACGTCCCCAATAGTTTGACCCTCGACCCCCGGCCGTTTGCCCGCCGCTCGCAGTACGAGCGCAACGCGCAGACGGCCGCGACCGACCACCAAGATGAACCCTGACAACACCCCGGTTTCACCGATTCTGCCCGGCGCATGGCTTGGCATGGTCGGTGGCGGCCAGCTCGGCCGCATGTTCTGTTTTGCCGCCCAGGCGATGGGCTATCGCGTCGCCGTGCTCGATCCGGATGAGACGAGCCCGGCCGGCGCGGTCGCCGACCGTCATCTGCGCGCGGCCTATACCGACGAAGCGGCGTTGACCGAGCTCGCGCGGCTGTGCGCGGCGGTGTCGACCGAATTCGAGAACGTGCCGGCCGCGAGCCTCGACTTCCTCGCGAAGACCACCTTCGTGAGCCCGGCGGGCCGCTGCGTCGCGGTCGCGCAGGACCGCATCGCCGAGAAGCGCTTTATCGCGGCCTCGGGCGTGACGGTCGCGCCGCACGTGGTGATCGAGTCGTCGGATGCGCTGGCCGCGCTCGGCGACGACGCGCTCGAAGCGGTGCTGCCCGGCATCCTGAAGACCGCCCGGATGGGTTACGACGGCAAGGGCCAGATTCGCGTACGCAATGCCGACGAAGTGCGCGAGGCGCATGCGTCGCTCGGCGGCGTGCCGTGCGTGCTGGAAAAGCGCCTGCCGCTGAAGTTCGAGGTGTCGGCGCTGATCGCGCGCGGCTCGAGCGGCGCGTCGGTCGTCTATCCGCTCGCGCAGAACACCCATCGCGACGGCGTGCTTTCGCACACCATCGTGCCGGCGCCGGACGCGACCCCCGCGCTGGTCCAGCGGGCGCAGCAGGCGGCGGTGCAGATCGCCGACAAGCTCGGCTACGTCGGCGTGCTGTGCGTCGAGTTCTTCATTCTCGAAGACGGTTCGCTGGTCGCCAACGAAATGGCGCCGCGTCCGCACAACTCCGGCCACTACACGGTCGACGCGTGCGCGACCAGCCAGTTCGAACAGCAGGTCCGCGCGATGACCGGCATGCCGCTCGGCGATACGCGCCAGCATTCGCCGGCGGTGATGCTGAACATTCTCGGCGACGTGTGGTTCCCGGGCGGCCCGAAGGCCGCGCCGGTCACGCCGCCGTGGCACGAGGTCGCCGCGATGCCGGCCGCGCGCCTGCATCTGTACGGCAAGGAAGAGGCGCGTTGCGGCCGCAAGATGGGCCACGTGAACTTCACCGCGCCGACGCTCGAAGAAGCCCGCACGGCGGCGCGCGACTGCGCGCGGCTGCTGCATATCGCCACCAGCTGACGCGCGCATGATGCCGGATCAACACAAACCCGCCGAAGCCGCTGCCGGCGCGCTGCCGGTCAGCGCCGCGCAGATCGAACACGCTGCGGCGCTGCTCGACGCGGGCGAGCTGGTCGCGTTTCCGACCGAGACCGTCTATGGCCTTGGCGGCGACGCCGAGAGCCCGGACGCGGTCGCGCGCATTTACGCGGCGAAGGGGCGGCCGGCCAATCATCCGGTGATCGTGCATCTGGCGCCGCACGGCGATCCGAACTACTGGGTCGAGCATTTGCCGGCCGACGCACAGCGCCTGATCGACGCGTTCTGGCCGGGGCCGCTCACGCTGATCCTGAAGCGCGCCGCGCGGATTCCGGCGGCGGTCAGCGGCGGCCAGGATTCGGTCGGGCTGCGCTGTCCGTCGCATCCGGTCGCGCAGGCGCTGCTCGAAGCGTTTAGCGCGCTACGCGGCGGTCATGGCGGCGTCGCGGCGCCGTCGGCGAACCGCTTCGGGCATGTGAGCCCGACCACCGCGCAGCATGTGCGCGACGAGTTCGGCAGTGCGATTCATGTGCTCGACGGCGGCGCGTCGGATGTCGGCATCGAATCGACGATTCTGGATCTGTCGCGCGGTTTTCCGGCGTTGCTGCGGCCCGGCCGCGTGACGCCGCAGGATATCGCCGACGTGCTCGGCGAGGCGCCGCGTCTGCCCGACGGCTCGGATGCGACCGCGCCGCGCGCATCGGGTACGCTCAAAGCGCATTACGCGCCGCGTACGCCGCTCGCGCTGCTGCCGTTCGGCGAACTGGAGCCGCTGCTCGCGGTGCGCGAGCCGGGCGAGCGTGTCGCGCTGGTCGCGCGGGCGTCGCGGGCGGGGCAGTGGGCCGATGCCGAAGGCGTGCATTTCGTCGCCGCGCCGGAAGATCCGCACGCGTATGCGCGCGAGCTGTACGGTTTGCTGCGCGCGCTCGATCGCGCGAACGTCACGCGGATTCTGATCGAAAAGCTGCCGGATACGATCGAATGGATCGCGGTCAACGACCGGCTCGGGCGCGCGGCGGCGGCGTTCGAAGCGCAGAGCTGAGCGTAGACCTCGGCGCAAAAACCGAGCGTAAGACTACGCACAGTGACCGGCCCTTCGAGCGGTCGGCACGCGCCAAAAGACAAGGCCCGACTCGTTCAACGAGCCGGGCCTTTTTGCATTCAGGCGTGCGTCAAAGGCTGCCGCGGGGTCATCAACCATACCGCCGACCCCGCAGCCAAACCCCATTTACTTCCCAAGCCCGCTAGCGGCGACCTGCTTCTCGACCTGCTGCGCGAACAGCGCGTACAGATGGGTGCTCGGGTGCACGAGGTCGGCGAACATGTAGGTCTGGTCCGCGCCGGCCACCGTATAGGTCTGCGGCGAGCAGAACAGCGACGAGCCGAACGCGCTGCCCCACGATGCCGCGGTCTGGCCGGACGCGAGCACGCTCGGGTTCTTCGTCGCGTAGGCGGTCGCAGCCGTGGTCATCGACGTCAGGTTACACGCGGTGCCCGTATTCGAGACCGTGAAGCCGAGCGACTGGTAGCTCGCCAGCATCTGATCGAGCCACTGGTACGTGCTCACGTAGATGACCTGCGTGTTCGACGCGAGCGCCTGCTGGAGCGTGCCGTTATACGCCTTCACCAGCCCGTCGATGAGCGCCTGGCCGGTTGCGCCGGCCGCGAGACCTTGCGGCGTTTTGGCGATGTCCGGTACGTCCGCCACCACCACGTGCGTCGCGCCGGACGCGATCACTTTCTGCACCGTGGCGGCGAAGGTTTTCGCCGCCGTCACGATGGCCACGCCGGCGCTCTGGCTCGCGCTCGCCATGGCGGTGGCTGCCGCGGTCTGCGCGTCGGTTGCGCTGCCGCCGCCTTGCAGCACCGCTGCCGCCGCGGCCGTCCCCGCAGCCGACACTGCCTGCACCTGCGTGAAGATATCGTTCGCGCCGCCGTTCATCAGCACCAGCTGGTTCGAATTGAAGCTGCTGTGCTCGGCGATGTATTGGGTCACCTGAGCCGTGATCGGCAGCGTGGTCGCGGCCAGGTTGTTCGGCGCGTAGCCCTGGCCCGGCTGCAGATCGACGCGCGAGCCGCCCTGCGCGTAGCCGAGCCCGCCGGTTGCGGTGGGCGCATTGCCGAAGCCGCCCACATTCGCGGCGGTCAGCGTGTCGCCGTAGTATTCGGCGACCTTCTGGGTCCAGACTTCGCCCGGATTGGTCGTGAAGCGGCCGCCGCCGGTGCCGACATTCGCCTGCACCGCCGCCTGATACGTGCCGACGTCCGACAGGCTGTCGCCGAACGACACGATCTGCAGCTTGACGCCGCCGGCCGGCGTGCTGCTGTTGCTCGAATTGTTGTCGTCACCCCCGCCGCCGCACGCCGCCAGCGCGGCGAACGCTGCGCTCGCCACGGCGATCTGCGTGGCGCGCATCCACGGATGTTTCTTCGAAGCGGTTTGATTCATGTTGACTGCATCTCCTCGTATGTGTGGCCCTTGTGCCATGTGTTGCAGGCAGCGCCTGCCGCGTCCGCGGCGTGGCGACAGCTTACAGAATCTTCTACGGTCTGCGCGGGGTCCGAAACGCGGCCGTATGTTGTGTGTTCAAACCTGATTGCTCTCTGTTGCATTGCCGAGCGGGTTGCCCGGGCGGTGAAGCGGTCCGCTGCCCGTGGGCGCATGCGCCGGCACTGCGACTAACGGCGCGACCGCGCTTTCCACCGACCCGGCCGCCGCGCGCTGCGCATGATAAGCGGCGGCCCACGCGGGCGGCGCGAACAGCGCGCGCCATTTGTTGCGCCAGCCGCGCACGCTCGCGAAATCGGCGGCCATCGACGCCCATTCGTGAAACGTCGCCTTCAGCGGGTTGTACGTGTGCAGCGGCTCGACGATCCCGTAGACCGGCGCATCGCGCGGATCTTCCTCGACGTAGCTGCCGAACAGGCGGTCCCAGATCACCAGCACGCCCGCGTAATTGCGATCGATGTAGCGGTCGTTGCGCGCGTGATGCACGCGGTGGATCGACGGCGTATTGAACACGTATTCGAGCCAGCCGAGCTTGCCGATCACCTGGGTATGCACGAAGAACTGGAAGCCGAGATTGATCAGCACGATCGCGACGATCTGCTTGGGCGGGAAGCCGAGGATCGCGAGCGGAATCCAGAACAGCCACATGCCGGCGATCGGATACATCAGGCTCTGGCGGAACGCGGTCGAAAAATTCATCCGCTCCGACGAGTGATGCACGACGTGCGCGGCCCACAACCAGCGCACCCGGTGACTACAGCGATGAAACACGTAATAGAGCAGGTCCTGCGCGATGAACAGGATGACGAACGAGACCCACGTGGCCGGCCACGTATGGATGCGAAAGTGCGTGTAGAAGAACGCGTAGACGGGGATGATCGCGAGCCACGCGAGCTTGTCGGCGGCCTGCTGCAGCAACGCGAGCGCGGCGTTGCACAGCGTGTCGCGCCAGCTGTACAGGCGCTCGGCCGGCCGCGTGCGCCGCAGGTGCCACGCCTCCCAGCCGATGCAGCCGAGAAAGACGGGCGCCATGGCGAGCAGCAGCAATTCGGCATCGAATTGCATCGTGTCTCCGTTCCTGGTCCCTGACCGTCGCGCGGTACGCGCCGGGTGGTGTCGTTATCGTTCGTGTGGGCCGCGCGTCCTGGGGACGTCGCGGCACGTGCGGCTGTGCGGTGCGCGGATGATTTCGCTGGTTTCGCGTCGCCGCATGCTGCCCGACAGCGTACACGCTTAGCCGCTTGCCGCGCGTGGCTTCGCTAGAAGTAATCCTCAGTGGCCGGCGTGTTTGCGCGGGTTTTTCCTGGGCTTCGCGCGCGGCTCTTCGATCGGCGCGGAGACTTTCGTGAAGCCCTGCGACGGACCTTCGTAGACCCATTCGAGCAGCGCATCGTGGGCGGCGCGCGCCGCTTCCGAATGCGGATCGTTGATCAGGCTGACGACCACGTAACTATTGCCGTCGGCCGATGCGACGTAGCCGGCGATTGCGCGCACGTCGCGCAACGTGCCGGTCTTGATGTGCGCGTTGCCGCCCGCGCCGAGGTTGGTCAGACGGTTGCGCATCGTGCCGTCGACGCCGGCGATCGGCAGCGACTCGACGAACGCCTGCGCGACCGGACTCGCGTTCGCGCGCTGCAACAGATCGGCGAGCGCGAGCGCGGTGATGTGCTCGTCGCGCGACAGGCCCGAGCCGTTCGAGAGCGTCAGGTACTCCATGTTCAGGCTGTCGCGGCGCAGGAAATCCTCGACCGCACGCGCGGCGTTCGCGGTCGTTGCCGGGGACTTGTCCTCCACCGCGCCGATCGTCAGGAACAGGTTGCGCGCCATCGTGTTGTTGCTGAACTTGTTGATGTCGCGCACCACGTCGGACAGCACCGGGCTTTCGTGCGTCGCGACCAGCTTCGCGCCGCGCGGCACCGCGCCTTCGCGGGTGGCGCCGTGGAAGGTCGCGCCGGTCTGCTGCCACAGCGCGAGGAAGCCGCCGGCGAAGAACGTCGAATGATCGAGCACCGCGACGTTGACCGTGCGCGCGTCGCAGCGCGCCGGCAAGTCGCCGACGAACGACGCGACCAGCGTGCCGTCCGGCTGCGGCGTCACGCTCGGGGTCGGCAGCTCGCCGCGGCACGGGCCGTTGGTCGCGCGCAACTGGTTGTCGATGCGCAGTTGCGCGAGCGCGGGCAGCACGTCGATCGCGACCGTGCCGTCGGGCGACGGGGTCAGCGTGAACGACAGCGCCTTGAACGCGTACAGCAGCGGATCGGGGCCGACGTTGTACGGCGCGGTGACGTCGTCGTCGAACGCGGGCAGGTCGCGTGTCGACGGGTCGAAGTAGCGCTTGTCGAGCACCAGCGCGCCGTCGATCCCGTTGATGCCCGCCTTGCGGATTTTCTGCACGAGGTCGATCAGCTCTTCCGGCACCAGCTTCGGGTCGCCGGTGCCCTGAATGTACAGATTGCCGTGCAGCACGCCGCTCGCGTCGAGCGTGCCGTCCGCGTACGCGCTGGTGCGCCAGCGATAGTCGGGACCGAGGATCGACAGGCCCGAATAGGTGGTGACGAGCTTCATCGTCGAGGCGGGCATCATCGGCTTGCCGGCGTTCAGCGCGAGGATCGGCGTGCGGTCGCCGACTTTCTCGACCACCACGCTGATCGACGACAGCGGCACATGCGCGCGTTGCAGCCCGGCCATCACCGGCTGCGGCAGCACTGTCGTGACGTTGACGCTCGGATGCGCGGCCTTCGCGCGGGCCTGCGCCACTTGCGGCAGCAGCGCGGTCGCGCCGAGCGCGGCGGCCAGCAGGCCGACCGCGACGCGCGGCGCGAGCCGGCGGGGCAGCGGCGCTGCGTGAACAGGGAGACGGCGGGCGACGGAAGACAGGAAGGCGAGCGTCATGAACGGAGAAGAAGCAGGGAAGCGGACCAGGAAGCGGACCAGGAAGCGGGCAAAAGCGGGCAAGATTTCACAGCGAAGTTTGGTTTCGGTGCGGGTCGGACAGGTGCGCGGCAAGCGTGCCGGCCGCCAGAGCGCCGGACCGCCAGCGCGATGCACGAGCTGGCTGGTGAATCCGGCGTGTCGGCCGCCAGGCAACGCAAGCGATCCGGCGCATGCACGCTGCGCGAGTCACCCGCCGGCGGGTCGGCAGCCAGCCACCCGGCAGCCGTCAGCCAGCCACCGCACCAGCCACCGCGCCAGCCGCCGCGCGACGCAAAGCGACCATTGTAGTGACATGCCGCGCGGCTGCGTCGAAAAAAGCGCCCGGCGCCGCGCAGCCCGGAGGCGGGCGCTAGAATGCGGCATCATCAAACGTTTCGGAACGGACAACCATGCGCATCCTGCTAGTCGAAGATGACCGGATGATTGCCGAGGGCGTGCGCAAGGCGCTGCGCGGCGAGGGCTTTGCGGTCGACTGGGTCGAGGACGGCGAAGCGGCGCTGCGCGCGGCGGCCGGCCAGCCGTACGACCTCGCGCTGCTCGACCTCGGCCTGCCCAAACGCGACGGCCTCGAGGTGCTGCGCACGCTGCGCGCGCGCGGCCACGCGTTGCCGGTGCTGATCGTCACCGCGCGCGACGCGGTCGCCGATCGTGTGAAGGGCCTCGACGCCGGCGCCGACGATTACCTCGTCAAACCCTTCGATCTCGACGAACTCGGTGCGCGGATGCGCGCGCTGATCCGCCGCCATTCGGGCCGCAGCGATTCGACGATCCGCCACGGCAACCTGACGCTCGACCCCGCTTCGCACCAGGTCACGCTCGACGGCGCGCCGGTCGCGTTGTCCGCGCGCGAATTCGCGCTGCTCGAAGCGCTGCTCGCGCGCCCCGGCGCGGTGCTGTCGAAGAGCCAGCTGGAGGAAAAGATGTACGGCTGGGGCGAGGAAATCGGCAGCAACACCGTCGAGGTCTATATCCACGCGCTGCGCAAGAAGCTCGGCGCCGAACTGATCCGCAACGTGCGCGGGCTCGGCTACATGATCGCGAAGGACGCCTGAGCCGATGCGCTCGATTCGCCATCAGCTGCTGGTGTGGCTGCTTGCGCTGGTGCTGCTCGGCGTCGGCATCGCGGGCTGGCTGATCTACCGGCAGGCGCTGGCCGAAGCGAACGAGCTGTTCGATTACCAGCTCGAGCAGATCGCCGCGGCGCTGCCGGCGGAGCCGTTCTCGCAGGTGCTCGGCCGCGATACCGGCGACGAAGGCATCGTGCTGCAGATCTGGAACCGCAACGGCATGCTGATGTACTACTCGCGGCCGCGCGCGCCGCTCGCGCCGCGCGCCGAGCTCGGCTTTTCGACCGAGCGCACCGAGCGCGGCGAATGGCGCGTGTATGGGGCGATCGTCGGCGATAACGTGGTGCAGCTCGCGCAGCCGCTGTCGGTGCGCAACCGGCTCGCGGCGAACGTTGCGCTGCGCACGCTGTGGCCGCTGATCGTGCTGCTGCCGCTGCTCGGGCTGGCGGTGTGGGTGATCATCGGGCGCGGGCTGCGGCCGTTGCGGCGCGTGACGAGTGCGCTCGACACGCGTCATCCGGAGGCGCTCGATCCACTACCCGACCAGCGTCTGCCGCTCGAAGTGCAGCCGCTGGTGCGCGCATTGAACGGCCTGCTCGCGCGGCTCGCCAACGCGCTCGATATCCAGAAGGCGTTCGTCGCCGATGCCGCGCACGAATTGCGCACGCCGCTCGCTGCGGTGCAGATTCAGGCGCAACTCGTCGCGCGTGCGAAAGACGACAGCACGCGCAGCGAAGCGCTCGCCGATCTGCAGGCGGGCGTCACCCGCGCGACGCGCCTTGCCGAGCAGTTGCTCGCGCTCGCGCGCGCCGAACCGGACGAGCGCGCGGTCAGCGGACCGCTCGATCTGGGCGCGCTGTTGCAGGAATGCGTGGCGACCTACGCGCCGCTCGCGCTGAGCCGCGGCGTCGATCTCGGCATCGAGGCGAGCGAGGCCGCCAGCGTGAACGGCGACGCGGAAGCGCTGCGCGTGATGTTCAACAACCTCGTCGACAACGCGACCAAATACACGCCGCACGGCGGTCGCGTCGACGTCAGCCTGCAGGTCGAGAACGGCCGTCCGGTGGTGCGGATCGCCGACAGCGGTCCGGGCATCGACCCGGCCGATCGCGAGCGAGTGTTCGACCGGTTCTATCGCGCGGGCGCCGGCGCGGACCGCGCGCGTACCGACGTCGCCGGCAGCGGCCTCGGTCTGGCGATCGTGCGCCGCATCGCCACCCAACACCACGCGGACGTGTCGCTCGATACGTCGCCCGCGGGCGGCTTGCAGGTCACCGTGCGGTTCTGAAAACGCACGGCGTGCGGTCTTCCGAACCGAACAAAATACCGTTCGCAACGCGCCGCACATCGGCCCCGGAGGCCCATCCCATAAAGGTTCCCGCGCTCAGGCTCTGCTTAAGACTCTTTTAAGTGACGCCCCTTACGCTCCTCGACATTCAAAGTCACTCTCTCCAGTCAGGAGCTCATGATGAACGCGAAAACCTTGTCCCGCGGCGCCGTTGCGGTAGCTATCGCCGGCGCACTGTCCGCCGGTTATGTGGCGGGCCATCGCAATGTGCCGGCCCCTCAGGTCATCTCGCCCGCGGAAGCGGCCGCGCTGATGCCCGCCGAAGCCGCCGCCAAAACCGGTATCCCCGATTTCTCGGGCCTCGTCGAAACCTACGGCCCGGCCGTCGTCAATATCAGCGCGAAGCACGTGGTCAAGGAGACCGCGCTGCGCGGCAACAACCGCGGCAACCTGAACGGCAACCAGCTGCCGATCGACCCGAACGATCCGTTCTTCCAGTTCTACAAGCGCTTCTTCGGCGGCGTGCCCGGCATGCAGGGCGGTGGCGGCGGTGACGGCGGCGGCGACGCGCCCGATCAGCCGAGCGCGAGCCTCGGTTCCGGCTTCATCATCAGCAACGACGGCTACATCCTGACCAACGCGCACGTGGTCGACGGCGCCAACGTCGTCACCGTCAAGCTGACCGACAAGCGCGAGTTCAAGGCGAAGGTGGTCGGCGCCGACAAGCAGTCCGACGTCGCGGTGCTGAAGATCGACGCGAGCAATCTGCCCAGCGTGAAGATCGGCGATCCGCGCCAGAGCAAGGTCGGTCAGTGGGTCGTCGCGATCGGCTCGCCGTACGGCTTCGACAACACCGTGACCTCCGGCATCATCAGCGCGAAGTCGCGCTCGCTGCCGCACGAGAACTACACGCCGTTCATCCAGACCGACGTGCCGGTGAACCCGGGCAACTCGGGCGGTCCGCTGTTCAACCTGCAGGGCGAAGTGATCGGCATCAACTCGATGATCTATTCGCAGACCGGCGGCTTCCAGGGTCTGTCGTTCGCGATCCCGATCAATGAAGCGATCAAGGTCAAGGACGATCTGGTCAAGACCGGTCACGTGAGCCGCGGCCGTCTCGGCGTCGCGGTGCAGGGCCTGAACCAGACGCTCGCCAATTCGTTCGGCTTGCAGAAGCCGCAAGGCGCGCTGGTCAGCTCGGTCGATGCCGGCGGTCCGGCGGCCAAGGCCGGCCTGCAGCCGGGTGACGTGATCGTCGCGGTGAACGGCGATGAAGTCAGCGATTCGACGGATCTGCCGGCCAAGATCGCGGGCATCGCGCCGGGCAGCTCGGCGACCTTGAAGGTGTGGCGCGACAAGGCCAACAAGGACATCAAGGTGACCATCGGTTCGTTCTCGGACGCGAAGGTCGCGTCGGCGGACAAGGCCGATCAGCAGACCCAGCTGCAAGGCCGCCTCGGTGTCGCGGTGCGCGCGCTGACGCCGGACGAGAAGAGCAGCGCGTCGGTGTCGCACGGGCTGCTGGTGCAGCAGGCGGGCGGCGCGGCGGCCACCGCCGGCATCCGTCCCGGCGACGTGATCCTCGCGGTCAACGGCCGTTCGATCACCAACGTCGATCAACTGAAGCAGATGATTTCGGGCGCGGGCAATAGCATCGCGCTCCTGATCCAGCGAGACAACGCACAGATTTTCGTGCCCGTTGATCTCGGCTGATCCAGTCCCGGGCGATTTGCTGGATCGCCCAACCACACGAGAGCTGTAAGTAGTGATTGCCGGTCCTTTGCATTAACTGCAAGGACCGGCTTTTTTTTCGTCGGTCGACCGGAGGGGCGTCATACAAAGCGCCTAAGCTGTAGATACGCCGCGCGCCCTCGAGCCGCGGCCGGCGCGCGTGTGTGTCGCCGCGAGCGCACGCCTGGCACGCAGGTTGCGTGGTTTCCGATTTGGGTCCGTCGAACGACGGGGCGAGGACTTTAACAAGGAGAGCGAACCGATGAAAACCCAACGCAATCAGCAAAGGATCGTAGCCGCCGCGCTGTGCGCGGCGCTCACGCTCGGATTGGCGGGCGGTGCATACGCGCAGCAGGCGGGCGTGAGCGGCGGCTCCGCCACCGACAACACCAGCGCGGGCAATACCAACGGCGGCGGCCTGCCGCAAGTGCAGCAGCAGGGCGACGTGTCGTATGTGTCCGGCGGCGTCGGCCAGGACGAATCGCGCGCGCTGCGCGCGGCGCAAAGCGAGTGGCCGCTGACGCTGCGTTTCACCGGCCCGACCTCCAATTTTCTCGCCGACGTGCAGGTGCGTATCGTCGATGCGCATAACGGCGAGGTGCTGAACACCACGTCGCGCGGACCGTTCATGCTGGTCCGGTTGCACCCGGGCCGCTACACCGTGCACGCGAAGTACAACGACCGCGAGCAGACCCACACGGTGACGGTGCCGGCGCACGGCAACGTCAAATCCGCGTTTATCTGGAGCGGCAAGTAACGGCGTAACAGCGGGTAACAGCGGCGCAACCTCGCGCGCCGGCCCGGCGCGCAGGGAAGCCCGCGCAGGCGGCTGAAGTTTCGCCGATAATGAAGCCACGGGCGTGTCCCGTGGCTTTGCCGTTGCTGCGGCAAGCGCCCGCGTTGAGTGCCCATCCATCACGGAGTCCGGACATGAGCGATGCGTCGACATCTGAGCAAAAGCCTGGTGGCCACACCATCGTGATTCACGAGAATAGCCACCGCGTGCGCGTGATTCACGGCGGCGTGACGATGGCCGACACCCAGGCGGCGCTCACGCTGTGCGAAACCGGCCTGCCGGACGTGGTCTATTTTCCGCGCGAGCACGTGAACATGGCCCGGCTCGAACGCTCGACGCACAGCTCGCACTGCCCGTTCAAGGGCGACGCATCGTACTTCCATCTGCGCACCGAAGACGGTCTGATCGAAAACGCGGTGTGGAGTTACGAGGCGCCGTTCGAGCAGGTCGGACAGATCAAGGGCTATCTGGCGTTTTACACATCGCGCGTCGATCGCATCGATCAGACGTCCTGATCCCGCGGCCCGCGCGTTCATCGGGGGAGGCTGTCATGGAACTGAACCAGGCGGTACGGATTCCGCTCGCGCCGGCCGAAGTCTGGGACGCGTTGCAGGATCTCGCGCTGTTGCGTGCCAGTCTCGACAATTGCGAGTCGTTCACCCGGCTTGCCCACGGCGAATACGCGCTGACCATGACGGTGCCGCTCGGCCCGTTGCGCGCCCGTTACGAAGCGCGCGCTCATGTCGCCGGCCAGGATTCCGGCCCCGCCGACGCGCAGCGCCGCACGATCAACTTCAAGGCACGCGCCGAAGGCGTCGGCGCGTTGCGCGGCCAGATCGAAGTGCGTCTGCGCGGGGACGAGAGCGCGTATGGCGGCGGCCGCGAGCGCGGCACGCGGATCGATTACACGATCTGGGCGACTTCGTCCGGACCGCTCGCCGAACTACCGGTGCGCCAGCTCGAAAACGCCTTGCATCAACTGGCCGACGATTTCTTCACCGAATTCGACGCGGTCGTGCGCGCCAAGCACGGCACGGGGCCGAACCGCGCGCGCGGGGCGGCGCCGCGTCGCCAGCACGTGTTTCTGCGGCCGATCTCGCTCGGCGCAATCGCGCGCCGCACGCGCGTCGAGCACGGCAGCGCGCTCAGCGGGCGCGCGGCGAGCGCGTCGCATAGCTGGTCGCAGGGCGGCTCGCACCACGAGCCGGGTCAACACGTCGTGCCGCACTGGGCATGGGCAGGGATGATCTTCGTGGTCGCGCTGCTGCTGTATCTGGTGCGCTGGATCAGCGAGCATTGACGCCGCGAAAATCGCGCCGCCACGCCGACGGCGACGTGCGAAACGCGTCCGCGAAATGCTGCCGTAGCGAGGCCGCCGAGCCGAACCCCGCGCTCGCCGCGATCGCCTCCACCGACTCATCACTGCTTTCCAGCAACTGCTGCGCGCGCGCGAGCCGCTGCGCGAGCAGCCACGCGCCGACCGTCGTGCCGGTCGCGAGGCGGAAGCGTCGCGTGAACGTGCGGCGGCTCATCAGTGCGCGGGCGGCGAGCGTGTCGAGCGTATGCGGCGCGGCCAGATTGCCGCTGACCCAGTCGAGCAGACCGGACAGCCGGTCGCCGCGCGGATTCGGCGGCATCGGCTGCTGCACGTATTGCGCCTGGCCGCCTTGCCGGTGCGGCGATACCACGAGGCGCCTCGCCACATAGTTCGCGGTCTGCGCGCCGCAGATCCTGCGCAGCACGTGCAGACAGCAGTCGAGGCCGGCCGCGGTGCCGGCCGAGGTCAGCACGTCGCCGTCGTCGACGTAGAGCACGTCCGGGTCGAGCCGTACCCGCGGGTAGCGGCGCGCGAAGTCGTCGGCCCACGCCCAATGGGTCGATGCGGGCCGGCCGTCGAGGATGCCGGCCGCGGCCAGCACGAACGCGCCGAGACACAGCCCGACCAGCAACGCGCCGCGCGCGTGCGCGGCCCGCAATGCGTCGAGCAGCGCGGCGGGCGGGGTTTCGTCGGGATCGCGCCAGCTCGGCACGATGATCGTCTGCGCGTCGGCGAGTGCGTCGAGCCCATGCGTGAGCGCGATCGAGAAGCCGGCGGTCGTCGTGAGCGGGCCGCTTTCCGCCGCGCAGACGCGGAAGTCGAAGTCGGGCACGCCGCCGCCGCGGCGGTCTTCGCCGAACACCACGCAGGGCACCGACAGGTGGAACGGACTGATGCGGTCGAACGCGATGACCGCGACGACGTGACGGGGCGTGCCGTCGCGCCTGTCGCCGCGCAATGCGGGAGTGGTCATGGCCAGCGCCTCCGGGATACACGATGGCCCGATTCTAGCGAAGCTTGTCATGCGGGTCGCTGTCGCGTGAACGGCGGGGGAGCAACAATGAGTTCATTGCGGCGGCGTGCCGACCGTCTCACCTCGGCCGCCACGCCGCCCGCGTCATCCATCTTTCGACAAGGAGCCTTGCCATGACCACCGTCGCGCCGCGCCGTGCGCTGATCGTCATCGACGTGCAGAACGAATACGTGAGCGGCGATCTGCCGATCGAATTTCCCGACGTGCAGACTTCGCTCGCCAACATCGGCCGCGCGATCGATGCCGCGCGCGCCGCCGGCGTGCCGGTCGTGGTCGTGCAGAACATCGCGCCGGCGACCTCGCCGCTGTTCGCGCGCGGCAGCGTCGGGGCGCAGTTGCACGCGGTCGTGAGCTCGCGCGCTCATGATCATTTGATCGAGAAGTCGCTGCCCAGCGCGTTCACCGGCACCGATCTGGCCGACTGGCTCGCCGCGCGCGAGATCGACACGCTGACCGTGACCGGCTACATGACGCACAACTGCGACGCGTCGACGATCAACCACGCGGTCCATGCGGGGCTCGCGGTCGAGTTCCTGCACGACGCGACCGGTTCGGTGCCGTATGAGAACAGTGCGGGGTTCGCGAGCGCGGAGGAGATTCATCGCGTGTTCAGCGTGGTGCTGCAGTCGCGCTTCGCGGCGGTCGCCAGCACGGACCAGTGGCTTGCGTCGCTGCAAAGCGGCGCCCCGCTCGAGCGCGGCAATATCTATACGTCGAATCAGACGGCGCGGGCTCGCAGCGCGGTGGCGTGAGCGAGGCATAGGGAAGGGACGCGGTGCGCGCCGGCCGCGCCCAGAAACGACAAGGGCGGTTCATCCCGAACCGCCCTTGTCGTGAGCTAACTCGTAAGCCACCGTCTAGGACGCGGCCTTGTTCCGCAGTGCCGGACTCAACCGCAACGCGTCGAACATCCCTTCGACCATCTGCTCCGCATGCGCGCCGAAATCCGTCGCGTCGGGCAAAAACAGCATGTCGCGCAGCGCGCCGCCGACGAACGCATGCACCATCGTCGCCGCGAGCCGGGTGTCGAGTTCGGCGGGCAGTTGCCCCTTCGACACCGCATTGCGCAGACCGCCTTCGATCTTCTTGAGCCCCTCGCGCATATTGGTCTGGTAGCGCTCGACCATCGGACCCATGTCCTCGACCAACTCGCATTTGAGAAACAGGATGTCGAACACGCGCCGGCGGCGCGGGTCGTTGACGGTGTCGCGCAGACACACCACGCACACTTCGATCAGCCGCCCCAGCGGATCGGGCTCGTTCGGATCGAGCGACGCCGCTTTCAGCTCGTCGAGCGGCAGCAGCACGCGGTCGAACATTTCCGTGAAGAGATCGCTCTTGTGCGCGAAGTGCCAATAGATGGCGCCGCGCGTGACCCCGGCCGCCTGCGCGATATCGGCCAGCGACGTGCGCGAGACCCCTTTCTCGAAAAAGACCAGCTCGGCCGCGTCGAGAATCCGGTTGCGCGTCTCCAATGCCTCTTCTTTGGTTCTTCTGACCATATAGGTATGACCTGCACTGATTGTGGGGCTTCCACGGACCGCATTTAAGTCAGTCCGGTGACAATCCAACTACGTTTGAGCGAATGACGAAGCGATCTTGCGAGTCCCCGGCCAGCAAGCGACGTAAATGCACTTTTACATGCATTCGTGAATGTATATATAATAGCACCCCACGATCGGATGGCCCAAGCCGTGACGACCGGTTAATATCCGTCACTGTTGCCTTTCAAAACACTCCCGCGCCTGCCCCGAACGGCAGGCGCCGTGCGGCATTCCCGGGTTGGCGCATTTCTCAGCAGGGTGCCCTTGCAGCGCGGTTGGCAGCGCTGGGCGTCCGGTCAAGCGTCGCAAGACGCCTGTGTGCGCTGTCGTCCCCGGGGTAGGGATGCGCGCACTTTTTCATTCTCAGTCTTTGACAGAGGTTGCTCCATGCGCGTCGAACGGGTTCCATTCCGCTTAATCAGTGCCGCGACGGCTGCCATTTTGCTGGCGGCATGCGGACCAAAACAATCAGCCCCGCCGCCACAGGCGCCCGAAGTCGGCGTCGTCACACTCCAGCCGACGACTGTGCCCGTCGTCACCGAACTCCCCGGCCGTACCAGTGCCTTCCTCGTCGCGCAGGTGCGCGCACGGGTCGACGGCATCGTGCTGCGCCGCGAATTCACCGAGGGTAGCGAGGTCAAGGCCGGCCAGCGTCTGTACAAGATCGATCCGGCGCCGTACATCGCGTCGCTGAACAACGCGAAGGCCACGCTCGCGAAGGCGCAGGCGAACCTCGCGTCGACCACCGCGCAGGCGAGCCGCTACAAGGTGCTGGTCGCGGCCAACGCGGTCAGCAAGCAGGACTACGACAACGCGGTCGCCGCGCAAGGCCAGGCCGTCGCCGACGTCGCCGCCGGCAAGGCCGCGGTCGACACCGCGCAGATCAACCTCGGCTATACCGACGTGACCTCGCCGGTGAGCGGCCAGATCGGCGTGTCGCAAGTTACGCCGGGCGCGTTCGTGCAGGCGAGCGCCGCGACGCTGATGGCCACGGTCCAGCAGCTCGATCCGGTCTACGTCGACCTCACGCAGTCGAGCCTCGACGGCCTGAAGCTGCGCCGCGACATGCAGGAAGGCCGTCTGAAGACGACCGGCCCGGGCGCCGCGCAAGTGTCGCTGGTACTCGAAGACGGTCGCGTCTATTCGGAGAAGGGCAAGCTGCAGTTCACCGACGTCACCGTCGACCAGGGCACCGGCTCGGTCACGGTGCGCGCGATTTTCAAGAACCCGAACCGGGTGCTGCTGCCGGGCATGTTCGTGCGCGCGAAGATCGAAGAGGGCGTCAACCAGAACGCGTTGATCGTCCCGCAAGTCGGCATCACGCACGACCAGAAGGGGCAGCCCACCGCGCTGGTGGTCGGTGCCGACAACAAGGTCGAACTGCGTCAGCTGGCGACCGCCGGCACCTTCGGTACGTACTGGGTGATCTCGGACGGTCTGAAGCAGGGTGATCGCGTGATCGTGCAGGGCGTCGACAAGGCGCGCCCCGGCCAGGAAGTCAAGCCCGTGGCGGCGCAGCTGCCGGCCACGCCGGCTTCCGGCGCGGCCGCAGGCGGCGCGCCGGCGGCGAGCGGCGCAGCCCCGGGGCAACCCGCGGCTCAACCCGCCTCCGCCGCGTCGGGCGCGTAATAACAGGGAGCCCGCCTCATGGCAAAGTTCTTTATTGATCGCCCGATTTTTGCATGGGTGATCGCCATTATTCTGATGCTCGCGGGTATCGCGTCGGTGTTCACACTGCCGATCGCGCAATACCCGACCATCGCGCCCCCGGCCGTGCAGATCAGCGCGAACTATCCGGGCGCCTCGGCGAAGACGGTGGAAAACACCGTCACGCAGGTGATCGAGCAGCAGATGAGTGGTCTCGACCACCTGCTGTACCTCGCGTCGACTTCGGACGACTCGGGCACGGCCACCATCACGCTGACGTTCGCGGCCGGCACCAATCCCGACATCGCGCAGGTGCAGGTGCAGAACAAGCTGCAACTGGCTACCCCGCTGCTGCCGCAGGTCGTGCAGCAGCTCGGTACCAAGGTCACGAAGTCGAGCAGCAGCTTCCTGCTGGTGATGGCGTTCGTGTCCGAAGACGGCAGCATGACCAAGTACGACCTCGCGAACTACGTCGCGTCGAACATTCAGGATCCGATCAGCCGTATCGACGGCGTGGGTACGGTGACGCTGTTCGGCTCGCAGTACGCGATGCGGATCTGGCTCGACGCGAACAAGCTGAATAACTTCAGCCTCACGCCGGTCGACGTCGAAACCGCGTTGCAGTCGCAGAACGTGCAGGTCGCGGGCGGTGCGCTCGGCGGCACGCCGTCGGTGCCGGGTCAGGTGTTGCAGGCCACCATCACGCAGGCCACGCTGCTCAACACTCCCGAGCAGTTCGGCAACATTTTGCTGAAGGTCAACAAGGACGGCTCGCAGGTGCGCCTGCGCGACGTCGCGCGGATCGAGCTCGGCGGCGAAAACTACAACTTCGACACCAAGTACAACGGTCAGCCGACCGCCGGCTTCGGTATCCAGCTGGCAACCGGCGCGAATGCGCTCGCCACCGCGAAGGCGGTGCGCGCGAAGGTCGCCGAACTGTCGAAGTATTTCCCGCACGGTCTGGTGGTCCAGTATCCGTACGACACCACGCCGTTCGTGCGTCTGTCGATCGAGGAAGTGGTCAAGACGCTGCTCGAAGGTATCGTGCTGGTGTTCCTGGTCATGTACCTGTTCCTGCAGAACCTGCGCGCAACCCTGATCCCGACGATCGCGGTGCCGGTGGTGCTGCTCGGCACGTTCGCGATCATGAGCATGGTCGGCTTCTCGATCAACGTGCTGTCGATGTTCGGTCTGGTGCTCGCGATCGGCCTGCTGGTGGACGATGCGATCGTGGTGGTGGAAAACGTCGAACGGGTGATGCAGGAGGAGGGCTTATCGCCCCGCGAAGCGACCCGCAAGGCGATGGACCAGATCACCGGCGCGCTGATCGGCGTGGCGCTGGTGCTGTCGGCGGTGTTCGTGCCGGTGGCGTTCTCGGGCGGCTCGGTCGGCGCGATTTACCGGCAGTTCTCGCTGACGATCGTCGCGGCGATGGTGCTGTCGGTGCTGGTCGCGTTGATTCTGACGCCGGCGCTGTGCGCGACGATCCTCAAGCCGATTCCGAAGGGGCATCACGAAAAGGCCACCGGTTTCTTCGGCTGGTTCAACCGTACCTTCAACTCGAGCCGCGACAAGTATCACTCGGGCGTGCACCACGTGATCAAGCGCTCGGGCCGCTGGCTCATCATCTATATGGTGGTGATCTTCGCGGTGGGTCTGCTGTTCGTCAAACTGCCGAAGTCGTTCCTGCCTGACGAAGACCAGGGCACGATGTTCGTGCTGGTGCAAACGCCGTCGGGCTCCACCCAGGAGACCACCGCGCGCGCGCTGAAGGACGTGTCCGACTACCTGCTCCACGACGAGAAGGCGATCGTCGAGTCCACCTTCACGGTGAACGGCTTCAGCTTCGCGGGTCGTGGCCAGAACGCCGGTCTCGTGTTCGTGCGGATGAAGGACTACGCGCAACGCCAGCATGCGGACGAGAAGGTGCAGGCACTGGTGCGCCGGTTGTACATGCACTTCGCGGGCTATAAGAACGCGACGGTGTTCCCGGTCAATCCGCCGTCCATTCCCGAACTCGGCACCGCCGCGGGTTTCGACTTCCAGTTGCAGGATCGCGCCGGTCTCGGCCACGCGAAGCTGATGGAAGCGCGCAACATGCTGCTCGGTCTCGCCGCGAAGGATCCGACGCTCGCACAGGTGCGTCCGAACGGCCTGAACGATACGCCGCAGTTCAAGGTGAATATCGATCGCGAGAAGGCGGAAGCGCTCGGCGTGTCCGTGTCCGATATCAACACGACCTTCTCGGTCGCGTGGGCATCGGCGTACGTGAACAACTTCCTCGATAGCGACGGCCGGATCAAGAAGGTGTACCTGCAGGGCGACGCGCCGTTCCGGATGAAGCCGGAAGACGTCAGCGCCTGGTTCGTGCGCAACAGCGCGGGCGCGATGGTGCCGTTCTCGGCCTTCGCGAACACCGAGTGGATTTTCGGTTCGCCGAAGCTCGAGCGCTACAACGGTATCTCGTCGGTGGAAATCCAGGGCGCGGCCGCACCGGGCAAATCGACCGGTCAGGCGATGGCGGCGATGGAATCGCTCGTCACCAAGCTGCCGGCGGGTGTCGGCTACGAGTGGACGGGTCTGTCGCTGCAGGAACGCCAGTCGGGTTCGCAGGCGCCGATTCTGTACGGCATCTCGATCCTCGTCGTGTTCCTGTGTCTGGCGGCGCTGTATGAAAGCTGGTCGATCCCGTTCTCGGTGATCATGGTGGTGCCGCTCGGCGTGATCGGCGCACTGCTGGCCGCGACGCTGCGCGGGCTCGAGAACGACGTGTTCTTCCAGGTGGGTCTGTTGACCACCGTCGGTCTGTCGGCGAAGAACGCGATTCTGATCGTCGAGTTCGCGCGCGAACTGCAGCAAAGCGAAGGGATGGGGCCGGTCGAGGCCGCGCTCGAAGCTGCCCGTCTGCGTCTGCGCCCGATCCTGATGACCTCGCTCGCGTTCATTCTCGGCGTGTTGCCGCTCGCCATCAGTAACGGCGCCGGCTCGGCCAGCCAGCACGCGATCGGTACCGGCGTGATCGGCGGGATGCTGACCGCGACCTTCCTCGCGATCTTCATGATCCCGATGTTCTTCGTGGTGATTCGCGCGAAGTTCGGCGGCGAGAAGGAAGACCCGGACGAGGCGCTCAAGCACTACGAACAGCATCATCCGCACGATCCGCAAGGCGGCGCGGCGGGTGACTCGGGCAACGCGCCGGAGGGCAAGGATGCCGGCAAGGACTCGGGCAAGGATGGGCATTGAGATGCAAAAACACTCTTTGATTGCAGTGGCGGTGGCATTTCTCGCTGCGGGTTGCACGCTGGCGCCGCATTACGAGCGTCCGGCCGCGCCCACGACAGCCACCTTCCCGAGCGGCGGCGTGTATGACCAGCAGCCGGGCACGGCCGGCGCGCGCAGCGCGAACGGCCAGGCCGCGGCCGACATCGGCTGGCGCGATTTCTTCGTCGATCAGCGTCTGCAGGAGCTGATCGCGATCGCGCTGAAGAACAACCGCGATCTGCGCGTGTCGGTGCTGAACATGCAGGCGTCGGCCGCGCAGTACCGGATCGTGCGCGCGGGCCTGCTGCCCACGCTCGACGCGGCCGCGTCGGGGACCCGCCAGCGCACTCCGGCCGATCTGACCTTCAACGGCCAGACGCTCTCCACCACGTATTCGGTCGGGCTGAACGCGTCGTGGGAAATCGACTTCTTCGGGCGCGTGCAAAGCCTGAAGGACCAGGCGTTGGCCACTTACCTGGGTACCACGCAGGCGCGCAAGGCGGCGGAAATCTCGCTGGTCTCGCAGGTCGCGAACCAGTACATGACGCTGCTCGAACTCGACGATCTGCAGAAGGTCACCGAGGACACGCTGGCGAACGCGAAGGAGTCGTACCGGATCACCAAGGTCCAGTTCGACAACGGCACCGGTACGGAACTCGATCTGCGTCAGGCGGAAACGGTCGTCGAGACCGCGAACGCGAACCTGCAAGCGCAGGCGCGTCTGCTCGCGCAGGCCGAAAACGCGCTGGTGCTGCTGGTCGGCGAGCCGTTGCCGGCCGATCTGCCGCGCGGCTTGCCGTCGAACGACCAGCACCTGCTGACCGATATTCCGGCCGGGCTGCCGTCCGATCTGCTGACGCGTCGTCCCGACATCATGGAGGCCGAGCAGAACCTGCTCGCGGCCAACGCGAATATCGGCGCGGCGCGCGCGGCGTTCTTCCCGAAGGTCTCGCTGACCGGCAGCTTCGGCACGCTGAGCCCGACGCTCGGCGGGCTGTTCAAGCCGGGTTCGGCGGCGTGGAGCTTCGCGCCGTCGATCACGCTGCCGATCTTCGAGGGCGGCCAGAACCTCGCGAACCTCGATCTCGCCAACATCCAGAAGAAAGAACAGATCGCCACGTATGAAAAGGCGATCCAGACCGCCTTCCGGGAAGTGGCTGACGGCCTCGCCGCGCGCGGCACCTACGATCAGCAGATCGCGGCGCTCGAACGCGATACGGCGGCCGAGCAGCGCCGGCTCGATCTGTCGAACCTGCGTTACAAGAACGGCGTCGACAGCTATCTGACGGTGCTGACCGCGCAGACCGCGTTGTACGAGGCGCAGCGCGCGCTGGTGACCGCGCGGATGGAGCGGTTGCAGAACCTGGTGACGCTGTACCAGGCACTCGGCGGCGGCTGGATCGAGCACACCGGCGACCAGCCGCGTCCCGCGGACGCGCCGGTCGACTACGGTGCGGCGAGCGCGCCGGTCGCGGCTTCGGCGGCGACGGCGGGGTGAGCGCGCAAGCTCGATGAAGCGCTGACGCAAAGCAAAAACGCCACGGCATGCCGTGGCGTTTTTTTATGCGCGGCATTCGGCGCCGCGCGGATCGAAGCGGTTGGCCCCGGCGAGCGCTTCGTGAGTCTCAGTGGGCACTCATCGCGTGCCGCCGGCGCCGCCCCTCGCTCAATGCAGATCCGCGGCCCGCAGCATCTCGTTGTGTTGCGGCTCGCCGCCCGCGCGCGCATCGAGATCGTGGCCGGCGCGGCGAATCTCGCACGTGGCCTTTTTCTCGCTCTTCACGCCGTTGAAGATCAGGTTCAGCACGACCGCGGACACCGACGCCAGCAGAATCCCGCTATGCAGCAGCGGCGACAACGCCGGCGGCAGCTGCGAGAAGAAGTGCGGCGACACCACCGGCACCAGCCCGAGCCCGATGCTGACCGCGACGATGAACAGGTTGTGCTGATTGCGCACGAAATCGACCCGCGACAACACCTTGATGCCGTTCGCCGCGACCATCCCGAACATCACGATGCCGGCGCCGCCGAGCACGAACGGCGGCACCGACGCGACCACCTGCGCCATCTTCGGAAACAGCCCGAGCAGCACCAGAATCACGCCGCCCGTCGCGCAGACGAAGCGGCTCTTCACGCCGGTCACGCCGATCAGCCCGACGTTCTGCGAGAACGACGTATGCGGAAACGAGTTGAAGATCCCGCCGATCAGCGTGCCGAGCCCGTCGACGCGCAGCCCGCGCACCAGCGTCTTCTGATCGACCGGCCGATCGACCATGTCGCCGACCGCGAGGAACATGCCGGTCGATTCGATGAAGGTGACGAACATCACGGTGACCATCGTCGCGATCGACAGCGGATCGAAGTGCGGCAGTCCGAAATGAAACGGCATCACGAAGCCGACCCACGGCGCGTGGGTGACGCCGTCCATGTTGACGCGGCCGAGCAGCAGCGCGATCACGAAGCCCGCGACGATGCCGAGCAGCACCGCGATGTTGGCGATGAAGCCCTTCGCGAACTTGTTGATCAGCAGGATCAGCGTGAGCACCAGCAGCGACAGGCCGAGATAGACCGGATTGCCGTACTCCGGATTGCCGACGCCGCCGGCCGCCCAGTTGATGCCGACTTCCATCAGCGACAGCCCGATCACCGAGATCACCACGCCGATCACGACCGGCGGGAAAAAGCGCAGCAGCTTGCCGACCGCCGGCGCGAGCACAATGCCGATCACGCCCGCCGCGATCGTCGAGCCGAAGATATCGAGGATGCCCAGCGAAGGATTGGTGCCGATCGCGACCATCGGCCCGACCGCGGCGAACGTGCAGCCCATGATGACCGGCAGGCGGATCCCGAAGATCCACAGCCCGAGCGTCTGGATCAGCGTGGCGATCCCGCACGAAAACAGATCGGCGCTGATCAGAAAGGCGATCTGATCCTTCGGCAGTTTCAGCGCCGCGCCGACGATCAGCGGCACCGCGACCGCGCCCGCGTACATGACCAGTACGTGCTGGATACCGAGGGTGAGCAACTGGCCCGCGGGTAGGCGCTCGTCGCACGGGTGAACCGTGTTCGCTTGCATATCGTCTCTCTCCACCATCTCGTTTGGGATGACTCCAAGGTATCGGGGACGAAAAAGCGCAACAAGACCGCTGGCGGCTATTCCGGCATTCCCGGCGACGATATGCGGGGGCGTCGTTTGAAAGGTGAATTAAAGGTGCACCGGTGGGCGATTAATCGCGCAGCGGCGCCGGGCCCCGTGGGGCGGCGAATCCGCGCGGCACGGCGCGCGCGGACTGTCGATTCGTTGCGCGCCGGCATATATGTGAGAATCAATGACGTGTATCACGGCCCGCACATAGTCCTGTTTCGACGCGCGTCGCGGCGGGACGGGGTTAACCCGCGAAGCCGGGCTTTCTCATCTCCACTCATCTTCATTTCGACGTCCTGACCGACGTCCCGACACCCATGAGTTTTCTCGGCATCGATCTTGGCACCGGCTCCCTGAAAGCGGCAATCGTCGACGAGGAGGGGCGCGAGCAGGCGGTGTCGAGTGTCGCGTATGCGCTCGATACGCCCCATCCCGGATGGGCCGAAATCGACGTGCGCATCTGGTGGCGCGCGCTCGTCGACGCGCTCGCGCAACTGCCGCGCGAGTTGCGCGACGGCGTGCGCGCGATCGGTTTTTCCGGGCAGATGCATGGCGTCGTGCTGGTCGATGCGGCCGGCGCCGCGGTGCGGCCCGCGCTGCTGTGGCCCGACTCGCGCGCGCTCGACCTGCTCGACGCGTGGCCCGAGCCGCAGCCGAACCCGGTCGCGCCCGGCATGGCCGGGCCGCTGCTGCGCTGGATTTTGCGCCACGAACCGCAGAGTGCGCGCCGTACGCGCTGGGCGTTGCAGCCGAAGGACTGGCTGCGGGTCGCGCTCGGCGGCGCGTGCGTGACCGATGCGTCCGATGCGTGCGCGACCGCGCTCGCCAGTCCCGCCGGCGGGTGGGACGACGCGCTGCTGGCGCGGCTGGCGATTCCGCGCGAGTGGTTCGCGCCGTTGGCGCCGTCGTATGCGGCCGCGGGCACGCTGTCGGAGCGGGCCGCGCGAGAACTCGGTTTGCGCGCCGGCATCGTGCTCGCGACCGGCGCCGCGGACACGCCGTGCGCGGCGCTCGGCAGCGGACTGTCAGCCGACGGCGACGCGTTGCTGACCACCGGCAGCGGCGGCCAGATCGTCGTGCTCGCGAACGACGAACCGGCGGCGCTGCGAGGTCTGCATTGCTATCGCGCGGCCAGCGATCACTGGTACCGGATGGCGGCGATGCAGAACGTCGGCATCGCGCTGGAGCGGGTGCGCGGGTGGCTGTCGTTTGAGTGGGCGGATGCTTACCGGGAAGCGTTTGGGGATCCGAACTATCTGGCCGCTGACGGGGCGTCCGGCGTTGCGGCGCCCGTTTGCGCATCGAACCTGACTTTCCTGCCGTACCTGACCGGCGAACGCACGCCGTGGCTCAACCCGCAGGCGCGGGGCGGCTGGCTCGGTTTATCGCTCGAACACACGCGCGGTGCGATGATGCGCGCCGCGTTCGAAGGCGTCGCGTTTTCGCTGCGCGCGGGGCTCGACGCGATCCGTGCGAGCGGCGCGAGCGTGACCGCGCTGAAGCTCGCGGGCGGCGGCTCGGTCGATGCGCGCTGGCGGCAACTGCTCGCCGATGCGCTCGATGTCGAGTTGTACGCGCTCGACTGCCCGAACGCGGCGCCGCGCGGCGCGGCGATCCTCGGCGCTCTAGCGTGCGGGCATTGGCAGACGCGCGATCTGGCCGCGCTCGCGCCGGGCGCGACACGCGTCGCCGGTCCGCGCGGCGATGCGGCGCTCGCCGCGCGTTATGCGCGCTTCGTCGAGCTGTATGGCTGCGTCGAGCCGTGGTTCGGCGGCGGCGCATCGGAGCGCGACGGGCAGAAGTAACCGCCCAGCACCGCAGCCAGCTCGTAGCCGCAATCGCCCAGCAACACCTACGCGGCAATAACCGCGCAGCCCGAAATGCAAAACGGCGGCACGTCACCGTGCCGCCGTTTTGCATTCAACGCGTCCCGCGCCGCGCTCAATGCCGCTTCAACAAACTCCCGCCATACACGAGCGCCGACAGCACGGTGATCCAGAAGCTGGTCGGCCAGTCCGTATAGAACGCGAGTGTCAAACCGAGCCACGCCTGCGCGAGCGCGAACAGCGCGGCCAGCACCAGCCCGGTCGAGAGCCGCGTGCTGAGGTTCTGCGCGGCGGCGGCCGGGCCGACCATCAGCGTGAACACCAGCAGCACGCCGACGATCTGCGTGCACGCGGCCACCGCCAGCGCGGCGATCGCCAGAAACAGCACCGACACGCGGCGCAGCGACACGCCCTTCGCTTCGGCGAGTTCCGGCTGCAGCGACGCGAACAGCAGCGGCCGCATGATCGCCGCGAGCGCGGCGAGGCTGACCACGCCCAACGCGGCCAGCACGCCGAGCGTCGACGTATTCACGCCGAGCACGTTGCCGAACAGCAGCGCGGTGACCTGGGTCGCGTACGCGGTGAAGAAGTGCAGGAACAGCAGCCCGAAGCCGAGCGACAGCGACAGGATCACGCCGATCGCGACATCGCGTCCGGCGAGCCGCTCGCCGAGCGCGCCCATGCCGACGCCGGCCGCCAGCGTGAAGCCGATCATCCCCCAGATCGGCGAGATGCCGATCAGCACCGCGCCGGTCGCGCCGGTGAAGCCGACGTGCGACAGCGCGTGACCCGCGAAGGTCTGGCCGCGCATCACCAGAAAATAGCCGACCACCCCGGCCAGCACCGCGACGATCCCCGACGCCGCGAATGCGTTGACCATGAAATCGTATTCAAACATCGTGCTTGTGTCCGTCGCGAGAATCGTGCTGGTGGGAGTGATGGTGCGAATGCCCGTGGTCGTGCGAGTGACCGTGCGAATGGCCGCCGTCCTCGTCGTGTTCGTGCTCGTGATCGTGCTTCTCGACCTCGACGCCGCCCGACATCACGAAGATGCGGCCATTCACGCGCATCACGTCGATCGGCGAACCGTACAGGCGCGACAGCACCGGCCGGGTGATCACTTCATCGACGGTGCCGAGCGCGGCCACGCCGCTGCCGAGATACAGCACGCGGTCGAGCGAATTGAGCAGCGGATTCAGTTCGTGCGCGGAAAACAGCACCGCGATGCCGAGTTCCTGCTGCACGCGCCGCACCAGTTCGACGACGCTTTTCTGATGATGCGGATCGAGACTGATCAGCGGTTCGTCGAGCAGCAAAAGCTTCGGATTGCCAAGCAGGCATTGTGCGAGCAGCAGGCGCTGGCGCTCGCCGCCCGACAGTTCCGACAGCGGCCGCAGCGCGAGCTTGCTCGCGCCGACCAGATCGAGCACCCGGTCGACTTCCGCGCGGGTTTTCGCATCCGCGTGCGGCAGGCCCCAGCGATGCCCATCGGCGGCCATCGCGACGAAATCGCGGCCGCGTACGCGGCGTCCGGCGAGTGCGCTGCGCGTCTGCGGCATATAACCGATCGACGCGTTGCCGCGCTCGACCGTCTGCCCGAGCACGCGGATCGCGCCGCCCGCAGCCGGCACGAGGCCGAGCACCGCGCGCATCAGCGTGGTTTTGCCGGCGCCGTTCGGGCCGAGCACGCCGATGAATTCGCCCTGATTCACGACGAAGCTGGTGTCGCGCAGGATCGTGCGGCCGCCGAGGTCGAGCGTTACGTGCTCGAGTTCGAGCACCGGCGCGTTACCGCGGGCGAGGGGGGGCGTACCCGCTGGCGCTTGCTGGCCAGTCGATGTCATGGGGTGGTTCCTTTGGCGTTGGCTTCGCCCGCGGCGAGCGCCCGTTCGAGCGCGTCGAGCTGCGCGAGCATCCACGTCTGATAGGTCTTGCCGGCCGGCAAGGTTTCGGTGACGCTCAGCGTCGGCACCTTCGATTGCTGCGCAAGCTTCAACATGCGTTGGGTCAGGGCCTCGGTTGCCTGGCTGTTATAGATCAGCACGCGCACACGGCGCTCGCGCAGATCGCGTTCGAACGCGGCGATGTCTGCCGCGCTCGCTTCGGTGTCGTTCATCGCGGCGAGCTGGAAGCGCTGGTTGCGCATCTGCAGACCGATCGCGTCCGCCATGTAGCCGAACACCGGCTCGGTCGCGGTGACCGGCACGCCGGCGTAGCGGCCGCGCAGCGCGGCGACCTTCGCGTCGATGGGTTTGAGCGAGTCGAGAAACTTCGCGAGGTTCGCATCGTACGCCGACTTGTGCGCCGGGTCAGCAGCGACGAGCGCGGCGCTCACCGCGCGCGCGACTTTCGGCATCGTCGCCGGGTCGTACCACAGGTGCGGATTGTCGCCGCCTTTCCTGCCGGTCAGGTCGGCCGCGACGATCACGGTGCGCTGCGCGCCTTTTGATGCGGCCAGCAGTTTGGCCATCCACGGATCGTAGTCGGCGCCGTTGTAGACGACGAGGCTCGCGTGCTGCAACGCGCGCGCGGTGGCCGGGCTCGCTTCGAACAGATGCGGGTCCTGGTCGGGATTGCTGAGGATGCTGGTGACCGCGACGCGCTCGCCGCCGAGCTGGCGGACCACGTCGCCGTAGAAGTTTTCCGCCGCGACGACCGGGATCGGGGTGGCGGCGGCCGGCGCGGTTTTCGCGTCGGCGGCGAAGGCGGCGTGGCCGAACGCGAGCGCGACGGCTGCGAGCAGATAAGCGGGCAGCCAGGCGGCCAGATTCCCGGCCAGATTTCCGGCCAGATTTCCGGCCAGATTTCCGGCCAGATTCGTGGATAAATTCGCGGACAAATTCGCCGACCGTTGCGCGGTCCGGTTCTCAGGCAACTTCGCAGTCAGACTCGCCGGCAAGCCCGTCGACAGCTTCAGCGCGCGTCGCGCCGTCGTGAACATCGAACTGATTCTTTTCATCGTTGTGTCCTGCTGCTTGAGAGTTGTTCGAACCACCGGCGGTGGCAATGACGGGTCCGGCTCGCGTGCGACGTCGGCGGCCGGCTTCATGAGGTCGATGGCCCGGCAGCGTCCCCGCCGTCCTTCGCCGCGCGCGCACATTGCGCACACAAGCCGCTCAGCTCGATCACCTGCCGATGCACCTCGAAACCGTGCGCGGGCGCGCTGTGCGACAGCTGATCGGCGAGTTCGGCGCCGGGAATCTCGACGGTCGCGCCGCAGCGATCGCACATCAGAAACTGGCTGCGATGCGGAACCCCGACTTCGCAGCAGGCGACGAACGCGTTCTTCGATTCGATCCGATGCACGAAGCCATGCGCGACGAGGAACTCGAGCGCGCGATAGACGGTGGTCGGCGGCATCCGGCCGCGCTCGGGGGCGAGCGCGTCGAGCAGTTCGTACGCGCCGATCGGCCGCTCGCTCGCCAGAATCGCCGCGTACACCTGGTGGCGCAGCGGTGTCAGCGCGAGGCCCTGAGCCCGCGCGTGCGCTTCGGCGTGCGCGAGCCGCATGGCGTGCCGGTCGGCGGGCAGGGTGGTCATCGGCGTGGATCTCCTGATGGGCGAGGGGCGCACTAACGGACTTCGGAAGCCCAACGCGCGGCAAGGCCGAAATGATATAACGTATCGCGCCTTTTTGTCAGCGGGCGCTTTTCATTCCCGGCGTCCGCGCTGGTGCTCGCCGTAACGCTCGCTC
The DNA here is from genome assembly GCF_001931485.1 of Burkholderia sp. SRS-W-2-2016. Lineage (GTDB taxonomy): Bacteria > Pseudomonadota > Gammaproteobacteria > Burkholderiales > Burkholderiaceae > Paraburkholderia. The sequence goes on along the minus strand of NZ_MSDV01000046.1, from coordinate 71,116 downwards.
CGCCGCCAGCGCCCGTCGGAGCCGCAGCCATAGCAGCAGCCCCCGCCGCAGCCCCCGCCGCAGCCGCAGTCCACGCCAACCCCTGCCGCGCTGCACCATCGAAATCTGCCCGTTCACCTTGACATGGCCCGGTCCGTATCCGATCATTCGACCACTAACAGAGCAAATGATCACGCAATGGGCGTTCGCTCACCGCGCGACAGCAAGCACAACGAACCGGAGACAGGCAGTGGCGCGATTGCAGGACAAAGTGGCCATCTTGACGGGCGCGGCCAGCGGCATCGGCGAAGCGGTCGCGCGGCGCTATCTCGACGAAGGCGCGCGCTGCGTGCTGGTCGACGTGAAGCCGGTCGAGAGCATCGGCGAAACGCTGCGCGCCAGTTACGGCGAGCACGTGCTGGCGGTCAGCGCCGACGTGCGGCGGCGCGAGGACATCGAGCGCATCGTCACGAGCACGCTCGCCGCCTTCGGCCAGATCGACATCCTCTTCAACAACGCGGCGCTGTTCGACATGCGCCCGCTCCTCGACGAATCCTGGGACGTGTTCGACCGCCTGTTCGCGGTCAACGTGAAGGGCCTGTTCTTCCTGATGCAGGCGGTCGCGCGGCAGATGGTCGAGCAGGGCCGCGGCGGCAAGATCATCAATATGTCGTCGCAGGCGGGCCGGCGCGGCGAGGCGCTTGTTTCGCACTACTGCGCGACCAAGGCGGCGGTGTTGAGCTATACGCAGTCCGCGGCGCTCGCGCTGGCGCCGCATAAGATCAATGTGAACGGCATCGCGCCGGGCGTCGTCGATACGCCGATGTGGGGCGAGGTCGACGCGCTGTTCGCGCGCTATGAGAACCGGCCGCTCGGCGAGAAAAAGCGCCTTGTCGGCGAGGCGGTGCCGCTCGGCCGCATGGGCGTGCCCGACGATCTGACCGGCGCCGCGCTGTTTCTCGCATCGGCGGACGCCGACTACATCACCGCGCAAACGCTGAACGTCGACGGCGGCAACTGGATGAGCTGAACCGGAACTGGAAGCGGGCCCGCCGCTTGCTGATGGCGGGCGATTTCGTCAACGAACGCAGCACCACATAACGTACGAGAAAGGAGACAACGATGAAACCAGCTTTCAAATTCGCGCTAAAGACAGCCAGTGCCGGCGCGGCCGCCTGCTTCGCGCTGGGCGCGTCGGCGGGCACGGTGACGATCGCGACGTTGAACAATCCGGACATGATCGAGCTGAAGAAGCTCTCGCCGGCGTTCGAAAAAGCCAATCCCGACATCAAGCTGAACTGGGTGATTCTCGAGGAAAACGTGCTGCGCCAGCGCGCGACCACCGACATCACGACCGGCAGCGGCCAGTTCGACGTGATGACGATCGGCGCGTACGAAACCCCGCAATGGGGCAAGCGCGGCTGGCTCACGCCGATCACCAATCTGCCCGCCAATTACGATCTGAACGACGTGGTGAAGACCGCGCGCGACGGGCTGTCCGCGAACGGCCAGTTGTATGCGCTGCCGTTCTACGTCGAAAGCTCGATGACCTATTACCGCAAGGACCTGTTCGAGAAGGCCGGCCTGAAGATGCCCGACCAGCCGACCTACGAGCAGATCGCGCAATTCGCCGACAAGCTCACCGACAAATCGAAGGGGCAGTACGGCATCTGCCTGCGCGGCAAGGCCGGCTGGGGCGAGAACATGGCGTACGGCACGACGGTGGTGAACACCTTCGGTGGCCGCTGGTTCGACGAGAAATGGAACGCGCAGCTGACCTCGCCGGAATGGAAAAAGGCGATGACGTTCTACGTCGATCTGCTGAAGAAAGACGGCCCGCCCGGAGCGAGCTCGAACGGCTTTAACGAGAACCTCACGCTGATGTCGTCGGGCAAGTGCGCGATGTGGATCGACGCGACGGTCGCGGCCGGCATTCTGTACAACAAGCAGCAGTCGCAGATCGCCGACAAGGTCGGCTTCGCGGCGGCACCGATCGCGGTCACGCCGAAGGGCTCGCACTGGCTGTGGGCGTGGGCGCTGGCGATTCCGAAGTCGTCGAAGCAGGCCGATTCGGCGAAGAAGTTCATCGCGTGGGCGACCTCGAAGGAATACATCGAGCTGGTCGCGAAGGACGAGGGCTGGGCCTCGGTGCCCCCGGGCACCCGCCAGTCCACTTACGCACGGCCCGAGTACAAGCAGGCCGCGCCGTTCGGCGACTTCGTGCTGAAGGCGATCGAGACCGCGGACCCGGATCATCCGACGCTCAAGCCGGTGCCGTACACCGGTGTGCAGTTCGTCGGGATTCCTGAGTTCCAGTCGTTCGGCACGGTGGTCGGGCAGAGCATCTCCGGCGCGATCGCCGGGCAGATGACGGTCGACCAGGCGCTGGCGGCCGGCAACGCGGCCGCCGATCGCGCGGTCAAGCAGGCCGGCTATCAGAAGTGACATGACCGAAGCCGGCAGCCGGCCGCTCTGGTGAGCGCCGGTGGCCGGCCTCGGTAGTAGTTAGCTTCACTAATCAGCGCGGACACCCGGTCAACGGGTCTCGCGCCAGGCCGGCCGCATCGAGCGATGCGGCCCGCGCCTTACCGTACAGGTGGTCCATCATGCGTCCTTTGCGCGTACCGATGATGCAAACCCATCCCCAGACAGAAAAACAACGCGAAGACCGCAGGGCCGGCGCGGCCCGCTGGCTCGTGGCGCCGTCGGTCGGCGTGCTGGTGCTGTGGATGACGATTCCGCTCGCGATGACGATCTGGTTTTCGTTCTCGCGCTACAACCTGCTGAACCCCGATGTGCGCGGTTTCGCGGGCCTCGACAACTACCGCTATCTGGCCACCGATCCGTCGTTCTGGCCGTCGATCGTGCACACGATCCAGCTGATCGTCGCGGTGCTGGTGATCACCGTCGGCGGCGGCGTGCTGATGGCGATCCTGTTCGATCGCAAGTTCTACGGGCAGGGCGTCGCGCGCCTGCTGGCGATCGCGCCGTTCTTCGTGATGCCGACCGTCAGCGCGCTGATCTGGAAGAACATGATCCTGCACCCGGTGTATGGGTTGGTCGCGCAAGGGATGCTCGCGCTCGGCATGACGCCGATCGACTGGTTCGCCGACTATCCGCTGACCGCGGTGATCATGATCGTCGCGTGGCAGTGGCTGCCGTTCGCGTTCCTGATTCTGTTCACGGCGATCCAGTCGCTCGATCAGGAGCAGAAGGAAGCGGCGAAGATCGATGGCGCCGGGCCGTTCTCGATGTTCTTCTACATCACGCTGCCGCACCTGCGGCGCGCGATCGCGGTCGTCGTGATGATGGAGACGATTTTCCTGCTGTCGATCTTCGCCGAAATCTATACGACCACCGGCGGCGGTCCGGGCAACGCGACCACCAACCTGTCGTACCTGATCTTCTCGCTGGGCCTGCAACAGTTCGACGTCGGTCTCGCCTCGGCGGGCGGCATTCTCGCGGTCGTGCTGGCCAACATCGTGTCGTTCTTCCTCGTGCGGATGCTGGCGAAGAACCTGAAAGGGGAGTACGAAAAATGAGCCACGTTGCCTCTACTCCGGCGACCACACAGCCGGTCGCGGTGCCGGCCAAGTCGCCGTTCGAACCGGTGCTGCGGGCGATTCCCGGCGTGCTCGCGTGGCTGGTCGCGCTGCTGCTGTTCTTCCCGATCTTCTGGATGACGATCACCGCGTTCAAGACCGAGCAGCAGGCATACGCGTCGTCGCTGTTTTTCGTGCCGACGCTCGAGAGCTTTCGCGAGGTGTTCGCGCGCAGCAACTACTTCGCGTTCGCGTGGAATTCGGTGCTGATCTCGGTCGGCGTCACGCTGCTGTGCCTGATCCTCGCGGTGCCCGCCGCGTACGCGATGGCGTTCTTCCCGACCCGCCGCACGCAGAAAGTGCTGTTGTGGATGCTGTCGACCAAGATGATGCCGTCGGTCGGCGTGCTGGTGCCGATCTATCTGCTGTGGAAAAACAGCGGGCTGCTCGATACGGTGTCGGGGCTGGTCATCGTCTACACGCTGATCAATCTGCCGATCGCGGTGTGGATGGCGTTCACCTATTTCGCCGAGATTCCGCGCGACATTCTCGAAGCGGGCCGGATCGACGGCGCGGCGACCTGGCAGGAGATCGTCTATCTGCTGATGCCGATGGCGTTGCCCGGGCTCGCGTCGACCGCGCTGCTGCTGGTGATTCTTTCGTGGAACGAAGTGTTCTGGAGCATCAACCTGTCGAGTTCGAACGCCGCGCCACTGACCGTGTTCATCGCGTCGTATTCGAGCCCTGAAGGTTTGTTCTGGGCGAAGCTGTCGGCCGCGTCGCTGCTGGCGGTCGCGCCGATCCTGATCGTCGGCTGGCTGTCGCAGAAGCAACTGGTGCGCGGCCTCACGTTCGGGGCGGTCAAATGACGGCAGACCCGGCGGCCGTGGGGCGCTTCGCGCTGATCTGCGATTGCGACGGCGTGCTGATCGACAGCGAGGCGGTGGCCGCGCGCGAGCTGGTGCGCGAACTGCAGGCGCGCTGGCCCGGCGCGGACGTCGAACCGGTGCTGCTGCCGCTGCTCGGCTTGCGCATCGAGCGCGTGTTGCAGGACACCGCGACGCAGCTCGGCAGGACGCTGAGCGTCGCCGACATCGACGCGATCCGCCGCTCGGTCGAAGCGGCCGCGATGCAGGCGCCGGCGGTCGACGGCATCGACGCGGCGCTCGCCCAGGTGCCGCTCGTGAAGGGCTGCGCGAGCAACAGCTTCCGCCCGTATGTCGAGTCGGTGCTGGCGCGTACCGGCCTGAAGCGCTTCTTCGGCGAGCGGCTGTTCTGCGCGGACGCGGTGGCCAATCCGAAGCCCGCGCCCGACGTCTATCTGGCGGCCGCGCAAGGCTTCGGGCTCGCGCCGGGCGCGTGCCTCGTGGTCGAGGACAGCGTGACCGGCGTGAGCGCGGCGGCGGCGGCGGGGATGGCGGTGCTCGGCTTTATCGGCGGCGGCCATGCGAGCGATGCGCAGATCGACCGCCTGCATGCGGCCGGCGCGCGGCACGTGTTCGACGACATGCGCGAGTTGCCGGAGCTGGTCGCGCAATGGACAGTCAGCGCGACCGCGGCGGCGCGTTGACAACCCAGTACACCGAAACAAACCGGCTGAAACAGAGCGGCTGAAACAAAGCGGCTGAAACAGGCCAACCGGAATAAGCAGCACGACGTATCGGACAGCATTACACGGAGACACATCATGGCAAGCGTAACCTTGCGCAACATCCGAAAGGCCTACGACGACAACGAAGTGATGCGCGACATCAATCTCGACATCGCGGATGGCGAGTTCGTCGTGTTCGTCGGACCGAGCGGTTGCGGCAAATCGACGTTGATGCGGATGATCGCGGGTCTGGAGGACATCAGCGGCGGCGATCTGAACATCGATAACACCCGCATGAACGACGTGCCGCCGGCCAAGCGCGGCATCGCGATGGTGTTCCAGTCGTACGCGCTGTATCCGCACATGACGCTGTACGACAACATGGCGTTCGGGCTGAAGCTCGCCGGCACCAAGAAGCCGGAGATCGACGCGGCGGTGCGCAACGCGGCGAAGATCCTGCACATCGACCATCTGCTCGATCGCAAACCGAAGCAGCTGTCCGGCGGGCAGCGCCAGCGCGTCGCGATCGGCCGCGCGATCACCCGCAAGCCGAAGGTGTTCCTGTTCGACGAACCGCTGTCGAATCTCGACGCCGCGCTGCGCGTGAAGATGCGCCTCGAATTCGCGCGGCTGCACGACGAGCTGAAGACCACGATGATCTACGTGACGCACGACCAGGTCGAGGCGATGACGCTGGCCGACAAGATCGTCGTGCTGTCGGCGGGCAATCTGGAGCAGGTCGGCAGTCCGACGATGCTGTATCACGCGCCGGCCAATCGCTTCGTCGCGGGCTTTATCGGCTCGCCGAAGATGAACTTCATGGAAGGCACCGTGCAGTCGGTGTCGCGCGACGGCGTGACCGTGCGCTATGACACCGGCGAGACGCAGCGCGTGTCGGTCGAGCCGGGTTCGGCGAAGCAGGGCGACAAGGTGACGGTCGGGATTCGCCCCGAGCATCTGCACGTGAGCACGAACGAGGACGGGATCGACGCGCGCACGATGACCGTCGAATCGCTCGGCGACGCCGCGTATCTGTATGCGGAGTCGAGCGTCGCGCCCGACGGTCTGATCGCGCGGATTCCGCCGCTCGAACGACACGCGAAGGGCAATGTGCAGAAGCTCGGCGCGACGCCCGACCACTGCCACCTGTTCGATAGCGACGGCAAGGCGTTCCAGCGCAAGATCGTCGAAGTGCTGGCGGCTTGAACGCGACCGGCGGATGAAAAAAGCGGCTCACACGTGAGCCGCTTTTTTTTGTTGCTCGCCCGGCGCTCGCCTGGGTTATCCGGCCGCCAGCGCCGCCCGCGCGCACAGCTCGTCGGTCACCAGCCCCGACAGCCAGCCGCCCTTGAGCACCGCGATCAGCGCTTCGCGCTTGCGCTGGCCGCCGGCGAAACCGATCGTCGGGCGGGCCGGCGGCGCGTCCAGCGCGATGCTGGTCACGCGCCGGCCGGTCGGCGATTCGACGTGCGCGCCGGCCGCGTCGATCGGCAGGCCGAGCATTTCGGCGACCGCGCCGTTCTGCAGCAACTCGTTGACTTCCGCCTCGGTGATGAAGCCGTCCTCGTGCAGCGGGCAGGTCATGCCGATATTGCCGATCCCGACGAACGCGACATCGGCCTCGGCCGACAGCGACTCGACGATCCGGTACAGCCGGTGATTGCACCACTGCGCGCGCTCGGCCTCGCTGTCCGCGAGCAGCGGCGCGGGCAGCAGGAAGTGCTTGCCGCCGGTCTTCTCCGAAATGTGCAGCGCGACGTCGTAACGGTTCGACGAGCCGTCCTGCGCGATCGCGCCGACCATCGACACCAGCCGGTGCTGCGGCCGGTCGAGCTGGGCGATCTGATCGACCGCGGCCTTCAGCGTGCGGCCGCTGCTGACCGCGACGACCATCGGTTTTTCCGCGCTCAGATAGCGCTCCATCACCTGCGCGCCGGCCACCGCGAGCTTGCGGTCCAGCTCCTCGGGCGTGTCGCCGTCGATCGGCACGACCTCGCACATGGAGAGGCCGTAGCGCTTCGACAGCTGATCGGCGAGCGACAGGCAATCGGCGAGCTGATGATCGACGCGCACGCGGATCAGATTCTTTTCGACCGCGAACGCGACCAGCCGCTGCGCGACCGGGCGCGACACCTGCAGCTTCTCGGCGATTTCGTTCTGGGTGTTGCCCGCGACGTAGTAGAGCCACGCGGCGCGCGTGGCGAGATCGAGTTTTTCTGTGGACCTGGGCACGATAGGATTCGCTCGAGTTTTGCTTGGAGTGTGCCGATGATAGCCGCCGGCCGCGCAAGCGTGCGGGCCGGCTGCCGTTCAACGCTCAGGCGAGCGGCGTGCGCGCGGGATCGAACAGCGGCCGCACGTGCCGGTACAGCGCGCGATACGCTTCGAGCCGGCTGCGCAACTCCGCGTGGCGGCGCGGATTCGGCGTGAACTCCTTTTCGACGGGCGGCTTGGTCAGTACCGCGGCCGGGTCGCCGCCCGCGGCGAGCCAGCCGAGCCGGGCCGCGCCGAGCGCCGCGCCGGTTTCGCCGCCGCCATGCTTGACGGTGACCGTGTCGAGCGCGTCGGCGAGCAGTTGGGCCCAGTAATCGCTGCGGGCGCCGCCGCCGAGCAGCGACAGCACCTTCGCTTCGGTGCCGGCCGCGCGCAACGCGTCGAGGCCGTCGGTCAGCGCGAGCGTCACGCCTTCGAGCACCGCGTAGCCGAGCAGCGCGCGATCGGTCGCGTGATTCATCCCGAAGAACACGCCTTGCGCGTACGGGTCGTTGTGCGGCGTGCGCTCGCCCGACAGATACGGCAGGAACAGCGGCGCGGTGGTCAGCGCGTCGGCGGGCAGCGCTTCGATTTCGGCGAGCAGCGTCGGTTCGTCGGTGGAAGTCAGTTTGCAGACCCAGCGCAGACAGCTGGCCGCCGACAACACCACGCTCATCTGATGCCAGCGATCGGGAATCGCATGACAGAACGCATGCACGGCCGAGGCCGGGTTCGGCCGGAAGCTGTCGCCGACCACGCACAGCACGCCCGACGTGCCGAGCGACACGAAGCCGTCGCCTGGCTGCGTCGCGCCGATGCCGATTGCGCTGGTCGCGTTATCGCCGCCGCCGGCCGCGACGATCACGTCTTCGCTCAGGCCGAATTCGCGCGCGAGTTCCGGCAGCAGCGTGCCGGCCGGCGCGCTGCCTTCGCGCAGCGCCGGCATCTGCGCGCGCGTCATGTTGCACGCGGCGAGGAGCGAATCGGACCAGTCGCGCTTCGCGACATCGAGCCACAACGTGCCGGCCGCATCCGATGGATCGGACACCTTACCGCCGGTCAGTTGCAGGCGCAGATAGTCTTTCGGCAGCAGCACGCAGGCGGTGCGCGCGAAAATGTCCGGCTCGTGACGCGCGACCCATAGCAGCTTCGGCGCGGTGAAACCGGGCATCGCCAGATTGCCGGCGATCTCGTGCAGCTGCGGCGCGCGTTCGGTCAGCTCCGCGCATTCCTTGTCGCTGCGCATGTCGTTCCACAGGATCGCGGGACGCAGCACGTTGTCGTGCGCGTCGAGCAGCACCGCGCCGTGCATCTGCCCGGACAGGCCGATGCCGCGAATCTGCGCGAACTCAATCGGATGGCGCGTGCGCAACGTGGCGAGCGCCGCGCGGGTGCCCGCCCACCAGTCTTCGGGATTCTGTTCGGCCCAGCGCTGATGCGGACGCGAAACGGTAAACGGCGTGCCCGCGGTGCCGACCACACGGCCGTCGGAGGCGAGCAGCAGAACTTTCACTTCGGACGTGCCGAGGTCGATGCCTAGGTACATGGGCGCGAAACCTTCGTCGTTGGGGGATGCGCTACTTTAGCCGCTGAGCGCGCGCGCTGTCATGGGCATTAAGCCTGGCACGCTCATAGCGCGCCGCGTTTCGCGAGCCACGCATCGACACGCGCCAGTGCGCCGGCGAGCGCGGATTCCAGTTCCGGCGTTTGCGCCATTCCGCCCCACAGCAGTTTGTCGGCGGCGAACGCGCGCAGCGGATCGGACGCGTTGAAGAAACCATGCGCGACCTTCTCGTCCATCACGCCGTCCTGATACGCGTACGGCAACTTGCCGGTGTGCCAGCGTTCGAGAAAGCGGAAGAACAGCGCGGGCAGCATCGCGGTCGCGGCCGGCGTGACGCCGCGCTCGAAGCACTCGGCCAGCGTCGGCGCGATGAAGCCGGGCAGCTTCGAGAAGCCGTCGGCGGCCACGCGCTGGTTGGTGTCGAGGATGTGCGGATTGCTGAAGCGTTCGAGCACGACATCGCGATAGCGTTCGAGATCGAGCGGGCTCGGGGTGAGACACGGGATCACGTCCTCGGTCACGTAGTCGTACGCGAACTGGCGGATGTCGGCGTCGAGCGTGCCTTCGTGGATGAACTTCAACCCCACCAAGGTGCCCGCCCACGCGATGCAACTATGCGGCGCGTTCAGGATGCGGATCTTCGCTTCCTCGTACGGCAGCACCGAATCGACCAGCTCCGCGCCGACCTTTTCCCACTGCGGACGCCCGGCGCTGAAGCGGTCTTCGATCACCCACTGGATAAACGCTTCGCCCATCACCGGCGCGTTGTCGTCGATGCCGGTCGCGGCCTGCACGCGTTCGCGCACGTCGGGCGTCGGCCGCGGGGTGATCCGGTCGACCATCGAACACGGCGACGACGTGTTGGCGTCGAACCACTGCGCGAGGTCTTTGGCGCCGCGCCGTTCGAGAAACTCGCTCATGCCCGCGTGAAAACGCTCGCCGTTGCTGCGCAGGTTGTCGCAGGTTTGCAGCGTGACGGGGCCCGCGCCGCGTTTCATGCGGGCGTCGAGAATCGCCGCGAGCGCGCCGTAGATGGTGGTGTGGCTGGTGGTGTGGCCGCCGGCGAGGTCGGCCGCGAGATCGGGGTTCGCGGTGTCGAGCCGGTCGTGTTCATCGAGGTAGTAGCCGCCTTCGGTGACCGTGAACGCGATGATCCTGCAGGCCGGATCGGCGCCCGCTTCGATCAGGCCGGCGAGGTCCGCGCTCCACGGCAGCACGCGTTCGATCGAGCGGATCGTCTCGTACGCGCGCTCGCCTTGCGGCGTGACGGTTTCGAGCGTGTAGACGCCGTGCTGCGCGGCCAGCGCGTCGAGCACCGCGTTCATGTCGCTGCGGATATTGCCGACCGTCAGCGACCAGTGCGGTTCGCCGGCCAGCTTCGCGTCGTTGAGCCGGTGCAGATACCAGGCCTGATGCGCGCGATGAAACGATCCCGCGCCGATGTGCAGGATCACGTGTGCGGCCACGCCGCTGCCTTGCCCGCTGTTCATGGTTGTCTCCGTTGTCGACCGCGGTGGGGGCGTGGGCCCTTGCCGCGGTCCTGTGCAATGCATCGCCCTAACGCTGTTATGATCATTTGCTCTGTGTGTGAGCGAATGATCGTACCCGCCGAAACGAAAGTCAAGGCGACCGCGCGGAGTTTTCGTGGCGCAGCGCGGCATGGAGAGCGGGGCCGGCTTTGCCGGGCGCGCGCTTATCCATATTGCATTGCATCAAATTTGACTTTTGCGGCGCGCAGGCTCGCCCGGGTGCAAAAAAGTATCGATCCTCGGTGTCTTTTCGAGTGGTGGCCAACGCGTTTGGCGATTAACTTTCGCTGTACAAGATCAAGATCGGCGGTGCCCGGTGGCGTTCGATCCGCGGCCCGCTTCATGGAGGCAGACAGTGCAACCCGATCTCGAAATCGTGGCGGTGCGCCACGACGAATCGTTCAAGGTGTGGTCGCATGGCTATCCGTATCGCACGGTGCGCTGGCACTTTCACCCGGAGTACGAGATTCATCTGATCGTCGAGACGAGCGGCAAGATGTTCGTCGGCGATTACATCGGCAGCTTCGCGCCCGGCAATCTGGTGCTGATGGGGCCGAACCTGCCGCATAACTGGGTCAGCGACGTGCCCGAAGGCGAGAGCGTCGCGCAGCGCAATCTGGTCGTGCAGTTCGGTCAGGAGTTCGTATCGAATTGCGTCGGCAGTTTTCCGGAGTGGCGCCAGGTCGAGACGATGCTTGCCGACGCGCGGCGCGGGCTGTCGTTCGGCGCGGAAACCTCCGCGCGGATCAAGCCGCTGTTTCTCGAACTGCTCGCCGCGCGCGGCCTGCGCCGGCTGGTGCTGTTCATGTCGATGCTCGAAATCCTGATGAACGCGCAGGATCGCGACACGCTCGCGTCGCCCGCGTATCAGGCCGACCCGACCAGCTTCGCGGCGACCCGCATCAATCACGTGCTCGCGTATATCGGCAAGAACCTCGCGAACGAGTTGCGCGAGTCGGAGCTTGCGCAGCTCGCGGGCCAGAGCGTCAGCGCGTTCTCGCGCTATTTCCGCCGCCATACCGGGCTGCCGTTCGTGCAGTACGTGAACCGGATGCGCATCAATCTCGCGTGTCAGCTGCTGACCGACGCCGAGCTGAGCGTGACCGATATCTGCTTCAAGTCGGGCTTCAACAATCTGTCGAATTTCAACCGGCAGTTTCTCGCGGTGAAGGGGATGGCGCCGTCGACGTTTCGACGCTATCAGCAGTTGAACGATGCAAGCCGTGACGCTTCCGAGGAAGCGGCCGCGCATGGCCGGGGCATCGACAACGCGCCGGCGATCGTGCTCGCGCCGGGCCTGCCGCCGCCGCGTCCCGCTTATCCGCCGAGCTAGCCGTGGTTCGCCGTGGCTAGCTGTGGCTAGTGCGCTCAGGTAGTTCGTAGTCCCATCCACTCGCGTTTCAACGCGCCTCGCGCTGTGTCCGCACAGCGTGACGGGCGTGCTCACTTCAAAAAATGGAGACAACCATGAAGTCATCGGTTTTTCAGCGTCGCTCGCAGTCCGGTGTGCAGGCCGTTTTCGGCGTAGCCACCGCTTCGTTCCCGTTGCCCAAAGTCGCGCGCCGCGTCGCCGCGCTCGGCTGCGCTCTGTCGCTCGCACTCGCCGCGGCCGGCGCGCAGGCCGCGCCGCTGAAAATCGGCATGACCTTCCAGGAGATGAACAACCCGTACTTCGTGACGATGCAAAAGGCGCTGAACGACGCGGCCGCGTCGATCGGTGCGACGGTGGTCGTTACCGACGCGCATCACGACGTCAGCAAACAGGTCAGCGACGTCGAGGACATGCTGCAAAAGAAGATCGACATCCTGCTGGTCAATCCGACCGACTCGACCGGGATCCAGTCGGCGGTTACGTCGGCGAAGAAGGCGGGCGTGGTGGTCGTCGCGGTCGATGCGAACGCGAACGGTCCGGTCGATTCATTCGTCGGCTCGAAGAACTACGACGCCGGCGTGATGGCCTGCGAGTACCTCGCGAAGTCGATCGGCGGCAGCGGCGAAGTGGCGATTCTCGACGGCATTCCGGTCGTGCCGATTCTCGAACGGGTGCGCGGCTGCAAGGCGGCGCTCGCGAAGGCGCCGGGCGTGAAGCTCGTGGATACGCAGAACGGCAAGCAGGAACGCGCGACCGCGCTGTCCGTCACCGAGAACATGATCCAGGCGCATCCGAATCTGAAGGGTGTGTTCAGCGTGAACGACGGCGGCGCGATGGGCTCGCTGTCGGCGATCGAATCGTCGGGCAAGGACATCAAGCTGACCAGCGTGGACGGCGCGCCCGAAGCGATCGCCGCGATCCAGAAGCCGAATTCGAAGTTCGTCGCGACCTCCGCGCAATTCCCGGCCGATCAGGTGCGGATCGCGCTCGCGAAGAAGTGGGGCGCCAATGTGCCGAAGGCGATTCCGGTCGACGTGAAGCTGATCGACAAGACCAATGCGAAGGGCTTTAGCTGGTAAGCGACTCAAGCGACTCAAACGTCTCAGGCAACACGCGCGAAGCACGCGCCGGCCGCCGTCCGCAGCGATCCGCATGCGACGGCAGCCGGCGGCACGGGAGCATCCGATGGACACGATTCTGAAGCTCGAGAACATCAGCAAAAGCTTTCCCGGCGTGAAGGCGCTGCAAGGCATTCATCTGGAAGTCGCGCGCGGCGAGATCCATGCGTTGCTCGGCGAGAACGGCGCGGGCAAGTCGACGCTGATGAAAATCCTCTGCGGCATCTATCAGCCGGACGACGGCACGATCACGCTCGACGGTCAGGCGCGCCACTTCGCGAACTATCACGACGCGGTGGCCGCCGGCGTCGGCATCGTGTTTCAGGAGTTCAGCCTGATTCCGTATCTGAACGCGGTGGAGAACATCTTTCTCGGCCGCGAACTGCGCAGCCGTTTCGGGCTGCTGGAACGCGGCCGGATGCGGCGCGCGGCAGCGGCGATTTTCCAGCGCCTCGGCGTCGCGATCGATCTGTCGGTGCCGATTCGCGAGCTGTCGGTCGCGCAGCAGCAGTTCGTCGAAATCGGCAAGGCGTTATCGCTCGATGCGCGCATTCTGATTCTCGACGAACCGACCGCGACGCTGACGCCGGCCGAGGCCGCGCATCTGTTCGCGATCATGCGCGAGCTGAAGCAGCAGGGCGTCGCGATGATCTTTATCTCGCACCACCTCGAAGAAATTTTCGAGGTGTGCGACCGCATCACGGTGCTGCGCGACGGCCAGTATGTCGGCACCACCACGGTCGCGGAGTCCGACGTGAGCCGGCTCGTGCAGATGATGGTCGGGCGCCGTATCGAAAGCAGCTTTCCGCCGAAACCGCTAGCGCGCGCGGACGCGAAGATCGTGCTCGACGTGGTGCGCTTGCAGCTGTTCAAGGACAGCCCTGAACTGAGTTTCACACTGCGCGAAGGCGAGATTCTCGGCTTCGCGGGACTGGTCGGCTCGGGGCGCACCGAAACCGCGCTCGCGGTGATCGGCGCGGAGCGTGCGTACGCGAAGGAGATTCGCATCAACGGCGCGGCCGCGAAGCTCGCCGATCCGGCCGACGCGTTGCGCTCGGGCGTCGGCATCCTGCCGGAAAGCCGCAAGACCGAGGGCCTCATCACCGACTTCTCGATCAAGCAGAACATCTCGATCAACAACCTCGGCAAATACCGCTCGCTGCGTTTCTTCATCGACCAGCGCAGCGAGGCGCGCGCGACCGCCGACATCATGAAGCGCGTCGGCGTGAAGGCGCCGACGATGCACACCGAAGTCGCGACGCTGTCGGGCGGCAACCAGCAGAAGGTCGTGATCGCGCGCTGGCTGAACCACCACACCAACATCCTGATCTTCGACGAACCGACGCGCGGGATCGACGTCGGCGCGAAGGCCGAAATCTATCTGCTGATGCGCGAACTCACCGCGCGCGGCTATTCGATCATCATGATCTCGTCCGAGCTGCCGGAGATCGTCGGCATGTGCGACCGCGTCGCCGTGTTCCGGCAAGGCCGCATCGAAGCGCTGCTCGAAGGCGACGCGATCGAATCGAATGCCGTGATGACCTATGCGACCGCCGGTTCGCTCGGAGCCAATCATGAACATGCCTGACACCTCGCCGAAAACTTCGACCGTCGCGAGCGATACGCCCGGCGCGCCGGTGCGCTTCACGTGGGCCGCGCTGAAACGCTCGACGCTGTTCTATCCGTTCATCGGGCTGCTCGCCGTGTGCATCGTGATGGTGTTCGCGAGCGACAGTTTTCTGTCGGCCGCGAACATCGAGAACGTGCTGCGCCAGGTGTCGATCAACGCGATCATCGCGGTCGGCATGACCTGCGTGATCCTGACCGGCGGCATCGATCTGTCGGTCGGCTCGGTGATGGCGCTGGCCGGCACGCTGACGGCCGGGCTGATGGTCGCCGGAATGAACGCGGTCGCCGCGCTCGCGATCGGTCTCGCGGTCGGCCTCGGCTTCGGCGCGGCCAATGGCTTTTTCGTCGCGTTCGCCGGAATGCCGCCGATCATCGTCACGCTCGCGACGATGGGCATCGCGCGCGGTCTCGCGCTGATCTACACCGGCGGCTATCCGATCGACGGCTTGCCCGAATGGGTCAGCTTCTTCGGCAGCGGCAAGATTCTCGGCGTCCAGGCACCGGTCGTGATCATGGCGGTGATCTACGTGGTCGCATGGGTGCTGCTCGAAAGGATGCCGTTCGGCCGCTACGTGTACGCGATCGGCGGCAACGAACAGGCCACGCGCCTGTCAGGCGTGCGGGTCGCGCGCGTGAAGCTGCTGGTCTACACGATCGCCGGATTGACCTCCGCGTTCGCCGCGATCGTGCTCACCGCGCGCTTGATGAGCGGCCAGCCGAACGCCGGTGTCGGCTTCGAACTCGATGCGATCGCCGCTGTCGTGATGGGCGGTACGTCGATCTCCGGCGGGCGCGGTTCGATCATCGGCACGCTGATCGGCGCGCTGCTGCTCGGAGTCCTGAATAACGGCCTGAACATGGTCGGCGTGAATCCGTACGTGCAGAACGTGATCAAGGGCGGAATCATTCTGCTCGCGATCTATATCAGCCGCGACCGCAGAAAGTAACGCGCGCGCTTCGTCCAATTTCGTCCAATCCACTTTCTCTCTATCTCTATTGCCGGGACCATGCAATGACGACTCAATCCGATACGACGAACATGACCGCCATCGTCTGTCATGCGCCGAAAGACTACCGCGTCGAACAGGTGAAAAAGCCGGCCGCGCGCGCGCACGAACTGGTGATCCGGATCGCCGCGTGCGGGATCTGCGCGAGCGACTGCAAATGCCATTCGGGCGCGAAGATGTTCTGGGGCGGTCCGAGCCCGTGGGTCAAGGCGCCGGTAATTCCGGGCCACGAATTCTTCGGTTACGTGGAAGAGCTCGGCGAAGGCGCGGCCGAACATTTCGGCGTGCAGAAGGGCGATCGCGTGATCGCCGAACAGATCGTGCCGTGCGGTAAATGCCGCTATTGCAAATCCGGCCAGTACTGGATGTGCGAAGTGCACAACATCTTCGGCTTCCAGCGCGAAGTCGCCGACGGCGGAATGGCCGAGTACATGCGCATTCCGCCGACCGCGATCGTTCACAAGATTCCGGACGGCATCTCACTCGAAGACGCGGCGATCATCGAGCCGCTCGCCTGCGCGATTCATACGGTCAATCGCGGCGACGTGCAGCTCGACGACGTGGTGGTGATCGCCGGCGCCGGGCCGCTCGGTCTGATGATGACCCAGGTCGCGCATCTGAAGACGCCGAAGAAGCTGGTCGTGATCGATCTGGTCGAGGAACGGCTGGCGCTCGCGCGCGAATACGGCGCGGACGTGACCATCAATCCGCAGAAGGACGACGCGCTCGCGATCATCAAATCGCTGACCGACGGTTACGGCTGCGACGTCTATATTGAAACGACCGGCGCGCCGATCGGCGTGAACCAGGGGATGGACCTGATCCGCAAGCTCGGGCGTTTCGTGGAATTCTCGGTGTTCGGCGCCGATACGACGCTCGACTGGTCGGTGATCGGCGATCGCAAGGAACTCGACGTGCGCGGTGCGCACCTCGGACCGTACTGCTATCCGATCGCGATCGATCTGCTCGCGCGTGGACTGGTCACGTCGAAGGGGATCGTCACGCACGGCTTTTCGCTGGAAGAGTGGGACGACGCGATCCGGATCGCGAACTCGCTCGATTCGATCAAGGTGCTGCTGAAGCCGCGCGGGTGAGGGTGATGAGTGAAGCGAGCGCGTGATTCGCGCGCGGCAGCTGTCAACGGAGACTCTATGAACTACGTCATCGGCGTCGATATCGGCACGCAGAGCACCAAGGCGCTGCTCGCCGATCAGCACGGCGCGATCGTCGCGCAGCACTCGTGTGCGTATCAGCCCGACACGCCGAAGCCGTTGTGGGCCGAGCAGTGGCCCGCGGTGTGGCTGAATGCGGTGCTCGAATGCGTGGCCGCCTGCGTGAGCGATGCGAAGGCGGCGGGCATCGCCGCGAGTTCGATCAAGGCGCTGTGCGTGAGCAGCCTGTACGGCGGCTCGGGCATCGCGGTGGACACCGAGATGCGCCCGCTCGCGCCGTGCCTGATCTGGATGGACCGGCGCGCGACCGCGCAGGTCGAGTGGGTGCGCGAGAACGTCGATCTCGAACGGCTGTATGCGATCACCGGCAACGGCGTCGACAGTTACTACGGCTACACGAAGATGCTGTGGCTGCGCGACAACCAGCCGGACGTGTGGGCGCATACGCGCTACTTCCTGCCGCCGAACGCGTACGTGATCTATCTGCTGACCGGCGAGATCGCGGTCGATCACAGTTCGGCCGGCAATATCGGCGGCGTGTACGACATCGCGCGGCGCGACTGGTCCGACGAAGCACTCGACATGCTCGGCATTCCGGCGACGATGATGCCGGAGCGGCTGGTCGAATCGTCGGAGGTGGTCGGTGGGTTGCTGTCGCAATGGAGCTCGCAGCTCGGACTGGACGCGGGCACCGCGATCGTCGCGGGCGGCGTCGATGCGGCGATGGCGACGTTCGCGGCCGGCGTCACGCGCGCCGGCCAGCACGTCGCGATGATCGGCACCAGCATGTGCTGGGGCTATATCAACCAGCAGGTCGACGCGCGCCACGGTTTGATCAGCATGCCGCACGTGTTCAACGGCGCTCAGGATATCTACGTATTCGGCGGCGCGATCACCGCGGGCGCATCGGTGACGTGGTATCGCGAGCAGTTCTGTCACGCGGAGATCGAGGCCGCGCGCGCGAGCCCGCACGGCGATCCGCACCGGCTACTGGAAGAATCCGCCGCGCAGGTGCCGGCCGGCGCCGACGGCGTGCTGTTCCTGCCGTATCTGATGGGCGAGCGCAGTCCGGTGTGGGATGCGCAGGCGAGCGGCGCGTTCGTCGGGCTGAGCCTCTTTCATACCCGCGCGCATCTGTATCGCGCGGTGCTCGAAGGGGTGTCGTTCGCGCTGAAGCACAACATCGAGGCGGGCCGCCAGGGCGCGCAGTCGCTCGACGACAAACTGATCGTGGTCGGCGGCGCCGCGCATTCGGACCTGTGGATGCAGATCATCGCCGACGTCACCGGCTATCCGGTCTACACGATCGAGCAGGACGTGGAGGCCGCGATGGGCGCCGCGCTGCTCGCCGGAGTCGGCGCCGGACTGGTGTCGCGCGAGGCCGCGCAGCGCGGCTGGGTCACGCTGGTCGAACGCGCGCAGCCCGACGCCGCGCGGATGGTGTTATACGAGCAGCGCTTTGGCGTGTACAAGGACCTCTATCCGGCGTTGAAGCCGGTCATGCATCGGCTGCAAACATCATGAACGCTACCTTCGATTTTTCCGGCCGCTCGATCCTCGTGACGGGCGCCTCCAGCGGAATCGGCCGCGCGACGGTCGAGGCGCTGTGCGCGAGCGGCGCGTCGGTCGTCGCGGCCGCGCGCAACGTCAACGAACTGGCGCGGCTTGCCGAGGAAACCGGCTGCGAGCCGTTGACGCTCGACGTCGGCGATCCCGCCGCGATCGACGCGGCGCTCGCCGAGTTGCCCGTATTCGATGGACTGGTCAATTGCGCGGGGATCGCGCTTCTCGAACGCGCGGTGGATACGACCGCCGACAGCTTCGATCGCGTGCTCGCGGTGAATACGCGCGGCGCGGTGCTGGTCGCCAAGCACGTCGCGCGCGCGATGCTCGCGGCCAAGCGCGCGGGCAGCATCGTCAACGTGTCGAGCCAGGCGGCGCTGGTCGCGCTCGACGATCATCTGAGCTATTCGGCGTCGAAGGCCGCGCTCGATGCGGTCACGCGCGCGCTGTGCATCGAGCTGGGGCCGCACGGGATTCGCGTGAACAGCGTGAACCCGACGGTTACGCTGACGCCGATGGCGGTGCTCGCGTGGAGCGATCCGGTCAAGCGCGACCCGGCGTTGGCCGCGATTCCGCTGCGGCGTTTCGCCGAGTCGGCGGAGGTGGCCGCGCCGATCATGTTTTTGCTGAGCGACGCGGCGTCGATGATCAGCGGCGTGTGCCTGCCGATCGATGGCGGTTATACGGCGCGATAAAGACTCACAGCATCGTGCGCACGTGCCACAGCTCGGGGAACAGCACCACGTCGAGCATCTTGCGCAGATACGGCGCGCCGCTGGTGCCGCCGGTGCCCTGCTTGAAGCCGATGATGCGCTCGACGGTCGTCACGTGGCGGAAGCGCCATTGCCGGAACGCGTCTTCGAGATCGACCAGTTCCTCGGCCATCTCGTACAGCTCCCAATGCTGGGACGGATTGCGATAGACCTCGAGCCAGGCCGCTTCGACCGATGCGTCGTGTTCGGTCGGCTGGGTCCAGTCGCGCTCGAGCCGCGCGGGCGAGATCGCGAAGCCGCGGCGCGCGAGCAGGCGCACGACTTCGTCGTAGAACGACGGCGCTTCGAGCGAGGCCTTCACCTCGGCGTAGACGTCGTCGCGATGCGCGTGCGGCTTCAGCATCTGCTCGTTCTTGTTGCCGAGCAGGAATTCGATCTGCCGGTACTGATACGACTGGAAGCCCGACGAACTGCCCAGGTACGGCCGCATCGCGGTGTATTCGGACGGCGTCATCGTCGCGAGGACGCTCCACGCCTGCACCAGCTGCTCCATGATCCGCGAGACCCGCGCGAGCATCTTGAACGCGGGCGGCAACTCGTCGCGATGCACGGCCGCGAGCGCCGCGCGCAGTTCGTACAGCGCGAGTTTCATCCATAGTTCGCTGGTCTGATGCTGGATGATGAACAGCATCTCGTTGTGATCCGGCGACAACGGATGCTGCGCGTCGAGCACCTTGCCGAGCGACAGATAATCGCCGTAGCTCATCGACTCGGAGAAGTCGAGTTGCGCGTCGTGCCAGCCGGTGTCGGCGGAGGCACTGGAAGCACTGGACGCGCCGGCCGTGTTCGTCGCCGCGCCGGCCGTGTTCGCGCCCGCGCCCGGATTCGCCGCACGGTTCGCCGCCGCGTTCTGCCCATACCCGAACGGGCAACCCTGCGCCGCGGGTTCTTCCGGCAAGCCCGGCGTCTGCATGTGATCGTTCATTGCGGACTCCTCAGGTCACCGCGCCGCGCGCGGCGAATTCTGGCGCCCGCCAGCTTTCGCGAGCGAGCACGTCGCGCAGCGTTTCGACCGCATCCCACACATCGACGAAGCGCGTATACAGCGGCGTAAAGCCGAAGCGCAGCACATGCGGCTCGCGATAATCGCCGATCACGCCGCGCGCGATCAGCGCCTGCATCACCTCATAACCATGCGGATGTTCGAAGCTCGCATGCGAGCCGCGCTGCACGTGCTCACGCGGCGTGACGAGCGTGAGCGGAAATTCGCCGCAACGCGACTCGACCAGCTCGATAAACAGATCGGTCAACGCGAGCGACTTCTGGCGGATCGCCTGCATATCGGTTTGCAGGAATACGTCGAGCCCGCATTCGACCAGCGCCATCGACACCATCGGCTGCGTGCCGCACAGATAGCGCGCGATGCCCGGATCGGGCTGATACGACGGATTCATCTCGAACGGCGCGCGATGCCCCCACCAGCCCGACAGCGGCTGCGCGAACTCGGCCTGATGGCGCTTGGGCACCCACACGAACGCGGGCGAGCCGGGGCCGCCGTTCAGATACTTGTACGTGCAGCCGACCGCGTAGTCGGCGCCGACGCCGTTCAGATCGACCGGCACCGCGCCCGCCGAGTGCGCGAGATCCCACAGCGCGAGCGCGCCCTTGTCGTGGATCAGCTTGGTCAGCGCGGCCATGTCGTGCATGTAGCCGGTGCGGTAGTTCACGTGGGTGATCATCGCGATTGCGGTGTCCTCGCCGATCGCGGCGGGCAACTCCGAAGGATCGTCGACGAGGCGCAGTTCGTAGCCGCGATCGAGCTGCTCGATCAGGCCTTGCGCGATGTACAGGTCGCTCGGGAAGTTCGAGCGCTCGGACACGATCACGCGACGCTTCGGATCGCGCGCATTGGCGACCCGCAGCGCGGCGGACAGCAGCTTGAACAGGTTGATCGAGATCGTGTCGGTGATCACGACTTCGTCCTCGGCCGCACCGATCAGCGGCGCGAGCTTGTTGCCCAGACGCCGCGGCAGCGCGAACCAGCCCGCGCTGTTCCAGCTGCGGATCAGGCCTTCGCCCCATTCGGCGCCGATCACGGTCTGCGCGCGCTGAGCGGCCGCGGACGGCGGCACGCCGAGCGAGTTGCCGTCGAGGTAGATGGTGGTCGGCGACAGCGCGAACTGGTCGCGCAGCGGCGCGAGCGGGTCGGCGTTATCGAGCGCCTGAGCTTCGTCACGATGGTTCATGGTGGGTCCGGGATACGGTCGGGAGGGTGGGTCTGTAGTGTTGGTCTGACGCGTGGGTTCGGCTCGATCGGTCCGCTCGGCTCAGTCTGTGCCGGGCAGCGCGCGCAGCACCGCGCGCACCGGGCTCGCGTCGAGCGTGGTCAGCTTCAGCGGCAGCGCGATCAGTTCGTAGTCGCCGGGCTCGACCGCGTCGAGCACGATCCCCTCGAGGATCGCCATCCGGTGCGCGCGAATCCGGTGGTGTGCGTCCATGGTTTTCGATTCCTGCGGATCGAGCGACGGCGTATCGATGCCGATCAGCTTCGCGCCGTGCGCGGCGAGCAGGTCGACGGTCTCCGGCGCGACCGCGCAGAAACCGCTGTCCCACTCGCGCGTCGGCGCGTTTTTGTAAGTGCGTAGTAAGACTCGCGGCGGCAGCGCGTCGAGCGAGCCGGCCAGGTGTTGTGGCGTCACAACAGGCGACGCACCGATGCAATGAATCACCCGGCATATACCGAGGTACGTATCGAGCGGCACGTCGCCGATCGCGGCGCCGTCCGCGTCGTAATGAAGCGGCGCGTCGGTGTGCGCGCCGGTGTGCGGCGACAGCGTCAGACGCGCGACGTTGACCGGCGAGCCCGCCTCCATGCGCCACACGCGCTCGATGCCGACCGGCGTGTCGCCTGGCCAGACGGGCGTGTTGCTGTCGACGGCGGGGGTGATGTCCCAGAGGGTGCGCATGGCGGCTGTCGCGGAAAGTGTCTATGGGGGAATGATAGTAGTGAGCCCGCGCAATGTGATTGCGAAATAATCTCCTTCTTCGCCGTGTCTTGGAACATAATTTGAGTCAAACGGAAAAGGGAGACCGAATATGAACGCGATCTCGCTCGACGCCACCGATTGCCGTATTTTGACGGTGCTTCAGCAGGAAGGACGGATCAGCAATCTGGATCTCGCGGAGCGCATCTCGCTATCGCCATCGGCCTGTTTGCGACGCTTGCGTCTGCTGGAGGAGCAGGGCGTCATCGAACACTATCGCGCGTGCCTGAACCGCGAAGTGCTCGGCTTCGAACTCGAAGCATTCGTGCAGGTGTCGATGCGCAACGACCAGCAGAACTGGCACGAGCGCTTCGCCGACGAACTGCGCGACTGGCCGGAAGTGGTCGGCGCGTTCGTCGTCACCGGCGAGACCCATTACCTGCTGCGGGTCCTCGCGCACAATCTCAAACACTATTCGGATTTCGTGCTCAACCGCCTGTATAAGGCGCCGGGCGTGATGGACATCCGCTCGAACATCGTGCTCGAGACGCTAAAGGAAGATTCGGGCGTGCCGGTGTCGCTGGTGAAGAAGACGAGCGGGCACGGGGCCGCGCATAACGACCGGTGATCGCGGCGGGGCTGCCGCCGGTTGTGCGAATGGGGTGACGCGCGCAATTTACTGCGGCGGCGCGGTGCGCTGATATCGCTTGCGCCGCTCACCCGCTTGCGCCGCTTGCGCTGTTTGCCGCGCTGCCCGGGTGATCTGAATGCCGCGCCTGTTCGCGCGGCGCTTCGCTCAAAGCGGATCGAGACCGTGGAATTTGCCGCTCTGGAACACCAGCGGCGAAATCTCGGCGGCATTCTCATGCACGCCGCAACGCTCCACCTCGCCGACGAAAATCACGTGGTCGCCTTCGTCGTAGCGGCTGCGGTTATGGCATTCGAACCACGCGAGCGCGCCGTCGAGCACCGGCATTCCGGAGTCGCCCGCCGCGTGCGACACGCCTTCGAAACGATCCCCTTTCACAGTCGCGAAGCGCTTGCACAGATCGAGCTGCGACGCGGCCAGCACGTTGATCACGTAGTGGCTGTTCGCGCGGAACACCGGCATCGACGCCGAGCGGGTCGCGAGAGACCACAGCACCAGCGGCGGATCGAGCGAGACCGAGTTGAACGAGCTGGCGGTGATGCCGATCAACTGGCCGGTCGCCGCGCGCGTGGTGATCACGGTGACGCCGGTCGCGAACTGGCCGAGCGCCTGCTTGAATGCGGTCTGGTCGAAGTTGGGAGGACTCGCGCGCTTCATCGGGGCAGGGTCCCCGGCACGCGCAGTGTGGAGGCCCGGCGCAGGCGCGAATAGGAGCGCAGAGCTGCGCGGCTGGAAGCGAATGATTCGAAAGTCATGGTGAAAATCGTCGATTTCCGCAATTTTAACTGCAATCGAGGCGGGCGCCGCGGGGAATGCGTGCCCGCTTGCAACGCGCATGCCGGGCTCAGCGTCCGATGTCGCACCGCCGATTCTTCTTCACCCAACGCGCGCGGCCGTTTCTATACTCGATAGTCTGAGCCGCACGATTCGCTAAAGGCGGCAGCGCGCGTCCACGACCTTTTCAGACGCGTTTTCGGCCATATATTCCGATCCGGTGGCGGTCGCAGTGCGGGCTGCCGGTCATTTTTCTGTATCTGATTCTGGGGTGAAGCTTATGAACGAGACGGCAACGCTCGGTGGCGGGTGTTTCTGGTGCCTGGAAGCGGTGTATCTGGGCGTCGAAGGCGTCAATGCGGTCGAGTCCGGCTATGCGGGCGGTCATACGCGCGCGCCGAGCTACGAGCAGGTTTGCGACGGCGAGACCGGTCACGCGGAGGTGGTGAAGGTCGAGTTCGATCCGGCGAAGATCAGCTATCGCGAGATTCTCGACATCTTCTTCGCGATTCACGATCCGACCCAGCTGAACCGGCAAGGTAACGACGTCGGCACGCAATACCGTTCGGCGATCTTCACGCATACCGATGCGCAGCGTGACACCGCGCTGCAGGCGATTCGCGAGATCGGCGAGCAACGTATCTACGACGGCAAGATCGTGACCGAGGTGTTGCCGCTCGACGGCAACTACTGGCCGGCCGAGGCGTATCACCAGAACTACTTCGCGCAGCATCCGAATCAGGGCTACTGCTCGTTCGTGGTCGCGCCGAAGGTCGCGAAATTCCGCCAGAAGTTCGCGCATCGGATCAAGGCGGGGTGAGGGTGCAGTGGGGGGCGCTTAGTCGCTCTCCGATTCCGGTCGCGCGGCTTCGCTTTTTGCGTCCCGCTCCCGCGCGAGCCGCGCATACGCTTCGGCGATCGCTTCGGCCAGCTTCACGCAGCTAAGCGGCGCCGATCCCTCCGCCTTGTTGTTGACTGCGATCACCACCGGCTGGCCGGCCAGCGCATAGCGCGCGGCCACCTCGGCGAGCGACGCGCGCGTCGCCGGATCTTCGTCGACGAGCCGGTTGAACGGCTCGTACTTCGCCTTCGCCTGCTCGTATTTGAAGCCGCCGTGCAGACTCCAGCGCACGATCAGCGGACCGGCCGGCTCGCCGTCGAGCAGCGCGAGCGCCGCCGCCTGGCGCAGCGGATCGGGCATCCGCGCATGAATGCCGACGCAGTAGCGCACGCCCGCCGCCTTCAGCATCCGGATGAAGCGCGGCGTCAGCAGACTCGCGTCGCGAATCTCGACCGCGTAGCAACTGCCGTCGGGCAGCGTCGGCAGCGCGCCGAAAAACTCTCCGAGACGTTCGACGAACACCGCCGGCTGCGCGAGCATCTGATCCGGCAGCGGCGAGAACTGGAACACCAGCGCGCCGGCTTTCGCGCCGAGTCCTTCGAGGCAGGGCGTGACGAAATCGTCGATGGCCATCTGCGCGTTCAGGAAGCACGGGTTCAGCGACACCGGCTCGCCGCGTTCGGCGCGCACGGTCGCGTCGGTGATCGTCATCGGCGCCTTGACGATGAAGCGGAAGTGCTCGGGCACCTGCTGCGCGTAACGCAGATACTCGGTGACGGTCAGCGCCTGGTAGAACGAACGGTCGATGCTGACCGTCTTCAGCAGCGGATGCGCGCCGTACGCGCTCAGGCCTTCGCGCGAGAGTTTGCTGTTGCTGTAGTCGTCGCCGTAGACGATGCCGCTCCAGCCTGGAAACGACCATGTCGATGTGCCGAGGTGAATCTGCGGCGGCAGTTGGCCGGCGAGCGTGAGTAGTTCCGGCGGCGGCGGCGCGGCGAGGATTTCGCGGCTGCGGCGTTTTTTCGGGGGCGCGGATGGAGCGGGGGAGGGGTGATCGCCGGAGGCGCCGGCGGACTCATCGGCTGATTCTTCGACGGGCGCCGCGTCGTCTTCCCAAAGTGACGCGGGGGTGTCGGCCCTGTTTCTTTTCGGCGCGCGCTTGCGCTCGGGCTGAGGGGCGGCGATTGGTGCCGCGGAGGGCGCAGTGTCTGTCGCGCTGGAATCTGCGGCGGACGACCCGGCAGACGGCGACGCGTTCGCAACGGCATCCGAAGACGCGGCCTCGGCCTTACCCTTCGCAGCAGGCTCTACCGGCATCCCGAACAGATCGAACTGCCCGGCGTCGCCGGCAGCCTGCTCCGCACCGCCGCCATTGCCGCTGTCGTCGCCATTGCCGTCGCCGTTCAACGGCTCTTCAACATCATTCGTGCCACTCTGGTCCATCGATATCCGGTCTGCTGTTCAGGATTGCGCCGCGGCGAGCGTCTCATGCGCGCGGCCGCGGCGCAAGCGCGTCACAGCGGTTTTTCGTACATGTAGCGGCGCGACCACGGCAGGGTCGTCGCGCTGCGGCCGGCTTTGCGGCACACCACCTGGAAGATCGATACGTCGTCGTTTTCGAACGCATACGCGCAGCCGGCCAGATACACGCGCCAGATGCGGAATTTTTCGTCGTCGACGAGCTTGCGGGCTTCGTCCGCATTGGCCTCGAAATTCTCGGCCCACAGGTCGAGCGTGCGCGCATAGTGGCGGCGCAGACTTTCGACGTCGACCGGTTCGAGCCCGCCGCGCTGCATCGATTCGAGCGCGAGGCTGATGTGCGGCAGCTCGCCGTCGGGGAACACATAACGGTCGATGAACTCACCGCCGCCGAGCGCGGTTTCGCCGCTATCGGCGTCGCTCGACGTGATGCCGTGGTTCATCGCGATGCCGTCGTCCGCGAGCAGGTCGTGCATCTTCTGGAAGTAGCCCGGCAGGTTTTTGCGGCCGACGTGCTCGAACATGCCGACGCTGGTGATGCGGTCGAACTGACCTTGCAGGTCGCGGTAGTCCTGCAGGCGGATTTCGATCTGGTTTTCGAGTCCGGCCGCCTTGACGCGCGCGGTGGCGAGATCGAACTGGTTCTGCGATAGCGTCACGCCGACGCAGTTAGCGCCGAACTTCTGCGCGGCGCGCAGCACCAGCGCACCCCAGCCGCAGCCGATATCGAGCAGACGCTGGCCGGGCTGCACCTGGATTTTGGTCAGGATGTGATCGATTTTCTTGATCTGCGCGGTCGCGAGGTCTTCGGTGCCGGTCTCGAAGTACGCGCACGAATAGACCATGTTCTCGTCGAGCCACAGCTTGTAGAACTCGTTCGACACGTCGTAGTGATACTGGATCGCCTTTTTATCCGACGTCTTCGAGTGATTGAAGTAGCGTCGCACGCGCGCCAGCTTGCTTGCGCTCGTCACGGTGCTGCGCGCGAGCTGATAGCTGATATTGATGATGTCCGACAGCTTGCCCTCGATGTCGATCTTGCCCTTCACATACGCCTCGCCGAGATTGTCGAGGCTCGGTTCGAGCAGATAGGGCAGCGCGGTAGCGCTCTTCACGTGTAGCGTGACCCGGGGCGCGGCGAACTGCCCGAAGTCGTGTTGCTGACCGTCCCACAGCACGAGGCGTGCAGGCAGGTTAGCTTTGGATTTGACATCTTCAACCCACTGCGCCAGCTTCTTCTCCCAGAACATGCGATCTCTCCGTGTTCGTTGAATTAAAGCAAAGCTTGTGTGGATCGCAGGGCGCAACGCTTTTTTGCGCGGGTCGCGCGACGCAATCCGGCCGGCGTGTGCCGCTATCAGGGCACGCGCCGGCGTGATCTTTTTATTCGTTCAGGGCGACAGGCGGGCGATCTGCCACGGGCTGCGTTCGTCCACGCGCGTGAACTGCAGGCGATCGTGCAGACGCGACGGGCGTCCTTGCCAGAATTCGATCGCGTCGGGCACGAGGCGGTAGCCACCCCAGTGCGGCGGACGCGGAGGATTGTCGCCGTATTGCAGGCTGATTTCGCGTTCGCGCACTTCGAGCTGCGAACGGCTTTCAATCACCTGACTCTGATTCGATGCCCATGCGCCGATTCGCGAGCCGAGCGGCCGCGAATTGAAATAAGCGTCGCTGTCCTGTTCGCTCGTCTTGACGACGCGGCCCTCGATGCGCACCTGGCGCTCGAGTTCGATCCAGTGAAACAGCAGACTCGCGTGCGGGTTCGCGTTTATTTCGCGACCCTTACGGCTTTCGTAATTGGTGAAGAACACGAAGCCCCGTTCGTCGACACCCTTGATGAGCACGATGCGTGCCGAAGGCCGGCCGCGGGAGTCGACCGTGGCCAGCGTCATCGCGTTCGGCTCGGGGAGTTTGGCGTCGATCGCCTGCTGGAACCACGTGTTGAATTGACGAAGCGGATCGTGGTCGACGTCGGCTACGTCGAGAGAGCCCAGCGAATAGTTTTTTCGAAGCTCGGCGAGTGAGATCATGTTCTTATGCAAACGCTACAGTCAGGAAAGTATAGCCAGGCGGCCAGTTTTTTGCCTGCGATTACATCAACCTGTGATGCACTGCGCGCCGCTCTGGTGCGAAGCTGCACACTCGCGCGGCGGCGTTCGATTCCGCGCGGTCCCGCGAGTCGCCACGCCCGGCGCGGCCGATCAGGCAAAATACCGGCTGCGCGCGCCCGTGTTTTACCGTGGCGTAGCTGCTTTTTTTCGTTCCGCCCGTGTTTTCGAGTCCTGCCACCATGTCCAGCACTACTGCGCAATCCGATCTTACTACCAGCCCCGATGCGAATGAAACCGCCGACCGCGCGCGCCGTTTCGGCGGCATCGCGCGTCTGTATGGCGCACCCGCGCTCGCCGCGTTCGAGGGCGCGCATGTCGCGGTGATCGGCATCGGCGGAGTCGGCTCGTGGGTCGCCGAGGCGCTCGCGCGCAGCGCGGTCGGCACGCTGACGCTGATCGATCTCGACAATGTCGCCGAGAGCAACACTAACCGGCAGATCCACGCGCTCGACGGCAACTACGGGAAACCTAAGGTCGAGGCGATGGCAGAGCGGATCGCGGCGATCAATCCGTACTGCGACGTGCGGCTGATCGAGGACTTCGTCGAGCCGGACAATTTCGCGGCCACGCTCGGCGGCGGCTTCGATTACGTGATCGACGCGATCGACAGCGTGCGGACGAAAACCGCGCTGATCGCGTGGTGCGTCGAGCGCAAGCAGCCGCTGATCACGATTGGCGGCGCGGGTGGCCAGCTCGACCCGACCCGCATCCGTATCGACGATCTCGCGTTGACGATCCAGGATCCGCTGCTCTCGAAAGTGCGCGGCCAGTTGCGCAAGCAGCATGGCTTTCCGCGCGGGCCGAAAGCGAAATTCAAGGTCAGCGCGGTGTATTCGGACGAGCCGCTGATCTATCCGGAAGCGGCGGTCTGCGATATCGATACGGAAGCCGAGCACGTCAGTACGTCGCCGGGCCATACCGGGCCGGTCGGGCTCAATTGCGCGGGTTTTGGTTCGAGCGTGTGCGTGACCGCGAGCTTCGGTTTCGCGGCGGCGGCGTATGTGTTGCGGGAGTTGGGGAAGCGGGCGGCGGGGTAGGGATTCAGGCGGCGGCTCTCTGAAGAAAGCCGCTACCTGACAGAAGCATTTCAATCGATCAGATCAACTGATCAGTTCAGCGGATCAGTTCAGCGACGCGCTCAGCTTGCGCCGCCATTGCGCGACCAGTTCGGGCTGATGCGCGGCCAGATCGAACACCGACAGCATCGTCTTGCGGCCGATATCCTCGCGGAACGCGCGATCGCGTTGCACGATTTCCAGCAGATGTTCAAGCGCGCCCGCGTATTTGCGCCGCGCGATCAGCGCGCTCGCCAGATCGAAACGGGCTTCGAGATCTTCCGGATGCTGCGCGACGCGTGCTTCGAGCGCGTCGGTCGGCGGCAGTTCGGCGGCGGCATCGACCGCGTCGAGCCGGGTCTTGATCGCGTTGAAGCGCGCGTCGATCCCCTGGGTCGTTTTCGGCGACAGCAGATCGACTTCGTTGCGTGCTTCGTCGATGCGGTTGTCTTCGAGCAGCATTTCGATGCGGTCCATGCGCGCGTCGTCGAAGCCCGGGTCGTACGCGAGCGCATCCTGCAGCAGCGCGTACGCATCTTCGCGGCGGCCTTCGGCCAGCGCGGTCTGCGCGTCGACGCGCGAGGCCGGCGCGCCCTGCGGCACCAGCCGTTCAAGGAACTCGCGCAGCTGTCCTTCCGACAGCACGCCGACGAACTGATCGACCGGCTGGCCTTCAGCGAACGCGATCACGTGCGGAATGCTGCGCACCTGGAAATGCGTGGCGAGTTCGTGGTTCTCGTCGACGTTGACCTTGACGAGTTTCCATTTGCCGGCGGCCTCGGCTTCGAGCTTTTCGAGCAGCGGGCCGAGACTCTTGCAGGGGCCGCACCACGGCGCCCAGAAGTCGACCAGTACGGGCGCCAGAAGCGACGCCTTGATGACGTCCTGTTCGAAAGTGGCCAGAGTGGTGTCCATTACGTCCTCGTCGATAATTTCGGGATTGCGGCTAGTTGGGGCCGAATCGTGTTACTTCAATACGGGCTGTCGATGCGCGGCCCAACGCTGCGCTCTCGCGAGCGCGCCGCGTGCGCTCATTTGCGCTCGTTCACTTGCGTACCGGCAGCGGAATCCATTCGGTTTCGCCGGGCACGTGGCCCATTTCCTGATTGGTCCACGCAAGCTTCGCGGCTTCGATCTTCTCGCGCGAACTGGCGACGAAATTCCATTCGATAAACCGTTCGCCGTCGAGCTTCTCGCCGCCGAGCAGCATCACGCGCGCGCCGTGGGTGCTGGCCAGCGTGACGGTTTCGTCGAGTGCGAGCACGGCCATCTGGGCAACTTCGAGCGGCGTGCCGTCGATTTCCAGATCGCCGTCCACCAGATACACGCCGCGCTCCTCGTGCTCCGGTTCGAGCGCGAACGCGCTGCCCGGCGTGAACTCGGCGGCGACGTACAGCGTGCCCGAGAAGGTCGTCGCCGGCGAGGTCGCGCCGAACGCGGTGCCGGCGATCACGCGCAGCGTCACGCCGTTGCGCTCGACGACCGGCAGCGTCGCGGCCGGGTGATGCGCGAACGACGGCTCGGTGTCTTCATCGGCGAGCGGCAGCGCGACCCAGGTCTGGATGCCGTGAACGGTCTGGCCGCGCGCGCGGTCTTCCGGCGGCGTGCGCTCCGAATGCACGATGCCGCGTCCGGCGGTCATCCAGTTGACGTCGCCGGGCAGGATTTTTTGCTCCGAGCCGAGGCTGTCGCGATGCATGATCGCGCCGTCGAACAGATAGGTGACGGTCGCAAGGCCGATATGCGGATGCGGGCGCACGTCGAGACCCGTGCCGGGTTCGAGCGTCGCCGGACCCATGTGATCGAAGAAGATGAACGGGCCGACGAGGCGCGCGGCCATTGCCGGCAGCACCCGTCGCACGGCCAGATTGCCGATGTCGCGTATATGCGGTTTCAGAACGGCTTTGATCGAGGTAGTCATGAGCAGGCTCGACGGAGAAGTGGCGGGAGAGAGGTTCAATGGGCGATTCTACTGCGCGTCGCGCGTGCTTGACGGTAACCGCGCGAGCGGGGCGTGGGTGCCTGCGATTTGTCCGCTCACGCCGTCATGCAGCGTCCGCTACACTGCCGGATCGAATCGTCATTCATCACTATTTTTGGAGAGCCGGGATGTCGCCCAGGGATTTGCTGCTCGCGCTGGTCGTCGTGGTTGCGTGGGGCGTCAACTTCGTCGTGATCAAGGTGGGCCTGCACGGCGTGCCGCCGATGCTGCTCGGCGCGCTGCGCTTCACGCTCGCCGCGGTGCCGGCGGTGTTCTTCGTCAAGCGCCCGCAGATGCCGTGGCGCTGGCTGTTCGCGTATGGCGCGACGATCTCGTTCGGCCAGTTCGCGTTCCTGTTCTCGGCGATGTACGTCGGCATGCCGGCGGGCCTCGCGTCGCTGGTGCTGCAGGCGCAGGCGTTTTTCACGCTGATCTTCGCGGCGCTGTTCCTGCATGAGCGCTTCCGTGTGCCGAACGTCGTCGGTCTGCTGATCGCCGCGGCCGGGCTCGCGGTGATCGGTTTGCAAGGCGGCCATACGATGTCGGTAGCCGGCTTCGTGCTGACGCTGTGCGCCGCGTGCATGTGGGCGCTCGGCAACATCGTCACGAAGAAGGTCGGCAAGGTCGATCTCGTCGGGCTCGTCGTGTGGGGCAGCCTGATTCCGCCGCTGCCGTTTTTTGCGGCGTCGTTCGTGTTCGAAGGGCCGCACGAGATCGCCGCCGCGCTGACCGGGATCAGCGCGCTGTCGATTTTCGCGGTCGTCTATCTCGCGTTTATCGCGACGCTGGTCGGCTACAGCTTGTGGAGCCGCTTGCTGTCGCGCTATCCGGCCAGCCAGGTCGCGCCGTTCTCGCTGCTGGTGCCGATCGTCGGACTCGCGTCGGCTTCGCTGCTGCTCGGCGAGCAGTTGTCGCTGGTCCAGGTGGCCGGCGCGTTGCTGGTGATGGCGGGGCTCGCGGTCAACGTGTTCGGCGGCTGGGTCGTGCAGCGGCTGCTGCCGGCGCGGTGAGCCACAGTGTTCGCGTTTGCAGAGGGCGGGCTTGGGTCACGCGCAAATAAAAAAACGGCCGTAAGGCCGTTTTTTATTGCTGCGAACGCCGCGTGTCACGCGCGTGGGTCGTCACGTCATGCGGCTCTTCGCGAGCGGCGGGTTCGCTGCGAAATAACGCCGGATGCCGGTCATGATCGCGCTCGCCATCTTGTCGCGATACGCGTCGTCGTTCAGGCGCTTCTCTTCGTCCGGATTACTGATGAACGCGGTTTCGACGAGGATCGACGGAATGTCCGGCGCCTTCAGCACCGCGAAGCCGGCCTGCTCGACCGAGCCCTTGTGCAGCTTGTTGATGTCGCCGATTTCCTTCAGCACGAAGTTGCCGTAGCGCATCGAGTCGCGAATCTGCGCGGTCGTCGACATGTCGAATAGCGCGCGATTGACGGCCGCGTCGGCGGACTTCACGTTGATCCCGCCGATCTGGTCGGACGAGTTTTCCTTGTTCGCCATCCAGCGCGCGGCCGCGCTCGTCGCGCCGTGCTCCGACAGCGCGAACACCGACGAGCCGCGCGCCTCCGGCGTCGTGAACGCGTCCGCGTGGATCGACACGAACAGGTCGGCGCCGACCCGGCGCGCCTTCTGCACGCGCACGTTCAGCGGCACGAAGAAGTCGGCGTCGCGCGTCATCATCGCGCGCATGTTCGGCTGCGCGTCGATCTTCGCGCGCAGCTTTTTCGCGATGTCGAGCGCGATGTGTTTCTCGTAGGTGCCCGAGCCGCCGATCGCGCCCGGATCTTCGCCGCCGTGACCCGGATCGATCGCGACGGTGAGCAGACGCACCGTGTTGCTGCGGTTCGATTTCGGTGTGGTGAAACCGTAGTTGTCGTCGTTGCCGGCGAGCTCGTCGCCGCCGTCGCGCGGCGCGGTGCCGCCGCTGCCCTTGTTGCGCGCGATCGCGGCGGGCGGCGCGCTCGGCGTCGCGGGCATGGCCGGTGGGGTAGCAGGTCTGCTGGCGATGATCGGCGGCGTGCCCGAACCGGTGCCTGGAGCCGTGCCCGGCGTCGCGCCACGGGTGGGCGCATGCGCATGCGGCGCGGCCGGCGTGCCGCCATTGCCGGTGCTGCCCGCTCCGCCGTTCTGCGCATAGCGCTCGAAGAACGCCTCGCTGTTGTCGGCGGGCGGCGGCGTGGTGCCGGGACCGGATAGCGTCGCCGGCGGCGGCGCGTTGTTTTCCGCGTTCAGCGCGTCCTGCTTGTGCTCGCTCTGCGCGAGCAGTTCCATCAGCGGATCCGGTGCGACGGCCGGATACAGGTCGAACACGAGCCGGTATTTGTACGTGCCGACGGGCGGCAGCGTGAACACCTGCGGCTTCACCGAGCCCTTCAGATCGAACACCATGCGCACCACGTGCGGCTGATACTGACCGACCCGCACCGACGAAATCTGCGGATCGTTCGGCGTGATCTTCGAGACCAGGTCCTTCAATTCCTGATCGAGATCGAGGCCGCTCAGATCGACGACCAGCCGGTCCGGTCCCTGCAACAGTTGCTGGGTGTTCTGCAGCGGTTGATCGGATTCGATCGTCACGCGGGTGTAGTCGCGCGCGGGCCACACGCGCACGCCGAGCACCGAGCTGGCGAACGCGAGACGCGGCGCGACCAGACCGAGCAGCAGCGTCGACGCGCCGGCGCGCAGCATCTGCCGGCGGCGCCAGTTATGCGTGGCGGTCGCCGCCGATTCGATCGAGTGAAACGGTTTGATCAACATCTTTCGAGACATGCCTTTCCTGATTCGCTATAGGCCCGGGCGACGAGTCTGCGCGCATCCGCGTCGCCTGCGAGTTCGAGCGAGAAGACGAGATCCGGCACGCCCAGCAGCGTGCCCGCGCGTTGCGGCCATTCGACGAGGCAGACCGCGCCGCTGTCGAAATATTCGCGAAAGCCCGCGTCGGCCCATTCGGCCGGATCGGTGAATCTGTACAGATCGAAGTGATAGAGCGCGAGTTCCCCGGCGGGGCGTTCGAGCACGTACGGTTCGACCAGCGTGTAGGTGGGACTGCGCACGCGGCCGGTGTGACCGAGACCGCGCAGCGTCGCGCGCACGAGCGTGGTTTTGCCGGCGCCGAGGTCGCCGAGCAGTTGCACCTGCAAGCCGGTGAACGCGCGATGGTTCGCGCTGCCAGGTGTTTGCGCCGGCGCGTGGGTTGACGTTTGGGCCGGCGCTTGAGCCGCTTGCGCTAGCGCCGCCGCGCGCACGCTTTCGAGCGCCTGCGCGAAGCGCGCGCCGAACGCCTGGGTGGCGGCTTCGTCCGCGAGCGCGATAGTGCGTTCGAGCAGAACGGGAGCGGACGGCAGGGTCGCGTGATCGGGATTGACAGGCATTCTCGTAAAATGGCGTGATGAACCGAAGTCCGACGTCCCCTGTTTCCAGCACGCCCGCGGCGGCCGATGATGCCGCGCGGACTGAACTCCGTATCGATGCGGCGGCGCTCGCCGCGCTCGCGCTCGACATCAAGACGTGGGGCCGTGAACTCGGTTTCGGGGCGATCGGCATCAGCGATACCGACCTGTCGGCCGCCGAAGCGCCGCTTGCAGCGTGGCTCGAAGCGGGGTGCCACGGCGAGATGGATTATATGGCCAAACACGGGATGAAACGCGCGCGGCCGGCCGAGCTTGTGGCCGGCACGCGACGTGTGATCACCGCCCGGATCGCTTATTTGCCGGCGAACACGTCGGCCGGAGAAGCGGTACAGGAGACGGCTGACGGGGCGCTTGCGGCGGCGCGCGACTGGCGCGCGGCCGAGCATGCGCGGCTCGCGGATCCATCGGCGGCGGTGGTGTCGATCTACGCGCGCGGCCGCGACTATCACAAGGTGATGCGCAACCGTCTGCAACAGCTGGCCGACCGGATCGCCGCGGCGATCGGGCCGTTCGGCTGTCGCGTGTTCACCGATTCGGCGCCGGTGCTCGAAGTCGAACTCGCGCAGAAAGGCGGCATCGGCTGGCGCGGCAAGCACACGCTGCTGCTGCAACGCGATGCCGGCTCGCTGTTCTTCCTCGGCGAAATCTACGTCGATCTCCCGCTGCCGACCGACGCCGAAACCTCACCCGAGACCGCTCCCGAAACGCCCGGCTCGCATTGCGGCAGCTGCGCGCGCTGCATCGGCGCGTGCCCGACCGGCGCGATCGTTGCGCCATACAAGGTCGACGCGCGCCGCTGCATCTCGTATCTGACGATCGAATTGAAAGGCAGCATTCCCGAAGACCTGCGGCCGCTGATCGGCAACCGTGTGTACGGCTGCGACGATTGCCAGCTCGTGTGTCCGTGGAACAAGTTCGCGCAGGCCGCGCCGGTCGCCGATTTCGACGTGCGGCACGGGCTCGATCGCGCATCGCTGGTCGAGCTGTTCGCATGGAGCGCGGACGATTTCGATACCCGTATGCAGGGCAGCGCGATTCGCCGGATCGGCTACGAAAGCTGGCTGCGCAATCTCGCGGTCGGCATGGGCAACGCGCTGCGCGCCGCGCCCGCGAGTCTGTCCGCCGATGCGCGCGCGGCGATCGTGCAGGCGTTGCGGCAACGCGCGGACGATCCGTCGGCGCTCGTGCGCGAGCATGTGGAGTGGGCGCTCGAAGCGGCGTAAAGTAGCGGCAATTCGCGGCGGCCGGGTTTTGTCGTAGCGTGCCTGCACCGCATGCGGGTGCCCTCGTTATGCGACGATCGCGCGGGGCGCACCCACGCAGCCCGTTGTCACACCGCGCGACTGAGGAGCACGCAATCATGTTCAACGCAGTGATCGATGCGCCGTTCGGCAAGGTCGGCATTCGTCTCGAAGGCGAGGCCGTGCGCGAGATAGTCTATCTGCCGGAGTCGAGCCGCAATGTCGAGCCCGATACGCCGCTCGCGCGCGCGGCGGTCGAACAGATCGAACGCTATTTCGAGCGCGCGTCGGCGGGCTTCGACCTGCCGCTCGCCGACGTCGGCACCGTGTATCAGCGTCGCGTGTGGCAGGCCATCGGCGAGATTCCGCCGGGCGTCGTGCTGACCTACGGACAACTTGCGAAACAGCTCGGCAGCGCGCCGCGCGCGGTCGGCCAGGCGTGCGGCGCGAATTTCTTTCCGATCGTGATTCCGTGTCACCGGGTGGTGAGTTCGAGCGGTATCGGCGGCTTCGCGCATCACGGCGGCGACGGTTTTTTTCGCAACGTGAAGCGCTGGCTGCTCACGCATGAGGGTGTGCCGTACGCATGAGCATCGACGCAAGCATTACCGGAACCGCCGCGCACATCGATGACGCAAGCGCGGAAGCGAACCCCGCAGCCGCACCGCTGCTAACGGCCAGCAACGCGTCGATCGATGCGTTCTGCGACGCGCTGTGGCTCGAACACGGTCTGTCGCGCAACACGCTCGACGCGTATCGTCGCGACCTGCGGCTCTTCTGCGAATGGCTCGCGCACACCCGCAACGGCTCGCTCGATACCGTCAGCGAAGCCGACCTGAACGCGTATAGCGTGGCCCGTCAGAACGACAAGGCGACCTCGGCGAACCGGCGGCTGTCGGTGTTTCGCCGCTACTACGCGTGGGCTGTGCGCGAGCATCGCGCGGCGAGCGATCCGACGCTGCGCATCGTGTCGGCGAAACAGCCGCAGCGCTTTCCGTCGACGCTCAGCGAGGCGCAGGTCGAAGCGCTGCTCGGCGCCCCGGACATCGGCACGCCGCTCGGTCTGCGCGACCGCACGATGCTGGAGCTGATGTACGCGAGCGGTCTGCGCGTGACCGAACTCGTCACGTTGAAGACGGTCGAGGTCGGGCTCAACGATGGCGTGGTGCGGGTGACCGGCAAGGGCTCGAAGGAGCGGCTGATTCCGTTCGGCGAAGAAGCGCACGCGTGGATCGAGCGTTATCTGCGCGACGCGCGTCCGGCGTTGCTTGGCGCGCGCGCGGCCGATGCGCTGTTCGTGACGACGCGCGCGGAAGGGATGACGAGGCAGCAGTTCTGGAACATCATCAAGCGGCACGCGGCGGCGGCCGGTGTGGATGCGCCGTTGTCGCCGCACACGCTGCGGCATGCGTTCGCGACGCATCTGCTCAATCACGGCGCGGACCTGCGGGTCGTGCAACTGCTGCTCGGGCATACCGATATTTCGACCACGCAGATTTACACGCATGTGGCGCGCGAGCGCCTGAAGTCGCTGCATGCGCAGCATCATCCGCGCGGGTGATTGCCGAGCGTCGATCGTGGCGATGCGCGGGCGCGGGTGGATGGCCCGCGTTTGCCGCATTTGCCGCGTCAGACGAACTCGCGCAACCGGTGCTTGAGAATCTTGCCGGTCGATGCCGCCGGCAGCGCGTCCAGCACCTTCAGTTCGGCCGGCCGCTTGTACGGCGCGAGCCGCTCGCCGCACCACGCGATCAACTCGGCCGGCGTCACCGTCGCGCCCGACATCAGTTCGACGAACGCGACCACTTCCTCGTTGCCTTCGACCGCGCGTCCGATCACCGCCGACTGCACGACCTGCGGATGCGCGTTCAGCACATGCTCGACCTCGGACGGATAGACGTTGAAGCCCGAGCGGATGATCAGCTCCTTGCTGCGTCCGACGATATGCAATGAGCCGTCCGCCAACCGGCGCGCGAGGTCGCCGGTCTTGAGCCAGCCGTCCGCGGTGACGGTCGCGCGAGTCTGCTCGGGGTTGCGGTAGTAGCCGAGCATCACGTTCGGTCCGCGCACCCACAATTCGCCGACTTCGCCGGGCGCCGCTTCGGCGCCGTCGAGCCCGACGAATTTCACTTCGACGCCCGGAATCACGTCGCCGACCGAGCAATCGGCGCGCGGTGCGTCGAGCGTCGTCTGCGATACGGTCGGGCTGCTTTCGGTCATCCCGTAGCCGTTGTGCAGCGGCATACCGTAGAGCGCTTCGGCTTGCGCTTTCAGCGCGGCGTCGAGCGGCGAGCCGCCCGAATACGCGAAGCGCAGCTGCGGCGCGGACCACGAGTGGCCGTGCGTTTGCAGATGTTCGAGCAGCTTCGCGTGCATCGCCGGCACGCCCTGGAAGATCGACACGCGTTCTTCGGCGAGCGCGCGGCGCACGGCCTCCGGCACGAAACGCGTCGCGAGCCGCAACGTCGCGCCCGCATGCAGGCTGCCGAGACACACCGACGCGAAGCCGTACACGTGCGAGATCGGCAGCACCGCATAGACGACGTCGTCGGGGCCGACCTTGCGCAGGCGGCTCGACACCGACGCGATATACAGCAGATTGCGATGCGACAGCATCACGCCCTTCGGCGTGCCGGTGGTGCCGGTCGTGTAGATCAGCGCCGCGCATTGGCGCTCGTTGCTCGCTTCGACCGGTTCGGGCTGCACGGTGGCGTCGGGCGCGTAGGCCCATGCGCCGATGTCCGGCGTGAGCGCCGGCGCGGTGGCGGCCTGATGGCGTTGCGCGTGCTCGCGCGCATCGGGCGAGCCTTCCACGCCGTAAGCGACGACGCGCGGCTGCGCGTGCGCGCGGATCGCATCGAGTTCGGCCGCCGACAGGCGCGCGTTCGACACCAGCGCCCACGCGTCGAGTTTCGCGGTCGCGAACAGCAGCACGATCTGCGCGATGCTGTTTTCCGCGACGATCATCACGCGATCGCCGCCGCGCACGCCCCAGTCGCGCAGCAGCGCGGCGGCGGCGTCGACCGCTTGCAGCAGCTGCGCGCTGGTCAGGCGGCGCGCGTCCTCGATCAGCGCGACGTGCTGCGGATCGCGCGCGGCGGCGAGCGCCGGAATCTCGCTGATGCGCGCGGGCAGGGCGGCGAGTAGCGCGGGGATGTCGATGGTGGGGCGGGTGGGTGGTGCTTGATTCAACGCTGTCTCCTCTAATCCCATTAACTCGGTCGGCGCACATTCCCGAACGATCGTGCCACAAGCCTGAACCCCGCACAATTAGCCGTTCGGCAAATGGCGGCGCCGCAAACTCGCCATTACAATGCGCCGATGAGCAAATCCAGACACGTGTCCGAAACGCCCGCGACGCAGCTGCTGCGCCGTCACGGCATCACGTTCGGCGAACATCCTTACGACTACGTCGAGCACGGCGGCACTGCGGAATCGTCGCGCCAGCTCGGGGTCGACGAGCATCACGTCGTGAAGACGCTGGTGATGGAAGACGAACACGCGAAGCCGCTGATCGTGCTGATGCACGGCGATCGTACCGTCAGCACCAAGAACCTCGCGCGGCAGATCGGCGCGAAGCGCGTCGAGCCGTGCAAGCCCGACGTCGCGAACCGGCATTCCGGTTATCTGATCGGCGGCACGTCGCCGTTCGGCACGCGCAAGCAGATGCCGGTGTACGTCGAGGCCAGCATCCTCGAGATGGACAAAGTCTGGCTGAACGGCGGGCGCCGCGGCTTTCTCGTCAGCATCGAGCCGCGGGTGTTGACCGAGCTGCTCGCGGCGAAGCCGGTGCAGTGCGCGAGCGTCGATTGACGCGCGAGCGCTTGTCGTTTGCCTGAATGTTTTTCGCGTACGCACGTTCGGTAGAATGTGCGCCGCCCCAGTTCCAGGCGGCTTGCCCCGATGCGGTTCGGGTGTCGAGTGTCATGCCGCGATACCTATAAGAGTCCTGAGATGCAAAACCTGATCGTCGCCGTCGTTGCCTATCTGATCGGATCGTTATCGTTTGCCGTGATCGTGAGCGCCGCGATGGGGCTCGACGACCCGCGCTCGTACGGCTCGGGCAATCCGGGCGCGACCAACGTGCTGCGCAGCGGCAGCAAGAAAGCCGCGATCCTGACGCTGATCGGCGATGCGTTCAAAGGCTGGCTGCCGGTGTGGGTCGTCGTGCATTTCGGCGCGCGGTTCGGGCTCGACGAGCGCTCGATCGCGATCGCATCGATCGCGGTGTTCCTCGGCCACCTGTATCCGGTGTTCTTCCGCTTCAAGGGCGGCAAGGGCGTCGCGACCGCGGCCGGCGTGCTGCTCGCGATCAATCCGACGCTCGGCGTCGCGACCTTGCTGACCTGGCTGATCGTCGCGTTCTTCACGCGCTATTCGTCGCTCGCCGCGCTGTGCGCCGCATTGTTCGCGCCGCTCTTTTACGTGTTCCTGTTCGGACCGCGCATCGTCGCGCTGTCCGTTCTGGCGATGAGCGTGCTGCTGGTGTGGCGCCATCGCGGCAATATCGCGAAGCTGATGCGCGGGCAGGAGAGCCGGATCGGCGACAAGAAGAAGGCCGCGACGCCGACGGCGGGGAACGATCTGTAACGTACGGAGAGTGCCAGCGACTCGTTGCTGGCCGCGAGGCGGCTGACGACCTCGGCGGTGACTTCTTGCGCCGTACACCGTGCGCGGTAGCGGCGCGGTTCGCGCTACGAAAAACGTCGTGCAACGAACGATGTATTGATGCGAAGCCGCCGTCAGGCGGCTTTTTTGCGTGTCGGTGCGCGCGAGTCGGAAAACCGGGCCCCGCGCGCAGCGCCGCTTAATCGCGGAAGTTGTTGAAGTCGAGCGGCGTGTCGGTCACGTCCTTGCGCAGCATCGCGATCACGCTTTGCAGGTCGTCGCGCTTCGCGCCGGTGATCCGCACCGCATCGCCCTGGATGCTCGCCTGCACCTTGATCTTGCTGTCCTTGACGAGACGCACGATCTTCTTCGACAGATCGCCGGACACGCCCTTCTTGATCTTGATCACCTGCTTGACCTTGTCGCCGCCGATCTTCTCGATCTTGCCGTAGTCGAGGAAGCGCACGTCGACGTTGCGCTTGGCCATCTTCGACAGCAGCACGTCCTTCACCTGGCCGAGTTTGAACTCGTCATCGGCGTACGCGGTGATTTCGTTTTCCTTGTGCTCGACGCGCGCGTCGGAGCCCTTGAAGTCGAAGCGCGTCGAAATCTCCTTGTTGGATTGCTCGATGGCGTTCTTCACTTCGATCATGTTCGCTTCGCAGACGACGTCAAACGATGGCATTGCTCTCTCCCAATAGTGCTGCGGTGCGCGACGCGGCCGGTCGGCTGCGCGCGGGGCACTCGCTATAATCACGGACCGGACGTCATTTTACCGACGCCGCTCCCTTTT
The DNA here is from genome assembly GCF_001931485.1 of Burkholderia sp. SRS-W-2-2016. Lineage (GTDB taxonomy): Bacteria > Pseudomonadota > Gammaproteobacteria > Burkholderiales > Burkholderiaceae > Paraburkholderia. The sequence goes on along the minus strand of NZ_MSDV01000046.1, from coordinate 30,153 downwards.
GCCCAAGGCCGCCGCGCAGCGCCGCGCGGGCGAGCGATCCGGCGCCGGGTGGCGCCGCGTTGGCGTGATTCGCCTGGATTCGTCGCCGTTCGCCGCCGCTGGTTGTCGCTCATTGCGGCTTGCCGCGATTTGTCGCGATTTGTAGTTTTCCTGTTGCCATTCCGATGTCCCAATCCGATTCCGCCGCTGGCCGTGCTGTCTCTGCTGCTTCCGCTTCCGCCGTTGCTGCCCCCGCTCCTGCTGTTGCCTCCGCGTCTGCTCCCGCCGTTGCCTCGCTGATCGCCGGCTATCCGTTGAAGGCGCACAACACGTTCGGCTTCGACGTGCGCGCGCAGTTCGCGTGCCGGATCGAGCGTGAGGAGCAACTGCTGGCCGCGGTGCGCGATCCGCGCGCGGCCGGCCTGCCGCGCCTCGTGCTCGGCGGCGGCAGCAATGTGGTGCTGACCGGCGACTTCGCCGGACTCGTGCTGCTGGTCGCGCTGCGCGGGCGCCGCGTGGTGCGCGAGGACGACGACGCGTGGTACGTCGAGGCGGCCGGCGGCGAGCCGTGGCACGAGTTCGTCGCGTGGACGCTCGAGCAGGGCTTGCCCGGTCTGGAAAACCTCGCGCTGATTCCGGGCACGGTCGGCGCGGCGCCGATCCAGAACATCGGCGCGTACGGGCTGGAGATGTGCGAGCGCTTCGTGTCGCTGCGGGCGATCGAGCTGGCCACCGGCGAAGCGGTCGAACTCGACGCCGACGCATGCCGCTTCGGCTATCGCGACAGCTTTTTCAAGCGGGAAGGGCGCGAGCGGTTCGTGATCACGTCGGTGACCTTCCGTTTGCCGAAAGCGTGGCAGCCGCGCGCCGGCTACGCGGATCTGGCCCGCGAACTGGCCGCGCGCGGTTACGCGGCGAGCGCGGACCAGGCGGATGACGCGGCCGCCACGGCGACGCCCACCGCGCAGGCGATCTTCGATGCGGTCGTCGCGGTGCGGCGTGCGAAGCTGCCCGATCCGCTGGAGCTGGGCAATGCCGGCAGCTTCTTCAAGAATCCGGTGATCGACGCCGCGCAGTTCGACGCGCTGAAGCATCGCGAGCCGGAGCTGGTCTCCTACCCACAAGCCGACGGCCGCGTGAAGCTGGCCGCTGGCTGGCTGATCGATCGATGCGGCTGGAAAGGCCGCGCGCTCGGCGCGGCTGCTGTGCACGACCGCCAGGCGCTGGTGCTGGTCAATCGCGGCGGCGCGAGCGGTGCCGAGGTGTTGGCCCTAGCGCGGGCGATCCAGCAAGACGTGCGGGAGAAATTCGGCGTGGAACTGGAGGCGGAGCCGGTTTGCCTGTAGCCGATCAGTGACTTGCCGTGCCAGAAGCGCGGCGACCAAAAGAAAAAGGCGCTGGGAAGTAATTCCCAGCGCCTTTTTCGTATTCCGGTTCCGATAGTGCCTCGTCTTCAAGGCCCCGCCACGGATTCCAGCGTCAGTGATTCAGCTTGCCGAGCAGCAGGAACTCCATCAGCGCCTTTTGCACGTGCAGGCGGTTTTCCGCTTCGTCCCACACGACGCTCTGCGGCCCGTCGATCACTTCCGCGCTGACTTCCTCGCCGCGATGCGCGGGCAGGCAGTGCATGAATAGGGCATCCGGATTCGCGCGCGCCATCATGTCGGCGTCGACGCACCAGTCCGCGAAGGCCTTCTTGCGCGCTTCGTTCTCGGCCTCGAAGCCCATGCTGGTCCAGACATCCGTAGTGACGAGGTCGGCGCCCGCGCAGGCTTCGTTCGGGTCGTCGAATTCCTCGTAGAACGGCGCGCTTTCCGCCGCGACCAGCGCGCGGTCGAGCTTGTAGCCGGGCGGCGTGGACAGGCGCAGCTTGAAGCCGAGAATCTGCGCGGCTTCGATCCACGTGTACAGCATGTTGTTGGCGTCGCCGACCCACGCAACCGTCTTGCCGCGGATCGGGCCGCGATGCTCGAAGTACGTGAAGATGTCGGCCAGCACCTGGCACGGGTGGTATTCGTTGGTCAGTCCGTTGATCACCGGCACGCGCGAATTCTCGGCGAAGCGCTGGATGATGTCCTGGCCGAACGTGCGGATCATGATGATGTCGACCATCCGCGAGATCACCTGCGCGGCGTCTTCGATCGGTTCGCCGCGGCCGAGCTGGGTGTCGCGGGTGCTCATGAACACCGCGTGGCCGCCGAGCTGGAAGATGCCGGCTTCGAACGACAGACGCGTGCGGGTGGAATTCTTTTCGAAGATCATCGCCAGCGTGCGGTCGTGCAGCGGGTGATAAGTCTCGTAGTTCTTGAATTTGCGTTTCAGGATGCGCGCGCGTTCCAGCACGTACTCGTAGTCTTCCAGCGAGAAATCCTTGAACTGCAGGTAGTGGCGAATTTTCTTGGCAGTCATGAAACAAATACGGCGGTCTCACCCGGCAGGATTGCCGGACTGCGCCGCCGTCGTTTGGTGGTAACTCAATGCAGCATAAAGGATTTCGCCGAGTTTGACGAGTCGGCCGGCAGGCCGGGCAAGCTCACTGAAAGCGTTCCGCGAGCGTCGCCGGTCACTTGTGTGCGGTGCGGAAAAAGGCCCGCTGCGCTATAATCTCAGGGTTATCCCACAGCCCAGCAAGCCGGCGTTTCGTATCAGGAAACGCGGCGCGTATGGCGCGGAAAGCCTGTCACGGCGTGGCCGTCTCGGCAGGCGTCAGAGCGGTTCAGCCGGTCCTCCGCAGCGGTTCTCGTGGTGCGGTTCGTCATTGTTGCGTCAGCGCCAGGTCGTATGTAGCAGGCGGTTCCGCCGCCTGCCGTGCATGCCGCTTGCGGCGAGTTCGAGCGTATGACCGGCGTATCGCCGGTTAGCCGTCATTCCGCCGGGCAGTCACACAGGTATTCCTACATGGCCGAAACAGCTCCAATCGAATATTTCATTCAGGGCATCACGTCGACCGGAAAGAGGTTTCGGCCGAGCGACTGGTCGGAGCGGCTCGCGGGTGTGATGTCGTCGTTCGGGCCCGGTGTGAGGAAGGGGCCCAACGCGTATATGCAGTACTCGGTGTACGTGCGCCCCACCATGATCGGCGACCTCAAGTGCGTGATTCTCGATTCGCGGCTGCGCGACATCGAGCCGATGGCCTTCGATTTCGTGCTCAACTTCGCGAAAGACAACGATCTGGTCGTCACCGAGGCGTGCGAACTGGAGCTCGAGCATGCGCCGCCGGTACAGGCGAAGCGGCATGTGATCTAGCGCAGCCGGGCCGCAGCGCCGGCTCGCCGGACGGCAGAAAAACAAAAACCCGCAAACTGCGGGTTTTTTTATGGCCGACTCAAAAGAGCGGGGCAGGGAGGCGCGAAAACGGAAGCGCCAAACAAAAAAGCCCGCCAAAGCGGGCTTCTTGTGCAGCGGAAACAGGAGGTAGCCCACCGAAGCGGGCTGACCGGAATTACTGCGCTGCGGGCGCTTGCAGACCCTTGATGGCTGCAGCGAGACGGCTCTTGTGGCGAGCTGCCTTGTTCTTGTGAATGATGTTCTTGTCGGCGATGATGTCGATGGTCTTCGACGATGCCTTGAAGATTTCAGCGGCCTTAGCCTGGTCGCCTGCATCGATTGCCTTGCGGACGGCCTTGATAGCCGTGCGGAACTTCGAGCGCAGTGCCGAGTTGTGCGAGTTTGCCTTCGCGGCCTGGCGGGCGCGCTTGCGTGCTTGTGCGGAGTTAGCCATGACGGTTCCTTATCCTGTTCCTGTTTCCAGTACCCGGCCTTCGAAGTAATTTGAAAGGCGAGGTGCTGCTTCTCGATCCGAACCCCTGGAAGCGATTGCCCAGGAGCGCAAAAGTGTCGAAAAAATCGATTGAACTACGCGAAGGCGGGCTCGTGTTCCTGGGTGTTCGACATTGACGGGTGGCTTGGCGCCAACCTGACCAACTGGTAATGCCGGCCGAAAACCGTTCGAAAACTGAGCGAGCTTCGAAAGCCGACGATTATAGCAACAAAAACAGGCAGGTGGCAACGAGAAAGCTTGATCGCGTGTTGGGAGGGGGGCGGTGCCCGGCCGGGGCCGGTGTCGACCCGGCGGCAACCGGACGTCCATCAAGCGTCAACCCGGCGTCGAGCCGCGGTCGCAAGCACAGAAAAACACAAAAAATCGCGCTTTACAATGCTGCCCAGCGAACGTCCGCGCGCCAAATCGGTCCGAATCGCTCCCCAGGCTCGTCGCCCGCATTGGCGGGACCCGTATAATAAGCGCCCCATGAATCTATTCCGAGCCCTGCTGACGGTCAGCGGCTTCACGCTGCTGTCGCGCGTGACCGGACTGGCCCGTGAAACGTTGATCGCCCGTGCGTTCGGCGCCAGTCAATACACCGACGCTTTTTACGTCGCCTTCCGTATCCCCAACCTGTTGCGCCGTATTTCCGCCGAAGGTGCGTTCTCGCAAGCCTTCGTGCCGATCCTCGCCGAGTTCAAGAACCAGCAGGGGCACGACGCCACCAAGGCGCTCGTCGACGCGACCTCGACCGTGCTCGCGTGGGCGCTCGCGGTGCTGTCGCTGCTCGGCGTGCTCGGCGCGTCGGGCGTCGTGTTCGTGGTCGCGTCGGGTCTCGCGCACGAGGGCCACGCGTACCAGCTCGCGGTCACGATGACCCGCATCATGTTCCCGTACATCATCTTCATCTCGCTGACGTCGCTTGCGTCGGGCGTGCTGAATACGTACAAGAACTTCTCGCTGCCCGCGTTCGCGCCGGTGCTGCTGAACGTGTCGTTCATCGCGGCGGCCCTGTTCGTCGCGCCGTACCTGAAAACGCCGGTCTATGCGCTTGCGTGGGCGGTGATCGTCGGCGGCGTGCTGCAGTTCATCGTGCAGTTGCCGGGCCTGAAGAAAATCGACATGGTGCCGCGCATCGGCCTGAATCCGTTGCGCGCGCTCGCGCATCGCGGCGTGAAGCGGGTGCTCTCGAAGATGGTGCCGGCGATGTTCGCGGTGTCGGTCGCGCAGATCAGCCTGATCATCAACACCAACATCGCGTCGCATATCGGGCCGGGCGCGGTGTCGTGGATCAACTACGCGGACCGGCTGATGGAATTTCCGACCGCGCTGCTCGGCGTCGCGCTCGGCACGATCCTGCTGCCGAGCCTGTCGAAGGCGCACGTCGACGCCGATGCGCACGAATATTCGTCGCTGCTCGACTGGGGGCTGCGCGTCACGTTCCTGCTCGCGGCGCCGAGCGCGGTCGCGCTGTTCTTCTTCGCGCAGCCGCTGACCGCGGTGCTGTTCAACTACGGCAAGTTCGACGGCAACTCGGTCGTGATGGTGAGCCGCGCGCTCGCCGCGTACGGCGTCGGGCTGATCGGCCTGATCATGATCAAGATCCTTGCGCCCGGTTTCTACGCGAAGCAGGACATCAAGACGCCGGTGAAAATCGGCGTGGGCGTGCTGATCGTCACGCAGCTGAGCAACTACGTGTTCGTGCCGATGTTCGCGCATGCGGGCCTGACCTTGAGCGTCGGGCTCGGCGCGTGCGTGAATGCGTTGCTGCTGTTCGTCGGTTTGCGCAAGCGCGGTATCTATATGCCGTCGCGCGGCTGGCTCAAATTCTTCGTGCAACTGTTCGGCGCGTGCCTCGTGCTGGCCGGCACGATGCGCTGGCTGTCGGTCAGTTTCGACTGGATCGGTATGCATACCCAGCCGGTCAACCGGATGGTGCTGCTCGGCGCGTGTCTCGTGCTGTTCGCCGCGCTATATTTCGGTATGCTTTGGCTGATGGGCTTCAAATACGCGTATTTCAAAAGGCGAGTGAAGTGATCACGATGACGCGGGTTCTCGACTATTTCAGCACGCTCGTCGCCGAAGACGAGAGCCTGCCGTTGACCGAGGCGGCGCTCTCGCTCGCGCAGGACGCTTATCCGGACCTCGATCTGCAGGCGGCGCTCGCCGAGATCGACGAACTGGTGCTGCGACTGCGCCGCCGCATCCCGGACGACGCCGACATCCGCCAGAAGGTCGGCGTGCTGAATCGTTTCTTCTTTCGCGAGCTCGGTTTCGCGAGCAATCTGAACGACTACTACGACCCCGACAACAGCCATCTGAACGTCGTGCTGAAGCGCCGTCGCGGGATTCCGATTTCGCTCGCGGTGCTGTATCTGGAGATGGCCGAACAGATCGGCATTCCGGTACGCGGCGTGTCGTTTCCGGGGCACTTCCTGTTGCGCGTGACGACCCCCGACGGCGACGTGATGCTCGATCCCACCAGCGGTCATTCGCTGTCCGAAGCACAGATGGTCGAGATGCTGGAGCCGTACGTTGCGTCGGCCGGCGACTCGGTCGGGCGCGCGCTGCGGATGCTGTTGCAGCCGGCCACGCGCCGCGAGATCGTCGCGCGTATGCTGCGCAATCTGAAGGCGATCTATCTGCAGACCGAGCGCTGGCAGCGTCTGCTCGCGGTGCAGCAGCGACTGGTCATTCTGCTGCCGGACAATATCGAGGAAGTGCGCGATCGCGGTTTCGCGTATGCGCGGCTCGATTATCTGCGCCCGGCGCTCGAAGATCTCGAAAGCTATCTGGGCGATCGCCCCGATGCGGAAGATGCGACGGTGGTCGAGTCGCAGCTGCATGAGTTGCGGCAGCGTACGCGGCACGATGGCAGCGAGTAGGGCGCGAGCTTTATCCGCATAAGCGCCATTCGCGGCTGCACAAAAGACAACGCCTGCACATGCTTTCCATGTGCAGGCGTTTTTTGTTGCCGACCGATTCTGTCGCGCGTTGCGTCTTGCGCCTTGCGTCTTCGCATTGCACGCCGCGCGAAGCGGCATGCGCGGCAAGCGCTCGAACGCTCCTTACTTCGGCTGCATCCGGATCGCGCCGTCGAGACGGATCACTTCGCCGTTGAGCATCGGGTTATCGAAAATCTGCTTGGCCAGCATCGCATACTCGGCCGGTTTGCCGAGGCGCGGCGGGAACGGCACCATCGCGCCGAGCGCGTCCTGCACTTCCTGCGGCATGCCGAGCAGCATCGGCGTTTCGAAGATGCCGGGGGCGATCGTCATCACGCGGATCGCGTTGCGTGACAGGTCGCGGGCGATCGGCAGCGTCATGCCGACCACGCCGCCCTTCGACGCCGAGTAGGCCGCCTGGCCAATCTGGCCGTCGTAAGCGGCGACCGACGCGGTGTTGATGATCACGCCGCGCTCGCCATTCGCGTTCGGCTGGTTCTTCGACATTTCCGCGGCGGCGAGCCGGATCATGTTGAACGTGCCGATCAGATTGATCGAAATCGTGCGCGTGAACAGGTCGAGCGCATGCGGTCCGTCCTTGCCGACCGTCTTCGCGGCCGGCGCGACGCCCGCGCAATTGACGAGGCCACGCAGCGTGCCGAGTTTCGTCGCGGCTGCGACGGCGTTGAGCGCGTCTTCTTCGCGGCTCACGTCGCATTTGACGAACACGCCGCCGAGTTCCTTCGCGAGCGCTTCGCCGGCGTCCAGATTCAGGTCGGCGAGCACGACCTTGCCGCCGTTCTCGACCAGCAGGCGCGCGGTTGCCGCGCCCAGACCCGATGCACCGCCGGTGATCAGGAACACGTTGTCACGAATCTCCATGTCTTCTCCTTTGCTACGGTTGTTCAGTGCTGTGTCGATCGAAGCCGCGTCGACGCTCGATCGATTGTAGCGGCTATGCTGCAACGCGGAAAGCGACGCGGGCAGTAGGGCAACGCGTAGCCGCGCTGGCGGAGGCGGCTGTTCGAAGCGCTACGGAAAACTAACTATTCTCCTGATGAAACCGCTTCGAATCGCGTATTGCACACGGCCTGCCGAGATCCACCGCGCCGCGGCGCCAATAAAAAACCCGCCAACGTGGGCGGGTTTTTTATCGAATGCAAACAGCGGCTGACGCTTACTTCAGTGCGTCGAACGCGCGGGCACGGATGTCGTCGACACTGCCGAGGCCCGAGATGCGGCGGTATTCCGGCGCCTTCAACGATGTCGATGCATCGCCGTTCTTCGCCCAGCCGTTGTAGTACTCGATCAGCGGCTTGGTCTGCGATTCGTACACTTCGAGGCGCTTCTTGACCGTCTCTTCCTTGTCGTCGTCGCGCTGGATCAGCGGCTCGCCGGTCACGTCGTCGACACCTTCGACCTTCGGCGGATTGAACGTCACGTGATAGGTGCGGCCCGAAGCGGGGTGCGAGCGACGGCCGCTCATACGCACGATGATCTCGTCGAACGGCACGTCGATTTCGAGCACGTAGTCGATCGCGACGCCGGCCTGCTTCATCGCTTCCGCTTGCGGAATGGTGCGCGGGAAGCCGTCGAACAGATAGCCGTTCGCGCAGTCCGGCTGCTGCAGACGTTCCTTGACGAGATTGATGATCAGTTCGTCGGTGACGAGCTCGCCCGCATCCATGAAGCGCTTCGCTTCGAGGCCGAGCGGCGTGCCTGCCTTGACGGCCGCGCGCAGCATGTCGCCGGTGGAAATCTGCGGAATGCCGAATTTTTCCTTGATGAAGTTTGCCTGAGTGCCCTTGCCCGCGCCCGGTGCACCCAACAGGATCAAACGCATGTGATATCTCCAGATCTATGTGAATTCTTTGTTGGCGCGGCGTGCTCCCGGCGATGCTCACAGGGTCCGTATCGGTTGCCATTGTCTGTCTCGCGCTGCACGTCCAGCAGGACGGCGCTGCGAGGTTGCAATGGCGCGACCGGAATCAACCTGGATGTCACACATTATGGGAGGCGCGCACAACCGTCCGATTATGCCATGCCTTCCGGCGCTCAAGACCCGAATAAAGCCCGTACGCGCGCGAGATCGGCGGGGGTATCGACACCGGGCAGCGGCACGTCATGCGTGACGAGTACCGCGATGCGTTCGCCATGCCACATCGCGCGCAACTGCTCGAGCGCTTCGACCTGCTCGATGGGCGAGATCGCGAGGCTCGGGTAGCTGCGCAGGAATTTCGCGCGATACGCATACAGGCCGATATGCCGGTACACGACGGCGGGTGCAGGCGGCGTCGGCAGCGCTGCGACGTTGGGCCAGTGCGGCTGATACGCGTCGCGTGCCCACGGGATCGGCGCGCGCGAAAAGTACAGCGCGACGCCGCGTGCATCGGGCACGACCTTGACGACGTTCGGATTGAAAATTTCGGCCGGGTCGGTGATCGGATGCGCGGCGGTTGCGATTGCGCAGCCGCTGGTGGCCGCGAGATGCCCGGCGACTCCGCGCACCAGCGCCGGATCGATCAGCGGCTCGTCACCCTGCACGTTGACGACGATCGTGTCGTCGCTCCAGCCGAAGCGCGTCGCGACTTCCGCGAGCCGGTCGGTGCCCGACGGATGATCAGCGCGCGTGAGCACGGCGTCGAAGCCGTGGTCGTGCGCGGCATCGAGTACTTCCTGCGAGTCGGAGGCGACCAGCACCTGCTGCGCGCCCGATTCGCGCGCACGCTCGGCGACGCGCACGACCATCGGCTTGCCGCCGATGTCCGCGAGCGGCTTGTTGGGCAGACGCGTCGACGCGAGGCGGGCCGGTACGACGGCGATAAACGGAGGCGTGGCGGAGTGGGTCATCGGAGCAGGGACGGCGGCGATAGGGGCGAGGCGGAAAGCGGTCGCGCGGGCGGCGCGTACGCGAATTCAGATTAATACCGGCAACGCAAACAACGCGGAAGGAAGGGGATCGGCGCGGCGGGCAGTGGCACTTAGCTTCAGCTTCAGCTTCAGCGCGACGCCGCGTACCGCAACGCAACGCGTGCGCGACAAGCGCCGCGCGTCAGGCGACCGAGCCCGGATTCAGATCGACCGGCGTGCCTTCGACCGTTTGCCGTGCTTCGTCGACCAGCATCACGGGGATGCCGTCGCGAATCGGATAAGCGAGTTTGTCCGCGTTGCAGATCAGTTCCTGCGCGGCGCGGTCGTAGCTGAGCGGGCCCTTGCAGATCGGGCAGACGAGAATTTCAAGCAGGCGAGCGTCCACGGACTTTCTCCACAACTAATGCAGTGAGGCGATGATCGAGCGCGGCTTCGACCGGGACAACCCAGATGCGCGCGTCGTGCCAGGACCCCAATTTTACCGCATCCTTTTCGGTTATCAGGATCGCGTCGGCGTCGATCTCGGTGAACGGATTGCGCTCGAACGCGTAGTGATCGGGCAGCGCGCGAGTCTCGGGCGCGAGGCCGGCCGCGCGCAGTGTCGCGAAAAAGCGCTCCGGCGCGCCGATGCCGGCAGCGGCCAGCACCCGCTGCCCGGCGAACTGCGCGAGCGGGCGACGCAGCGCCGGATTGTCGAGATGCCACGCGTCGCCGGGCGCGAGTTGCAGCGCGAAGGTGTTCGGCCACGCGGGCAGCGTGCGCGCATACGGATCGTTGATCAGCGTCGCGTCGCGGCGGCGCGACAGCGGCTCGCGCAGCGGTCCGGCCGGCAGCAGGAAGCCGTTGCCGCCGAGCCGGTGATCGAATACGACCAGCTCGACCTCGCGCGCGAGACGGTAGTGTTGCAGGCCGTCGTCGCTGACGATCACGTCGACGTCGCGATGCGCGGCGCACAGCGCCAGCGCGGCGGCCACGCGGTCCGGGCAGACCCACACCGGCGCACCGGTGCGGCGCGCGATCAGCAACGGCTCGTCGCCGCCGACGCGGGCCGACGAGCCCGGCGTCACCGCGGTCGGCGTGCTGACCCGCGCGCCATAGCCGCGCGACACGACTCCCGGCGTGAAGCCGGCGGCGCGCAACGCTTCGACGAGCGCGATCACGGTCGGCGTCTTGCCGGTGCCGCCGACGGTCACGTTGCCGACCACCACGACCGGCACGCCGATGCGAACCGACTTCAGCCAGCCGAACGAAAAGGCGGCGCGGCGCGCGGCCGCGACCGCGCCGAACACGCAGGCGAGCGGCGTCAGCGCCCATGCGAGCTGGCCGCGCTGTTGCCATTCGCGCGCGAGGCGCGCTTCGAGACGGTGCTTGAGTTCGCTCATGGGCGGGCCGCGGTGGCAGCCTGCGCGCGGTTCGCCGGATGCGGGCGAAGCGGCGGCGTGAAGGTGTCGTGTGCGATACGCGGGATCTGCATCAACACGGTTCTCCGGACATTCGAAAGTTGCGGCGGGTCGACGCGAGACCGGCGCGGCTCGCGCCGGTCGGCCGGTTGCTTCAGCGCGCGTCTGGCCGGTTCGGTGACAGGCGGGCGCCGGGGCCATGTGTTGCTCGATGCGCCGGCGCGGCCACCCGGCACACGCTGGCGGGCACGCTTGTGCATGCCGTCGAACCCGCCACTCTAGCGCGGCGGCGGCCCGCCCGGCAAGACACCCGCGGTGCGCCGCACGCCGGCCGACGCTATGTGCGGTTGCCCACAGTCTGTGGATAACTTTGTGGAGAACCGGCCTTCCGATCGCCGGGAAGCGCCGCCGCGCCGCCTCCGGGTCGGTGCCGAGCCGCCTCGCAAAGTTATAAACGCCATATAAATCAAAGGCATGCCCTAAATTCTCGCGCGTTGATTTAGGCTCTGGCGTAATTCGTCAGGCGGTTCCCGCCATGTGGACACTTTTAACAGTTCTGCGATCACGCTGGACGCCGCTGGCCGGTCGGTCTATCGTCTGTCCGGCCAGTTCAATTTATTCCTCGCATGAATCCCGAAAGCCCCTTTGCTTCGCCGGCGACGCCCGGCGGTGAGGTCGTCGTTCCCGTTTCCGCGCTCAATCGCGCGATCGGCTCGATGCTCGAACGCTCGTTTCCGCTCGTCTGGGTGGCCGGCGAAGTGTCAAATTTCACGCGTGCCGCGAGCGGTCACTGGTATTTCTCGATCAAGGACGCCCAGGCGCAGATGCGCTGCGTGATGTTTCGCGGCCGCGCGCAATACGCGGAATTCACGCCGCGCGAAGGCGACCGCATCGAAGTGCGCGCGCTCGTCACGATGTACGAACCGCGCGGCGAACTGCAACTGAATGTCGAAGCGGTGCGCCGCACCGGCCAGGGCCGTCTGTACGAAGCGTTTCTGCGGCTCAAGGCGCAGCTCGAGGCCGAAGGGCTGTTTGCCGCCGAGCGCAAGCGCGCGCTGCCTACGCATCCGCGCGCGATCGGCATCGTCACGTCGTTGCAGGCGGCCGCGTTGCGCGACGTGCTGACCACGCTGTCGCGGCGCGCGCCGCATATTCCGGTGATCGTTTATCCGGCGCCGGTGCAGGGCGCGGGCGTCAGCGCGAAGCTCGCGGCGATGGTCGAGGCGGCCGGCGCGCGGCGCGAAGTCGACGTGCTGATCGTGTGCCGCGGCGGCGGTTCGATCGAAGACCTGTGGGCGTTCAACGAAGAAGTGCTCGCGCGCGCGATCGCGGAGAGCGCGATTCCGGTGGTCAGCGGTGTCGGTCACGAAACCGATTTCACGATTGCCGATTTTGCCGCCGACGTGCGCGCACCGACGCCGACCGGCGCCGCCGAACTCGTCAGTCCGCAGCGCGTGATGCTGCTGCGCGAGCTGGATCACCGGCACGCGACGCTCGCTCGCGCGTTCGGCCGCATGATGGAGCGGCGCGCGCAGCAACTCGACTGGCTCGCGCGCCGGCTGGTGTCGCCGGCCGAGCGGCTCGCGCGGCAACGCACGCATCTGCAACAGTTGCGCGTGCGGCTCGCATCGGCGGGCGCGCGGCCGGTACGCGATGCGCGGGCCCGCTTCGCGCTCTTGCAGATGCGCTGGCAGCGCTGGCGTCCGGATCTCGCGGCCGAACAGGCGCGCGTGAGCAATCTTGCGCAGCGTTTGAATGCGGCGTTGTTGCGCCAGCACGAACGTCAGCACGCGCGGATCGACACGCTGGCCGCGCGGCTCGAAGTGCTCAGTCCGCAGCGCACGCTCGAACGCGGCTATGCGGCGGTGCTCGACGCCCAAAGCGGTCGCGCGATTCGCGCGCCGTCGTCGCTGAAGCCCGGCCGACGTCTGACGATGCACCTCGCCGACGGCTCGGCCGACATCGCGCTCGCCGATGTGCAACCCCGTCTGACCGACGCTTTCTGACGTTTCACCGCTGATTCGGCGCCGGCTCGGCGGGGTGTTGTCGAGCGCTTCGCGGGGCTTTGGCACGCGGTGTGCGCACCCGTTCCGGAGGCCTTACGCACCGCGTGTTTGTCATGCTGGGCATAAAGTCCGTTGGTTTGCGGGGTTATTCCAACTCGCCTACAATCGAGTGCTCGAAAGCGTCATCCGCAGACTCCCCACAACAGATACAGAGAAGGAAAGCACCATGGAACATACGCTCCCGCCGCTGCCGTTCGCGAAAAACGCGCTCGCACCGCACATGTCGGAAGAGACGCTCGAGTTTCACTACGGCAAGCATCACCAGACCTATGTGACCAACCTGAACAATCTGATCAAGGGCACGGAATTCGAAAACCTGTCGCTGGAAGAGATCGTCAAGAAGTCGTCGGGCGGCATCTTCAATAACTCGGCTCAGGTGTGGAACCACACGTTCTTCTGGAACAGCCTGTCGCCGCAAGGTGGCGGCGCTCCGACCGGCGCGCTCGCTGACGCGATCAACGCCAAGTGGGGTTCGTTCGACAAGTTCAAGGAAGAATTCGCAAAGACCGCGGTCGGCACGTTCGGCTCGGGCTGGGCATGGCTCGTGAAGAAGGCCGACGGTTCGCTCGACCTCGTGTCGACGAGCAACGCCGCCACGCCGCTCACCACCGACGCGAAGGCACTGCTGACGATCGACGTGTGGGAACACGCGTACTACATCGACTACCGCAATGCGCGTCCGAAGTTCGTCGAAGCGTACTGGAACATCGTCAACTGGGACTTCGCAGCGAAGAACTTCGCGTAAGAGCCGGTTGCCGCGCGCCGCGCGCGATCGTGACATGACGCGAGGTTCGACTGGTTCGAGCTGATTTCGCCGGTTGCGATCGATTGCGGCAGCAACATGAGAAAGCCCTCCTTGTGAGGGCTTTCTGTTTTTTGGGCGGGCGTTTATTTTCCTGACGCGTTGCCGGCGCTTGCGCGCGCGTGGGTTGCGGGTATCTTTCTTGCCGCCAGCGGCAAGAAGATTGTCACAGTTGGTAACTGCGGGTGGGTGGGCGTGCGGAGCGAAGCGGTCGGGCGAGCCCGCCTGTTTTGGTCAGCTTGCTAATTGCTTTCATGTTGGGCAAGACAGGCGCATGGGTTCGCCGCGCTTTCTCGCCTCGTAGGCCGCGCAACGATGCGTGAGCGAAAAACTTTCTGTAACGAAGCGGTAACCAAGGAATTTAGCGATTAGCCTAACGTTTGAATTCCAATCCTTCGAAGTGCACTACCATGATTTCCAGCAATAAACCGCTTCGCCTCGCTGTTCCCGTCGCCGTTGTCGCGCTCGCACTCGGCGGTTGCGCGGTGGTGCCGCCGAGCGGCCCGAGCGTGGTCGCGATGCCGTACCGCGGCGAGCCGCTCAGCCAGTTCCAGCAGCACGACTACGAGTGTCGCGATTACGCGAACCACTCGACCAATTCGTCCGGCGCCGCCCAGGCCGCCACGACGAACAGTGTGAACAGCGCGGCGCTTGGCACGCTCGGCGGCGCGGCAATTGGCGCGCTGCTCGGTGCGGCAGCGGGCAATGCGGGGGCGGGTGCGGCGATCGGCGCGGGCAGCGGTTTGCTGATCGGTGGCGCGAACGGTGCGAATGGCGCCCAATACTCGGCCTCCGGCCTGCAGGCGCAATACGATGCGGCCTACGCGCAGTGTATGACCTCGAAGGGCGACACCATTGCGCAACCGCAGCCGTATTACGCGCCGCAGCCGGTGTACGTCGCGCCCCGGCCTTATTACGCGCCGCCGCCGCCGGTCATGTATTCGCCTTATCCGTACTACTGAGCGGTTATTTCTTTCTTCTGATCTGAGTAACAGAACTGCCTGCTGCGCGCCGGACGATGATTCATCGGCGCGGGGGAGTGCGGCAAGCGGGCGTTGCGAAGACTCGTTGACAGTTGGCAGGTCGGCGCTAAGCGAAGCGGTAGCGCCGCCTGTAGTTTGTATTGTTACGGAAACCTGAATGAACCACGCGCGCTCCAATTTGGATGTCGAAGCGACGAAGCGCGCGCGGTGTCCGGCTTGTTGCGGAGCTTATCGAACGCGTTGTTTCGCGTTTATTCAGCGTTGTCCGTTGCTGCAGCCTTACGCGGACGACGACCGCGCGACGCGGTCTTGCGAGCGGTCTTTTTAGCCGCCGCGGACGCCTGTTTCGCACTGGCCGCCGAAGGAGCGTCCTCGGGTGGTGCAGCGATTTCGGGCACTTCATCGAGCGTTCGCGGCGTGCTCTTCTTCACCTTCTTTGCAGCCGTTTTGCGCGGCGCGCGTTTTTTCGCGGTTTGCGGTTGGTCTGCCTGCCCGACGTCTGCGAGCGGGGCCGCTTCGTCTTCGTGACCGATGGCGGCTGGTTTCGCGGCAACATCCCGTTCTGCTGCGCTGGAGCGGGCTCCAGAGTGCTCGGCTAACAAGTCCGCCGCGAACGGTGCCTGCTCGTGCGTGTCCCGATGTGCCTGCTGCTGCGGGACGCGCGTCACATGTTCAGTACGTTCGCCATCTGCGGCGGCTTCTGATTGCGCGGCAACAACCGGCTCGACAACGCTGGTTTCCCGATGAGTAGGCTGCTCGCGAGCGGATTCGTCACGAGCGGCTTCCTGCTGCGCACGACCCGCCTTGCGATTACCCCGATCCTTGCGACGCGACTTGTGCTTGCCGCCCGACTCGGAGGACGCCGCTGGCGCGCTCTGAGCTTCATGCGGATGAACCGCCGCCGGCTCATCCGTTTGCGCTTCGACCGTCTCGTTCACGGTTTCATTCGCTGCTTCGTTTGCGGCTTCGTTTGCGGCTTCATTCGAGGTCTCACCGGAGGCCTCGCCCGCGACGCTCACCGCCGTGCTTCGGTACACATACGCACCGGACTTTTCATCGCGGCCGAATTCGAGCAGCCCGCGTGCCTGGGCCTCTTCCAGCAGATTGCCGAACGCGCGAAAACCGTAGTACGTCTCGTTGAAATCGGGTTTGCGCCGTTTGATCGCGTTTTTCAGCACGGACGCCCAGATCTTGCCGCTGTCGCCGCGTTCGGACGCGAGTGCATCGAACGTCTGCACCGCAATTTCGACCGCTTTGCTGCGGCGTTTTTCGAGGTCTTCCTTCGGCCGGGCCTTTTCTTCGTCCGGCGCGCGTTTCGCTGTCTGCTGCGCGTTCGGCTGCTGGCGCGACGACTCGCGCCGCGCGACCGCGCGCTGACTTTCGCGCACGAGGTCGTCGTAAAAGAAGAACTCGTCGCAGTTCGCGATCAGCAGATCCGACGTGGATTGCTGAACGCCGACGCCGATCACCTGCTTCGCGTTCTCGCGCAATTTCGACACGAGCGGCGAAAAATCCGAGTCGCCGCTGATGATCACGAACGTATTGACGTGCGATTTCGTGTAGCAGAGGTCGAGCGCGTCGACTACCAACCGGATGTCGGCGGAATTTTTGCCCGATTGGCGTACGTGCGGAATTTCGATCAGCTCGAAATTGGCCTCGTGCATCGCCCCTTTGAAACTCTTGTAGCGGTCCCAGTCGCAATACGCTTTCTTGACGACGATGCTGCCCTTCAGCAGCAGGCGTTCGAGTACCAGCTTGATGTCGAACTTGTCGTACTTCGCGTCGCGCACGCCGAGCGCGACGTTTTCGAAGTCGCAAAACAGCGCCATGCTGACGTTTTCGTTGGATGCCGCCATGTATCTCTCCATTGAAGCGGTCGTCGAACTCGACGAATCGCGACATGATAGCGACTCCAGCGAAGGTGAGCAGCTTTTGTGGTCGGAACGCACCGACGGGTGCGCGCGACTCTCCGGCAAACGGGCCCATGTTCGTTCCGTCAGGCGTGTTCATGACGAAGTGCGGGGCCCAGCGCCGCCCGCGTTTCCAGCACTTCGTCGATCAGCCCGTAGTTTCTCGCTTCGAGCGCCGACATGAAGTTGTCACGGTCGGTGTCGCGCGCGATTTCCTCGGCGCTGCGCCCGGTTCGCTCGGCCATCATCGCGTTCAGCCGCGCGCGGGTGTACAGCACCTCTTTCGCCTGAATCTCGATGTCCGCGGCGGTGCCCTGACCGCCGCCGGACGGCTGGTGAATCATGATCCGGGCGTTCGGGAGTGCGTAGCGTTTGCCGCGCTGACCCGCGGTGAGCAGGAAGGTGCCCATGCTCGCGGCGAAGCCGGTGCACAACGTGGAGACCTCCGGCTTGATGAACTGCATGGTGTCGTAAATCGCGAGGCCGTCGTACACCGAGCCGCCCGGCGAATTGATGTAAAACGAAATATCCTTGTCCGGGTTCTCCGATTCGAGAAACAGCAGTTGCGCGACGATCAGGCTGGCCGACTGCTCGTTCACCGGCCCGATCAGAAACACGATGCGTTCGCGCAGCAGGCGCGAGTAGATGTCATACGCGCGCTCGCCGCGCCCCGACTGTTCGATCACGGTTGGCACGAGGCCCAGACCGGAAATGGATGGATAGCTGAACGACATAGGCTCCTCGTTCTATGGCGATTGGGGCGCGCGATCGCGCAGGCGGCGCCGGGCGCTGAACTGCTCGCGCCGCACGCCGGTTGTTGTTCATTTGACGAAGCAGCGGCCGCTCGTGTGACAGGATTATTTTTCTGTTTCGCTGTCACATCTCCAGTAGCCGGCGCGTCAAGCTCAGGAATGCCGTCGCTGGTGCGCGCCTGAACTGCACTGCGGCCAGGCAGCCGCTTCTTTTTCACCGCACGAATCTGGAGGTCTACGCATGACGGAACAGGGAATCGACAAGGCATCCAGCTTCGAAGCGGCGCGCGCCCGGTTACTGGCGCTTGCGTACCGGATGCTCGGCAGCCGCGCGGAAGCGGAAGACGTGGTGCAGGACGTGTGGCTCAAATGGCATCTGACCGACACGCAGGCGGTGCAAACGCCGGCTGCGTGGCTGACCACACTGACCACGCGCACCGCCATCGACAGGCTGCGGCACGCGCAGCGCGAGCGCGCGTCGCAGGCGAGCGGCTGGTTGCCGGAACCGTGGCTCGATCAGGTCGCGCCATCGGCGGAGGAGCTGGCGTTGCGCGCGGCGGATATGTCGTACGGCGTGATGCTGCTGCTCGAGCACCTGAAGCCCGACGAACGCGCGGCATTCGTCCTGCATGAAGCGTTCGATTGCGACTATGCGGAGATTGCGTCGATTCTCGAGCGCACACCGGCCGCTTGCCGGCAGATCGTCCATCGGGCCAAGGCGCGGTTGCGCCGTGCGGGCGCGCCATTGGAGCGGCCCGATCCGGTGGTGCATGCGAGCATCGTCGAGCGTTTGCGCGCGGCTTTGGAAGCACAGGACCGGACCGGCCTGCTGCGGCTCTTCAGCAACACGCCCGAACTGATTAGCGACGCGCCGCTGGGCGCGTCGCTGGTTCCTCCACAGGTTCCGCCACTGCATGAGCCGGCACGTACTCCACTGCACGCGCCGTTCGAACCGTCGGTGAAAGACCCCGCTGGCGTCAACTGCAGCGCGTCTCTCAGCGCGCTGTCCCGCACATCAGCAACCGCATCGCCGCACAGCAGCGAACCGGTTGGCGGCCCGGGATGGATGGGGGCGATCGCAGCGCTCGCGCGGCAAGCGGGTCACGCGGAGGTGGTGTCGATGGCGGGGGCGCTGTGTATCGCGTTGTTTTGCGACGGCGATGTGGTCGGCGTGATCGACGTACTGACGGACGGCGCAACGGATGAGTCCGCGCGGATCGTGTCGGTGCGCATCGTGACCAGCGCCACCCGCCTGCAGGCGGCCAACCAGGTGCTGGGGCGGGAAGCGGTCCGTCAACTGCTGGCCCGGATCAGGGACCAGCCGGGCGCTTCAGCTTCAGTTACGGTGAGCCGCGACTTCCCAGTTGATGTCAACGCATAACACCTGAGTGCCATGCGGAGTATGCGCAGCAATCGAAGCGGTGACGCACAGGTGTGCTTCGTTGATCGACAGGTACGGCGGCGTCAGATGCACGCGCCCGGGTTGGCGCATCGCCTGAATGAAGTACGGCCGGCGTTCCCAGCTCGCGCCTTCGGAATGCAGCAGCGGGCGGAAGCGTTTCGCGCGTTGCGACGTCCTGCCCGGCGGCAACTGGTTGTCGCCGATCTGGCGGCCCGAGCCGTCCAGTACGAAGCAGCGGGCCGTCTCGCCGAGGGTGAGCAGCGGTGCGGTGGCATCGGCGATCGGCTCGCCGGCAAGCAGTTGCGCGGCGGCGGTCTCGAGTGCGGTGACATACGGTGCAAGGCGAGCGGATTGTGCCTTTTCGCGAGCGGCAACGCGTTCACGCAGTGCCGCCGACAGCGAATCCATCAGGCTGGCGGCGACTTGCGGTTTGACCGGCTCGACGCTCGGGCCCGCGAAAAAGGTGCCCTGAACGAAGTCCACGTTGCACTCGAGCGCGATCAGCGCGTCGCGTTCGGTGCTCAGGCCGCCCATCAGCACCAGTTGCCCGGACTCGTGCAGCAGCGAAACGAGACCCGGCAACACGCGCTCGATATGCGAGTGTTCGCTAGCTTGCGCAAGGATGCAGCGGTCGAGCGTGACGATGTCCGGCCGCAGATTCCACACGCGGTCGATATTCGAATGCTTCGCGCCGAAGCCGTCGAGCGCGATCAGAAAGCCGGACTTGCGCAGCGAATCGATGATTTCCGCGAAGCGCGTGGTTTCGCCGCCGGCCTGTTCGGAGACTTCGAGCACGACGCGTTGCGGCGGCAGACCGAGTGCCTTCAGACCGGCGAGCAACGCGTCGCCGTAGCTGGTGTCCATCAACGCGGCCGGATGCAGGCTCAGAAAGAGCCATTCGTCGTGGCTGTCGAACGCATTGAAATTGCCGAGGTGCAGGGATTCGGCGAGTCGCCCGAGCTCCAGCAGGTCGCCACGGCGCGCGGCCTGGGTGAAGACCTCGTGCGAGGGTACTTGCCGCGCGTGCTCGTCGTGCGCGCGCAGCGACGCGTGATAGCCGATCGCGCGCCGGTGCGACACGGAGAAAACCGGTTGGAACACACTGAACACGGTGTAGCCGCCGTACAGAACGGTACGCCGCGAGCCTTCATCGCCGGCCATCGGGCGTGGCGGCTGGAAGCCGGGAGGATCGAGTTCGATCATGCTCATCATGTCGGTCGTGTGGAGGTGGCGGTGCTTGCAGTGCTCGGCACGGCTTCGCACGTGCCGGCCGAGAGTTTACAGGATAGGCGAGCAAGAACTATGCGCGTGCGCAAACACAGGCGGAGCGTCCAGCTGCCGTGCGTCGAGACGCTAATTGTGCGCCCGTCGGCGTGCGAACGCGACGACTCGCACGGTGCTGGTGCGGTGCATGCCCTGTTGCGGGTCGGTGGCGGTGTGCGGGCGTGCGCGTCGGAGAAGGCCGTTTGCGAGCGCTCCGGCTCCGATCCGCAGCGGCGTCGCGCCAAACCCTCAGGTCCGCTCCGAAGGATCGGTCTTCTTCGCGGGCGTGCGGATGTCCGGCGACAACTGCGCGAAGATCCACGACGAGCACGCGGTAATGATGCCGACACACAGGAACGTCGCATGAAAGGCCGGCAGCGAATTGGCGGCGGTCACCCGGTGCATGATCCCGGTGAAGGTTGTCAGCAATGCGCCGGCTACGGTCACGCCGAGGCTCATCGACAGCATCTGCACGAGCGAGAACAGGCTGTTGCCGCTGCTCGCGCCACCGGTGCCGAGGTCTTTCAGCGTCAACGTATTCATCGCGGTGAACTGCATCGAGTTCACGCCGCCGAACACAGCCAGTTGTACGAGACGCAGCCACAACGGCTGATTGGTGCTGGTCAGCGCGAAACTCGCCATCATCAGCCCGACCAGGATCGTGTTCGCCATCAATACGCGCCGGTAGCTGTATCGGGTAATCAGTGTGGTCACGAGTCGCTTGGTCGCCATCCCGGCGGCGGCGACCGGCAGCATCATCAGGCCGGCTTCGAACGCGCTATAGCCGAGACTGATCTGCAACAGCAGAGGAATCAGATACGGCATCGAGCCGCTGCCGATCCGCGCGAACAGATTGCCGAGCAGACCGACGCTGAACGTGTGGATCTTGAACAGGTCGAGCGGGAAGATCGGCGCGGGTACGCGCACCGCGTGCAGGCCGTAGGCGACGAAGCACGCAAGGCTCAGAATCAGCAGCACCAGCACGGTCGCGTGCTGAATGCCGAACTCGGTGCGGCCGTCGAGCGCGAACGAAATCGCCACCATGCCGACCACGAGCAGCAGGTAACCGCCGAGGTCGAACTTGCCGGTGTGTTCGTTGCGGCTATCCGGCATGAAGATGAACGTGGCGATGCAACCCACAATGCCGACCGGCACGTTGATCAGAAAGATCCAGTGCCACGACGCGATCTTCACGAGCCAGCCGCCCAGCGTCGGCCCGATCAGCGGCCCGATCAGGCCGGGAATCGCGACGAACGACAACGCCGGCAAATAACGCTCCGCCGGAAAGGTCCGCAGCACCGCGAGTCGCCCGACCGGCAGCAGCATCGCGCCACCCACGCCTTGCAGAATGCGGAAGCACACCAGCTGGTTCAGCGTGTGCGCGTTCGCGCACAACAGCGAGCCGATCGCGAACACCAGAATCGCGCTGAAGAACACGCGGCGCGTGCCGAGCTTGTCCGCGAGCCAGCCGGACACCGGGATCATCACGGCCATCGTCAGCGAATAGGCAATTACCACCGACTGCATCCGCAGCGGCAACTCGCCGAGGCTCGTCGCCATCGCGGGGAGCGCGGTGTTGACGATCGTCGAGTCGAGCGTCTGCATGAAGAAGCCGGTGGCGACGAGCCACAGCATCACAGTGAGCGAGCGGGGCGATGGGCCCGGAGCGGTTTCGGTGTCGGGGGAGAGGGCGGGCGGAGTCGGCGTCGTGGACATGGCGGGCGGCTGGGCGCGCAGGGGCGGACTGGGACTCGCTATTCTAGGGAAAAGCGGGGCGCCGCGCAGCACGCGGCGGGCGAGTGCGCGCGCCGTCATGCATTGCGGCGGCCACGCGGCAGGGTGTGCTTACTGGTCGGGCGGCAACGCCGCGGCCGCGCGGAAAAAAGCCAGCGCGCGCGGCTCGTTGCCAAAGGCCACATGCACCCGGATCCACGGACTCACCTCGCGGTTCGGACGGAAGTGTTGCCCGGGCAGCACCGTCACCCCGAGCGGCTCGCCGCACTTCACGAGGCGCTCGGCATCGGCGACATGCGGCACGCGGGCCCACACGAATTTTCCGCCGGCCGGCTCCGCGAAAATTTCCCAGCCGGCGTCCTCGAGCGTCTGCACGGTCGAGCCCAGCGCCGCGCGCATCTGGCGGCGCAGTCGTTCCAGATATTTGCGGTACGCGCCGCGCTCCAGCATCGATACCGCGACCGCTTCGGCAAAGCGCGAGCCGCCGAGGCTCGTCAGCATCTTGATATCGACCAGATCCTTGATGATCGCGTGGCTCGCCACCACGCAGCCGATCCGTAGCGACGACGACAGCGTCTTCGACAAGCCGCCCACATAGATCACCTGCTCGAGTTGATCGAGCGTGGCGAGGCGATCGGTGACGTCGGTCTGGAAATCGGCGTAGATGTCGTCTTCGATGATCTGGAAGCCGTGCTCGCGCGCCAGTTGCAGCAGCCGGAACGCGACCTGCGGCGCGACCGTCGTGCCGGTCGGATTGTGGAACACGGTGTTGATCAGCAGCAGCCGCGGCCGGTGCAGCTTGAGCTGCTCCTGCATCACGTCGAGATCGGGACCGCTGCGGGTGCGTGGAATGCCGATCAGCTTCATCCCGTGCAGTCGCAGCAGGCCGTACAGGTTGTAGTAGCCGGGGTCCTCGACAAAGATGGTGTCGCCTGGCTTGAGCATGTAGCGCAGCAGCAGATCGAACGCCTGACTCGCGCCGTTGGTGATCAGGATTTGCGAGGTGTCGGCCTGAATACCCAATTGGCCGATGCGGGTTCTCAGGTGCTCGCGCAGGACCGGATTACCGATCGGCATCGCGTAATCGACCATGCTCGCCGGGTCGGTGCGTGACACGTGGCGGATCGCCTGCGCAAGGCTGTCCATGTCGCGCCAGCTTGCCGGGATGAAGCCGGTGCTCAGCTTGAGCGTTTCGCCCGGATAGTTGAACTCGTGCAGCAGATGGCCCGATTCCACTTCGGCGCGGCGTGGGTCCGACGCGCCCTGGCAGCGTTCGTCGGCCGGCTGACGAGCGGCGACGTAGAAGCCGGAGCCGTGGCGCGAGTCGACGTGGCCGAGCGACACCAGCCGGTCGTAAGCCTCGATCACCGGGAAGCGGCTGACGCCGAACTCGGCGGCGAACTGACGGATCGACGGCAGCTTCGAGCCGGGGTGCGCATTGCGCGAGCGGATCCATGCAGTGACGCCCGCGACGATCTGTTCGGTGAGGGGGACGCCGTTGTCGCGATCGAGCTGAATATCGAGCTTCATGGCTGGCTTTCCTTATCCGGCCGAGGCATCGCGCGGCGAGCGCCGCATGCCAACTGTCCGGTTTTTTGACTGAACAGTTTCGATGAAAGTGTTCGGAACTGTTCATGGGTCTCCGATCATCGCACGTCAATAATCGGTACAACAGAAAAGTTCTTCAAGGAGAGCGGCAATGCGAGAAGTCCGGATTTTCGAGCTGGAACATGGCGAGCCCGCGGCGGCCTGGCGTGTCGCGCGGCCGTCGGTTTTCAAGGTGGTCTCGGGCGAGATCTGGCTGACCGTCGCCGGCGAGCACGAGGACCATTGGCTCGCGACGGGGCAGTCGATCGAGCTCGCGCGCGGCGCGACCGCGTGGATCAGCGCGGGGCAGGCGGGTGCGCGGTTTGCGCTGGCGAGCGGTTCCGCGCGCGGAGTGGGTAGCGCGCTTTTCGGCGGCGCGCTGCAGGGATGGTTCGGGCGGCGGCCGGGCGTGGTTTGACGCGGTGCCGGGCGCACAACCCCCGTTCTCGCTACCCCGCGTCCCCGGCCGGATACTCCCCGACATACCGCGCCCGCGGCCGGATCAACCGGCCGTCGCGGGTCTGCTCCATCGCGTGCGCGATCCAGCCGACCACTCGTCCCACCGCGAACAGCGTGAACGCGGCGCCCGCCGGCAGGCCAAGCACGCGCTCGAGCGCGGCCAACGCGAAATCGACGGTCGGTTCCGCACCGGTCGTGTCGCGCACCGCGCGCGCCAGATTCAGCACGTCATTGAGCGGCGAGCGGGCCGGCGCGCAGTCGGCGAGCATCGACAGCAATAGCCGCGCGCGCGGATCGCCGTCCGGATAGAGCGGATGACCGAAGCCGGACAGCACCGCGCCCGGCGCACCGGGTCCGTGATGCGCGAGACGATTCGCGAGGTAACGGTCCAGGTCGGGCGCGCGCGAAGCCTCGTCGAGCAGCGCCGCGATCCGCACCGTCTCGCCGCCGTGGCGCGGCCCGGCCAACGCGGCGAGGCCGCCCGCGACCGCGCCGAACAGATGCGTACCGGTCGACGTGATGCAGCGGACCGTGAACGTCGAGGCGTTCAGTTCGTGATCCGCGCAGGCGACCAGCGCCGCGCGCAGCAGAGCGCCTTGTTGCCGGTTGCGCACTCCCCATCCCGCGGCGATCTGCCGATGCAGCGGTTCGTTCGACGGTGCCGCCGGCAGCATCGCGGCCGCCAGCAGGCGCATCACCGCGCATGCGGTGTCGAGTTGCGCGTCGCGCCCGAGCGCCCACACGCGCGGCATTTGCGCGGCGGCGGCCGGCAACAGCACGAGCGCGCGATCGAGCGGCGTGCTGTCGCTCCACAGCTTCAGCCACGCGGCCCATTGCGCGGGCGCGAGCGGCACGGGCGGCGCATCGGCGATGCGTCGCGGGGTGCATTCCCACAGCAACGCGGCGACCTCTTCGAGCGACGCGCCGCGCGCGAGCTCGATCGCATCGTGTCCGCGATACAGCAGACGACCGTCCGCGACCAGCGTGATCGACGATTCGAGCACCGGCACGCCCCAGTCGAGCACCTTCTGCGCGACCTTGCCGGCGCGTTTGCCGTCGGCCTTGCGTCGCGCGAGGCGGCGCACCTCGGCCGCATCGTAGAGCCGGTGCCGGCTGTGCGCATCCGCCGATGAACCGAGCATCCCGCGGCTCACGTACGCATACAGCGTGGCCACGCTGACGCCGAGCGTCGCGGCGGCTTCGGCGGCGGTCAGGAAGTTTGGGTTGGGCATAAGGAGTCGGGGAAACCGAACAAATCAATATATGTTGATTATGATAATCAAGGTTGATTGCGGCAATCGGCAATTCTAGACTCGGGACACTTTCTCTCTGACCGCGTGACGAACGCGTTCGATCCCATGACGCCCGAACTCGCTCTCAAACACATCTGGACTCTCGCCGGCTGCGATCCGGTCGCGCTGCACTCGGTTTCGCTGAGCGGCGCGGACCCGGAGTTGCCGTCGGTGTACCGGGTCGGCACTCTCGCGTCGGCGACGATCGCCGCGACGGGACTCGCCGCGGCCGAATACTGGCGCTTGCGCAGCGGCCGCCGGCAGCAGGTGTCGGTACAGATGCGGCGCGCGCTGGCGGCGTTTCGCAGCGAACGCTATTTGCGCATCGACGGCGGCCCGCCGCCCGCGCTGCGCGATCCGGTCACCGGTTTCTACGAAACGCGCGATGGTCGCTGGATTCAGCTGCACACGAATTTCCCGCATCATCTGCAAGGCGTGCTCAAACTACTCGGCTGCGACAACGGACGCGCGGCCGTGGCCGCGGCAATTCGCGGCTGGGACGGCGCGCCGCTCGATAGCGCGCTTGCCGACGCGGGACTGTGCGCCGCATTGATTCGGATACCGGACGAATGGGCCGCGCTCGAACAGGCGCAGGCGATCGCGGGCTTGCCGCTGTTCGAAATCGAGCGCATCGGCGATGCACCGCCCGAGCCGCCGCGCGATGCCGAGCGGCACGCCGCCGCCGGCTCCGCTTCCATCGTTGATCGCCCGCTCACCGGCGTGCGCGTGCTGGACCTGTCGCGAATCATCGCGGGACCGGTGGCCGGCCGCGCGCTCGCGCATCATGGCGCGGACGTGCTGATGATCAACGGGCCGCATCTGCCGAACATCGCGCCGCTCGTGATCGACAACGGCCGCGGCAAGCGCTCGGCGCTGCTCGATCTGCGCGACGCGGCCGGCCGCGACACGCTACGCACACTCGCGCGCGATGCCGACGTGTTCCTGCAGGCGTATCGGCCGGGCGCGCTGGCGGCGCGCGGTTTCGGTCCCGACGATCTCGCGCGGGTGCGTCCGGGGATCGTCTATGTGTCGGTGTGCGCGTATGGGCACACCGGGCCGTGGGCGCAGCGGCGCGGCTTCGATAGCCTCGTGCAGTCGGCGAGCGGGATCGCTTGGCATGAGCGCGCGGCGGCGGGTGAGGACGAGCCGCGTCATCTGCCGTGTCAGGCGCTCGATCACGCGACCGGCTATCTGGCCGCGTTCGGCGCGATGGTCGCGCTCGCGCGCCGGGCTCGCGAGGGCGGCAGCTGGCACGTGAGGGTGTCGCTCGCGCAGACGGGGCGCTGGCTGCAATCGTTCGGGCTGCTTGAGAATGGCCAGCAGGCAGCGGACCCGTCGCTCGACGACGTACGCGATTGCGTCGCGAGCGTGCAGTCGGAATTCGGCAGTGTGCTGGCGGTGCAGCCGGCGGAGCAGTTGGAATTGACGCCGGCGTTTTATGCGTTGCCGCCGGTGCGCGTCGGCGCTCACGACGCGACGTGGTTGTAGCGGACAGCGAGCGTGGCAAGGTCGCTTCGGCGCCGCGGCGAAGCACGGCACCGCCGGTGTCTGGGGGAGCATGGTTGCGCGGCAAGCCGCCAGGCAAATAGCTCGTCGAACGCTAATCGTTTGGACTGCCAGCTGACGATCGGCGAGCGCGCAGCCGGAGTTCGGCACGCAGCCTAATGCCCAGACCGCCGTCTACTTCCGCAGCTCCGCCACAAAATCGTAGTAATCGTTACGGCAATACGTATCGGTCAACTCGATCGCCCGCTGATCCGCCGTATAGCCGACCCGCGTAATCAGCAACAGCGCGTCGTTCGGCGCAATACTCATCTGCTGCGCGATTTCCTCGCTCGCATTGACCGCGCGGAAATGCTGCAACGCGCGCACGATCGTCAGCCCGCGATTTTCCAGGTAGGTGTACAGCGAGTCGCCGATCGCCTGCGGATCGGGAATCACCGAGGCCGGAAACGTCGAGTTCTCGACCGCCATCACGATCCCGTCGGCAAGCCGCAGCCGCCGCAACCGCGCGACCGCCGCGGCCGGCGACAGCCCGAGCTGGATCACCTCGTCGCGATTGGCCGGCGAAATTTCGCGCGACAGCCATTGCGAGCTCGGCGTGAAGCCGCGCCGCCGCAGCATTTCGCTGAAGCTCGACAGCCGCGACAGCGGATCTTCATAACGCGGCGTGATGAAGCTGCCCGCACCCTGGGTGCGGCGAATCAGGCCCTGCTCGACCAGCAGCGCAATCGCCTTGCGCGATGTGATGCGCGACACGCCGAGCGCTTCCGACAGCACGCGCTCGGACGGCAGCGCTTCGCCGGCATTCCAGCGATTTTCGTGAATCGCGCTGCCGAGCTTGCGGGCGAGTTGCAGATAGAGCGGCGTGTCGTTTTCCGGGTCCGGGCGCAGATCGCGCCAGCGGTCTTCCGAGGCAGTGGTCATGGGGCTAACGCGAGAAGGGCAAGCGGCAATTCTAGAACATCGGCGCGCCGCGTTATAGCGGGCTTTCGTCAGACGCACCGCCGCCGGGCCGCCGAATCGCTACACTCGTCGCTATGTTTCCGGGAGCCGGCGGCGCGCGTCGCGAGCGGTTATCTGGAGCGCCCGCCTTGAGCGCCCGTGTCGACCGGCCGGGCGGCGCCGCGCACCGAACCAAACCAAACCAAACCAAACCGAACTACTTCGAGGAGTCAGTATGACGAGCGAGATCGCAAGCGTGAGCCTGCCAGGCGGCGAGCGCATTCCGGCATTGGGGCAGGGCACGTGGGAGATGGGCGAACAGCCGGCGCGGCGCGCGGCCGAAATCGACGCGCTGCGCTGCGGCGTCGAGCTCGGGATGACGCTGATCGACACCGCCGAAATGTACGGCGACGGCGCGACCGAAACGCTGCTCGGCGAAGCGCTCGCGGGTCTGCGCGACCAGCTGTTTCTGGTCAGCAAGGTGTATCCGCACAACGCCAGCCGGCGCGGTGTGATCGCCGCGTGCGAGCAGAGTCTGAAGCGTCTGAAGACCGACCGGCTCGATCTGTATCTGCTGCATTGGCGCGGCTCGGTGCCGCTCGCGGAAACCATCGACGGCTTCGAGGCGCTGCGCCGCGCCGGCAAGATCCGCCACTGGGGCGTCAGCAACTTCGACACCGACGATATGGAAGAACTCGTCGCCACGCCGGGCGGCGACGCATGCGCGACCAATCAGATTCTCTACAACGTCGCGCGGCGCGGCCCGGAGTTCGACCTGCTGCCGTGGCTGGCCGCGCGCGGGATGCCGGCGATGGCGTACAGCCCGGTCGATCATGCGCGCTTGCCGAAGCGCTCGCCGCTCGACGATATCGCCGACGCGCGCGGCGTGTCGGTGTTTCAGATCGCGCTGGCGTGGGTGCTGCTGACGCCCGGGGTCTGCGCGATTCCGAAGTCGGGGCGCATCGAGCACGTGCGCGATAACCATCGCGCATCGCAATTGCGGTTGGGGACTGACGAGCTCGCCGCGCTCGATGCGTACTTCAAGCCGCCGCGCAGCAAGCGCGCGCTCGAAATGCTGTAAGTCGTGGGGAAGAGGAAAGCGCGACCGCCGCGCCGGGTGGCGCGGCGGCTTGCAAGGCGCCCGGAGGGTCAGCTGTGTGAGCGACTTGAGTGGGCCGGGATGCGAACTGAATGGCCCGAGGGACCTGCCTGAGCTATCCGACCAAGCGACCCGACTGAGCTACCCAGCTAAGCTACCGGGCTACGCTACTAAGCTACCTGACGAGGCTACCCAACCAGGCGCCCTCACCAGGCCACCCAACCAGGCGCTGCGAACGACGCCGTCAGATCAGGTGCACGCGTGATGCATATGCACCGAGCCGAGTACCGCGACTTCGGCGGGGGTGTGCTGCAGGGATTCCGTGTCGACCTGGGCGGCGTCCGCGAGGAAGTCGTCGACGATCGACGACACCGGCACGTCGCGCAGGCACAGCGACACGCGCTGGGTTTCGTTCGCCGGCAGCGTCCCGCGTTGACCGAGGAACAGCACGCCGTACTGATAGCCGTGGATGATGCCGCGGATCGCGCCGACGCATTGAGCTTGCGCGACGTTGTCGGTGCGCTGCTTGCAGGACTGCATCAGCGAGTAGGCGGAGAAGCTCGGGTCGACCGGCGGCGCGGCTTGTGACAGGGTTTGCGCCAACGGCTGCGGCGCTTTGGGCGCCGGCGTTTGCGCATTGGCGAGCGATGCGAGGCCCAGCGCGGCAGCCATCAGCACGGCGGCGACCGTGCGTGTCGCGGCAGGGGGGACGTTTCGTTGCATGTTGTGGGCCCTCATATCGAACGATGAATCTGATATGAGGCGGTCGTCTCGGATTGGTTCCATAACACTCGCACGCAATGGGGGTTGTGTTCCCGGCGCTCGCGGCAGGCTGCGCGTGACGGCGCGGGACGCGTCTGAGGCGCGTTCTCCGCGGGGCTCCGTCGGCGCAGGTGCCGCGGGCGGCCGGGCCGCTCCGACCGGCCTCGGGCGGTGACGCTCGACCGGGGGATCGAGTGTCACCGCCGTTGCCGGCGGATAGCGGACAGTATGCCGGGACATGCCGCCGGCGGGTAGGGCGCGCAGCCCTTACCGAACGAGCGGGCGACTGCTAGTGCCCGTTCCCGCCGCCGTTGCCGCCACCGCCATTGCCGCCGCCACCCTTGCCTCCGTGACCGCCGCCGAAGCCTCCGCCAAAGCCCCCGCCGAACCCGCCACCGAAGCCGCCGCCAAAACCACCGCCTTTGCCACCACCGCCGAAGCCACCGCCATGTCCACCGCCGCCTTGCCCGCCACCGCGGGAGCCGCCGCCCTGGCCGCCGCCGGCGCCTCCGCAACCGCAGCCGCCGCTCCCGCCGCCGCCGCTGCTTCCGCCACCGCTGCTGCCACCGCCGCTGCTACCACCACCGCTGCTTCCGCCGCCGCTACTTCCGCCGCCGCTACTTCCGCCGCCGCTACTTC